>JAQWPT010000036.1 GCA_029245245.1 Phycisphaerales bacterium
AGCGGCAACTATCACGAGTACGCATTCGGTCCTCGTCGCGATGCCAATGGCGATTTCTGGGTGACCCTGAACAAGCCCTTCGGCGACGAGCCATTCGGAAACGCGAACTGGCGTGGCTGGGCAGTGCGCATCACACCCGAGGGCATCATGGACGGGGCGAGCGCCGGCCTGCGATCGCCGGCTGGAATCGAGTCCAGCCCCGACGGTGACATCTTCTACACCGACAACCAGGGTGAATGGTGCGGGGCGAGCAAGCTCAGCCACCTGGAGGTCGGGGAGTTCCACGGGCATCCCCACGGCATCGCCTCCTGCGATCTGGAGGCTTCCAGCGTCGAACATCCCGGAGACGTGCCCGACGGCATGCCCATGCCAGAGGTGGGGGGTGTGATCGAGCACTTCAAACTGCCGGCGGTGTGGTTCCCCTACGACAAGATGGGCCGTTCCCCCTCGGGAATGGTCTGGGACACCACGGGCGGTGACTTCGGTCCCTTCGCGGGCCAGGTCCTTGTTGGTGACCAGTACGCACCGATCGTCATGCGGGTGGACCTGGAAGAAGTCGACGGGCATTGGCAGGGGGCCTGCTTCCCGTTCCTGGAGGGCTTTGCCTGCGGAATCACGAGGCTGGCCTGGGTCGAGTCGGACGAGCCTGTGCTCGTTGTCGGCATGACCGATCGAGGGTGGCCGTCACTGGGTTCACGCGGCAACGGCCTGCAGCATGTCCGATTCGGCGGGACCGCGCCGTTTGCGGTCAGGACCATGCGGGCACGCCCCGATGGTTTTCGCCTGGAGTTCACGGATTCGTTCGACCCGGAGACCCTCGGGGAGCCGGGGGACTGGGACATGTCCAGTTATACGTACGTGCTGCACAGTCCCTACGGAAGTCCGGAAACGGATACCGAGGAATTGGAAGTGGTTGCGCTTCGCCCCGGAGCCGACGGAAGGACACTCGACCTGGTTGTCGAGGGACTGCGTGAAGGGTACGTACACGAACTGCACCTGCCCGAGGTGAAGGACCTGGCCGACCGGAGCCTTGACCACTCCCGTGCCTACTACACGTTGATCAACCGCCCCGAGGCGGAGGCGTCGCCGTGAGCATTCGCCTCGCCATGTGGTCCGGCCCGCGGAACATCTCCACCGCGATGATGCGTTCCTGGGAGAACCGGGCCGACACCGTCGTGGTCGATGAGCCGTTCTACGCGCATTACCTCGTGCAGACCGGGGTGGACCATCCGGGGCGAGACACGATCCTGGCCGCCCATGATGCCGATGCCGGCCGCGTGGCTGGCATGCTTGCCGGGCCCGTTCTCTCCGGGAAGGAAATCTTCTATCAGAAGCACATGGCCCACCACCTGCTTGACGGCATGGATCGGGAGTGGCTTGCCTCGGTGACCAACTGCTTCCTGGTCCGCGATCCCCGGGCCATGGTCGCTTCGTTGCATGCCCGGACGCCGAACCCGTCGATCGAGGACACCGGTCTGCCGCAGCAGCGTGCGCTGTTCGACGAGGTCCGTGAACGCACCGGTGATGTTCCGCCGGTACTTGATTCGCACGACGTGCTCTCGGATCCAAGGGGTGCGCTCGGTCGATTCTGCAGCGCCGTCGGTGTGGACTTCGACGAGGCGATGCTGACCTGGCCGGCCGGCCCACGAGCAAGCGATGGAGCCTGGTCGCCATGGTGGTACGATTCCGTCGAGGCATCGACGGGATTCTCGCCGCCGCGCACGGGGGGCGTCGACCTGCCTTGGAACTCGAGCCGCTTGTCGCGTCCTGCTGCGAGCACTACGAGCACCTGCACCGACACCGGCTGTAGGCCAGGAGGAACCGGACCATGCAGCAAGGGTTCGATGAACGCAACCGCGATCTGCTGATCAACATCAACGGCGAACTTCTGCATCGAAACGAGGCGGGCATCAGTCCCTTCGACTCTGCCGTACAGGGAGGCGATGCCGTCTGGGAGGGACTGCGTGTCTACGAGGGCCGGATCTTCCGACTCCAGGAGCACCTTGATCGACTGCGACGCTCGGCTGAGGCTGTCTCATTCGACGTCATTCCGGACGACGAGTCCATCATCGAGCAGATCCGCCGGACGCTTGATGCCAACGGGATGCGAGATGGCGTGCACATCCGGCTCACGTTGACCCGCGGCGTGAAGATCACGTCGGGCATGGACCCGAGGTTGAACCAGGCCGGGCCCACGTTGATCGTGCTGGCGGAATACAAGGCCCCGGTCTACGACACCGGCGGGCTGGCGTTCATCACGAGCACGATCCGCCGGTCTCCTCCGCACATGCTCAACCAGAACATCCACTCCTGCAACCTGCTGCAGTCGATCATGGCCAAGATCGAGGCCAATGGCCATGGCGCCGACGACGCGTTGATGCTCGACGAGCACGGCTTCATGGCCGAGACGAACGCGACGCACGTGTTCATCGTGAAGAACTCGGCGGTCTCGACTTCGACCACCCGATCGTGCCCCGAGGGGATCACCCGATCCGTGGTGCTTGAACTGTGCGAGCAGGAGGGCATCGAGCACGCGGTGCGGAACATCCCGTTGGAGGAGGTTCATGCTGCCGACGAAGTCTTCTGTACGGGCACCATGGGAGAACTGGCTGCCGTCACCAGCATCGACGGGAAGACGATCGGGGACGGGAAGGTCGGGCCGATGACTCGTCGCTTGAGTGAGCTCTTTTGCGATCGCACCACCGTCGAAGGAATCCGAATCGTCGACTAGTCGGCCAGGCGGTGCATCGCGGGAGCGAGTTCGGAGTAGAGCCTTCGCCAGCGTGACCAGGCCTTCGAGTAGTCGGCGTCCGAGGGGTCGATTGCATCGGTGACCCGAACCACCGCATTGGCCGCGGACGCAGCATCGGGATGTATTTGGGCGCCGACCATGGCAAGGATCGCTGCGCCGTACGCCGTTGCGTCCGGCTCGTTCACTGATTCCACCCGAACCTGGAAGACGTCGGCCAGCAGTTGTCGCCATGGACCGCTGCGGGCGGCACCGCCGGCAAGCCGAACCGTTTCGACCGGTTGCCCGGTGTCCCGAACAAGTTGCAGCATGTCGGCGAGGCCGAACGTGATGCCCTCGAGAACGGCCCGGGAAAGGTGGCGACGTTCATGGCGAGTGGTGATTCCGATGAAGGCGCCGCTGGCCTGCGGGTCATCGTGTGGGCAGCGTTCGCCGCTGAGGTACGGCAGAAAGCAGAGGCCCTCGCTGCCGGGCACGACGGACATGGCCTCATCAATGAGTTCATCGAATGAACTGCCAGGTGCAACGGTGTCACGGAACCACTCGAGACTGCCTCCGGCGGCAAGCATGCAGCCCATCCAGTGCCAACGGTGTTCGATGGCATGGCAGAAGCCGTGCAAGGAGCCGTTCGGATCACGCGGAGGGGCGTCGGCCTGGGCGAAGACGACGCCCGACGTCCCGATCGTGACCGAGACCAGTCCGGGTTCGGTTACGCCGCAGGCGAGACCGCTGGCCGCCTGGTCGCCGGCCCCGGCAACGACGGGGGTTCCCTCGGTCAACCCGGTGAGAGCGGCTGCTTCGGCTGTGATGGAGCCGACGACATCGCTGCACTCGTGGACCGGGGGCAGCCAGTGCGGATCGACGCCAAGTGCTTCGCAGATCTCGGGAGACCAGTCCCGCGTCTGGATGTCCAGCCAACTCGTTCCCGAGGCGTCGGCCACGTCGATGGCGTGCACGCCGGTCGCGCGGAACACCACGTGATCCTTGGGAAGACTGATCGAGGCGATGCGGCCGGCGTTGTCCGGTTCGTTGTCCTGGACCCACGCGAGCTTCGGGGCCGTGAACCCGGTCAGCACCGGTTTGCCAGTGAGCTCGATGCAGCGAGCGATGCCGATGCGGTCATGGATGGCGCCCCGCTGCAGTTCGGTCCGCTGGTCGTTCCAGAGAATTGCGGGGCGAAGCACGTGCCCTTGAGCGTCACGCAGCACGAGGCCGTGCATCTGGCCGGCGAAAGCGACGGCCTTGATGTCGGCGGGATCGTCGAGTCGATTGACCACTGATCCAATGGCAGTGGCGGTGACGGACCACCACGTGTCCGGATCCTGCTCCGACCAGCCCGGATGTGGGCTCGAAACCGGCCAGTCACCGCAAGCACGGTCGAGCACCGAGCCATCGCGGCCGTCCACGAGCAGGACGCGTACGCCGCCGGTTCCGATGTCGATGCCGATCACGAGGGGGGCTGCCATGGCTCGATGGTAGCGGGCTGGATCCCGCCAGTGGTCCGTCGCGCTGTAGGATGGCCGCTGCACCCAGCAGGAGAACACCATGCACCGACCCGTCACCCTCTTCACCGGCCAGTGGGCCGACCTGTCCCTGGACGACATGGCGGCCAAGGCCGCGTCGTTCGGCTACGACGGCCTCGAACTGGCCTGCTGGGGCGATCACTTCGACGTGACTCGTGCCATGGCCGAGGACGACTATTGCCAGGGTCGCCATGACCTGCTGGCCGCTCACGATCTCAAGTGCTGGTCGATCTCGACCCACCTTGTCGGTCAGGCTGTCTGTGATCGAATTGACCAGCGGCACCACCAGATCCTTCCCGATCATGTCTGGGGCCATGGTGATGCCGAGGGAGTCCGCGAGCGGGCTGCCGAGGAGATGAAGAACACCGCACGTGCTGCGGCGCGGCTCGGTGTCGGCGTGGTCAACGGGTTCACCGGCAGTTCCATCTGGCCGGACTGGTACTTCTTTCCGCCGACCAGCGGCGACCAGATCAAGCAGGGCTTCGATGATTTCGCCAACCGGTGGGGACCGATCCTCGACGTGTTCAGCGAGGTCGGCGTGAAGTTCGCCCTCGAGGTGCACCCGGCGGAGATCGCCTACGACATCTACAGCACGGAAACCGCACTGGAGGCCATTGGTCACCACGAGGCGTTCTGCTTCAACTTCGATCCGAGTCATCTGCTCTGGCAGGGCGTGGACCCGGTCAAGTTCATTGACATGTTCGGGGACCGCATCGTGCACGCACACATGAAGGACGTCACGGTCAACCGCGACGGGGTCGCGGGGGTACTGGGATCGCACCTGCCCTTCGGCGATCATCGACGGGGGTGGGACTTCCGGAGCGTGGGCCGCGGCGACGTCGACTTCGACGGCATCATCCGGGCCTTGAATCGTGTCGGGTACGAGGGGCCGCTCTCGGTCGAGTGGGAGGATCCCCACATGCACCGGGAACACGGGGCCCAGGAGTCCTGCGACTACGTCCGTTCCATCTCGTTCCGTACGACCCATGCGGCGTTCGATGACGCCTTCTCGAAGGCGTGACCGTGATGGCTGCAGACCAGAGACCATTGAGAATGGGCATGGTGGGCGGGGGCCGCGACGCCTTCATCGGCGCGGTGCACCGCAATGCCGCCGCCCTTGACGGACAGATCGAGTTCGTCGCCGGAGCGTTGTCATCGACGCCGGACAAGGCGGTGGCCAGCGCCCGGGACCTTGGCCTTGCCGAGGATCGCTGTTACGAAAACTGGGAGTCCATGCTCGAGGGTGAACGTGCCCGCCCCGAGGACGATCGCATCGACTTTGTTTCCATCGTCACGCCCAATCACGTGCATTACCCGGTGGCCAGGGCCTTCGTCGATGCCGGCTTCCACGTCGTCTGCGACAAGCCGATGACACTGACGCCGGACGAAGCCGATGAACTGGCGACGTTGGTGCAGGCGCGGGGCACCGTCTTCTGCGTCACCTACAACTACTCGGGCTACCCGATGGTCAAGCAGGCCCGGCACCTGGTGCGATCCGGGGCGATCGGCGAGGTTCGCAAGGTCATCGTGGAATACAACCAGGGCTGGCTCGCCACCGAGCTGGAATCAACGGGCCAGAAACAGGCCGACTGGCGGACCGATCCGGATCGCTCCGGGGTTGGCGGCGCCATCGGTGACATCGGGTCCCATGCGGAGCAGCTGGTGTCCAACGTGACGGGCCTGGAGATTGAATCGCTGCTGGCGGACCTCACGAGTTTCATCGATGGTCGCCGACTCGATGACGATGCGAACGTGCTGCTTCGATTCGCCGGCGGGGCTCGCGGCATCCTGACCGCGTCCCAGGTCTGTGTCGGCGGACGCAACGACCTTCGCCTCCGGGTGTGGGGGACCACCGGCGGGCTGACGTGGCACCAGGAGGAACCCAACGCACTTCTGGTCACGGCGCTCGACGGGCCGGACATCACCTACCACCGCGGTGGTCCCGGCCTCTGTGAAGAAGCCCAGGCTGCCTGTCGATTGCCGGCGGGTCATCCCGAGGCATTCATCGAGGCCTTCGCCAACGTCTACCTGGCTGCGGCCCGGGCGATACGAGCCGGCGCTGACGATGGCCCGGGGTGCGATTACCCCGATGTCCACCACGGTCGGCGCGGCATGCATTTCATTTCCGCCGTGGTCCGGAGTTCCGAGTCCGGCGGTACCTGGACGACACCCTGAAGCGAGTATGACCATGATGATGCTGATCCTGGTGGCCGCAGGTTTGCTGCAGGCCGAAACGCACGTTGCCGTCACATCCGAGCCGCAGGTGCTCGTGTTCTCCAGGACCGCGGGGTTCCGTCATGGCTCGATCGAGCCGGGCGTCAAGGCGATGCAGTCGCTCGGTGGCGATGCATTCACGGTCGTACACACCGAGGATCCGGGGCGATTCACCCATGACGGGCTTGCATCGTTCGATGCAGTGGTCTTTCTCAATACGACCATGGACGTGCTGGACGATGCCCAGCAGCAGGCATTTGCCGGGTGGTATCGCGACGGGGGTGGGTACGTGGGCATTCATGCGGCCGCCGACACCGAGTACGACTGGCCGTGGTACGGGCAGCTCATGGGAGCCTGGTTCATGAGTCATCCGAGCGTGCAGGAGGCGGACATCGTGGTGGAGGATCGAACGCATCCCGCCATGTCGCACCTCCCGGCCACCTGGACGTGCACGGACGAGTGGTACGACTACCGGGCGTCACCGCGCGGCTCGGTCCACGTGCTGGCACGCATGGACCATGATTCGTACGAGGGCGAGCAGATGGAAGGGGATCACCCCGTCATCTGGTGTCAGGTGTTCGACGGCGGAACGGCCTTCTACACCGGCCGGGGCCATACGGACGAAAGTTTTGCCGAGCCCGCTTTCCGGGAGCACCTTCGGCAGGCCATTCTGTGGGTGATCGATGACGGCTGGATCGAACTCGTGCCGGAGCAGGACCTGGGCCAGGCCTGGCGACAGGCTTCCGGCTGGATCAACGTGCACCAGGTCATGCCCCACGAGTCCAACCCCCGCGACTTTCATTCAGGTGCCGCCAGCGAGTCCAAGGCCGTGAAGTCGCCTGGCGTTCTGGTCAATCATGGAGAAGATCACCGCGGCGACCTCGTGTCTGCATTCGAACACGGCGATGCCGAGGTCCATGTCGAGTTCATGGTGCCCGAGGGCAGCAACTCCGGCGTCTACCTGCAGGGGCGGTACGAGATCCAGATTCTCGACAGCCATGGAAAGGCCGAGCCCAGGCATGACGACTGCGGCGGCATCTACCAGCGATGGGACGAATCAAGGGAGCCGCACGGGTATGAAGGCACTCCGCCACGGGTCAACGCAGCTCGTCGGCCGTTCCAGTGGCAGTCGTACGACATCATCTTCCGAGCACCGAGGTTCGATGCCGAGGGCGTGAAGATCTCCAACGCGAGGTTCGAACGCGTCGTGCACAACGGGCAGGTGCTGCATGAGGACGTGGAACTGTCCGGTCCCAC
This sequence comes from Phycisphaerales bacterium, assembly GCA_029245245.1. GTDB lineage: Bacteria > Planctomycetota > Phycisphaerae > Phycisphaerales > SM1A02 > UBA854. Next base: position 7,744 of record JAQWPT010000036.1, read on the forward strand.
GCGTGGGGGGTTCGCGGATGAAGTCCCCGTGGGCCCACTGCGGCTGCAGGGTGACCACGGTCCAGTCGCCTATCGAAATGTGCGAATTCGCCCCCTGGGATCAGCCGTTTCGGACTGACTCAGTCCGGGCAGGCACCCCAGGACTGGATGACTCGAAGCAGGTCGTCGACATTCACGACGGCATCGCCGTTGATGTCCTCGATGCACGTGCAGTTGCCCCAGGCCTGGATCACGCGAAGCAGATCGTCGACCCCGACCACGCCGTCTGCATTGATGTCGTCGCCGCAGACGGGGCACATGTCGTTCCCGCCCAGGTCGACCCAGCCGCCGACGATGTGATCCGGGACGCTGTTGCAGAAGTCCGATCCGGAGACGTTTGCGGCACTGCAACTGCAGCCGAGGTAGATCGCTCCGCCGCGGATGTCCGCGGTATTGCTTTCGTACGTGCAGTCCTCGTGCAGTCCGGAACTGTCATTGCCGTAGGCGATGCCGCCTCCGAGATCTCCGGTGTGGTTCGACTCGAACTGGCACTGGCGGAAGGTCGGGTACGACTCGTTGTCGATGCGGACGGCGCCACCGTTGGAGATCGAGGTGTTGTCGATGAAGACGCAGTTCTCGACGAGGGGGCTGGACAGGGCAATGTGCATGCCGCCACCGAACTCGGCGGAGTTGCCGGTGATGATGCAGTTGGTGATCACTGGGCTTGACGACTCGATGCAGATGCCGCCGCCGACGAGGGAGCCGAGGTAGGGCATGCCGGTGCCGCCAGTGATGGTGAACCCGTCGAGGGTGGCTGTTTCACCCGAGGTGATCACGACGCAGGATCTGCCCACGTCCGGGGTGATCCAGGTTGCCTCCGGTCCATCGGTGGATTGGAGGGTGATATCAAGGCCGCGGAAGTTCACGGTCTGGTTCCAGGTTCCAGGGCCCACCAGGATCAGGTCACCATCAGCGGCGGCTTTGATCGCCATGGGGATGGATTCGTGGTCGCCGGGGACATGGATGGTGGCGGCCAGTGCATTGGGGGCCAGGAGAAGCAGGATGCCGAGGGGGATGATTTTCATGAGAATCCTTGTTTGGGACATCATATGGGGGCATGTGGGGGCCCCATTCTTCGTGCTCCGCTCTCCAGTATGCCCTAGCGCATCGGTTCTTTCTACCCTCAGTCGATCATTAATGGTCATGGTTGGCTTGGGTGGGTGGAAAATGGGCTTGAATCCCCATTTGCGGGGCCATTTTCGCTTGTCTGCCTCCCTGTAGGGGGTACTCTCAAGGGTCGTGAGATTGAACGGGGGACCAGATCAGCCTTCTGGCTGATCTCAGACTGGTATCACCACCGAACTGAACAACTGGAGAGAGCACGTGCGTATTCATACACCCCTCAGCCTGCTGGCAGCAGGTGTCGTAACGGGTCTCGGCCTGGCCACAGTTGCCACTGCCGGAGAGTCCGTCAACATCGATGTCATCCAGGATGATGCAAGCAGCATCGTGCTGCACTACGACTTCAGTGAAGGCACTCAGAAGACCGTCAAGGTCGGTGAGCATGCCTACACCTCCGTGGCGCTTCCAGGCGAAGTCAATCGCCTTGACGCCGGCTACCCCTCGCTCCCGCGGGTTTCCCGGAGCATCATCATTCCCAACACCGCGGACATGGAAGCCGTGCTGATCGGCGGGGAATACGAGGACATCCAGGGGATCGATATCGTGCCCTCCAAGGGCAGCATCCTGCGGACAGTGTCCCCGGCAACCGTGCCCTACACCTTTGACAAGGCCTACGACGAGAACGCCTTCTGGCCCGCCAGCGTGGCCGAGCTCTCTGATCCCTACATCCTGCGATCCAACCGCGGGGTCACCGTGCGAGTCAACCCCTTCCAGTACAACCCTGTTACGGGCACCCTCCGGGTCTGGAAGAACATGACGGTCGCCGTGGACAACGTCGGCCCCAGCCGCATGAATATCCTTCCCAACGACGGGAAGAAGCATGACGGTGGCAACGCCTTCCACACGATCTACTCCAATCACTTCCTGAACTACAACCGTGATCTCCGCTCGAATCCGATCATCGAAGAAGGCAGCATGATCGTGATCTCGGCTCCCCAGTTCATGGACAACATGGGCCCGTTCGTTGACCACAAGAACTCGATCGGCATCGCCACGTCGCTGGTCGATGTGAGCACCGTGGGCAGCACCTGGTCCCAGATTCACAGCTACATCGGGAGCATGTACAGCGGTACGGACCTCGTGTACGTGCTGCTTGTCGGCGATTCTGCCCACATTCCGGCCTCCACATCGGCCGGCGGTCTTTCCGACCCCAACTACACCAAGCAGGCTGGTTCGGACGACTATCCCGATCTCGTGATCGGTCGCTTCAGTGCCAACAACGACGCCCAGGTCGACACGCAGGTCGAGCGGACCATTACCTACGAGACCGAGCAGTGGACCCTCAAGGACGAGTACAACAATGCTCAGGGCGCGGCTTCCAACCAGGGCCCTGGTGATGATGGCGAGTACGACCATGAGCACATGGCCGTACTCGGCGACAAGTACCTTGAGTGGGACGTCGTTGAATGGAACATGGAGGCTGATCCCAGTGGCTCCATGAGCGAGTTCATCAGTCGCTGGAATGCCGGCATCGGCCACATCCAGTACACCGGACACGGTTGGCAGCAGGGGTGGTCCAACGGGGCTGCCGTTGGAAACAGTGAGGTCAACCAGTTGACCAACACCGGGATGCTTCCCTACATCGTGACCGTCGGTTGCGTCGTGGGCGAGTACAACACCGGCGACTGCTTCTCCGAGGTCACCCAGTGGGCCACGCACAATGGTCAGCCGACCGGTGCCATCACTCACTACGGCTCGACGATCAACCAGTACTGGAACGAGCCCATGCGTGGGCAGGATGCCATGGTCGATCTGATGATTGCAGAAGAGTATTTCACCATGGGTGCCCTGTGCTTCATGGGTTCGGTCAACATGGTCGACGCCTACGGGCAGTCGGGCATCGACATGCTGGACACCTGGCATATCTTCGGCGACCCCTCCGTGGTGATCTCCGGGACGGCCCAGCCGCCCACGGGCATGCGTGTCTCGGGTTCCGGTCTTTCCAGTGAAGGACCGCTTGGCGGCCCGTTCGCTCCCGAGTCGACGTCCTTCGTGCTGACCAACTACGAGAACTATCCGCTCGACTACTCCGTAAGCGAGTCGGTGTCATGGCTCACCATGAGCGGCGACATGTCGGGTGAGATTCCAGTTGGCGGTACGGTCGAGGTGATGGCTCACATCGACCAGGGCGTGGCTTCCTCGCTTGGCAACGGCAACTACACGGGTTCCATCCAGTTCACGAACGTGACCAATAACGATGGATCCACCACCAAGCCCGTCGACATCACCGTCGGCGTGCCGGTGATGATCTACGAGTGGACCATGGACGTGGATCCCGGATGGACCTACTCGGGCCAATGGGGCTGGAGTGCTCCCACCGGTGGTGGCGGCCAGTACGGCAACCCCGATCCAGTCGGTGGTGCTGATGGGCCCTATTGCGTCAACTACAACCCTGCTGGTGATTACGCCAACAGCCTGTCAGAGACCAACATGTCCACCACGGCGATCGATTGCTCGTCGCTGACGGACACCATCCTGAAGTTCGATCGGTACCTCAACGTGGAGACCGATTTCTACGACCATGCCTGGATCAAGATCAGCACCAATGGCTCTTCCTGGTCAACCCTGTGGACCAACAGTGGTGAGGTCACGGATTCCAGCTGGTCCCAGCAGGAGTACGACATCTCCAGCCAGGCCGACGGCGAGGAAACGGTGTACATCCGCTTCGTCATGGGAACGACTGACAGTTCATGGCAGTATTCGGGCTGGAACATCGATAACTTCCAGATCTGGGGTGTCGACGGCGATTCCAATCCCACCTGCCCCGGCGACATCGATGGAAGTGGAGTCGTCAACGTCAATGACCTCCTGGCAGTCATCCAGGAGTGGGGCACTCCCTACACCGTCGACGACCTGCTGCTGGTCATCGCCAACTGGAACGTGTCCTGCCCCTGAGGCCTGCTTCCTCAAGTGTGATTTCTCCCGGCCCGGGCATCCTGCCCGGGCCGGGTTCTTTTTTGCCCCCCCCCCTCATGAAGCAGATACTGGTCGCATGCAGCCTCGAGGGGTACCCTGTTGTCCATGCATTACGTCATCACATTGGTGTCCTTCGTTTCGCTGCTTCTTGTCGCCTGCGATTCCAGCCCCAAGCCGGAGCCGGCGGTGGTTGAAGTCGATTCGGAGACGTCCATTTCCGAGCAGAGTGTGGGCGGGGAACTCAAACAGGAGACCCTCCATCGCCAGGATCGTGTCGTGGTCCGTGACCTCACGGGGCTCCCGAAACGAACCTACACGGTCGATGTGAGCGCCACGGAACTGATGGGCTCCGATGAGGCGTTCGATACGCTGGCGTCTCCCTTGAGGCTCGACATCCAAAGGGATCTGCTGGCGCATGAGATCACGAACATCGAGGCTCGAAAGCAGATCCTCGGGGTGCAGATGAACATCGCGATCCTGCAGGGTCACTATGACCGTGCCCGCGAACTCATCGATCGCATCCGTGCACTTGAATCCACTGAATCCAAAGCCATGGTGACTGGACTTGTCATGGAATCACTCATCGATGCCTGGGAGGTCGCAGGACGTGGCAATGCCGCGTCGGATGCTCTCTTTGAACGCAATCTCAGGGAGCGGCTGTCGGGCATGCCATGGGACGTCGTCGGCGAAGATGTGCTCGCTCGTCGACGGAACGCCGACCAGTTGAACCCGGCGGTCTTCGAGGGAATCATCAGCACCGGGTTGGATCCGATGCTGCAGCAGAGTGGTGGGGAGATGACGTACGAGGTGGCCCGCCAGCTCGTGACCTTCAGGGCCATCCTTGTGCTTCAGTTGCCGCTGCAGGGACAGATCAACGTCGTTTACGACGAGGTTGCGGCTCAGAACGGGGCCGACTCCGGTGGTTGAATCAGCAGGCGGCAGGTGGACACGTCGCCGTTGGCTGCAGACTTCCGCCATCCTTGTGATTCTGTTGGTGTTCGTGGGCTGGCTGATCATTCCCGGCATCGTCCGGGGGGTCGTCGAGAACCGTGTCCGTACGACATTCGAGGAAATGACAGGCGGCGATGTGGTGATCGACCTCATCGAGATCTCCTGGGGAGGGCCACAGGTCATCCAGGGCCTTCAGGTCACGACTCCAGGAGCGGGCGAGGTCGTGAACCTCTCTGCCACCATCGACAATGGGATGCTCCCCATCGCCCTCTCCGGGGCCCCATTGCGGGTCCAATGCGGTGGTGACCTGGTCTTGACGGCCTGGCCGGATGGTGGGGTGGGATTTCTTCCTCCGTCAACGGAGGACCAGCCTGCGGCCTCTTCTGAGCCCGTTTCACTGGGGGGTATTCCCTCGCTGGATCTCCAGGTTGATGCTTTGAGCGTCGTGATCCGTTCTGGTGTGGACGGAGATCGGATCCTGGGCATGAAGAGTGCGACCGCATCATGGAGAACCGATGGCACCCTCGCGTGCGACATCACGATCAGCAGTACCGGGCCCGAGGGGGATGGGTCGGCGCGGATCGTCGGCTCGTTGGCATCATTGATCGACAGTGGCGGCGGATTGACTCCGCTCGCTGCGCGTGGAGCAATGGATGTCTCTGCCGACCAGGTACCCCTGCCGGTTGCCGGCTTCAGCCGTATTGAATCACTCGCCATGTCCTTCAAGCGTGCGGATGCTGCATCGCCATTGGTTTCCACAGGCTCCTGCCGACTGCTGGATGCAGCAGGGCACGCCGGCTTGGTTTCGTTCGATCTATCCTCAGATTCAGCCGGCCCCTCGCTTGACGGCCTTGTGGGGCGGATCGCCATGTCCGATGTGCCAGCCGCCATGCTTGGCCCATTGACGGGTGACATTGAACTTCCGTCTCCACTCAGTGCGTCCATTTCAAGAGAAGACCAGGGCGGTCTCGTGAGCATGGTGGTCGATGCGCCCAACGTGCAGGTCCAATGTCATGCGTTGCCGCTCTGGAAGGGCGGGGAAGAACTCGGGCTGTCCGATGTCCAGGGATCAGTGAAGGTTCCCGGCTCGCTGCTTGGCCAGTTCCTGCAAGTGGGTGTCGCGGGGCAGGCATCCGTCATGGTCGAAGCGGAGCAGATCGGGCTGCAGCCATCGGTGGTGGTTCGTGGTGGTCGTGCCAGGATTTCAGGTCCAGTGACCTTTCTCGATGGCGATGCGACAACGCCGTTGGAACTGCTTTCGGCCGATCTGCAGGTCAATGCGAGTGCTGACAGTTCGGCCATCGATGCCAAGGGGTCACTGGAGTTTCGCCAGGGGACAGCACGTGTGGAAGGTGTCATCAACAATGGCGCTGTGCAACTCAGGATCGACTCACTGCCAACAGAGGCGATCGATCTCGTGGCCGATCTCGAGGGACTGCTTGCGGCTGCCTTGGGTGACACCATTGAGTTCAATGCCCAGGGGCAGCCTCGTGGAGATGACGTGGTCGATTGGGTGCTTCACCTGAAGACTCCCCAGGCGTCACTGGATGCGACCCTGGTCCGTGATGGCGAGGCCTTCAGGACCGTCGACGGAATTCCGGTCGCCGGGCAGTTGGTGGTGACTCCTCGATGCATCGGAGCCGTGCTTTTTCGCCTGGGACCGGGGTTGAAGGATCTCCAGAGCATCAAGGATCCGGTCACGCTTGAAATCTCCGGGTTGAATCTGCCGTTGGACGGTGATGTCTCGAAGCTCGATGCAACCGTGGAGCTGGTCATCGGGGAAGTGATGATCGATACCAGGGCAGAAGCGTTCAGCATTCTCGAGGCGCTGGTCAGTCGGGCCAAGACGGCGATCCCCGCCAGGATCGAGCCGGTGCGGTTCACCATCGCCAACGGGGTGATGACGTATGACCATTTCGTGATCAGCATCAACAAGAGTCGAATCGAGATGACCGGCGAGGTTGATCTCAATACCGGCCGACTGGACATGGTCATGGATGTGCCGATCAACAGTCTGGGCATCTCCATCAAGGAGCTGCACCTGGCGACTGCTGCCGTGACCGGTGAAGTCAGGATCACGGGTACCACGAGCAACCCGGTGATCCAGTTCAAGCCGAATTTCGACCCGACCCGACTGCTTCAAACTCCGGAGATCGGTGGGCTGATCGACCGCCTCTCCGGCGAACACGATCTGCTGCACGGCATCGGCGGGCTCTTGAATCGAAAGCGGAACTGATCGAACTCAGGTCAGCCTGCGGCCACAGCCGCGGCAGTACCGTGCTCCGGCGTCGGTCTTCTTGTCGAGGCAGAGTGGGCATCCTCCATCGGAGTGCCTGGCTGCATGTGTCATCTCGACCGTGAGGATTCCGGTGGGAATGATGATCATGCTGTATCCGATGAGCATCATGATGGCTGCAAGCATCTTGCCAAGGACCGTGATGGGTGTTGCATCGCCGTACCCCACGGTCGTCAGGGTGACGATCGACCAGTAGAGCGTCTTGGGGATCGAGTCGAAGTTCTCGTTGATCTGCCCCTCGATGAGGTACATGGCGGATGCGGCAATCACCAGAATGATCGCAACGGTCAGCAGGAAGACGATGATCTTCTGGCGACTGGCGAGGATTGCGGTGCGAAGGATTGAGGCTTCCTTCATGTACCGACCGAGCTTGAGGATGCGGAAGATCCGCAGCAGCCGGAGGGCACGCACGATCAGCAGTGTGTGTGATGCGGGGAACAGAAGGCTGACGTAGGTGGGGATGATCGACAGAAAGTCAACAACTCCGAAGAAGCTCCGCATGTATCGCAGGGCGGAGGCGGCACACCAGATCCTGGCTCCGTACTCGATCGTGAAGATGATGGTGAAGATCCACTCCAGGACATCAATGGTGATGGCATAGTCGGTCTGGATCGAAGGCACGCTTTCGAGGATGACCGTCAAGACGCTCAGCAGGATCGCTGCCAGCAGGACCAGATCGAAGGTCTCGCCGGCAGGGGTATCTGATCCGAAGATGATCTCGCGGGCCTTGGCTCGGTTCAATGGCATGCATGGTGTCCGGGGTGGTTCTGGAGGTGGGCCTGTTCTCTTGTCGGCCCACGTGGGGCTCCGTCGCCTGAAAACATGTTGAGCAGGCGCCAAAAAGACAGCCCCCCGGCCCAGTGGGCCGGGGGGCTGGAATGAATCAGATTCAGCGCTGACTTACAGGCAGTTGGTGCCCCAGTTGGCGATGACCGTCAGCAGGTCGTCCACCGTGTAGGGGTTGCCCCATTCCTGGATGACCGTCAGCAGGTCATTGACATTGACCTGGTAGTTGTCATCGTAATCGCCCGGGCAGACCGGGTTGTTGTCGCAGGTCTCCTCAAAGGAGTTTCCGCCACCATCGACGTAGTAGCCGTAGATGTCGGCAATGTCGTTTCCGCAGAAGCGGGTGCCCGAGATGGTGGGGCCGGGTTCGCTGGCGCTGGAAAGGCCACCGACGACATAGTCTGCGTGATTGTCCCGAATGATGCAGTTCATGATCGTCGGGTTGCCATTGCACTTGATCCCGCCGGTGATGGAACTGTATCCATTCTGGATCGTCAGGCCATCGAGCACCATGGTTTCATTCTCTCCACTCATGAGCGTGACCACCGTGCCGCTTTCGCTGCCGTCGATGATCGTTGCATCGGCGCCATCAACTCCCAGGAGAGTCACCTTCTTGCCCTCGGGATTGATGAGCTCGTAGTAGATGCCGGGGCCGATGTTGATCGTGCTGTACTGGCCGACATCGTTGATGGCAGCGGTGATCGTCGCGTAGTCGCCCGGAACGCTGACTGTGGACGGCGGCTGTTGCCCATGCCCATGCTGGTCCGAGTTGTAGACCTGGGCGGGGGGGCCACTTGCCGTGCTCTGGAGCCAGGCGATGTATGACACGTTTTCCTTGTCACTCAGCGAAGCGCCGGAGAGGACGAAGGTCTGAACGATCTGGGTGCTTTCGCCGGGCTGGAGGGTGATCGTCGGGGCGGTATTGCCCTGGATGAGGCAGTTGTAGTAGTGGGTTCCCGAGGGATAGTAGTTCAGCACCTGAATGGCGTGGAACTTCATGGTCCGGGCCGTGCCGGTGGCCTCGACAGCAATGTCGTAGGTGACCTCGTACAGGTTGTTGGCTGTTTCGACGCCCGTTGACTGGATGACGACGTCTGTCGTTCTGTTCAGGCACGCGTTCATCATCGACTGGAGGTTGCTGTAGTTGGCCGAGTCGCTTCCGTAGGAGCCGTACTGCTGATTCCAGCCATCCTGCCAGACGGTTGGGTAGCCGGTCACTCCGTAGAACGACATGCGGGAGTTGCCCCAACTGATCGTGTAGGAGTCATCGCCGTGGCACTGGTATCCAGTAATGCTGTCGGGGTAGTCCTCAAGCAGATCAATGGCTGCACGGCCAACGGATTGGCAGGGCCCGCACCAGGTGGCGGTGACTTGTTCCAGCAGGACACGGCGTGTCGCCGCGTCGCTGGTTTCGCCGATCATCATTGTTGCGGCCATGAGGGGTACGGCGCACGTTAGATATTTATGGGGCATGTTGTTCTCTCTCTTGCTCTCGTGTGAACTGGTGTGGTGCCAGAGTTAATGTCAGATGGCAAGGAAGGGAGAGGGGGCAAAGATGCCCCAAATTCCTGCCCAAATCAGTGTGTCTCAGTCCAGGTTGTCCCACATGAGCTCGTGGTCAGGTGAGTTCTGGATATCGCTGCCGCCGAGTTCGCCGACCACTACGCAGAGGAACGTGTCGCCCCCGTAGGGAGTGCATGCGATGTCGCTGGTGCAGTCGAAGTTGA
>JAQWPT010000024.1 GCA_029245245.1 Phycisphaerales bacterium
CAACTTCATTGCGTTCCGAGGTACCTTGTGGGCATGCCCTGTGCCACGTTCCTGATCACCACCATGCTGCTGGCTGCACCAGCTCCGCAGCGCCAACCCAATGTCGTACTCATCATGGCTGATGACCTCGGCTGGAACGAGGTCGGGGCCTACGGACAGGACAGGATCCGTACACCGAACATGGATCGGCTTGCCGCCGAGGGAATGCGATTTACCGATCACTACTCCGGCAGTACCGTCTGTGCCCCCTCCCGATGCGTCCTGATGACCGGCAAGCACACGGGACACTCGATTGTCAGAGCCAACTGGGAGAACGGCGGCTGGGGCGAGCATGAACCCGAGGGCCAGTACCCCCTGCCCGACGAAGAAGTCACGATCGCCGAGACGCTCAAGCAGGCGGGCTACGCCACGGGGTGCTACGGCAAGTGGGGGCTCGGTGGTCCCGACACCGAGGGACATCCGAACCAGCAGGGTTTCGACGAGTTCGTGGGGTACCTCTGCCAGCGCAGGGCCCACAACTTCTATCCGACTCACCTCTGGAAGAACGGCGAGAAACTCCCCCTGGACAATCCGTACCACGTGGGGCACGAGAAGATCACCGAGCCGCTCGAGTCCGAGGCTGACTACACCGATCGCTGGTCCAGCGGCACCTACTCCTGCGACGTGATGCGTGATGCCGCGGTCGACTTCATTCACGAGCATGCAGATGAACCGTTCTTTCTCTACTACCCGAGCCTGATTCCCCACGTGGCAATCCAGGTTCCTGACGAGGAGACCGAGGCCTACCCGCGCGAGTGGGACACGGAGCACTACCTCGGCCAGAAGGGATACCTTCCCCACGCGAGGCCCAACGCAGCCTACGCGGGCATGATCACCCGGCTTGATCGGGAAATCGGCCAGCTCATGCAGGCCCTCGAAGAAGAAGGCATCGCGGACAACACGATCGTGATCGTCACCAGCGACAACGGAACGACCTGGGCCGGTGGCGTCGATGCTGCGTTCTTCGACTCGACGGGTCCGTGGCGAGGATTGAAGGGATCACTCTACGAGGGCGGCATCCGCGTTCCCATGATCGTCCGCTGGCCGGGACGCGTCGCACCGGGCAGCACCAGCGATGTTCCCTCGAGTTTCCAGGATCACCTGCCGACGATCTGCACGATCACCGGCGCCACCGCTCCCGTTGGACACGACGGACGTGATCTCGTGCCCGTACTCACCGGGAAGACCGGGACCGTCGATCGCGACCACCTGTACTGGGAATACATCAACAAGCAGGCCGTCCGCAAGGGACGCTGGAAGGCGCTGCGGCTCCGCCTCAAGCAGGGTGACGACACCATCGTGCTCTACGACCTCGAGTCGGATCCCGGAGAAACGACCAACGTCGCGAAGCAGCACCCGGACATCGTCGAAGAAATGAAACGGATCATGGCCGCCGAACACCTCCCGAGCGAGGCGTTCCCACTTCCCACGATCGATGTTCCCTTCGAAGAAATCCCAAAGAAATGACGATCCTGGCCAGCATGCTCATGGTGATGCTCGGCGGCGCCAGCGGTGCGCTGTCACGGTTCGGATGCCAGAAGGCGGCGGAACGGTGGACGACCCTGCCGGGCTGGATGGCGATCTTCATCGTGAACATCATCGGTAGTTTCCTGATCGGGCTCAGTTTCGGCTGGCTCGACGGCCTTGAGCTCATCGACAAGGCGAAGCACCTCTCGGTCCTGCAGCACTTCCAGGACACGCAGGACTTCAGCATGGGAATGAGCCTGTTCGTCATCGGGTTCTGCGGTGGCTACACCACCTTCAGCACGTTCAGCCTCGACAACCTCTTCCTGCTCTACCACCGACCGGTGCTGCTGGGGTTCAACATCGTCGCCAGCGTGATCCTGGCCACGCTGGCTGCCTGGGGCGGCCTGAGCCTCGGAGGTGTCCTGGCATGATGCGGCTCATGTCCATCATCTTCTGCATCGCCGTTGGTGGCGGATTCGGCGCCCTCGCACGCGAAGGAACGATGTCGCTCATGCACGGCACGGTCGGACTTCCAGCCTACGTCTCGCTGGGAATCGTGAACGTGGTGGGCTCCCTGCTCATCGGCATCATCTTCAGCCGCATGGAGAGTTCACTCAATCGAAATGGTGGAAGCCGGCTTCAGCACCTGCCGCATGCGAAACGACTTCAACACCTTCCGTGGTGGCCCGATGGAGATCCGACGCTCCCCGCGGTCGACATACTGCGATGCGAGACCGCCCTGCAGATCGGGTCCGCCCTGATGATCACCGGCTTCCTCGGCGCCTACACCACCTTCAGCGCCTTCTGCCTGCTCACGGTCCAGTTGCTGGAGAAGGGCGAGGTCGTCAACGCCCTGATCAGCGTGGTCGGATCGATCACGCTGGGGCTCGCCGCCGCCTGGATCGGTGTCCACATCGGGTGCTGGCTCTCGCGCCGCGGGAAGAAGGCCCCGGCGGCCTGAGCCTGCTCAGGCTCGCATCATGGCATCGAGTCGATCGACGCAGGCTTCGACGAAGGCGTCGTCCTCGACTCCAGCATCGACATCAACGACTTCGATCTGTGACGGACAGTGTTCGTGCAGGGCGGCAAAGAACCGCCTGTCACCCTCGGGATCATGCAGCGGCCCACCCTCGATGGAATACCGGCTGACGCCGCGGGTGGGAATCATCAGCACCGCCGGTCCGCTCGTCGATGCCAGTCGACTGCCCACCTCGGCCCCGATGCGTTCCATCTGCTCGGCTGACAGCCGTGGAACGTAGACCACCGGGTTGTGGAACACGTGCGTCCACCCAGCCCACTCCTCGGGAACGGTGTTGGGCTCGACGAACAGGCCGATGTGCTCGGATCCACCGGGGCAGATGACCTGAGGCAGACCGAGTGCACCGGCCACGGTGAGACGATTGGCGTCGGCGGCGCGGAAGCCACCGAAGAGTTCATCGCTGATCTCCCCCATGGCGTAGTCGAACACGCCGTGGATGACTCCTTCGCGCATGAGTTGTTCCATTGCGCGACCACCGGACCCGACGGCGTGGAACACGATGACTTCGTAGCCCCGCGCTTCGAGCATGGCCATGGCCTTCATCGCGCCGTCGGTGAGCACACCGAGGTTCGTCATGCCGATCACCTTGCGATCATCTGGCGCGACTTCGACCCGTGCACTGGCCATGGCCATGCCATGCGCTGCTCCCGCCGCATTGGCGAGGATGCGTCGTGTCAACGGGTTCAGGCCGAGGATGTCGGCCACGGAGAACATCATCGTGATGTCCTTGATGTCTACGAATGCGCCGACATCACCTGAGGCCATGGTCGAGACCATGACCTTCGGAAATCCATAGGGAAGACTGCGCATGACCGACGTGCAGTTGGGCGTGCCCTGCGTGCCACCAAGCCCGATGATGCCGTGGATGTCGCCGCGCTCCACCAGTTCCTGCAGCAGGGCCGTGGCGCCACGCACCATGACATCCGAAGCTTCCTGCCGGGTCGGGTTCTGCAGCACGGCATCCATCGTGGTCCCGGCGGCTTCAGCGACCTGCTCACGGGTGATTTCCGGCTCGACGGACGGCGGATCGATCACGCCGATGTCCACGATGCAGGACTCGGTTCCGAGCTCGGCGAGTTGCGAACGCAGATAGTCGACCTCGTGGCCCTTCGTGTCGAGGGTGGCGACGATTGCGATGGTGCGATCCCGGGGCATGTCGGCAGTCTACCCAATGGACTTCTTCGTCGTGCCAAACCGCAGCAGCGAAAGATCGCCTGATGGTTTTTTGGCAGCGCATTGAAGCAATACTGCCATCAGCGTGCACCATTGTGTCCGACGAAATCCCTTGGACGAACGCCGATTTCATTCACTCCCCTGAAAGGAAACAGCAATGCGACACAATTCACCCCCGGCAAGGCTGATCGCGCTGGCCGCCCTCGCCTACTGCGGCGGGTCCGCGCAGGCGAACGATGCATTTGATCTGATCCACGAGACAATGGACGCAGCATTCCAACTTGCACCTGTGAACCCGGACGACGGCTTCTTCATCATGGCCAACGGAACGATGACTCCCGGCGAGGTCGTCACAGGACTACGCGACGGCACCGGCGAGCAGGCCTTGCTGGTGATCGAGGATTCCATCTCCACCGTCGAGCAGATCGGACTCTCCGACAGTGATCCGATCATCGGCACGGACGGCTTCCGCGAACATGTACGCCAACTGCACGGGACGCTCATCGGAACCGGCGACGTGATCGACGTCACCATCCTGGCGATTCCAAACCCGGACTCCATCGACGGCTGGGCCCTGCTCCCTACCAGCGCCGACGCCTCCTTCTTCGAGGGAATCGACGGGATCGATTTCTCAGAGACGGCTCTGCTATCACTTGACGAGGGGCTGGAAACGGGTCCGGACATGCATGTCGACGACGGCGAGACATCTCCACCGAGCCCGACTCCACAGCCGACTCCATTTGATCGGTTCTGCCTCGATTCCAATGGCGAACCGATCTACCCGGCTCCGTACGGGCGGCCGTTCTGCATCTGCAACCGGTTCTTCAACTGCCACCTCTCGCTGCAGGCCTATCCCGGCATGGAACCCGTCTGCAACGTCAACCCCACGGACACCGGGATCCCGGAGTGCATGCGAGCCGCACTCTGCCGGTGGAAGAAATGCGTCTGGGCCGCTGCGATCAACGATGCACTGTGCCGGTGCGAAGCGATCAAGGCGAGTTGTCGAGGCTACAGGAAGAGGTTCGGCGAGGACCCGGGCCCCATGTGGCGTGGCCGTGCCAATACGAGCGGCTGCTGGGGCGCCGCTGAATCCCTCGCATGCTCCGCCCTGCTGGGCTGGGAAGAGGCAGGCTGCCTCTGGCCGTTCTGATCTTTGCACATCCAGACATCGGGGCACCGGTCTTCAGCCGGTGTCCCGTTGTCGTTTTGGATCTCAGGATCCGAATCGAAGTGCCGTGAACTCGCTTGCGGCCTCCAGCACCGCCCGCTCGATTGGCAGACGCTCGGTGGACGATCCGGTCCAGAAACCGTGCCCGCTGGTGTGATCGAGCATGTACTGGGCGTCGGCCGGAGTCTCCATCGCGGCCCCGTGCCCCACGAGGATGATCTCGGGGTGGATCTTCCGCACCGCCTGATAGACCTCTTCGGTCCTGGCCGCCGTCTGCTCGATGGTTTCGCCCGAGTCGTAGCCCACGCGCCCACCCTTGGTGGTGCCGGCGTGAAAGCAGAAGATGTCGGGCCTGGCCTGCTCGACCATCTCGATCGCGTCCTCGGGATAGAAGGCGAGGCCGACGGAGACCATGTCCATCTCGCGGGCGAGCGCCAGCATCTCGATCTCGTGCTGCATCGTCACGCCGCACTTCTCCAGGACGGCCCGGATCGTCGAGCCCTTGTCGACGTAGGACAGCGACGGGCCGATGTTCGACACGCTCATCACGCCCATGTCCTTGCATTCCTGCAGCACCATCCGCATGTCCTTGAGCGGGTCGTTCGCGTTCAGGCACGCGCAGATGAAGGCATCGCCGGTGATGGCCGGCATGATGTCCTCTCGGGTGTAGTCCAGCGTCTGCCGGTTGGAGTCGAGAATCGGCCACATCATCGACATGGTGCCCATGCCATTGGCACGCAGCCGCGCACCGGAGAACGTGTTGACGCAGTCGACCCCGGACTGCTCAAGCAGCTGGGCCACGAGGCCGCTGCCGGCACTGGCGATCATGATGGGAAGGCGATCGTCGATCTTGCGACGAAGCCGGGCGA
>JAQWPT010000029.1 GCA_029245245.1 Phycisphaerales bacterium
CCGCGTCGTTGCCCACGAACCGGCAATCCTCGATGAGCGCCTGGGAATCCGAACTCCAGATCGCGGCGCCCTGCACCGACGCATCGATGCCGGTGAACACGCAGTTTCGAATGACCGGATCCATGTGTAAGATCCACAGCGCGTTGCCCAGTGATCCCGTGAAGACGATGTTCTCGACCGTCGCCCCGTTGGAGCCGACGACGCCGATGGCGATGAGAATGTCGTTCACGCCCGAGCCGTCGATGGTGACCGCCGGCGATCCGTCGCCATGCACCGCACCGGTGATCGTGAGGTCGGGGGATCCGATGAAGATGTTGCCTTCGGCGTAGACACCCGGCTCGATGTAGATGGTGTCACCAGCACCGGCTGCAGCGACGGCGTCAGTGAGCGTCGGTTGGTCGTATGGAACATTGATCGTCGCGGCGAACGACGTACCTGCAGAGGCAAGCATGCTGAAAACGATCGCCCAGGAGTACTTCATGAAGACAAGTCCTTGTTCTGAAGTGAGTGAGTCAGTGAGTCAGGAAGTCAGGGACAGGCGCCCCAGGCACCGATGACCGTCAGCAGGTCGGACACGTCGTACGGGTCACCCCAGTTGGCGATCACGTCCAGCAGGTCGGTCACGTTCACGGTGTTGTCGCCGTTGATGTCGCCATCGCAGGGTTGGGTCACGTCGCCGACCTGGATCTGGATCACGCAGACGTTGTTGCTCTCGTCGACATCTTCGTCGGATGTCGTCAGCAGTACCCCGACGTAGTAGATACCGTCGGGCGTTCCACTGGGGATGACCACCTGCTTGTTGATGTAGGCGAAATCGTCGCTGAAAAGGTAGTCGTAGAGATCGAACCCGAGGAACTGATCGGACGTGGTGATCTCGTCGTCCTCGGAGAGCTGGATGCGGGAGTAGATGTCGGTCGCGGCCCAGTCACCCTGGTTCTTGATGACGCCGGTGACGGTGATGGTGTCGCCGGCCTGCACCTCGGTGGTGTCCGCGTTGCAGAAGAGCACCGTCGGATCCGGGCTGCCGCCGGGATACAGGAAGTTGAGCGTCTCCACGTCCTTCGTACTCATGTAGGACGTGTGGCCCATCTGGTTCTGGTACTGCTCGTAGCCGGGAAGGCAGGTCATCGTCACGCAGCCGGTGCTGCAGTCGTACTGGCCGTAGTGCATGACGGACAGAAAGTCGTAGGCCTGGTAACTGTAGGAACCGGCGATGTTGTAGTTGCCCATGCAGTCACTGGCGATGCAGCCGGAGTTGACCTGGATGTAGTTGTCGCGATCATTGCGCTGCTGCGTGTGGTAGCGACCGAGAGCATGCGTCAGTTCGTGGACAATCACGTAGGGCAGGTTGAAGTTGTAGAGACTCAGGTCCTGACTCCCGCCGAGCATGCCGACGTAGGAGAAGTTGCCACCCAGCATCTGAATGTTGATGTAGTTGATTTCGTCCTCGCGCTCCACGAAGCGGACCGGGCTGACGTTCTCGATGAGGTTCATCGAACTGCGGACGCGGGTGCGGTTGGTGGAACTGATGTTCGAGGCGAACTCGTAGAACATGATGCCGTCGGTCCAGGCCCAGGGGACGTAGCCTCCGCGATCCTGGCTGGGCTCCTGCCCGGGGGCGTAGAGAATCTCGCAGGTCAGCTGCTCACGCTGCTCGGAGATCGGTGGGATCACCTCGGCGGCGCACAGGCTGGTGGTGGAAAGCAGCACACCGGCGATCAGGTAGTTCGAATGCATCTTCATGGCTCCTGGATGAAGCGAAGTCTGAAACATGTATCTGGATACCGGTTGCGCCCCGGTCCCCCCCGAATGCTCAACCTTACTTCCAAGCCGGCAAACTCGGAAGGCGGAATACGCAATTACGGGCAAATACGCGGGGTGCACCCGCATCCAAGGGCAAAAAAAGACGAATCGCGTGATCGATCCGGACCCACCGTAGCATGCCCACATGAGCATCCCCACGACGGAACTTTCCACACGACTCGAGTCGGCTCGACGCCTTGTCGACGAGATGGGACGCCTCACGCTGGAGTACTTCGGTCGCGAGCAGTTGGCGATCGACCACAAGGCCGATGGCTCGATCGTCACCGAGGCCGATCGCGCCGCCGAACACCACGCACGATCGGCGATCCTGGAGTCTTATCCAGACGACGGACTGCTTGGTGAGGAACATGGCGAGGTCCATGGTGACTCCCCGTGGCGATGGGTGATCGACCCCATCGACGGCACGGTGTCCTTTGCGCGTGGTGTTCCCGCCTACGGCGTGCTGATCGGCATCGAGTACGAACACGAACCCGTCGGCGGTGTCATCCACCTGCCGGCCTGGGGCGAAACCACCTGGGGCGGACGCGATCTCGGTGCCTGGCAGCAGCGATGCCAGGAAGCCCCCCGCCCCGCCCGAGTCTCGAACACCGAAGCACTCGACGAAGCGATGGTCTGCACCACGACGTGGGACTACTTCCGCGACGGCGGCTGCATCGAACTCCATGATCGACTGGTGCGCGCCTGCACGACCCGCGGTTGGAGCGACTGCAGCGCCCACCTGCTGCTGGCCACCGGCCGCATCGATGCCGTCGTCGATCCTCTTCTGTCACGCTGGGACATCTGCGCCTCGATCGCGGTCATCGAGGCCGCCGGCGGACGCGTCACCGATCTGTCCGGTCAGCGTGATCCGGCCTGCCGCGGCGCCATCCTCAGCAACGGGCCGCTGCATGAGCCATTGCTGGCACTGGTTTCGCCATGACGTCCCGCTGGGTTACACTTCATACGCCCCGGGCTGGTAGCTCAGTGGTCTAGAGCAAGCGACTCATAATCGCCGGGTCGCAGGTTCGAATCCTGCCCAGCCTATTGATGATGACGACACGGCCCCCGCATGCGGGGGGCCGTGTCGTATCACGTCAAATGGATCCATGTCATTCACGGCGACGGCGGCGGCCTGCAGCGCACCCGGCCAGTCCCAGCAGCGCCAACGCCCCCGGGGCGGGAAGCGGCGTGAACAGAATCACCATGTCAACAGTCATCTCGCCACTGCCCTCCATGCCCTCGTAGGTCATTCCAACCAAGTCCGTGGAGATGCGATGGACCCCCGGCTCAAGTATGAGACCGCCGACACCGTTCATGGAGTTGCTGCTGAACGTGTGTGTATGCCACCCGCCCGGCTCCGAGAAGAAACTGATGGCTCCATCGAGGGAGAAGAGCGTGTTTCCCTCGATGTCCCTCTCGTAGGCGTAGTCAACCTGCATCGGTTCGTCCAGGACGAATCTGATCATGGACTCCATTCGTGCCTGGAACGAGATGAAACTGTTGTTGATGTCCCCATGCTCGAAACCATGGGTGATCTGGAATCCAGTACCGTCTTCCAGCCAGTCCAACCCGGCCCAGGCTGTCCCGACCGGATCGCTGCCGGCCGAAGCGACGACCGTTCCCATCCCCAACTGCGCTATTGACGACCAATCCGAATCACCCGCACCTGCATCCTCCTGCAGGACGAATACTCCTGCTCCATGATCCCCAAGTTGAATGTCCCCGTGCGATGGAACGGCGCTCATGGCAATGACGATGCCGGCGGCAAGCATGTGTGTCATGGTGTTCATGGTGCTCATGTGATGATCTCCTGCGTGTGGTTCATGGGCGAACTGATCGAACTCCCCTGTAGAGGAAGACAGCCGGCCGTCATCCAGACAGCGTGATCATCGAAATCGGTTGAATTCGGGGCGACGCGAGCCCTAGGGGCTGGTACCCGGAGTCGAATGCTCCCGGTCCATCGCCAGCAGTGACTCGGCCAGGGCGAGGCCCACCAGCGAATAGTTGCTGGCCGATCCGTTGTAGTGGCAGTACCAGTGGCCACCACGCGTGCGGAACTCCTCGCTCAATTCCGGGGTCGGCAGCACGTTCTCCTCGGTGTCCTCGATGCCGAGTTCCTGCTTGTGGCGACGATGGTCATCGGACTGTTGACGCAGTTCCTCGAGCCGGTCGTCCCAGTACGCCGCCGTGGGTACGAAGACTGCCCGATCAAGTCCGTGGTCCTCGACAGCGGAGGCCTGGGCGCGGCGGAACGCCATGATGGCACGGGCCTCGCGGTCGTCCTCGTTGCCGGCTCGGGATGCCATCTCGTCACCACCGACGCCCATCTCACCCACCACCACCGGGAGATCGGGCGCATCAAGGTCGCGGCGCAGGTCGGTGAACATCGCAGCCAGCGTCGCCGGGTAGGCGTCGATGATCCCCTGTCCGACCGGTTGCTCGTCGATGCGCGCCCGCCACTGGCAATAGTCGTTCCAACCCTGGAACCAGGCCATGCCTTCCAGTTCGTATCCCTGGCCCTCGTAGCCGGGGACGATTTCATCGAGGCGATCGAGACAGTCCTTGATCTCCGTGATCATCTTTCGATAGTACGCCCCGGTGTCCCGGACGTTCCCTTCCGACTGCTGCTTGCGGAGCAGGGCGACTTCATCCTCACCCGGCGTGCCCGCCGAAGGAGAACGGAAGTCGCAGTACACGTCCTTGCCGCCCCAGGCGGTCTTGATCAGAAGCACCGGCGCGTCATGCCGCTCACCCATGATCGTGCCGAAGAGCAGTTCCGGTCCGATCTCGCGATCTCCGTACCCCCAGCCGACAGTCAGCGGTCCGTACGCCGGTGACTTCGACGCCCAGGCGATCGTGACGTCATCGCGCACCGCCCAGGACCCATCCGGAGCCTTCAACTGCGCAAGCACGTGACCATGCTCGGGATGCTCACCGAGCCGATCGAGGCTGCGCACCTGGCCGTGTCCTTCCATGTTGGATTGACCGGCGAGGATGTAGACCTTGACCTTCGGAGGCGACTGCCCGGCCGACAGGGGTGTCGCGGCGAATGGAACCAGGATGGCACAGGCGGCGAGAAACAAGCGGATCATGCGGGCTCCTTCCCAGGACGATTGCCCGCAGTGTAGAACAGGTCGTACCAGGTCCGCCTATTCCGCTTCCTGGTCCTCGGGACCGGCACTGCCAGTCTTGTCCAGGTGCTCGTGGTAGTCGATCTCCTGGACCACCAGGATTCTCGGCCTGTCCGTGATGAGTCCCCGCCCGTCATAGATGTGCTGGGTCTCATGTCGCCGGGTCCAGTTGCGGGCATCATCGCGGGTGACCCGCACCGTCGACTGCAGCGTGCCCGCAGGATCACGGAACTGCTCCTTTTCAACCGCACCGGACTCGAAGCCGTAGTTGATGAACGTGCTGCCGTCGAGCTTGCCACGGGACATCTTCTGCTTCTTCGTGGGACGTCCACGATCGTCGTATTCCCACTTCAGAGTATGACTCGTATCCATGAGTCCCCAGTGACTCGATCGCTCTTCCTCGATGCGGCCCTGGCGGTCACGCATGAACAATGTCCGGCTGATCGGAACTCCCGAAACATCGTGAACGAGCAGTTCCTGCTCCAGTGCCTGCCCGGTGAACATGGTGACCTCGGTTACCTTCATCGTCGACGAACCCGTATCCATGAACACTCGGACCAGTCGCCCCTGCTTGTCCCGTTCGATGGTGGCTGGGCCCCGGTCGGTCCGGCATGAAAGCAGCTGGCCATGCTCGTCGAACACCAGCACCTGCCGCAGCACGAGCGGGTTCTGGTCGTAGCCTTCCTTGGTCATCGTGAATCCAGCCTCGTGTCGCTCCATGCGGCGGACCGGTCCAACCAGGCCGAACCCGCCACGTTCGTCGATCGGGGACTCGGCATGAGCCCGGGCGGACTTCGAAGGGCGGACTGGAATGTCAACCTTCGCGGAACCTGACGCAGGCTTGGAAGCCGGCACCGCGGCCGTGCCTTGATCGACCGCATCGACGCTGCCAGCATCCGGTTCCCCACCATCGCAGGAAGCCAGCAGGACGACACTTGCAAGCAGAAGCAGTCGACTGATCATGGCTGGATTCTAGGTGAAACGGGTCAATCCCACTGCAGGGTGACACCGTTCTCGTCAATCTGCTGTGTGAATCCCAGCACGGCATCGCTTCCCCGCTGCAAGTCGTCCTCTCGAAAGAGGTTGTCCTCGCCTCCGTTGACGCGTCCCGTCCATCCACCAATCGACTCCAGGGGTTCCACCCGACCGTCGCCGAACCACACCGCCCCGGTCCAGGCGCCGTTGGGACATGTCATCGAGTTGGCATTCGGGATGCCGTCACGCGGTCCCCGTGAACCGAAGATGGGAAACGAGCCGGACATCGAACTCCGCCAGTAGTTGTCGAACCGCGCACCCGAAAGGGGCATGTGCGCCCAGGATGCATTGGAACCTCTCGCCAGGTCCGCCGTGAACGAAGGGTCCCAGTACACCCCGCTGCGCGGATCGTACGCGGTGTAGTCGTAGTCGTCGTCGACCTCCACCAGTCCACGATCCCCACGCGTGATCAGGTGCGAAGGTTGCACACGCTGGTCCATGATCATCATCGAGTAGAGATTCGCGGTCGTGTTCTGCGTCACGTCACGTCGGCCCGTCGCCGAGGACGGAGTCGGCCAGGCCGTCTCCAGGCCCGAGCCGAGACCACCAGCGAGCATGCTCTGCCCGATGGCGTAGAGATTCATCTGATCGGTTGCGGCCCACGCACTGGCCGTGGACTGACCCCCGCTGCCGGACATGCCGGTGGTCGCGGTGCGGATCGCCGGCAGGGTGATCGACAGCAGCACCACGATGCACACGAGGGTGATCAACAGGCCCACCAGGCTCAGGCCTCGACGGACCGTCACGGCTGTTCTTCCGTGTCATCGGGTCCGGTGGTGGGAGCCACGAGCACCTCGACGCTTGGCTGCGGCAGAGCATCGAGGACCGGGGCGAAGCGGGCCGAGGCGATGTCCTGCAGGAAGTCGTAGAGCGACTGCAGCGACGCGTTCTCCCCGTGGACCGTGTAATTCCGCGCTGCGGTCCCGTCGACCAGCTGCAGTTCCCAGGTCGGCTCGGCGCCATCGACACCACCGGCCGGTGACTGCATCAGGCCTTCCTTGCGTACGAGTTGCGACAGGCCCCTCCCCTGGTCACCATCGATGACACCCTCCCAGGTGATCGAGTCGAACAGCACGTCCTTGCCCGCCCAGTACGTGAAAGCGCCGTCGGGCTCGACCCGGAAGCGGGCGAACTGATTGGCCTCCGTATTCCGCAGTTCCATCTGCACGCCGAGTCCGCCGGTGGGACTGGGGCCATCGGCGGCCTGGTACCAGGACGTGGAAGAACTGCACCCGCCCAGCGCCATGAACAACACCACGATGACCAGCAGGCACCCGGTTGATCGCATGTCAGTTGTCTCCGTTGTCCCGGTAGGTCGCGTAAGGATCCGGCCCGAAATCATAGCGCACCGGTGCCGTACGGACTTCCTGCCGTCGATCATCCTCGGCCCAGGCCAGGGCGGCCAGTTCACGCAGCAGCGTCGTGAGGGCCGGGTCCAGTTCCTCGCCGGGCGCAACGACTCGCGTGTAGTTCCAGAAGTCGCCGTCGGCGGTGACCGCCACGAGGTAGGTGTGGCCGGTCTTGGGCTGCCGCACCCGCTTGAAGTTGTTGATCTTGTCCGCTCCATCGGGCGTACCAAGGCCGAGTTGCCGGATGTCCGACCAGATCTTGGCCATCTGCCCGCTGCTGAGACGTCGAGTGAACCCCGGCAGGGTGTTGGGACCACGCCCCGGTTCGGCATCGTGCAGGAGGGTCCCGTCCGGGAAGAGGACGTAGCGGGCCGTGCGGCGATGGGCCTGCGGCTCGTCCTCGGCGGCGAGAATCGTCACGTCGAGGGAGAAGTCGTCGGGCACGCCTGAATAGGGATCGATCTTCGCCGACGGACTGGTTCCACCGGAGGAGGCACAGCCGCCGGCAAGCAGCAGGAGCACCACGCAGATCAGTGAAACCGGCCTCATGACCAGAGTGTATGGGATGAGGTGGGCCTCCGCGCCGGCCAACCCGGTTCCAGATTATCATTCCCCTCGGCATGCTCTTCTCCGTGACCTGGATGAATGATTACCTCGACCCCCCCGCCTCCGAGCAGGAGCAGGGAACGCTGTTGACTGCCGCCGGCTTCCCCCTGGAAGAACGCCGTGAGGACGGTGGCGAGATCGCACTGGACTTCGAGATGATGTCCAACCGTGGCGACTGCACCTGCCACGTTGGACTCGCCCGCGAGATCGCGGCCATCAGCGGCCGGACCCTGCGCCTGCCGACCCACGAGGTGGCCGAGTCCGATGATCCCGTCGAATCCCACGTGGAGGTGATCAACGAGGCTCCCGATGCCTGCCCGCTCTACACCGCCCGGGTCATCCGCGGTGTCACCGTCGCCCCCAGCAACAAGGATGTCCAACTCCGCATCGAGGCTCGCGAGGAAGTCCCGCGCAACAACGTTGTCGATGCGAGCAACTTCGTCCTCTTCGAACTGGGGCAGCCGACCCACGCCTTCGACCTGGACACCCTCGCCGGTGGCCGGATCATCATTCGCTTCGCACGCGAGGGCGAAACCTTCAAGCCCCTGGGAGAAGGTGCCACGCCCATCACCCTCACCGGCAGTGAACTGGTCATCGCCGACGCCGAGAAGCCCGTGGCTCTTGCCGGAGTCAAGGGCGGTGCGGCGTCCGCCGTCACCGAATCGACCACGAACATCCTGCTCGAATCGGCCACGTTCGATCCCGTGCTGGTTCGTCGCACCTCGCGACTGCACAACATCAGCAGCGACTCGAGTTTCCGCTTCGAGCGTGGCGTGTCTCCGCTGCAGGTGGATGAGAGCTCGCGCCGACTGGCCAGCCTCGTACTCGAGCAGGCCGGCGGCTCCCTCTGCAAAGGCGTGATCACGGCCGGGGCAGACCTGCCCGCGCTGCAGACCGTCTCCATGCGAACCGACCGGTGCCGTGCCCTGCTTGGACAGGACCTGCCCGATGAGCAGATGCTCACCCTCCTGGACACCCTCGGCTTCCAGCCGACGCTCGAGGACCGACGCATCAATGCCGTCGTGCCCTGCTTCCGGGGCGACATCCACCGCGAGATCGATCTCGTTGAAGAGGTCGCCCGCATGCAGGGATACGACGACCTGCCCGTCAATGACACCGTTCCGATCCGCCTCGCCGCACCACAGCCTCGAGTCACCGGCAAGCGGGCGATCAACGATCTGCTTACTGGCGAAGGCTTCATCGAAACCGTCTCGCACACCCTGGTCAACCACGAACTGGCGGACCCGTTCCTTCTTCCGGGAGCAGACCTTCTGCGACTGGAGGATGAAGGCGAATTCGGCGACACGCTCCTGCGTCCCTCCCTGCTGGGCAGCCTGCTGCGTGTCCGGCGGACCAACCGTGACCGCGGAGCATCCGACCTGCGCCTCTACGAGATCGGCTCCGCCTTCGAGATCGAACATGGCGTCCACCGCGAAACCAATCGCGTCGGGATGCTGATGGACATCAAGGACGAGGCCAACGGGCTTCGTCCGTTGCGTGGGATCATCGAAGCGATGCTGGACCGACTTGCCGGTCCCGGCACGTGCGTGGAACTGCGACTGGATGAACAGCGTCCCTGGTACGAACCCGGAGCCGCCATCTTCGCAGGCGAACACCTCCTGGGCCATGTCGGTCGACTCGCCTCCGCCGTGGAGCAGGCCTTCGACCTGGACAACGGCATGCTCGCCGCCGAACTGGACCTGGACCTGCTGCTGGCGAACTGGCCACCGGACTACCAGGCCCGCGAACTTCCCAACGTCCCCGCCATCGAGCGCGACCTGTCCGTCGTCGTGGAGGAATCCACCACCTGGCAGCAGGTCGACACCACCGTGGCGGACCTGGGCCTGGATCGGCTGGAAGCCATCGAGTACGTCACCGTGTACCGCGGCAAGGGCGTCGACGACGGACACAAGTCGCTGACCCTTCGGCTTCGCTTCCGCGACCGGGAACGCACCATGACCCACGACGAGGTCGACCCGCAGGTCACAGCCGCCGTCGAGGCCCTGCAGGCACGACTTGACGCCCGGATCCGGAGCTGAGCCGTGACTCTTGCCGACTCGACCCTCCAGCAGTTGATCGACGAACTGGGTGCACGCACCCCCGCCCCCGGTGGTGGAGCGGCCGCCTCGATCACCGCCGCCGTCGGTGCCGCCCTCGGCGCCATGGTCATCAACTGGTCCCTGGGCAGAACGTCCCTGGAGCGGCACGAAGAGGAAAACCGATCGCACCTCGATGCCCTCCAGCATGGCGCCGCCCGCGCCCTGGAACTTGCCGAGGAGGATGCGCAGGGCTACGAGGCTCTCAACGCGCTCATGAAACTTCCCGAGGATGATGCCGTGCGGCGCGAGCAGTGGTCCGATGCCGTCGACGGCGCCATGGTCCCGCCGATCGAAACCCTCGAACTGTGCCTGTCGATGGCGGGCTCCCTCTCGGGTCTCGTCGGCGCGACCAATACCATGCTCAAGAGCGACCTGGCCGCTGCCGCGGTGCTTGTCGAGGCCGCGGGCCGCACCGCGGCCTGGAACATCCATGCCAACCTGTCCCTGGTCGAGGAAGCACAGGCCACGGAACTGGCCACCCGCGTCAGCGGACACCTGGGCGAACTTCGCACGGTGACCGCCCAGGTCGAACAGTCCTGCCGCTGAACACACCCTTTGGGAAGCCCCGGCAACGTGGTGACCGATAGGAAGTGCAGTGGAACCACGCCGTGACATCATCGACATCGACGGGCTGCGAAAGGCCCACCCCCCACGCTCCACCAAGAGTGCAGGCCGCCCCTTCCTGTCCATCTGGTACCGCTGCTGCCACGCCTATGGCCGCCTCTACCGCAATGAACACGAGACCGCCTACGAAGGACGCTGCCCCCGCTGTGGAGCCCGGGCCCGGGTGGGCATCGACCCCGAGGGCTCCTCACAGCGTTTCTTCGAAGCCACGTAACCATGGCATCGCACCGGCCTTGTCCGGTACACTGGTCGAATGGCCTTCACCGCCCGATCCCGACCCGAAGCCGATGTCCTCGATCCCGCCGTGCTGCAGGACGTGGTCACAGGCGACCTGCGCCTGACCCCCGAACAGGGCCTGCGGATCTACCAGGAACTTCCGATCCAGGAACTGGGCCACTGGGCTGATGCCAGGTGCCGACACCTCCACGGCGAACAGGTCCGAACCTACGTCATCGACCGGAACATCAACTACACCAACGTCTGCACCGCCAAGTGCACCTTCTGCGCGTTTCGCCGTGATGGCCACGAAGACGATGCCTACACCCTCGAGGTCGACCAGATCCTGGAGAAGATCCAGCAGCTGGTGGACATCGGCGGCACGCAGATTCTCATGCAGGGCGGCATGAACCCGGAACTTCCGCTGGACTGGTACATCAACCTGCTCACGGCGATCCGGGACCGCTTCCCCATGGTGCATGTGCACGCCTTCAGCCCTCCGGAGTTCATCGAGTTCGTCGAGTTCTTCGATCCCCCGGGGGCGACCCTTGCCGACAAGTTGCGGGGCGTGATGCGCCCCCTCGTCGAAGCCGGGCTCCATTCCGTGCCCGGCGGTGGTGGTGAGATCTTCGCCGACGCGGTTCGACGAAAGATCGGACTCGGCAAATGCGATGCAGAAGCATGGCTGACGGTCATGCGGGTCGCCCACGAGTTCGGACTCAACACCTCGGCCACCATGATGTTCGGGCACATCGAGGGCGCGGCCGACCGGGTCCACCACATGGAACTCGTGCGCCAATGGCAGGACCGGAGCATCGCCGACTTCGGATTTGATGGAGGCGGCCGCTACATGGCGTTCATCTCCTGGCCGTTCCAGCGCGAGAACACCCCCCTGGGCCGCTGCCGGGAATGGGGCGACGGTGAAGCCGACGATCTGAGCGCGATCTTTCCCGGCGACGTCGTGGCACGACTCGACGGAAGCGGCACCAAGACCGATCACCCCGAGTTCGGACGACGGATCCGCATGTCCGGTGCGACCGACTACCTCCGCACGCAGGCGTTGAGCCGCCTCTACCTGGACAACATCTATTCCATCGGCGCCAGCTGGGTCACGATGGGACCGCACATCGGACAGGCCGCCATGGCCTGGGGCGCCAACGACATGGGTTCCGTGATGATGGAAGAAAACGTCGTCAGTGCCGCGGGCACGACCTACTGCCTGAGTGAACCCCTGCTGTGCCACCTGATCCGGACCGCCGGCTTCACTCCGGCCCAGCGCAACAACTCCTACCAGCTGCTGAAGGTCCATGACAACGGCATGGCACCCGATCACCTCGTCAAGGACTGGTCCACGCAGCGGGCGAGCCGGCTCCACGTCGAGAACGACTCGGCCTGTGACGATGGCGCATCGGATCACGAGCCGGTCGAGTTGACCGTCCAGGGCGACTGAACCCGTTCACTTCATTCTTCGCAGGCGTTCTCGCGAGTCAGTCGACGGAACTCCGCGACCAGTTCGGTGGTAATCGGACCGACCTTGCCGTTGCCGACTGGTTTGCCATCGATGGACGAGACGCCGATCACCTCGGCGGCGGTTCCCGTCAGGAAGACCTCGTCGGCCGTCCTCACTTCCTCGATTCGATGCGTACGTTCCTCGATGGCGTAGCCCAACGACGGGCCAAGTTCGTCGATCACGAAACGTCGGGTGATGCCATGAAGCATGCCCGCCGACGGATCCGGCGTCGAGATCCGGCCGTCCTTGATCATGAAGATGTTGTCACCCGTGCATTCGGCCACGTCACCTTCGGTGTTGAGCATGATGGCCTCGAGCACGCCGGCGTCGATGGCTTCCACCTTTGCCAGGATGTTGTTGAGGTAGTTCAGGCTCTTGATCTTCGGGTCCAGGCAGTCGATGGGAATACGCGGTCGCTTGGCCACGATCACCGGCATTCCCTCCACGTACATCTCCTCGGGATAGAGGGTGATGTCGGCGGCGATGATGAATGCGCTGGGACGCGGGCACTTGAAGGGGTGCAGCCCCAGGGTGCCGCTGCCGCGGGTAAAGACGATCCGGATGTACCCGTCCTTCAACCCATTGCGTCGCACCGCTTCGCGGGTCGCCGCCTCGATCGCCTCGATGTCGTAGGCAGGCTCCAGGCGGATGCGGTGGGCCGAATCGTAGATGCGTTCCAGGTGCGTATGCAGTTTGAAAATGCGACCGTTGTAGATCCGGATGCCTTCGAAGCAGCCGTCACCGTAGAGCAGCCCATGATCGAACACGCTCACGACGGCCTTGGAAGGATCCACCCACTGACCATCAAGCCAGATCTCACGAGTCCCCGAAAACGGCTGCGTTCCCGTGGCTGGCATGGTGGCGGTCGGTTCGTGGTCGCGGCTGGTCATGCGGGCTCGGTGGTCTGGGGATCCGGTGCAAGGATCCAGGTATGAAGCGCTTCAGCGAGGCCATCCTCCGCTGCAGCCTCGGTGGTGACGTCTGCCAGATCCTGAATGGTAGCGGGCGCATCGGAGAGAGCAACCGCGAAGCCACTCCACTCGGCCAGTCCTGCACTGCGTTCACTGGAAACCACTGCCATGACCGTTTCACGCGGGGTACCGAGTCGCCGTGCCACATCCTGCACCGCGATGCCGCGATCCGCAAGCGGATGAATGATCTCCAGCGACCCATCGCCTGCAACATGAAGAGCAATGCATCGCTGCTTCCAGAACTTCTCTCGAATGTTCGCTTCGAACAACACTCGTGGTGCTTCCTCGCCCTCGATTCGAATTCGAAGGATGGAGGAAGGCAGGTCCATGGGCTTGTCCTGGTTCGTCGTGCGCTGCACCACATCTCCCTCGGTGGTCTCGAAGGTGAAGAGCAGCGGCTCATCCAGCGCATCGGCCACCGACCACATTCCACTGACCAGTTCGGCCGGGAGCACTCGGGACGATGCAAGCGTGCTGCCGTCAGCCGCCAGCAGGCCGGCGCCATCGGCGATGATCATCGGGAACGACTGCCCGCAGCGATGCAGAAACCGCCGTGACATCTCCAGCCCGCTGCTGGTGGCAAGCACCACCTGGGCCGGGGAGGCCGCCAACTGCTGGAGCATCGTTCGAGTCTTGATCGCATCCGGAAGCAGCTCGTTGATATCCACCACCACCAGGCGAGGCGGCGACGGCATGGGGCGCAGCGCGGTGGACGCCTGTTTCCGCAGTTTCGGCGGCGGCACCTGCAGATTCAGAACCGTGCCCAGTGCGGTGTCCAGAGCCGGGAACTGGAACTCGAACCCGGATTCCATCAACTTCGCCGGCCAGGCTCGCTGCCCGGTGAGCAGTGTCGAAGCCAGTCCACCCACCGCCAGGCGCAGGGCCGGCGCGGGAACCGTGAAGATGGCCGGTCGATGCAGCAGGGACGCCAGTGTTTCGGTGAACTCCCGGTTCGTCACCGCGTTGGGTGCGACCACGTTGAAGGCACCATGGGCGTCATCATGCTCGATGAAGTGATCGATCGCCCCCACCACGTCGTGCCAGGTGACCCACGACATGTACTGGCGACCGGAGCCGAGTCGGCCACCGAGCCCCTTTCGGAAGATCGGAAGCATGCGTCCCAGGGCTCCACCACTGGCATCCAGCACCACACCGAAACGCATTCGCACGACACGGCACATCGATTCCGCCCGGATGGCCTGGTTCTCCCAGTGCACGCACATGTCGGCAAGGGTGTCGTCGCCAGCTGCAGCATGTTCATCGGTGAGCACGGATCCCCGATCGCCGTAGTAGCCGACGGCAGATGCCGACAGCAGCAGCGAAGGGCGATCCGTGGAACGCTCGATGGCCTGTACGAGCTGGTACGTCCCGTCGACACGGCTGTCACGCATGGTGCGGATGTACCGGGAACTCCATCGCCGGTCGGCAATGCCGGCGCCGGCGAGCGTGATCACGACGTCGTGGCCCGTGACCGACTCCTGCCACGGTCCGGGAACGGCCGGATCACCCTCGATGATGTCGATGCCCGTCAATCCCAGTGCCACCAGCAGTTGCCGGGTGCGCCGACGATCACGAGTCATGACCGTGATCTGGTCACCGAGAGTCAATCGCTGCAGCAGCACCCGTCGCCCCACCAGTCCCATGGCACCGACAATCAGGATTCGCTTTGGAATCCGATCGATCGATCGGTGGGCGTGGGAGGCGGGTCGCTCGGGCATCCAGTCATTCTACCGGTCACCACCGCAAGGAACACCGGACTTGACAATGTTCAGTGATCCGAAACGGAGGCGACGCCTTCGATATCACCCTGGCGTTCCGTCGGCGGTGCCAGAGGAACAAGGTTGATTCCTCCAATGGCATCGACCTGCAGTTCGAAGATGTCCCCGGTTCGCATCGGCTTGTAGACGGCTTCGCCCTGGGCCACGCGGATGCCCAGTGACTCGGCCACCGCCGGATCACGTGCAAGCACCCAGAACTGCTCCCAGATTCCCTGCTCGAATCGTCCGACCGTCTCCGAGGCGTACCCCGGCGGGACGGCGCCCGGCAGGTCGATGGGCAACCCGGTCCGCGGCGCCATTTGATCCGAGTAGATCCGACTCAGCAGCACCAGCGTCCGCCCCCGGAACGGGTGGCCACCGGCAACGTCCTGTGAATCGAACTTGACGGTCTGGGCATCGATGAAGACCACGTCTCCGGGCACCGAGAACTCCTGGCGTGCCAGTTCACTCCCGTCGTCATCGAGTTCAATCAGTTCCAGGGTCGTGGACTCGATCTCCCCCTCCGAGGCCTCCTGGGCAAGCACCCGGACCACCCCGATCCGCCGGTTGCGGCCAAGCCGATCGAGCATGGCCGATCGCTCCTTGAGCTCGCCGGCGAGCACCTCGTTGCGATTCTCCAGTTCCTGGATCATCGCCTCCTGCCGATCGTGCAGTCCCCACCAGATCCCGCCACCGATCGCGACCGTGAGAAGAATGACCATCAGGAGCAGTCGCTTGATTTCGTTCATGGGGTCCGTCCAATCCAAGGGGAGCAAGGCAACAAGGAACCATCGGCAAACGTGGAGGGCCCCGGCCAATCGACCGATAAACATGGGTGATGCCCGCGTTTCTGCCGATCCTGGTCAGCCTCGTGCTTGAAGGCGTGACCGCCTCTCCCGCCCTCCCGGCCCCGGGCGTGCCCGCTTCACTGCAACGCGTGGCCGGCCGATTTGATTTCGAGGAATCCACCCGCCTTCGGCTGGAAATGCCCCTGGGCTTCAAGCGGGTCACCCCCATGGGGGTGGACAGTTTCACCTCATTTGGAACCATGCGACCGGACGACGAACAGTCCCACGATGGGCGATTCTCGTTCCGTTTCGATCTCGACGGGCATTCGATGGCGGCTCGCTCCACCACAGGCCTCCTCCCGATCCGCACCGGCACCGAGTACGAGGTCTCCGGCTGGATCCGCACCGAGAACCTGGTGACCGCCCGGGCCTCCATGGCGGCCTGGCTCGTCGATGCTGAAGGACGCCCCCTGCCTGGCACGGTCATCGAGAGCCCGGCCATTGAAAGCCGAGGGGCCTGGACACGGGTCTCCCTGTTCGTCCCGGGTCACGACCACGAGGGACACGACCTGGTCCTGGAATGTCGGGTGCTGCAGCAGGTGGATCGAGGCGGCACGCTGAACGACGAGACCGGCGAGGACATCTCGGGCACCACCTGGTTCGATGACCTGGCCATCACCCAGGTTCCGACCGTGCGCATCGATGATGAAACCGATACCGGCATCCACCGTCAACCGGACACACCACGACTTCGACTCCGCATCGACGACCCGACCACCGAACCCATCGCCTGGACACTCTCGATCGCGAACACCGAGGGCGTCGTCGTGGACCGGCACGAGGGGACGATGCAACTGGACCAGTTGGACACCTGGGTCGAACCACTCCTCCCTGCCAACGGGTGGTACACCGCAAGGTTGACGGCCCGCACCACGGGAACGGATTCGATCACGCGATCGGATCAGGTCAACCTGGTACTGCTCCCTGCACGCACGCACACCGCGCCGGTGGCAACCATCGGTCTCGAACTGGCCACCCCACCACATGATGATGAACTGGCCCTGATCCGGGAACTGGGCGTGGGGCTTCTGAGCATTCCCGCCCTGACCGGAAGCGGCACCGGCGTCCTGGAAGATGAAGCACATCGTCGCAGGCTTGGTCGGTACCTCGACCAGGGTGGGCGTATTGCCTGCCGCATCGACCGTCTCCCTCCGTCCTGGTCGCAGCAACATGCACTGGACGAACACCAGATCGCCGAATACCTCGTGCTCGAGGAAGCCACCTGGGGCCCTGTGGTGGATCGCTCCCTCCTTCCCTTCGGTGATTCCGCCTCCAGCTGGCTGATCGCCGTCGACGAGACACGGACCGACCCACGGGTGTCCGGGTCGGCCCAGGCCCTGCTGCTGCAGCGGTTGAAGACCCTGGCTCCGGAGGCCAGCGTGGACCCGTTGCAGGATGCAGCCGCCACCACGCCCCGGCAACTGCTTGAAGCATGGCGCGTCGGGGCACATCGATACATCACGCCACCCTGGACAACCGACGACCGTGGGCGAGTTCGGCCCACGAAGTTCTACCCGGTCCTGCACACGCTTCTGCACCACCTCTCCGGGCGAACCTTCGGCGGTGAACTCGGACTCGGCACCGATGCCTGGGCCTGGTACCTGGCTCCCATGGATGATCAAGGGACCGCCGGTTCGGGCCTGCTGGTGATGCCCGGCGTGAATGCCGTGGTCCCCGTGGCCCTGGGCACCGCACCGATCAAACTGCATGACACGTCCGGCAACCACCGATTGATTCCCCTGCGCAACGGAACACACGATCTCGCATTCCATCAGCAACAGATGCAGTTCGTCGAGCACATCGACGATGCGGTGGTCCGCTTCCATCGTGATCTGCAACTGGATCCCCCACGGGTCGTCGCTCGACCGCAACGACATCCACACATGCTTGAGGTGTCCAATCCATGGCCCACGACCCTGGAAGCCACGCTGCAGTTCCATGAACAGCCGCGTCTGCAGGTGACACCGAGCCGCATCCCGATGGTGCTCTCCCCCGGTGAAACGAGGCGTGTGGCGGTCGAGGTGCTCGTGACCGGCCCCCTGGCCCCGGGCGTGCACTTCATCCCCGGATCCCTGGTGCGATCGGGAGCAGAGTCCCTGGAGTTCCCCGTCAGCTGTCGGGTGGACGTCGGATTGCCCCGAATCGATCTCGTCTTCACCGAGGTCGTAACCGCCAAGGGAGTTCGAGTGATCATGCAGGCGACCAGTCGTGACACCGCACCCCGCAGCATCGAGGCCGTGATCGCCGGAGACGGCCTGCCCACGACGGCACCGCGGCGGTTCGATCTCGCAGCCGGAGCAACGATCGTCCACCACTTCAACCTCGTGGGAACACGGACGAGTTACGCCAAGCATGCCGTGTACGTGCAGGTGGCCGAGGTGGATGCCACCGGGCGGGTCAGCCATGCCGTGCACTTCCCCGACGACGACTCCGATCATCGAGTGACCGAAGTTCCGACGTCACCCTGACTCAGTTCTGCATCGTGCCCCGCTCCAGGTCGTCGCGCTGCTGGCGTCGGGCCTGGGCGATGAGTCGCTCCAGGTGCACCAGTTCCGTGCGGATGATCCGGGTGCGACCATCAATGGTCGGCTCCGCCAGCAGGCGGTACCGACACTCGCTGTCCTGGACGAAGGTGAATCCGATCAGTTCCAGCAGGGTGTGGGTGCTGACATCCTCGCGATCGAACCAGCTGATCACCGAATCGACCTGGTTCAATGAGACCATGTGGTTGCTGGTCAGCATGCCGTAGAGTTCGTCACGCAATCCCTGCATGGGCGGTGGATCCGAATCCAACCGCTCCAACGGGCGCAACTGCACCTGGCACCAGGGGCGATCCGGAGCCTCCTGTTCGAGGTTCGTGATACCGGCCCGGCAGATGCCGTGCAGCAGTACCTCGTATCCATCAGTCATGGACTCGTGGTGCATCACCTGTACGAGGCAGACCGCATCCCGCACGGCGTGGCTCGAGTTCGTCGTGACGGCATCCCGATCCCAGGTCGCCAGGGCGATCTGGCCGACGCTGTCGAGCGCGCGGTCGATCATCGCCCGATAGCGAGGCTCGGTCACGTGCAGCATCTGGACCGTGTGCGGCAGCAACACCGTTTCCGGGAGTGGAAACAGAGGGAAGGGCCGACTGAAGTTCACGCGAACCGACTTCGTCATGCCTCAATGGTAGCCATGCCCGGTGCGGCAGGCACCACGGGGGGGAGAGTTGGAGAATCATTCAAATGAATCAGGCGAAGGTGCCGTTGGACCTGGATTGCACCATGAAGGCCTGCAGGCTGCGGCCCGGGCAGGCGGTGGGAGCCAGTTCCTGGTGGGTATGCAGGTTGCGAGGGCCGACTCGGTAGCGACGCATCGTTTCGCTCACGAACCGATCCACGGCCTGCTTCTGCACGACCGTCATCTGCTGCCGGTCGTAGTTGCCCATCACGAGAATGCCCAGGTTCCCGGGATTCTGATTCTTGACGTGGGCTCCCTGCCAGGTGAGTGGGCGACATTCCCAGACTCGACCCGCGGGATCGATCGCGTAGTGGTACCCGATATCACCCCACCGCTGTGGACCCCGACTCAGGTGTGCCCGGCGGATCTTCTCCAGCCGCGCCGCGGCAGCATCACGGGAAGTGCTCGTGAATGCGTCCATGCCGTCATGATGAATGGTGATCCGCTTGACCGGGACCATCCGGTTCATGTTGGCAGGAATCGGGCTGCCCTTGGCCCAGGTTGATCGCTGTATGACGTTCCCGTCGATCTGCGGCTGCCGGGCCGAGGACGAACGAGGCCGGGGAGCCGGAGCGTTCTTGTTCCAGATCACGCCCGGGAGGTCATCGCTGGAGGTTCCCGTCGTGCTGCACCCGGCGAGGAAGGCCAGGGAGCCCAGCAGGAAAAGACGCCGGGTCGAGGCTGCGGCAAGAACCGACTCGAGCCCGTTCAACTGATCGGGCTGCGTGGTGTCTTTCGAATGCACGTCGGGTCTCTCCCTCTGCAAGCAGGCGTCTGCTGCGTCCACTGCCCTATCGTCGTCCTTGGTGATCCACCTGCAGTATCCCCGGGGTCCGTTCGGGGGGACAGGGCAAATCACGATTTGATGGGCCATGATCGACTCAGAAATGCGCTCGAAATTCACCCTGAATCAGCGGTCGAAAAAACGCCCCAAATGAGGAATCCTTCGCCCCGGAACACCCCCATTCCATGGGTCGAAAACCGTGATTTCTGGTAGAATGATGGGCCTGTCCCGAACCTCCTCCAAAGGCTGCAGCTGACCATGGCCAATCAACCGACCGAGCCGACCCAAGCCTCCCCCGAGGCATACACATCCGACTCGATCCAGGTGCTCGAAGGATTGGAAGCGATCCGCAAGCGCCCCGGCATGTACGTCGGCGGAGTCGGTCTCAACGCGCTGCATCACCTGGTCTACGAGGCGGTCGACAACTCCATCGATGAAGTCATGGCCGGGTTCGCCAGTTCCATCACCGTCACCATCGGTGTCGATGGATCCTGCTCGATCAGCGACGACGGCCGCGGCATGCCGCTGGACCCGATGAAACATGAGAATCCCCTGATCAACGGTCGGCCCGCTGTCGAGGTCATCCTCACCGAGGTGCACGCCGGCGGCAAGTTCGATGCCAGCGTGTACAAGGTTTCCGGCGGACTGCATGGCGTCGGCGTCAAGTGCGTCAACGCCCTCTCCGAGTGGACCGAGGTCGAGATCACCAAGGACAAGTCGGTACACCTGATCACCTTTGAACGCGGCGAGGTCGTCAAGGCACTGCACGAGGTCACGTCGCCCAAGGCACCCGAACACCACTCCGGAACCCGCCTGAGCTTCAAGCCGGACCCGGAGATCTTCCCGGACACCGAGTTCCGCTACGAAACGCTGCAGCACCGTCTGCGCGAACTGGCCTACCTCAATACCGGCGTCTCCATCCGCCTCATCGATGAGCGTGTCGATGCCGCGGGCAAGACCCGCGATGAGACCTTCTGCTACGACAACGGCATCGCCGGCTACGTCGAGCACCTGAACCGGACCAAGACCGGGGTCAGCCCGGTCATCACCATCGATGCCTACGAAGAAGACACCGGAATCGGCTGCACCATCGCGATGCAGTACACCGAGGCCACCAACGAAACGATGCTGGCCTTCGCCAACAACATCGTCAATCCCGATGGCGGCACCCATGTCTCCGGGTTCAAGACCTCACTGACCCGTGCGATCAACGCCTACGCCAAGAAACGCAACCTGCTCAAGGGACTGACACCCTCGGGCGACGACCTGCGTGAAGGCTTGACCAGTGTGATTGCGATTCGCCTGCCTGATCCACAGTTCAACAACCAGACCAAGGAAAAGCTGCTCAGCCCGGAGATCGAGAAGTTCGTCAGCCGGGCCATCAGCAAGCACCTCGGGTCCTGGCTGGAAGAACACCCCACCGAGTCCCGGCAGATCTGCCTCAAGGCGATTCTCGCCGCCCAGGCTCGTGAAGCGGCCCGCAAGGCGCGTGAGCTCATCAAGCGAAAGGGCGCCCTGGAATCCGGCGGCATGCCCCAGAAACTCGCCGACTGCGTCACCAACGACGTGGACCGTTCAGAACTCTTCATCGTCGAAGGTGATTCCGCCGGCGGCTCCGCCAAGGGCGGCCGCGATCACGACACTCAGGCCATTCTTCCCCTCAAGGGCAAGATCCTCAACGTGGAGAAGGCTCGCATCGACAAGGTGCTCGCCTTCGAAGAGATCCGGATTCTCATCCAGGCCCTGCAGTGCGGCATCGACAGCGACTTCGAGATCGAGAAACTCCGCTACGGCCGGATCATCATCATGACCGATGCCGACGTGGATGGCTCCCACATCCGCACGCTGCTGCTGACCTTCTTCTTCCGCAAGATGCAGGAACTGCTGCGGCAAGGCAAGATCTACATTGCACAGCCACCGCTGTTCCAGATCACCCGCAACCGCAAGAGCCACTACGTCCTCAACGAGGGAGCCATGAACACCCAGCTCATGGAACTCGCACTGCAGAACTCCGAGTTGATGCTCCGTGATGACTCCCGCACCGGCGAGGAACTCCGCATCAGCGGCGACCGACTCCACCAGGCGGTGCAGTTGCTGACCCGCATGCTCGAACTGGTCGCGATCTCCGAGCGACGCGGCTTCGTCTTCGACGACCTGCTCACGCTCCGGGCGGAACGCGGCAGCCTTCCCTGCTGGCGGGTGTCCTCACTCGAACTCACCGAACTCTGCTGGAGCGAAGAAGACGCCGTTGCCTTCATGAAGGAACGCGGATTGACGCTCGAGTCCGCCGAGTCCAGCACCAATGGACACGGGCAACTGGTCGGTTCGATCCGCGAGCTGCACGAAAATCGAGAAATCGATGCCCTGATCGACCGTCTTGCCGAGTACGGACTTGCCGTGGCCGACTGGAGCCTCGTGACCGAGGAAGCCATTACCGGCGATACCATGCCCGCCCGATTCGCCTGGGTCGTCGACGGCGGCACGGACAAGGAAACCATCATCGACGTTGCCAACCTTCCCGGGATCATCGAGTCCCTGCGGAACGTCGGACGACGCAACATCGAAATCAAGCGGTTCAAGGGCCTTGGCGAAATGAATCCAGAGGAACTGTGGGAAACCACGATGGACCCGGCCCAACGCACTCTGCTGAAGGTCACCCTCGACGATGCATCCGAGGCCGATGAACTCTTCACCACCCTGATGGGCGAGGAAGTCGAAATCCGCCGGACCTACATCGAGGACCACGCGTTGGATGTCAAGAACATCGACGTGTGAGTGGATCCTCGATCCCCGCCTCGGCAAATCCGTTCGCACGCAATCTGCAGGCATCGCACCGAGTACACGGCGCGCCACCGTCACCGGGCTCGTAGCAGCTGGTCGTCAGCCCATGATCGACACCGAGTTCGTGGCCACGCAGAACGATCCGTGCCTTGGACCACTTCAGCAGCGGGGCGTGGATGCAGACAGCCCCGGAGTCCACACCGATGCGAGTCGCGAGATTCGCCGTTTGCTGGAAGGATTCAAGGAACTCCCCGCGGCAGTCCGGGTACCCGGAATAATCGATGGCGTTGACCCCGATGAAGATGTCCAGTGCGCCGAGTCCCTCGGCGATGCCCAGCGCGTAGGACAGGAACACGAGGTTCCTCGCCGGCA
The DNA here is from genome assembly GCA_029245245.1 of Phycisphaerales bacterium. GTDB lineage: Bacteria > Planctomycetota > Phycisphaerae > Phycisphaerales > SM1A02 > UBA854. The sequence continues at coordinate 23,109 of JAQWPT010000029.1, forward strand.
CGTAGGTTTCGGGAATGCCCTCGCTCATCTCCTGTTCACTGCGATCCATCGGCACCGGCCCCCCATCGGTGAGGGCTGAACCGGAAAACGGCGATGGATCAAGACTGACGATCCGGTGGGACACGACTCCGCCGGCGTCGCAGACGGCCTTCGCCGCAACCAGCTCGTGTCGATGCCGCTGCTGGTAATCGAAACTCACCGCATGACATGCGTAGCCCTGGTCCCGGGCGATGGCGAGCACCGTGGCGGAATCAAGCCCACCGGAAACCAGCAGCACGGCGGGAGCATTCGATGCGTTCATCACGATGGATCCACCGACTCGATGCCGGGCATCCCGTCGCGCGGGTCGGGCAGTTCATCGGCCAGTTGTTCCAGCAGTGCACGAGTCGAATCGGTCAATGAGTCCGGTGCCACGACCTGCACCTGGGCGTAGAAGTCGCCGGCACGCTTCCGCTCATCCTGGACCCCCTTGCCGGGAACCCGGAGCCGGCGACCGCTGGAGGTTCCGGGAGGAATCTTCAACTCGATCGACCCCTTCAGGAGCGGGACCCGGACGGTGGCACCGAGGGCTGCTTCGGCAAGGCTGATGGGAACATCAACCATCAGGTCAAGTCCGTCGCGTCGCAGGACCGGGTGTCCTCCGACGTGGACCGTGATCATCAGGTCTCCGGATTCACCACCGTGCAGCCCGGCCTGCCCACGACCCCGAAGGCGCAACTTGCCACCCTCGTCGATGCCGGCGGGAACTCGAACGTCGACCGATGTGCCATCATTCAATCGAACCTCTTCCGTGCCACCCATGGCTGCAGTCATGAAGGTCACGGTCATGGTCATGGCCACGTCGGATCCACGGCGCGGGCGTGCGGATGTTCTGGCTCCTGAAAATGGTGAGCCTCCGGCGGCACCGGGGGTGCCGGGACCGCCAGCCCCTCCGAACATCTGCTCGAAGATGTCGTGGAATCGTTCCGGATCGACATCCACTCCACCACTGCCGCCGTACCCGGACCAGTCGGCGGCACCGCCGCCGACACCTGCTTCACCAAACTGGTCGTAGGTCCGGCGCTTCTCCTCGTCGGACAGCACCTCGTAGGCCTGCTGGACCTCGTTGAATCGATCCTCCGCATCCGACTCGGTGGAGACGTCGGGGTGGTACTTGCGAGCCAGATCGCGATAGGCCTTGCGGATCTCGTCCGCCGAAGCCGTTCGCTGGATGCCCAGGATCGCGTAATAGTCCTTCCCGCTGGCCATGATCCGGGCAGCGTACTCCCACCGGCCATGCAGGTACAGGGGCTGGTACCCTGTGCGGCCGGACAAGGCACCTTCCAGCCATCCTTCCCCCCTGGATATCCCCCTGCATGCACAACATGCCCCAGAACCCTGAAGACTACCGAATGGGCTTCGGGGACCATCTGGAGGAGTTGCGCCGGAGAATCATCCTCGGCCTGTTGGCGCCGATCCCCTTGGCGTTCATCTTCTTCTTTCTCGGAGACTGGTTGCTGCTGTGGTTGATGGCCCCGCTGCAGAACGTCCAACTGGCCCACGGGTTTCCCCAGCAGCTGCAGGTACTCAGCCCACCGGAATTCCTGATCCTCAAGATCAAGGTGAGCATCATCGCCGCCCTGATCTGCTCACTTCCATGGATTCTCTGGCAGGGATGGCTGTTCATCGGGCCGGGCCTGTATCCGAAGGAACGGCGGTTCGTGCATTTCCTCGTGCCCGGCAGCGTGTTCCTGACCGCTTCGGGCATCTGCCTGATGTACTACTTCATGCTCCCGCTGATGCTGGAAGTCCTCATGGTCATCGGCGGCTCACTTGAAACACCACCGAAGCTGATCGAGATCGATCCCGGCACCAAGCCCACCGAAGGACTGGGAAGCCTTCCGCTGCTCAGCGAAGAACCCGCCGCACCGCAACCCGGTGACGCCTGGGTACTGCTCCCCGACGGCACCCTGCAGGTGGCGGTCGCCGAACCGGAACTTCAGAACACCGTTCGAATCATCCAACTTCCCATGGAAGGCACCAGTGCCATCTGGCAGGTGTTCCGACTCAGCAGTTACATCAACTTCGTGTTGATCCTGCTGCTGGGCATCACCGTGGCGTTCCAGATGCCTCTGGTGATCGTCCTGCTGGGATGGCTCGACATCGTGGGAATCGACGGGCTCAAGCGAAACCGCAAGTGGGCATTGCTCGTCTGTGGCGTCCTCGCGGCGATCACCACGCCAGCGGACGTGATGTCGATGTTCCTGATGCTCATCCCCCTCTACCTGCTCTACGAACTCGGCATTCTGGTGCTCCAGCTCGTGCCCGCCTCACGACTGGCCGGAAATGCGAAAGGCCGACCGTGACCGATGACGCCGGCACGCCGTCCCCACGCGACATCGAGATGATGGAGCACGCCATCGAATTGGCCGGGGCCGCTGGGCGCGATGGAGAAATCCCGGTGGCCGCCGTGATCTACGATGACACGCGCATCATCGCGACCGGAAGCAACCGGCGGGAACACGACCACGACCCGACCGCTCACGCGGAGATCGTCGCCCTGCGTGAAGCCGGACTTCGTACCGGAAGTTGGCGGCTGGAACACTGCTCGATGGCCGTGACGCTGGAGCCGTGCCCGATGTGCGCCGGAGCCCTGGTCAATGCCCGACTGGACCGTGTCGTCTTCGGTGCCTGGGACGAGAAGGCCGGCGCCTGCGAGACGCTCTACATGATTCCCGAGGACGAGCGGCTCAACCACACCCTCGAAGTCGTCGGCGGCGTGCTGGAGCCACGGTGCGCCCAGCTGCTCTCATCCTTCTTCGAAGCTCGACGCAAGCGCTGACTCCGTGCCGAGCAGTTCGCGCAGGACCGTGGTCGCGTACGCGCCCGGCGGCAGTTCGAACTGCACCATGATGCAGCCGCCGTGCTCATCCATCTCCGACTGCGCCGAGGGGTGGTTCAACGGCACCGCCAACGGCCGGCGCGTTCCCTTGGATCGCCCCGCATCGACCAGCAGGGAAACGAGTTCCGGATCGAGCCCGTTCGCCACGGCGTGCTCGAAAGCGACCATGTCATCGCCCGGCGCCCGCATGGCACGGCCCCACATCGGACCGGTCGGAACGAGGATGCCGTTGTCGATGCGGTCACAGGTATCGGGATCCTCCAGGTCCTCGGCCTTGAACAGGAAGGTGCGACGTGTGGCGTGACTCCAGACCAGATCGCCTGGCTCCGGACGCGACCAGTCACCACGCTCGATGCGTGCTCTCAACACTGCGTTGAAGAGTGCAGCCTGCAGGGAATCGTTCCAGAACCGTCGCAGTCGACCCGGTATCGCGCGGCAGGCCGCCTCGGGGAGCGTGCCGCGTTCGAGGTCCCGTCGAACCCGGGATTCAAGTTGACCGCTGCGCCCATCGGCGAGGTGACCAGCCACGCCTGACCAGTCTTCCTGCAGAAGCAGTTTCCCGAGAAGGTGGTTGTCGCCACAGCGACCGAATCGCTGTGGACCGAATGCATTGGGAACACCCCGCTGGG
>JAQWPT010000031.1 GCA_029245245.1 Phycisphaerales bacterium
CACATCCCATGTACGAACCAGCCCCCTCGGTCCATCCGGATCGGGGGGGCTGTCACGCCATCTCCGCTGGCGTATGATTGCCCTCCACGGAAAGGATGATCCACGGCCATGGCCAACGGGGACACATTGAGCATCGTGCATTACGTGCCGACGACACGCTTCAGCGTCGGCGGCACGGTACGGGCGGCCATGGATATCTGCAGCGTGCTTGCCCGAAGGGGGCACGAGGTCACCTGGCTGACCCCGGATGCGACCGATGTCCCGGATTCGTGGAAGGCCGGTGAAGCCAACTGCCCGCGACTGGTCGAACTGAATCCACTTCGAGCTCTCGGCCGCCTCGACGGCGCCTCCCTGGAACGCGCCAAGCCCTGCATCCAACAGGCCGATGTCATCCACATCCACGCCCTCTGGTGCCTCTCCAATCCACAGATCGCAAGCGTCGCCCGCGCGACGGGAACCCCATGGGTGCTCAGCATCCATGGAATGCTGGACGACTGGTCCATGGCGGTTCGAGGCCTGAAGAAACGGACCTTCCTGCGGACGATCATTCGAAGCATGGTTTCCGGAGCCGCCTCGATTCTCGCCACGGCCGAAGAGGAACGTCGACAGGCGTCACGATGGCTGCCACGAGATCCCGACGTCATCCCCCTGGTCATGGACATGGCCCCCTATGAAACGATGCCGAAGGCGGATCTGGCTCGAGCGGAATTCGGCGACACGACCGATCCGGTGGTGCTCTTTCTCAGCCGTGTTCATGAGAAGAAGTCGATCGAGACCCTCATCGACGCCGCTGCGATCCTGAAGGAACGTGGAACCAGGATACGCCTGCTGATCGCCGGCACCGGTGATGACGCCTACCTCCAGACAATGCAGCAGCGGACACGGGAACAAGGCGTTTCCGATCAGGTTGAATTCCTCGGCATGGTCGTGGGCGATCTGAAACTCTCGCTGTACGCCATGGCCGACCTGTTCGCGCTGGCGACCCAGCAGGAGAACTTCGGACTCGTCTATCCCGAGGCAATGCTCTGCGGCACCCCGGTGCTCACCACCCGGGGAACTGATATCTGGCGGGAACTCGAGGAATCGGGCATGTCGATCGTCGACCGAACCCCCACAGCCTTCGCCGATGGCATGGCCACCATGCTCATCGATCAGAAGGAGGCACTGCCGGACCTGGGGCTCCGCGGCCGGGAATACGTCCAGAAGTGGCTTGCTCCCGATGTCATCGCCGAACAGTATGAAACGCTGTATCGGCGGTCATCAACCTGAGAATATCAGTGTCAGATTCACGTATTGAAAACCGATAATGGACTGACTCCGATCTTTCCAGCATGCGAATTCTACATGCCATCCCGCAGTTTCCCTATTTCGGCGGCCGAACGATCATCGGCGGCTATTCAAGCGCTCTGCTTGAGTTGGCCATCGCCCAGGGACGCGACGGACACGAGGTGACGATCGTCTCCCACATGGCCGATCCGGCCGGCCGCGGCTCCATCACCCCGAATGTCCGAACCGTGGAACTCTTCGCAGACGCCGATCCGGGATCCATCTCGCACGGGGTCCGCTTCGTTCGAGCCGCATCGGCATGGGCCCGTGCCCACCGCAACGAGTTCGACATCGCGCATGTCCACAGTGGATTCGCCGACTATCTGCTGGCGGCAAGTCGTATCCGAACCCGATCCGGACTTCCCACCGTGCACACCATGTACTGTCCCGTTCCGGAGCGCGGCGGACGCTGGAACCGGCCGATGATCAAGTGGCTTCTTCATCGCAGCGCAAGGCGACTCGACATGCTCTCGGCGATGAGCCGGAACGTCGCCGACTCGATGGAGGCGTGGGGACTTCCGGGAGTCCAGGTCGTCCCCCCCGCCGTCGATCTGGAACGGTTCAAACCAGGAAGGGATGCCGCAGTACGTGAAGCGATCGGCCTCACTGCCGAACACACCGTCATCCTCTTCGTAGGCAACGCCACGTCCCAGAAGAACCTCACTCGGGTCCTCGATGCCTTTGCAGCCATGCAGAAGAACTGTGAACAGGCCCGCCTGGTGATCACCACCGAACTGCCGAGATCCTCCTCGCAACCCGATCTGCAGGCCCTTCGCAGGCAGATCGACGAACTGGGCATCGAGCCGCTCGTGGTCCAGCTGGGAATCATCGACAACATGCCGGCGATCGTCCGAAATGCGGACATGCTGATCAGTCCGTTCATGGATTCACTTGGCCCCTCCGACTACTTCGTAGCGGCCATGGAGGCGCTGGCCAGCGGTGTCCCGGTGATCTCATCCGATGTGGGGGGCATGCCGGAACTCATTGCACCGCCACGTGGCCGGCTGGTGAACCCCTCCGATGTGCAGGAGATGACCCTCGCCATGCTGGAATACGCAGAGAACTCCACCCTCAGGGAAAAAGCTGGTGAAGATGCCAGGCGATTCGCCCTGGAAACCTTCGAACCAACCAGGGCTTCGGCGACGTACAATAGAATGTACGAAGGAATCATCACGGGATCATCATGAACAAGATGCAAGAGAAATCGAATCAGGCCTTCTACGACGCCGACAGCCACCAGTACGACGCCGAGCGGTGGATCTCCCCCGCCGGCCGGTTCACCAACGACGTCCAGCAGGCGCTCGTTGCGGACCTCTGCGGCTCGTGGTCGGGACATGCTCTTGAAATCGGTCAGGGAACAGCACGATTCACCATGCCGCTGCTGAAGAACGGCATGAAGATGACCATCTGCGACCTGTCCAGCCAGATGCTGGAAGTGGCCAGGAACAACATCACCCAGGCCGGACTTGAAGCAGGATTGGAAGATGTGGTCGAAGGCTCGATCTACGAACTGCCCTTCGAGGACGGAACATTCGATCACGCCATCTCCCTGAACGTCTACAACCACCTGGAACATCCGGAAGTCGCGCTTGGGCAGATGGCCCGTGTCGTACGTCCCGGGGGCACCATCCTGATCAACTACGCGAACCTTCGCAGTTGGTACTGGCCGGCCGCACGCCGAATCAACAAGCGAAGCGCCGCCGTGGATCAGGAGGTCTACTCAAGCTGGATTCCCGCTGGCCACATGAAAGCCGCCGCTCGCGACGCCGGCCTGACCATCGACCGCCGGATCGGTCATGTCCATGTGCCCCGAGCCATGGAGGGCTGGCCGATCCTGTCGACGGTGCGCATGCTCGACAAGATTTCCCGAGGGGGGCCCCTGGCATCGATGGCCAGCGTGCACTTCTGCCTCTTCCAGAAACCCGCCTGATCGCTACTGCATCATCCTGCACATCGCCTGCTCCACCCGATCCGGGTGGAAGACCGTGATGAAGTGACCGCTGTCCTTGATGCGCTCACTGGTTGCATCAGGTACGTATGCGTGGAAGGCTTCGAGATTCAGGATGCCGTGCTGCGAGGCCACCATGTGAACCGGCACGTCGATGCCGACGAGTTCGCGGTCCCAGTCATAGGAGCAGATCTCGTCGAGCAGACCGATGGCGACGGCTGGCGGCTGCTCGCTCATCGCCCGCATGATCGAGTCCTTCAGTTCCCCTGCCTCGGAGTCGACGAAGAACGGGCTTTCGATACCGGGGAACACCTCCATGTACGGCCCCGCCTCCAGCTTGCGGGCGGCATCGCGCCAGATTGATCGCACCTTCTCCGGAAGCGGCAGCGTACTGTCAAGGATCAGCAGTCCCTTGTTGGGCAGCCGGTGATTGAATGCAAGTTGCGCTGCGAGAAATCCTCCGAGGCTGTGCCCACAGAGAATCGGCCGCTCGATGCCCGCATCGGAGATGGCCTCGGTGATGTCTCGACAGATGTCGCCGAAACTGCAATCACCCCCACGTTCGATCAGTCGCTGCTGCCAGTCGAGTACGAACACCCGGCATCGATTCGACAGGGCCCGGACCTGCTGGGCAAAGTCGCCGGTCCGGCAGCACCACCCGTGCAGGCAGACGAAGGCGTCGGGACCGGATCCCTCGTCAATGAGCGCCGTGTGTTCGAGTTCCCGGTTCATGGCTGGATCCTACCAGCAGCTCAGGGACACGGTCCCCATCCCTGGATGACGGCAAGCAGGTCGTCGACGCCGTAGGGAATCCCCCACCGTTCGATGACCCGCAGCAGGTCATCGACGCCCACCGTGCCGTCGCCGGTGTAGTCACCGATGCACTCGAACTGGCATTCGTCGGGAATCCCGTCCCCATCGTCATCCTGGCTGGTACCGTCGGCGATGTCGCACGCATCGTTGATGTTGTTTCCATTGCAGTCCGCCTCGCATGAGTCGGGCACGAGGTTGCCGTCGCAGTCAACGGCCAGGCCATTTTCGATCGACCAGTCGTCCGGAAGACCATTGCCGTCGCAATCCTCGCAGTCGTCGGGATGCCCGTCGGCGTCGATGTCGGCGGCGGTGCCCTCGAGCAGTTCCACCAGGTCGATGACGCCATCACCATCACAGTCGATCTCGCACTCGTCGGGAAGACCGTCACCGTCGATGTCGCTGGACATCCCGGTCTCGATGTCCAGCTCATCCTCGATGCCGTTGCCATTGCAGTCACCGCAGGTCGCCCACGACAGGTTCCAGCCTCGATCGTCGATCGGACCAGCCAGGTCGATCGGCATGTTCCCGCAGAAGATGGAATCGATGAGCCGGGTCGGGGCATCGTCGGCGTCGAGCCCCCCTCCACCCTCGATGGCCACGTTGTCGAGGAAGCGGCAGAACGAGAGGTTCGGCTCGCTGCCGTTTGTGCTGCCGACACCCCCACCGCGAACGGCCTCGTTGGCGATGAAGTGGCAGCCATTGATCAGCGGGTTGCTGTCGATGTAGTTCAGCAGTCCGCCTCCACCGCCCGCCGTGGTGTTTCCCGCGAAGAGGCAGCTCACGATCGTCGAACTGCACCCGTAGTTGCAGGCCCCGCCGCCGCCGCCCTCGGCGGTGTTGTCCAGGAACGTGCAGGACTCCAGTTGCGGCGATCCCTCGATGCACAGGAGTCCACCCCCGAAGGCGCCGGCGGTGTTTCCCTGGAACCAGGCCTGGGTCAACGTGAGCATCCCCTGCTGGCAGTAGAGCCCGCCTCCACTGGCGCTGGCGACGTTCTGTGTGAACGTGCAGCCCGTGATGGTGGAAGCGTTGTCGTAGCCGTAGATCCCTCCTCCGAAGTCGGCGGCGTTGCCCGTAAAGGTGCAGTCCAGGAGCACCACGCTGGCCTGGAAGTTGCGCATCCCTCCCCCGTGAACGGCCGTGTTGGACTCGAAGGCACAGCCTTCGATCAGCGGCTCGCTGCCGAAGAGGTTGTAGATCCCCCCACCACTGTCGGCCACGCAGTTGCGTACGCGGCACGATCGCAGCACCGGGCTGCTTCCAAGCAGCATCAACCCTCCACCGGAGTCCTCCCAGGTGTCGATCGTGCCGTCTTCGTCGTAGTCGTATGAACTGGCGAAGCCGTTCTCGATGGTGAACCCCTCGACGAGGGTTGCGGGGCCTTCGCCGGAAACGCAGGCGATGCCGCGGCGGGCCCCCTGTCCGTCGATGATCGTCACCGCGGCGCCGTCCATGGACCGCAGGCTGATCGCCTTGCCCAGCAGGTCAACCACGTGGCCCGACTGGGAAGAGGTGTAGATGCCGGCAGCGACCGTGATGTCGTCGCCGTCGGCGGCGGCATCGACAGCGGCCTGGATCGAGTCGAAGTCGGCTGGCCCGTCGTCGTCGACCGTCCAGTCGACCGCTGCGGCGGGAAGGGACCCACCAAGCAGGACGATGCATGCTGCCACGCTGCGCACGAGTCACCTCCGGGAAGTCCATTGGATCACGATCCCCCTCACCTAACAAGCAAAAACAATCAACGCCGCGTCGAAGGACGCGGCGTTGGGGAAGGAAAGCCACCCACCGGACTCGAACCGGTGACCTGAGCTTTACGAAAGCTCCGCTCTACCAACTGAGCTAGGGCGGCATTGCATCGATTCGGGCGTGGTCATTCGCCCGGAATGACGATCGTGATCGACTCCTGCGGGGGCAGATTCATCGCCCCGTGCGTGCGAGCCGCGGCATCGGCGACTTCGCCGGATGAATGATCGATGAGGTACCGCAGTTCCTCGACGTGCCGACGATGGGAGCGGTTGCCCCAACGCCGTACGGATGAGGACGCTCGATCCAGAAGCGGAACCCGGTCGGCACCGACATCCTCGGCGAGGGCGGCATCCAACAGGGCCTGCTGGGCTCGCTCGCTCTCGATCAGAGACAGGATCTCGGCCACGAGCAGGCGGGATCCACCGGTCCGCTCGGCCAGGGCATCGATCAGGGCGGACTCGGAATCGCCGATGGCGTAGGCACCGGGGCGGGCCAGCGCAATCTCACGCAACGCGCCAAGGGCTTCCATCGCGTAGATCTCCGCGTCGATCTGGCTGAGACGCCCACCGACACCACGTTCCATGAGGGATTCGACCGAGGCGGCGAACGCGCTGTCGGAGACTCCGAAGCGCGATACACCCACGAGGGGATCCGTTCGATAGGCGGATGTGAACTTGGGCATGTCACCGGCGGAGACGATCATCAAAATCGGGGTCGCGGATGTCTTGGGATTCCGCCGCAGTTCCGCCATGTTCTGGTCGTCCATCTTCATGTTCGCCTTGCGAATCACGGCCAGGTCGATGCCAGGTGACCGACTGATGGGATCCACCAGTTCATCAGCGGAAGATCCGGTGCCCACCACGGTGAAACCGAGGGCTTCAAGTCGATCCGCGGCAGCCCGCTGATCCTCACGGCTGTCGGCGATCACGACGGCGTACTCGTCGCCTCCAGTCCGCACGGCGGACGCGAGCGTCGGAACCACTCGATAGGAACCGGCGAACGCACTGCGAGGCAGGGCCCGTGCCAGGATGAGCGCCGAGTCGTATTGCACTCGGCGGTCGGGGTACTGCAATGCTTCAAGCAGTGGCTGTCGATCGAGGTACTCACTGAAGAGCGTGCCCTCACCCGTGGTCTTGCCGAGTGCTTCGAGTGAATCCCGCACCAGTGGCGTGTCACGGCTGTCGATGGCCAGGACGAGGACGTCCTGTCCGGTACTCGAACCGTAGATCGTCGCATAGAACTGCGGGCTGTATTCCAGATCACCGAAGATCGGATCGACATAGTCATCGGGCATCATGTTCTCGCGTCGGAGATTCGAAGCGATGAACTGGGCCACGGCGGCGGAATTGTTCCGGTCGTATTGGATGGCACGGCCTGCGGATCGCATCGACATGATCGGACCGTAGAGTTCGGTGGGAACCTGGGTCGTGGTCAGTCCTGCGAAGGAGTCGTACTCCCAGATGTTGTTGACGTCACCATAGGGATCGGCGACCAGGTGCTCAGCCCCATCGAAGTACTGCTGGGACAGGACGGTGTAGAGCATGGCCGGCTGATCGACCTCGGGGTTGCCGCCGAGCCGACGATAGGCCTTGGCGGCGGATTCACGCACGAACGCGGGGGTATCCGTGTGCATGGACAGTTCAAGCAGGGCCGGACCGGCATGGTTGTACCCGATGCTTCCGAGGATCTCGGTCACCCGACGCTGGTGCTCGGGAGCGATGTTCGGCAGCGCCACCACCAGCGGCGTCACTGACTCACGTCCGATTTCACGCAGCAACTGGGCCGAGGCCCAGCGGCGTTCCTCGTTGTCACCATCAATCATTTCACGCAGCAGCGCGGGGACGGCGTACTCGCCGGCAGCGACGAGACGGCCCTGGGCCAGCATCTGGTCACGCCGTGTGCCGTCGAGCATCGCGATGGATGCGGCAACTCGTTCCTGGTCGCGTGAAAGCGAAAGGCGCCCCTGCTCGATCCGATTGGCCAGATCGCTGGCCGTCTCGGAGAGTTCAGGAACTTCCATCGCCCAACGCAACGCACGCTCGAATCGGCGTGGTGTCACCGTGGACTGCCCGAGCAGTGTCGCAAGCCCTTCATCGGTCTTGACGTTCTTGAGCAGCCACTCTGCGTTGGCCTTGGCCAAGTCGATGTTGGCCGTCAGCGCATAGTGGACGAAGTCGTCGAGGTGCTGTTCACCCGCCCGCTGCACAGTGGCCGGGGAGGTCGGCGGCCATGCCGCTGACGCAGGACCCACGATGGCGAAGGTGGCGGCAAGCAGGACCACGGCCCCGCGAAGAGTTTCGAAGATGGGCATCAAGCAGCACTCCAACTGGTATCGCCCGGCGTACCGGGCAACGTCACAAACCACCGGGCCAAAACGGCCCGGACGGGGTCAAGAAGGCCGAGAATAGCCTCGCTGCGTGGGGGTGTCAACGAGCAGGCCGCCTCGCTGCGGGTCTCTGGGCCCCGTGGTACAGTAGGCCACGTCCGGGGCCCTCGCACGCGGTTTTGTGCTGGGCACCGGCAGGGAAGTGCGGTGAAAAACCGCCGCGGACGCGCCGCCGTAACGGGCCCCCACCATGGGGAACCGAGTCACAGCAGCCACTGCCCCAGCGGGGTGGGAAGGCGTGACGAGGAGCCCGGAGTCGGAAAACCTGCCCCCGGTACCTGCAGCCCGCGCGGATCGGGTTCGCCGGCCATCGCCCCCACGCGTTCCCCAGGGCCGGCGAGCACCCGCGAATTCACAAGATCCCCCTTCCGCGCTTCCCACCACTTTGGGGAACATGACCCCGGAGTGCGCCCGTGCCCCTGCTGACCTGCCTGCTCCTTGCCCTGGCTGCACACCCGGATTCCCATGCCGATTCGGTGGTGGATTTCAACGCCGGCCTCGGCGGCACCGTCGGGTACGACGACCCCACCACCGCCCTTGGTCCACCCACTCGACTGACCGTTGACGGCGAAGTCGTCACGCCGTTTGTTCCGGCCTGGGCAACGGAGGACATCGTGTCCATCGGCCCCGGTGGCTGGATCACCCTTGCATTCGATGAACCGGTCGCCGATCACCCCGAGAACCCCTACGGAATCGACCTGCTCGTCTTCGGCAACGCCGGCTGCCTGGACACGAACTGGCCCGAAGGTGTCATCGGCGGATTCTTCGGCGCCGATGGCGGCCTCGTCGAGGTCAGTGCGGACGGCACCACATGGCACCTGGTCGAAGACGTGACTGCCGATGCACCCTGGCCCACCATGGCGTACATGGATGCGCCCGCCTACACCTTCGACCCTGGCAACATGCCCAGCTCATTCGTTCGACCGATCGACCCGGCTCTCGGACTGCTCGATACGACCGGGCTTGCATACGACGCCGTCGTGCAGTTCTACGATGGTTCCGGTGGCGGCGTGGGCATCGACCTGGCCCCATTGGGCCTCGACTCCATCTACTTCGTCCGCATCAGCGTGCCGGCCGACGCCTTCTTCGCCCCGGAACTCGATGCCGTCGCCGACGTCGCCCCCTACCGACCCGGGGACGTGAACCTCGACGGGTTCATCGACATCAGCGATCTCCTGCTCATGCTCTCCGACTGGAACGGCCATGGCCACTGGACCGATGCCGACGGAAGCGGGCTCGTGGACATCGGCGATCTGCTGCTCGTGCTTGCCGGCTGGGGTGCTTCCCCGTGGTAGCCCGCGCCTTCACCCTCGTCGAGATTCTCGTCGTCATCGCCGTCGTTTCGGTTCTGGTGGGCGTCCTGGTACCGATCGTCGACAATGTCGGCACTGCCTCTCGACGGATGCAGGGCCAGACGAACCTGCGCACCATGACCGTGGCGGCACGAACCTGGGCCATCGAGCATGACGGTCGGTTCCCACCCGGGCTGCTCACTGGCTCCGAGATCAACTCCGCATCCGGCGACGTTCGGGCCTGGGACTGGTGGACCCGCACCGACGACGGTGCCTTCGCACGACCGGGCCTGCTGTGGGAATACACCTCGCATCCCGATCGTGTGCTGCAATGTCCCGCCTACGCGGGCAGTGACAACTGGAGCGGTCCCACCCTGCCAACCGGCTACAACTACAACGTGGCGTTCGTGGCCGCGATGAGCGCATCCCATGGCGTCGAAGGTGCCGGCTGCTGGGAACTGCTGCTCTCCAAGCCGGCACTGGCCGAGCCCGGTACGCCCGGAATGGCAACCCAGTTGACCCTGGCCCAGTGCCGCCGGGCTGGTACCACCGCCCTCTTCGGCGAGGGTGGTTACCGACTCGGAGCCAACAAGTTCATGCGTTCGCCCGTGCAGGAGATGGAACTCTCCTGCGGCGGCGCCCAGGCGTTTCGCCACGGTGGACACACGAATGTCGGGTACATCGACGGACACGTCGCCTCCAACCACGATCCGCGACGTGGACGGCACTTCGATGCCCTGCCTCAGCACGTATCGGATCTGCTCGCATTTCCCGACAATGGATTCCTCTCCGATGGTGACGAAGCCTACGACCCGCGTTGAGCGCCCGCTGCCCCTACACTCCACCCATGCCCCCCCTTCCCAACTACGAGGACGCCCTTGAGCAGGTGCTGCGGCACGCCGAGGTGATGACGAGCACTGAATCCGTCGCCCTCGACGGGGCGATGGATCGAATTCTCGCCGACGGCGTGCGCGCCGATCGCGACCAGCCCCCGTTCAATCGTGCCGCCCTGGACGGATACGCCATGCGGCACGCCGATCTGCAGCAATCCGACACGTTCCAGGTCGTCGCCACCGTGGCCGCCGGCCAACCCGCGACCGTGGACGTGCCCCCGGGAACATGCGTCGCCATCGCCACCGGCGCGCCGGTCCCCGAGACGCTGGACATGGTGATCCCCCACGAACGCAGTGATCGTGGGGACCGCAACGGAGCGTCCGTGCGGTTCCAGTCCACCGACCTGCCCGCGGGCAACGCCATCCACCTCCGTGGTGCCGATGCGGGCAAGGATGATGTCCTGGTGCAACCAGGCACACGGCTGGCTCCCGCCCATCTTGGCCTGGCCGCCGCCGTCGGTCTCGATGCCGTCACGGTCCGAACCCGACCGCGCGTGCACCTGCTCACCAGTGGAGACGAGATCGTCAATCGCACCTGCGACCCACTGCCCCACCAGGTCCGCAACAGCAACGGGCCGATGCTCGGCGGACTGATCGAACGCATGGGGGCCGTCCTGGCAGCGCACCACCATGTCCCCGATGAGCCCGATGATGTCCGCGCGGCACTGGAGACCGCCCTGGCCACTGCCGACGTGGTGGTCACCGTTGGCGGCATCAGCGCCGGGGATCGCGACTTCATCCCTCCGATGCTCGACGCACTTGGCGTCACGACCCTGTTGGCAGGAGCCGCGATCCAGCCGGGACGTCCCATCCGCGTCGCCCGAGACAACAGTGGCACCATGGTCGTCTCCCTGCCCGGAAACCCCGTCTCCGTCCTGGCCATGGCCTGCCTGTTTCTCTGGCCCGTGCTGCACGCGAAACTCGGTTGCGCCGCGCCGGTGCCCTGGCGGGAGATCACGCTTGCACGTGATGTGCAGCCCAATCCACGACGCAGCCAGTTCCGCCCCGCCGTGCTCGATGCGGCCGGAGACGCGACCGTTCCCCACTGGCAGGGTTCGGGTGACCTCGCCCACACCGCGGAAACCGATGGGCTCGTCGCCCTGCCCATGCAGGACCAGCCGGTTCCCGCCGGCACCCGCCTTCCCTTTCTTCCCTGGCCCTGAGGTTCCCGATGCGCATCACCGTGCTCTGCTTTGCCGAACTGGCCGAGGCCCTTGGAACAGGGTCGATGACGATCGAACTCGAAGAAGGAGCCGATGTCGAGCAGGCACTTGCCCACCTTGCTGCGGCCCACCCGGCCATCGAGGCCCGGAACACCACCCTTGCCATCGCGGTCAACGAGCGCTACGCGACACGCATGCAGGTTCTTGGTGATGGGGATACGGTGGCCCTGATCGGGCCCGTCAGCGGCGGCTAACGCCGACCGAACTGCTTCTCAAGATCCTCGAGACTCAGCCGGAGCGTCGTGGGCCGACCGTGCGGGCAGCGACTGGATCGCTCCACCAGGTCACGTTGTCGCAGCAGTTCGGCCATCTCGAGTTCATTGAGTTGTTCGCCGGCCTTGACTGCGGCTCGGCAGGACATCATGTCGAGCACCTCCTGCAGAGCGGCTTCCTCATCCGGAGGCAGCGAGCCGCTGCCGGCCTTGGCGAGCAGTTCGGCCATGAACTCGACGATGTCCACGTTGCGTTCAAGCAGCAGGACGGGGATTGCGTGGATGCCGATGCTGGTCGGGCCCATCACCTCCGCCTCGATGCCCAGTCGGGCCAGCAATGGCCCGATGCGATCAAGTCCGTCAAGTTGCTCGGTGTCCGTCTCCACGATGGCCGGTGCGAGCAGACGCTGTGAATCCAGCGTGCCCTGCAGGACACGATCCAGCAGCGTTCCGAACATGATCCGCTCGTGCAGTGCATGCTGGTCGATGATCACCACACCTTCGTCGTCCTCGGCCACGATGTAACTGCCGTGCACCTGGATCACCGGGGTGGCCGGCGTCGAAGCCAGCAGGGACGGGGCCGGCGCCTCGGGCGACTCCATCATGGCACGGGCCTCGTCGACATCGAACCCACGTTGGCCATCGAGTCGGGGCATCATCGGCTGCGTGGATTCGTGGCGGGCACCGAACTCGCGCCGGGTCGACACCGTTGCGGGCCCGGTTGCCTCCGCCGATGGGAACCGCGCCGAAGCCGTCAGGTCGTGACCGGCCAGGGCCTCGGTAATCGCACGGTGCAGTCGGGAGTAGACGAGGCGATCGTCGCGGAGCCGGACTTCCGTCTTCGTCGGGTGGACGTTCACATCCACCCGGGCAGGATCCAGTTCCAGGAACAGGACCGCCGTCGGGGTCCGGCCCGGATCGATCAGGCCTCGATAGGCTTCGCGGACGGCGTGTGACAGCGAACGGTCGACGATCGGACGGCCATTGAGGAACAGGTGCAGGTGCCGGGTGGTCGGCCTCGCCACGGCCGGTCGACCGACCAGGCCCCAGATGCCGATGGAGGCCTCCGCGTCGGAAGCGTCGACCTCGATCAACTGGTCGTCGAGTTCTCCCCCGAGCACGTCCAGTACGCGCTGGCGGGGTTCGGTGGTTGCAGGAAGATCAAGCAGGGTGCGATCGCCCGAGACCAGCGCGAAGGCGATGGACGGGTGCGACAGTGCCAGGCGAAGCATCAGTTCACGGACTCGCCGCGTCTCGGCGCCATCCGCCTTGAGAAACTTGCGACGAGCTGGAGTTCTCGCAAAGAGCTGGTGCACGTCGACCGTCGTACCAGGCGGGCAGCCCGCGGGCTCCGGGCCATCGACCCGGTCACCTTCGACCGTGATGCGTCCGCCCTCGCTTGATCCCGGCGTGCAGCTGGTGAGGATCATGCGGCTGACGGCACCGATGGAAGCCAGTGCTTCCCCGCGAAATCCCATCGTGGCGATCGCGTCGAGATCCTCCAACGCATCGATCTTGCTCGTTGCATGCGGAGACACCGCCAGGGCGAGTTCATCCACCGGGATCCCGGACCCGTTGTCGATCACCCGAAGTCGTTCGCGTCCCCCACCATTGACGAGCACCTCGATGCGGGTCGCACCCGCATCGATTGCGTTCTCAATGAGTTCCTTGGCGACGTTGGCGGGTCGCTCGACCACTTCACCGGCCGCGATCTGGTTGATGAGCAGCGTGGACAGGGGGCGGATGGGCATGGCGTGATTATACGGAGGGGTCGGAAGTGGATCGTGATGCGTCGGCGGGCACCCGTGAACCGTCGCGGGACACGATCGGCCAGGGCCGACCACGGCCGAAGGCCCTCGAGGACGTCTTGGGGATGACCGCGGCCTGTTCCCGCTTGAACTGGGCGATGTCGAGCATGCGGGCCACCCGGTGCACCAGTTCCGGCTCGTGCTCGACGTCCCCGAGGACCTCGGCCACCGAACGGTCGTCATCGATGAGTCGACGAAGGATGTCGTCGAGTACGTCGTAGGGAGGCAGGCTGTCCTCGTCGAACTGGTTCTCGGCCAGTTCCGCCGACGGCGGCTTGGTGATCGAAGCCGTGGGAATCGGCGGCGTGCCGAACCCGTTCGTTTCGGGATGCTCGTTGATCCATTCCGCCATGGAGTACACGTCGGTCTTGTAGACATCACCGAGAACGGCAACCGCGCCGTTCATGTCGCCGTAGAGGGTCGCGTAGCCCATCGCCAGTTCCGACTTGTTCCCGGTCGCCAGCACGAGGGCCCCACGCTCGTTGGCGATGGCCATCAGCAGCAGCCCGCGCAGCCTGGCCTGGATGTTCTGGTCCGTCACGCCGGTCGCCCCTTCCTCGCCCAGCGTGTCACGCACGCCCGCATGCAGGGATTCGATCGGCAGTTCGATCACGTCACCGAGTCCGAGGTTCACGGCCAGGGCCCGCGCATCATCCAGGGATCCCTGCGACGAGAAACGCGATGGCATCAGTACGCCGGTGACGTTGGCTCCGCCGATGGCCGCCGCGGCAATGGTCGCGGCCAGGGCGGAATCGATCCCACCGCTGAGCCCAAGCACCACCTCGCGGTGGCCGGTCTTTCGCACGTACCCCTCCACCGCCTCAACCAGTGCATGCCACCGGGCGGCATGGGCATCCAGTTCTTCGACCTCCACGGTGTGCTTGTCGTCAAGATCGACGAGGTCGATGAGGGAGCCTTGTTGTTCGAATTCCCTGCGGGCGTAGTGGACGCTGCCCTGGGCATCGACCACGAACGCCTCACCATTGAAGACCAGGTCGTCGTTGGCCCCCCGCTGGTTCACCACCGCCACGGACAGTTCATGCCGCGATGCGAGGCGGACCAGTTCCGCCGCATGCCGGGCATGCTTGCCGACGACGAAGGGCGATGCGCTGGGCACCAGCAGCAGGTCGACCCCGGCCGCGGCCAGGTCGGCCACCGGATTCACCGAGTACCGTTCGGGCCCGCTGCCGACATCCCGAGCCTGCCATGCATCCTCACACAGGAGCACGCCCAGGTGCACGCCATCGAGACGGCACTCGCAGACTCGCTGCCCGGGGCGGAAATACCGATCCTCGTCGAAGACGTCGTACCCGGGAAGCAGTTGCTTGTCGGCCACGGCCTGTACCGCACCGTCGCGGCAGACGAAGGCGCTGTTGGCCAGGCCTCCTGTCTCGAGTCGTCGCGGTGCACCGACGATCGTGCAACACCCACCGGATTCCAAGGCGATCCGATGCACGGCACGCTCGCAGGCTTCCACGAACCCTTTCCGCAGCAGCAGATCCCGCGGGGGGTACCCGCAGACCGCCAATTCCGGGCAGAGCAGTACGTCGGCCCCGGCCGCATGGGCCTCGGCGACGGCAGCGAGGATCGCATCGACGTTGCCGTCGAGGTCACCGATGATCGGGTCGAGTTGGGCCAGGGCGATTCGCACGACGAGATTGTAGGGCCCCTGCCGCGGTTGAACGCAACGACCCGCTCTCCCGGGCGGGACAGCGGGTCGTGGGGGATGTAATTCGAGGCCGGGGCAGTGATCCGGCACCCGGGGTCAGTAGACGATCGCGTTGACCTGCTCGATGCTGTCGATGAGCTGCCGGACGCTGAAGGGCTTCTTCAGTGATGCGTCGTAGCCCTGCTGGGCCAGGAGCGTCGCCTGCCCGTCGTTGAGACGGCTGCTCATCGCGATGATGCGCGTTCCAGCGTGATCTTCGCTGGTGCGGATCCAGTTGCAGAACCGACGCGAGTTGGATTCATCCATCTGGATGTCCATCAGCAGCACGTGCGGGCGGAACCGCTCACACTCCATGCCGGCTGAGAACGTCGAGTCCGCGGTCCGGACCTCGTAGCTGGTTTCGTTGCGGAGGATGGACTGGAGCGTGCTGAGCACCTCTGCCTCCTGATCGACGATCAGGACACGAGGATTGCCCGACATCAGGCCGTCCATCGGAATTCCGTGTTCCTTCATGAAGGTCACCAGGTTGGCGACCGGGATTCGCCGGTCCTTGGATCCCGGGATTCGATATCCCTGGATCTGGCCGGAATCAAACCATTTGCTGACGGTTCGGGATGCGACGTTGCAGATCTTTGCAACTTCGCCGGTCGTCAGGACATCTTTCTCAAAGACATGCATCCCCAGGTCCCTCGTTACGAGTCAATCAAACGGGCAGGCTCCACCGTGGCCTGCCTCCGTCACTGGACATCGGGACAAACAAGGGGCCTCTTCACCCGCGTATTCGATTTCATTGGACCTCGTGGAAACCATGACGCCACGCCGGGCCCGAATCGGGCCCCGCCGGCTGGAATCGTCGATTTATCGGACCATCAGCCCCGGGGGCCGGCAGATCGGACCTCGTCTGTGAGGTCATACTTGCCATCGTTGCCCCGGAAGAGTCCTGCGAGTTTCCTGGCCTGAGCGTCATACGCGTCGACATCGGCCCAGGTGGATCGCGGGTGCAGGATGTCGCTGGGCACGTTGGGGGCCGATTTCGGCATCCAGAGCCCGAAGATCGGATCCTCGATGTACTCGACGTTTCGGAGAGTGCCATCAAGAATGCCGGTGACGAAGGCACGGGTGTAGGCGAGGCTGAATCGCTCCCCTGTTCCGTATGGCCCACCTGTCCAGCCGGTATTGAGCAGCCAGACATCGACCGCATGCTCCTCGGCCCGCCTGGCCAGCCAGTCTGCATAGACCATCGGTTGACGAGGCAGGAACGGGCCGCCATAGCAGGGACTGAAGTTCGGCTGCGGCTCGGTGACGCCGGCCTCGGTGCCGGCGAGTTTCGAGGTGTACCCGTTGATGAAGTAGTACATCGCCTGCTCGCGGGTGAGCTTGCTCACCGGGGGCAGAACCCCGAAGGCATCTGCAGCCAGGAAGATCACGTTCTTGGGATGACCGCCCATGGACGGAATGCGGGCTCCTGGGATGTAGCTGACCGGGTAGGTGACCCGGGTGTTCTCCGTCTTGGATCCGTCGTCGTAGTCGGGAACACGGGTGTTCTCGTCCAGGACGGTGTTCTCAAGGACGGAACCGAAGCGGATCGCGTTCCAGATCTGCGGCTCGGTCTCCTCGGTGAGCTTGATGCACTTGGCGTAGCAGCCACCCTCGAAGTTGAAGACGCCCTGATCGGACCAGCCATGCTCGTCGTCACCGATGAGCGGGCGATTCGGGTCGGCAGACAGGGTGGTCTTGCCCGTTCCGGAGAGCCCGAAGAACAGGGCCACATTGGTTTCATCCTGGGAATCGACGTTCGCCGAGCAGTGCATCGGAAACACGTCGCAGTCAGGCATGTCGTAGTTCATCGCGTAGAAGATGGACTTCTTGATCTCGCCGGCGTAGCGGGTGCCGAAGATGAGCACCTTCTTCTGTTCCAGCGACTGGATGATGCAGGACTCGGAGTTGAGCCCGAGCTCCTCGAAGTCATCGATCTTCAGGTTGCAGGCATTGAGGATCCGCCAGTCCGGATCGAAACTCGCCTGCTCCCGTGGCGTGGAGCGGATGAAGAGGGTTGAAGCGAAGAGGCAGTGCCAGGCTTCCTCGGTTACCACCGAGACGCCCAACCGGTACCGCTCATCCGCTCCCGCGTACCCGTCGAATCGGAAGAGGTCCTCCTTGGCGGCAAGGTAGGTGCGAGCCCGCTCTTCAAGGATGGCGAAGGTCTCCGGTGACACGGGACGATTGACGTTGCCCCAGGCAATGTTGTCGTGAATCCCCGGGGTGTCCTCGAGAAACTTGTCCTTGGGGCTGCGGCCGGTGTGCTTTCCGGTATCGCACGCCAGGGCGCCATTTGAGGCCAGGACGCCCTCTCCGCGGTGCAGGGCCATCTCCACGAGCCTGGCCGTACCGACGTTGCGGTGGATCGTCGCGGTGTCAAAAGTGAGCACGTCAGTCGAGGTCGACATGGTCATCTTCGCCTCCTCGCCGGAGGTTCCGGCTTCCGTTCCAAGGTCAAATTCACCTGCTCAGGACGACTCCATTCGCCCTGGAAGCCGGGAAGTGTACATCCTTATCGGCTGGACGCCCATGCTCTTTCCGGTGAAATACCGTGTCTTCCTCCGCAGAACCGTTGACCCGCACGCCCTGCAGGGGGTACGCTTCGCGCTGCAACGGCGACCGTAGCTCAGTTGGTAGAGCACCTGGTTGTGATCCAGGACGTCGCGGGTTCAAGTCCCGTCGGTCGCCCTTCCAGAAGAACGCCTCCCCGGACCCCCGGGGGGGCGTTTTTTCATCCCCCCGACCAGTCCCAACCGCACTCGGAGCAGGCGGAGGAACTCCCGCGGGCTTTTTCGTATCCGCATCGTTGGCAGTGGGTCTTCCACCATGCTGGATGCCGGTTGGCAAGCAGCAGGAAGATTCCCGGCCCGACAAGCCACAATGCCGCGACCAGGCCGCCGATGAGTCCCTGAAAACTGCCCGTCCCGCAGTAGCAATCGGCTCGGCGCCGCACCATGGCCTCCAGTGGAATCAACAACACCACTTCAAGGACAGTGCCGGCCAGGAGGAGCCCCGTCAGTCGACTGAACCGCGTCAACGGCTGCCCCCGCCTGAGGAACCGGGAAATGGGAATGCACCAGATCATCCAGGAGACCAGGAGAAAGGCGACCGGGATCAGGAAAGCGGATGCACGCCATGCGTCCGGATCCAGAAAGGCCGCTCCCTCGGGCCCGACGAAGGGAAACATGCCCAGGGAATCCAGGTCGAGCCATCCACCGATCAGCTGCACCAGGGCGAAGAGGCCCATGGCAAGGCTGAACGTGAGCATCCCTGCACCGAAGGCGGCAACGATGATGCTCCCCCTCAAGGACGACGGCTTGCCCGGTGTCATGCGCATCGGGACCAGTGGAAGCAGAAACAACGCCTGGGAACCGACCATCAGCGGGAGGAGGACCCCGACGTTCAGCCAGTACTCCGGTTCGTACCACCAGTGCTGGATCACGGACAGGAACCCCTCACCCTTTCCATCTCCCATCCAGGGATCAATCACCAGGGCTGCGAGGACGGTGCCGATCACCCAGGTGAAACCGGAGACCAGGAGCACCAGGGCCAGGACCAGCATGAAACGATTCGGTGTCTTCATGACGCCAGACTAGATCCCACCCGGGCCACATGGCAAGACAGTGGCCCTTTCATCACCTCCAGTGGCCGATTTGACCCAATCCGAGGATTGTGGCGCACCAGACAACTCCACGGATCTCTCTTCATTGACCGGCATCCTCCGGTCCATGCAAGGGAACCACTGACATGAACACTCGAAACAACCTCTCCATTGCCGCTGTCCTGGTGGCACTCTCATGCCTGGCCACGAACGCCACGGCAGATCTCGTTCAAGCCACCACCTGGAATGGTGGAGGCGATGAGCACCATTGGACCAAGGCCATTGGCTGGCAGTTCACCGCAACGAACGACCTGGATGTAACCCACCTGGGCGTGCTTGATCTCGGCGAAGCCGGGCTGGGGGATCGACACACCGTCGGTCTCTTCAACTCCGCCGGCGACCTGTTGGTCTCCTCGACCATCAGTGCCGGGCTCAACGGAGACCTCATGCTCGACTCGATGATCTACAACTCGGTCGATGTGACGTCGCTGCAGAAGAACGAGACCTACTACATCCTCGCCGACAACTGGAACGCGGGCCAGGACGCATTCACCTTCGGCTGGAACACGGTCGACTTCAGCAACGACATCGACTGGATGGGCTTCTCGGAAAGTACGGGCGGTTCCATCTTCGACCCGGTCGTGCATTTCAACAACGGTGAGCCCGGCAACATCGGGCCGGGCTTCATGTACCGCGTGGCCCCGAGTCCCGGTGCACTGGCCCTGCTCGGACTCGCCGGCATCGCCTCCCGGCGCCGTCGCCGCTGAACGAGCATCCTCCTCTTCATCCACCACGCCCTGCTTCATGCTTTGAAGCAGGGCGTGGTGCTGTTGGGCCGGGGCGGAACCAGGCACCATCGGCTACCGTGTGCCCATGCAGGTCACCATCGTCCAGCACGACATCGCCTGGGAGGACAAGGCAGGCTCGCAGGCGCAGATGAATGCGATGCTCGATGCCTCCCCGCCGCGAGAGAACGGATTCGTCCTCGTGCCGGAACTGTGCGACGTCGGGTTCTCGATGAACCTCGACACCATCGTCGACGATCGAACCGCCACCTGGGCACGCGAACGTGCCATGCGTGACCGCTGCTGGATCCAGTACGGAGACGCCCAGCTGGATCCCGACGGCCACGGGCTCAACTGCGCCACCATCATCGATCCCGCGGGCACCATGCGAGGGACCTACCGGAAGGTGCACCCCTTCTCGCATGGACTGGAAAGCCAGTACTACGCCGCGGGGCGGGAACTGCTCCTGGTCGACATTGGTGGTCTGCGGGTCTGCCCACTCATCTGCTACGACCTCCGATTCCCCGAGTTGTGGCGCCTTGCCAGGCAGGCCGGGGCCGAGGCCTTCACGATCGGCGCCAGTTGGCCGGCGGCTCGCCACGAACACTGGAGATCGTTGCTGGTGGCCCGGGCGATCGAAAACCAGGCCTTCGTCTTCGCCAGCAACCGCTGCGGCGCCGACCCGTACCTCGAGTACGCCGGTGGATCGATGATCGTGTCGCCACAAGGCACCATGCTTGCCGAGGCGGACTCGAATCCCACCCTGCTGCAGATCGAGATCGAGCCGGAAGATGTCCGGGCCTGGCGGGATGAGTTTCGATGCCACGACGACGTCAACGAGGCCTTCCTCGGCACCATCGCTCTCACGCAAGCCGATCCGGCTTGACAGGGCCGACAGACGTCGTATCGTTCCACCTCGAGGGCGAGGTAGCTCAGTTGGTAGAGCACGGCATTGAAAATGCCGGTGTCCCCGGTTCAAGTCCGGGTCTCGCCATTCACCGACCCCCCCGTCTCTTCCACGGGGGGGTCGTCAATTGTGTCTGGATTGCATGCGCTGGAGGTGGTCAGGCCACTTTGCGCCGCCCATCGAGCGTCGTGCCCGGCAGGGGGTAATGCATCTGCATCGCTTCCTGCAACTGGGCCGGTTCGCACATCACGAAGTAGGCGGGAATGCCCAGCACGTTGGTGGCGAAGCGCAAGGCCCGACAGAGATCCCCGGGCGTCGTCGCCATCATGAGTTCACGGCCATCCCACTTGATGGGGAGCACGCTGAACTGCCAGGCTTGCCGGCGGGAGATGGCCTCGGTCGCAGCCGGATCCGGTACGAGCAGTCGAGGGTCGACCGTGCTGGCCCGCTGTGCATACTGGTGAGCCCAGGCCGCTTCGATCGCCTGGGGTGCGATGTCGTACATCTGCTCACAGATCAGACCGAATGGCTGACCAGTTCGATGCTGTACGTTCAGGACCGCCTTGACCTGGTCTTCTGCCAGGATCCCCTGGTCCACGAGGATGGTTCCGAGTCTGAGTTCCATTGGGTGTGCCCTCCGTTGGTGCTCCTGTTGTCGTCGAGCAAGGTCGTCAACTGGTACGAAGATGACCAATGGAAGGTTCAAACCCGGGTTTGACTTCCATCTGTACCGGCTGCACAGGGCAGGAGGCCCCCAGGAGGTCCGAAAACCATGACCACCCCCTCTCATGGGCCTTGAACCGGTACCCTCCACCACCACCGATGACCATTCGCGCACGCATTCTCTCCCGCTGGGGCCGCGGGGTGACCCGGCACCCGCTGCTGACCCTCGTGGTCTGCCTGGTGATCGCCGCCGGCTCGGTCGTACTCGCCATCACCTCCCTGGAGTTGCATGCCGATCGCAGTGACCTGGTCTCCGGGGACCTGCACTGGAGTCGGCTCTACGCGGACTACCGACAGGACTTCCAACGATGGGATGACCTGGTCCTCTGCTTCGAGGGTGCCCCGGGCGATACGGCCATCGATGACCTCGCCCGGCGTGTCGCCGAAGAGTTGAATGCCCACGAGCAGGTCGCCTCCGCCGACGCGGGCTTCCTTGCCACCGAGGCCGGGCCGCGCATGTGGAAGGTGGCCGACTCCGGTGAGTTCGACCAGGCGTTGACCTGGTTCATGCATGCACGGGAACTTGCCGCCCAGCCCGGACCCGCAGAGGCACTGGCGCTCTTCACGAGCAGCCTGGCTGGATTCGAACACCAATCCAGCATGCTCAAGGGAGTCGAGACCTTCATACGACCGATGCTCGAGGGACTCCAGGGACGACCCGCCGTGTTCGATCTCCTGGCACCGATCGGGGAAACGTGGCAATCTCTGACGACAGGTTCGGGGACGATTCGAACCGTGCTGGTGCACATGGAACGTGATGCGGTCGGCGGCATCGAGGCCGTGGGCGAAGACCTCGCTCTCGTTCGCGACATCACCGCACGGGTCGTCGACGACACCGCACCGGGAACCGACTGGGGCGCCACCGGACTGCCGGCCCTGGAAGCCGACGAAACGACGCAGGCCATCAGGGATTCCACGGCCGCTTCCATCATTGCCTTCGTGCTGGTGACCCTGATGATGCTCCTTGTCTTCAAGCGGGTGACATTGCCGCTGCTCGCCGCCGGCTCGCTGCTGGTGGGCATGGCCTGGAGTTTCGGGTGGGTGGTCCTGTCGGTCGGCCACCTGCAACTGCTGTCGGTGGTCTTCTCGGCGATTCTCATCGGCCTGGGCATCGACTTCGTCCTTCACCTGCTGGCGAGACTGCGCGTGGTGCACACCGAGTACGACTCGCTGCCCGACGCAATGGCCCGCAGTTTCCGCGACGCGGGACCGGGCCTGATCACCGGGGCGACCACCACCGCCCTGGCCTTCGCTGCGACGTCGCTGACGGACTTCAAGGGCGTGGCGGAAATGGGCGTGATCGCAGGCGGCGGCGTGATCCTGCTGCTGGTGGCCATGCTCTGCGTCTTCCCGGCCGCACTGGCCATTGGCGGACGCTGGCGACAGCGCATCGAGCGGGTTCGCAGTTGGGACGACCAGTCGTTGCTGCGGTGCGTCGGCTGGGCCGATCGATTGGCGATCCCCGTCCTGATCGCCGCCGGCATCGTGGTCGTGGCACTGCTGGTTCCCATGAGCCGCGTCACGTACGACTCGAACATCCTGAACCTCCAGCCCGAGGGGCTGGAATCGGTTCGGTGGCAGCACCACCTGGAGCAGGATGCCGGCGCGAACATCTGGAGCGGGCTGGTCCTGACGTCACCGGACGAGGCTCCGTCGATGATCGAATCACTCCGCGCGATCCCCGGGGTCGCGGGCGTCAGTGGCATGGGCATGCTGTTTCCGCCCGACGCCGCCCAGCGGGAAGCGGACCTGGCTGGGATTCGATCCCGCCCGGTGCAGCCGGTGCTGGTGGACGATCCGCCGGCGAGCCTCGCCAGCACCCTCCAGTTGATCGCCTCCGGCCTGCGCCGCGAAGCCGGAACCGTCCCGGACGCAACCGAACTGGCCACTGACATCGACACGGCACTGCAAGCCTGGCACAGCGCCGACGAACCGACCCGCACCGCGCGATACGAGGCCATGAGCCGTTCGTGGCGCACGGGAGCCGACGCCCTGCACGCCGCGGCAACCGCCTCGATGGCGCCGGGCATGCCCGACGCCGACGAACTGCCACGCGTCCTGCGAGAATCGTGGGTCGGCGCTGACGGCCAGTGGCTGCTGCGGGTGGAGCCCGTGGCGGACGATGCATCGATTCTCGAACCCACCCGCCTCGCCGGGTTCGTGGAATCGATCCGGACGGTGACACCGGACGTGCTCGGTCCCCCGGTGCAGATCCTGGAATCGTCGCGACTGATCACCCACGCCTACCGCATGGCCGCGCTGTACGCGCTGATCGCGGTGGTCGTCATCCTGCTGCTGGACTTCCGATCCTTCATCGATGCCGGCCTGGCCATCGCCCCGGTGTTCATCGGGTTCATCGGCGTATTCGGCATCATGGGCACCCTGGGCATGCAGGTGAACTTCGCGAACCTGATGGTCCTGCCGCTGATCTTCGGCATCGGCGTCGATGCGGGCGTGCACGTGGTGCATCGCTGGCGTCACGACCCACACGGCATGCCCGCGGGCCTCGTGGGTGGAACGGGACAGGCGATCACGATGACGATGGCCACCACGATCATCGGCTTCGGGGCGATGCTGATCGCCGAACACCGGGGCATCCGCTCGCTGAGCATCGTGATGGTCACGGGCCTGGCCATCACCTGGCTGGCCTGCATGCTGGTGCTGCCAGCGGCCCTGCGACTGCGGACCCGGCTGCGACCACCGCAAACCTGAAACCGCGTCAGCCCTTGAGGGCGTCGGGATTCAGACCCTTGAGGTCGTCGACGATGAAGATTCCGTTCTCGCGGATGACCTCGTCGTCGAAGGTGATCGTGCCCCCGCCGTAGTCCTCACGCTGAATGAGCACGAGGTCCCAGTGGATGTCGCTGCGATTGCCGTTGTCGGCCTCTTCGTAGGCCTGGCCCGGCGTGAAGTGCAGCGACCCGGCGATCTTCTCGTCGAAGAGGATGTCCATCATCGGCTCGAGCACGTAGGGATTGAACCCGATGGCGAACTCGCCCACGTAGCGGGCGCCCTCGTCCGTGTCGAAGATCTCCTGCAACCGGTCGTTGTTCTGCTCGCTGGTGGCATCGACGATGCAGCCGTTCTCGAACGTCAGTCGGATGTTCTTGAAGGACGTGCCCTGGTAGATCGTAGGCGTGTTGTAGTGGATCACGCCATTGACCGAATCACGCACCGGAGCGGTGTAGCACTCGCCGTCGGGGATGTTCTTCTCGCCGCAGCAGGGAATGGCGGGAATGTCCTTGATCGAGAAGGACAGGTCGGTATCGCCGGGCCCCTGGATGCGGACACGGTCCGTGTTGTTCATGCGGGCGGCCAGCTTGTCGCAGGCCGCGCCCATCCGCTGGTAGTCCAGCGTGCAGACGTCGAAGTAGAAGTCCTCGAATGCCTCGGTGTTCGTCTGGGCGAGCTGGGCCATCGCGGGAGTCGGCCAGCGCAGCACGCACCACTTGGTGTTGCGGACCCGCTGCTGCAGGTGCACCGGCTTGCCGTAGAGACGACCGTAGGCCTGCATGCGATCGGTGGGGACGCCCGAGAGTTCGTTGATGTTGTGACCGCCACGCAGCCCGATGTAGGCCTGCATCGACTTCATCCGCTCCAGGTCGTGCTCGCTCCATGTCTCCAGCTGCGTGTCGGCAGCGGACTCGATGAGCGCCCGGTTGATGCGGCTGTTGCGAAGCGCGACGTGCGGGTGCCCGCCGGCATCGCGGCAGGCGCGAACGGTCGCGACGACCATCTCCTCGGGAATGTCGAACGCCTCGATCAACAGGTGCTCCCCGTCCTGGATGGACGTGGAGTAGCCGATGAGCAGTTCCGCCAGTTTCGTCATGCGTGGGTCGAGCATCCGCGTGTCCTCACTCGCCCGGTCCGGTTGTCCCCGGTCCGGTGCCTCGTGCGTGACTCCTCGGCGTCCGTTCCGCCTCGAAGAGTTCGCGAAGCAGAGATTCTAGCGAACCCGGGACCTTGCTTCCCTCCCGGAGAAAGAGTTGGGTTGGAAACTCCATCTTCTCCAACCCGACCTGGCACCAGGCCCCGGCCCGGGACATCGGTCGCCGCCGCCCGGACCAGAAGCCGTCCGCAGCCCTGCCGTAGGCCACACGTCGACCCTTTGGGGGATGGGTATCCCACCGCTCCTCGTGCGATCCAAGCAGGGCCGTCTCGACATCGCTGGCATCGTTGATGCCGGCCGAAGCCAGGAGGATCACGTTCGTCGCCCGGGGCATGAACTGCCGATGGGCCCGTTTGAGCAGGCGACGGATGCGAGGGACCTCATCGATGAAGCCCTCGGGAAGCCCGATCGCCAGGGACACGTGGGGCCCCTCCCAGGGCGCAACGATCCGGACACCACCGAGTTCATCACCGGAATCGGCCCGGACCGTCAACTCGTCTCCCACGTGGGAGATCTTGATGAACCCGACGGCACGCTCCACGAACTCCTGCATCCGATCCTCCGAGAGGTCCTCCTCCCAGCGGACACGGACGATGAACGGTCGCTTGATGCGTTCGAGAAATCGGAGCCGGGAGGAGATTCCCAGTCGTCGGGCGCTGTTCTCCTCGTTGGCGAGCCGTTTCACGTGCAGGTAGAACTGCTGGTCACCCTTGACCACGTGAAAGTCACAGGTCCGTCCCAGTGGCGTCGGAACTTCCCACTCCAATCGGCACCCGTGCGCAAGCAGCATGTCCGCGACCCGGGCCTCCGCCCAGTAGTCGAGGAATCGCTTGAGCGTGGTCTGCGCCCGAAGCGTGTCAAGCAGAGGGCGGAGCGCGGGGTGTGCCGACCAGGCCCCGATTCGTTCCCGGAGTTCCCGGGGCACCTCGCGTCCGAATCGACCGAGCCCCTCGTTGCCCCGCTCATCCGGTCTCTGTCTGGATTCACCCATCACGCTTCCGGCGCCTGCAGTCGGTGCGGCGGCATCGGGCACGACAGGCGATCGCCCCACCCGCCTCCTCGCGCTTCACGGGCCACTTCACTCGCGTCCCGGTCGTCGATGAGAATCCGGGTCGAGCGAGCCAGCAACTGGTCGAGTTGTCGCCGACCCAGCGCGGTGGTGTAGATGACCACCCCGTCGCCGTATTCGCGGTCCTCGACCACGGTGCGTTTCTCGATGAAATCGACGATGGCTCCCTCGCTGAGATCGACGGTCAGTCGAACCGTTGCGATGGGACCCACGAACATGGTGCGGACCGTCTCCGCGAGCACGTCGAGTCCCTCCCCCGTGGTGGCGCTGACCGGGATTGCCTGCGGGTAGTCCCGCAGCCATGGAAGCAGCAGGTCGCGATGCTCAAGCTGGTCGATCTTGTTCAGCAGCACGATCCGCGGCTGATCGACGGCACCGATCTGGTCGAGCGTCCGGTCGACGGAGCGAGCCTGGGACCGCGCATTGGGATCGGACACATCCACGAGGTTCAGCAGGAGCTGGCAGTTGACCGTCTCCTCCAGGGTGGAACGGAACGAGGCCACGAGGTGGTGCGGCAACTGCCGGATGAACCCGACGGTATCCGAGAGCATCACGTTGTTGCCGCCACCGAGGTCCCAGCGCTCGACGCGGGTCGAGAGTGTGGCGAAGAGCTTGTCGTTGGCGAAGGCCCCGCCCTCGGTGAGCTGGTTGAAGATCGTGGACTTGCCCACGTTCGTGTAGCCGACGAGGCCGACGGTGAAGTGGTCCTCGTTGCGGGCGAGCACCTCGCGGACCTTCCGCTGCTGGATGGTCTCGAGTTCGTTTCGGAGTTGACGCAACCTGCGCTTGACCAGTCGCCGGTCGATCTCGAGCTGTTTCTCACCCGGCCCACGGGTGCCGATGCCGATGGGCGCGCCCCCGGTGACCTGGCCAAGGTGGTCCCACATCGCCCGCAGTCGTGGGTAGGTGTACTGCAGCTGCGCGATCTCCACCTGCAGCTTCGCGGCATGCGTCGTCGCACGCCGGGCGAAGATGTCGAGGATCAGTTCACTGCGATCGATGATCTTGGAACTGGTTGCCCGCTCCAGGTTCCGGATCTGTCCCGGGCTCAACTCATGGTCGAACAGCACCAGGGTGGCTTTCTCGGACTCGATGAACCGGGTGAGCTCCTCGATCTTGCCACGGCCGATGAAGGTCTTGCCACTGGGCAGCCGCCTGGACTGGGTGAGCACCCCCACCACCTCGGCGTCGGCGGTCCTGGCCAATGCCGCAAGTTCGGCCAGTCTCGTCTCGAGATCGACCTCGTCCCGTGGCAGACGTACCGACACGAGCACGGCTCGTTCCCGTGCGACCTTCAGTTGTTCACGCTGGATTTGCGACATGAGCGGGCATCCGGGCCGGGTGGGGCCGCTAGGATGGTTCATCGACCGGACAGCAGGCGACAAGCCAATCCTAGTCTCCTGCGAGACCGGCCAAGGAGGTACTTCGTGAATATTCGCCAAATCATCGTTTCGCTTCTCGTCGGCACCCTGCTCTGCCTCCTGGCCATCGCCGTGCCGCGAGCCATCGCGGTACGCAATGACGGGTACCGATGGTTCGATCCGATTGTCGACATCCGGGGCATCATCCTCTCCGACTACGTCAAACTTCCCGACGAACAGCAGATGCAGGAAGCCATGATCAAGGCGATGATCGAATCGCTCGATGACCCATTCTGCGAATACATCCGCCCCGAGGATCAGATCCATTTCCGAAAGAACCTCAGTGGCAACTACGTGGGCATCGGGGCACGCATCAACGGCAACGCCGAGTACCTCAAGATCATCACCCCGATGGAGAACTCACCCGCCCTCGAAGCGGGACTCCTCGCCGGGGACGAGATCCTTGAGATCGACGGAGTCACGACCAAGGACCAGCCCGTGGACGACAGCATCGACAAGCTCCTGGGTGAACCGGGAACGGAAGTCGTCGTCCTGGTCCGCCATGTCGACGGATCGGAAGAGGAACTGGTAATCACTCGGCAACCGATCGAGACACGATCCACCTTCGGCCTGATCCGGCGTGACGGGGAATGGATGTACTC
Organism: Phycisphaerales bacterium; assembly: GCA_029245245.1. Classification (GTDB taxonomy): domain Bacteria; phylum Planctomycetota; class Phycisphaerae; order Phycisphaerales; family SM1A02; genus UBA854. Next base: position 28,353 of record JAQWPT010000031.1, read on the forward strand.
CCTCGACGACGATCGGAACCTTGCCTACATCGGGCTGGACAACTTCACCACCCGCACCCCGGACGAACTGGAGGCCATCCTCCGACAACTCCGACTCGATGACGATCTCGACGGACTCATTCTCGATGTCCGCAGCAATCCCGGCGGCGCCCTGACCGCCGCCCTGGAAACCGCGGACCTCTTCATCCAGGATGGTCGGCTTCTGAGCATCCGCTCCGCCCGAGCGGATCGAAAGCAGAAGGAACGCGTGTTCAATGCAACGGCCAACGGCACGTTCAGCGATGTACCGATCATCGTGCTCGTCGATGACCGATCGGCCTCCGCGAGTGAAATCGTCGCCGGCTCCCTCAAGGACAACGAGCGTGCGATCGTGCTCGGCGAACGGACCTACGGCAAGGGGTCGGTGCAGGAAGTCCGTGAACTGGAGAACGATGCCGGCATCCTCAAGTTCACGACCGCCTACTACTACCTGCCCAACGGTCGAAGTCTGCACCGCATCCGCGGCAGCGAACAGGTCGACTGGGGTGTCGACCCCTCCACTGGATGCATCGTGGCCGAATCCAACGAGGAGTTCAGCCACCGGTACGCCCAGCGACTCCCGTGGACCGTCATCACCCGTGATGAACCGGATGACCCCCGCTCGGAGGACCCGACCTGGATCCGGGACTCCATGGGAGACGAGGCCCTCGCCCGAGCCGTCGAGATCCTCGGTCAACGCGTCGAGTCCGGCGACTGGCCGCAGCTTCCCGAGCAGGAACCACCGGCCGAACTGGCCAGCCGCGCCACTCTTGAGGAAGCCCTGGACATTCGCCAGCGCATGATCGAACGCATGGTTGAACTGGAAGAAGAGATCGCCACGCTCCAGGGTCGGACGGAACTGATCGACCATGGCGTGAACCTGCCCGAGGAAATCGATCTCGAGGAAGCCACGCTCGTGATTCACGACCGCGACGGCACTGTCGTCGGCTCATGGCGCATCGAGGAGATCGAGGAACTCAAGCGATCACTGGCTCCCGTTCGCCTCGTACCCGCCGACGAAGGCGAGCATTGACCCGACATGTCCCCCCTCCTCCTGGGAATCGAAAGCAGTTGTGACGAAACGGCCGCGGCCGTCGTCGAGGGGGATCGCCACGTTCGTTCCAACATCGTCTCGACACAGCATGAACTGCACGTGGAGTATGCCGGCGTCGTGCCCGAGATCGCGTCCCGCGCGCACCTGGAACGCATCGGACCGGTCATCGAGACCGCACTGCGCGAAGCCGGCGTGGCCCTGTCGGACATTGACGGTGTCGCCGTTGGACACGAGCCCGGACTGATCGGCTCACTGCTGGTGGGCGTGTCCGCCGCCAAGGCACTGGCCTGGTCCATCGATCGACCGCTGCTGGCCGTCAACCACGTGTTGGCGCACCTGCACTCGCCCGCCCTGGACACCGAGCCGATCACCTTCCCAGCCATCGGCCTGGTCGTCTCCGGCGGACACACCAGTCTCTACCACCTGGACGACGCATTGTCCGTGCGGGAACTGGGCCGAACCATCGACGACGCCGTCGGCGAAGCCTACGACAAGGCCGCGGTCCTGCTGGGCCTGGGCTGGCCGGGGGGGCCTGCCCTCGATCGCCTCGCCGGCGAGGGGGATGAGCAGGCCGTGGACCTTCCCGTGTCCATGCTCGACCGCGAAAGCCTCGACTTCTCCTACAGCGGGCTGAAGACGGCCCTGCTCTACGCCGTGCGGGGCCACCCCACCGGGCGTGGTGCGGCAGCGGCCTTTCCCCGGCGCACCGAGGACCTCACCGACGATCGCCGCCGCGATCTGGCCGCCAGTTTCCAACGGGCCGCGGTGACATCGATTGTCCGCAAGATCGAGCGGGCCCTGTCCACCCACGAGGTATCGTCCCTGCTCGTGGGCGGTGGTGTCAGCGCAAACTCCAGGCTGCGTCGCGACCTGGAGTCGTTCTGCCGCGATCGCGATCTCCAGTTGCGACTGCCGGCACCGCACTACTGCATGGACAACGCCGCGATGATCGCCGGACTGGGAGCCGTACAACTGGAAGCTGGGCAGGTCGCCGACCTGACCCTCTCGGCATCGGCGCGCAGCACGTGAACATGAAGCCTCCCCATCCCGCCTCGCTGGAACCCAGCCGCCTGCTCAAGCAGTGCGACCTGGGGCTCGGTCGCTCAACGGGCCCCGGTGGCCAGCACCGGAACCGGCGCGACACCGCCGTCACCCTCATCCACGAGCCCACCGGCGTCACCGCCACGGCCACCGAGCGACGACGCCAGCAGGAGAATCGCATCGTGGCCCTGCGCCGACTCCGGACCAAACTTGCCATTGAAGTGCGCACCCCCCGACCTCCCAAGCCCAGTGAACTGTGGCTCTCGAGACGACAGGGGCGGACGATGTCGGTGAATCCGCAGCATCCGGACTACCCCACCCTCCTCGCCGAGGCACTGGACGTGATCGTGTTGATGAGCTGGGACGTGGCCAAATCCGCCGGGCGACTGGGCATCACCATGTCCCAACTGACTCGACTCCTCCGCCACGAGAAATCCGCCTTCTCCATGGTCAATGCACAGCGCGTGGAGCGTGGGTACCCCCCACTGCGCAAATGACACCGGTGGAACTGTAGGATGGCGGGATGTCCACAACCGACCGGCACCAACGCGTCCGAAGCCTGATCGACGAACTCCTCCCGGAACTGGTCGAGTTGCGCCATGACCTGCACGCCCATCCAGAACTGGGGTACGAGGAGCACCGCACCAGTACCGTGGTCCAGGGCCAGCTTGACGCCGCGGGCATCGAGTTCGCCCCCGGCCTCGCCGGCGGGACCGGCATCCTCGGGCACCTGCCCGGCGCGGCCCCCAAGGCACTGGGACTTCGTGCGGACATGGACGCACTGCCCATCACTGAACAGACCGGCTGCGCGTGGTCCTCGACCCACGACGGCGTCATGCATGCCTGCGGACACGACGGGCACACCACGATGCTCGTGGGCGCCGCCCGCGTGCTCAGGCAACTGGCCGAGGAGTCCCCGCTGCCCCAGCCGGTGAGTTTCGTCTTCCAGCCGGCCGAGGAGGGTGGCGCCGGTGGCAAACGCATGTGCGAGGACGGATGCGTGGACGGCAGCGTGCTGGGCCCGGCACTGAAGGCGATGTATGGACAGCACGGCTGGCCGGCCCTGCCACTGGGCGTCGTCGCCTCCAGAGCGGGTGCCATGCTCGCAGCGGCTGACCGATTCGACATCACCGTGGAAGGGCTCGGCGGACATGCCGCCATGCCCCACACCACCAACGATCCCGTGCATGCCGCGGCATCAATCGTCACCGCCCTGCAGCAGGTGGTCTCACGAAACATCAACCCGGTCGAGGGGGGCGTGATCTCCGTCACCCGGATCGAGGGCGGATCGGCCTACAACGTCATCCCGGGCTCGGTGCACCTGGCCGGAACCCTTCGGGCGCTGGAACCCGATGCCCTGGCAACGGGCCGGCGGCGGCTGGCCGAGGTGGTGGACGCCACCGCCCGCGCCTGCGGATGCACCGCACGACTGGAGTACCACGAGGGCTACCCCGTTACCCGCAACGATCCCGCGGCGTTCGACACCTTTGAAACGATCGCCCGGGGCACCCTGGGTGCGGACCGGCTCCTGCCCATGGAGTTCCCGGTCATGGGCGGCGAGGACTTCTCCTACTACGGCCAGCGTGTCCCGGCATGCTTCTTCGTCCTCGGCCTGCTCCCCCCCGGCTCCGAAGCCATGCCGGGGCTGCACCACCCTGCGTTCGATTTCAACGACGAGGCCCTGCCCACGGGCGTGGAGATGCTCTGCCGCCTGGCCCTGGAAGCGTGAACACGAGGCCGCATCCATCTATACTGTTCCTCTACGCAGGAGACCACCCATGCCCAGCCTCATGATCATTGCCGGCCCCAACGAGGGACTTCTCTTCACGATTGAAGCCGCAGATACGGTCATTGGTCGTGGTGATGGATGCGACCTGCAACTGGTTGACGAAAAGGCATCCCGTCGGCACTGCTGCATCCAGAAGCGTGATGGCGGCACACTTGGTGGCACCGGCATTCCCACCACCCAGCACGTCCTGATGGACCTTGGTTCCAGCAATGGAACCACCATCGATGGGCAGTCCTTCCAGAATGAAGTCCCTCTCACCGACGGAGCCACGATCGGGGTGGGCACCTCCCGGGCGATCTTCCTCAACGAAACCTTCGATACGTCCAAGCAGGCCCAGGAGTACATTGAGAGCATCGGCAAGGGCAATGCCACCCAGGGTGAAGATGCCTGGCCGCTGGACCCGCCCTGGAAGACCCAGACCCTTGCCGAGACCGATCCTCGGGACAAGGCCTGAACACCTGTATTTCAAGGCACTGTTGCAGATCAGGGCGCTCTCCCGTAGACTGCTCGATTCACAATTCGACACCGCAAGCACCACTTCGTGACGCGACGGCCAGGCCAGGCCACGTGAACCAACGGGGTGGGAGGTAGGAGGACTCATGGCCAAGAAGCAGATCACCAAGCAATTCAAGATCACCGCGCCCGGAGGGCAGGCCACACCGGCCCCACCCATCGGCCCGGCCCTCGGTGCCAACGGGATCAACCCGGGGCAGTTCATTCAGGCCTTCAATGACCGGACCAAGGACCTCAATGGCAAGGTCGTTGGCTGCCTGATCACGGTCTACCATGACCGATCGTTCGACTTCGAAATCAAGTCGTCACCAGCCGCGTCCCTGCTCAAGGCGGCAGCGGGCCTGGAGAAGGGTTCCGGCGAACCCCTGGTCATCGTGGGCTCGGTCACCAGAGACCAGGTGCGGGCCATTGCCGAGGAAAAGATGGAAGACCTCAACAGCGCAACCGTGGAATCCGCGATGCGTGTCATTGAAGGTTCCGCCCGATCAATGGGCATTGCGGTGGAGGGCTGAACCAGATGGCAGAACAAGCAACCAAAACCACGAGTGGATACCCCGCCCGGCTGTACCGACGCCGCGACACCCGTCGCAGCAAGCGGCACACCACGAATGTGAACACGGCGGCCGGCCATGCCGGGCCGCACACCCCCTCCGAGGCGGTCAAGGCACTCAAGCAGTACAAGGCGGCCAAGTTCGACGAATCCGTCGAGTGCTGCGTGCATCTGGGTATCGACCCCCGGCAGGCCGACCAGCAGCTCCGTGGCGCACTTGCCATGCCCAAGGGCATCGGAAAGACCGCCCGGGTGATCTGCTTCTGCGGCCAGGACAAGGTCGACGACATGAAGGCTGCCGGTGCCATCGAGGCCGGTGGTGAGGAACTGGCCAAGAAGATCACCGATGGCTGGTTCGACTTCGACGTCGCCATCGCGTCCCCGGACATGATGAAGGTCGTCGGCGGACTCGGTCGGGTCCTGGGCCCCAAGGGCCTGATGCCCTCCCCCAAGGCCGGAACCGTAACCCCCAATGCCGCCAGTGCCGTCAAGGAGTTTGCGGCCGGCAAGACCGAGTACCGAAACGACGACGGTGGAAACATCCACTGCGTCATCGGGAAGATGAACTTCGAGGAAGCTGATCTCCTCGCCAACCTGAACTTCTTCCTCGAGACGATCGAGAAGATCCGCCCCGCGTCCGTCAAGGGCATTTACATGAAGCGATGCGTCATCTCCGGGACAATGACGCCCTCCGTGGAGATCGTGACGTCATGAGCAAGCCAATCAAGGAAATGATGATCCGGGAGTACCGGAGTCGATTCGACGGGCTTTCCCAAGCCCTGCTCGTGGACATCCGCGGCATCGAAGCGAATGAGAACAACTCGCTTCGCCTGGGGCTGCATGCCCAGAACATCCGTGTCACCGTGCTTCGAAACAACCTGGCTCGCGATGCCTTCAATGGCACCGACCTCGAGGGGCTCATCCCCGCAATCGATGGACCCGCCGCCCTCTGCTACGGCGGCGAATCCGTCGTCGACGTCGCGCGTGAAATCGTGGCGTGGGCCAAGAAGGTCGAGCACCTTGACCTCAAGGGAGCCATCCTCGACGGGGAACTGTTCGAGGGCGAAGCAGGCGTCAAGCGGCTGAGCACCTTCCCGACCCGGGAAGAAGCCCAGGCCAAGGTCGTCCAGCTCATGCTGTCACCAGCCAGCAACCTCGTCGGTGCCTCGCTGGCACCTGGCGGAAACATCATGGGAATCGTCAAGGAGATTCAGGAACGCCTGGAAAACGGGAAGACGATCGAAAAGACCGCCTGAGATCCCAACGGGGAATCAACGGCATGACTGAAACTTACACCACCGCTTGACTGGCCCCCAGGGGTTAAAAGCCGCACGGTCGGCTCCTCTTGAGCGGTTCTGAGAAGATCTGGAGTACACAATGTCCGAAGAAGCAACGAAGACCTTTGAAGCAAACATCAGCAAACTCGGCGATGACATCGCCGGCCTGACCCTCAAGGAAGCGGTCGACCTGGCTGATTACATGAAGGAAACCTACGACATCGAACCTGCCGCGGGCGGCGCCGTGATGATGGCCGGCCCCGGTGGTGGCGGTGACGATGCCGATGCCGAACAGACCGAGTTCGACGTCGTGCTCGAAGCCCCCGGCGACAAGAAGATTCAGGTCATCAAGGTCGTCCGCGAAGCGACCGGCCTGGGCCTCAAGGAAGCCAAGGCCCTCGTGGACGACGCTCCCAAGGCCATCAAGGAAAAGGCCACCAAGGAAGAGGCCGACGAGCTCAAGGCCAAGCTCGAAGAGGCTGGCGGCTCTGTCACCATCAAGTAAGGCGGCTTTCCACCAGGAATCCACTCGACCCCGCGACCATTGTCGCGGGGTCGTTTCATTTGAGCCCCAGGGGGCAACGGATCGTAAGTCGCCATTTAACAGCGGTTTACGGGCCTGATATCGCGGATTTGGGACCCGAATCGGCTTTTACGAAGCCCTCGGACCAATTATTTTGTGGAATAGGGTTTGCATACGCGTTGAGAAACCGCCCTAGCAACCGTAATATGCGGTGCTCGGCGGTTGAAACGACATTTTTTGAATCTCCCTCAGACCTGACCCCAGGAAACAGGTGCAGGCGACTTGCTCCCTACGAGGTGAATGCATGACGTCCCGGAAGGTGCGCGACTTTTCAAAGCGCGGCGATGCGATCCCCGTCCCGGAACTGACAATGGTGCAGCTGGAGTCCTACCAGCGCTTCATTCAGTCCGATCGGCCGCACGACCAGCGCGATCCCCATCGTGGGCTCGAAAGCCTCCTACGCGAGGTCTTTCCCATCGAATCCTACGACGGATCGATGAAGCTGGAGTATCTCTACTACAAGCTCGACAAGCCCCGCTACACGCCGGTCGAGTGCAAGGAACTGCGCCTGACCTACGGCATGCCGTTCCGCATCGGCGTGCGCCTTGTGCGTGAGGGCATCTCGGAGATTCCAGAGGAAGAAATCTACCTCGGCGAAATTCCGATCATGCTCGGTGGTGGCGAGTTCATCGTCAACGGTGCCGAACGTGCGATCGTCAGCCAGTTGCACCGATCACCCGGTGTCGACTTCGGCATCGCCTCCGACATGGGCGACCGACCGCTGCACAGCGCCAGGATCATTCCGGAGCGTGGCTCCTGGATTGAACTGGAGGTCACCAAGAAGGACGTTCTGGCGATGCGCATCGACCAGTCCCCGAAGATTGCCGCAACGATCTTCATGCGGGCCCTGGACGAGGCCTTCAGTTCCACGGAGAAGGTTCTGGAAACCTTCTACGACGTCACCGAGATCAAGGTGACCGATCTGAAGCCCGAACACTATTCCGCCGAGTACATCCTCAACGAGGAAGGCGAGGAACTCTGCCGCGTCGGGGCCCCCATCGGGGATGCCATCGAGGCCATCCAGAGCTCACCCATCAAGAAGATCCGGGTGGTCAAGGACGCCAGCGACCCGCTGCTGCTGAACACCCTGGCCATGGAACGACTCGACTTCATGGCCGATGCTTCCGAGCACGAGGCCGCCCTGCTGCGGATCTACGGACGACTTCGTCCCGGGAACCCGCCCCAGGTGGAGAAGGCCCGCAGTCTCTTCAAGGAGAAGTTCTACGACGAGAATCGCTACCGCCTCGGCAAGGTCGGACGCTTCCGCATCAACCGGAAGTTCGAGATGGACGTGCCCGAGGACGTGATGCACATTCGTGCCGAGGACTTCCTCGCCGTCATCAAGTACATCCTCGATCTCCGTGCCAAGCGCAACAAGGCACACATCGACGACATCGATCACCTGGGCAACCGTCGCCTTCGGACACTCGATGAACTCGCCGTCGAGGAGATGCGCAAGGGTTTCCTGAAACTCCGCCGCACCGTCCAGGAGCGGATGAGCGTCAAGGATGCCGACGAGCTCAGCAAGATCGCCGACCTCGTGAACTCCAAATCCATCAGTTCCGCGATCGACTTCTTCTTCGGTCGCAGCGAACTGTCACAGGTCGTCGACCAGACGAATCCGCTGTCGATGCTCGTACACGAGCGACGCCTCTCGGCCCTCGGGCCCGGCGGGCTCAACCGCAAGCGTGCGGGCTTCGAAGTACGCGATGTGCACATCTCGCACTACGGACGGATCTGCCCCATCGAGACGCCCGAAGGCACGAACATCGGCCTCATCGCGTCCCTGGGCATCTACGCCAAGGTCGACGAATACGGCTTCATCCTCACTCCCTACCAGGAGATCAAGAAGGGCAAGCTCACCGGCGAGGTGAACTTCCTTCGTGCCGACGAGGAGATGAAGACCGTCCTGGCCACCACCGACGTCATCGACGCCGATGGCAAGATCAACGACGACATGGTCCTGGCCCGCCTCAGTGGCGACCTGTCCATGGTTCCCGCCGATGAAATCCAGTACATCGACATCTCGCCCAAGCAGATCGTCGGCGTCTCGGCCGCCCTGATTCCGTTCCTGGAGCATGACGATGCAAACCGGGCCCTCATGGGTTCGAACATGCAGCGGCAGGCCGTGCCCCTGGTGATTCCGGATCCCCCCCTGGTGGGCACGGGCATGGAGCAGATCGCCGGCAACTACTCGGGCATGCTCGTCAAGGCCCGTCGTGGCGGCGTCATCACGTCGGTCGATTCCGAGCGGATCATCATCGACAACGCCGACGAGTACGAACTGCAGAAGTTCCGCCAGCTCAACGAGCGGACCTGCCAGTCCCAACGTCCAATCATCAAACTCGGCGAGAAGGTCGAAACCGGCCAGATCATCGCCGACGGTGCCTCGACGGTGGACGGGCAGCTTGCCATCGGCAAGAACGCCCTCGTGGCATTCAACACCTTCGACGGCTACAACTTCGAGGACGCCATCGTCATCTCGCACCGGCTCGTCAAGGACGACACGTTCACGTCGATCCACATCGAGTCCTTCGAGGTGGAGGTCCGTGACACGAAGCTCGGTCGTGAAGAGTTCACGCCCGACATTCCCAACGTGTCCGAGAAACAGCTCAAGAACCTCGACGACGTGGGCATCATCCGCCACGGCGCCCGGGTGGGCCCCGGCGACATCCTCGTCGGCAAGGTCAGCCCCAAGAGCAAATCCGAGCTCACCCCCGAGGAAAAACTTCTGCACGCGATCTTCGGCCGCGCCGGCGAGGACGTGAAGAACGATTCCCTCGAGGTGCCCGCCGGCAGCAGCGGCATCGTCATCGGCACCCGGCACTTCAGCCGCCGGATGCACCTCAACGATGAGCAGAAGGCCAAGCTCAAGGACGACATCACGGACTTCGAGTCGGAAATGAACGATCGAATGATCGCCCTCTTCCGCCAGATGATCCACTCGATGAACCAGACCCTGGGCACCGAAATCGTCGACCCTGCCACCCGGCAGAAGGTCGGTGCTTCGGACATCCCCGAAGTCATTCTCGAGCAGATTGAGAACTTCAACGACAAGTGGATCAAGGGATCCAAGGATGCCAAGGCCGACGCCACGACCACCTGGGGACAGTTCTGGCCCCGCATCGCGGCACTGGAAGAAGAAAAGCAGCGCAAGCTCGCCCACATGAAGCGTGGCGACGAACTGCCCAGTGGTGTCCTGGAGATGATCAAGGTCTACCTCGCCAACAAGCGGCAGATCGCTGTTGGCGACAAGATGGCCGGTCGTCACGGGAACAAGGGCGTCGTCGCACGCATCGTTCCCGAGGAGGACATGCCCTACCTCGAAGACGGCACTCCGGTCGACATCCTGCTGAACCCGCTGGGCGTGCCCTCGCGGATGAACGTGGGCCAGCTGCTGGAACTTCACCTCGGCTGGGCCGCGCAGGTCCTGGGCTTCCAGGCCGTCACACCTGTCTTCGACGGGGCGACCGAGGGCGAAGTGCTCGGCTGCATCAACGAGGCCAACCAGTTTGTGTCCGACAACCTGGCGGCATTCGAGCAGACCGGCGCCGAACCGGGGAACCCGCGTGAGTTGATGGCCCGCATCCCCTATGGGGGCAAGGCCCAGCTGTACGACGGCCGCACCGGCGAAGCATTCCACCAGCCGACCTCGGTGGGCTACATGTACATGCTCAAACTGCACCACCTGGTGGCAGACAAGATTCACGCCCGGGCCACCGGCCCCTACAGCCTCATCACCCAGCAGCCGCTGGGCGGCAAGGCTCGAACGGGCGGCCAGCGATTCGGAGAGATGGAGGTCTGGGCCCTCGAGGGCTACGGAGCCGCCTATGTCCTCCAGGAACTGCTGACGGTCAAGAGCGACGACGTCGAAGGTCGCACCAAGATCTACGATTCCATGGTCAAGGGCACGAACACCCTGGAGGCCGGCATGCCGGTCGTGTTCGACGTGCTCTGCCACGAGATCCGCGGACTCGGCATGAACATCGAACTGGAGAAGGAACACGTTGAAGGAGGAAGCCTCCTCTGAGCACGGCAACCGTGATACGCAACGAGTTCCACGCCACAGAGAGACAAGATCAGCCATGAATGACAATGTCTACGATCGTGTCAACGACTTCAGCAGGGTACGAATTACCCTTGCGAGCCCCAACGACATCCGCAGTTGGAGCTTCGGTGAGGTCAAGAAACCCGAAACCATCAACTACCGGACGTACCGTCCGGAGAAGGATGGCCTCTTCTGCGAGCGAATCTTCGGTCCCGAACGGGACTACGAATGCGCCTGCGGCAAGTACAAGGGCACCAAATTCAAGGGCATCATCTGCGACCGTTGCGGCGTGAAGGTGACGCACTCGCGCGTCCGCCGCAAGCGGATGGGCCACATCAACCTCGCCGCCCCGGTCGTGCACATCTGGTTCTTCAAGGCCCTGCCGAGCCGCCTCGGCACGCTGCTGAAGATGAAGACCGCCGACATGGAGAAGGTCATCTACTTCCAGGACTACGTGGTCATCGATCCCGGGACCACGGAAATGGAACACAAGCAGGTCCTCGATGAGGACGCCTACCGAGCCGCCGTCCAGCAGTTCGGCGTGGGAGGCTTCACGGCACTCATGGGCGCCGACGCGGTCATGGCCCTGCTGGGTGAACTCGACCTGCATGCTTTGGCGAACGAACTCCGCGAGGATCTCGCGGCCACACGATCCAAGCAGAAGACGAAGGACCTCGCCAAGCGACTCAAGCTCGTCGAACAGCTGCGGCACAGCGGCAACGACACGAGCTGGATGGTCCTGGACGTGGTCCCGGTGATCCCGCCGGATCTGCGCCCACTGGTCCTGCTGGAATCGGGCAACTTCGCCACCAGCGACCTCAACGACCTCTACCGCCGGATCATCAACCGCAACAACCGCCTCAAGAAGCTGATGGACCTCAATGCCCCCGAGGTCATCATCCGCAACGAGAAGCGAATGCTCCAGCAGGCCGTCGACGCCCTGTTCGACAACGGTCGCTGCCGACGCCCCGTCCTTGGTTCATCGAACCGCCCACTGAAGTCCTTGACCGACATGATCAAGGGCAAGCAGGGCAGGTTCCGCGAGAACCTGCTGGGCAAGCGGGTCGACTACTCGGCCCGCTCCGTGATCGTCGTGGGCCCCGAGCTCAAGCTGCACCAGTGCGGGCTTCCCAAGAAGATCGCGCTGGAGCTCTACCAGCCGTTCATCATCCGCAAGCTCAAGGAGCACGGCCTCGCCGACACGATCAAGTCGGCCAAGCGGATGCTCGAGCGACGCGACCCGGAGGTCTGGGACATTCTCGAGCAGGTCATCCACCAGCACCCGGTGCTGCTGAACCGCGCTCCGACACTGCACCGCATGGGCATCCAGGCCTTCGAGCCGGTCCTCGTCGAGGGCAATGCGATCACCCTGCACCCATTGGTGTGCACCGGCTACAACGCCGACTTCGATGGCGACCAGATGGCGGTCCACCTGCCTCTGTCCCTGGAGGCGAAGATCGAGAGCCACGTATTGATGCTCTCGACGCACAACATCTTCTCCCCCGCCAACGGCAACCCGATCGTCTCACCCTCTCAGGACATCCTGATGGGTGTCTTCTTCCTGACGTCGATCGACGAAAGCGACACCCGCAAGCCGGAGGAACTCCGCTTCTTCCGCGACTCGCAGGAAGCCATTCTCGCCCTCGACTACAAGCAGATCAGTCTCCACGAACCCATCAACGTGCGATTGACACGATTCAGCCGGGTCATCAACGACCAGGGTGGCGCGATCGAGTCCACTCCGGACAACCGTCGCATCCGCACCACGGTAGGGCGAATCCTCTTCGGCTCGATCCTGTCCGACGGCATGCCGTTCAACAACTGCACCCTCGGCAAGAAGGGCTGCAGCCGCGTCATCGACGATACCTACGCGATCCTCGGTCGACCGGCGACGCTCTCGCTGCTGGACGACATGAAGGAAGTCGGATTCAAGACCGCCACCACATCGGGGCTGTCCATTGCGATCACCGATCTCCGGATTCCCGAGAAGAAGCCGGAACTCATCGGCAAGGCGCAGAAGATGGTCGACAACGTCGAGCGGGCCTACAACGCCGGTGCCATCACCGAGCGTGAGCGGCACAACCAGTTGCTGGACATCTGGGCTCACTGCCGTGAGGAACTCACCACCGAACTGGTGAGCACGCTCAAGAACGATCGCCGCAACATGGAGACCCTGCTCGAGGTTCCCACCGAGAGCCAGGAAGGCAGCCCCTACCTCAACCCGGTCTACCTCATGTCGGTTTCCGGCGCACGTGGCAATGTCAGCCAGATGCAGCAGCTCGCGGGCATGCGAGGCCTCATGGCCAAGCCCAGCGGCGAGATCATCGAGACGCCCATTCGCGCAAACTTCCGCGAGGGCCTGAACGTGCTCGAGTACTTCTCCTCGACGCACGGTGCCCGCAAGGGTCTGGCCGATACCGCCCTCAAGACGGCGGATTCGGGCTACCTGACCAGAAAACTCTACGACGTGGCCCAGGCCGTCGTCGTGACCGAGCACGACTGCAAGACCAAGCGTGGCATCCCCAAGCGAGCCCTCTACAAGGGCGAGGAAGTCGATGTCCCGCTGCGGGAGATCATCCTCGGCCGAACCAGTCGCCAGCCGGTGGTCAACCTGATGACCGACGAGACCATCGTCAAGGAGAACCAGGTGATCACCGACGAGATCGCCCGGAAGCTCGAACAGCTCAACGTCGACGCGGTCCAGGTCCGCAGTCCCCTGACATGCGACACCCCCAACGGCATTTGCGCCTGCTGCTACGGCATGGACATGTCCACGGGCATGGAAGTCGAACGTGGGCTCGCCGTGGGCACCATCGCGGCCCAGTCCATCGGTGAACCCGGAACGCAGTTGACGATGCGTACATTCCATACCGGCGGCATCGCCTCACGCGGCCTGGTGGAAACCAGTTACCGCGCCGGTCATGGCGGCACCATCGTCCTTCGCGAATGCCGCGAGGTCCCGGTCCCCGGTGCAGACGACGGCAGCCTCATCGCACTCAAGCGAAACGGCGAAGTCGCCATCTTCGATGCCAAGGACCGTGAACTCGAGAAATACAAGGTTCCCTACGGAGCCGAGATCCGTGTCGGTCCTGGCGAGAAGGTTCGCAAGGGCCAACTGCTGGTCGACTGGGATCCGCATCGAACACCGATCCTCGCCGAGGAATCGGGCGCCGTGCGATTCAAGGACATCGAGATCGGCAAGACCACCCGCGAGGAAACGGTCAAGGGTTCCGGCACGAAGGAACTGATCGTCATCGAGCACACCGGCGAAATGCACCCGCAGATCCTCGTCGAGGATGGATCGGGCAAGATCCTGGACTTCCATCACCTTCCGGCCAAGGCTCGTATCGAGGTCAAGGAAGGCGAGGCAATCGTCCAGGGACAGATGCTTGCCCGGCAGCCAAAGGACGTGGCCGGATCCGCCGACATCACCGGTGGTCTGCCTCGCGTCACGGAGATCTTCGAGGCCCGGACCCCGAAGGATCCCGCCGTGATGTCCAAGGTCACCGGCAACATCGAACTGCACGACGATCTCCGCAAGGGCAAGATGACCATTCGCGTCATCACCGAGACCGGCGTGGAAATCGACCACCATGTGCCCCAGGGCAAGCACCTGCTGGTGCACCGCGGCGACTTCGTCGAGGCCGGCGATCCACTGACGGAAGGCCCCCTCGTGCCCCAGGAAATCCTCGAGATCCAGGGTGAAGAAGCGGTCTTCAACTACATGCTCGACGAGGTGCAGAACGTGTACCGAGCCCAGGGCGTCCCCATCTCGGACAAGCACATCGAGGTGATTCTCGCGTGCATGCTCAGCAAGACACTGGTCAAGAAGCCCGGCGACACCGGTCTGCTCCCCGAGGAAATCGTGGACCGCTACAACTTCCGTCGCAAAAACGAAACGGTCTCCAAGCAAGTCCGCATTGCCGATGCCGGCAGTACGAACCTGGTTGTCGACGACATGGTCGAACGGGCCACCGTCAAGGAAGCCAATGCCCTGGCCACGGCCGAGGGCGGCAGCCCGGCCAAGACCAAGAAGTCCATCCCGGCATCGGGGCAGACCCTGCTCCTTGGCATCACCAAGGCCTCGCTCCAGTCGGAGTCCTTCCTCTCGGGCGCGTCCTTCCAGGAGACCACGAAGGTCCTCACCGAGGCGGCCCTCCGCGGCGCTGTCGACGAGCTCAAGGGGCTCAAGGAGAACGTCCTGCTGGGCCACCTGATCCCCGCCGGAACCGGCTTCGACGAGTACACCTCGATGCGGGTCAATCGCCTCGCCGAACCCCCCTCATCCGAGGAAGAAGACGATGCCTCCATGCTGGCTGAAGCGGTGGAAACCGCCGAAGCCCTCGGGGCCGACCCCATTGCAATCGAGCCCCAACTGGTTGAAATTCCCGCTGGCAACAGCGATCTGGAACCAGAAAGCCTCGAAGCCCTGATCGATCCCCCAGAGGGTCTCAGCGAGGTCTGATCCACCTCAATCAACCCAAGTCCACCCCCCCGGGATCCCGGCTTTCAGTCGGGATCCCGGGGTCGTTTTGGCTGCATTGAAACCCCCTTTATTTGGCCGCGAAGGCGGTTCTCGCCCCCCCAAGTCACTGTTGAACGTGCTAGGATGACTTGCCTTGAAGCGGAGTAATCCACTTCAGGCCGGTTTTCCTGCGCAAGAAGGCGGGGTGAGCCGGCGTAGAACGTATCGAGAGTGGGCCCCGCGATCGCTTCGGCGAGTTGGCGGGGACGTGGAGATCAGAAACTAGAGTTCCGACTCGGAGCCGAGAGTCCATCATGCACAACAGAGTGACGACCGTAGTCCTGTCGATCGTGGCCTTTGCTGCAACCACCGGCCTGGTGATTGCCGCGGGTGAACATCGAACCAGTTCCTCCAGCACGAACGAACGCTCCGTGGCCAAGCAGGTCGCGTCGCCCAGTTCACTGCGCGCGCCCTCCGCTCCATGGATCGGTGTGGACAGGACCATGGACAAGCCCGCCATCACGCTCACCCCTCGGAGCCTGGCCCCCAAGCCGGCGACGATTGATCGCCCGACATCCGCTGCCGGCAGCCGCCTGTCCGTGAAGTTCGTCGATGAACTGAAACTGCGCCTGCTCCCCAACGGAACGCTCATTTCCCTCTCCGGTGCCGATACGACCGGAATCAACGCACTGCTTGAGCAGCAGGGCGTCACTCTGGAACGTGCCACCAACGTGCCCGAGGAGCGAATTCAGGCCATCATCAACCGGGCGGAACTGAACTCCGGCAAGGCCCAGCCCGACATCGGCGGCATGTACTACGTGACCGGTTTCCGACGGGATGTCGACTCTGCTGCCCAGATCCTGCTTCGCCATGACCTGGTGGAATGGGCCCATTTCCAGGCGTTGGACGACTACACCTCGAACATCGTCTCGTTGGCCGAAGCCCCCCCCGCGGCTCCCGTGCGGCCCAAAGTCAAGGCATCCACCCCCGTGATGTCCACGCCTGCCATGCCCATGTCCAAGGAAGACCTCGGCGAGGAAGCGCTTGGACCGAATGGCTCATGCTGCCTGTACCAGTTCCAGAATGATCGCACGTTTACAACATGGCCTGACGATCCATTGCAGTGTGTCTCAAACATCGACCCCGCAGGTTGCGCCGCACTGGCAGCACCGGACAGGTTCGCGTTCTGGAACACGGAGCCGAGTTGCCTCCTTGTCGATTGTGAATTCCGCCGTGTCGGCGCCTGCTGCATTCCCGGCATCGACCCCGACAACTGCATCGATCTCCCGGAAGCCGAGTGCCTTTCATTCGGCGGCACCTACGTCGGCGGCCCCTATTCCGCCAATGTGCCGCGCGCAACCCTGGCCTGCGGGCACGCAGGAGCTCCGTCGAACTGCCCA
>JAQWPT010000038.1 GCA_029245245.1 Phycisphaerales bacterium
ATCCGACGTGGGAACCACGATGGTCCCGAAGACGTCAACGGTGATGGACAGGTCGACAGGGACGACATGAACCTGATCCAGGACAACTACGGTGAGTGCCCCTGAGGGGCTCCAGACCAGTTCAAACCCCCCGCCGGGCACCCTCAGGGGTGCCCGGCGGTCTTTCAATTTACCTGTGAGAAACCCCGTCCAGCGACGCATTGGTGACGCAGGACGGGCTCGCGATGCCGCGGCCCCCATGATGAACACCAACCGGAGAATGACGATGTTCAATACAACCAGGACCACACTGCTGACCGCCTCGCTCGTGCTTGGAGCCTTCACCACCAGCCTGACAGCCGCACCGGACAAGGGTGGCGCACCGACCCTGATCGGGTTCGAGACACCGCCAGCCCCTGCCACCGACCTTGAAATGGCGATCCGCAAGGCCCAGGATGGAGACACGATCCTCGTATCCGAGGGCATCCACACCGTGACACTCCGTATCTACGACAAATCACTGCGCTTCGTCGGTGCCGGCAAACTGCCGAGCCATACCGTGATCGTGTTCGGCAGACCCTTCACCAGCTGCCAGCGTTACGGACACGCCATCACGGGGCACTTTGCTGACGCGGGAGACGTGGGAGACGATCTGCCAATGACCGTATCCTTTGAGAACCTGACCTTCGCAAGTCAATCCGACGAGCGGGCCGCCACGCTCTCGTGTGCGTACCTCAACCTTGAATTCCTCGACTGCCGCTTCATCGGCATGCAGAACGATCCGGTGGCATGCCGCGGACACTACGACCCATCCGAGTACACCTACTTCGCTCAGGGTGGCGCGCTGCATGTTGAAAAATGCAACGTCCGCATCCAGCGATGCCACTTCGAGGACAACTACGTCTGGGCGACCGGACACTCGGAGATCTACGCCCAGGGCGGTGCGATCTATGCCAAGGAGTCATGGGTGACCATCTATGACTCGAGTTTCATCGACAACCACGCCCATGCCTGGGCCATTCCCCATCCGCAGGGCGAAGACGTCGAGATCGAATCCTACGCGACCGGCGGCGCCATCCACGCACTGGACACGCAACTGGATATCTACGATTCGACGTTCGCAGACAACTACACGACCCTGCATGGGCGGGTTGGCGTGGAGGACATCACTCATCCCTGGTCCAATGGGGGCGCTCTCTTCGTGATTTCGATCGACGATGACCAGTACCTCAAGCCACGAATCAAGGGCTGCACGTTCACCGACAATCAGGTCTTCAGTGAGTTCGACGACCTGAACCAGGACCAGTTCGAGGAATTCATCGAAGTTCCCGCCGGCTGGGGCGGCGCGATGTGCTTCTTCATGAACGGCCGGGACTGGGCAAAGATCCAGGACTGCCGATTCCTCGACAACCAGTCATCCGCCGGCGACGCGATCGCCAATCTCGGCAACTACCTCATGCTTTCGGGAAACGAATTCCTCTGCGACGATGCTCCTCCCAACACGACCCTCTACGGGGCGGAGATCGACGATCGTGGAAACTTCTTCGAGGACTGCGATCTTGAGCCCGAGGAAGAACCCGAGCCCGAGGAAGAACCCGAAATCGAAGAGGGTCCCTGCCTCTACGACCTCAACGGCGACGGCGTCGTGGACCAGGTCGACCGTCGCCGGGTCTCCTCTGCGATCCGACGTGGGAACCACGATGGTCCCGAAGACGTCAACGGTGATGGACAGGTCGACAGGGACGACATGAACCTGATCCAGGACAACTACGGCGAGTGCCCCTGAGGGGCTCCAGACCAGTTCAAACCCCCCGCCGGGCACCCTCAGGGGTGCCCGGCGGTCTTTCATTTTCCCTGTGAGAAACCCCGTCCAGCGACGCATTGGTGACGCAGGACGGGCTCGCGATGCAGCGGGTCCCATGATGAACCCCATCACAAGGAGCATGAAGATGACCCGCACCAACACGACAACACGCCGAACTTCCCTCGCACTGCTTGCCCTGGGACTGGTGGCCGGACTGACGCAGGCAACGTTGGCCCGGGACATCGTGGTCCCCGTTGATTTTCAGACCATTGGCGAAGCCATCGAAGCGGCCGAAGAACATGACACCATTCTCCTCAAGAGTGGTCGGTATGACGAAACCATCGATGTCACGAGGAAGAGCCTCCAGATCGTCGGAGGCGGCAACTCGCCCCTGGAGACCACGATTCTCTGCAATGACCGACTTCATACCGTCAGCGCCTGGCGGAATGACTACAAGGTGAAGTTCCAGAACCTCACGTTTCTCAAGGAAGATCCAGAGGTCGATGGCTCGATCAGGATCGACCGAACGCTCGTCGAGTTCAGGGAGTGCCATTTCATCGGGCTCGGCAACCGTGGAGGCTGTCACTGGGGACGCGGTGGCCGCTTCTCCAGCGGCGCGATGTACCTCGACAGGGCTGAAGTCGGTGTCATCGACTGCCACTTCATGGCCAATACCGCAGAGACCACCTGCGACCGACTGGCCATGGCCGGCGGTGGTGCCATCTACGCATCGCACACTGATCTCTGGGTAATTCGATCCACCTTCATGGGCAACGTGGTTCGAGCTGCTGCGACAGGTGGTCAACCTGTCAATGAAGATGATTACGCCGAAGGTGGTGCGATCAGTTGCTTCAGGGGATCGCTTCAGATCCAGGACAGCACATTCCGTGAAAATCGTGCATGGAATACCGGAAGGCAGCGCCAGTTCGGAACGGCCCATGGTGGAGCGATTCATGCCTGGGATTCATCCCCCCTGCTGATTGAGGGCACTACCTTTGCAGGCAATCATGCCCAGTGGGATGAGGAATCCGTGCGTGCAGGCGCCACCTGCAGTGGCGGCGCAGTCTGGATCCACGCCAACGGCCAGGTCCTGGCCGGCAACACCTTCATCAACAACAGTTCAAGCCAGTTGGCTGGAGCGGTCTATTCCAGCGACAACAGCGTAGTCACCGACTCCAGGTTCGAGTGCAATCTTCCTGATCACCTCGACGGTTGGTACCGGGAACAAAACAACCTGTTCCTCGAGTGCCCACCCCCCTGCCCGGCGGACCTCGACGGCAATGGCACCGTGGACTTCAGCGACTACATGCTCCTGGTCCAGAGCTGGGGCCTCGCCGACGGCAGCCCTGCCGATCTCAATGATGACGGGCTGGTGAACTACACGGACCTGCTCCTCATGCTCGACGCCTGGGGCGGCTGTTGAGTGACCATCTCGAGTTCAACCCCCCGCCGGGCACCCTCCAGGGGTGCCCGGTGTCTTTTTTTCGACCCTGGGTGTGAGAACCTCCA
The DNA here is from genome assembly GCA_029245245.1 of Phycisphaerales bacterium. Classification (GTDB taxonomy): domain Bacteria; phylum Planctomycetota; class Phycisphaerae; order Phycisphaerales; family SM1A02; genus UBA854. The sequence continues at coordinate 3,293 of JAQWPT010000038.1, forward strand.
ATCCAAATCGCATACATGGTGAGGCCCCGCCTCGATTCTTTCACCGGATGAGAAGTTTGGAATACAACCATGAGATATTTCCTCAAAAAAAGCCTTGTTACCGCGATTGCCGGACTTTGTCTGTCCGGCGGATTGCTCAATACCGAAACCGCAATGGCCAGCACCGACTCAAATGGTGTGACCATGCAACTTTTGAAGAACGACCCTGGCTACACGCACCTGAGCATCGAGTTTCCAACGCAGGTCACGCTGCAGGACATCATGATCGACGGCGAACCCTTCATGAAACTCGGTGACATCAAGGGTGAAGCGGTCTCGGAACACCGAGCCGGCGCCCCCCAGATGCCTGCTGCCGTACGGCGCCTTCGCATTCCCAACAAAAGCAGGATGCACGTTGAAGTTGCCAACGCCGAATTCTACGAGATGCAGGGAATCAGGCTTGCCCCGTCCAAGGGGCCGATTTCACGCGAGTTGCTGCCCGAGCAGGTTCCCTACACCTTCGGTGATGAATACCAGAAGGACGAGTTCTGGCCGATGGACGTCGCCCAACTCGGCACTCCCTGGATCATGCGCGACCAGCGTGGCATCGACCTGAAGGTCACCCCCTTCCAGTACAACCCCGTGACCAAGGTCCTCCGTGTCTACACCAAGATCGAACTCATGGCCTACGCCGAGGGTGACGACGACCAGAACACTCTGCCCTTGGATGCCCGGTCAAGCAACCGACTCGGTTGGCACGACATGTTCGCCGAAACATACCTGAACTGGGAACCGTACGACTTCCCGGTCATCGTTCCCTACAACCCGGAAATGCTCGTCATCACGCCCGAGAAGTGGGCTGATGAGATCCAGCCATTGGTCGACCATCACAACGACAACGGCCTCTGGACCGTCGTACGCCACATCGAGGACGTCGGCAACACTCCGGATGAGATCCGCGACTACATCGCCAATCGCTACCAATGGTGGGACATCAGTTACGTCCTCATTGTCGGTGACTACGACGACGTCACGACCGATCTGGTCAACTACGCCTCCTCTACCGGCGGAACGGATCCGACCTATGGCTTCATCAGCGGCAACGACCACCAGCCCGAGGTGCTCGTGGGGCGATTCTCAGCCAATACCGACGCCGACGTGGTCACCCAGGTTGATCGCACCATCCAGTACGAGAACCAACTCGGAATCTTCAACTCCTGGCGCAACAAGGCGCTCGGCGTGGGATCCGACGACGGAAGCGGCGGCGATGACGGCGAACTCGATTGGGAGCACCTCGACGAGATCCGTGATGACCTGCTTGCCTCCCGATTCACCGACGTGGCCCAAGTCTACGAACCGGCCGCATTGGGTGCCGATGTCACCAACGCGATTGAAGCCAACCTCGGTGTGATCAACTACACCGGACACGGCAGTTCGACTCGCTGGACCACTTCGGGATTTGACAACGATGATGTCGATGCCCTTGAGAACAGTTGGCGACTTCCCTGGATCATCTCCGTGGCCTGCGTCAACGGCCAGTTCCACAATGCCAGTGACTGCTTCGCGGAACGATGGCTTCGAGCCACCGACGATTCCGGGAAGCCCACTGGAGCCGTGGCAGCCTTCATGTCCACCGTGAACCAGCACTGGAACCCGCCAATGGAGGCCCAGGACGTCATCGGCGACGAGACCGCCGCCGGCACCATCAAGCGATTCGGCAACCTCTGCGCAGCCGGCACCGCCTCGATGGTCAGTGCCTACGGTGCATCCGGCAAGGAAATGATCGAGACCTGGACCATCTTTGGTGATCCGGCCTTGAACCTGAAGCCGCGTGACCTGAAGTTGATCCAGATCTTCTGGCCTGAATGGCACCTTTATCTCGGTGAGTTCCATGAACTGGATCCCAGGATCATGAAGTTGGCCAACGATGGGGACTACCCCAAACTGGTCGAACTCGAATGGAACGTCGACTGGATCCACGTGGAGCCGTCCGTACTGGTGATCGAACCCGGTCAGGCCGTCGAAGTCTCCATCTTCGCGGACGTGACTCGTGCCGGACTGGGAGCCGGCGAGTACACCGCTTCCATCGTGGCCCGGGACATGACCGAGGACACCGCCGACCAGGGCAAGATCGTTCGCATCGATGTGATCGAACAGGAATGCCAGGGTGATCTCAACGGTGACGGCACCGTGAACATCACCGACCTGCTCGACGTGCTTTCCCAGTGGGGCACCTGCACCAGCGGATGCTCTGCCGACACCAACGGCGACGGGACCGTGGACATCACGGACCTGCTTACCGTGCTCGCGGGCTGGGGTTCCTGCTGAGCGCGGCGACAGCATCCACTCAGGCACGTGTGGATGCTGAAACGAAGCCCGCCGGATGCCCATGGGGCATCCGGCGGGCTTTCACATTACCATTCGAACATGGCCAGTGAAAATCGACAGCCCTGCGTCCTGATCTGCGGCGCCGGGCCTGTCGGCCTGGCTCTGGCCACGCAACTGGCCCGTCACGACATTGACTTCAGGATCATCGATCGCAATGAGAGTCGCACTGAACTCTCCAAGGCGCTGGTGATCTTTGCCCGAAGCCTGGAGCTGCTTCATACCGGGGTTGATGCCCACTCCTTCATCGATGCCGGCACCGAGATGGAGTGCGCCCAGCTCTTTGCCGGCGGCCGACCACTGGCCGTGCTCCCCCTCAAGGGCACCGACAGCCCCTTCGGTACCGGCATCATGCTTCCCCAGGCCCGCACCGAGCAGATCCTCGAAGAATCGCTCGACGCAATGGGCCACACGGTCGAACGCTGCACCGAGTTGACCGACTTCACCGATCTCGGGGACCGGGTCCGGTGCACCATTCGTGGCCCCGGCGGCGAGGAAACCATCGAACCGGCCTGGCTCGCTGGATGCGATGGGGCCCACAGCATCGTTCGACACGGTCTCGACCTGGAGTTCAAGGGCTCGTCCGTGCAGGACCGCTGGATCCTGGCCGACTGCCATGTCAAGGGAATCGATCCTGCCGCAACCATCATTCCCAGTTTCAACCATGAAGGCATGCTGGTCCTCTTTCGGATCAAGGGAGACCGGTTCCGCGTCACGGCGAACACACCGCTGAACAACCCGGAACAACCACGAGTGGACCCCACGCTCGAAGAGATCCAGGACATACTTGATCGGCGCGGCGCCGGCCAATGGCATGCCTGCGATCCGACCTGGCTGACCGAGTTCCGCATCAACGAGCGAATGATCGATCACTTCCGACACGGACGGTGTCTGCTGGCCGGCGATGCCGCCCACATCCACTCGCCCGCCGGTGGCCAGGGCATGAACACCGGCATGCAGGATGCCTGCAACCTGGCCTGGAAACTCGCTCTCGTCCACAAGGGTGTCGCCAGCGATGCCCTGCTTGACTCGTACAGCGATGAACGCAGCGAAATCGGCCGACAACTGCTCGTCAATACCGGTCGAATGCTCCGAACCGCGACCCTCCGGTCACGCATCACCTCGGGCCTCCGGAACACGGCCATCCGTTTCGCGATGAAACGGCCGAAACTCCAGGCCCGCTTCCGCAACTTCCTTTCCGAACTGAGCATCTCGTATCCAGCGGACTCGATCGGCGGAAGCGACCATGCCGCCAGCCATGACAAGGCCGCCCCGGGGCCGGGACACCGCGTCCCCGACCTGGCCATGACGTCCCAACACGGAGTCGACTCGCTCCATGATCAACTCGCGGATCCACGATTCAGCCTGCTGCTGCACATCGAGACCGAGGATGGGCTCGAACAGGTCGCCACGATCGAGAACGCAATCCCCCACGCATGGCGATCATCGATCCAGGTCCTGAAGATCATGAGCAGTGCGCCCCACCCCACCGGGAGTTTCCTGCACGCCGAGGAGGCGGACCTGGAACATCGCATCGGGCTGCCCCGGGGAACCTTTGCCCTGGTTCGCCCCGATGGCTACCTCCTGCTGCGAGGAACCGCCATGGACCCGGCACCACTGGTTGAATGGTGCAGGCGGTTCACGGGCCCCAACGGCACGGGCTGACCTGCTGGCGGTCATCGCCGACTGGGGCGGCGGCTGAGATCTGACTGCTCAAAAAACCAAGGGCCGAGCACTCCTGCTCGACCCTGGTCGTGGTTTTCCCACCGTCGCAGTTGTTCCGTCACTCCACCGGAACCCGGCTCGGACGGGGCGTGTGCGTGCCCATGATGGGGTCGGACTGCAGCCCCCCCATCCAGCCTCCAGAGAAGGCCTCCCGAACCGGTCACTGCATCCTGCGCCGACTCCTTGCCGGGGAGCAGATTTCCTGAAAAGATGTCCTGAAATCGATCCATGAACCACCAGGAGTTTCCACATGCTCATCCGCAAGACCGATCCCGCCACCACCACCCCCGTCGACATGGACGGCGTCAAGGACACCAGCATGCAGATCATGGTCGGCCGCAGCGACGGGGCTCCCACCTTCGCCATGAGGCACTTCGTAGTGCAGGCCGGAGGCCATACTCCCCATCACCAGCATGACTACGAGCACGAGGTCTACATCGTCGAGGGAACCGCCGAGGCCGAATGCGATGGTGAGAATGCACAGGTCACCGCCGGCGACGTCCTGTATGTTCCCGCCAACGCGCTGCACCAGTTCCGGAACAACTCGGAGGCCCCGATGCGGTTCCTCTGCCTGGTTCCGGTCACCTTCGACTGCGACAAGCCCGTTCCGGGATCATGAATCCCCTGCGGGCTCACCCTCGGGTGGTCGAAGTTCCTTGGCCATGTTGAAATGCTCGCGAATCCACTGGATCACCACGTAGAAGATCGGAACGATGAGCAGGCTCAGGATGGTCGACGCGATCATTCCACCGAACACGGTCGTCCCGATCGAATGCCGAGCTCCCGCTCCGGCTCCGGATGCGAAGACCAGTGGCAGGACGCCGAGGATGAAGGCGAGGGCCGTCATCAGAATCGGACGGATGCGAAGCCGGGCCGCTTCCACCGCTGCCTCCACGATGCTGCGCCCTTCGATGCGAAGCGCCCGTGCGAACTCGACGATCAGAATCGCGTTCTTGGCCGCCAGCCCGATGAGCATCAGCAGGCCGATCTGGCCATAGATGTCCAGCGGCATGCTGCGAATGCCCAACGCAAGTATGGCACCCAGTACTGCCAGTGGCACGGAGAACAGGATCATCAACGGCATGGCCCACGACTCGTAGAGCGCAGACAGGATCAGAAAGATGGTCATGAGTCCCAGGATGAAGATCAGCGGTGCATAACTGCCCGCGATCAACTGCTGGTAGACAAGGCCTGTCCATTCACCACCGAATCCCGCGGGCTCGAGCACCGACTTCTGCAATGAAGCCATTGCCTTGATGGCATCACCACCGCTGTATCCGGGAGCGGGGCCACCGATGATCTGCGTCGAAGTGTAGAGGTTGTAGCGGGGAATGTTCACCGGGCCGGTGGTGTACGCGATGTCCATGAACTCCCCGAAGGGAACCGACATGCCGTTGCTGCTGACCACGCGGAGTCGGGCCAGATCCTCCGGTTCGCTCCTGGCGGACCCATCCGCCATCACGTTGACCTGGTAGACCTGCCCGTACTGGTTGTAGTTGTTGATGTAGATCGAACTGAGGTAGGCCTGGATGGTTGTGAAGAGGCTGCCCACATCGACCCCGAGGATCTCGGCCTGGGCCCGATCGATGTCCATGTACAGTTCGGGATAGTCCATCTCGAAGTCGGAGAATGCCTTGCCGATCTCGGGGGACTCCATGGCCTTGGCGATGAACTGCTGCGTGATGTCGTACAGCGCCTGCGGGCCCTTGCTGTTGATGTCTTCGATCTGGTACTGGAATCCGCCGGTGGTGCCAAGCCCGGGGATCGGCGGCGCATTGAATGAGATGCTGACCGCGCCCTCGATTTCCTTGTCCAGTTCCGCCTTGATCACGTTGATGATGCCGGGAACCTGCTGATCCGTGGCAGTCCGTTCACTCCACGGCTTGAGAATCGCGATGGCGAAACCGAAGTTCGAGACGTTGATGCTCTCGAGGAAATCCACGCCATTGACCTGGATCACGCTCTGCACCGAGGGATTCTTGAGAATGACCTCCGTAGCCTTGTCCACGACCGCTTCTGTCCGGGCCAGAGATGCCCCGGGAGGAAGTTCGAAGATCGTGAAGTACCAGCCCTGGTCCTCCTCGGGAACGAATCCAGTCGGGCGTTCCATGGTCAGCCAGACGGTGAGGAAGAACAGTCCGCCAAAGACGATCATCACGACCCACCAGGCCCGGGCAAACGCATGCACCAATGCCCCGTAGCCCGTGATCAGTGATTCGAAGAACCGGTTGAACCAGCGGTAGAGGAAGAACCTGGCCTCTCCGCTGCGGGGCTTCAGCAGGCAACCGGCGAGGGCTGGGCTGAGCGTCAGCGAGTTGATCGCCGACAGGCCCACCGAGAAGGCGATCGTCAGTGAAAACTGGTTGTAGAGCTTGCCTGTGATGCCGGGCATGAATGCGGCGGGTATGAAGACCGCCATCAGCACCAGCGAGGTGGCGATGATGGGCCCAGCGACTTCCTTCATCGCTTTTTCGGCGGCACGCTTGGCACTCTTCTCTCCCGCTTCGAATTGCCGCTCGACGTTCTCGACCACGACGATGGCGTCATCGACCACCAGCCCCACCGCCAGTACAAGTCCCAGCAGGGTCAGGAGGTTGATCGAGAATCCAAACCCTGCCAGTACCGCGAAGGTCGCGATCAATGACACCGGGATCGCGACGATGGGAATCAGCGTGACTCGCCAGTTCTGAAGGAAGATGAAGACGACCGCGACCACCAGCAGGATGGCTTCCAGGAGCGTAACGACAAGCTCGATCAGCGATTCCTTCACGAAGTCGTTGATGTTGAACGTAACTTCCCATTCAACACCCTCGGGGAAGTTCCTCGACAGGGTCGCCATCGATTCCTTGATCCCCTTGGCCACCGAAAGTGCATTGGCTCCCGGCAACTGGTAGATCGCCATCGTGGCGGTTGGCTTCTGGTTGAGCGTCGTGGAAGTGGTGTAGTTCTGGGCACCCAGTTCGGCTCGGCCGATGTCGTTGATGCGGACCACCGAGCCGTCGTTGTTGGCTCGCACCACGATCTCGCCGAACTCCTCGGCCGACATCAACTGCCCGAGTGTCGACAACTGGTACTGGATGGACGGAGTGTCGGGAACCGGCGGCTGACCGATGTTGCCGGTCGCAATGTCCTTGTTCTGATTTTGGACCGCCGTCGTGATCTCATCGATGGTCAGGCCCAGGGCGGCCATCTTCTCCGGATCCAGCCAGATGCGGATGGCGTAGTTCTGGAGCCCGAAGATGGTGATCGAGCCCACGCCATTGACACGCGACAACGGATCCATCAGGTTGATCTGGGCGTAGTTGCCCAGGAAGGTGTTGTCATAGCCCCCGTCGGGTGCCTTGAGTGACACGATCAACGTGATATCGGATGATTCCTTCAGGACACTGATGCCCGCCTGCTGGGTCTCCGACGGCAACTGTGCCTCGGCAGTCTGGACGCGGTTCTGCACATCCACCGATGCGATGTTCAGGTCGTACCCGACTTCGAACGTCACGGTGATGGAGGACGCACCGTTGGTGGTCGAGTTCGAGGACATGTAGATCATGCCCTCGGTGCCGTTGATCTGCTGCTCGAGCGGCTGGGTGATCACCCGGGCCGTCGTCTCGGCGTTTGCTCCCGGATAACTCGACGTCACACTTACGGTTCCCGGCACGATGTCCGGGTACTGGGCAATCGGAAGCGTCAGGATGCTGACGGTGCCCACCAGGAGCATCAACAACGCTATCGAGCATGCAAAGATCGGGCGGTGGATGAAGAAATTGATCACGAGGGATCATCACTCTCGCTGTGCAACGTGGGTGGCGGATTCTTCGACGGCCCATCGGAATCGGCGTCGGACGAGGACTCCTGCGAAGACTTGGAGGTGGAGTCGGATGAGGAGGATCCGGCACTCAGGCTCTGCGCCTTCTTCTCGGATTCCTTCTCCTGCTGGGCCCATGTCCTGGCATTCACCAGGTTGACCTTGACCTTGGCGCCCTGCCGGACCTCCATCGGGTTGCCCTTGACGACCACCACGTCGCCGGCCTTGAGACCGGACGTGATCTGGCGAAGATCCTCGTAGAGCGATCCGGTCTTGACCGTCCGACGCTGGAGTACCTGGTTGGAATCGACGACGTACACGTACTGCGACGTGGGCGTGGAAGACATCGCGCTGTCGGGCAGCATCACCGCGTTGTCGATGGTGCGAAGTCGAACCCGGACTGACACGTACAGGCCTGGAAGGACATACTGCTTCGCGTTGCCGAAGACGGCCCGGGACAGGAAGGTCGACGTGGACTGGTTCACGATGTTGTTCACCAGGTCCAGCGATCCATCGTAGATCACCGGCGAACCACCCTGCTGCTGCACGGTGATTTGGACGGGGACCATGCCCGCTTCATGGGCCTTGAGGAACTCGATCAACTCCGTGCCCCCGGGCTCGAAGGTCACCCGCATGGGGTCGAGCATCACCAGGGTCGCCAGGGTGCTGTTCTCGGTCGGGCTTACCAGGTTGCCGACATCAACCGCCGTCTCACCCATGCGGCCGTCAAATGGCGCCAGTACCTCGGTATAGGAAAGGTTCAGCTCGGCGTTGAGCACCTGGGCCAGGTTCGACTCGACGGCGGCGGTCGCCTCCTTGAGTGTCGCCTGGGCCTCCTCGACCTCGTAGACCGTGGCTGCTCCACCGGCATAGGCCTCCCTGACATTCATCATGGTCAGTCGATCGAACTCTTCCTGCGCCTGGGCGCTGAGAAGGTTGGCCTTGGCCTGAACGAGATCCGCCTCGTATTCCTCCTGCTGGATCAGGTAGAGACGCTGCCCGGCGTGGACCATGTCCCCTTCGATGAAGTTCCGTGATTCCAGGTAGCCCGAAACCCGGGCCACCATGTCGGCCTCGAGGACCGCCTGTGTGATCCCTGGGTAATACCGGTAGTCCGGAATGTTCTCGGCCAGGGCCTTGACGCCGGTGACCGTGGGCGGTGGTGGTGCAGCAGACTGCTTGGTGTCCGACGAATCACATCCAGACAGGAGGATGAAACCGACCACAAGCAGGACCACTGGAAGCAGGACGCGGGATTTCGGCATGAGGAGGTCGCTTTCTCGTTGAACTGAGCAGGAGAGATTACCCCATGGAGCCATGCCGCAGCAACCGGCGGAACCTCAGGAGCTGGCATTTCAAGGTCATTGCAGTCGTCCCCTATACTACTGGTATACCCATTCCCATTTGGAGCACAGATGAAGCACCTCCTGATCCTCGTCGCCCTCATCGCTGGCATCGCCACGCTTCCGGCCTGCCACTCGACCAAGCCGGATTCCATGTGCCAATGCGCACCCTGCACGTGCAGCAACTGCACCTGTGGCAAAGCTGCCAGCCTGGGCATGATGAACGACGCCTGCCCCATGTCGGGCAAGAAACTCTCGGCCGACTGCCCCAAGAGCACCTACGACGGCAGCACCGTCGGTTTCTGCGGCAACGGATGCAAGGCTCACTTCGACGGCATGAACGCCACCGAGAAGCAGGCCTACATCGCCAAGATGAACGGAAGCTGAACGAAGGGCTCACCCGTGCCCATGGCATGCCGCCTCGCAGGCCGGGCCATCGGTCCGCTCTTCAGTCACTCCGACGCATGTCGCGGATGACTTCGTAGATTCCCCAGAGAACGAAGCATCCTCCGAGCACTCCGACCAACCGCCAATCCTGTCCCAGCACGGACAGGATGACCGCGAGGATGATCAACAGCCCGCCGAGAAGCAGGTCGAATCCGGCCCAGAATCTTTTTTTCACGCCTTCGTTTCCTCGTCAGTTGGGGGATCAGGCTGAACCGACTCGTAGATGATCCTGCCGAGGCAGACGAGTACGAAGATGCCGACCGCCACGGCATTCCAGAGCCCATGTGCATCGATGACGTAGAGCACCACGAGCATCACGACCAGCATGGCCAGGAAACTCAATAACGAGGCGATGTTGTCCAGGATCTTCTGCTGCATGACATGTCCTCCTGCCAATGCTGCCTTGGCATGAACCATCCTACCCACTCTACGGGTACTTCCGCTCCTGCTCCCGCCCCTGCACTTCCATCGCATGCTTGAGTTTCTGGTTCTCCGCATAGCGGGCGGCATGCCCCCATCGCGGTGCCACCAGTCCTGATTCCCAGTCGGCCAGCGACGTGCTCATCTCGGCGACCCGCTGCGGGTGCCTGGCTGCAAGGTCCGTGGACTCCGAGGGGTCGGTGGCAAGATTGAACAGCAGCGGTTCGCTGCCATCGACGCGAATCAACTTCCAATCACCCTCGCGCACCGCAGCCGCCACCGATCGACGCCAGAACAGCCGTTCGTGCGGTGGATCCACTTCGTCCCCGGCGAGGTACGGCAGCAGGTTCACTCCATCGAGGGAGGCACCGGGCGTGCCTCCGGCCGCGGCCACCGCGGTCGGCAGGATGTCGAGCGTGCTCACGGGCCTGTCGTAGTCCACCCCCTCGGGAAGGTGCCCGGGCCAGGCCACGATGAAGGGAACGCGAATGCCCCCCTCCCACTTCGAGCCCTTCATTCCGCGGTAGACACCGTTGTCGGAGGCGTTGTTCGTCGCTCCCCCGTTGTCGTTGACGAACATGATCAACGTCTCGTCGGACAGGCCCATCGACGACAGCGTGTCGAGGACCTGGCCGACCGCTCGATCGAGCGAGGCGGTCATCGCCGCGAGCTTTCTCCGTCGCAGGGGCGTAACATCCGCGAAATTCTCCAGGTCCTGTTCCTTGGCATGCATGGGGGTGTGCACGGCGGTGAAGGACAGGTACAGAAGGAACGGATCGGCACCGTTACGCATGATGAAGGCAGATGCTTCGTCGGCCAGGAGATCCGTAAAGTAGGTTCCGGGAATCTCGTGCACGGGCTCGGACTGGCGCATCACGCCCTTGCCATGGCGGGGTATCTCGTCGTAGTACCAGAAACTGCGGGAACCCGAGAGGCAGCCGACGTACTCGTCGAACCCACGGGAGAGCGGCTGGTACGGTTCCGCAACACCAAGATGCCACTTTCCCAACGCCCCGGTGCGATACCCGAGACCACGCAGAAGATCCGCGATGGTCTGCTCGTCCAGGGGCAGGCCGTCGGTGGCGTACTGGGTCGTGCCGGCAAGCAGATTCATCTCGTGCCCGAATCGCTGCTGGTACCGGCCGGTCATCAGTCCCGCCCGGGAAGGGCTGCACACCGAAGCCGACACGTAGCCGTTGGTGCAGACGACGCCCTCGGCGGCGAGGCGATCGATGTTCGGTGTCGGAATTTCGGTGCACCCGGTGAACCCGAAGTCGGCGTACCCGGCATCGTCGGTGATGATCACGATGATGTTGGGTTGTTCCTCCGGGGCCTCGGCCACCGCCCCGGTCGTCATGAGCAGCAACAGCAGAATGGGCAACGCCTGGTGCATGGCGACATGGTAGCCCATGGAGAAAAACGGCATGGGCCCCGGCAGCGGTGCCGAGGCCCATGCACGAAATCATCAGGCATCAAGCCTGCATCAGGTATCAATCGGGAACGTAGTCGAACTGCTGTCCGCCGATGGCGGCCTGCAGTTTCAGCCCCTTGTACCCCTGGGTGAACACGATCACCCCGTTGGAATAGTTCACATTGCCCCCGGTCCCTTTCTCGACCGCGACAGCCGAACCAGAGGCCTGGAAGGCGAACTCCCCGGACGCGAACTTCTGGAACGTCCACTTGTCCTGGAAGCAGATGATCTCGGAATAGTTCGAGCCACCGATCTGGGCACCGATGGTGCCCTCGGTCACACTCACGTAGCCGACGACCTCGCCTTCGCGGAAGGCCTGTCCACGTCCGAATCCACCACCGAGTCCGGCGCCACCGGTTCCGATGGCGGGAAAGACGGCGTAGGCATAGGAGGAATCCAGGAAGTCACCAACCTGGGAATCCGCCGCCGTCATGCGGGAGATCGTCTGCTGGACATCAACTTCCAGTTTGGCGCGATCACCTGCTGTCTGAGGCACGGTGGAACACCCTGCCACTGCCAGTGCGAGGGATCCTGCCACAAGAATCGATTTCATCAAATGCATCTGCATCCTCCTTCAACGACTTCCAAGGCAGGCCCATCCCGCCCCACAGAACGTACTCGGCCCTCCCGATTCCTGCAACACAACAGTGCTTCCAGCGTAAACTGGCTCCATGATTCAGACTCCCATTCATGCCATGACCTGCACCGCCATGCTGCTGTGCCTGGGCGGCACTGCCATCGGAGCACCCCAACCGAACATCGTCTTCGTCCACGTGGACGACCTTGGATGGCAAGACACCTCGGTCCCCATGCACGAAACGGTCACCGAACTCAACGAGCGATACCGCACACCATCCATGCAGCGACTGGCCGACTCGGGCGCCGTCCTTACCAGCAATTACGCCGCCGCTCCCGTGTGCACCCCAAGCCGCACCAGCCTCATGACCGGACAGGCTCCCGCCCGGACCCACATCACCTACTGGACACTGCACCGGGATCAGGACACGTCCCGGGCGCACCCTCACCTCCAGGCACCGCACTGGAACATGAATGGACTGCACGAAGAGGATGTCACCCTGCCGCTGCTGCTGCGCCGCGCGGGATACCGAACCATTCATGTCGGCAAGGCCCACCTGGGCGCCCACGACACCAGTGGAGCCGACCCGACACGTCTCGGGTTCGACGTCAACATCGCCGGCCACGCCTCGGGAGCACCGGGCTCCTACCTGGGAATCCATCGCTTCATGAACACGAAGAACCCGCAGCGATTCGAACCCACCAGCGTCTGGGACGTGCCCGGGCTCGAGGACTGGCATGACCAGGACATCTACCTCACCGAGGTCCTGACCGAGGAAGCCCTTGGAGAACTGGACCGTGCCCACAAGGACGGGACCCCGTTCTTCCTGCACTTCGCTCCCTACGCGGTACACACCCCGATCATGCCCAACGAGCAGTACGCAGAGCACTACGAGTCCCTGCCGGCCCGCGAAGCGGCCTACGCCACCATGATCGAATCCGTCGATACCGCCGTCGGAGCGATCCTGGACCGACTCGCCGAGCACGGCCTCCAGGAGCACACCATCGTGGTGGTGTCGTCGGACAACGGTGGGCTTTCGGCCCATGCCCGTGACGGCAAACCCCACGTGCACAATGCCCCCCTGCGCAGCGGCAAGGGCTCGGCCTACGAGGGCGGAACCCGCGTGCCGGGCATCGTCCGCTGGCCCGGTGTCACTCGCCCCGGCAGCCGCATCGACACCCCGGTGGTCACCCACGACTGGTTTCCAACCCTGCTGGATGCCGCCGGCGCCACCTCGCTGATCTCCCCCCTCCACCACGTCGACGGACAAGACCTGCACGCCACCCTCGCGGGTGAATCCACGGACCTGGAAACCGAACGCGTGATTCTCTGGCACCAACCACATCAGTGGGGCGCCCGCGGACCCGGCATCCTTCCCTACACCGCAATCCGCCAGGGCGACTGGAAACTGATCTTTCGACACGCCGATGGCGGACTGGAACTCTACGACCTGTCTTCAGATCTCGGCGAACGAAACGAGTTGTCGACCCTCAAGCCGGAACGAACCCGTGCCATGGCGGCACTGCTCTCTGAAACAGCCCGTGCGCACGGTGCCCAGCCCTCGATCGACACGCGTACGGGACGGGCGGTTCCCTGGCCCGATGAAATGGATGATCGCCATCCCGCGGCACCCGACGGCATGACCTGGATACCCGGCGGCACCTTCACCATGGGATCGAGCAACGGCTACCGGGAGGAACGACCGGAGCACCAGGTCACCCTCGACGGATTCTTCATGGATACCAACGAGGTCACGAACGCCCAGTTTGCACGCTTCATCGAGGACACCGGCTACGTGACGATCGCAGAACGCATTCCCGAGGCCGATGACTACCCCGATGCCCCGCCCGAACTGCTGGTCCCGGCCTCGGCCGTGTTCCACGCTCCTTCATCCATCTCCAACCGGCTGGACATTGGACAATGGTGGTCACTCGTACCCGATGCCGATTGGCGCCACCCGGAGGGTCCGGGCTCCTCGATCGCGAATCGCATGGACCATCCCGTGGTCCACGTCGCCTGGGACGATGCACAGGCCTACGCGGACTGGGCTGGCAAGCAGTTGCCCACCGAGGCCCAGTGGGAATACGCCGCCCGCGGCGGACTCGAGGCCCGCCCGTTCAACTGGGGGGACGAGTACGTGCCCGGCGGAACCTGGATGGCCAATACCTGGCAGGGTCGATTCCCAGTGCAGGATGATGAGCTGGACGGGCACGGTGGTTCCGCCCCCGTCGGTTCCTTCCCTTCCAATGGCTGGGGACTCCATGACATGGCCGGCAACGCCTGGGAGTGGTGCGCAGACTGGTACTCGGAAGACTGGTACGAGCGGTCCGGCCGACGAAACCCCACCGGACCGGCAATGGACACCATCGTCGACAACGAGTCACCGGCCGGACCGCGCCGAATCACGCGAGGCGGTTCGTTCCTGTGTTCACCCGAGTTCTGCATCCGCTACCGACCGGCGGCCCGCATGCCCGTGACTCCCGACAGCAGCCTGTCCCACACCGGGTTCCGCTGCGTCCGTCCGGCGAGTCAGGATCCGTCGGGAACGCCGTAGACCACCTGGAGTCGACGCAGCTCCGCTTCCAACTGCCGGCGTGTTTCAGCGTGTTCGGCAACCTTGGCGAGGTTGTTCACCTCGTGGGGATCCTCGTGCATGTCGAAGAGTTCCCACTCTCCCCGACCGGGGTACTCGATGAGTTTCCAGCGGTCGGTCCGCACACCCCGGTGCGGCTGGACGTTGTGGATCCCCTCCTCGAAGTATTCGTAATAGATGGAGTCGCGCCATGGTCCCTGATTCCGGCCCTCCAGGAGCGGCCGCAGGCTGGCCCCCTGCATGCGATCGGGCGACTCGACTCCAGCGGCATCGAGAAAGGTCTGGGCGAGGTCGAGATTCTGCACGAGGGCATCTTCGGTACTGCCAGCAGCAACCGTTCCCGGCCAACGAACCAGCAATGGCGTCCGCAATGACGGCTCGTACATGAACCGCTTGTCGTACCAACCGTGTTCACCAAGGAAAAACCCCTGGTCGGAGCTGTAGACCACGATGGTATTTTCAGCCAGGCCCTGCTCGTCGAGCCAGTCCAGCAGTCGACCGACGTTGTCGTCGACCGATGCGATGCAGCGAAGGTAGTTCTTGATGTAGCGTTGGTACTTCCATCGCACCAGGTCCCGGCCCTGGAGATTCGCTTCCCGGAATGCGTCGTTGCGATCACGGAACGCGGCATCCCAGGCCGCCAACTGCTCCGGTGTCAGTCGTTCCCGCATTCCCTTGATCCACCGGTCGGGTCCGGCCAGTTCCGCACGTTCCTGCTCCGTGGGTTCGATCTTCAGGTCGTAGTGCAGGTACATGTGCCGATCAATCTCCATCTCCTGATCGTGCGCAGCGCTGGCCCGGGTGGCGTAGTCATCGAAGAGCGTCGGTGGTTCTGGAATATCCACATCGGCGTAGAGATCGAGGTGATCCGGACCGGGCATCCAACTCCGATGCGGCGCCTTGTGCTGGCACATCAGGAGAAACGGCTGCTCACGGTCCCATTCACCCTCGAGCCAGTTGATGGATCGATCGGTCACCAGGTCGGTCACGTACCCCTGGTCACGCACGGTGCCCTCGGGGGTGATGAAGTCCGGATTGTAGTAGTCACCCTGCCCCGGGAGCACCGCCCAGTGATCGAACCCCGTGGGATCCGTCTTCAGATGCCACTTGCCTATGAGCGCGGTCTCGTAGCCCGACTGCTGAAGGAGTTGGGGAAAGGTCGGCTGGCTCCCGTCGAACACATCACCGTTGTCCATCAGCCCGTTGACATGGCTGTGGGTGCCCGTGAGCACGACGGCACGGCACGGCGCACAGATGCCGTTGGTGCAGAACGCGTTGTCGAAGCGCATGCCTCCGGCTGCGATGCGATCCATGTGAGGTGTCTGGTTGATCACGGATCCGTAACAACCAACCGCCGCGGCGGAATGATCGTCGGTGTAGATGAAAAGAATGTTTGGACGATCTCCCCGGGGCCCATCCGGTTCAGCAGTGGCAAGAGGCATCGACACGGTAATCAGCAGGATCAAATGCATGGTTCCCGGAGTATACTCCTGCCCATGCTGACAACCTCCATCCTCCTCTTCATTGCCAGCCTGGCGCAGCCCGGATCCGCCGCAGGCGAGGCTCCTCCGAACATCGTGATCATCTACACCGACGACCAGGGATGGTTTGATGTCGGTGCAAACGGGGGACGGCACGTTTCGACCCCCAACATCGATCGCATGGCCGAGCAGGGACGGCGATTCACGGATTTCTACACCGCCCAGCCGGTGTGCTCCGCCTCGCGGACCGCACTGCTCACGGGCTGCTATCCAAATCGCCTGGGCATCACCGGGGCCCTCGGGCCGTGGGCCAACCATGGCATCCACGATGATGAGACCACCCTCGGCGAACTTTGCCGGGACCGTGGCTACGCCACCGCCGCGTACGGCAAATGGCACCTCGGACACCACGCGCAGTTCCTCCCGCCGAACCATGGATTCGACGATTACTTCGGAATCCCCTACTCCAACGACATGTGGCCGATGCACCCCACTGCTCGCAAGAGCACGTATCCACCACTGCCGCTGATCGAAGACGCTGAAACAATCGAGGAGCAGCCGGACCAGCGACGCTTCACGACGGAGTTCACCGAGCGAGCCGTGCAGTTCATGCGTGAGCACGCCGATGAACCGTTCCTCGTGTACCTCGCCCACCCCATGCCGCACGTACCGCTGTTCGTCAACGAAGAACGTGACGGCGCCACCGGCATGGGACTCTACGCCGACGTCATCGGCGAGATCGACTGGTCGGTCGGGCAGGTCCTGGACACCCTGCACGAACTGGACCTCGATGAACGCACGCTCGTGATCTTCGCCTCCGACAACGGTCCATGGCTGAGCTACGGCAACCACGGAGGGCAGACCGGCCCGTACCGGGAGGGCAAGGGCACGACATTCGAGGGGGGCGTCCGCGTCCCCTGCGTCATGTGGATGCCCGGGCGGATTCCCGCCGGCACCGTCTGCCGTGAACCGATGATGACCATCGACGTCCTGCCGACCGTCGCCGAACTCATCGATGCTCCCCTGCCGTCACGCCCCATCGACGGCCGCAGCGCAACGGGACTCGTGTTCGACGAGCCTGGAGCTCGATCACCACAGGAGTACTACCTCTTCTACTACCACGCAAATGACCTGGAGGCGATCCGAAGCGGACGCTGGAAACTTCATCTCCCCCATGGATACCGAAGCATGGGGAACCGGGAACCGGGCCGTGACGGCATTCCCGGCCAGTACAACTATGGAGTACGGATCGACATGGAACTCTACGATCTCGAGACGGACCCCGGTGAAACCACGGATGTCTCCGACCAGTACCCCGAGGTGATGGAACGCATGCTGGGCATTGCGGAAACGGCCCGGGCCGATCTTGGTGACACGCTCACCAAGCGGGAAGGGACCGGTCGAAGGCAACCGGGGCGACTGCCGAAGGAAGAGGATTCCCCGTGACCACCACCAATGAAGCGAGTGGCCGCCCACTGAGCTACTTCGAATCGACCATGCAACTTGCCACGGAGCGGTACTACTCCGCCACGATCTGCTGCTGGGCCATGGGGACCGGCCCCGTCGACATCGATCAGGTCCGCAGCGCACTGCAGGTCCTGCATGCCAGGCACCCGCTGCTTCGAGCTCGCATCGAGGGCGAACCGGGAACCTACCGCTTCCTGATCGATGTCCCCTTCGGGAACATCCCGGTGCACGAGATCACCCTCGCCGAGGGCGAGGACATCAACAGTGTCCTGGAACCATTGATGGATGAGCACTTCCCCTCCGGACAGCGCACCTGGGGAGCACGATTCGTTCGTTCCGGAACATCCGGACGATGGTGGCTGCTGCTGCAGACCCACCATGCAATCACGGATGGTCGATCGGCCTACTGCCTGCTCGACCAGTGTGGACAACTGCTGGGAGCAATGGCCTCCGGCGACCCCATCGACCCTGCACCGCTGGAACTGCCCGAGCCCATCGAACACCAGATGGATCCACCGGGCACGCTGGAACACTGGAATCGCACCGGTGAGCGATGGAGTGATCGCATCGGAACAATCTCCCACTGGCCGGCCGATGGTGCCGCCGACTTCGAGGATCGCCATTGCCACAACACCTTCAGTGACCACGACCCCGACTTCAGTCGGCGACTGCTCGATCGCTGTCACGCCGCCGGCACGACCGTCCAGGGCGCCCTGGCATCCGCCGTCGCCAGGGGCATCGCTGCATACCTCGACCACGCCATCGACATCGACACCTTCACCCCCGTGGACCTGCGTCGCTTCGCCGCCGTGGACATCGATCCCCACGAGATCGCCTGCAAGATCACCTGCCTGGATACCGGCTCGTTCAACATCTCCAGTGAAAGCGATCCCTGGGATGTCGCCCGAAACTACACCTCCGCGCTCAATCGCCAACTCGACGAGAAGCCCTACCCGCCTGCCGATTTCAGGAGCAAGGACGTCATCGCAGGGTCGACCGGGTTCCTCGGTACCGGAAACCGCTTCGGGCATGGATTCTGCCTGACCAACACCGGCCGACTTCACATGGACGGGGACTATGGACCGATCCAGTTCGAACTGGTCGACGTCACCGCCACGGTCCGGTTCGGGGGCTTCCCGGTGATCCAGTCCGTCTACACGTTCCGGGACCGGCTTCGGTGTACCTACACGTGGCCCGAACCACTGCTGTCACGGCCCCACGCCCTGGAACTCACCCGTGAGGTGGAATCACACCTGCAGTCCATGGTCGACTGAAAGTGGCCCAGCGTGGCCTTCGGGCCCGATCATGAACAAACGATGGCCCACGTCGTATGGATGCATAGAATGTGAAGTGGACCATCCACGAGGATCCAACGGAAGTTTCACCATGAAGACCATCCCGATCATCATCATCATCACCATGCTTGTCGCCCTCGTCCCGTTGACGCTGATGGCCGACGACACCACGCCGGACGGTCCGGCCGCGACTACCGACTCCAGGAAGACGACCATGACCCAGCCGACCACGTCCGACAGTGGCCACGACATCACACCACTCACCGAGGACCAGGTGCGCGAGCTGGCCGCCAGACTCGATCCGGAGACCTTCCGAGTCACCCAGAAATCAGGGACGGAGCGTCCCTTCTGCGGCACCCTGCTGGACAACAAGAAGGACGGCACCTACGTCTGCACGGTCTGCAACCTGCCCCTGTTCTCCAGCCAGCACAAGTTCACCTCCGGGACGGGATGGCCGAGCTTCTACCAGGAATACGACCCGAAGCACGTCAAGCAGATCGAGGACGCCAGCCACGGCATGGTGCGGACCGAGATCGAGTGCACCCGCTGCGGGGCGCACCTCGGCCACGTGTTCAACGACGGGCCCGAACCCACCGGCATGCGCCACTGTCTGAACTCCGCATCACTCCAGTTCGTCGAGGATGGCAAGGAACTTCCTTCCCTGCCGTTGCAACCCGGGTACCAGACTGCGTACTTCGCCGGCGGATGCTTCTGGGGCATCGAACACTACTTCCAGCAGGGTCCCGGGGTCATTGAGGCCGTCAGCGGGTACATGCAGGGAGAAACCGAACGCCCGAACTACAAGGGCGTCTGCTCCGGCACCACCGGACATGCCGAGGCGGTCAAGGTGGTCTTCGACCCGCAAGTCGTCTCCTACGAGACGCTGCTGCAGGCCTTCTTCCTGATGCACGATCCCACGCAGTTGAATCGACAGGGACCCGATCGGGGCACGCAGTACCGAAGCGGCATCTACGCCACCGACGACACGCAACTCGCCCAGGCACGTGCCTTCATCGAGGCCCTCGAAACATCAGGCACCTACCGCGGCCCCGTCGTGACGGAGGTCGAACTCGCGAACACCTTCTACCCGGCCGAGGACTACCACCAGGACTACATCGAGACGACGGGCCGAAGTTGCCACGTCACGAACCCATGGCCGCGACTCAAGCAGGCCACTGGATCGGACAAGTCACCCTCGACTCCGGCCAAGCCCTGATTCAACCCTCCGTGCAGTCGCCCCAGGCGGCGATGACCGCCAGCAGGTCGGCGACGTCGACGACACCATTGGAGTCCAGGTCTGCGGGAGACACCGACTGTCCCCAGTCCGCGATGACCGCCAGCAGGTCAACCACATCGACCGAGAAGTCGCCGTTGGTATCCCCGTCGCACGACGCTGCTGGACAGATGAAGGCGCTGACCTCGAGATTGTCGATGCCGGCTTCCACCACGGAAGGCGAGTTGGCATCTTCCACCTCGAATCGAACCCGGACCTGCCCGGTGGGAACGACGTATTGACCAACCTGGAAGTTGGCGATCTCCCATGCACTGCTCGTGCTGGCCGTTTCCTGGACGAAGGTCCAATTGGCTCCGTCATCATTGCTGACGAACGTCCGCAGGACATCGCCGGACTCGCTGTCGAAGAACCAGCGTGCGTAGGACACCGTGCCATCGGTACCGTCGAAATCCAGGACCGGTGTCGTGAGCCAGGTCGGCCCGCCATCGACATCGGCTTCTCCCACGCTTCCTCCCTCCGGCCCGTTCTGGGTCACGAAGGCCTTGACGTTCTGGGCCCCGTTGGTCGCATCGGTGTCCGGCTGCGCGAACTCGGTTCCAAAGATCGTGCCCAGTGGATCAACCGCTTCCCAGGCACCCGTGGACAATGAGGGATCGTTGATGACGCTCCACTCGTCGGTGGCACCCTCGATCGCATCCTGGAAGGTGATCTCGGTACCGTCCGCCGCAACGGCGGTGTAGACGCCCACGGAAGGATCCGCGTAGGCATCGCCCGACTGGGATGCGGCCTCGATCTTGAAACTCAGCAACTGCGGACAATCCACCTCGGGCAGTTGCGCCGTGAAGAGGTTGTCACCCTTGGACACGAGGGGCACCTCCACCAGGGGATCATCGCCGATGGCGGCGAACACGCGAACACTTGACTGATCGACGACCACGCCCTCCAGGGGGTTCAACTGGACCTCGAGAGTGGTGGCAACACCGGGCTCCAGCAGGCCGGGAATGCCGCCGGGATAGGCGAACAGGATTCCAGAGGGGCCTTCCTGGATGTAGATCTCGGTGCTGTCGCAGCGACCGAACACCATGTCGAGCACACCGTCGCCGTTGATGTCGAAGACCGCGATGTCGTGCACGCCCTCCAGGTCGTCGATGCCGACATCCTGCTCGGAGAATGACACGTTGGGCGTGTTGCCGAGATTCCGGTAGATGTGGGTGGTCCGGGTGCATCCGGGAATGTCCACATCGACATCGGTCACGATGATGTCGTTGTGCCCATCATCGTTCAGGTCCACGATCAGGGAGTTCCCGCCGAAGCCGTTGCTGTTCTCCAGCACGTAGGAGGAGAAGTTCGCCCGGCCGTCACTGCCGTTTCCATCATTGAGGTAGTAGCGGTCCGAACCATCGTCGACGACCACGATGTCCATGCGTCCGTCCCCGTTGAGATCGTCGACGGAGATGAAGTAGGGCGCGTTCTCGTCGATCAGGTCGTACTCCGTGAAATACCCTTCCGGTGAATCGCCGTTGTAGGCGATCGCCACGTGCTGGGGCGGATTGAGCGAGGTCTGCTTGACGACGTCGAGCGTCCCGTCGTTGTTCATGTCCGCGATGACGCTGGCGGCTCCGAAGGCCGAGAGCAGCATCTCCTCGTCCATGCGGCTGGTGCTCTCATCGGAGAAGAAGCCACTTCCGTTGTTGATCAATACCCGGTTGTTGTAGTCGAAGATCTGCGCCGAACCGCTGTCGTAGTCACCGAAGTACAGGTCCTCGTCGCCATCGTCGTCGATGTCGCCTGCGGCGACGGAACAGAAGCGAGGTCCAGCCGTGGGGTGCATGGTGGGAATGCGGGAATCTTCGAACCGGAATCCCTGCCAGAGGCCGCCGGATTCACCGAGGTTCATGTAGATGCGGGGATGCGAGAGGTGCTTCTGGTCGTTGTCCGTGAGGGTCGGACAGGTCACCATGTCGAGCCAGTCATCGCCGTCGACGTCGACGAGAATGACATCGCGATCGTTCGTCGGGGTCAGGAATCCCTGGTCGCCGGCGACATCGGATGCCGAGGCGTATTCAGCGGTTCGATCGACGAGCACGCCACCTTCGTTCATCAGCAGCAGGTTCGCATTGCGACCGGCACTGGTAAAGGGTTCCTTGCGGACGCAGATGAGATCGACATCACCGTCCTTGTCGACATCACCCCACGCGTAGTCCTTCTCCCGATCGTCGTCGGCCCCCAGGGCAGGATCCACGTCCAGCCGGGTGCTGGTCTCGTCGTAGAAGGTGAGCCAGCCCTGAGCCAGGGCGGCGCCGGACAGGGTGGTAATGGCCAGGATGGACAGGGCAACGTTCTTCATCATGCTCTCCTCATGGTCCGGTCAATCGCCGGACAGGCAATCCCCCCAGTCCTGAATCACCTGCAACAGGTCCTCGACAGTCACCATACCATCAAGATTCGTGTCTGCAGGACACGGTGGTGCGCAGGTTCCCCAACTCCCGATCACCAGCAGCAGATCTTCAACATCGATCACCAGGTTCCCCGTAATGTCCCCCGGACACTGGCACGGATCCGGGACACCGTTGACGTCAGCATCCGGCAGCGTTCCGTCGAGCAGTTCGATGAGATCCAGCGTACCGCTCCCGTCGCAGTCCTCGAGCAGGTCGTCGTAGACGAGCAGCAAGGCGTCGAGATCGATGCTGTCGACGATGTCGTTCTGATCGATGTCGTGCACGGCGCAAGGTGTGTCGGGCGACGTACTCTGGTTCCAGCAGTCGCTGAATCCGAAGGGCGCCTCGTCGGTACCGAGGAAGTCATCCAGATCCACGCGGTCATCGCCACTGGAGTCGAACTCGGCTCGACCAAGCGAACCGAGGAATCGCAGCACGGCCTGCTGATCGGCCACGGACAGCGCGGCGAAGGCGCTGGCTGACGCCTGACCCTGGCTCGCGAAGACCCCGTGCTCGGCGATCGCATCCAGGAGCCGCTGATCGAAGGTGCCGTCGGCGAACCGTGCGTCGTGCCAGAGCGGGTTGCGATCCTTCACACCCCAGAGCACGGGCGTTCGGATGTGTCGACCGGACGCCGTCCCGTCGGCGATGCCGTCGGACGCGATGCCCATGTCGTGCAGCAGGAAGTCGCTGTAGGGCCGGATCTCACGATTCTGCAGGACCGACTCGAGCGAGGCGTCACTGGATGTCGTGAAGGATGGCGTATGGCACTGGGCGCACCCGATGGATACGAAGATGGCCTCGCCGAGCATTCCACTTCGCGGCACCTGGGGAGGTGGCGCCAGGAATCGCTGGAAATCGGTGACTCGATCAATGAACTCCACTCCCCCGGCGTCGGGCACGTCCTCCGGATCGGGCACGGTGTCGCATTCCAGCAACAGTGCGTCATCCCCGTTGGGCGCGTTCTCGGTTGCGATGATTCGATTGGTGAGTCCCATCTCGTTGAGCGCGGCGTCGGCGGAGAAACTCAGCACCGTCGCCAGCTGGGACTTCCATCCGAATCGACCGACCCGCTCCTCGCCGGGGTCCTCCAGCACGGGGACCATGCGTGCGGTCCCCCGGATGGATGCATCCTGCGCATCGCGGTTGGCGAGAATCTCGGAATCCTCGATGGCCTCGATGAGCCCGAAGCCGAGGGATCCGAGGGTGACCCGCAAGGTCGTGATGTTCGCCTCCGGCGGAATCGACTCGATGCAGTCATCGTTGTTGGCGTTGGCCTGCAGCAGCGAACCACCCAGAGCGTCCAACGGGTCGAACCCACCCTTCTTGCCGATGTGGCCGAAACGGGTGACGGTCTGGTTGCCATGACCACCGACTGGATTGTTGTGGCAGGAAGCGCAACTGGTCTGGTTGAAGATCGGGCCAAGCCCTTCCCCGACGGTCAGGTTCCGCTGGTACTCGATCTTGCCCAGGTCGAATCGGGTTGCCTGGGCCGTATCCAGCCCCAGCAGTGGATCACCCATCCGGGCCTGGGGAGTCGCCGGGGTACCGGTTCCAGATGCAATGACAGCCACGCCGCTTGCTGCGGCCAGGACCACCCCCATGATCGCGCCAGTGCGACTCGCGGTGATCTTGTGTCCATTTGACACGAGTAGTCGCCTCTCCTCAAAGTTGAAAACCGGCATTGGCCCGGTCGTCATCCCCTCGATTTGAGTGTACAACCGCCTTGAACGAGAGCAAACTATGAAATGGTGGTCCGGACTGATTTCCCGACCCCTTTCCCGCAATACAGGTTTCGAAGCCCATGAGAACGTGTCATTTCATGCTCCTGCTCTCCATTGCACTGGCTGGAGCCTGCCAGGAGCAGGATCCCCCCCCGGACTCCGCCTCGGATCCGGGCCGGGCGGAGGTGGCCATCGACATGGAAGTCCCACCCCTCCAGGATGAGTTGGCGACCATCTACCGGCTGATCCAACAGGATGAGACGGGATCCGCCCGCATCCGACTCCGCAACTGGATGGAGGCCAATGGCGAGGATGCACGAGCCCTGTTTCTCTTCGGCCTGGCCTACCAGCGGGAGAAGCGATACGCCCCCGCCGCCGACTGGTACGTCAGGGCCACGCAGGCTCAACCGATCTACCCACCGACCTGGCACTTCCTTGGCTGGAGCCGGTACTACCTCGGCCAGCCCCGGCTGAGTGAAGAGGCATTCCGCCATCACCTGCAACTGACCCCCGGTGAAGCGGACTCCGCCTACGGACTCGGGCTGGTGATGCTGGATGATGCCCGCCTCGACGATGCCCAGTCCCTCTTCACCCGCTCGGTTGAACTGCTTCGTGAACAGGATGGTCGAAACGAAAGCCGTGCCAAGGCATTGTTTCGCCTTGCCGAGATCCAGGAACTTCGCGGCGACGACGCCCAGGCGCGAGCCCTGCTCGAACGGGCCCTGGCAGCCAGTGATCGAAACGAAGAGGCATGGTTCCGACTCATCCAGGTCTGCCGCCGGCTCGGCGACGAACCCGCGGTGCTGGCCGCGGAAACCCGGCACCGGGAACTGGTCACCCAGTCTCCCCATGGTGCGCGACCATGACGCTTCATGCCCTGCTGACGGGTCTGGCGATCACGCTCCTTGCCGGGTGCGGAAAGCCGACGTCGACGAACTCCATTCCGGAATCGGCTCCACGCTTCACCGAGGTCGATGACAGCGGCATTGACCTCGTGATGACCAGCGGAACGCTTCCCAGTACGCAGATCATCGAGGTCAATGGCGGTGGGCTCGCCCTGCTCGATGTGGACAGCGACGGCGATCTCGACCTGTTCGTCGCCAACGGGGCCACCCTCGACGCCCCCACCGCCGGCCCGGGGTGCCGCCTGTATGAGAATCGATCCCATGACGGTCGCATCGAGTTTCACGATGTGACTGCTGCATCGGGCATCGACCTGCACCGATGGGCCATGGGCGCCGCTGCCGCCGACTACGACGGTGACGGGCACGTGGATCTCTACGTGACGTGCCATGGCCCCAACGCCCTGCTGCGCAACCGGGGCGACGGCACGTTCGAGGATGTCACCACGTCCAGTGGAACCGGTGACACCGGCTGGGGAACAAGCGCCGCGTTCGCCGACCTCGATGGCGATCTCGACCTCGACCTGCTGGTGGTGAACTACCTCCAGTTCGATCCGTCGGCACCACCCCCTTCCGCACGGTTCAAGCAGCAGAACGTGATGGCCGGTCCCAACGGGCTGTCCGCCCAGCACGACGTGTTGTATGAAAACCTCGGTAACGGCACGTTCCGGAATGCCTCCCAGGGCGCAGGCATGCATGCCGTCGACCCGGCCTACGGCCTGAACCTGGTCATCCTCGATCTCGACGGCGATGAACGCCTGGACGCGATCATCGGGAACGATTCGGATGAGAACCATCTCTACCGCAACGAAGGTGACGGGCTTCGCTTCCGCGAGGAAGGCGGCGCCCGGGGCATCGCCGTGAACCGCGACGGTCACGCCCAGGCCACCATGGGCATGGCCATCGCCGATGTCGATGGCGATGAACGCCCCGATCTCTTCACCACGAACTTCTCCAGTGACACCAACACACTGCACCTGGGCCGCAGCGCCGACGCCTGGGACGACCGGACCTCGACCTGGGGACTCGGACTGTCCAGCCGGACGATGCTCGGCTGGGCCGCCGTCTTCGGTGACTTCGACCACGATGGCGATGAGGATCTCATCTCCGTCAACGGGCACGTCTACCCGCAGGCATCAATGGATTCGATGGATTCCGAGTACGAGCAGCCACCCAGCGTCATGATTCGATCCGGACGTCGCTTCCGCCGGGCGACGCAGGAGGAGACCGGCCAGTGGATCAGCGAACCACGCCGTGATCGAAACCTCGTCCGTGGAGACCTCGACGGCGATGGTGACATGGACCTGATCATCGGCGAGCTCAACGGCCCGGTCCGCGTGCTGCGCAACGAGACCACATCCAACCGTCGAGGTGTTGTGCTCTCGCTCCGTGATGATCGACCGATCTCACGCGATCGCCTCGCTCCGGGGGCCCGGCTCGACATCACCGCTGGCGACGAGACTTCCACTCGATGGATGCCCGCCGGGGGAAGTTTCCAGTCCACCCATGCCCCACAGGTGCACGTCTCGATTCCACCGGACCAGCGGACGATCGACGTCGAGGTGCACTGGCCCGACGGGATCCGGGAGCAGTTCGATGCACGCGAGGCTGCGACCAGGATCGAGCTGCTGCGAGGCACCGGTACGGATCCCGCGTCGGACTGATTCCGATGCCACGGCATCCACGTTCACACACTGTTCAGTGCACCATCAGGCACTATTGAAGAAGTTCCTTGTTGCGTCGGCAATGGCAGAACGTAGGATCCGTGAGGAGTCTGGGCACGCGACATGAATACACTCAAGCATTTTCTGCTCATCACGACCTTCATCATCGCGGCCGTACCGGCCCGGGCTGACCTTGAATGCACGTCATCTCGCGTGTACCACAAGGATTTCAGCCTCGAGAAGCTCGACGCCCTCATCACCCTCCTTCCACTGCTGGACCTTCGCCCCGCCGCCATCACCGCGATGGAATCGGACGACGGCCCCATCTTCCAGTTGGTCACGACCTGCGACGAGGAATACGACTGGGTCTTTGAATCGGAGATGAGCTCCAGCGAATACCAGGCCTTCTTCGACGCCAACGCACTGCTGGGATACCGGCCGCTGATCGTCGAGGCGTACGGCACCTACCCGAACGAAACCTATCTCTCTGTCATGATCGATGACGGCGTATCTGCACGTGGTCGACACCGGACAACTATGGATGAATGGTTGGATGAACGGACCGAGCTGCTCGGCCTCGGCTACCTGCCGACCTGCTTCTCCTCGTGCGGAAATTCGGACGACACCCGGTACGCCAGCGTCTGGACCAACCTGGGATCCGGGCCGTACATGCGAACACTCACAAATCTTTCCCCGGAGGATTTCAAGGACTACCAGGCCGACGAACGGCGGGGAGGCAGCCGACTGATCTCCGTCAGTGTCCACGGCACCGCCTCCAATCCCCGGGTGGGCGGCTTCTTCACTCGATCCATTCAACCCCAATGGTCGGTTCACGAGGATCTCGAATCGGTTGAACTGGTCGCTCTCGTTTCGGAACACGAAGCCAGCGGGTGGGAAGTGGATGTCGTCACCGCCTACGAGGACGGTTCGAGCATCCGGTACATCGCTGTCTTCAAGCGGGATCCCTACCGGACCTTCCGGATCACCGGGACGACTGATCCGGGATTCGAATCTCTGGACGCGGCAATGCAAACCCACATGGAGAACAACCAGATCTCCCGAGGTGCACTCTCCGTCGTCGATACGCAGGGTCGGCTGGTCCTGGCACGTGGGTACACGTGGGATTCCACCGACACGGAGAACACCGATCCGACGAGCCTCTTCCGGATCGCCAGTGTCTCGAAGACCGTGACTGCCGCCGCAACGATGGCACTGGTCGAAGACGGCCTGCTGGGGAGCATTGACGATCCCGTTGCCGACCTGCTCGACGACTGGAACTGGTGCGCATGGGGATGCCCGGATTGCGCGGGCGGTTTCTGCCCCGATGCGAACTGGCCGAACATGACGACCCGGAACCTGCTCACTCATCATTCGGGATTCGTCAGCTGGTCGAGCGGGTCCTCCGGTGATGCGATGGCCGCCAACCGAACCATTCGCGATCACCTCAGCGGCCTGCCCGGTCATGATCCGGTCACCCTGCCGATCTCGATCGCCGACATCCACGAGTTCATGCGGACCCAGGGAGTGGATACTCCCCCGCAGAGCAGCTACGCCTATTCGAACTACGGCTACTCCCTGCTGGGTCGAATCATCGAAGCCGCATCGGGTATTTCCTATGAAGACTACGTCCAGCAGCGCATTCTCGATCCACTCTGCATCGATCGGATGCGGATCGGCACCTCGATGGGCGACGCCGAGAACGAGGTCGACTACCACGACTCGATGTACCAGTTGCGGCGAACGGTCATCGAGGAGGAGGAGGACTTGTGGGTCCATCGCTGCTACGGCGGCGCGAACATCCCCAACTACGACGCCAATGGCGGATGGATCGCATCGGCCGTGGACCTCGCGGCCTTCACCGCCGCCTTCCGGGACCCGGCGGACTCTCCCATTCTCACCGACCTCTCGATCAACGACATGTGGACGCTGCCGTCGTACGATTCGACCACCAGCTACGCCCTGGGGTGGAGCATCCGATCCAACTGGGCCTTCCATACCGGCTCGATCGCCGGGACCAGATCGTCCATCCAGCGCAACACGGACGGCTCGACCTACGCCGTGGTCTTCAATCGTCGCGTCCGTGATGCGACCGGATTCAGCAGCACCGACGACGACATACGTGCCCTGATCAACGGTCCGGCATGGTCCGCGATCACCTGGCCCGCGGTGGACTACTGGAACGACTACCTCTGCATCGAGCTGGTTTCCGCCGACATCAACTTCGACGGCAGCGTGGACGTGCTGGATCTCCTCGAAGTGATCAACCAGTGGGGACCGTGCCCGTTGGTGTGTCCCGCCGACGTGAATGACGATGGTGCCGTGAACGTTCTGGACCTGCTCGCCATACTGGAGAGTTGGGGCCCCTGATCGATCGGTGCGGTGAGGCTGATATGATCCCTCGCATGCCCGAACCCAAGTACCTGCTGATGCAGGTCCGCAATCCCGATGACCCCATGGCCGAGCACGAGATCAACTCGTTCGCGCTGCACCTGCAATGCGACCCTGGACAGATCCGGACCTGGGACCTGCTGGGAGGAAGTCCCGATCGCGACGTCCTGGAGGCCTGCGACATCGTCCTCATCGGTGGCAGCGGAGACTACTCGGTCGTCCAGGGCGGCCCCTGGCTTGAATCTGCGCTCGATGCGATGCGGCTGCTGCATGATCACGACAAACCCACCTTCGCCTCCTGCTGGGGCTGCCAGGCCATGGCCCGTGCCATGGGCGGCACCGTCATCACCGACACCACGCGGGCGGAAGTCGGCACGTACCGGCTCCAGTTGACCGAGGCCGGCCGGAATGATCCGATCACCGGTCCACTGGGCGACTCCTTCCTGGCCCAGATGGGCCACCAGGATCTCGTGGAAACCCTGCCTCCCGGAGGAGTCCTCCTGGCATCCACCGACATGGTGACCAACCAGGCCTGGAAGTTCGACAGCAAGCCCATCTACTGCACGCAGTTCCACCCGGAACTGAGCCTCGGGCTGCTGCTCGATCGACTGCGCATCTACCCCAAGTACGTCAAGGAGATCACCGGACTGGCCTTCGACGACTTCGTCGAACAGCTGTGCATCGACTCCCACGACACGGACGAAATGCTGCCACGTTTCGTCGCACTGGTCACCGGTGCCTGACCATGTCACGAGCCAACGGTCTCATCCGCGTCAATGACCATGGCCCCGGGCACCCACTGGCCTGGATCGTGTGGTCCGTCCCCGCCTTCTTCTTTCTCTACGAGTACATCCTCCGGATCATGCCCGGCATCATCGAGAAGGATCTCGAGCATGAGTTCCATATCGACGAGGCCACCATCGGCGGCTCGCTGGGCATGTACTACTTCGCCTATGCCCCGATGCAACTGGTCGTCGGCATCCTGCTGGATCGCTTCGGAGCACGGGTGCTGCTGGCGGGTGCCGCGGTGATCTGCGCCATGGGCCTGATCGTCTTCTCGATGTCCTCGACGACCTGGGGGCTCGCCGGCAGCCGGTTCCTCGTGGGCTTCGGCTCCTCCTTCGCATTCATCGGCGCGGTCTACGTCGCCATGGTCTGGTTTCCGGAGAAACAGATCCCCCTGCTTACGGGACTGACGGCGGGACTGGGCTTCGGCATCGGGATCGTCGGCGAACTCTTCACCACCGACATTCTTGGAACACCACCGGCCTGGCGATCCGCATCGCTCATCCTGGCCATCATCGGCATGCTCGTGGCCGTTGGTGTCCTGATCGTGGTGCCTCACCGTCCGGCCTGGTACCTCGATCGCACGGGCATCGATGAAGGCCGCACCATGAAGCGCGCCATGCACGGCCTGCTCGAGGTGATGTCGCGTCCTGCGATCTGGTTGATCAGCCTCGGCTGCGCACTGATGTACCTCCCGCTGCCACTGGCCGCCAACTGGGGCCCACGCACGGTGAGCGAACTGATCGGTCGCAGCGACATGGGCAGCAGCGAGCTCTTCGCGTGGTTCTATCTCGGCGTGGCCGCTGGCTGCCCGCTCTCGGGCTGGCTCAGCAGCCGGATCGGTCGAACCCGCCCCATCCTGCTTGCGGGGGCTGCCTGCATCTGCGGACTCACCATCACGCTGGCCCTGCTGTCGAACCCCTCCCAGACCGAAATCGCCATGATCCTGCTGGCATGGGGAGCCGCCACGAGTACCTACGTCCTGGGATACCCCCTGGCAGCAGAACTCTGCCCGCGGGATGCCCACGGCTCGGCCATCGCCTTCGTGAACTTCGTAGCCATGATGCTCGCCTTCGGTTACGTGTGGCTCTTTGGCGTGGTAGTGGATGCCTTTGCCTCGTCCAGGGGGCACATTCCCCATGCCGAGCCCGGCGATTTCCAATCCACCCTGCTGTGGACCGGCGTGCTCGTGGGCCTGGCCGTGATCCTGGTGGGGCTGGTACGTTCCCACCGGCCCAAGACAGGTTGATGCAAGTCCACCCCCGTTCCCGACCGACAGAGGGGTATACTCGCCCGATGGCCCACCCGGAACAGAACCCATGACCGTCTCGAACAAGACCACCCTCAGTTGCTACCCGGAACTCGCCTACGGAGGCTATTCCCGGGTCGATGGCATCGTGGCCTTCTACGCCCGGGTGAACTCGCTGCTGACTCCCGAATCGACCGTCCTGGACATCGGGTGTGGACGCGGCGCCTTCATGGAAGATGCAACCTCCCCGTGGCGAAACTCCCTGCGGGTGTTCAAAGGCCGGGCGGGCAAGGTCATCGGCATCGACGTCGACCCCGAGGGCGAAGGCAATCCAGACATGGACGAGTTCAGACTGCTGGAGGATCAACACCACTGGCCGGTCGAGGATGCCTCCATCGATCTGGCCACGAGCAACTGCGTCCTCGAGCATGTCGAACATCCCGACACCTTCTTCGCCGAGTGCAGTCGGGTCATGAAGCCCGGGGGATACGTCTGTCTGCGAACCCCGAACAAGTACTTCTACATCTCGATCATCGCGGCGTTGGTTCCCAACAAGTTCCACACCGCCCTGACATCCCGGGTCCAGCATGGACGCAAGGACGAAGACGTCTTCCCCACCTTCTACCGCTGCAACACGAAGCGATCGGTCACCCGCATGTTGAACAAGGCCGGCTTTGATGTGACGGTCGTCCGCCACGAAGCCGAGCCGGCGTACATGCACTTCTCGAACATCGCCTACCGACTTGGTTCGCTGGCCCACCGGCTCATGCCGCCGCCGCTGACCTCCACCCTGCTCATCTACGCCAGAAAACGCTGAGACCTCCTGAATCGGGCTGCCGAGTTCATCGGCACTGCCCACCGGGTGGCCCTGCTGACACTGGCGGGCTTCGCCGGCCGACGCCACTGAGCCCGACTCGACCGCTGCCAAGGCTCACCGGAGGACGAAGCGAGTTCATGGTGAATGCGACTGTCATGATTCAGCCGCATGTAGCCACGACCCGAGCGGCCCCGTAGAATCCGAACCATGTTCTGGCTGCTCATCTCGACCACCGGCATGCTGGCCGTCGGCTGGCTGGTGTGGAATGCCCTGGACAGGCAGGGATACGCCAGTCCCCCCACCGATGACGAACCACCGGCCCCGCCCGATGCGTGATCAGCCGCCCAGGCGACGGAAATCCGTACCACTGGGCGACTGGAACACCCGCAGACCGAACTCGGGCACCGCCGCAAGCAGGTGATCGAAGATGTCCGCCTGGATCTCCTCGTACTGCACCCACCGATTGTCGTTGGTGAACACGTACAGTTCGATGGGAAGCCCCAGTTCGGTCGGCTGCAGTTGACGCACGAGGAAGGTGAATCCTTCCTTGTGGATCTTGGGGTGCTTCTGCAGGTAACTCTTGACGTAGGCACGGAAGATGCCCACGTTGGTCTGGCACCGACCGTTGACGTCATGGGTGATCTCGACACCGTGTTCCGAGTTCCACGCGTCGATCTCATCGCTTCGCTGCGAGATGTACCCATCGACGAGTTGGAACCGGCGGAGCCGCTCGAGCATCTCGGCGTCGGTGAACCGGATGGAACTCATGTCGATCATGATGGATCGCTTGATACGGCGCCCGCCGCTTTCGGACATGCCTTCCCAGTTGATGAAGGACTCGGAGATCAACTTGTAGGCCGGCACGAGACTGATTGTCCGATCCCAATTCTCGATGCGCACCGTCGTGAGGCTGACTTCCTTGACCTCGCCGTCGGCATGCTCCGAATCCAACTGCACCCAGTCGCCAACCTGGATCATCTTGTTGGCATTGAGCTGGACGCCCGCCACCAGCCCCAGGATGGTGTCCTTGAAGATCAGCAGGATGATGGCCATCGCGGCGCCGATGCCCGAGAGGAAGTAGACCGGCGACTTGGCGAACAGCACACTCACCAGCAGCAGGATGCCCACAAGGACCACCACCAGTTTGCCGGCCTGGGTCACGCCGCGGAGGGCGAACTTCGTCTCCATGCCCTTGGACTCGTAGACATCCTCGAGGACATCGATGAGCCCGATCATGATCATCACCCCGATCCAGATGATGTAGATGTCGATCAGTGGCTGGGTCCAGACGTCCACGTACAGGAGTCTCAGCAGCGGCAGCCCGTAGGAGAGCAGGAGCAGCGGCACCAGGTGCGAAAGCCGAGTCAGCACCTTGTACTTGAGCAGGAGGTTGACCGGATGATCGCCACGGTCGCGGAGCGGCCGCTGCACGAGGTGGCGGATGAGCCACTTCGTGACTCGATTGCTCAG
This sequence comes from Phycisphaerales bacterium, assembly GCA_029245245.1. Classification (GTDB taxonomy): domain Bacteria; phylum Planctomycetota; class Phycisphaerae; order Phycisphaerales; family SM1A02; genus UBA854. Next base: position 36,950 of record JAQWPT010000038.1, read on the forward strand.
GTAGCAGGCGAGGGCGAGGAGGACGACGCACATCGCCGTAGCGACCCAAGCCGCCACGGCCTGCTGCAGTCCCCAGGTCTGCACCCACGACACCAGGGAATCGAACCACCCGCCGACAGTGGTGTCGAGCGTTTCGGAGCGGTACCACGCGGTGGCGCCTTCTGGAGGGGGTGGGGGTGTATCCGTGGAGTTCAGCATTGCAACAGTCGCATTTGGAAGTTCAATAGACCTCGACCATGCAGCGTGGCCCGGCCTTGACACTCCGCTTCATGTCCTTGGTGTCCCAGTTCTCATGGTCCTCGAGTTTCATGGGGTCACGGATATCCATGTAGCCCTCGGTCAGTCCGTTCCGGGCCAGGACCCGGTAGAGCCCGGATTCCATGCCCTCCAGACCGCACATGTAGATGATGGTCCGCGAGTCGGACAGGTGCTCCCTGAATCCATCGTCCATGTTGCGTTCGATGTAGCGGTCGACGTACTCCCGCCGGATGTCGCTTCGACTGATGACCCGGTGGTAGTTGAAGTTGGGAAACTCCGCCGCCAGGGCGTCGAAGAACTCGTCGTAGATCAGGTCGGTGGTGTACGGGGTCCCCATCACCAGTTCGATGCGGCTCTGGCAGGGGCCACCGGGGCCCTGGAGCAATTCACGAACCATCCCGTAGAAAGGCGCGATGCCCGTCCCGGTGGCAATGAAGAGGTAGTCGTGCAGCGAGGGGTCGGCTGGGAGGAGGAATCGCTTCCCGGCGGGCCCGGTGACAAGCACCTCGTCACCGATCCTGAGGTCGCAGAGGTAGTTGCTGCAGACCCCGAGAAAGAGGTGGTGGGCCGAGTCGTCCTCGTCACCCTTCTGGGGGGTGTACTCGTCGATGACCCGCTTGACGGTGGTGGAGACCACGTTGCCCTCCCCGTCTTCGCCCTTGCTGGGACAAGCCAGCGAGTAGAGTCGGACGGCATGGGGCTTGCCTCGGGAATCCTCGCCCGGCGCGATCACTCCGAAGGCCTGGCCGGCCCGGAAGGAGCCGGCCAAGGGGGTTCCCGATACATCGATGGCGACGTGCCGGACGAAACTGGCGGATCGGCCGTTCAAGCAGGGCTCGGAGGCAACAACGCGGCCGATGACCGGCTCCTTCGGCCGAACCGCATGCATCTGAACATCACCAAGTTCTGGAGTATTGGCGTCCGTCACGGCGATCAGTATAGAGAGCCGAACGTCGGCTCGGGGGGAGGCCGCCGGACGACCCCCCGCCTTCCTGTCCACGGGGCCTCGACCAGCGAGGCCTCTCTGGGTAGGATCCAAAGAGATCGCGGGTGCATTGGACGCTCCCCGCCGTGCAGGATGCCGACAGGACATGGATGATTTCCGAATCCAGGGTGGAACCCGACTGACCGGTCGACTGACCGTCGATGGATCCAAGAACGCCGCATTGCCCCTGATGGCCGCACCGCTCCTGACGAGCGAGCCGGTGATCCTCCATGGCGTCCCGCCCCTGGCCGACGTGCGAAGCATGGAACGCCTGCTTGGTGAACTGGGCTGCCAGATCGACCGCAGCGGTCGATCCATCCAGTTGCAGGCCGTCGATGAGAAGCGATTCCATGCTCGCTACGAGATCGTCAAGACGATGCGAGCGAGCATCTGTACCCTCGGACCGATGCTGGCCCGCCGCGGGGAAGTCCGCATCTCCATGCCCGGTGGCTGCGCAATCGGAGATCGTCCCGTCGACCTGCACCTTCGTGGCATGGAAGCGCTCGGGGCCGAGATCACGCTTGAGGGTGGCGACATCATCGCCCGTGCCGATCGCCTCAAGGGCAACACGATCTTTCTCGGAGGTCCTTTCGGGTCCACCGTGCTGGGCACGGCCAACGTCATGTCGGCCGCCACACTCGCCGAGGGGCACACCGTCATCGAGTCGGCTGCATGCGAACCGGAAATTGCCGACCTCGCCAAGCTGCTCAACGCGATGGGGGCACGGATCTTCGGCGCCGGCACGCCACGGATCACCATCGAGGGCGTCGAGGAACTGCACGGAGCGGAACACGTCGTCCTGCCCGATCGCATCGTCGCGGGAACACTGGCCATCGCCGCCGCAATCACCCGTGGCGACGTGCACCTGGAGCACTTCCCCTGGGACCACCTCCTGGCATTGACGGATCGGCTCCAGGAAATCGGCGTGTGCATCGAGCGTACGGATCTTTCCGAATCCTGCGAACGATGCACGGTCCGGATCACCGCTCCGGATGCATTCAAGCCGGTGCTCTTCACCACTCAGCCCTACCCGGGCTTCCCCACCGATCTCCAGGCCCAACTCATGGCTCTGCTGTGCATCGCCGAGGGCAACAGCATCGTCACCGAGAAGATCTATCCCGACCGGTTCATGCATGTGCCTGAACTGAGCCGCATGGGCGCCCGCCTGATCCGCCAGGGGGCCACCGTGGTCGTCCAGGGCGTTCCGGAACTGATTGGCGCCCCTGTCATGGCCAGCGACCTGCGAGGCTCAGCCTCCCTGATCATCGCCGGCCTCGCCGCCCGAGGCGAGACCACCGTCAGCCGCGTCTACCACGTGGACCGGGGCTACGTCTGCCTCGAGGAACAGCTCAACAAACTCGGGGCCATGATCGAGCGTGTCAACGCCGAAACCGGCGAGGTCACCGGTGGAGCTCCCTCGATCACCACCCGACCGCTGGGAAGCGTGCCGGCCCTGGGCTCCAAGGCCCACACTCAGGTCTGACTCGACCGCAACCGCTCGTACAGGCAGATGGCCGCGGCGGACGCCACGTTCACCGAAGGCACCTCGCCGTGCATCGGAATCTCCACCAGCGCGTCACAGGCCGCCAGCGACGCGGCGGAGAGTCCATCCCCTTCCGAACCCACCAGCAGGCCGCAGCGTCGAGGCCACTGCACGTCCCAGAGTGCACGGGCATCGTCGCAGCACTCGGCCCCCAGCAGCGTGCAGTTCCACTCGCTGCGAAGTCGTTTCAATGCCATCTGCCACGCGCCTGCATCCGGCCCCACCTCTGCCCAGGGCATGGTGAAGACATGTCCCATCGCCACGCGGATCGACTTGCGATACAGCGGGTCGCAGCAGGACGGATCGAGGACGACGCCGTCAACACCGAGCGCCGCCGCGTTTCGGAAAAGGCTGCCCATGTTGTCCACGTTGGTGATTCCCTCGGCCAGCAGCAACGTGCAGTCGTCCACGTCGCGCAGGTGGCCCAGGGCGGCATCGAGTTCAAGTTCGGACGCATCCGGGCGGATGCCCGCAGCAAGGACCCCCCGGTGCACATGGAATCCGGCGACGTCACCAAGCAGCTCAAGGGATGCGGTATGGACCGGCACCGACTCGGGCAACCCGACCAGCAGGTGCTCCAACTGCTCGTACTTTCCCTGGGACAGCAGCAGTGCATGAAGACGATGGGGCGTGGCCAGCAGGCGGCGAAGCACCAGTTCCGACTCGGCCATGAAGAGCCCGTCCCGCCCACGCAGATCGCGATCCCGCACATCGCGGAAGACCTCGACCCGGGAATCTCCGGGATCCGTCACCACGTGGGGACCGTTCACGGGCTGTCGCCGGCTCCGCCCTCGTCACCACGCAGCAGGCCCATCAACTGTTCCTGGGCTCGCTGGTACCGACGGGCGCTGTCGAGCAGGTTTTTCCGCATCAACTCGAACTGGTCATGATCATCCGAGAGGTCCTGGCCATGGGCATCCATGAATCGCTGCATGGACTCCGCCGCCGACTTGAGATCGGCAGCACCGAACACGAAGTTCCTTGATGCCTCGTAGATCAGTTCCTGGCTGTACTGCTTGTCAGTGGGCCGATACAGGAGCCGCCACGGACTGGCAGTGACCTCGGCCAGCAACTGGGTCAACTGCTGGGACGAGAGCGTCAAGTTGGCGAGGGTGACATCGATGTCCCCGAACCAGGGACCCGAGCGGGCACGCAGATCGGCCACGACCACTTTCACGTCAGCAGTCGTCGCCAGCAGGTTGTCGATGAACGCTTCCACCTTGGGCCAGGTCTGTTCCTGGATCGTCGTGGCCAGTTCGGAAGCCCGCGAGAGGGTGTCGTCGAGGTTGTCGGTGATGTCCTGGAACTTCGTCTCATTGTTGTTGATCCAGGATGAGAGGGTATCGACGGCCCGGGCGAAGTCCTGGACCTCGGCCATGAGGACATCGATCTCCTTGGACCAGTTGGCCCAGTCGGCATCGAGGTCCGTCAGCAGCTTGTTTCCATTCTTGACCGCATCGTTCAGTCCCGAGAGCACTTCCTGCACGTCCTTGGTCGATCCATCTCCAAGCACCCACTGGATGAGTTCCCCATCCTGTTCAAGCCGCTTGGTGATGACTGCCAGCGAATCGAGCGTGCTGGAAATGTTGTCCGAGGAATCCGAACCCAGCAGACTGTCGAGCATGCTCAACGAGACGCCCTGGAAGGTGCCGCCGGGTTCGATCACCGCGCCCTCGGTCCCGAGCGACGTGAATGCCAGCCATGCGTCGCTGCTGATGAGTCCGGCGCCGACCGAGACCTGTGCATCGGTACGAAGCTGCATGGACACGGGCATGCTGAAGACCACATCGATCTTCGTCAGCGGACGATTTTCCTGCACGTCGAACGTCACGTCGTCGACCTTGCCCACGACGATGCCGCCGACCTTGACGAAGGAACCGGAACCGAGTCCCGCCACGCCATCCGAGACCTCGTAGGTCACCGTGTAGGTGGAGTCACTGGGCCCGAAGTACCGGATGAAATCACCGAGTACGAAGATCACGCACAACCCGACCAGGATCGAGACGGTCACGAAGATGCCGGCCTTGATGTTGTTCTGCGAACGGGATGCTGCATTCGACATGATCTGCTCCGTGGCGGCCAAGCCGCCGCTGTCGTACTGGACCTACTTGACCCGCCGGGTGGTCTCGATCGCTCGCCCACCGGTGAGCTTGCTCAAATCGGCCCCAAGAAGGTCTGCCTCGTAACTGTTCTGGGTATGGGACTCGCTCATCGGTCCCTCCGGATCACCGCGAAGGAACTGGCGAATGAGCTGCTGCTCTTCCGTCAGTTCATCGATGCCTTCCAGCGGATGGTCACGAAGTTCCTCGTAGGCCTCCCGCTTGTCCACCATGATCATCCGGCCCTTGTTGAGCATCGCCATCCGATCGGCGATGGTGAAGGCCGAATCCATCTCGTGGGTCACCACGACACTCGCGACGCCCAGTTTCTGGGTGAGGTCGATCATCAACTGGTCGATGGATGCCGAGGTCACGGGATCGAGACCGGCACTGGGCTCGTCGTAGAAGAGGATCTTGGGATCCAGGGCCAGGGCCCTCGCGAGCCCGGCGCGTTTCTTCATGCCACCGCTGATCTGGGCCGGGTACTTGTCCGCGGCCTCGCGAAGGCCGACGAGTTCAAGCTTGATCTTCACCATGAAGTCGATGATGTTCGCGTCCAGGTCGGTGTGTTCCTCCAGGGGCAGTGCCACGTTCTCGGCCACCGTCAGCGACTGGAAGAGGGCTCCGGACTGGAAGAGGATCCCGAACTGCTTTCGGATGTCGTTCATTCCCTGCTCGTTGAGGGTCGCGAGATCCTCTCCGAAGAGCTTGACCGAGCCCTCTTCGGGCGTGAACGTTCCGATCATGTTCCGCAGGAGTGTCGACTTGCCCGAACCGGATCCACCCATGATGACCATGGTCTCCCCGGGGTGCACGTCCAGGTTGATGCCGTTGAGTACCGTCTGGTCGCCGAATCGCTTGACGAGCCCCTCGATCTTGATGATGTCGTTCTGTGCATCAACCATCTGGATCAGGCTTCTCCGTGTCCGGTTCGGACCGAGGTGGCAGCGGGATCCGTTCCTCCGAGACGGCCGAAGGAGGCCATGCCACGGGATCGTCAACTCCAATCAGGACCCAGGCGAATCGGTTCATGAGTTCCCTGCCGGCACCGGTCTTGGCCAACACGACGAACTCCGCTTCGCCGGGAACCAGATGCCCGGTGAACTCGAAGATGTAGGGTACTCGAACGGAGAAGTGGTCGTCGGAGAACACTGCCTCCCGTGATGCGTCCTGGGTGACACCAACGACTTCACCCCACCGCGTACGAATGGTGGCGAGGAAGCGAGCCGCGTCCTCTTCCGTCTCGCCCCCGGCGCCCTTGATGAAGGCGGCTTCGAATCCAGGAATGTCACCGGCCATGCCGGACTGAATCGCAGCCCGTGGCCCCTCGATGAGCGGAATCCGGATCTCGGCGTTCCACCAGATCAAGAAGCCGGACGTCAATGGCGTAACCAGCAGGCCGATGATGAGCCCGATCCACGCGACCGTTCGGCCTCGCCGACCATTGACCCGCACGTCACGCAGGCCCAGCAGTCCCAGTGGAATCGAGAACACCGTCACGATGGGACACATTCCCAGTGACGTCACCAGTGAAAGGACGGCCCAGGCACTGATGCTGCCACGTGGTGCAGTTGCGGGCGGAACACCAGTCATGAATCACCTCCGGCGTTGTCATCGGGCTCGGCATCGGGCTCGGCATCGGGCTCGGCCCGGGGAAGGACAAGTTCGCCACCATCGCCATCATCGATACGTAGTTCGAGCAGCAGGGGCATGAGCGTCCAGGGCGTCATGGGATCCGTCGCCGTCTTGAGCACGAACCTGGCCGAGCCGTTTCGCTCGTCGCCGTCGAATCGGCAGATGATCCAGCAGGTTGCCTCCGGCGACAGCAGGGATGCACCGGGGACGGTCTGCATGGATCCGATCCGCACCGAGCTGAAGGTGCCCAGTTTCGATTTCAGGTCGGAACCGAACTCGACGAGTTCCTCGTGAGCGACCGTGGCATCACGGATGGACCACCACTGCAGTGCGGAATCGAACTCCCCATCCTCGACGGCATGCAGGAATCCATCCAGAGCAACACCCATGTCCTTCTGCTGCTGTGACTCCATCACCTCGGCCAGTTGCTGGAATCCCACCAGCGTCACGATGCTCATGATCAGTCCGCCGAAGATCGCGAACAGGCTCGCCCGTCGACCACCAAGCCGCCCCATCGAGTCTCGAATGCGGCGCCACGCAATCACCCCCAGGACCGCACCCAGGGCATTGACGGGTGGGCAGAAGGGAATGAACGCGAGGACCACGCCCACCACGGCAAGGGCGGACAACCGGGGGCGAACCGCCACCGGCTCCTGCGGAGCCTGTTGATCGGGGATGGAAGGAAGATCAGTCATCGGTGGCGAGCATTCTAGCGGTCTTGGGATACACTCGATTCATGTCCACTTCCCTGCTCGATACCTCGATCCAGCGCGTCACCGTGCTCGGGCTGGGGCGATTCGGCGGCGGGCTCGGCGTCACTCGCTGGTGGCTGGACCGGGGGGCCGATGTTCTGGTCACCGACATGGCCTCGTCCGACGACCTCGTGGACGCGACGACGTGCCTTGAAGGCCACGCCCGGCGTGAACACCTGCGGTGGCGACTGGGCGAGCATCGGGTCGAGGACTTCACCGAAGCCGACCTCGTGGTGGCGAACCCGGCCGTTGCCATGCCATGGGAGCATGAGTACCTGCGAGCCTCCTGGGATGCCGAAGTTCCGGTGACCACCGAGATCGCCCTGCTGGTGGCACAACTCGATCGGTCGAAGGTCGTGGGCATCACCGGCACCGCCGGAAAATCGACGACCGCGGCGATGACGCACCATGTCCTCGGCGCATGCGGGGTTCCCTCGGTGCTCGGAGGCAACATCGGTGGCTCGCTGCTGACGTCGATCGGCACGACACGCCATGCCGACGCCGTAGTCCTTGAACTCTCCAGCGCGATGCTGTGGTGGCTTGGCGCCACCGATGACGCACCCGCCGGTGCCCCGTGCTGGTCGCCGTCGATCGCGGTCACTACCAATATCGAGGCCAACCACGTGGATTGGCATGGCAGCGAGGACCACTACCGCCGATGCAAGGCGGGACTGACACGCCATCAGGTCGACGGCGACGCTCACCTCCAGGGCGATCCCGGTGGTGATGCCATTGCGCTGTGCATTCCCGGCCGACACAACCAGGGCAACGCACGACTGGCCCTGGCCGCGGCCCTGCGCATCGCGGACATCGACCCGCAGGCGGCCGCCGCGTCGCTGGCTTCCTTCACCGGACTGCCACACCGACTGGAACGCATCGCCAGCGACGACGGCTTCCACTACTTCAACGATTCCAAGTCCACCACCCCGCAGGCGACGGTGCTCGCCATCGAGGCCATGGATGATCCTTCCCGGGTCCACCTCGTCGCCGGTGGGTACGACAAGGGTGTCCCCCTGGATGCCATCGCACGGCACGGCGGTGAACTGGCCGGGCTCTACGCCATCGGCGATACCGGTGGTGACCTGGCCGCCCTGGCCGGTGGGCGCGACTGCGGCACCCTGGCCGAGGCCGTCCAACGGGCCCGGCAGCACATGAAGAAGGGTGACGTGCTCCTGCTGAGCCCCGGCTGCGCCAGTTGGGATCAGTTCGAGAATTTCCAGGCCCGTGGTGAGGCCTTCCGGGCCCTGATCAGTCCGCAAGCCTGAGCTGACCCACCAGTTCCCCGATGGATGCACAGTTCTGGTCACGAACCCAGCGGGCAAGCCCGCGGTTGATCCGGCGTGGTGCCCCGGGGTCGTGATAGAGCGTGGTGCCGATGCCGACCGCGGTGGCCCCGGCAAGAATGAAGGCCGCAGCCTGCTCCCAGCGTCGCACGCCGCCGAGGCCGATGATCGGGATGCCCGCATCGCGGGCGACGCCAGCATGCACGCGCTGCACCATCGAGACCGCCGGCAGGTGCACGGCCGGTCCACTGAGTCCACCGTGCCCGAATCCCAGTCGTGACGTGCGGTCATCGACGTCGATGGAGAGGGCGGGAATCGTGTTGATCATGGTGAGACCGTCCGCCCCGGCCTCGATGGCCGCGGCCGCCATGGGCACCGCGGTCTCGAAGAGCAGCGGCAGTTTCACCAGCAACCTGGAGTTCGTGACCGCAGCCCGGACTTCCCCCACCACCTCGGCCAGTTCGGCCGGCCCATCCGTGAACCGACGACCCGTGCTCGAGTTCGGGCAGGAAAGGTTCAGTTCGATCAGCGGCAGGCTCTCGACCGGGTCGAAGGCGGCGGCGACCTGCACGTAGTCCTCGACGCAGTGGCCGGCAACCGAACCGATGAAGGTGGTGTTGCACCCGGCGAGGGTGGGCACGGTGCCATCGATGAACGCCTCGACCCCCATGTTCATCAGGCCCACCGCGTTGAGCATGCCCGCGGGCACATCGGCCACCCGCATCGCGGCATTGCCGGCGCGGGGTTCCGGGGTGATGGACTTGGTGGTGACGGCACCGAGATCGGCAAGGTTCAGGACATCAGCCAACTCGGTGGCGGTCCCACCGGTGCCGGCCGCCGAAATGATCGGTCCCGAAAGTTGCACCCCCGCAAGGGATGTTTTCAGGGACGAGTGCGGGTCCGCCATGGTGGACATGATACCGCCAGCCCGAGATTCGCGGGACTTCCTACAATGGCCCGCCATGAACACCACCGACGAACGTATCACCCAATTCGAGAACATGGCCTCGTCCGATCCGGACAACGAGATGGCCCACTTCAGCCTCGGCAACGCCTACTTCCAGGCCGAACGATTCGCTGAAGCCGCCGTCAGTTTTGAACGCTGCATCGAGCTCAATCCCGAGATGAGCAAGGCCTACCAACTCGCCGGCGAAGCCCTGGTCAAGGCCGGGTGGTCGGACAAGGCCGTCGAGGTACTCAACACCGGCTACGTGATCGCCGCCCGCCGCGGCGAGCAGCTGCCCCTGAAAGCCATGGCGGAACAACTCGAAGAGATCGGTCGCCCCGTACCGGTGCTTGATGAGAAGGTTGAAGCCGAGGCTGCTCAGCGTGCTGCTTCCGGCACCTTCACCTGCGGCCGCACCGGTCGCGACGGTACGCAGCTCGAGTCCCCTCCCTTCAAGGGCTCCGTGGGTGAATGGGTCCAGGCCAACATCGCCGCCGAAACCTGGCAGGAGTGGATCGGCCAGGGCACGAAGGTGATCAACGAACTGCGACTGGACCTCTCACGCGACGAGGACGCGGCCGCCTACGACCAGCACATGCACGAGTTCCTCGGGGTTCCCGAGGACGTCAGCGGCGGCTGATCACCAGCTGCCGATCTTCCGGTTGTAGATCCACCACTCGATCAGCAGGATGACCAGGCACATGCCGATGGCCCAGGGCCACAGCGGGCGGTAGCGCACCGCCCCGGCATCGGTCGACTCGATGCGCTGCATGCCCAGCACGACCTCCTGTGCCGCGGCGGCATCCGATTCCACCTGGGGCAGTCGAACCGACTCGTACCAGTTGAACTCCTCGCCGGTTCCGGACCGCGTGTAGCGCAGTTCATGGAGGCCACTGAGTTCGACGGGGCCCCAGCTCACCCGAGCGGGATCCTGCTGCGACAGATCGAACACCTCTCCCGAGGGAGTGGTGAGCACCAGGTCCGTGGCGTCCGCGGGCAGGTGGGCGACCAGCGCAGCGCCCGGCGACAGCTGCGTCCGGGTCAATGCATCTCCATGGTGACCGAGGTACTCCACCGTGTTGAACAGGAACACGCCGAGCCCGCGCTGGTACGGCCAGTTTGAATCCGCGATCGGATCGAAGGTCGTGAAGACGTGCTCACGTCCCTCGTGCACGAAGGTGAGCATGAGCGGTCCGCTGCTGCCCTGGAGCACCACCTCGGCGTTCTCGCTGCCCTGCACCTGGCGGGCACGGTCCACGTAGATCGGATCGACGTCGACGTACCGAAGCACGGGGTGGTCACCGCTGCCGCCGAGTATGACCTGGCCTTCGGCCTCGCCGTAGGCACGCACCTGGTCGGTCGGTGGCGTCCGTCCCAGGAATACGGAAGGAATCGACGGCATGGTCCGCGGCGCAACGGCATCGAACACCAGGACATCCCAATCCCCCACCTGTCCGGCGTCGGTGACTGCCTCGTAGGCCTCGGGAGTCATGACGTCCAGTCGCTGAAGGGACAGTCCTGCCATGATCCGGCGCACCAGGCGACGGTTCGGCGTGACCAGGCCCACCCGCAACTGTCGTGGAGGCGGTACCACCATCGACGCGGCATCGTCTACGGCCAACGCATCCTCACGCAGCAGCGCGACCTCGATGACCGCATCACGATCCTGCTGGAACGGAGTGAAGGTGAGGTTGCGGCGACCCGGCACCAGTCCACCGGCTACGGGATCACGCGTGGCCGCCGGAAGTTCGACTTCCTCCACCCGCCGCGCGATCCCGTCGATCGACAACTGCACGTCGGCGACGACGACGGAGGGATTCCAGTTCGCCAGGCCCGCGAAGACCTCGACGAAGGCCGGACGGTCGTAGGGACGTTCGGCCGCGACGTGCGCCACCGAGATGTTGTCGACGTCCCCCGAGCCCACACGCTGGAACACGAGCGATTCACCGCGGAGCACGAGCCCCTCGAGGTCCTGGATCCGTCCGTCGGAGAAGAGGACGAGCGAAGCCGCCTCCGCGATGGGCCGATCCACGAGCTCCGGGTTCGGGTTGGTGCTGTACACCCTCGCGAGATTCAATGCGTCCTCGATGCGGCTGCGGCCGTGCGAGAGCGAGATGCCCGCCAGGGCATCCTGCAGCTGCTGGCGTGAACCGGTGAAGGGCTGGACGATCTCCGCGGTCTCGGAGAACGAGATGATCATGGTTTCCTCGTTGCCGCCGCCGAAGAGACCACCGGCGTGCAGTCGATCGATCTCCGCCGATGCCGCCTCCAGGGCCGCCTCGAACCGGGTGTCGCCGTCGACATCGCGGACCTGCATGGACGCTGAGCGGTCGATGAGCAGGATCGTCCGTCCACCACCACCGCCTGCTCCTTCGATGCGGGGCTGCATCACGGCCAGGATCAGCATGAGCAGGGCCAGCAGTTGCAGCAGCAGCAGGATGTTGCGTCGCAGCCTCTGGAACGGAGCGTTGGCACGCAGGTCCTCCGTCGAGGACAACCACAGCAACGTGCTGGAGACCACCTGGGTCGACCGCCGCAGTTTCAGGAAGTACAGCAGCAGCAGCAGCGGCACCGTGCACGCAGCGAGAATGAAACCGGTCCAGGGCGTCAACCACATCATCGGACGAGTCCCCGCTGCCGCATCGATTCGACCAGGACCGTTTCCAGGTCCGTGGAGGTGTGCACCGCCAGATGCCGCATCCCCCGCCGGGCACAGTTGTTTCGAAGTCGCCCGCAATGCTCATCCAGTCGCTGGCGGTAGGCCCGCAGCAGGGCCGGGGTCACCGTGATCTCCACGTCACCGTGTCCTTCCACATCGCGAAGGCGCAGGTCACCCGAAAGGCCGTTGGCCGCAGGGTCGACTTCCTCCGGCGCAAGCACCTGGAGGCAGATCACCTCGTCACCACGACCACCGAGGAACCGCAGTCCCTCCTCGATGCCGGACGGTTCCATGAAGTCCGACAGCAGGATGAGGACGCCGCGGCCACGACGCGACAACGCAAGCGTCTTCATCGCCTCGGCGAATCCACCCCCGGCATCGCCGTCGGCCGCCTCCAAATCCAGCAGCCATGACCCCATCTCCCGTGTCCGTCGCTTGCCCCGCAGCGTGCGAAGCGAGTCCACACCCCGTCCGTCGAACCCGTGCAGGCTGACTCGGTTGTGGTTGACCAGTCCGATGTACCCAAGGGCCATGGCCAGGCGGCGGCAGTAGGTGAGCTTGTTGGGATTCCCCCAGTCCATCGACGCGCTGGTGTCGATGGCGATGCCCAGCGACAGGTCCTCCTCTTCCAGGAAGAGTTTCAGGAACAGCGCATCAAGCCGGGCGTAGATGTTCCAGTCGACGAACCGCAGGTCGTCGCCTGGGCTGTAGGGTCGATAGTCGGCGAAGTCGACGCTCGTGCCGCGACGGCGTGAGCGGCGTTCACCGTGGATCTTTCCGCTGAAGATCTTGCGGGAGACGATGTCCAGTCGCTCGAGCTTGGACATGAGGCCACCACCGAGCAACTGGTCGATGCGGGTGGGGGTCGGTTCCGTGCTGGTTCCGAATCGACTCATGGGGCATCATCCCCCTCGTCGGTTCGCGGCAGCGACTCGATGATGGCGGTGATCAGTTCATCGGTCTCGATCCGATCGGTCTCGGCCTCGAAGGAGCGCACGATCCGGTGACGAAGGGCCACGTGAGCGATGCTGCGTACGTCCTCGACCGACACTCCGAAGCGGCCATCCATGAGTGCGACGACCTTGGCAGCGTTGATGATGGCCTGGCCACCGCGGGGGCTGACGCCGACGGACACCATGTCACGGATCGAGTCCGGATGGAACATGCCCCCCGGGTGTGTCGCGAGCACGAGCCGGACCACGTAGTCCTGCACATGCGGGGCGATCACCAGTTGCCGCACCAGTCGCTGGGCGGACCGGATGAAGGCGCCGTCCATCGTCGGTCGCGGGGTGGCGTCGTGGGATCCCGTGGTCCGCTCGAGGATCTCTCCCACCTCGCGGCGTGTCGCGTACGGCACCACGATCTTCAGCAGGAACCGATCCAGTTGAGCCTCCGGCAACGGGTAGGTGCCTTCCTGCTCGATGGGGTTCTGCGTCGCCATCACGAAGAAGGGATCCGGCAGCGGCCGGGTCTCTCCCCCGCAGGTGACCGTGCCTTCCTGCATCGCCTCCAGCAGCGCGGCCTGGCTCTTGGGCGTGGCCCGGTTGATTTCGTCGGCGAGCACGAGTTGACTGAAGATCGGCCCCGGACGGAAACAGAACTCGCGTCGACCGGTGGACTCGTCGCGAGCGACGATGTTCGTCCCGGTGATGTCCGCGGGCATGAGGTCGGGCGTGAACTGGATGCGTGAGAAGTCCAGCTGCAACGCTTCCGAGAGCGTTCGCACCAGCAACGTCTTGCCGAGCCCCGGCACCCCTTCCAGCAGTACGTGCCCCCCGGCGAAGAGCGCCACGAGGGTTTCGTCCACGACCCGCCGCTGGCCGACGACGGCCCGGCCGATCTCTCCCTGGAGAGTTCGGAAGGTGCGGCGGACGAGTTCGCAGCCGGCACGGATCGACTCGATGTCGGCAAGGTCCTCGGCCAGGCGGGGCATGCGGGTGTCTGTCATGACCCGTCCCCTTCCTCGTGCTGGCGGCGGGCCCGGTCGCGGGCAGCCTTGAGCCGGCTCGTCATGTCCATGGAGGATTCATCCACCTCGGGTTCCGCCGTCACCGCAGGTTCCGCCGGGTCCGATGGAATCGATGGGGTCGAAGCCTTCGGTGGCGTCGCCTGCTTCGATGTGCGTGACTGCGTGCGTCGAGTGCGTCGCCAGGTGGCCAGCGAAGTCGCCACTCCGCTGGACGACCTGCGACTGGTGGTGGCATCCGTGGCCAGGGAACGCATCCATTGTCCGTCGACGGCGAGGCGGCGGACCGCCACATCGAGAATGAGGATTGCCGCCGCGATGATGGCCAGGATCGCCCAGGCCGGTTGCTCGCTGCGCGGGACATCGAGTTGAGTGCGATCGAAGAGATCCGGCAGCACCGCATCGTCCAGCGACAGGACACGCCCCCCGGTTTCCCGGGCCACGCGGTGCAGCAGTGCGGCATTGTGGGTCTGGCGCCGGTACTCGTCGGAATAGGATCGGTTGACCGCGGCCTGGATGTTGCCACTGGCCACGCCTCCCTGCTCGGAGGGAGAGGCGAAGTGCACGTTCACGACATGTGAACCGGTCGCGTCGGGGCGGAACCGTCCCTGGTAGCGACCGGGTCCGACCTGCTGCAGGTCGATGGAGTCGACTTCCCCGGATGGACCGATCACAGAGGCCCGGGTCTGCAGGAAATTCAGGAATCCAGCGTCGGCTTCCAGCGCTTCGAGTTCGACGACCACGTCGCCCTCCTCTTCGCGGGTGTTGAGAATGAACTCCGACGGCGTGGCCGGTCGCATGACCCAGCGCAGGCTCTGTTCCCAGAACGACGGGAAGGAGGACCACCCCACCCAGTCCGCCCCCCACCGCCCGGTGATGTCGCAGGTGAAGGCGATGGATCGACCAAGGCCGAAGTTCCACCAGGCGTAGAGCGGATCGGTACCCCGGTCGGTGGAAATGGTGAACGTGGTCTGGGCCAGCCCTTCACGTGCCGCCGTCAGGTCGAATCCCTGCACCATGGGCACCGAGTCGAATCCCGAGACCGGCCCCGGCAGCGCGCTGGTCCGCTGGGGCTGGTACTGCCCTTCCTGGATCAACGACCGGACCACCAGCTGCGCTTCCTTGATGAAGATCTGCGGCAGTTTCGACGGGTCTTCCACGATGTAGAACTCGCCACCGGTAACGTGCGCGACGGTCTGCATCGTGCCCCGCGCGGTGGGAACATGGGGTCCCACCAGCACCGTGGTGCAGGTGATCTTCGAGTCGACATAGGCGTTCAACAGCGACTGCGTCGGTGGCTGGGGATCCCCATCGGAAATGATGATGACATGCTTGTTGCCGGCCTGAACTCCCTGGAGCCCCTGCAGGGCCATCTGCATGGCCGGCGCAAACTCGGGCATGTCCCCGAAACGCAGTTGGCGGGTGGCGGCCATGGCGGCAAGCTTGTCGCCGACGACCTGCATCGGCAGCGCCCAGACCGTGCCCGTCCCGTTGACGAACTCCACGATGCCGACCATGTCCAGGGAACTGAGCGCCTCGATCGCGGCTTCCGCAACCTTCTGTCCCCAGTAGTTGCCCTGGGGCATCTCGCAACTGTGCACGATCATCGCCAGGGCGCCCTGGAGGATCTGGCGATTCGCAGGTGGATCGAGTTTCACCGGCAGGACATCGGCCAGCGGAGAATCAATCCACCCCCCCGCACCGAAGGACTGCGGTCCGCCGGTCATCACCAGTCCACCTCCGGTGTCATGCACGTAGGCGCGAAGCGCCTCGACCTGCTGCCCGGTGAAGGACCAGCGAGGCACGTTGGCCAGCACGATGGCATCCCAGGCCAGCAGCGGCACGAGGCCCGAACCGAGGCTCGACGGTGCCCGGATCTCGGTGTCGATGCCCACCTGCTTCATCGCCTGCTGGAGAGCCGATGCTTCCGCGATGTCTTCGGCCACGATGAGAACCGAACCCGATCCATGCACGAATGTCACGGCGGTGGCCCGGTTGTTGCGTGTCAGGGCATCCATCGAAGGCGCATCGGCCTCGAACACCGCCTCGAACTGCTGGGGCCCCGCCCCCTGCAGGTCGACGGTGACTCGTTCCACGTGGGTGCCGCCGGAGAGTGACAACGGGATGCCCGATCCGCCGTTGGCGCCCATGGGTTGCCCGTTGCGCAGCAGGAAGAGCCGCCCCGTCGCCCGGCCCTGGCTCTGCAGCAGCACCGTCAACTCGACGGCCTGGCCCTGCCGTGCGCGAGCCGGTGCCAGCATGCGGTCGACCAGCACCTCGTTTGCATGCGTGTATTCAAGCGGCAGCACGTCGATGGGCACTCGGCTGTGGCGAGCGAGGTCGGCAGCGGCGAGAATCGAACCGCGGGTCTCGTTGCCGTCGGAGACGAGCAGAATGCGGTTGGCGGTTTCCTGCGGCAGCAGCCCCTTGGCAAGTTCGACCCCACGAAACAGGTTCGTCTCCGAAAGATCGGCCGGTTCGCCGGAGAGATCGATGATCGACATGGTGTCGGGCATGGCGGTCGGCACCGCATCGAGCCCGACCTGCACCACCGCGATGCGGTCCCCCGCTTCCCGGCCCGGTCCCTCGGCTGCGGCCTGCAGGTAGGTGATCGCCCGTTCCAGCAGTGGCTGGGGAACACTCCGGCTGCGATCGAGCACCACCGCAACGGTGACGCCTTCGCCCTCCTGTTCCCAGGCCGGCTGGGCCAGCGTGAATGCCAGCACCAGCACCAGGAGCGTGCGCAGGGCCACGACGATCGACGTCCGCAACGGGGACAGGCCCCCGCGACTCGACCAGGAAAGAATCCAGATCGGGATGACCAGCAGGACCAGCAGCAGCCAACCGGGATGTTCAAATGTGATCGGCATGCACGTGGTGCCCTGCTGGCATCATACTCCTGCCCTAGGGAACGTCGATCACCTGGACCCGGTCGTTGCCCGAATCGAGGATGTAGGCCGATCGGCCATCATGGTCGATGGACCAGGGTGCGTTCAACTCGGTGGGGCCGTACCCATGGGAACCCCAGGCGCCGAGCCACCGGCCCTGAGCATCGAATTGCTGGACCCGCGAGGAGCCGAACTCGCTCACCAGCAGCGTGCCGTCATCGAGGAGGGCCAGGTCGTATGGATAGTGCAGCGAACCCGGGGTCCGACCCGCCTCGCCGATGATCCGGATGACCTCTCCCTCGGGCGTGAGCACCTGGATGCGGTGATTGCAGGAATCGGCCACGTAGAGGTGCGTGCCGTCGGGGCTGAGGACCATCGCCTGGGGTCGATTGAACTCTCCGGGCTCCTCGCCGAATCGTCCCAGGACCGACCGGAGCTCACCGCCTGGTTCGAAGACCTGAATGCGGTCGTTCCCCCCGTACTCGGAGACGTAGATCGCCCCATCGGGTCCGAACGCGACGTCGGTAGGGTATGTGAAGGCTCCCGGTTCCTGCCCGAAGGTGCCGAACCGTGCGACCTCTTCGCCCTCGGGCGTGAACTCGATCACCCGGAACTCGTGCGTATCGGCGACGAACACGTTGCCACCGGGCCCCACTGCCAGGCCGGTGGGCTTGCCGTTCTCGAAGGCCGGCATCGTCCAGGACCGCAGCCAGGTGCCCTCGCGATCGAAGGCCTGGATGCGTGCGGTCTTGTCGACGACGTAGACGATGCCCCGCTCCCGATCGACCGCCAGGGCACGCGGGTAGACGAACTGACCGGGACCTCGCCCGGGCCGACCAAAGCTCCGCTCAATCTCCAGCGTGTCGGCACCCGGGGAATCGTCGCCGGAGCCGCAGCCCGGTGGGAACAGCACCAGGCTCAGCAGAAGGATCGGGACGATGGTGGTCCGCAGTCGACGGTGCCACATCCCCACCACGCAGCCGGTGACGACCGCGGCGATGAGCCCGACCACCAGCAGGGCCGCAAGCGTCATGACCACGGTGTCCGGTCGCTGGTAGTGCATGGCGTTGAGCAGGCTGACGGCCAGTGGAGGTTCGGCCGCCGGTGGCGCCACCATGGCCGCCAGCGGGATGTCCCCGAGCGCAAGGGCGGCGCACATCGAGACGGTCGCAACCGATGCGATGACCAGCCGTGGTCGCTGTGCCTCCAGCAGCGAACGCCCACCTCCGGACTCCAGTCGACGGGCCGACCGCAGGACCTCCGGTTCCGAGCGGACAACCCAGCGTGCGAGCAGGACCGGCACGATTGCGGTGCGTGCCGAGAGGGCCAGCAGCAGGCCGAGCCCCGTAGCGTGCACGGTGCTGCGAACCGCCGGTGCGTCGGAACGGTTCCAGGCTGCTTCGAACGCCTGGCCCAGCATCGTTCCCGGAATGAATGCGCACACGATCCAGCCGATGGACAGGATCGTCGCGGTCCATCGCATCCAGGACGCATCCTCGGACCAGAGACGCACCAACAGCCACAACGGCACCAGGGCAATGCCGCCCACCAGTATCGATCGGCCCAGTGCCATGAGCAGGCTGTCGCCGTAGAGTTGCAGGTAGGCCGACCAGTCCAGGACACCAGCCTGCAGCCACTGCAGCAGTGACGGCAGCAGGTAGGAGATGCACCAGAGCAGACCGAATGCGAACCAGGCCACCGGGCGGACCCGGGCCGGTGCACGCTGCAGTTCGGACTCCGGCAGGCGCAGGCACCACCACAACGCGATCGAGACGATGCAGGCCAGTCCCCACGCCGGCCATGCCAGCGGCAGCAGGTCCATGGGTGCGGCGCCCAGCGCCGCCATCGCCCGCAGTTCGTTGGAAACCGTGTAGATCCCCGCCAGGTCGAAACAAGTCGTGTTCGCGAACACGAGCATCCAGACCAGCATGAATCCCAGGAGCAGGCCGCCGGCATCGTGCCGAAGTCGCTGGCCGAGACGTTGAAGCATCGATGCACCATCGATGGCCAGTTGATCCGTTCGCTGTGACGACCAGGTCGAGGCCATCGGAACCGTGCAGAGACAGGCGATCGGCCATGACCAGGCGATGAGCGCCAGGGCCAGCGTGAACCACCGCGCCGTTGACAATCCACCAACGGAGACCAGCCACGCGTGCAGGGCGGAGTCCGCCGGCCACATCTGCCACCAGGCCGAGAAGACGGCGTACCCCGGGAGCACGATCGGCAGCAGTATCAGGATCAGCAGCACCGCACCGCGACCGCACCGGGTGCGTGCCGCCAGCAGCCGTGCCGGACCCCAGCCCAGCAGTGTCGACGCCAGGGCGATGCCCGTGCACCAGACCACGGTCGTCAGCCAGAGTCGACCCGGCGACTGCATGCTGGTGTCGGCGTACGACGTCGCCTCTCCTCCCTGGAGCAGGAAGGCCGTCACCGGCCAGGCCACGGTGACACAGAAAGCCAGTACCGCCAGGGTCCAGGCCACGAATCGGATCATGGCTGTGCACCCGCGTCGCGCAGCCTCTCGACCGTGCGCCGGATCACCGCCGGCGATCGGCGAGCCGCATCCTGCAGATCGACGTCAAGCGGATCCATGACGACCAGTTCGGGAAACTCGTCCGCCACGGTCGGTTGCAATGGAATGTTTCCCGAGACCGAGGTCGCCAGCATGCGGGCCGTGTCATCGGACAGAAGAAAGGCCAGCAGCCGGGCCGCCTCCTCCGGATGCGGCGCCCCTTCCACGATGGCGACCGTGTTGGGCATCAGAAACGTTCCGCCCCCGGGGCGATCGACATCATGTCGAGGAAAGAGCATGTCCACCTCGATGCCTCGAGCCTGCGCCGCACGCACGTCGTCGGCATCCGTGAACCCGATGTCGGCTTCACCACCGGCGACGGCATCGACCACCGCGGCATTGCCGCCGGGCAGCACACGGGCCCTGCTGGCGTGCAGTCCTTCGAGAAACGCTTGGAAACGATCCGGTTCACCTGCAGTCGTCCAGGCCGACTCCATCGCAGCCAGGTGCCCGCCCGTGGTGCCGAAACGCGGGTCCGCCATGACCAGTCGATCGGCGAACCGGCCATCGACCGCGTCCTCCCACGTGTCGGGCCGATCTCCCTCGTCCAGTCGATGCGGGTCGTAGACGATCACCCGGGGACGAGGAGAGAACGCGAACCACCGTCCACCTTCGTCACGGTGACTGCGAGGCCACGCCACACCGTCATACTCGGCAAGCACCCCTTCACCGGCAAGGCCGATGGTCTGCATCGCTTCCGAAGACCAGAAGACGTCGGCGATGGGCGCGTCGTGCTCGGCACGAAGCCGCTGCACGAGACCGGTGGTCTTGCTTGCTTCCGAATCACCGATCAGGTGCACCTCGATGCCGCTGCGCGCCTCGAACTCGTCGAGCACCGTGCGGGCGACCTGCTCATCCACCGAAACGTAGACCACGATCCGGCTCGCCGGAAGACCAGTGCCTTCATCGCAGCCGACAGGCATCACCATCAGCATGGCTGCAAAAAGCGACCATCGAATGCCATGACCGATCTTCGTCATTCCCCCGACCCGGATTCCTCGGCTGGCGGTTCCGGTTCGGGTTCGGGTTCAGGTTCGGGAGCAGGCTCCGGCTCGTCACCACTGTCGCCCTGCTCCGGCGTGTCCTGCGCCTGTCCGGCATCGAACTCGACCGCCTCCGTGACCTCACCGGCATCACCGAAGTAGTGCTTGATCAGTTCGTGGTACTTCCGGGGCAGGCGATCATCGTTGAACGCATCATCGAATCCCTCCTGGGACCGGGAGATGATGTCCTGGAAGGTGGCGACCGATTCCCCGGTGCGCAGCATGCCGTCGACCTGCTGTTCACCAGCGATGGGCCCACCCGCTGCACTCGTGTTCGCCTGGGCCGACTCGGTGGCCGTCTCGGTCTCCGCAACCTGCTGCTCACTGCCACGACTGCGAGGACCAGGCATGCTGCCGGGCTTGTTCCCCAGCGACTGGCCCAGTGACTGGCACTGGCCACGGCACTGCTTGGAGGTCTGCTTCGCCTGCTGGAGCATCTGCTTGAGCTGTTCCATCTTCGAGAGTTGGCGGCCGAGTTTCTCTCCCGCCCCGGATGCGGACCCATCCTTGCAGTTCTTGCACATCTCCTTGGAGGCCTCAGACAGCTTGCGAAGCTCTCCTTCCGTGAGTTCCTGTGACTCGACCAGTTCCATGAGTTGCTGCTTCTGCTGCTCCGATAGCTGGTCCGCCTGGTCCATCGCCTGCTGGAGCGCCTGACCGTCATTGGCCAGTTGCGGATCGAGGCCGGCCTGCTTCAGTGCCTCCTTGAGGGCGCTGGTATCGGAAGCGAGCTTCTCCAGTTGATCCGTCAACGATTCCAGTTCCTCTGCAAGTTCGTCACGCTGGGATTCCGACATGTCTCCGGAGGCCAGTTCCTTCTGCAGCGACTCCATGGCCTCGGCGGCCTTGGCGAAGTCGCCCCTGGAGAGCGCCTTGATCATCTCCGACGCGGGACCATCCTCGGGAACATCCAGTTTCTCCAGCGCCGTTCTCAATGATTCCATCGACTGGGCGACTTCGCCCGAGGTCAACTCCTCCAGTCGCCGCTGCAGTTCGGTCATGCGCTTGAGTGCTTCCAACTGCTGCTGCTCTGGTGTCTGGCCGGTCTCCATCGCCTGCTCGGCCTCGAGTTCCTCGAGCATGTCGGACAACTGCTCCTTCAACTCTGGCTGGGTCTCGATGGAAGCCATGATCTGTTCCATGCCGTCGTTGGGCTGCGCCATGCCATCGACCGACTGCGGCCTGGTTTCGTCCTGCCCGGCCAGTACGTCGGCCTGCCCCATGAATCCCGTCAGAAACGCGGCGAGAACCAGTACCGGAATCACCCACCACGTCTCGGGCACCGTCACCCGCCAGGTCCGGCGCAGGTGTTCACCGGTCCGGGGATCGCTGGCCACGGCGATCCCGTCGGCCAGTGCCGCCTGCGAGACCGGATCCACCCGGTCGCTGCAGTGCAGCGCCGTGGCGAGGCGATCCTCGAGGCCGAGTCGTTCATCGATTCCCGCCGCCAACGGCAGGTCACCGGGTCGGCACGACCACCAGGCCAGCAGCATGTCCAGGATCGCAAAGAGCACGAAGGCTCCACCAAGCCACCACCAGTTGAAGAGGGGCGCCGCCGGGAGTCGATCGAAGATCGTCAGAACCCATGCCACCGAGGCCAGCACGATGCCGACGGAGACTCCCCGTCGCAGGGCTGCGTTGAGCCGGCTGCGTCGTCTGGCCAAGGCTATCAATCGGACAATCGCGTCCATCGGTTCACCATCAAGAGGAGGAGTGGAACGACACCTTCAGTGTATTCCACCTTGCCGGCCCCGATGTGAAAAAGGGCGGGGTAGCCTCATCCTTCCATCACCCTCGTGGCCCGGTTCGCCTTGAAACGCATCCAGAAGACCAATCCAAACGTCCCCACCCCCAGGGACACGAGGACGACCGCCAGCCCCCCACCGATGAGAATCGGCAGGAAGATGGCCGAGATCGGATCCGGACCGTAGGCGAAGGTGGAGCGGGCCCCGTCGTCCACTTCACCTTCGGGCAGCGTTCCCGACAGCGTCCAGGTGCCAACACGTGGCAGGACAACGTGCCCGACGCCGACGCCACGACGATCGCCCATCGAATAACTGATCGCAACTCCGTCGGTCAGCATCGGGCGCGACTCCTGTCCCTCGGACGTGAACTCGATGTCGAGCCTGTGGCTGCTCGGGGGGCTGCCGTCCGTCGATTCAGCGAAGATGATCCACGTGCCGGGCTCCTCGACGAGGAACTCGACCGAACCGGGAAGTTCGACGCGTCCCAGGGCCACGGCGTTGATGGACATGAATGTGGCGAGCCCAGCGACGATCGCTGCCCCCACCACGAGGACGAAGGCCAACACGTACCAGAATCGTGATGGCGGGTTTCCCTCAGGCATCGGGGACGACGGACCTGAGCGCCTCGAGGACCGCAGCCTGCGCGGAGTCGAGGTTGCCGTCGTATCGCGCTCCGCTGGCGTGCACGTGCCCACCACCACCGAGCACTCGCCCCGCCGCGCTGACATCGAAGAAGACGCCACCGGGCACTCGAGGCGGCTTGGATCGCAGGCTGATCTTGGTCGCCCCCGACTCCTCTTCGTACATCAGGATCGAGGTTTCGACCGTTGCGACCCGCAACGGCTCGTTGACCAGTCCTTCCAGTTCCTCCCGCCCGGTTCCGGCTTCATCGAAGTCGGCACCCGTCAGTCGCATGATGGCGCACCGGCCATCGAGTTCCCACTGGATCGAGGCCAGGGCCCGTCCAAGCAGGACCAGTTTGCCCGGCGAGGCATTCTGCTCCAATACACGGTGCAGTCGGATGCGATCTACTCCCAGTTGCAGCAATTCCGACGCGACGGCGTAGCACCTCGCGTCCGCATTGGAATGCTGGAACCACCCGGTATCGGTGGCCAGGCCGGCGAAGATGGCTTCGCCCACTCCGCCACGACTTCCGTCGATGGGACATCCCAGTTCAAGCAGCAGGTCACGGATCATCAGCGTGCAGGATGCCGCGGTGGTCTCGATCACCCGCTCCGTAGCGATGTCATCGCCCACGGGATGGTGGTCGAGCCCGATGACCCGCCCCGCTTCCCGCTGCGTCTTGAGCCAGTTGGAGATCGGCCCCACCTGGACCCACGAACCGGTATCGACGAGGACCACGAGGTCGGGGTCGCACGCAGGAGGGTCGTCCGAGATCGCCACCGGCGTGTCGCCGGCCAGTTCCAGCAGGGCACGCCCCACCGGTCCCACGAGATGGATATCAACACGCTTGGTCGGAGCAAGAGCCCGGTGCAGCGCCAATGCCGATCCGATCGCATCACCATCCGGTTTGCGGTGGGTCAGTACCACCAGGTGCGACGCGGCATGAATGCGCTGCGCCAAGCCTGCCATGGTCGAGGTGGATGTGTAGTCACTCATGGGGAGGACTCTACTCCCCCTGCGGCTGGAGATCCACGCGGCGACGTGTTTCCTCGAGATCCTGCTGCAACTGTTCACGCAGTGGCTCGATCCCGTCGTAGGCCACCTGCCCCCGCAGCCAGTGCTGGAAGTGGACGGTCATCGTCCATCCATAGTCGTCGACGGGCCCCACGTGATCGACGAGGTGGACCTCACAGACCCGCGGTGTCTCCTTGAACGTCGGCTTCGTGCCGACGCTGATGGCTGCTCGCCGGATGCATCCATCTGGAGCACATGCCGTTCCGGCGTAGATACCGTCCGCCGGCAGCAGCATGTCCCCATGATCAAGATTCGCAGTGGGCATGCCCAGTTCACGTCCCCGCCGGTCCCCGGACACCACCGGCCCCTGCAGGGTGTAGGAACGACCGAGCATGCAGGCTGCGTCTTCACATCCCCCGTCGATCAGGCGCTGCCGGATGGTACGACTGTGCACCGGGACGCTCTCTGCCCCCCGAGGCACGTGTACCTCCGGAACTTCAACGACCTCGAACCCGTGTTGGTCTCCAAGAGCACGGAGCAGGTCGAGGTCACCCACTCGATCACGACCGAATCGAAAATCCGATCCTTCGACGATCCAGGACGGGCGGTGCGCCGACACCAGTTCGCCGATGAACGACTCCGGGGTGCGTGACAGGAACTCGGCGGTGGGTTCGACGAACAGCACCTCGTCGCACCCGGCCTCCAGGAGCCATGCCCTGCGCTGCTCCCGGGTGCTGAGTCGGGGCGGCTCCGTACCGGGTCGCAGGACCGCGGCCGGATGTGGATCCAGCGCCAGAACCACGACTCGACCATCTGCTCCTGCCGCAGTCCGCGCGGCAGTCACGAGTGCGCGGTGCCCAAGGTGCACCCCATCGAAATTGCCAATCATCATTGAAACGTGGCCGTCCATGGCCCTGAAAATACGGGTTGTGGGGCGACTCGCCAAGTTCCTTGCATCTTTGGCTTGATCCGCCCCTCCCAACCCGGTACTCATACCCCAGATGCAGGGCTCACCAGAACCATCCATACCGCAACGACCGACCGACCCCACTCTCGTGATCGATCAGGTCACCGAGAGCCTCCGGGCAACCTCTGAGGACGTCGTACCGTGGTTCATCGAGCAGATGCCCCTGATGTACTTCCAGGACACCAACCCGGAGGACCAGCTGGTCCACCTCCGAGCCATCATCGCGGCTCGGGCCTCCGGACGACCCATTGAAATGACCCTCCGCAGCGAGGACGGCTCGGAATGGACCTCGATGCGGCCATTGGACTACCCAGGAGTCCTGGCAGAACTGGTCTCGGAACTTCCCGAGGATCAGCCACTGCGGGCGGCGAAAATCCATACCGCAAGCGACGGGACCCTCCTCATCGACACCTTCGAGTTCGGCGAGACACCTCCCTTCGACAGTGAGGACACCGCCCAACGCGAAAAACTCACCGGCACCGTGGACTACGCGGCCACCCACCTGCCCGAGTGGGATGCCGAGGAGGTTCGCGATTACTTCCACCGATGCAGCAGTGACTACGTGATGACCCTCACACCCCTGCGGATGTGCAGTCACTGGCGACTCTTTCAGGAAGTCACCGGTACGGATGGCACCGCCGTCGCGTTGGAGAAGGAAACCGCGGATGTGAATCTCAGCCGCATCGTGGTGGCCGTCAGCAATGCAAGCCGGCGTTCCATGCTCGAACGCATTGCACGACTGCTCAGCCGGGCGTCGATCAACATCCATCGCGCCTACCTCGACACGGTGGATGACGGTGACAACGGCTCCAT
The DNA here is from genome assembly GCA_029245245.1 of Phycisphaerales bacterium. Taxonomy (GTDB): domain Bacteria; phylum Planctomycetota; class Phycisphaerae; order Phycisphaerales; family SM1A02; genus UBA854. Next base: position 62,742 of record JAQWPT010000038.1, read on the forward strand.
CTCCATTCTCGGATTCGTCGTGCAGGCTCAGGATGGGCACGCCATCGACCCCGGAGGCGACCTGTGGAATCGAGTCCGCCGCGACCTCTTGCGCATCAAGTGGGTGGATGCCGGCGCCATCGATCTCGATCGCCGGCACCCCGAACTCAACCTCACCTGCGCGGAACTCGTGATCGCGTTGTGCAGCCTGTCCCACCAGGTCCTCGTGAAGCAGAACCCCTATGCCTTCGCGGTTGATCGGATCCGGCGGCTGGCCGAAAGCAACATCGAACTGGCCACCGCGATCACCGACCTGATGCTGCAGCGGTTCAACCCCGCCGACCCCATGCCCGACAACGAGTTCTGGACCGCCGTGCGGCGCATGCAGCGTCGAATCGTGGACGAAACCGATCTCGAGGATGCCAGGACCGTGCTGCACTGCATGCTCGACGCGGTGGCGGCCACCTACAAGACGAACCTGTACATCGAGGACCGCTACGCCCTGTCGATGCGCATCGATCCGCAGTTCATGCACAGCGACCAGCGACCAGCCGTCCCCTTCGGCGTGTTCTACGTCCATGGCCGCGGCTTCAACGGCTTCCACGTCCGCTTCCGGGACATCGCCCGTGGCGGGGTCCGGGTGGTCGTCACGCGTGGACTGGCCCAGTTCAACACGGAAACCGAACGACTCTACGACGAGGCCTACGGCCTGGCGTTCGCCCAGCAGCTCAAGAACAAGGACATTCCCGAGGGTGGTTCCAAGGCCGCGGTCCTGCTGCACCCCCGCAGTCCCGTCAACCGATCCACCAAGGCCTTCATCGACTCGATCCTGGATCTCATCACTCCCGACCCCGCGACGCAGCATCGCATCGTGGATCGACTCGGCCACGAGGAACTCCTCTACTTCGGCCCCGATGAGAACGTCACCCCGAAACTCATCGACTGGATCGTCGACCGGGCCGAGTACCGCGGCTACCGGATGCCGACGGCCCTGATGAGTTCAAAGCCCGGGGCCGGCATCAACCACAAGGAATACGGTGTCACCAGCGAGGGCGTCTGCGTCTTCCTCGACGTGGGCCTCAGGGCGATCGGCATCGACCCCGACTCCGAGTCGTTCAGCGTGAAGATGACCGGTGGTCCCGACGGCGACGTCGGCGGCAACGCAATCCGGATCCTCGTCCGAACCTATGGCGACCGCGTTCGATTCGTCGGCATCGCTGACGGCAGCGGTTGCGCCGAGTGCCCTGAGGGCCTCGACCACACGGAACTGCTTCGACTGATGGAGGGCTCCCGACCCATCGTCGAATTCGACCCCACTCGCCTCGGCTCCGGCGGCAACGTCTCGGGCGTCGACGATCCCGAGGGTGTCCGACTGCGAAACACGATGCACAACCGGATCGTCGCCGACGCCTTCGTTCCCTGTGGAGGACGCCCAAGCACGATCCACGCCGGAAACTGGAGCGAGTTCCTGCTCGAGGACGAGCGACCCAGCAGCCGGCTGATCGTCGAGGGAGCCAACCTGTTCCTCACTCCGGAAGCCCGCGTCGCCCTCGGCGAAGCCGGAACCCTGATCTTCAAGGACAGTTCGGCCAACAAGTGCGGCGTGATCTGCTCGAGCTTCGAAATCGTCGCCAGCATGCTCCTCTCCACCGACGAGTTCCTCCAGATCAAGCCGCTCTTCGTCGAAGAGGTGCTGCACAAACTGCGTCACCTGGCCCGGCTCGAAGCGGAACTGCTCGTGGGCACCTGGCGGAAGCAGAAGACCCGATCCATGACATCGTTGTGCCTGCGTGTCAGCGAGGTGATGATTCGAACCGCCGATGCGATCGAGTCGGCCATTGACGACCTGGGACCGGCCGACTGGGATCGACTGACCCAGGTGGTGATCGACCACCTGCCCCCGATCCTGGTGCACACGGCGGGCGATCGATTGCTGAATGAAACACCCCGGCCATACCTCCGCTGGATCATGGCCAAGTCGTTGGCCGCCCGCATGGTCTACCGGGAGGGATGTGCGTCACTGGAAGCGGTCTCGGAAGATGTCATCGCACCACTGGCCCTCAGGTACCTCCAGCTCGAGGAGGAACGACGACAACTCGCCGACGAGGTCGAATCCTCCGACATCGATCACCGCGGACGGGTCGGTAGCCTGCTTCGCAACACCGGCATCTTCACGACGATGCACCGGTCGACGGACCCGAACGAGCCGAACACGTGACCCTGCACCTGCTGGCCCTTGTCGCGTTGTCATGGCTGGAGATCGGCAGCCCCGCCACCGGTGTGACCCCAGCATCGGAAACCCGCCCCCGGGTCATCGTCTTCGTGAACCGCTCCCGGGAGATCCCCGCGTACGTGGAATACGAGGACAGCTCCCTCCTGCTTGTCGATCCGCACAACGGACCGGCGGACTGCTTCCACAAGGACGAAATCATCGGGATCGCGAGATTGGTCGACCTGGAGGAACCGGCCGATGGCATGGTGATCCTCCGTGACGAAACCCGCCACCGTGGACTTGTCGTCCATGACGGGTTCGATGAGGTCCGGCTGCTGATCAACGGAGTGCCACTCGTACTGCCCCGACACCGGGTGAGCCACGTGGTACTCGAAGCCCCCATCGACGAGCAGTACCTGGAGTACCGCCTGCGCATCGACCCGGGCGACCTCCACGCCCACCTGAACCTCTGCCGCTGGCTCATCGACAAACAGGCCTATGACCTGGCCCGCAAGGAACTCAATCAGGCGTGGAACGTGCACCAGGACCCCGAGGCGGCCCGACTGCTCCGGATGGTCGATGCTCAGATTCGGCTCCTGGAGAAACACCAGTCCGCACCCGACATGCCGGCGGATGCGCCGGACGTGGGGCGCAGCAACGAGCCGACGCTGCTGACGGATCGAGAGGTCAACCTCGTAAAGGTCTACGAGATCGACCTGAACGATCCCCCGAAGGTACTCGTGCCCCGCAACGCGATCTACGAACTCTTCAGCCACTATGGATCCAGCGGGTTGATCCCCGACACCGAACTTGAACAGGCGAAGCTTGCCGCGTCCCCTTCGATCGACATCGTCCGGCTCATGTTCCGACTCCGAGCCCGTGACCTCTACGACCGGATCGAGGTGCTCTCGGAACCCAGGGCCCTGCAACTGTTCCGCGAGCGCGTGCACGACACCTGGCTGATGAACAACTGCGGCACGACCCGCTGCCATGGCGGCAGCGAGTCCGGACGGCTCCCGCTGGTGCGAACTCGATCAACCCATGATCGCACCCGCTACACCAACCTCCTGACCCTCGATCGCTTTCGCTTCGATGACGGAACTCCATTGATCGACTGGGACGAACCGGACCAGTCACGGCTCATCCAGTACGGCCTCGCCCGGGACCAGACCAAGACTCCTCATCCTGATGTCCCGGGGTGGACCCCCGTCTTCGGTGGAAGCCGCCGTCCACTGGCCAGGGGGACGGAGGCATGGATCGAAGCCATGATGAACACCCCACGGCCCGTGTATCCCGTGGGTACGCAATTCGCCCCGGCACCGGATGGCGAGACGCCAGCTGCCACAGCCGAACCCGCCACGGAAGAACCGACCTCCGAGCCGCCCCCACGCCCCTGACCGCGATCAGGCCCCTTCCCCTGCTACACTGGCGTGCTCACAGTTCCCCTCCCGGGATGTCCTCCGCGGCGATCTTCGCCCTGTCCCTCCTCGAGGTACGACCATGTCAACCGATTGCTCCACGATTCGACGAATCTGCTCCCTGGCCATGCTGCTGGGCGTGACGGCCGTAGCCGGGTGCGAGCACGAGTCGTCCCGTGAACGGGCCGAAGTCTCCAAGCAGCTTCGTGAGGCACAGCAGCAGTTGACAATGTCGTTGAACGACGAGTCGAAACTGCAGAAGACGATCAGGTCCCTGCGTGGAATCAACGGCGGAACGAAGCAGCAGCAGGCCAGTCGCGACCTGATGCTGGCTTCCACCGAGCTGGATATCGCCGGCATCAAGACCAATGCCATGCAGCAGTTGGAAACAAGAATGCGACACGAGTTGTCGTACATCAACATTCTCGTGAGCAACGCCAACGCGTTGCAGCAGTTCATCGATCAGAGACAGATTTCACCCCGTGATCTCGGGACGGACCAGCTTCAGCAGAATCGCCAGGCCCTGGGGACCCAGTTGCAGAACCTCGACCGACAGGTCGATCGAATGCAGGAGCCCATCAGCGAGATGGAGCAGGTCAACGCCGAACAGGCCATGCGGATCCGCGACCTGCGCCGAGCCGCCGAAGCCCTCCGCCAGGAACAGTACGAACTGGGCCCCCTCGACGGGTTCGCCGTGTTCCAACGCTCCATCGCAGCCGACCGGGAAGCGAATGCCATCGAACTGGAAATGACCAATCGGCAGGTCGTCCTCGACCTTGAATCCAAGCCGATTCAAATGAAGACCATGCAGGTCCGGGACCACATCAAGGGACACATCGACGAAGTCGAAGCCACCCACGACGGACTCCAGGCCATGGCAAGCCTGCAGGCTTCACGATCCGAGGCCGCCCGCGGGCTCCAGCAGCGGACCGACGCCTCCATCAACGATGCCTACAAGGCCTTTTCCGAGCAGGACACCGGACCACTGACTGCCGACATCCAGGCCATTTCCACCCTCCTTGAATCCGCCGCCAAACATGCTCGCAGCGGAGGACGCAACGTCACCAAGGACGCCAGGAATGCCGCGATCCTCCTGGAGACTCGAGCCCAGATGGACCTGCTGCTGCTGCAATCGCATCGCGTACGCAGCCTGCAGGAACGAGTTGAAATGCTGAACCGCATGGCGGCCAGTTCCTTCCTGAGCAACCGGGACGCCTACGAACTGCAGGGCCGAAAGGCCAGGGAAACCTCCGAACAGTACCGGACCATGGCCATTGCAACCGGTCAGTCCATCGAGCAGACACTTCGAGGTGTCCGCGGTGGCGAGGTCGACTCGATCCGCACCGCCGTGCAGCAGATCACCGTGGGCCTGGGCGCCGAACCGCCCGCTGCCCCGGCCGCAGCACCCGCACCAACTGCCCCCGCCGCCCCGGCGACGCCGGCGCCAGCTCCGGCAGCAGCGGCCGATGCGACGCCTTCCGGCGAAGGCGCTGCGACGCCCCAGGACCTCGTGGCCAGCATCAACGGCATCGTCAAGTCCAGCAGCCCGATGAAAACCAAGATCCAGGAACTCATGCGGTACACGGACCTCTCGAGCCCGGAGGCCAAGCAGGCCATGCAGGCCCAGATGCGGCTGCTCGCCGCCGTCAACAAACTCGGAGATGCGATGGAGTCCAAGTTCGGATCGAAGCAGAGTCCGATGATGAACATGCTCACCATGCAGATGCAGTTGCCGACCATCGATCCCTCCCTCGTGCAGCAGACATCCGAGACGACGGCGAAGGTTCCTGTCACCAACGCCATGTCACAGACCGATGACGAGTACATGATCAAGACAGATCTCGGCTGGCAGATCGACATCGCGAAGAAGCTCAAGAGCAGCCCGCAGATGCAGCAGGGCATGGCGATGCTCCCCACGGTCATCAAGGCGATGAACACTGTCACCAAGAAGGTGCTCGACGGATCCATCACCAACGGAATGGGCGTGGACATGGCGCTTGGCCAGGCCATGGCTCCCGGTGGCGCCCCGGGACGTCCCTGAACTTCAATCGATTTCCAGCGTCACCAGGACCGAGCGGGCCGTGTCACGGACCATCGACGGTATCTCGTCGCCCGAGAGGGCTCGAATCGCACCAAGCAGGTCCGGATCCTCGTGATCCCGCAGAAAGTTGCCGGCGGCGATCAGCGCGTTGCGCAGCATCATGGCCAGTTTCGCCCGCTTCATGGACGACCCGGCGAACGCCGCGCGGCGGGTGTCCTCGTCCCACGTGAGCACCGACTGCAGTCGGAACGCCGAACCGTCGTCGGACCGACCCCCGATCCCGGGCGCCACGGGAGCCGCGTGCGACTCGTGCCGCAGCAGGTCACGGGTTCGAGCCGTGGGCTCGTTGTGCGGACAGGCTTCCTGGCAGATGTCACACCCGAAGATCCAGTCCCCCATCGCGGCATGGAACGACTCGTCGATTGGTTCCCGGTGCTCGATCGTCAAGGCGCTGATGCAACGGCGTGCATCGACGGACCAGGGCGTGATCGCATCGGTCGGACAGGCGTCGATGCATCGCGTGCAGGTCCCGCAGGGATCCTCCTCATCAACCGGCCCGGTGGCATCCAGTTCAAGCGTGGTCACGATCGCCCCGATCAGCAGCCAACTCCCGAGCCCCGGTTCGATCAACAACGTGTGCTTGCCGATGCTGCCGAGGCCGGCTCGTGCCGCCACCTCCCGTTCCAGCAGCGGCGCCGTATCCACGCAGGCCCGGAAGACGTGCTCCGGGGCCCGCTCCCGCAACTGGTCGCAGACGGCATGGAGTCGTGATTTCATCACCACGTGGTAATCCCGCCCGCGGGCGTAGCGGGCGATGCGTCCCCAGCCACCCTCGATCACGTCCGGTGTTCCATCCGCATACCGATCAAGTACGCAGATGATCGAACGGGCTCCATCCACGAGCTGACCGGGATCGGCACGCACCGGAAGGTGCTCAGCCATCCAGCCCATGGTGCCGTGGTGACCATCGCGAATCCAGGCTTCGAGTTCCTTGCGGCGGACCGTGGGGTCCGCCGGCGCCACCGCGGCGCGGGCAAATCCCTGCTCAAGGCAGAGCGAACGCACTTCGTCAGTGGTCCATTGTGAACAGGACATCGGAACCTCAGATGGGGATGTCGATCCCCTCCCAGGGGTGCTCATCGGGATCGACGAGTTCGAGTTTCGCATGGGCCACCAGCAGGGTGCGATGTCCATACTCCAGGAATTCGATGGTCGCCGTGGTGCCACGCGGACGGGGCACGACACGGCGGATCATTCCCAGGCCGAAGGTGGCATGACGGACCGTTGCCCCGACCTGCCAGTTTTCCAGTGGGATGGTCGACGCGGTTCCGGTGCTCCAGGGATCGGCGATGTCCTGTCGATCCATCGTCTCGGCCGGCAGTTCACCCAGGAACTGGCTGGGCATGGTGCGTTCGGTGATACCGCGAACCGTGCGACGATTGGCGTAGGACAACCGAAGCAGGCGGCGAGCCCGGGTCATGCCCACGTAGCAGAGACGCCGTTCCTCCTCACGTTCCACGTCGTCCTCGAAGGACCGGGCATGCGGCAACAGTCCCTGCTCGAGACCCGCGATGGCCACGACATCGAACTCGAGTCCCTTGGCCGCGTGCAGTGTCATCAAGGTCACCGAACCATTCTCCGGATCCACCATGTCGGCATCGCTGACCAGGGCGATGGATTCCAGCCAGGCGGCGATCTGCTGGAGAATGGTCATCGACTCGCCCTTGGCCTCGGCTTCGGCCTCCTCCCTGGGAGGAGTCCATTCCGCCGCCGCGGTGACCAGTTCGTCCAGGTTCTCCAGCCGGGCGATGTCCTCCTCGGAGGAACCGTTGCGGAAGGCCTTCTCCAGGCCGGACTCACGGATGATCCGGGAGACGAAGTCCGGCAGATCGAGGATCAAACTGCCCCCATCGGCATCGGCTCGCCAGCGGGCAACCATCTCCCCGAACCGTTTCATCGCAGCCTGGGCGCGGGCGGTCAGGGCCGGAACCTCGTCGACACGGTCGATCGCATCACCGAGCCCGAGTTGATGGAGAATCGCGTGCTTCTCGAGCCGATCCAGCGAGGTCTTGCCGATGCCGCGAGGCGGCGTGTTGATCACCCGGCGCAGGGCAATGTCATCCCGCGGGTTGACCACCAGCCGGAGGTACGACAACGCATCCTTGATTTCCGCCCGCTCGTAGAACGCGGTACCACGTGCCACGACGTAGGGAACCTGTGCATCGCGGAATGCCTGTTCGAGGACGCGACTCAAGGCATTGATTCGGTAGAGCACCGCCATTTCCCGCCACGGGGTGCCCTCGATGAATCGCTGGCGGAAGTCGGCGACGATGTCCCTGGCTTCATCGTGCTCCTCGACCGCACCGGCGACGACGATCTGGTCCCCCGCACCGAGTTCGGTATGGAGCGTACGTTCCCGGTGAGACTCGTTGCGCTGGATCAACCCCGCCGAGGCATCGACGATGTGCCCAGTACTCCGGAAGTTCCGCCCCAGCGACACCACCCGAGCCGACTGGAACTGGTGCTCGAAGTCCAGGATGTTGCTGATGTCGGCTCCTCGCCAGCCGTAGATCGACTGGTCCGGGTCACCCACCACGCAGATGTTCCGCTGGGGGCCCACCAGGGCCGATGCGATCATGAATTGGGCCTGGTTCGTGTCCTGGTATTCGTCGATCATCAGGTACTGGAACCGCTCCTGGAGGGCCGTACGGACCGCCTGGTCATCACGAAGCAGCAACGCGACCTTCAGCAGCAGGTCGTCGAAATCCAGGGCGTCGTTGCGGGTGAGAATCGCCTGGTATTCACGGTAGACCCGGCCGATGCTTCGGGTGTAGAAGTCACCGGCGTGCGATTCATGCTGCTCGGCAGTCGTCAACTTGTTCTTGCAGTTGCTGATGGCTTCGCCAACCGAGGCAGGCGTCCAATTACCGGAATCAAGTCCGGCATTGCGCACCGCAATCTTCAACGCAGCTCGTCGGTCCGTGCTGTCGTAGATCGTGAAACTCGGTGCGACCCGCGCTTCCTCCGAGTACTGGCGCAGCAAGCGTGCGCAGAATCCGTGGAACGTCATGATGGTGAGGCCACGTCGATCCTGCGCCACGTCCGGCAGCAGCGCCTCGACGCGATTGCGCATTTCTCCGGCGGCCTTGTTCGTGAACGTCAACGCAAGCAGCTGCCATGGCGGCACGCCCTGCGCAAGCAACCATGCGATGCGCCGCGTCACCACCGTTGTCTTGCCGGAACCAGGACCGGCAAGCACGAGCAACGGACCGGTTGTCGTGGTCACCGCTTCGACCTGCGCCTCGGTCAGATCATGCATGAGTTCGTGCGTCGATTCGTCCATCAGGTCAATCGTATTCGTCATTGCGTGTTCAACCATCCACCACACCGCGTTTCCGGGCAACCATTGCACATCCCCGAGCCATCCACCGCTTCTGACAAGGTGTCCACCAGTCGCCCCTAGGGGCCCCCAGAGCGGCTTATCTCCGTAAGAGGTTTCCAGAAATGAACTTATAGATTTCCAAACAAAAACTCAAGATAGTGTGGGTGCCTTTGTTGCAGACACCACATGTAGTAGTACGATAGCACCCCTGAGGACCCGATAAAGGCCGATTTTGCCTGCCCGGGTGCTTGGAAAGGCCTCTCCGACGGCCTTCAGACAAGCCGTATTTGGCTTGAAAACAAGGGTCTGGCGTCCCCCTCCAGATTCTTTGGACCGTTGGAAGGCCCTCGCGAACCCCAGGACATCCTGGGACATCGGGAGGTATTGGGGAGGGGGATTTGAGGGTGGTTGGGTAAGTCCCGTCCACGGGGAAGAAATGAACTCGGGGTCCCATGGAGGGGAGCCCGTCGAATCGGAAACCGGGTTGAACCCGCCGACCGATTCACAGACTGGAGATGGATCCGCCATGGCCGTCCTGTGCGATTCACAGATCCAGGAAATGATCGGGATCGAACCCTTCAGCGCCAGTGAGCGCCGACCGAATACCGTCTCGTACGGAGTTTCGAGTTACGGCTACGACGTGCGAGTTGGGACTCGGTTCAAGATCTTCACCAACGCCACCAGCGGGGGGATCTCGATCGTTGATCCCAAGGCGTTCACGGATGACCTGTTCATCACCGTGGACACCGATGTGACCGGCCGGGACCACGTGATCATTCCACCCAACAGTTTCGCCCTGGCCGAAACCGTCGAGTGGATGGACATTCCCCGCGACGTCATGGTGGTCTGCGTCGGCAAGAGCACCTATGCTCGCTGTGGCCTGATCGTCAATGTGACCCCGCTGGAGCCGGAATGGCGAGGCAAGGTCACGCTGGAGATCAGCAACACCACCCCCCTGCCGGCGAAGGTGTATGCAAACGAGGGAATTGCCCAGATGGTCTTCCTGAAGGCGGACCAGATCTGTGCGCGGAGTTATGCCGACAAGAGCGGCAAGTACCAGGACCAGGAGGGACTCACCCTTCCAAAGGTGGATTGATCAGGGGAGCATGAAGCTCCCCCGGCACGGGTGCGTCGGAGCGGAAACCACGGCAACGGGACAGGGGTCCCGGCAGAGCGACTCAGGGAACGAGATGCACGTACAACGACGATTTACGACCAAGGGACAGGACGTCTTCAACTCCGTCGAATGGGAACAGCGATCCAGTCGGATCACGAACGCGGACGGATCAGTCGTGTTCGAGATGAACGACGCCTGGATTCCATCCCAGTGGAGCCAACTGGCAACAGACATCATGGTCAGCAAGTACTTCCGCAAGGCGGGCGTACCCCAGTTCCACGATGACGGAACTGCCGTGACCGCTGATGACGGGACCGCCGTGACCGGCCCGGAACGCTCGGCCCGACAGGTGATTCATCGCCTCGTTGGATGCTGGCGAGCCTGGGGCGAGAAGCACGGCTACTTCAACACCACCGAAGATGCCGATTCGTTCTACGACGAACTCTGCTGGATGATGCTCCACCAGGCATCCGCACCCAACAGCCCACAGTGGTTCAACACCGGCCTGCACTGGGCCTACGGTATTTCCGGCCCGGCACAGGGCCACTGGGTCAACGACCCGGCCACCGGCGACGCCATGCTCGCCCACGACGCGTACTCGCACCCACAGCCCCACGCCTGCTTCATCCAGTCCATCGACGACGACCTTGTCGGCGAAGGCGGCATCATGGATCTCTGGACCCGCGAAGCCCGACTGTTCAAGTACGGTTCCGGCACCGGCACGAACTTCTCGAACATTCGTGGCGACGGCGAATCACTCTCCGGCGGCGGCAAGAGTTCGGGCCTGATGAGCTTCCTGAAGATCGGCGACCGGGCGGCCGGAGCGATCAAGTCCGGCGGTACCACCCGCCGGGCAGCGAAAATGGTCTGCCTCGACGCGGATCATCCGGACATCGAGGCCTTCGTCAACTGGAAGGTTCGCGAGGAACTGAAGGTCGGCGCAATGGTCGAAGGGCTCAAGCACCTCTCCCCGGAGCAGGTGGAACTGGCCGCTCGACTCGACCTCAAACTCGACTACGACTTCAATGGCGAGGCCTACCAGACGGTCTCCGACAGAACTCGAACAACTCGATCCGGCTCACGAGCGACTTCTTCCGGGCCGTGGATACCGATGCCGACTGGGACCTCATCCGGCGGACCGACGGCGACATCGCCAAGTCGATTCCCGCCCGGGATCTCTGGGACCAACTCTGCTCCGCGGCATGGCAGTGCGCCGACCCCGGCGTGCAGTACGACTCCACCATCAACCAGTGGCATACCTGCCCGCAGTCCGGTCGCATCAACGCGTCGAACCCGTGCAGCGAGTACATGTTCCTCGACGACACGGCCTGCAACCTCGCCTCGATCAACCTTCTGAAGTTCTATGACGCTGGCACCCGCGAGTTCGACATCGACTCCTACGGACACGCGATCGACCTGTGGACCATGGTCCTGGAAATTTCGGTCCTCATGGCCGCATTCCCATCCCGGCACATCGCCGAGTTGAGTTACCAGTTCCGCACCCTCGGCCTCGGCTTCGCCAACCTCGGCGCCATGCTCATGCAGGCGGGCATCCCCTACGACTCCAACGACGGCCGTGCCATCTGCAGCGCGCTCTCCGCCGTGCTGACGGGACGTTCCTATGCAATGAGTGCCCGCATGGCACGCGAACTCGGACCATTCCCCGGCTACGACGACAACCAGGAGGACATGCTCCGCGTCATCCGGAATCACCGCCGGGCCGCCCACGGTGTGGCCCGCGACGCCGATGAATGGGAGAACCTGGACATCCGCCCCGTCTCCATTGATCACGAGTGCTTCACCAGCGACACCATGGGCATCAAGAACGCCCCGGCGCTGCTGTCCATGGCCACCGCCAGTTGGGACGAAGCCCTGGAACTGGGCGAAGAACATGGCTACCGCAATGCACAGGTCACGGTCATCGCCCCCACCGGCACGATCGGCCTGCTCATGGACTGCGATACGACCGGCGTCGAGCCGGACTTCGCTCTCAGCAAGTTCAAGAAACTTGCCGGTGGCGGGTATTTCAAGATCGCCAACCAGTCCCTTCGCCCGGCACTGCGGGCCCTGGGCTACGACGAGGACACCACCCGCCTGATCATGAGTTACGTCATGGGAGCACTGTCACTGGACGTCCCGATGCCCGAGGGTGTCTCCGACGAAGGTGACGATCTGCTGCTGCGTGACTTCCTACGATCCAAGGGCTACACCCAGTACGACCTCACGGCCGTTGTCGACCAGTTGCCGATGGCCTTCGAACTCGGCTTTGCCTTCACCGCCTGGAACATGCCAGAGCACGTGCTGGAATCCTGCGGAGTCGACATCGACGCCGCCCGCGAGGATCCCACCTTCGACGGATTGATGCTGCTGGGGCTCACCCGTGAACAGATCAGCGAACTCAATACCATCATCTGCGGCACGCAGACGATTGAAGGAGCTCCCGGTCTGCTCGAAGAGCACCTGCCGGTCTTCGACTGCGCCAACAAGTGCGGCCCCAACGGGCGACGATACATCGCCACTTCCGGCCACATCCGCATGATGGCGGCTTCGCAGCCGTTCATCTCCGGCGCCATCTCCAAGACCATCAACCTGCCCCATGAAGCGACGATCGACAACATCGCCGAGTCCTACTGGCAGAGTTGGGAACTGGGGCTGAAGGCAAACGCGCTCTACCGCGATGGCTGCAAACTCAGCCAGCCGCTGAACACCACTGCCTCGACCGTTGAACTGGAAGAGGAAGCCACCGAGGACGATCTGGAACTCGCCTCCGCCGCGACCGAGGTTGCGACCGACGTTGCCGAAACGGCCCGCCGCATCACTGCCGGCGAAGTCGAGCCGGGGATCGTGGAGCGAGTGGTTGAACGGATCATCGAGCGGCCGATGCGTCGCCGCCTCGACGACACCCGCCGCAGTCTCACGCACCACTTCAACGTGGCCGGCCACGAGGGCTACCTCACCGTCGGCATGTATGAGGAGGGCGCCCCGGGCGAACTCTTCATCACCATGTCCAAGGAAGGATCGACCATCGGCGGACTCATGGACAGCCTCGGCACGGCCATCAGCGTCGCCCTGCAGTACGGCGTCCCCGTCGAGAGTCTCGTGACCAAGTTCGCGCACCAGCGTTTCGAGCCCCAGGGCATGACGACGAACCGGGAGATCCCGTTCGCCAAGAGCCTTGTGGACTACATCTTCCGCTGGATGGGCATGGAGTTCGTCGAAGGGTACCGCGAGGCCAACTCCTCGCAGCCACGACCGGTCCCGGCCCCGGCTCCGACCGCACGCGTGGAAACCAAGGACACACGAACGCAGATCAAGGAGGATCGTGCATGCACGGAAGCGGATTCCGATACGACACGCGTGATCGGCACTTCGTCCGAACCCGGCGATCGCGCCCCGGCGAAGACCGGAGGTCCGGCCATGATCGACCCGGCGGCACGAGAGCATGCCGCCGTCGTCGCCCGGGAGACCGACGCCGCCACATCACCCGAGCAACCTGCCGCCACGGCCGCAGCGGCCACGCACGGGCTGAACCAGTCCACGGCAGTGCTCATGGGCGATGCTCCACCCTGCGATGGGTGCGGAGCGATCACCGTACGCAACGGCACGTGTTACAAGTGCATGAACTGCGGCAACTCGATGGGGTGCAGTTGACACCCAGATGAACTCGACTCCCGCCCCTCACGGGGGTCGGGAACAAAGGATCGGACAGGGAACAGGAGGACATTACCAACGGGCTCGCCGAAGGGATTTCTGGCGAGTCCCGATGAGGACAAGGGATCTGTCCTTCGACCTGGACTCCAAGGTCGTTCTTCCCACGCTCTCCTCCCGATCCGAAGTGAACGCGAAGGTTCAAGGATGACCTTAGCACCTGGGGAAGCCCGCCTTCTTCCCAAAGGCATTTACAGGCTTCTTCTCTCTTCCCTCCCCCCCGGAACGGTACCCACCACCGTTTCGGGGGTTTTTCATTCCCGACATTCGATGACACGTTGACGTGCTGGTCGATAGAATGCCCGCCATGAGTTCGTCCCCACTCCTGCTCGCCTCCGGTCTCACCGACTACCTTCCCGTCGCGATCCTGATCGTGATGGCGGTCATCTTTGCCGCGGTGAACATCATCGGCGCCGGGATCCTGGGCCCCAAGGCCCATGGCGACGCCAAGGACCAGACCTATGAATCCGGGATGAACCCGGTGGGCACGGCCCGCAAGCGGTTCAACATCCGCTTCTACATCGTGGCCATGACCTTCCTGGTCTTCGACATCGAGATCATCTTCCTCTACCCATGGGCCGTCGACTTCACACAGTTGGAGCCGATGAGCCACGAGTCGACGATTTTCTTCGGACGAATCCTCTTCTTCATCCTGACTTCAATCATTGCCTACGTCTACGCCTGGAAAAAGGGCGTCTTCCGCTGGGACTGAGGACTCAAACATGTGCTGCCTTGTTGCTCTTCTGGGCCTGATCTGCCCCCGAGTCGTCCTCTTCCTGGTCTGGTTGTTCAACCCGGCGTTCATCAATGCTGCGTACCCGAATTTCCTGGTCCCCCTGCTGGGCTTCATCTTCCTGCCGCTGACGACATTGGCCTACGCCTGGGCGTTCACCTTCGAGGGTGGAGCGGGCAGCGGGGCCGGCGTAATGGTGATCATCATCGCGGTGCTGCTTGATATCGGAAGCTGGGGCGGCGGTGCGGGCAGCGGCGCCGGCAAAAAAGCCGCCTGAGCCACCTCGATCACAGGCACACATGCCCCGGCCAGCACACGATCGACTCGCATCCGATATGCGTCGTTCACCCTTGGCGAAAACTCCAAGAATCTACTTGGACCCTGTTTTGATTTCACTATGATCGGTGTCGGCCTGCTCAGCCACGGTGCTGAGCGGACTGGCCGGGGAGAGTTGTGGGGCATTGGTCTTCCCAGACCCATTGGGGAGCGGCGGGGTTTGCCTGCATCAACGCACAGTGCCATGAACCGGTTCCGCCACATCGATGTGTCGGGACCCGAACAATGCCTGGCACCTCTGCATCCGCAGGGCCGGGGTGGGGAGAACGATTCGATGAGAAAGATCCACAGCAAAATGTATGGACGACACATCTGTGCACTCAGCGCACTCAGTGCACTGGGGTGCCTTGCGGCCTCAAGCATCGCATCTGCAGACATGACGTTTTACGTCGAGAACTCCACGACAAATATTCCCGACAAGGACATCTACATCTGGTTTGATACGACATGGGGCTGGCCAGGGAGCAGCCCTACTCCTGCTCAACAGGGCATTCCGATCACGCAACTCACCCCCGTTTCACCCACTGATGATGGGATCGGCGGAACCTATTCGTTCACCTGCTCCAGCGCTTCGGGTTCCAGACTCTACCTGTCAACCAACAAACCGATGATGGGGGGAATACCAAGCCAAAGTGATTTCGCACAGGGTTCACCAGACACATATACCCCTTTCACCATGCTCGAGTTCGATAGTTCGAACGGATGGAACGTTGACTTGTCGTATGTAGACAGTTACAGCTTTCCCATCAGTGCCCACATCCAACAAGGCCATGATGACATCAGCAGCCTTCCCTTTGTCGGCAGCGATGCTGATGTCGTAACGAGTCTCGAAGACGCCACGAGTTCTGCGCCAAGCGGCCAGTGGATCATCCGCAAGAACAAACGATTCATACGATGCGTCAGTCCAAACGTATACTTCCCCGCCACGGGTCTGGCCCCCTACGACACCTGGACCAACCCCTGGCCGAAGTTCTATGACTACATCCAGGCCCATAAGTCAGACATGAACACACCCGTAATGAAATGGGATGTCCAATGCGATGGGGTCTTCAGCGGCGAACTGCTCCTCTACGAGGATTCATCGGTTCCAGGAAACATGGTGCTAGAAGTCATGAATAACGGACAGTCGGTGAAGAAGATCTCGGATGACCACAACAGCGTGCTCCTTGATACGTTCCTGTATACGGGGGGGCAAGGGGTTGATCTCTCGATCAAGCTTGCCAACATGGCTCTCGTGTACGGCTTCGTGGGCAGCACCGCAGATCTGGACTCGAAAGACCTCTCGTCTAACATAGGTTGCCCAAATTGGACGATCCCAGGATGTGCCTCTGATGACGTCAAATGGGCCAACTGCACGGCCGCTCCATATTCTCTAGACCTGTACAACAAGGTCTCGCCCGGCAGCGGCAGCACGACCGTCAACAACCTTGTCTTGTCAGGGACAAACCCCCCCCTCGACGGCGATAAACTTCGGTGGATCATCGCGCAGGGTGCGGATCTGCAGCCTTCCAATACATACTACAGCACCTATTCCAACGCCATCATGGGAACCATTCAATCGGGTTGCTGCGACGCGGTCAATGACACATGGGTCGGGTACAACGCGGGCTACACACACCAGAGCGCCGACGTCTGGAACAGCATGAAGGTCGACATGGTTTCCCAGTCCCCCCAACAATGTGGACAGGGTACTGAACCCTCATCGTGCATTGACCGAATTCTGCTCAAGGTCATGCCCAACCAGACCTACACGGCAGGTCCTGCGGACATCAATGGCGATGAAATTGTCAATGTCCTGGATCTTCTGGAGGTCCTCGATGACTGGGGGGCATCTCTCGAGGGTGATCAGTACCTGTCTGATGTAAATACTGATCTTGCCGTGGATGTCACGGACCTCATGGCGGTGATCGATGACTGGGGACGCCAGTCATAAGAACAAATGCGGGGCATTGGTCTTCCCAGACCTATTGGGGAGCGTGCGAGTAAGTCCTGCATCAACAAACCCGTTCACACCACGGCCCCCGCCATTGAGCGAGGGCCGTGGCTCTTTTTGCAGAGCAGCAGATCCCCTGCACGCGTGCCGGCCCCAACTTCGTTGTGTCGAGCACGACGCCGCCTCGCGCATACCCACCGCAGTCGTAACACGATCCGGCCTTTTGGCAATGGCCGTTTCCAGCCCACATGAACCGCGCACTTTCGCTGCAGGTTTCCCAGTGTGACACGAGCAATTTCAGTTCGAAGAAATTTCGACGCTCTTTCTCGTCGCCACACAAGTGGCCGGTAGAACATGCCCTACGCGAAACGGATTCGCAACGGCACGCACGGAAACCACACAGGACTCCCCCATGACCCGTACCCCCCTTCTTCATTCGACCCAGGGCATCCCCGCACCCTTGCCCACCCACCATCGCCCCTCCACCCGTGGCACGGATCCCCGCACCAGGCGGACCTGATTTCCCGTCGCCCGATCCCCTGTTCGAAGCCCAGGTGGAGTGCAGTTTCCACGACGAAACTGATGCACGGAATGCATGGTGATCCTGGAACGGCTGCACCTCCCAGCGGAGACCAGGACCACCCCCACCGCCAGGCGACGATCAGCCCCACGGCCCTCGAAGGTTCGACGAGGGCCGTGGCTGCATGGAGTCCCGAACATTCGGATAGGATGCCCCCGCGCGGGGCGTAGCTCAGTTTGGCAGAGCGCGTGCTTTGGGAGCACGAGGTCGCAGGTTCGAATCCTGTCGCCCCGATTCCGTCGCCAGGAATCGATCAGCCCAGGGGCAGGGTCAGCACCGGGGCGGACTGGCTGGAATCACCGCCACTGATCTGCAGGTTCATCAGTTCGACCGCAAGCGTGAAGGCACGCTTGGATGCCAGTTCGTGGTCGTCGATGTAAAACCAGTAGTTCCTGCTTTGCACCGCAACCCAGGCGTTCTCCGGGCGAGTACGGCCCTCGTGGATGTGCAGGATCAGCCGCAGGTGCTCCTCGGCACTGATGGCCAGGTCGCCGCTGGCGAACCCGGGGACGACGATTCCGGCATCCTGGTCCTTGGCGGGCAGGTCGACCGCGAGACTCAGGAAGTTCATCACCCCATAGAACGAACGCGTTCGTATGCGGATGCTGTCCGTTGTCGAAGTCGGGGACGTCTGGTACTTGAGGTTGCCCAACCAGTAGAAGGGCGCCTCGGGGTCGAGATTCAGAAGCGAGAGGAAGATCCGCCCCGCCTCCGTCTCCCGGGCCGAGGGCTCGATCCAGATGATCGGTTCAAGGCCGTAGGTATGCAGGGCCCATTCCCCGGAGCCGTCATCCTTTTCCTTCCATCGCTTGCCGCTCTGGATCGCGGCCAGGTGGTCCGCGGGTCGAAGGTCCGCGACCCCGACGCTGCCCTCGTAGTTGTCGTAGGCCTTGAGGAAGCCGCAGATGATCTCATCACGCTCCTGCAACGTGGTGATGGCCCCGATGAGTTTTCCGAACTCGGCGTCCCCACCACGGATCGGCAGGCTGCCACCGACGTCGAAACTCCGAACCCCGTTGGCGTTCTCCACCAGCAGGACGAAGAGGTGATCGAGGCGGTAGCCCGCACCGGACAGGTAGGCGATGTTCGTGGGATCGATCGAACCGAGCATCTGCTTGGCGACCGCCTCGCCCTGGCGAGGCTCGATGGAGATGGTGGGGCTGTCCATGAAGGTGAGGTTTCCGTCGATGCCCCAGGCCATCGGACTCGTCACCGCATTGGGCCATGCCAGGTCGGTACTTCCACCACCACTGGTCTGGAACTGGGTGGTGATCCCGGACACGGAGACGAACTGCGGCGCCTCGGCGTAGCGCATCCGCACGATGTTCAGCAGGAGTTCCTCGTTCATCACCTGCCGCACCGCCTTGTTGTAGTCGATGTGGCTGTTCATGATCAGTTTCGGGCCGTTGGTACAGCCCGGGAGCAGCAGGCTGATCAGCACCGCGCTGGCGAGAGAACTGGCGAGAGAAGAGGTGTGCCGTGTCATCATGGAGTCTCCTTGGCGTGCCAGTGTAAACCATGCATGCGAAACGGGCCGCCCCCGAGGGGCGGCCCGTGAATCGCTCGAGTCGTGGAAGGCGAATCAGTTGCCGCCTGGATGCTGATCACTGCCACCCATCATGCCGGCAAGGCCGGCGATGGCCTGGTCGAACTCCTCCTGGGTCGCAGCGTTCTCGAAATGACTGAGGCCCAGATTCACCATTTGGAGCACTGCCTCGGCCTGCGCCACTTGCTGCGAACTGGTGGACATGTCCTCGTTGTCCAGTTGCTGCTTCGCCTCCGCCAGGGAGCGAGGGACAACAGCCGCCATCATGGTCGGGACCCACCTGCCGTCAACCTTTGACATGGGCACCTGGGCTGGAATCGGGTTCACTCCCGCAGGAAGTTCAGGCATGGTGACGCTCACCATGGCCGTGTCATCCTTTTCGGTGTCCACCTTCGCGGACAACTTCTTGACAGCCGTAAAGAATTCCAGGGCCTGGGCGGCATCGGGTTCTTCGGTGGCGGCTGTCTTCACGATGGACATCATGGCCGCATGGAGTTCAGGGCCATAGTTCGTCAGGAAATTCGTCATGTTGAACTTCTTGAGTCCCGCGACGGTGGACAGGTCGCTGCTGGTGATCGCATCGCCGATCTTGACGATATCGTCGTAGGTCTCGGCGGCCTGTTCCTTCTCGGTGGCTGTCATGGTCGCCACCTGCTCCTTGACCATCGGGGTGTTCATGATGAACTGCTTCTTGTCCTTGAGGATCGTCACCACCCTCTTCATGGTGGCCATGACATCGTCGTAGAGCTCGGCCGGGACCTTCTTGCCGAACTCGTGAACGAGTCCATCGACATCCTGCTGCCAAGTGGCGGGCACGGTGTCCCAAAGGAGGACTGGCTTGTCCTCAACCATGGACTCGCGAAGGCCGTCAAACATGGCTGTCGGAGTCGAGGGGGCGGCCTTGTCGCACCCGATGAGGGCGAGTGGGGCCACGGCGGCCAGGACCACCACGAAACGTATCAACTGGCTGAACATCATGAATCTCCTCTTCATGTCTTTGAAATCTGCAACAGGCGAGATGCCTGCTCCCACAAGAACGCAAGAGGGTACGGGCCGTCCCTGCTGCTGTCGAGAACAGTGGAACATGGTGTCCGGGAATCCTCGAATATCCACCCCGTCGTGGTCAAAAACATGCAAACCGGGCGAAGAAAGAGGCTTCCAACTCCATAGAGGGGGATATCTTGAAGTATTGACCTCGTACAGATGGACGCAGCTCCTGCTGCTTCTTCATCCCCCTTCCCCCGGAGTACGTACATGATTCAGCGCCTCGCCACCCTGCTTGTGATCGTCGGCCTGGGATCGATTGCCACTGCCGATTCGATGACTCGCCTTGGCTGCGACAGCGACTGCAATCTCGACGGACAGGTGAACGTCGATGACCTGCTGAACATCATCTCCAACTGGGGCCAGGCCGGCTGCAACACCAGCCAGATCGGCGTCGATGATCTGCTCTTGGTCATCAGCGAATGGAACAGGCCCTGCCACCCCTTCATGATTGATCACCCGCTGGGCATCGAGGTCGACTTCCAGGCCGAACCCGGCTTTGCGATCATTCGCGCCACCGGCCTCGCCGAGCACACCATGGGACCCTTCGACGGTTCCACCGGCTGCTTCAACCCCAACTCCCCCGGAAACCAGAACGACGAATGGCGAATCCCGATCATTCCCACGGCGACGAACGACCCTGCCGTGTCCGTACTGGACACGCTCGGCCCCACCGCCCTGTACTACAACGGCGTCGCCCTCTACAACCCGTACGACGGCGGCTCGATGGAGGCGCCCGGCAACATCTGCATGGACGACTACAACGGGCACCCCTCGCCCGATCTCCGCTACCACTACCACCAGTATTCACCGGTCGACGGTGACAACGGGGCAACCCACTCCCCCATCGTCGGCTACGGTTTTGACGGCTACCCGATCTATGGCCCTTGGGAATCCAACGGCGTCCTGGCCGCCCAGTCCGGCAATCCACTGGATGAATGCAGCGGTCACCATGACGATCTGCGTGGATACCACTACCACAGCGTCAGTTACGACCTGGGTGTCCAGTACGGGCTGCCCGGCGACGGATTTCCCTGGGCCCTTGGCTGCTACCGCGGTGAACCCGAGCCCTCCAACTTCGCCGGTGACGGCGGTGGCGGCGGTGGTGGCGGATGCAACGGATGTGCCAGCGTCATGGCCCCTCCCCCGGTCTGCAACTGCCTCGAAAACATACCTGCCTACGCACCATGCTGCCTCGACTGGACCACCGGGGCGAACGGAACTCCCGATTGCTACGCTGGTGCTGCAACGTACTGCGGCTGGAGTCCCTGACCCGACCGCCTGGAACGCATGATGCGAACACCGGTGATCACATTGATGTGTGTGTGGCTTGCAGCCCTGGCCCTTGCCGGATGTACAGCACCACCCGCTTCCCTTTCAGACCACGACGGCCTTGTCCATACCCCGTTGGACGGGGATGAGGGCGACCTCGTGGTCGTCGTCTTCTCCAGCACCGACTGCCCCATCGCCAACGCAATGGCACCGGACATCGAACGGGCCAGCCGCGAGACCACCGAGGCCGGCGGCCGCTTCTACCTGGTCCATGCACGCCCGGAACTCACGGCTGAACGCACCCGAACTCATGCCAGGGAGTACGAACTGACCATGCCGGTCATCGTGGACCGAAACCATGACCTCGTCCGTACCCTCGACGCCACAATCACCCCGGAGGCCTACCTGCTGCGAATGCGGGGAAACGGCCGGTACGACATCCTGTACCACGGAAGCGTGAACAATCTCTACGGATCAGTCGGCAACCGCCGCCAGAACATCTCCGAGCACTACCTGCGGGATGCGGTTCGCAGCGCAGCGGCGGGCAAGGAGATCGAAGTGAGCCAGCGAACCCCCTTCGGATGCTACATCGAGCGGAACTGAATCCATGCACGCGATCCTCTTCTGCCTGCTTGCCTCCACGACCAATGCCGCGGACACCTGGTCCGATGTCTCCCCGATCGTCAGTCGACACTGCTCGACCTGCCACCACGATGCCGGCTCCGGCCCATTCCCCCTGCTCTCGCACTCGGACCTCGCCGGTCGCCGCCGCTTCATTGCCGAAATCCTGCGCCGCAAGCTCATGCCACCGTGGCTTCCCGGTGGCGACAGCCCCCCGCTGCACGATGATCGAACCATGCCCAAGACGGACCGCACCCGGTTGATCGCCTGGCTCGATGCCGGTGCCCCCACCGCAGAGGGCACCGAGCCGGTGGCGATCACGCCTCCGATCACTCCTTCGTTTCCTGCAGGGACGTTCACCGTGCCCCTGGATGAACCGTTCGTGATCCCACCGGAGACGATCGAGAACGAACACCGCTTCCACCAGGACACATGGTGCTTCGTGATACCCCTGGACAACGAGGACCCACTTCGAGTTCGAGGAATCGGGTGGAAGACGGCCGCACCCCAATCCGTCCACACGGTGACCCTGGTTGCCGACGACCGGGGACGCGGACGCAAGCGTGACGAGGTCGACCCGCGGGTCGGCTTCGAACGCGATGGCGATCTCGACCGGGACATCTCTGGATCGCTCGGTGGCGTGGGCATCGGCCTGGATCGCATGCTGCTACCCCCGGGGTTCCACTGGTCCATCCCCGCCCACAGTGATCTCGTGGCCGAGGTGAAGTACCGACCACTGGGACGAGCTCTCCCGCTTGGTGACCAGGCCTACCTGGTTCCCGCCGATGACGTTGCCTCCCGCGAAGTCATCGCGGTGGTCACCGGCGTCAACCGGCTCAAGGTCCCCGCCGGCGAGAAGGAACACGAAGCCGAAGATCGATTCACGCTCCCGGCCGCCTTTGATGTCATCGCCGTCATCCCCCGAGCCCGCAATGAATGTCGCTCGATGCGACTGTCGGCGAACCTCCCCGACGGCACCCAGCGGACCCTGCTGGACATTCCCGACTGGGACGCCCACTTCCGCCGCCCCTACCTGTTCAAGTCGATCCAATCACTCCCCGCCGGCACGATCCTCGTCAGTCGATTCATCATCGACAACACCGATGGCAATCCGAGGAATCCATACGATCCCCCGGAGGATCTCCGCATTGGGCGTCGCACCGGAGTTGCCGGGTTCACCCTGCTGGGCGCCGGTTCGGACGCGGCCGCCTCGAATCTGCTGCTGAAAACCAGCCAACGGGTCATGGATCGCCGGGGATCGCAGACCAGGCCCTCACGCACCCCTATTCCATCGCCTAAGGCACCCTAGGCCTCGAATCGGGCCTGAAAGTGGATTGGAGCCAGAAAACATGGCTCCTTCGGCCGCTTTCATCCTTGATGTCCCCCTCCTGATGCCACAGAATGGAAGCAGCGCACCGCTGCCCGAACTGGGCCACTCGAGGAGAGAAGACGATGCCCCATGCTTCCGCACGGCCTGTTGGCCTGCTTGGACTCCTGCGTCCGATGCAGTTCCTGATGATTCTCGTTGCATGCTGCCTGGTCAGCCCGATGGTCATGGCCCAGGGAGACCCGTGCGATACCGATCCGTGTTACGACGAGTCGTGCCCCGGGTACGATCCCTGCGAATGCGGAACGGGAGATCCCTGCGAATGCGGCTGGGGCGACCCCTGTGAATGCGGCGATGCGGACCCGTGCGACTGTGGCTGGGGCGATCCCTGTGAATGCGGTTGGGGTGACCCCTGCGAATGCGACCCCGACCCCTGCGATCCCGCCTGTGGTGGCGATCCCTGTGACCCGGCATGTGGTGGTGATCCGTGCGATCCCGCCTGTGGTGGCGATCCCTGCAGCCTCGAGTGCAACCCGGATCCCTGCAGCGATCCCAGCAGCGAGTGCTACGACGAGTGCGAATGCACCTACTGCCTGTACCCGGACTGCCCGGACTACGACGAGTGCGAATGCTTCGGCGGTCCGCTGAGTTGCAATCCACTCTGTGACGAGTACGACCCCTACTGCAGTGGCGAGTGCCCCGAATACGACCCCTGCCAGTGTCCCGGCGCCGACCCCTGTGACTGCGGAATGGGTGATCCCTGCGAGTGCGATATTGATCCCTGCGATCCGGCCTGCGGTGGCAACCCGGAGTGCGACCCCGACTGCGGCGGCGACCCCTGCAGCGTCGGCTGCGGTGGCGACCCCTGTGATGCCGGCAGTGAATGCTACGACCCCTGCGACACGAGTTGCCCCGACTACGACATCTGCAACTGCGACCCGCCCCTCTGCGTCCCCCCGTACAACGACGATTGCGACCAGCCCGAGGCGATCTATGACGGCCTCACCCTCTTCGATACCACCTACGCCACCGCCGGCGTGCCCTTCAATGACTTCACCGCGTGTACGAACCTCGGCAACGGGATCGTGCACAAGGACATCTGGTACACGCACGAGGCAACCTGCACCGGCACCCTGGTGCTTACCACCTGCACCGGGACCTACTGGGATACCCGGATCGCCGTCTACGACGGCCTATGCCCCACTGGCACCATGCTCACCTGCAACGACGATGGCGACGGCTGCAATGACTACACCTCCTACCTTGAAATGGATGTCACGGCCAACACGGTCTACATCATTCGACTCGGTGGATTCGGTTACAACGACGCGGGTGTGGGGCGTCTCTGGGTTGAGTGCACTCCAGCTCCCAGCTCTTGCGAGGATCCACTGCCGGATTGTCCCACGGACATCGACGGCAATGGGTCCACGGATATCCTCGACCTGCTGGCCGTGCTCAACGACTGGGGCCAGTCCGGTCCGCCACGACCCGCCGGCGACTGCTCACCCGGCGAATTCGGCGACTGTGTCGTCGACATCTTCGACCTGCTCGCGATCATCAACGCCTGGGGTCCCTGCCCCGTTCCATGCAACGATCCGTGCTATGCCGAGTGCGACAACTACGACCCCTGCGACGAGTCATGCGGCGGCGAGTGCAACCCGGACTGCCCGGACTACGACGAGTGCTACTGCGTCGGTGATCCGTGCAACCCGGACTGCCCGGACTACGACGAGTGCGCCTGCATCGGTGGCAGCGATCCCTGTGACCCGGCATGTGGCGGTGATCCGTGCGATCCCGCCTGTGGCGGCGAGCCCTGTGACCCGGCATGCGGCGGTGACCCCTGTGATCCCGCCTGTGGTGGCGATCCCTGCAGCCTCGAGTGCAACCCGGATCCCTGCAGCGATCCCAGCAGCGAGTGCTACGACGAGTGCGAATGCACCTACTGCCTGTACCCGGACTGCCCGGACTACGACGAGTGCGACTGCTTCGGCGGTCCGCCGAGTTGCAATCCACTCTGTGACGAGTACGACCCCTACTGCAGTGGCGAGTGCCCCGAATACGACCCCTGCCAGTGTGCCGGCGCCGACCCCTGTGACTGCGGAATCGGTGATCCCTGCGAGTGCTGGGGCGAAGGCTGCCCCTGATCCGACTCAGTCGGTGTTGCGCATGAAGTTCGCCACGTGCGCGAAGCGTGCATCGAGAAACACCCGTATGTCACCGTCGATGCCCTGCTGATCCATTGCCTCGGCCATGCAGGCCAGCCACTGGTCCCGCATCGTTTCATCGATCGGGAATGATGCGTGTCGCATGCGCAGCCGCGGGTGCCCGTGCTTCTGTACGTAGAGTTGGGGGCCCCCCAGCCAACCCGAGAGAAACTCGAAGAAGGTCTCCTGCATGGGCTCCAGGTCCGGGGCGTGCAGTGCACGCAGACCCGCGTAGTCCTGGTTCTCATCCATACAGCCATAGAAGGCCCTGGCCAGGGCGTGCACCCGCTCCGACCCTCCCAGAGCATCGTAGGGCGTATGCTCGGAGTCGTATGCGGGTGGCGCAGCCTGCGGCATGTCGGTCATGGGTCAATACTCACATTCTGATTGAAACGAAGTGTATCGCAGCAGGAGAAGGCTCGTTCCAAGCAGGTTTCGATTGACCGGACCACGATTGCTTCCAAGGTTGGAGAATCAAGGACGACGACAGTTTATTCTGCCGACTCAGGAGACCAAACCATGCAACGACGCACTCTCTTCTCCATCGTGGCCGTCAGTGGCCTGTTACTGGCTCCCGGCACCATGCTCGCCAGCGAACCATGTGATGCCGACATCAACAACGATCAACAGGTCGATATCGGCGACCTCCTGGGCGTGCTTGGCGACTGGGGGCCATGCCCCGAACCGCCGGCCTCCTGCCCGGCCGACATCGACGGGACCGGATCCGTGAACGTCAGCGACATGCTCACGGTGCTCTCGGGCTGGGGCCCGTGCCCGGAGACGGATGAAGACCAGCGAATCGTCGCCTACTACATCGAATGGGGCATCTACGGCCGCGACTACCAGCCGATGGACATCCCTGCCGACAAGATCACGCACATCAACTACGCATTCGCCAACATCAGTGAAGATGGCCGGATTGCCCTCGGCGATCCCTACGCCGCCATCGACAAATACTACGAAGGCGACACGTGGGACCAGCCCTACCGCGGCACCTACAACCAGATCAACAACGTGCTTCGAGGTCAGTATCCGCACATCAAGACCCTGATCTCCGTCGGTGGCTGGACCTGGTCCGGCAGATTCTCCGACATCGCGCTTACGAACGAATCGCGGGCGATCTTTGCCGAATCATGTGTGGACTTCATTCGCCAGTACAACTTCGATGGCGTCGACATTGACTGGGAATACCCCGTCTGCTGTGGGCTCTCTTCGAACACATACCGTCCGGAAGATCGAGAGAATTACACGCTGCTGCTCCAGGAACTGCGTACCCAACTCGACGCTGCCGCGACCGAGGATGATCGGGAGTACCTGCTCACCATCGCTGCGCCTGCGGGTTACGACAAGATCGAGAACCTCGAACCCGACGGCATCGCGGAGTCCTGCGACTGGATCAACGTGATGACGTACGACCTTCACGGAGCATGGGACCTGAGTCTCACCAATCACCACAGCAAGCTGTACCCGAACCCAAATGATCCTGGGGACGAGGACATTGCGACGCTCTACAACGCCGCTGCATCCATCCAGAACTACCTCGATGCAGGCGTCCCCCCGAATGAACTGGTTCTCGGTGTCCCCTTCTACGGACGTGCCTGGGGCGGCGTCGGACCCGACCAGGGCGGGCTCTTCCAGTCCGGCAGTCTCATACCTCCGGGCACCTGGGACGACTGGAGCAGCGGCGCGACCGGAATCAACGACTGGTTCCAGATCGAACAGTTCATCGAAAGCGGCCTCTACACCCGGTACTGGGATGACGACTCGAAGGTCCCATGGCTCTACAGCCCCACCGAGCATGGTGGACACTTCATCTCCTACGACGACGAGGAATCGTTGCAGCACAAGGTCGACTTCATCCGCGAACAAGGCCTCGGTGGCGCCATGTTCTGGGAGATCACTGGCGATCGAAACGAAACCCTGCTCGATGTGCTGCAGCCGTTGACGAGACCCTGATCACTCGCCCAGGGGCGGAATGGACGATGCTCCGAGGTCGCGGATCCTGATATTGCGATAGGACACCACGTCACCATGATCCTGCAGCGCGATGTGCCCGTGGGCGCGGCGACCGTAGTCGGGCATCGCGTTGAACTTGCTGCCGGAGACCAGCCTGTCCCAACGGCTTGAATGCAAGGTGTACGAAACGACCTCCACATCGTTGAGCCAGTAGGTCACGTCGTTCTCGCACACGAGAATCCGGGCCGTGTTCCACTGTCCAGCGGGCCGGACGACATCCTGCATCGGGGCGTGGAGCCCGTAGTTGGAGCCTGCCGATGTGAGTGGATTTTTCCCATCCTGGTGGCGGTCGTCATCGAGTATCTGCATCTCGGGACCGGTCTGCCAGACGTAGTCCTTGTCCTCGGTCACATTGAAGAAGATGCCGCTGTTGCCGCCCTCCTCAACACGCCACTGGAGTTCAAACTCGAAGTTGTCGTACTGCTGGCGGGTGATGATGTCGCCCCCCGATCCGGTCAGGGTCAGGTTGCCGTCGACGATCTCCCATCCCCCGGGCATGATCTGCTTCTTGAAGCCTCGGAAGTGCTCCAGGGAGGTGCCATCGAAGAGCATCGTCCACCCCGGCGCTCCATCCGCACCATCTCCCGCATCCACGTGGTCCGGCCCGAGCGCCACCGTTGACGCGAGACCGGCAAGATGTCGCTGCATCGAGCGTGCCGTGACAAGGTCCATGGTCACGATGGCCAGTCGTGCTGAACGGTTGGAATCGTTCGTTGATACGGGGCGCGACACCAATCCAAGTCCAATGGCAGGACGGGCGAGATTGCCGCCGGGATGCGGAAGCACCATCCAGCGTGCTGGTGTGCCCGCGAGTTCAATCCGCCCCCAGTTCCCGGGAGCCTGGTCCTGTACCTCGGGCATGGTCACATCAAGTTCCAGCGGGAACTCGATCATGGGCAGGCACGGAACGTCCGACCAGGCCTGCAGGCCGGCCTGGAGACTGTTGGACAGGGTCAGCGCCGCACGCCCAGTGATCCGGGTGCTGAGCAGCCAGGTGGCCATGGACGGGGACTGCACGGCCAGGGTGACACGATCATCGATGCTCCGCGGCGTACCGTCCGACCCCATGTTGTAGGAGGGGGCGGTCACCAGCCACTGGAGATCCGAGGACACGGGGCCCCTCCGGTAGTCGACCTCGCCGTAACCGCCGAAGACCGTCACGGTGGGGCCTGCCTTCATCACGGGTCCACCATCTCCCTGCTGACAGGACACCGACAGCAGGACAACGGGGAGCAGGAACAGGCAGTGAAAGAGTCGCGTGGGCATGGGCAGGATCTCCTTGAAGTGGCACATCCTGCTCGAAATGAAAGCCCCCCGTCAAGGCGCGGGTCAGGATCCCTTCTTTTCGCCCCCGGACCAATCCTTCCCGAGGCCGGGAACCATCGCCACCTGCTGGTCCGTCAACTGCAGCTCCAGCAGGATCCGGGTCTGATCATTGAGTTGGCGACGCCGGTACCGCAACTGCTCCATCTTCATGTATTGCTTCATCGACTCGCTGCTGGGAGGCCATGAACGCTCCGCATCCTGGCGGCCCTTGGCTCCATCGAGGATCTGCACGGTGAGGTCCCGGTACTGGCTGCGGTACTCAAGAGCGAGATCGTTGATCAGTTCCCGCTGGTCTGCAGAGAGACCCTCCAGTGCAAGCGTGCCATCGATCTGTTCATCAGCGATCCACGGGTCCTTGAACACGTCGGGATAGGCCTTCCGCTCGTACATGTCCTGAACGAGCATGATGCGGTCTTCGGGAATTTCCTGAAGGATGCCCTCGTAGGTCATTCGATTCGTCTTGGCCATGCGAGCCGCGATTTCACTCATCTCGGATCTGCCGTTTTCCCATCGCTCGTAGAGGCGTTTTCTCAGGTCTTCATCGATGTCGCCTTCGCCCTCTCCCCAGAGGCGATCCTCGAGACTCTTGACACGGTCGTAACTGGTCTCAATCGCATCGATGTCGGTCATCGATGCGGCGTTGTATTCGATGAGCACGTCGATCATGAACTGGCGGGACTCTTCATCAAGTGTTTCCGGATCGATGGCCAGTACGATTTCACCGATGTCGATCGTCCCCTCCGTGGATCCACGAAGTGACCAGTTCCCGTTCCAGATCTTCTGGCGACGGCGGGCACGGTCATGCGACACGCGGATCTGGTCCAGCAGGTCGGGCTGGGTATCGGGCGGAAGCACCATGGACATGTCCGCAAAGAAGGCATCTTCGGCCTCCTTCAACTTCGGCAGCATCTCCGCCTGCAGAGCCCTGCGAACCTTCCTCCGCTCACGCCACCCCTGGTCGGTTTCCAGAGCGGAGTACCCGTCGGTCAGACGCTGGTCGTACTCAACCGACAGCGATTCGTAACTCGTGGTGTACTGGTCGTAGAGTGATTCCAGGACACTCGCGTCCATGTCCTGCAGGCCAAGCCAGGCCGAGAACTGTTCGACACTCACCGGCTCCATGGGAGCCATGGGCAAGTTGTAGGTTCGACCGGTGGAGGCATCCGGCTTGTCGGATCCTGATCGACCACGGGCCCACCGTACCTCCCGCGTGTCCTCTTTCTTCTCACCGTCCATCAGTTCCATCTGCTCGTCGGTGAGGATGCTTGCAAGGCTCGTTTCGCCGCTGGCGACAAGATCTTCCATTCGCCCATCGAGTCGCTCCAGTCGCTCGTCATGCTCACCCGGAACATCACCTTCCAACTGCTCAGCCGTCCGATAGGCCCACGAATCCTGGAATGCTTCGGCCACCTGGGGAAACAGGGCCAGCCAGCGACTTCGATAGTCGGCCTGGGCCGACTCCAGGAGGAGCACCTGGTCCTCGGTCACGCCATCGAGTTTCATGGCCCGGCTGAAGCGACGATCCGCTCGCTGCACACCACCATTCTCGTACGACGTATCTGCGTACTCGAAGGTCAACTGCACCCAGTTCTCTTCACCGAGAACCTCCCTGATCTGCATCGCGGTCTGGAGATTCAATCGCCCCATCTTGTCGACGGTCTTCTGGATGGGCTTGCTGTTCTCATTGAAGAAGGCGATGAGCCGATCCTGCATTCCTCCCTCGGTCCACAACTCCATCATCTGCTGCATGTCCATGTCGCGGAGACCGAGTTCATCCACGAGATCGAGAACCTGATCGACGATCTTGAGCAAGTCGTCCTGGAACTGGACCACCAGGTAGAGCATCCTCGTTTCGAACGAGTCGGTCACCTGGCGGATCGCAGCCAACTGGTCCGGAGACAGATCGGTTCGATCGATCCATTCCAGGATGTTGAACTGGATGCCCTCATTGAACCGGCTGGCCAGCATGAAGTGCGGCATGATGTAATTCGAAAGTTTGCGCCGCCTGCGAGCCCGCTCAAGGGCCGGCAGCTGCTCTTCGATGACCAGCATGTTGATGCTGTCGAAGTAGGCCGAGTCGATCC
The DNA here is from genome assembly GCA_029245245.1 of Phycisphaerales bacterium. Classification (GTDB taxonomy): domain Bacteria; phylum Planctomycetota; class Phycisphaerae; order Phycisphaerales; family SM1A02; genus UBA854. Next base: position 93,621 of record JAQWPT010000038.1, read on the forward strand.
GGTTGAACTTGTCATAGATATCGAGGGCCATCTTCAGCAGGTCCTCGATGTCCTTGCGGGGAGGAATGGTGATCGAGCCGCCCATCCAACTGCCCATCAACTGGCCCATGGCGAGACCGTCATCGATGAGTTCGCCGACTTCACGCTCCTGCAACTGCTCGTACTCCGCCTGGTAGCGGGTGTAGAGCGACATCATCTGGGCCTGCTGCTCCCTGGACAGTTCCAACTCAACGGCAAGATCCCTGAGGTCATCGATGCTGACCGGCTGGATCAGGAACGGGAACCGCTGGGCCTGTGCAGTTGAAACCATGCCCGGCATGAACCAGGCAGCGAGGGTGATGAGCAGGACCAGGAATGGAGGAGTTCGGTGCAGCATCCGGGTGGCTTTCTGGAGAAGAGGGAGGAGAAATGGAAAGACCATTCTAGCGGTTGGACCCCCGGATTCCTCTCTGGTTCCAGAAATGGGCCACCATTGAACAGGAAACGGGGCCCCGTTTCCGGGGCCCCGTCGTTCGTCGATTCCTGGATTGATACCACTCACTCAGGCAGCATTCGCCCGGTGCTGACCAACGGTCCGCTGCTCGGGAGTTGCCCGGCGAAGGGGGTCCTCGTTGAGTTTGGTGATCAACTCGCCGGGCGTCGTCGCCCAGAGATCCGCACCGATTTCCTCGGCCAGGCCCTCGGCCCGGTTGAAGATGCCGCCACCAACCACGATCTGCATGTCCGGGCACGATCCGATCTCACGGATGGTGTCGATGAGCACGCGAATGTGGGGTGCATCCCGTCCCGAGGAGGAGAAGAGCAGCAGGACATCCGGCTTCTGTTCGCTGGCTTCCTGCATGACCTCGTCCCAGGCCACGCCACCGCCACCAAAGAAGACTTCGTAGCCGTCGGCCTCGACCAGATCGGCCACCATCTGGGCAGCCAGGTCATCCGCTTCCGTTTCGGCACAGAAGAGCATCACGCGACGCTGGCGTCGTTCCTGCTGGGAATACAGTGCCTGCGCCTGATCGACCATGCTGCGCAGCAGCCGTGTCGCATAGTGATGCGCCAGGCTGGTGAGCTGATCGCTCCGATACAGCGTGTTGATCATGTCCAGCAGGGGCCAGTAGGCCTCGTGCGTCAATGTCTCGGGCGTGATGCCCGATTCCATGATTTGTTCCGCAGTTGCTCGAGCCGATGCACGGTTGCCCGTGATCAGTTGAGGAAAGAGCTGTTCCACCATGAGTTCGCTATCCACCAGACGTCTCCTTCTGTTGGCAGGCCAGTTGCTTCCCTCTGGCCTGCATCACCTTGGTTCAAGTCCCAGGGAATCGACGATCCCCACGCGTGGTCAATCCACGCTCCAACCCGGGACATCGAACCACGACACGTCCTGACTGAACACGTCGACACATGATCGATGGAAAGGAGTTACCGGACCTGGTTTGGCGCAAATGCTGCGCCGATCTGAACCCGGCTACCCCCTCTGGTAAGTAAATACCCGTACACACTGGTTTCTTTCGATGAAAGCGATCCCGCGAAGGAATCAGTCGCAGGGGCCCCACATGCTGATGATGCTCAACAGGTCGACGACGTCCACCATCCCATCATCATTGGCATCTCCTTCGGGACCACTTCCCCCCCACTCTGCGATGACCTTCAGCAGGTCCTGCACATCGACCAGGCCATCGGGTACGACGTCGGCCGGGCATGTGTTTTCCTCGGGAACGGGAACCCAGTTCACGACGGTCAGCAGCAGGCTGCGACGAACCGAATCATCCAGCACCGCCTCCAGCGGGAAGGCCCAGAACACCGTGCGCCATGTTTCATCAAGAACATTGACGCCGATGACTCCCTCTTCCCCGGTGAAACAGACCTCCGCGTTCGCGGCCGCCTCCAGGGAATCGGTGTAGTTGTTGAAGGGACACGTGAGGGTCATCGTGCCGTAACCGCCGAACAGTGAACCCGATCCGGTCACAGTGGCCTGCCCCACGTCGCTGTCGTAGTCGGAAACACCCAGGTAGGAACTTCCGAACGGAGTCAGTCCACGGTCGTAGAGATAGTCCTGGCTGGAGAGCCAGAAGACACCGCCCTCATCGAGCCAGGCGGCGAGATCCACTTCAGCGGCATCGCCCGGTCCGGCGAACCCACCCCACTCGGCGCCCGTGAACCAGATGACGAGGTCGTAGTTGCGCAGGGTATCGAGGTCGGGCTCGTTGTCGGTGTTCATGGTGTCCCACACATCGAACTCGAGCCCCAGGTCGTTCATTGGTGAGGTGTAGTAGGCCTGCACATCAGGAGTGTTGTCATCGTCATCGACCAGCAGCACATGGATCCCCTCCGAGGTGGTGAAGGAGGACGTGTCCGACCAGTCGCCCAGTCCACAGGCACTTGATGCCCGCACACGCCAGTAGTAGCTCTGGCCGTAAGACAGGTTCGTCTTCACAAGATGCTCGGTAGTGGTGGCCATCGCGGAATAGATCATGTCCGTGAACATCACGTCCGAGGCGATCTCGAGGTCGAAACTGGTGCCACCTTCCATCGCCCAGGTCAGCATGGGCATGGTCGAAACATCGATCTCACCATCGGCGGGCTGCAGCAGTTCAGGCAATCCGCTGAAGGGGGTGACGATCATGATCTCCCCGATGACTTCCACCTGTTGACCACCAGCCATTCCGACGATGCTGTACTCCTCACTGCCCGATGCCCCCTCTGACACGGTCACCGTGAGGGCCGTCTTGTCCGGGGTGGTCAGGACGTCGTCCTGAAGTTCAAGGTTGATGTGCATGGGCCCCAGGGCATTGAGCGTGACCGACAGGCCAGGCGTGACGGACTGCACCTCGACGATGCACTCGACCGTCCCGGGGGCACAGATTTCAATGACCGGTGGATCCAGCATGATGGTGAATGGATCCGCCTTGCAATTCATGCAGACCAGGGCGAAATCCTGATCGCTGCCGTCACCGAATCCGGGAATGCCGTCGGAGTTGATGTTGGATGCCAGGACCCGGATGGTGGCGGATGATGGAGCAGTCGGTCCGAGGAAAACCGCCTCGGTGTTGTTCATGACGTCCGGTGGGCCGTCGGCATTGGACCACCCGCTGGAGGGATCGATGTCGTTGCCCGCGTACTCCGCTCCGGAGACTTCGACCACCAGATCGAGATCGTTCGTCCATGCCGGTGTACTGCCACCAAGCCCGTGCCCGGGCGCCGTGGTCCATGCGAGCATGATGCGCATCGGCTTGGACGAATCCAGCGGCTCGACGGCGATGGACCATTCCTCACCACTGTCGCCGAATACCACCGACTGGTCGTAGTAGCGAATGCCCTCGAGGTCCGGGTCAATCAACTCGGAGATGGCCAGACGCCCCCATCCCTGCTTCGAATCGGGTGGATGCGACAGGGTGTACCCGTCCGCGTCTTCACCCCCATCCAGTGCCTTGGCGGCCAGGAGGATCGCAGCCTTGGACATGGCCGGCGACGGGTCACGTCCCACACCCACATGCGATCGGTAGTACTCGGTGAACAGGCCGACCGCCCCGGAGACCTGCGGGCTGGCCATGCTCGTGCCGCAGGCGTAGGCCCAGTTGAACGTGTCGTATGTCGAAAGTACGTAGCAACCCGGTGCCACGATGTCCGGCAACATCCGGCCATCGAGGCAAGGACCGTGAGCTGAGACCGATGCCAGTTCGTCGACATGATTCTGCAGCGTGCCGCCACTGGATCGAAGACGACTTGCTCCGACACGGATGATGTTCATCGCCTCGTCCGGTGTTCCCTGGGTCGAGGTACCACCGTTTCCGTTCATGATCGAGACCACGTAGGAAAGCGACTGGTTGCCGGCTGCACTCGGGACCGCATCTCGCACGCCGACATCCACGAGCCTGGTATCGATGTCATACCCCAGGGGAGTGGGCGACGGTCCCCAGCTGTTGCTCGAAACGACCGCTCCGTTGTTCCAGGAGTCGGTCATCAGCTGGAGCATGCCGTCGGGTTCAGTGAAGATCGGGCTGTAGAGCTGCTCAAGAATCGATGCGCGTGGTGCCATTCCCTGCCCAGCGAGGTAGTCCCATGGGTCGACCACGCCGGTGGAGCCGTCACCAGCCATCGCACCGGCACTGAGCGTGCCGTGACTGGAGCCCGTGCTCTCGTCACCACAACTGTCCCCGATGCATTCCACCATCCGATTGGCCAGGTCCGGAGCCTGGTCATGGATCCCGGTATCCACGCAGGCAATCGTGATGTCCGCTCCTGTATAGCCGATGGCGGACAGCCAGTCGTAGTACCCGGGTTCGATCGTGTTGTTGACGTAGAGGCCGGTATTGAGCTGGTTGGCCAACTCCCCCCGGTTCCCACCGTCGGACGCGACAGGCTGGACGGTGTAGACACCCGCAAGCGAGGCGATGAGTTCAAGGTGGGATCCGTGTGCCGTGCACCCGACGACATCGAAATTCGCATCCATGGTGCGGCGCTTCACGGAGTCGATCCCGAGATCGTGCAGCGAACGGATGACGTACCCGACGTCGGCCCCCCGGTAGATCACCACTCGAAGATCGATCGTGTCATCGGTCCGCCCCCGCAGGTGCGGAAGCAGTCGACAGGCGGGAGCGAAATCACCGGTCCAGCGAACGGCAGGAAGGCTCGCAACGGATTCCAACTGGGCCGGATCGGCCCAGACGATGTAGGTGTCGGGGTGGATGTACTGGACGAGTACAAGACCGCGATCCTCGAGCGCTGCACGATGCGAATCGCGCAGCGGACCATGCGACTGCACCAGACGCAGGTCCGCCTGGTCGGATGCCGACTTTGCCAGGTGCGAGGGGAACGGTTGCAGGTCGACCAACGGATCGAAGGACACTCCCCCAAGATGAAGGACCTTGCCGATGGGCGCACTCTCGGCATGCCTGGCGTGGCGCAGTACGTCCTGCTTGCCGGCCGATGCCGTAGATGAACTCCATCCAAGCATGGTCAGCATGCACAGGAATACGAGCACTCGAGATGTGTAATCTGGTGTCTTCACTCGTCTAATCACGCCATGCCATGAAATGGCATGGTCACCCCCCCCAAATAAGGGCATACCGATACCTCTAAAGGGCCGAAAAAGCCCGTTTTGAGTCTACATCACGATTTTCACTCAGGACGGACTTCGATGTAATCAATCAACACTGATTCACATCGAGATGGCTGATAATGACCCCGATAACGGGGATACCACCACTCTCATTCGATTGGGAGTCAAAATGTCGCCGTATTGGGGGTTCTGGGGAAGGGGATGAGGTCCCGGACATTGGCCATGCCGGTGGCGTAGGCCATGGTCCGCTCGAAGCCCAGGCCGAAGCCGGCGTGGGGCACGGTCCCGTACCGACGAAGATCCCGGTACCACCAGTAGTCACTCACATCCAGGTCCATTTCGGCAATTCGCCGATCCAGGACGTCCAGCCGCTCCTCGCGTTGCGCCCCCCCGATGATCTCGCCGATGCCCGGAGCCAGCACGTCCATGGCGGCGACCGTCCGCTCATCATCGTTGAGCCGCATGTAGAACGCCTTGATGTCCTTGGGGTAGTTCATGACCACGATGGGCCGTCCCACGTGCTCCTCGGTCAACCACCGCTCGTGCTCCGATTGCAGATCGATGCCCCAGGAGACCGGGAAATCGAACTTCGTACCGGATGCGACCGCCGCTTCCAGGGCTGCGATGGCATCGGTGTAGTCCATGCGTTCGAAGCTGGCGCTGACGAAGTGTTCGAGTCGGTCGATGCATCCCTTGTCGATTCGATCGCGGAAGAAGGCCATGTCGTCAGGGCGTTCCGCCAGCAGTGTCTCGAAGATGCCCTTGAGAAATGCTTCAGCCAGGTCCGCGTCGTCCGACAGGTCTGCGAAGGCGATCTCCGGCTCGATCATCCAGAACTCGGCCAGGTGACGGGAGGTGTTCGAATTCTCGGCCCGGAACGTGGGGCCGAACGTGTAGACCTTCGAGAGCGCCAGGCAGTAGGCCTCGACGTTCAACTGCCCCGACACGGTCAGGTTCGTTTCACGACCGAAGAAATCCTCGCTGAAGTCCACCTCGCCGTCCTCGGTCCTCGGCAGGTTCGCCAGGTCCAGGGCCGAAACGCGGAACATCTCCCCCGCTCCCTCGCAATCACTTCCCGTGATGATCGGGGTGTGGATCCAGAAGTAGCCGTTGTCATGGAACCAGCGATGGACGGCCTGAGACAGGCTGTGCCGCACACGAGCTACGGCACTGAAGGTGTTGGTGCGGGGACGCAGGTGCGCGACCTCGCGCAGGTACTCGAACGTATGCCGCTTGGCCGGTACCGGGTAGGTCTCGGGATCGTCAACCCATCCCACCACCTGCACCGACTCCGCATGAATCTCAAGGGACTGCCCCTTGCCCTGTGATTCCGCCACGGTCCCGGTGATCTCGACCGAACACCCCGTGGTCAATCGCTGTACTTCGTCGGCGTAGTTCGGAAGATCGGACTGCACGACGGCCTGCACCGAATCGAAGCAGGATCCGTCATGAAGTTGGATGAATGAAAGGCCGGCCTTGGAATCGCGCCGGGTCCGGATCCATCCGCGGACATGGACACGGTCTCCTGCACCGATTCCCCGGCATGCACCGGGGCCACCGATCACTTCACAGACCGAGACCGTTGGAGCCGCATCGGGCATGGTTCATTCACTCCTGGTGTGGGGACAGAATCGAAGAGGGCGAAGTATGCCGCCTCCCATCCAGACGATCAAGTACCCAGCAATGCGAGTGCCAATATGGCAGGATTTCTCGCCTCCACCGCCCCGATGAGTTGCCACCAACCGCGTGCTCAGGCCTGCAACCCCCCCAGCAGCCCTGAAATGGCGACACGGAAGACCACTGACGCCCCCTCGCTCGGCACGTCCATTGCCACTGTGGAGGGGACAGGATGACCCCGTGTACGAGCAGACCTCCAACAACCCGTCGCCGCCTCGGCTGAATCTCCTGCTGACCTACGGTGGTTGGCGGGAGCGACCTGCCGTCGAGCAACTGCCCCGGTTGCTGCACCCGCTGGGAATCCAGGCCATGCAGGCGGACTCCGGCGAAGAGGCCGCCCAACTGATCCAATCCAACCCGGTGCACATCGCGGTGGTGGATCTGGAGATCCCGGTGCAACCACCACGGAACAACACGGGCCGGAAAGCTCCGATCAACTCCGAGGGCGGGCTGCGAATTCTGAAGCTGCTGCGCCGGCTTGATCCTGCCCCGCCCACGATCGTCGTACGACCCCGCCAGGCTACGGAACGTGAACACGTCCGCGGTCTCTCACACTCGCTGCGGGATGGTGCCTTCGCGGTACTGGACCGCCCCTTGCATGTGGAAGCCCTGCTGGAGGTGCTTCGCCGCGTGCTGAACCGACACTATGAAAACCTCTGGCCAAGACCAAAGGACAACCACGGCCACCCGAACCCGGGTCGGCCACTGAGGAGACAGGAACAATGAAGGTCAAACCACTCGGTGACAAGTTGATCGTGAAGCGGGCCGACCCGCAGGACAAGACCGACTCGGGCATCTACCTGCCCGAATCCGCCAAGGACAAGCCGCGCGAAGGCGAGATCATCGCCACCGGCAAGGGCATCCTGAACCGCGAGAGCGGCGCCTACCTGCCCTTCTCCGTCAAGACCGGTGACAAGGTCATCTTCTCGTCCTACTCCGGAACCGAAATCAAGATCGACAACTCCGACTACCTGATCATGACCGAGGACGACATCCTCGGCATCATCGAATGAACGATCCCCACGCCGGCGAATGCCGGCGTATCAGGAACCATCACCATGGAACGTGGACCGATTCTGAGCATCCTGCAGGACATGAAGGGCACCGGGAAGGAGCTTGACATGATCCTCTGGGGTGAAGACAACCCGATCGAAATCCGCAACGTCATCGATGTCGAGACGCTTCGCAGCGCCAACGGCATCCGGGTGACCACTCGCCAAAACTACATCTGGTTTGACGCCAGTCACGTGTCCGCCATGTGGCAGGCACGGGACGACGACGCCATCCTGTCGTCACCCATCGCCGATCGGACCGTTGTAACTCGAAAGACCGCCACGCTCTGAAGAAGCGTGTACCAGGAAGGAAGCACACAATGCCAGCCAAACAGATCGCCTACGACGTCGATGCCCGCGAGCGCATGCTCCGGGGCATCCAGAAACTTGCCAAGGCCGTGAAGACGACCCTCGGGCCCTCCGGCCGGGTGGTCGTGCTTGAGAAGTCCTTCGGCGCTCCCTCGGTCACCAAGGACGGCGTCACCGTTGCCAAGGAGATCGAACTCGAGGATCCCTACGAGAACATGGGAGCCCAGATGGTCAAGGAAGTCGCCTCCAAGTGCTCCAAGGACGCCGGAGACGGAACGACCACCGCGACCATCTACGCTGAATCCATCTTCGCCGAGGGCCTCAAGAACATCACCTCCGGAGCCAACGCGACCCAGGTCAAGTGTGGCATCGACAAGGCTGTCAAGGCGATGTGCGATGAACTGGCCGGCATGTCCAAGCACGTCGACTCGTCCAACGAGATCGCCCAGGTCGGCACCTGTGCCGCCAACCAGGACTCGAGCATCGGCGCCATCATCGCCCAGGCCATGGACAAGGTCGGCAAGGACGGCGTGATCACCGTCGAGGAAGGCTCAAGCCTGGATACGACGGTTGAACTCGTGGAAGGCATGCAGTTCGACAAGGGCTACCTCAGCCCCCACTTCGTCACCGACCCCGCATCCATGGAATGCGTCCTCGAAGACTGCTCGATTCTCATTCACGAGAAGAAGATCAGTTCCGCCAAGGACCTGATCCCGATCCTCGGGAAGGTCGCGGAAGCTGGCCGCAGCCTGCTGATCGTGGCCGAGGACATCGAAGGCGAAGCCCTCGCCACGCTCGTAGTCAACCGACTGCGCGGCGTCCTGAAGGTCGCCGCCGTCAAGGCCCCTGGCTTCGGTGATCGTCGCAAATCCATGCTCCAGGACATCGCCGTACTCACCGGCGGACAACCCGTCATGGAAGAACTTGGCATGCAACTGGAAACACTGACCCTCACTGAACTGGGTCGAGCCAAGAAGATCACCATCACGAAGGACGCCACCACGATCATCGAGGGCGCAGGCGAAACCAGTGACATCACCGGCCGGATCGAGCAGATCCGGGCCCAGATCGACCAGGCCTCGTCCGACTACGACACCGAAAAGCTGCAGGAACGTCTTGCGAAACTCGCCGGCGGCGTAGCCCAGATCAATGTCGGGGCCGCGACCGAAGTCGAGATGCAGGAGAAGAAGGCACGTGTCGAAGATGCCCTCCACGCCTGCCGGGCCGCGGTCGAGGAAGGCGTGCTTCCCGGCGGAGGCGTCGCCGTACTCAAGGCACGTCGCTGCCTCGATGCCCTGAAGGATTCCTGCAAGGGCGACGAGGGACTTGGTGTCGGCATCGTGCAACGAGCCGTGGCCGCCCCGATCCGCCAGATCTCGGAGAACTGCGGCGTAGACGGCTCGATCGTCGCCATGAAGATCATGGAATCGGACCACGATCAGTACGGCTTCAACGCCCTGACACGCTCCTACGAGAACCTCGTTGAAAGCGGTGTGATCGTGCCCACCAAGGTCGAGCGTGTTGCATTGAGCAATGCCGCAAGCATCAGTGGCCTGCTGCTGACGACCGATTGTGCCATCACCGAGTTGAAGGAGAAGAAGGACAAGTCGCCCGCCATGGGTGACATGGACTTCTGATCCGAGGCGATATCCAACGACTTCTCCCTGCGCGGGGGCATGCATGGGCATGCCCCCGCGTTTCGTTCGCCAACAACGTCCATGGCGGGTAGCCTGTTGCCTCATGAGCTCCCGCAAACCACGCCGCAGCCGCCGGGACCGACATCACGAGGAATCCCACTCTGGTGCGCAGACCCCGCCCCCGATTCCGGACCACCCCGCCGTCCCCGGTGAAGAGACGGTGCTGGTGAAATCGGACCAGGACGTGATCGCGATGATCGATCACATCCGCGAGACCGGGCAATTCGCATTCGACACCGAGTTCATCGGGGAAGAGACCTTCATCCCGAAACTCTGCCTGCTGCAGTTGTCGACCCGTGAACGCCTCTTTCTCGTCGATCCATTCACCGTGCAGGATCTCGACCCGATCTGGTCGATGCTGGCCGACCCCGACCTCCAGACCCTGGTGCATGCTGGTGATCAGGATCTCGAACCCATCGAGCGGTGTACCGGGAAACTACCCGCCAACATCATCGACACGCAGATCGCCGCCGGCTTCATCGGCCAGTCGTACCCCCTGTCCCTGACGCGAACCGTGCAGGTCATGACCGGGTACGAAGTGACCAAGGGCATGACCTTCACCAAGTGGGACGACCGGCCGCTCTCGGAGATGCAGAATCGGTACGCCGCCGATGATGTCCGGTACCTCCCGCTGGCGTGGGAACGCATGAAGGCGATCCTGGACGACAATGGGCACCTGGACTGGTGCCTGGAGGAATGCGCCCGCTCCAGCCATTCCGGCGCATTCCGCATCAACCTGGAGTCGGTCACGAGAAAGTTCCATCGTCGGAACCAGTTCCGCCGTCCCCAGTGGTATCGCATGTGCCGGCTCGTGATCCTGCGTGACGAACTGGCTCGCCGCGACAACCTGCCACCACGTACCCTCATTCCCGACGGCAGCCTCAGTGACCTGGCTCGACGCCGCATCGAGTCCACCGATGCGATGGGCGACATTCGAGGACTGCCCCGACCGACCGTCCAGCGACATGGTGCCGCCATCCTGTCCAGCCTGAAGGATGAAGGGCCCACCGACCACCTGCCCGATCTCCCGGTGAAACTCCGCGAGGAGACCGCCGAGGATCGGGTGAAGATCGACTCGATCTGGACCGCACTGTCCTGCTGGTGCCTCTCCCAGCAGATCGCCCCTTCCCTGGTGAGCACCCGATCGGAACTGGCCGAGTGGATCCTCTCGGACGCCTGCCGTGACGGAGCCGACCGACTCTGGTCACGCGGGTGGAAAAAGGAGTTCGCGGGGGAATTCCTGGAACGATTTCTTTCCGGCGAACTTGCAGTGACGATGGAGTGGAAGGAGGATCGTCTCCAGCGGTCCCCCGATGACCGGACCCGACTCTGAGCGAGGATGCCCGTTCCCATGGCCAAGGACCGAATCGTTTCCGCAAACCAGCAGTCCGAGGATGCCCCCGTGGAAACCACGGACACGCCCCGCTCGCTGCGACCGACCCACCTTGATGGATTTACCGGGCAGTCGGCCCTGCGACAGCGCCTGTGCATCGCCCTGGATGCGGCTCGCCAGCGCAACGAGCCGATGGAGCACCTCCTGCTGCACGGCCCCCCGGGTCTGGGCAAGACCACTCTTGCCCACGTAGTCGCCAATGAAATGGATTCCCGGGTCTTCGTCACCTCCGGGCCAGCCCTGACCCGCGGCAGCGACCTGGTTGGAACGCTGACCAGGATGCAGCCAGGCGACATCCTGTTCATCGACGAGATTCACCGCCTGCCGGTCTCGGTCGAGGAGTACATCTACCCGGCCATGGAGGATTTCAAGATCGACTTCACGCTCGACTCCGGCATGCATGCCAAGATCGTGACGTACCAACTCAAGCCATTCACCCTGATCGGCGCAACGACGCGTGCCGGCCTGCTGACCTCGGCGCTGCGGAGTCGATTCGGCATCAGCCATCGCCTCGACTACTACGAGGTGGATGAACTGGAAGCGATCCTGGAACGGGCCATGGAGCAGATGAAACTGACGGCCGTCACGCCGGATGCCCGTGTCCGCATCGCCGAACGCAGCCGCGGCACGCCACGAATCTGTCTCAGGCTGCTTCGCCGAGTCCGTGATTTCGCCCAGGTGCGCAACGCGGGTCGCATCGACGCCGATGTCGTGACCGGTGCGCTTGAACTGGAAGGCGTCGATGAACTTGGCCTTGATGCACTGGACCGCGCCTACCTTCGGACCGTATCACGGGTCTACAACGGTGGACCGGTCGGACTCGAGGCCATCGCGGCCACGATGGGTGAGGACTCCGGCACCCTGGAGGACCTCGTCGAGCCATACCTGCTGCAGATCGGGCACCTGGCCCGTACACGCCAAGGTCGCCAACTGACCAGTGCCGCGCGGACCTGGTTGAGCACCCAGGGCACCAGTGACCACGACCTTCACTGAATCCCTTCTACGCCCCATTTCCCCTCAGGCAAAGAGTCGAAATAGCGGCTTCCAGCCATGATTCCATTGACATGAACCCACTTCAAGGGGATCCTAGGGATTGCTCGGCAAGCCTCGACCTCACGTCTTCAACCTTGCAGAAAATGAGCGATCTGAAATCCTCCCGGCAGGCGGTCGATTTGCCCGGTGGATGTCCCGACTGGAACCGGCCACATTTGGCCCGAGAGGAAGCAGCCATATGAATCGCACACGACTTCGCGCCTTTACCCTCGTCGAACTGCTGGTGGTGATCTCGATCATCGCTCTGCTCGTTGGAATCCTGCTGCCGGCCATCAGCCGCGCACGTGACAACGCCCAGGTCGGCCAGGCCAAGAGCAATATCCGAAACGTCCACACC
>JAQWPT010000011.1 GCA_029245245.1 Phycisphaerales bacterium
AATCGAGGGTTGAAACGGTCCATGCCGCGCCGCGACGACATCCACACCATTCTTGTACTTGGCTCGGGACCCATCGTCATCGGGCAAGGCTGTGAATTCGACTACTCCGGCACGCAGGCCTGCAAGGCCCTGCAGGAGGAGGGCTACCGAGTCGTCCTCGTGAATTCGAACCCGGCGACGATCATGACCGATCCCGCCTTCTCGGATCGCACCTACATCGAGCCCATCACTGCTCCGGCGGTTCGACGCGTCCTGGAGAAGGAACGCGAGCGTGGTACGCCCGTCGATGCCCTCCTGCCGACCATCGGGGGACAGACGGCGCTCAACTGTGCCTGTGAACTCGATGAGGATGGGACACTCGAAGCGTTCGGGGTCCAGATGATCGGGGCCACCAGGGAAATCATCCACCGCGCCGAGGATCGCCAGGTCTTCCGGGAGATCGTCGAGGATCTCGGGCTGCACATGCCGCGGGCCAGGACCGTCAACACCGTCGAAGAGGGATTCGACTTCCTCGAGGAGATCGGGTTGCCGGCAATCCTTCGCCCCGCCTTCACCCTCGGTGGAAGTGGCGGTGGCGTCGCCTACAACCGCGACGAGTTCGAGGACCTGCTGCGTCGAGGCCTTTCGGCGTCGCGCATCGACCAGGTGCAGATCGACGAATCGGCGCTGGGCTGGAAGGAGTTTGAACTCGAGGTCGTCCGCGATCGAAACGACAACTGCGTCGTCGTCTGCGGCATCGAGAACATCGACGCGATGGGAGTGCATACCGGGGACTCGATCACCGTGGCCCCCATCCTCACGCTCACTGATCGCGAGTACCAGGTGATGCGGGATGCCGCCCTGGACATTCTCCGTGCCGTGGGCGTGGATACCGGCGGCTCCAACGTGCAGTTTGCCGTGAACCCCCGCACCGGGGAGATGATCGTCATCGAGATGAATCCCCGCGTGTCGCGTTCATCGGCCCTGGCTTCGAAGGCCACCGGATTCCCGATCGCACGCATCGCGGCCAAACTGGCCGTTGGCTACACGCTCGACGAACTTCGAAACGACATCACCGGGACCACCTCGGCCTGCTTCGAGCCCTCCATCGACTACGTCGTGACCAAGATGCCGCGATGGACATTCGAAAAGTTCCCCGAGGCCGACGAGACGCTCACGACTCAGATGAAATCCGTGGGCGAGGCAATGAGCATTGGTCGTACCTTCAAGGAGAGCTTCCAGAAGGCGATCCGCTCCATGGAGGTCAAGCGGTTCGGCTTCGGCCTCGATGAGAACGATCGCTGGCTGCAGGGCCACGAGCGGGGAGAGGGGGAGCACTGGCCCATCGACGAGGAGACCATCTCCCGGAAACTCAGCGTTCCCTGCCAGGGACGGATGTACTACATCCGCTACGCGTTGAAGGCCGGATGGACTCCCGATCGCATCCACGAACTCACAGGCATCGATCCCTGGTTCATTGACCAGTTCGCCCAGCTTGTGGAGTTCGAATCGAAGTTGCTGGCCGTCGATGCTCTGGAGGATCTTTCCGAGGAGACGTTCCGGACCGCCAAGCAGTTGGGCTACTCCGATCCCCAGTTGGCTCGGCTGTACCTGGGATCGATCCAGACCGACACCATCCTTGCGGTCCGCAGCCGGCGCAAGGCCCTGGGCATCGAGCCGGTCTACAAACTGGTGGATACCTGTGCGGCCGAGTTCGAGGCGGTCACTCCTTACTACTACTCCACCTATGAGCACCCGTTCCACGTCGACGGGAAGTCGGTGCAGGATGACGAGATCCGCGTCACTGATCGCAAGAAGATCGTGATTCTTGGTGGAGGTCCCAATCGCATCGGCCAGGGAATCGAGTTCGACTACTGCTGTTGCCAAGCGTCCTTCGCCTGCCGTGAAATCGGCTTCGAGTCCGTGATGATCAACTCCAACCCGGAGACCGTCAGCACCGACTACGACACTTCGGACCTGCTCTTCTTCGAGCCACTGACCCTCGAGGACACCCTGAACATCCTGGAACGACTCAATGGGGGTGGGATTGAGATCGAGGGCCGTGCCGGCGGTGTGCTGGGCTGCATCGTGCAGTTCGGCGGCCAGACCCCGTTGAACCTCGCCCACGGCCTGGCCCGGGCTGGGGTTCCTCTCATCGGAACCGGGCTGGATTCCATCGATGCGGCCGAGGATCGTGACCGGTTCAAGGACATCCTCAATGAACTCGGGCTGAAGCAGCCTGAATCCGGAATCGCCTACTCCATGGAAGAGGCCAGGGTCATCGCTGCCGACATCGGGTACCCGGTCCTGGTTCGCCCTTCGTACGTACTTGGCGGTCGGGGCATGGAGATCTGCTTCGACGAGGAGGCTCTGGCCCGATACATGCGAAACGCCGTCGATGTCTCTGAGCTGTCAAACGCCCCGGTCCTGATCGATCGATTCCTCTCCGAAGCGATCGAGGTGGATATCGATGTCGTGGCCGACTTCCAGCCCCATGCCGATACGGTCTGTCGACAGCTGGAGATGGCCGATGATCCTCCCCAGGCGGTCATCTGCGGCATCATGGAGCACATCGAGGAGGCCGGGGTCCATTCCGGCGATTCCTCCTGCACCATTCCAACGAACACGCTCTCGAAGGCGATCGTCCGCCAGATCGAGGACAACGCCCGCCAACTCGCCCAGCGGCTGAGTGTCCGTGGGCTCATGAACGTCCAGATGGCGGTCAAGGATGACACCATCTATGTGATCGAGGTCAATCCTCGCGCATCTCGCACCGTGCCGTACGTTGCCAAGGCGAAGGGCATTCCCTTCGCCCGCATCGCCGCCAAGGTGATGATGGGGCGGTCCCTGGCGGACATGGACATCAAGCATCGGCCTGACACCGGGTATTTCGCGGTCAAGGAGCCGATCTTCCCCTTCGACAAGTTCCCCGGAGTCGACGTGGTCCTGGGGCCGGAAATGCGATCCACCGGCGAGGTCATGGGTACGGACCGTTCTCTGCCCATCGCTCTGGCCAAGGCCAAGATGGCGGTCGGCCAGTCCCTTCCCACCGAGGGAGACGTCTTCATCTCGGTTCGGGATTCCGACAAGCCCAGCCTCATCGAGACGGCCCGGATGCTGGTGTCCATGGGCTTCACCGTGCACACCACGCTGGGGACACACCAGTTGTTGTCCAGCCACAGCATCGAGACCAGCCTGATCCGCAAGATCTCCGAGGGCGTCCGGCCCAACATCCTGGACCGCCTCGCCAACGGGGAGATCGACCTCATCATCAACACGCCCACTCGCAAGGGTGGTGAGACCGATGAAGGGCGGATCCGGGCCATGGCGGTTCGCTGCCGGGTGCCCATGATCACAACCATGACCGGGGCATGGGCCGCGGTCCAGGCGATCACCGCCCTGCGGGCCGGCAGCTGGTCCGTCGCGGCCATGCAGGACATCTTCCCCGACCTCGCCCGCCCCGAAACAACGCCCCGGGACATTCCCGCGCCGTGGTTGGATCCGGTGACTTCCGGTTCCTGAGCGGTGCGTGGGGAGTGATCTCCATTACACTGCACCTCCCATGCCTCCTTGGCTTCCCCAATTCATCACCTCGATGATCGTGATTCTGGTCGTGCTGCACCTGGCGCTTGGTGCAGCGGCGTACCTGATCCTGCTTGAGCGGAAGATCTGTGCGTGGGTGCAGGACCGGTGCGGTCCCAATCGTGTGGGTCCCATGGGTCTGCTGCAGCCGATTGCCGACGGCGTGAAACTGTTTCTGAAGGAAGACTTCATGCCACGCGGGGTCGACCGGGCCCTGTTCATCCTCGCTCCGGCATTCTCAGCCATTCCGGCTCTGATCGGCTTCGTCATCATCCCCTGGGCCGGCCTGCTCGAGATCGGCGATGGCAAGACGGTTGCGATCATGGGAGCGAACATCAACATCGGAATCATCTACCTGGTGGCGACGGCTTCGCTGGGGGTCTATGGCGTCGGCCTTGGTGGCTGGGCATCCAACAACAAGTACTCGTTCATCGGGGGGCTTCGCGCTGCGGCCCAGATGATCAGTTACGAGATCCCCATGGGCCTGGCCCTGCTGTGCGTGATCCTGACTGCGGGAACCCTGCTGCCGATGGAGATCGTCCGCCAGCAACTTGATGGCCAGTGGTTCCTCATCCAGCAGCCCCTGGCTGCCGCCCTCTTCTTCGTCTGCATGCTGGCGGAGGCCAACCGAGCCCCCTTCGACCTGGCTGAGGCCGAACAGGAACTCGTTGGTGGCTGGCATACCGAGTATTCCTCGATGAAGTGGGCCCTGTTCTTCCTGGGCGAGTACGTCCACGTCTTCGTCGGCGCGGCCTTCTTCGCGATGCTGTTCCTTGGCGGCTGGTCGATCAACCCGGTCACGGGCTGGGATCTCCCGGTGGCCGGTGCCTGGTGGATGATTCTCATCCAGTTCGGCATCGTGCTGGCGAAGGTGTTCCTGATCGTCGCGTTCGGAATGATGATTCGCTGGACCCTGCCGAGGTTCCGATTCGATCAACTGATGAAGCTTGCCTGGGAGGGCATGATCCCCCTCGGGCTGGTGCTGCTGTTGATGACCTCGTTCTTCGTCTTCGTGGGGTGGACCGCCTGGCTCTGGACCGGCTCGTTGGTCCTGCTTGCGATCCTCTGGTTCCTGCTGCCGGCATTGCCGAGACAGGCGAACCCGAATCGACGCATCGGTCTCATCGGTTCGCGTTTCAGCCCACCTCTGGATGACGCATCCGCTCGCCTTGAAGGTTGAGTGCGGCAACGTAAAAAGAACAGGCGCCAATCGAGTCGGAGCATCGATCAGCGCCTGTGTTCTTCTGCGTTGCAATGAATACTAGTCATGGATGCATGGTGATCGCAAGCGCACGGCGCATGCGTCTGCTTCGCCATGCGTGGTGAGACGTGATGCGTTGGGTGATCCAAACGTGGTACGCTGCGCCACGATGTGGCATCGAGTACATGGATTCGTCACCGGCCTGCTGGGCCTTGGACTTGTTTTCCTCCGGTACCGGGGGCGATTTCGCGGTTCCTACTGGGCATGGCGGCATGCCACCGCGTTCGGGGCGGATCCATCCGGCTGGCCATCTCCAGGTCAGCGGCGCCGATCACTCCTTCACTACGGGGCGTGGGCCTGGTCGATACGCCGCGTTTGAGGCCTTCCAGACAGGGTTTTCCCTATCGGACCCTCTGCAAGTCCACAGAAAAGCAGCCTCCAGCCCCCCATAGAGCAGTTTTTTGCCCTGATGCCCCTCGAGGCCTTGTCAATGGCCTGGGGAGCACTGTTTTTTGTTTTCTATGGGGCAAACGGCTCAAATGCATTGTTTACAGCGGT
The DNA here is from genome assembly GCA_029245245.1 of Phycisphaerales bacterium. GTDB lineage: Bacteria > Planctomycetota > Phycisphaerae > Phycisphaerales > SM1A02 > UBA854. Next base: position 5,321 of record JAQWPT010000011.1, read on the forward strand.
TTACGGCGATTCATTGCATTATGTGCATACATTTTTCGCCGAATCAGGGCCAGAACGTAGCCGTCGGGCAGGAAATCAGTACTATCTCGCCTTCAACTCATCGGCCACGGTTGGCCGATAGGCGAAGGTCACGTTCCGTGCCAGGCCGTGTGTGCTTGGGTATTGCGGGACTAATGATGAAGAGTGACGCGTAGTGGCTGGGAGTCGGTCACGCGTTCACGAGTAATAGGAGAGTCAACAGATGAGTCTCACGACCAAGGTTGGCTTCCTCGCGGGAGCTGCGGCAACGACCATTGCTGGTTCTGCTTTCGCGGGTACCTCTGCAAACGTCAGCTACGAAGACCTGCAGCAGCGGCTTGATGCCGCTGAGGCCAAGATCGCCGAGCTGTCGACCACTCAGAACGCTGACTGGTTGACTGAACAGCGTGCGGATGAAATCCGCGGTCTGGTGCAGGACGTACTGGCAGATGCCGATACCCGCGCGAGCCTTCAGGGATCCGGCATGCAGGCCGGGTACAACAATGGATTCGTTATTTCCTCCAATGATGGCCAGTGGATGCTCCGTATCAACGGACTTCTCCAAAACCGTTTCGTGGTCAGCCACACTCGGGATGATCAGAACCCCCTCGCGGGCGGTTTTGGACCCGGTGAAAAGACTCACGATGGTTTCGAGACCACTCGAGCTGTCCTGAACTTCAGCGGTACGGTCGCCAAGGATTACCACTTCAACGTGCGTTTGAACTGGTCCCCGTACAGCGATGGCAACACGCCCTCCCCGAGCGAGCTCGAGTGGGCATATGCCAGCATGGACCTCTCTGATGAGTTCAATCTTCAGATTGGTAAGCAGAAGTACGACGTAATGCGTGAATACATGGTCAACGCTGAATTCCAGCAGACCATCGAACGCTCGCTTTACACCTACTACTGGGGCACTTCGTCCATCACCAACGGCATCAAGTTGAACTATTCCAACGACATGCTCCGTGCTAACGTGATGTACAGCAACGGTGGTACCGCCCAGACCTGGAACAATGCTTCCAGCAACGGCGCCTATTCCCAGAATCCAGCTGACTGGGCCTTCTCCGGCCGCGTCGCCTGGAAGCCCAGTGGCACTTGGGAACAGTTTGATGAGATGACCAGTCCCCAGGGCACCGAAGCCGGCATCCTTGTCGGTATGGGTTGGGCAGTCATGGACGGCGACGACAAGTTGACCGGCAATGACACCAGCACTCAGTGGATGCTCTCTTGGGATGCATCACTCGACTTCGGCGGTTGGAACGTGTTCGGCTCCATCACCCTCGGTGATGACAAGCAGAACGCATTCGGCCAGAATGTCGATGGCAACCAGTGGGGCTGGGAAGTCCAGGCTGGTTACTACCTGACCGAAGATCTTGAGATCTACGGTCGTTGGGAATGGCTCGATCCTCGCGTCTCAGGCATTTCGCATGATGACATCGAGATCATGACCTTTGGTGCCAACTGGTACCTCGCCGGTCAGAATGCCAAGCTCAGCATCGATTGGGGTTACAACTTCGATAAGACCATCACGGCCGGCGTCGGCGGTGGCGGTTACACGAACTGGTTGAACTCCAGCATGCGGAACGAATGGGTGCTTCGCACTCAGCTGCAGCTCTACTTCTGATCTGCACCGCAACCTGAGTTGTCCAGCCGGCCCTCCTCGGAGGGCCGGCTGTCTTTTTGCCAGGTCTCGGCTTGGCCAGAAACGGAAAGGCCCCGGCGAGATGCCGAGGCCTTATTCCGATGGAGAGAGGAGGAGAGAGGGGGAGAGAGGAGGAGAGAGGAGGAGAGATCTGTGTGTGAGAAGAGGAGGGAGTCGGAAAGTTCGTCCTTCACCTTCCACTACGTCGGGGAGCTGGATTTGTGTGGTGGAATCTGCAATCGGGCATAAAACTGCCTCAACAAGTGCTCAGGGCCACCCTCAGAGGGTTCCCTTTCCTTGGAGGGCGATAACCTCAAGGGTCGATAACTCACGAATAGGGCCACAGGAGGTGGCCCAGAGGAGCGAAATGGATGTCGCATCGTCTGACCGTGGCCGGACTGGGGGGTCCCAGGCTCATTCAAGTATTCATTGGAACCTCCCTGCTGGCCTTGTGCGGCCTTCCCGGGGGAGATGCCCTCGCAGATGAAGGCAGTACCAGTCAGGTCCTGGAAGCCATTCAGGAGGAGCTCAGGCACGTCAGGGAGGAGAACAGGGCCATGCGGCAGGAGATCGATCTCCTGCAGGTCGAGAACTCTGATGACTGGATGACGGAGCAGCGTGCCGAGCAGATCAAGGGCCTGGTCCAGGATGTCCTGGCCGATGCCGACACACGATCTTCCCTGGCAGGAAACGGCCTGATGGCCGGATGGTCCGACCATTTCTTCCTGGCCAGCGCCGATGGCCGGTTCCTGCTTCGACTGGGCACCTTGGTCCAGAACCGTTTCATCGTCAACCACCGTGATTCCACGGAAGAGTCGTCGACGACGGAGTTGGACCCCTGGGTATGGGGGTTCGAAACCACCACCGCTCGGCTGAACTTTTCGGGCCATGTCTTCGGTGAGGATGTCCAGTATCGAGTCAGCCTTGGCTACGGGCGTTCGGATCCCTACAAGTTCACGAACAACGATACGGTTTTCTCCGCTCGCCTCTACGAAGCCTGGACGCGACTTCGCATCACGGACGAATGGTCCGTCAAGATGGGGCTCATGAAGATCCCCTTCACCCGGGAGTTCCTCGTCTACGAAGGTCGCCAGTTGGCGGTTGAACGATCAACGATCGACTGGCGCATGGGACTGGGGCGCACGATGGGTGTCGAGTTGGACTACATCGATGACAACTTGCGAGGAATGTTGTCGTTCAACTCCGGCTCCGGCTCCTACTTCACCCGGTTGACTCTCGACCCGGTCCCGCCATGGGCCTGGAGCGTCGACGCAGCGGAGATCTCGGTGCAGGGGAGGCTCGAGTTCCTGCTGGCCGGTGAATGGCAGCAGTTCAAGCAGTTCACCAGTCCTCCCGGGCAGGAGTTCGGCATGATGCTCGGCATCGCCGGTGGCGGCATCAAGGGCGAACGCACGTCGGTGGGTGGCAACCAGGACAAGGGTGACGTCTGGGCCGCGACGGGTGATGTCTCGATGATGTTTGGTGGAGCGAGCCTGTTCGCATCCTTCACCTTCGCAAGTCAGAGCAACCTGACCCAGACGATCGATTCGGTCAACTGGTATGGCGCGGTCGTGCAGGGAAGCGTCTACCTGGATCAGAAGACGGAATTGTATGCCCGGTACGAGTGGGGCGGACCGATCGAGGTTGAGCAGCCCGGCGAACAGTTCCCGACCGAGCCGATCAGCATTCTCATGGCCGGGATCAACTACTACATCGACGGACAGGATGTGAAGCTCACGATCGACGGCGGCATCGCCTTCAATCCGATCAGCCAGGTCATGACCATCAACCAGACCGGCTGGCGTGAAGAGGCGGAGGAACACAATGCGGAGTTCCTGATCCGGACGCAGTTGCAGTTGATGTTCTGATTCGGCTCAGCCGCCGGGTACCTGCACGGACGCCTGGACACCATTGTCGACCCAGAGGGTGCTGACGCCCTCCGTCATGACCTCGTAGAGCACGTCGATCTCACCGTCTCGCATCCGGACGCAGCCCATCGATTCGTTGCGGCCGATGGAGCCGGGGTCGATGGTGCCATGCATTCCGAAGCCGGCCTCCTGCCTGTTGTGCTCGCTGATGCCTTCCAATCCAAGCCAGAACTCACCGATGGGATTGTCCGGGTCATTGGCGGCATAGTGCTCGCGTGTCCGGGGATTGGTCCAAGGTGGGTTGATGAGCTTGGAGTGCGTTCGCACCCGGAAGAGTCCACTGGGAGTGCAGTGGTGTTCCCCGAGGCCGACAAGGAATTCCTTGACAAAGACCTCGTTGGGACCTTCCCCGAGATAGAGGTCGAGGCGGTGGTTGTTGCGGGCGATGGCTCCATGGAAGGGGCCGGTGACGACTTTCAGGACCTGTCCGGGCTGGATCTGGTCCGGTCGGGCCAGGCCGTTGACCCGCTGCAGCAACCGCCAGTCGACCTGGACACCAAGGGACTTGACGATCTTGGCAAGCGAGTCGCCCGGGCGAACCGTGTAGGCGATGGTGAAGGGGTCGCCGGGCACGATCTCGCTGGAAAAGACGAGTCGATCATTGATCGAGGAGAGCATGTACCTCGCCTCATCCTTCTCAGCCGGAGTGAGGCCACCTTCGGCGAGGTTGGCCGACAACAGGGCCCGGGCTTCTACTGGCTGATCCTGCGCGAGCAGTTGCCTGGCCCGTTGGAGCGCTTCCGATGGTGCTTGTCCGGAAGGGAGGAAGTTCGAGGGAGCCGAGTTGGCAGCCGGTGCCTGTGTTGGCATCGGGGTGGGAACTGGTGCAGCAGTGACTGTGGCCGGAGCAGGTGGGGCCGCGGCAGGTGCCGTCCAGCCGGAAGGCGGGGGCGGCGACTGCAAGGTTGTTTCCAAGGTGCGGGATCGCCGCTGGGCATCGAAGTTGGAAGCGGAGGAAGTCGGCTCTGCAACCGGCTCAACTGCGGCTTGGAGGGGTTCGGTGGTTTCCTGGTCGGTGCCCGAGTAGGCATCAAGGGCCCACCAGACGCCACCACAGATGACGAGGGCCACGATGGTGACGGCCACCATCGGGAAGCGATGGCGTCGGCGACGGCGGTACATGTACCGGCCGCGTGCATTTTGGGAGACGCTCTGGCTTGGAAGTGCCATGCTCGTTCCTCCTTGAACGGGGGTTCGGGTTCCTTCCCCTCCGGCAATGGCATGCCGGCTTTCGGCCACGAGTACGGAAACCCGTTGACCGCATCGAGTGTACTTCAGATCTCCACTGTGGAGGATCAGTCGGCAGGCAATGTGGATGAACCCAGCTCGATGAAGCCGGAGTCCGTAATGACCATCGGCAGTGGGATATCAGAAGGACCAGTTTCGATCCGCTCCAGCACCTGTTGCTGGAACCCGATGCCCACGGGGAGGATGTGCTCGGGGCATGTGGCCAGGAGCCGGTCGTAGAACCCGCCCCCGCGACCCAGTCGACGGCCGGCAGTATCGAATCCGAGTCCAGGCACCAGGATCACCGAAAGTTCATCGAGGCCGATGGGTTCTCCTGGAACGGGTTCCGCCACGCTGTGCCTGCCGATGTGGAGATGTTCCGGCCCCAGTCCCTGCAGCTTTGCGGGGGTCATCAGCCGCTGGTCCCAGTCGACCCGCGGCAGGCAGACGGTGGTGCCTTGTTCAAGCAGTTCCATCAGCAGGGGCAGGATGTCCGGTTCCCCGGGAAGCGGATGGAAGGCCAGTACCCCGCCGGCCAGTTGCCCATCGAGTCGTGCCCGGACGTTGTCCACGATCGCAGCAGATGCCGTGGAACGCTGATCCGGGGACAGAGCCGCCAAGTGCTGGCGGAGGGCCTTGCGTTGCTGCTGCTTGGCCGCAGTTGGATCAGGCATGCGTGGATTCCTCCCCGGCGGAGTCCCTGGGCATGCGGCGGGCGACCTTGCTCTCGAAGCCCTGATCGGTCGGTTCGTAGTAGGTTCGGTCCACGCCCAGGTAGTCCTGGGTACCGGCATCGGCGTCGGCATGTGGGTTGCGGTAGTCCGTGCCATGCTCGATCGCGTCCGCTCCGGCGTAGTGGCTGTCACGGAGGAACCGGGGAACGGGAACGGTCCGCCCATCACGCACATCGGCCATGGCGGTCCAGATGGCCTGGGCGGTGGCATTGGATTTGGGGCACGTGGCAAGGTAGATCGCCAGTTCCGAGAGTGTCAGCTGGCACTCGGGCATCCCGACACGTTCCGTGACCGTCCACGCGGCGGCCGCCATCTGCAGGGCCTGGGGTGAGGCGAGGCCGATGTCCTCCGACGCAAGAATGGCAAGTCGGCGACAGATGAATCGAGGGTCTTCGCCAGAGGACAGCATGCACGCCAGCCAGTAGACCGCGGCATCCGGATCGGAGCCACGGATCGACTTGATCAGGGCGCTGGCATGGTCGTAATGCCCGTCTCCATCGCGGTCATAGCGAAGCGCCTTGGCCTGGATGGATTGCTCCGCTGTTTCCAGGTCGATGCAGATGCGGGGTTGGCTGGTCGCTTCCCCGTCGAGTTGGCTGCAGACCGCGACCTCCATGGCATTGAGGGCTCGCCTGGCGTCGCCATCACTGATGCGGACCCAGTGCTCGATCGCTTCGGCGCTGATCTCGAGTTCCATTCCACCGAATCCACGCTCGTGGGTCATGGCCCGCGTGAGGATCCGGTGGATGTCCTCTTCGCCAAGTGGTTCGAACTGGAACAGGGTGGATCGGGAGATCAGGGCGGAGTTGACCGTGAAGAAGGGGTTTTCCGTGGTCGCTCCGATGAGGGTGATCAGCCCTGCTTCCACGTCCGCGAGCAGGACGTCCTGCTGGTTGCGTGCGAAGCGGTGGATCTCATCCAGGAACAGGATGGTGCGGCCTCCACCGGTCTCGACTCGACTCCGTGCATCCTGGAGGATCTGCCGGATGTCCTTGACTCCCACGAGTGCGGCATTGGCCTGGACGAAGTGGCAGCCGGTATGGCCGGCGATGATTCCCGAGAGGGCGGTCTTGCCGGTACCGGGTGGTCCCCAGAAGAGCACCGAGGTCAGCCGGTCGGCGGCGAGCATCCTCGTCAAGAGTTGGTCGGATCCCAGGAAATGCCGCTGCCCGGAGAACTCTTCCAGGGATGTGGGGCGCATCCTCGCGGCCAGCGGTTGTGCGGCATCGCGGTGTTGTGCTCGTTGCTGGGCCCAGAGATCCGACATGACACGGATTGTACGAGGGGGGCGAGCCTCAAAGCGTGCTGCGGGGTACAATTCGTCCGGCGAACATTCCCGGGACCTCCGTGGATCCTCGCTGCACCACGGCCGGGTGATCCGGCTGCAGGAGATTTGTCCCATGTGTGGAATCGTCGCCTACATCGGCACCTCCACGGCCACTCCACTGCTGCTGGAGGGGCTCAAGCGGCTTGAGTACCGGGGCTACGACTCCGCCGGGATCGCCGTTCTTGACGGCTCCAATGCTCTCCAGATGATGAAGTCCGCCGGCCGCGTGCTCGTTCTTGAGGAACGCATCGAGGCCGCCGGAGGGCTTGGTGGTTCCATGGGCATTGCGCACACTCGCTGGGCAACTCATGGCGTACCCAATGACATCAATGCGCACCCCCATACGGACAGGGGCGACAGTGGCCATGGCATTGCACTGGTCCACAACGGCATCATCGAGAACCATCGCTCCATCAAGACCTATCTGAAGGAGCATGGTCACGTCTTCGAATCCGAAACCGATACCGAGGTGCTGACGCACCTCATCAGCGAACTCTACGACGGCGACCTTGAGGCCGCCGTCCAGTCGGCACTGAAGGAGGTCACCGGGGCCTATGCCATTGCGGTGATCTGCGAGAAGGAACCCGGGGTCCTCGTCGCCGCTCGCAAGGGCGCGCCGCTGATGGTCGGAGTCGGGCAGGACGAGTACATCGTTGCATCCGATTCCAGCGCAATCGTGGCGCACACCAAGCAGGCGGTCGAACTGGAGGATGGCACGGTCGTTCGCCTGACCGCCGATACCTTCCGGACCACGACGGTCGACAATGTTCCAGTGACCACCCAGTTGATGGAACTTGAGGTCGACCTCGAGCAGATCGAGCTGGGCGATTTCGATCACTACATGCTCAAGGAGATCCACGAGCAGCCTGAGGCGATTCGCCGCAGTTTCAGGGGCCGCATCGATGCGGCGTCCGGGCGTGTCGTGCTTGGCGGAGTCGCCGACTACGCACAGCAGTTGATGAGGGCGAACAAGGTGGTCCTGCTCGGACAGGGGACGGCCCTGCACTCGGCCATGGTGGGCGAATACATCTTCGAGCAACTGGCCGGCATTCCCGCCGAGGTCGATTACGCCAGCGAGTTCCGCTACCGGAATCCGATCGTCGAAGAGGGCACGGTGGTCATCGCCATCAGCCAGTCCGGCGAGACGCTTGACACGCTCGAGGCGATGCGCGAGGCGCGGCAGCGCGGGGCGCTGACGCTCGGTCTCGTCAACGTCGTGGGCTCCACGATTGCACGGGAGACCGACGCGGGTGTCTACCTGCGGGTCGGGCCGGAGATCGGCGTGGCTTCCACCAAGGCCTTTGTCGGCCAACTGGCGACCATCACGATGCTCGCCGCTTTCGTCGGTCGGCAGCGGACGCTCTCGGCGGAGACGGTGTCCGAACTGCTGAACCAGTTGGAACGACTGCCCGGGCATATCCAGGGCGTGATCGACCAGAGCGAAGCCATCCGGGACGTCACCGCAAAGTACGTGAACCGGGAGAACTGGCTGTTCCTTGGTCGCGGGTTCAACTTCCCCGTCGCGCTCGAAGGCGCATTGAAGTTGAAGGAGATCAGCTACATCCATGCCGAGGGCATGCCCGCAGCGGAGATGAAGCATGGACCCATCGCGCTGATCGACGACGGGATGCCGGTGGTGTTCGTGGCCACCCGCAACAGCCAGTACGAGAAGGTCGTCTCGAACATCGAGGAGGTTCGCAGTCGCGGGGGTCACGTCATCGCCGTGGCCACCGAGGGCGACGAGGAGATCCGGAACCTGTGTGAAGACGTGTTCTACGTCCCCGATGTTCCTGAGGTCCTGCAACCGATGCTCACCGTCGTACCACTGCAACTGCTGGCCTATCACGCCGCGGTTCTTCGAGGCAAGGACGTCGACAAGCCCCGCAACCTGGCCAAGTCCGTCACCGTGGAATGAGTGAAGCGGCTCCCGTGCACTGGCAACTGGCTCCGGACCACGTGTTCGCGCTGGATCGTTGCCGGGTCATCGGGATCCTGAACATCACGCCCGACAGTTTTTCCGATGGCGGCATGTACGCCGATATCGACCGGGCGATCGGTCGGACGGTGTCCATGGTCCATGAAGGCGCCGCGATGATCGACATCGGAGGCGAATCGACACGCCCCGGGGCCGAGCCCGTGGAGGCGGCCGAGCAGGTCCGCCGAGTGGTTCCGGTGATCGAGGCCATTCGGCGCCGCTTTGAAACCCCCATCTCAATCGACACCACCTCGGCCGTCGTGGCCGAAGCGGCCCTCGATGCCGGTGCCACCGCCATCAACGACGTCTCCGCCGGGGAGGACGATCCCGGCATGTTTCCACTGGCGGCGCAGCGGCGTTGCGGGTTGATCCTGATGCACCGTCGGTGTCGTCCCGCTGAGGATTCCTGGTCCGACGCGTACGAGCGGGCCCCCGCCTACGACGACGTCGTTCACGCGGTGCGGTCCCGGCTCCTGGAGCGTGCCGACTCCGCCATCACTGCCGGGGTGGATCCCGCTTCGATCGTGCTGGATCCGGGCCTGGGATTCGGCAAGAACGTGGGACAGAATGCCCGCTTGATTGCCGCCGCCGCATCCTTCGTCGATACGGGCTACCCGGTCCTGTGTGCAGCCAGTCGGAAAAGTTTCATCGGGGCCGTCACCGGCCAGACCAATCCGGGAGACCGGATTGCCGGTTCGGTGGCCATTGCACTCTGGCAGGCGGCACGGGGGGTCCGACTGTTCCGGGTCCACGACGTGTCAGCCCATGTGGGGGCCCTGTCCACCTTCGATCGGGGGCATGGGGGAGTCCGGGCCCTTGGAGCCGCCTGGCGAACACTGCTCGATTCGACGGTTGAGACTGGTTGAGAGGGTGGTACCATGGCCTCCTTGTCTTGACATGCCCGAACCCCCCACCTGTTGGAGATTCCAAAGTGGCCAGTGAAGCAGTGGTGAACCTGACGGACGATTCATTTGAAACCGAAGTACTCAATTCACAGGAGCCGGTCCTCGTCGACTTCTGGGCCGAGTGGTGCCAGCCGTGCAAGATGCTCTCGCCGACCCTGGATGAGATCGCCGACGAGTATGTCGGTCGAGCCAAGGTCACGAAGATGAACATCGACGACAACCGCCAGGTGGCCACCCAGTTCGGCATCATGTCCATTCCGACCGTGCTGCTCTTCCAGAACGGTGAGGTGAAGAACACGTTCGTCGGTCTCTCCGGCAAGGACAAGTTCTCCGGCGCGTTGGATGAACTGCTCTAGGGTGCGCCGGGTTCCAGTGATCCTGCTGCCGTTGATCGCCTGTGTGACCTGGTGTGTTGCGCCGGCCAGTGGACAGCCGACACCCGCGGTCGCGGCGATCGACATCGCCGACCTGCATCAACTTCGAAGCATCGAGTCCGTGAGCGTGTCTCCAGATGGAGCATGGGTCGCCTGCTCCGTGCACCAGCCGCTCGGCGATGCTCCGGGTGCCACGGGGCTGGTTCGTCGACTCTGGCTGGTGGATCTGCTGCACCAGGACCGGGAAGCGGTGCCGCTGACATCCGGTGTCCGCGATGATCGGCAGCCGGTGTTCGCGCCGGATTCACGACGGGTGGCGTTCTACCGAGTAAATGACCAGGGGCTGCACCAGGCCCACGTGATTCCAGCCGACGGTGGTGAGCCCATCGCCCTGGGCCAACTGCCTTCCGGCATCGATGCCGGGAGTCCTCCAGCCTGGTCACCCGACGGCAGCACGCTCCTGGTGACCGGGTGGGTCGAGCCTGACGCCGAGCCTGGACCCTTGGTCGAGAGAATCGGCGATGCCCCGATGTTCGTGGACCCTCGATCACCTCGTCGTGGCCTCTGGATCCTGGATGCATCCGGGGTCGACCGGGAGCCCGTTGGCGGTCCGCTGTTTGGTTTCCCGGATTGCGGTGATGGCGTGTTCGCCCGGGATGGTCGAACCATCTACTGCACGGTCGTGCTCCAGGAGGAACCGGAACCCGGCCTTCCCCGGCGGACTGCGATCGGTCGCATCGGCGTCAGCGACAAGGTGCCTGTCATGAGTGCCGACAAGGCTGCAGCAGGCGCGACCAGCTATCGAATCAGCGTCAACAACCAGATCATCGCCATCGAAGACAGCGAGTTCGATCTCTTTCAACCCCGTCTCTCGGATTCAGGTGATGCCCTGGCATTCCTCGGTCGTTCCCGTCGTGCAACGTTCTTCGAGCCCGTGCGACTGGGACTGTGCGAACTGACGCAATCTTCGTCTCTGTCCCCGAACTGGTTGACGGGCCCCAGCGGATTCGACCGCGGTATCGAAGCGTTCCAGTGGCGAGCAGGGCAGGACAGCCTGCTGCTGACGGCCCTCGATGACGGCGGGATCGACCTGCTGACCATCACCCGCACACTTCTGTCCCAGCCCCGGGTCATCGTGTCGCATGAGGATGACCTCCCGATCGGCATTACCTCGTTCTCCAGCGGTGGCGGAGTGGTCGCCATGGCACGTTCTGCCGTCGATGCCCCTTCGGAATTGTGGGTGCTGGATGGCCGTGGTGAACGGTTGGTCTGGAATCCCAATCAATGGGTACGGTCGCGGGTGCTGTCCATTCCGCAGGCGGGGTGGGTGACGCCACGTGGCGAGGATCCGATTCCCTACTGGTTGTACCTGCCACCGGATGTGGGTACGGACGATGAACTGTCGATCATCACCTGGGTTGGTGCGGGTCCGGGCTCCATGCTCGGCCCCGGCATCGAGACGGACTGGTTTTCAACCCAGTTGCTTGCCGGCCGCGGCTTCGCGGTGCTCCAGGTCAATCCCCGTGGTACAGCGGGTTATGGACGAACCGTCCTTCGTCGTGCCTACCGGGACTTCGTGCGTGGTCCATCACGTGACGTGATGGCCGTGCTGCAGCAGGTCCGTCAGCAGGACCAGCGCCTTGGGCGTGGGGGACAGGGATTGATGGCGACGTCCGTCGGCGCGATGGTCGGCTCGTGGATGCTCGTAGCGGATCAGGACTTCGACGTGGCCATCTTCGAGGATGGTGTCTACAACATCACGACGCACCTGGCCGAGCATCCGAACTGGCCGGACATGATCGATCTGCTTGGCGGCCTGCCCCAGGATCCGGGAGTCCTCTCGACGATGCGGGACATCGACCTCGCTGCGCACGTGGACCGAATCAAAACCCCCGTAATGCTGATGACGGGTTCGACGGGTGAGACGCCGACCGTGCTTGATACGCAGTTGATGTACCGGATGCTGTCGCTGGGTTTCAAGGATGTCCAACTGGTGTCCTACCCCGATGGCCCATCGGGGTGGCAGCAACGGGATCGATACGAGCGGATCCTCTCCTTCCTGGGGCGTCACCTGTCTGCACCCTAAAGGCGGTCAGGAGCCTTCTGGGGCCACCTGCCTCGGTCCGGCGGATTTCGCTATTCTATTCCCCCTGATCTCCATTCCGGGGAGATCCAGACAACGGGGCCGTAGCTCAGTTGGGAGAGCGCCTGCATGGCATGCAGGAGGTCGTCGGTTCAAGCCCGATCGGCTCCACTTCATGGGCCCGCCGTCAGGCGGGCCCTTTTAAATTCACACTAGGGAGTACTGAAACATGCCGACTCCATGGAGTACCACTCGCAGGGTCATCCTGTATTGCTGGCTGATACTCGTCGCAGTGATCGTCTTCTACCCACCCGCAACGGGGACCACGTGGCGGACCCAGCGGTTCACACCCAAGGTTGAGAATGGCATGAAGGTCAAGCCACACACCACCGCATTCGGCATCGAGTTGCTGGCGGTTTCCGGGATCGCGGCGCTGGGCCTGGTAATCTTTTCGCCTGGTGAGGACCAGGAGGCACCCCCAAAAAAAGGGTAGTTGGGGGAGGCATCGGGCAATTTGTCCATTTCAGAGGATGGCCCCGGTGTGGAATCCCGTACAACAGGAACAACCCGCCGATTGCGCGATCGCCGCATGGAACGACGGAGCCCGGGGAAGGGAACACGCAAGACATGAAGAATCGAACTGCAATGGGATGTGGAATCATCACGGCCCTCCTCGTCTCCATGATCACGGGCCAGGTCCGTTCGGAGACCGGCCAGTCCAGTGAACTGCGAGCCGAGTTCGCTCGCCAGCACCCGGGCACCGGCATGCTCAACAGTGCGGATGGTCGGATCCACCGGATCTACGGTCGGGCATTTTCCAATGGCGATTCGCCCATCGAATCCGCCAACGCCTTCATTGACCGGTGGTCCCGGCTCTACGACGTTCCGACCCAGCAGATCATGCCGGGAGGACTCGACTCGGGTCGCATCCATGAGCAGCCGATCTACTACCTCCCGGAAAGCGATTCCTACCGGTTCACCGGCGTCTATCACCAGCAGGCCATCGATGGTGTTCCGGTCTTCGGATCGAGACTGCTCGTGCTGGTGCGCAACGAGCCGGGCTTCCCGGCCGTGCTCGCAGGTTCGGACCTCAAACCCATCGGCTCCTGGCGCCCGCAGGGACACCGTGCAGCCCCTCCCGCGTCCGCTGCGATCGACGCTGCGGAGCGGTTCTTCGGTGAACCGGCTCAACTCGTGGCCGAGCCGTCCTGGCTTGTCTTCGCCGGTGGTGAAGACGAGGCCCTTGCGCCGCGCCTCGTCATGCGGGTCGAAGCAATGGCGGGGGAGCGATTTGGTGAAAACTATCGACGCTGGCTGCTCCTGGTGGATGCGGAAACCAACGCGATCCTCTACGAGGAAGATCGAATTCTCAACTGCTTTCCGACCGGCACGCCCAGGGCCCTGTCCGCGCTGGCGGCAGGTGACATCACGGGAACCGTGGAAGGCTACGTGACCACCAGCAGTGCCGCCGACGAGTGCGAACCTGAAAGCATCCAGGGACTTCCCTACCTCCGCGTGACGGGAGATGACGGGTCCTGGACCTATGCGAATGCCAACGGAGACTTCACGTTGATCACGGATCCCGGAGAGTCGCTCCAGCTCACAAGTGCGTTGGAGGGTCGCTGGTTCCGGGTGAACAACCAGATCGGCGACAACACCAGCGTGTCCCAGGCCGCAACGGACGGTGACACGGTTGGACTCCTGCACAACGCCGACAACGAGGAGGAGTACGTGCTTGCGCAGGCGAATGCGTACATCCAGGCGAACATCGTGCGTGACTTCGTGCTCCAGTATTCCCCGGCGTACCCGATCATCGTCGATCAGCTCGAGTTCCCGACGAACGTCAACATCGACGATTCGTGCAATGCCTACTACGACTACAGTTCGACCAACTACTACATTCGCGCCGGCAGTTGCAACAACACCGCCTTCTCCGGTGTCGTCCACCATGAGTACGGCCATCACCTCGTCAGTTGCGCCGGCAGCGGGCAGGGCGCCTACGGCGAAGGCATGGGAGATGTCATGAGTGTGCTCGTGACGCTCGACAACTACCTCGGCCGCGGGTTCTACCAGGGGCAGTGCACGACCGGAATCCGCAATGCCGACAACACCTGCCAGTTCAGTTCCAACTGCTCGACCTGCGGCAGCGAGATCCATGCCTGCGGACAACTGATCTCCGGGTGCGTCTGGAGCACGCGTGAGCATTTGCTGGCCGGCGGGCCCAACGGTCACGCCATCATCAGCAGCCTCGCCATCAACGCGATGCTGCTTCACACCGGCACCGCCATCAATGAAAGCATCGTCATCGATTTCCTGACCCTGAATGATGATGACACCGACATCGGCAACGGGACTCCGCATTACCAGGCGATCAGCACGGGCTTCGGTGAGCATGGACTCGATGCTCCCCAACTCGATTTTCTGTCGTTCTCCTTCCCGGAAGGCCTGCCAGATCAGGTGAATCCCAATGGCGGCACGGTGCTTCGCTTCGGAATCGAGTCGAATATCTCGGAGTTCGATCCGGGCACCGAAGAAGTCTGGATCGACGGCGGTGGGGGGTTCGTGCTCGCCGACGTTCAGGAGAGTTCCTCCGGCGACTACGAGGTGGAGTTCCCATCCGCTGAATGCGGAACGCAGATCCGGTACTACTTCAAGGCCGTCACGACCGACGGCACCTGGGTGTTCAACCCCGCCGACTGGCCGGACACGTTGTACGGCGCCTACTCGGCCTACGACGTGGACGTTGCCATCGATGATCACTTCCAGACCGACCAGGGGTGGTCTCCCAGCGGAACGTCGCCGACACCATGGGTTCGCAGCGCACCGCAGGAAACCAACGGCAGCTGGCGCCCGGACGCCGACTTCGATGGCGACGGGGGACTGTGCTACCACATCACGCAACCGGAACTCGACGGAACGGCGATCCTGACATCACCGGCAATCGATGCCGGTGGAGGTGGCGAACTGACCTTCGCTTTCTGGCTCGGCCAGCGTCAGAACAACCCGGCCCAGGCCGACGATGGCCTGCAGTTGCTGGCATCGATCAACAACGGCCAGGACTGGACCGTGGTGAGGGACTGGCACACCTATCAGAATGCCTGGAGGACGGATTCACTGGTCATCGGCCCCGATGGCGAGTTGCCGGCCAGCTCATCTCTTCGGTTGCGGTTCGTCGCCATGGATGAAGACGTCGACAACCGGGTCTCCGTGGCTATCGACGCCTTCGAGATGATCGCGGTCGATTGCGAGCAGGGCCCCTGCCCAAGTGACTTCAGTTCCGACGGCATCACTGGTGTCGACGATCTGCTCTGGCTGATCGGCAGCTGGGGTGGTCCCGATGGGGATCTCGACGGCAGTGGATCCACCGGCGTGGACGACCTGCTGATCCTGATCCAGAATTGGGGCCCCTGCTCCTGAGAGGTATCTGGAGGGGCGAAGGGGCTGAAATCCGGCCCGCATCGGCGTCTGGCTGAAACAAAGGAAGGCCTGGGGCGATTGTCCCGGTGAACCTGGATCGATTGGTCACAGACCCTTGAAGATTCGGAACTTCCGAGCCAGTCGGTGCGTATAGTTCAATGGTCGGAGATGGATGAAGTGGGATGACGGGGCCTTCCGGGGAGCGGGGTTCTTCCGTACCACTCGTTTCCGACCACGCACAGGTTTCATAGGCGGATCATGGCGTGTGCCTGCTTCGTCATCCGTGCCAAGGGGCACTGGCGGGATATCACCTGCGCGGTCGATGTGTTCGTGTCCTCACTGTTTGAAAGGAGAACTCCGTGGCTGATTCAAAACGAACCATCAGTGATCTTCGAAATCGCGATCGTGGCCGGGACGAGGCCTTTCTCGAGGGATACACGGATGTCGATTGGGAGATGGTCTCCATTCTCTGGGTCGATGCCGAGTCCGACGGCGGCAGTGGGTGGCAGGATCCCGAGGAAATGATGGAATACGCCCGTCGTCCGCTGCCCGTGATCCACACCGTCGGGCTGCTGGTGCATGAGGATGACGACCAGATCGCAGTGACCGATTCCAAGGGGCCCGAGGAGATGGGATCCGTCACCAAGATCCCCCGGCACTGGGTCAAGGCCTTCCATCGGCTGGCCCCGGTTGCCAGCAAGCAGGCCGCCATGGCACCGCAACCGGAGTTCAAACCCGATCAACTGGCTGGTTGATGCCGGCTGCACGCATCTTCCGGATCAGGCTAGAATGCGCCGTTCACGACGGCCCCATCGTCTAGCTCGGTTCAGGACGCCAGGTTCTCATCCTGGAAACAGGGGTTCGAATCCCCTTGGGGTCACTTTCGCGTTTCGCGACCCGATTCGTCAACCCTCGCTCCTCTAAAGGAGCGAGGGATTTCGTTTTGGGACTTGCCTTTCGGCCGTTCTGCGGCTTGAATGGAAGTGGAGGAGCACACCATGTCGCCCCAGCAGAAGGAACGTCTCTACACCATCATGCGCGAGATGTACGATGGACTCGGCAAGGAAGTCGATGACCTCGTGCTTCTGGCGGAGATCAACGAGCAGGCTCGGATCAACATGGATCGGATCTGGGCCGAGGAACGCCTGGCCCGGACTCTCGACTGATCGGCGTCCTGAACGTTCTACTGTTGCTGCTGCTGTGATGCAGCGGCTTCCCCAGCAGTCAATTCGGCGGCCCCTTCCCGCTCCGGTGGTTCGCGGTATACCGGGAGGTCGATGTGCATGCTGTCTTCGTCGAGTTGAGGGTGTTCACGGCTGGTCGCCGGTCTCGTGATCACCTTGGCGTCCAGGCGTTCGGCCGCCGCGCCGGAGTAGATGCCCTGGTTCGGGGGCACGTCGTTGTATGAGCGCCCGTATCCCACGATTACATATTGTTCGTCCGGTTGGCGATTGTGGGTGGGGTCGAATGACATCCACCCATTTGCGGGTGACCACAACTCGATCCAGGCATGGCTCTGCGACGGCTCGATGTCCTGGGTGTCCACGTGCAGGTAGCCGCTGACGTATCGGCAGGGAATGCCGGTGGTCCGGAGCAGGCCGAGACTGAGATGTGCAAAGTCCTGGCAGACGCCGCCTCGCTGTTTCAGGAAATCATCCGTGGTGGAATCAAACCTGGTGACATTCTTCTGGTACTCGAATTTCGAGGCCAGCCCATCTCCGAGCATTCGTACGCACTCCCCGATGGATGGTGCGTTGGAGAGGCCGAGTTCCGACTGCAACTGCAGCAGTGCATCACTGTGGATGATCGGACCGCTGCAGAGCGTGAAGTCGTAGAGGGGGAGGGGTGCCGGCTCCGAGGGGATCGGGTCCATGCATTCCAGGGGCTTGACCTGGTCGGTGAGGGTGTCCACGATCGACTGGACAAGCAGTTCGATGCGATTGTGGTAGTCGGTGATGGAGAACCAGTGCACCGCGTTTCCCATCCAGTCCTCGAAGCGAGTGATGCGGGCGTTTGGTCCAAGGGTGAGTCGGAAGTCGTGGAGGATCTGGCCGGATTGCGATCGCGGTTCCACTCGGACCTCCAGGTGCGATTCACGGATGAACTGCTCGTAGGAGAACTTGAGGTGATGTTCGATCTCCAGCAGCACGGGGCAACTCCTAGACGGTGAAGTAGAGGCGGGAAATGGCGTCGTGGACTTCGTTGATGTCGCCAGCAAGTTCGTGGCAGACGCGATCGAGCTCGCTGCTTGCGAGGATCTCCTGCTCTTCAAACTCGAGTCGAGCCGCGATCTTGCCCAGCAGCCGGGCGGGGTTGGTCAGTGGTGATCCGACCTCGAGTTCATCAAGGTGCTGCTTCAGTTCCCGCATGCAGACATGCACGGAATGGGGAGCACGACGATCGAAGAGGAGGAAGTGCGATACGCGCATGGGATCGAGGTCCGCCCCGTAGTTCCGGCGGTAGTTCTCAAGCGAAGCGACGGATTTCAATGCGGCGCGGATGCGGGCGTAGTAGACGGGCAGATCGACCTGGTCGGTGGCCGAGAGCATGAAGGGAAGTTTTACTCCCAGCAGCAGCAGTGTGCGATAGGCGCGTTCCGTCACGGAACCCATGTCCAGGAAGAGGAGCCCCTCGTCGCGGGTGAAGGTCTGCTGGATCGCGCCCTGGATCCCGAAGATCTCCTGCCGCGTGCTGCTGAGTATCGACCTCATCCGCATCACGTTCATGTCGGGCTCGTTCATGTAGCCCTGGAGCCGAAGGTGGCATTCGTTGAGCAGGACAAATGTTTCGCGGGTGAGATTTTCCCTGATCACCCTGGCATTCTCACGTGCGCTGCGGATCGAGTATGCCACCGACAGTTGGTTGTCGAACGACATCAGGAAGGCGTGGATGTAGGCCTCGGTCACGGCATCCGGGTCCGTGCTCTCGGGAGTCGGCACCAGCGAGCCGGGATACATCTCCTGGAGGTGCTTCCAGATGTTGAGGGCGAGATCGGGATCAAGGCCGCGGATCTCCAGGCTCAGCTGGTCCATGCACTGGACCATTCGGGCGGCACTTTCGGCTCGTTCCAGGTATCGCCCCAGCCAGTAGATGTTTTCCGCAGCGCGGGCGAGCATGCCGATCATGATTCCTGCTCCGCGAGGATCCAGGTGTCCTTGCTTCCGCCGCCCTGGGAGGAGTTCACCACGTAGGAGCCTTCCTCCATCGCCACCCGGGTCAAGCCGCCGGGGAGCACCTTGACCCCGTCGCCGAAGAGGGCGAACGGACGCAGGTCGACTCGGCGAGGCGCGAAGTTCCCACCGGTATAGGTCGGGTGGTGGGAGAACTCGATGAGGGGTTGGGCGATGTAGTCCTGAGGCCGGGCATCGAATTGGGCGCGAAAGGCCTTGATCTCCGCGGCCGACGCGGTGGGGCCCACGAGCATTCCATACCCGCCGGCTCCCCCACAGAGTTTCACCACCAGTTCCGGCAAGTGTTCGGAGATGTACTTCCGGTCGTCTTCCCGGCGACCCAGCCATGTGTGGACCTGCGGAAGGATGATGTCCTCATCGAGGTAGAGGCGGATCAGATCCGGGACGTAGGGGTAGATCGACTTGTTGTCCGCGATGCCCGCCCCCGGGGCATTGGCGATCGCCACGTTGCCGCGGCGGTAGGCGTGGATCAGGCCGGGAACGCCGAGCATGCTGTTCATCTCGAAGACAACCGGGTCCAGGTAGACGTCATCGATGCGGCGGTAGATCACGTCCACCCGCTGCTTGCCCCGGGTCGTTCGCATGAAGACCTGGTCGTCTTCGACGATCAGGTCCCGCCCCTCGACCAGCGGTACGCCCATTTCCCGGGCGAGGAAGGAGTGCTCGAAGTAGGCCGAGTTGTAGATGCCGGGGGTCAACACGGCCACGACCGGGTTTTCACGTCCTCGCGGTGCGCTGTACCGGAGTGCCTCCAGCAGCATCTGCGGGTAGCGCTCGACCTGTCGGACCGCGTACCGATTGAACAGTTCGGGAAAGACTCTGAAGAGGAGGTTCCTGTTTTCCAGGACGTACGAGACGCCGCTGGGGTTTCGGCAGTTGTCCTCGAGCACGAGGAAGCCGCCATGGTCGTCCCGGAGCAGGTCCGTTCCCACCACGTGGGTGTAGATTCCGTGGCGGGGTCGGGTTCCGATCAGTTCACGACGGAACTCGTCGCTGCCGAGAATGAGTTCATGGGGCACGATGCCTTCACGCAGGCAGTGCTGTTCCGAGTAGAGGTCCACCAGGAAGTGGTTGATCGCGGTGACGCGTTGAACGATGCCACGCTCCACGAGGTTCCAGTCCTCGCTGGAAATGATTCGTGGAACGAAGTCGAAAGGAAAGATGCGTTCGACGCCTTCCTCCTCGCCATAGACCGTGAAGGTGATGCCCTGGTTGACCAGTGACATTTCCTGGAGTTTTTCACGGCGGACGAGTTCCTGTTCAGACAGGCCGCGGAACGTGCCGATCAGTTCCTCGTAGATGGGGCGAATGTCCCCCTTCGAGTCGAACGCCTCGTCAAAGCCCTGTGAGGCGTGCTTCCAGTCCATGTGGCCAGTGTAGCAATCGTGCGCGTGCAGTGAGCCCCAGGGCGAGGGGTTCCGCCCGGCTTCGCCGGGACCGTTGGACTTGGTTATGATGCAGATGAACCCATGGAGTCTTTCTGAACATGAAATCCAAGGCACACGTTGCTGTTCAATGGATCCTGCTGCTGCTGTCGATCATTTTCTGGGTGCTCTACCTTCGGGGAGACATCGAGACACCGGCCGTGATCATCGCGAGCATCAGTTCAGTCGCCTTCGGGGTGATGTTCTGTTATCAATTGTTTGATTGAACGGCACCGGGAGCCTCCCAGCCCAGTTCGGATGACAGACCTTCCCTTGCAAGATGACGCCAGACTTTTCACCCGCTACGGGGCCCGTGGTTGGTGGATTCCTGTCCTGCTGACGATCGCACTCGTCTTCAACGTCCTTGCCCTGACCATACCGTTCCTGGAACTCTCGATGCTCCTGGAGCCGGTGATGATCTACGACCTTCCCCGGTCGGTCTGGCTGATGTGGCAGCAGGGGCTGTACCTGATCTCGATCCTGATCCTCGGATTCTCGATCATCTTCCCGCTCCTGAAGATTGCGGGCATGTTTACGGCCTGGTTCATCCCGCGATCGTTTCGCAAGCAGGAGCGGATTCTTGGCCTGGTGAAGAACCTTGGCAAGTGGTCGTTCATGGACATCCTCGTGGTGTCCCTGCTGCTGGCCATGACCAATGACCAGTGGGCGATCAGCGCAACACCCCGCATCGGGGTGTATTTCTTCATCCTGTCCATCATCATCAGCATGACGACCTCCGAGATCCTGCACATGATGATGCTGCGATTGAGCGTGCGACTGGGCCACGAGTCGCCCCCCAAGGATCCGAACATGCTCGGTTGTCCGCTCGTGTCCTTCCGCTGGCGTGGTTGGTTCATCGGGGTCATGCTGGTTCTTGCGATGCTGACCTACATCGCCGCCGTCGGCTTCCCGTTCCTCCGGATCCGCCAGGCGATGCTCTCCGATCTCTCCTACAACATCCTCGAGGTGATCCAGGCCGTGCGATCCCAGCACCAGCCGATCATCGCCATCGTGCTCCTGCTGTGCCTGGTGATCTTTCCCGGCATCCGGATCATCGGTTCCATCGTCCTCTGGTTCGGCCTCTTCAAGGAGCGAACCCGCAGGCGGCTGTATCGCTGGGTCGGGCGGATTGCACGCTGCTCGATGCTGGACGTGCTCGGCCTGGCCCTGTTCCTGGTGATGACCGAGGGGCAGCGGATGATCAAGACCGAGTTGCTGGTCGGCCTGTACTTCGTGATCTGCTCGATCCTGCTCGCGGTGGTCCTGCCGCTGCTGGCCAGTCGACTGGATCCCTCCAACCGGTGCCTGGCCACCTGACGAGCAGGCTCACTGCCCCAGTGGTCGCCACTGGAGGGCTTCGATCTCCAGGCGGGCTTCCGGATTCGTGGTCGTGAGTGCCAGGACCTCCGTCGATGGTTCGACGGCATGGGGGCCAGCCCATTCGTTGATGAGTACCCCATTGACGAAGACCTGCACGCTCGACTCATCTCCTCGTCGTCGACGGTCGATCCTCAGTGAGAACGGCAGTTCGGGTGCGAGCAGTTCGGTGTAGATCTCGTTGCCGTTGATGCTGCCGGTCCGAGGATTCCAGGCGACCGAGTTGTTGAGGGCTATCGAGGTGTCGCCCAGCGTCAGGACTGCCCGCCCGCCCTCGTTGATGCGAATGCGTGCGCGGATGGATACGTCGTCGGGGAGCGGGCCACAGAGTACGAGCGTGCCCTCCTCCGGGCCATGCAGGACGTTGTCGGCATGGTCAAGACTGAATGCATCGCCACCGTCAGGCATCTTCCAGTCCATTGGCTCGACGAGAGTCCATCCGTCATTGCCCGACCATTCGGTGTCCAGTGGTTTGATCCGGATGTCGGCGATGCCGATCGGTCCCTGGCTGCCGATGATTGCCAGCGGGCTTCGCCTCGCCTCGACCGGACCCAGTGGGACGTCCAGGTGCAGGACGGTGCCGTCGATCGAGATGGATTCGGCCACGGCCTCTTCCACCATGATTCCCTCGGCGTTGAATCGCGGTGCCCGGATGGTGGCGTGCAGTTCATGCCACATGCCCGCGCCCTGGTAAGCGTTGGTCGCTGGTTCGATGCGGGTGCCGTCGGCGAGCAGCAGGATGCCGCTGGTGGCGGGATACCCCGGCAGGTGGGCGTTGTCGCCGAGTTCGATGATCGGCCCATCGAGCAGGCGGATGCCTGAAGTGGATCGCTCGGGCAGCATGAACTTCAACTGCATCTGCATGTCACCGAAGGTGCCTCGACTGACGAAGTCCGTGGGCAGTGATCCGGAGTTCACGATCGCAGAGTTGCCCTCGCGTGTCGAGAACATGGTTCGATCCGCTCCGTCGAGTTCAGCTTCACCGAGTGTCCAGCCATCGGAGTTCCACTGCTCGAACACGCTGCCCCAGGTCAGTCGCAGCCAGTCAGCTTCGCGATCATCACGATCTGCTGGCGGTTCGACCCGCATGGCCACCGTCTTCGTGGGCGGACCAGCTCCCGGCACCCGGTTGATGGTGTAACTCAGTTCATCGTGCAGCAGGGGAGTGCCGTCACTGGCTGCAATGTCATCGAGTCGCATCCGGATGCACCACCCCGCCTCGATGGGGGCTTTCACGTGCAGGGTTCGGCGATCGTCCGACATCGATGTCGACGTCACGGGCATGGCATGCACGTGCTGCTCGGGTGAACCGTAGTCCCACCACCAGTTGTAGTCGTAGGCGGTCATGGTGACATCATCGGGCTCGACATCGCCGGCAAGCGGTTTCGTGAACTCCAGGTCGAAGCCGTCGGGCTGGATCGAGACCCGATCGATCTCCATCGGTTCGATGTCGTTGTAGCGGACCCGGGCCAGGCCATGGCCGGGGGGGTAGCCTCCCCAGCCTCGATTGGTGAAGCCGACGATCAGCGAGCCATCGGGCGCGAAGACGACACGGCAGGCCGAGCCCAGTCGCTGCATGAACTTGAAGCAGGCTCCCTGGGTGACGCCGTCGACTTCCTCCAACTGGGCCCGCAGGAGCATGCCGTTGGTCAACTCGGCAACCAGCAGCTGGTCCTGGAACGGGCCGAAGGCGCCGTTGGTGGTGTCCGGTACCAGGTTGCCTGCGGAACGGGACCATGCGTAGGGCATCCAGATCGCAGGGGGGTCCGGTTCCATGTTCGGGGGAATCGTGGTGCTCGGTGATTCATTCGAGTCGTACGAGTCCGTCCACTGCAGCGAGGCGGGATGCCCGTAGAACCCACCGTCGCGAACATGCACGATCGGGCAGGCGGCCATCCAGTCACCCTGGTTGTCCGTGGACAGCAGCCTCCCCTCGCTGTCGATTCCAAGACCGCAGGGGCTTCGCAGGCCCGAGGCGACGGGCGTGATCGTTCCATCGGGGGCAATGCGCAGCACCCACCCCCGCCAGGGAGCCTGGGATCGTCCGTGCCACCACTCGGGGTTCCAGAAGCCGACGTTGAGCGAGACGTAGACGTTGCCGGCTTCATCCTGTGGCAGCCCGAAGGCGAACTCGTGGTAGTTGCCGGTCATCCCCCAGTCCTGGGTGATGGTGTCGATCGTCTCGAAGTCGCCATCGTGGTCGAGGTCGCGCAGTCGGGAGAGTTCGCCTCGCTGTACGAGCAGAACATCCTCACCGACCACCTTCAAGCCGAGTCCCTCGTGAAGTCCTTCGGCGGCAAGGTGAAAGACCGCGTCGCTCGGATCGTCGGCCAGCGCATGCTCGATCGTCCAGACCTGCCCTCGTCGTGTGCTGACGACCAGACGCCCGTCGGGCAGAAAGTCCATTCCCCCGACCTCGAGGATCTCGCCGTCGGGGCTCGTGAAGTGTTCCAGTGTCCAGTAGTCGGACTCGACCACGGGACCATTGGCGGCCAGCAGCATTGCCAGGAGAAACACGCTCACTGCGTACCTCCCTGCAGGGCGGCGTGCACGGTGTCGTCCCAGGTGGGCCGGATGAGAGTGGTCAGTACCAGGGTGGCCTCGCCATTCTCGGGAAGGGTCACGAGGATGTCACGTCCCTCGATGTCATTGATGGCAATCGGGCCGGCGACTGCCTGCAGGAGAAACTGTCCGTCGCTGCGCTGCCGGATGAACCAGGTCTGCCGCATTCCCGTCGCATCGACATGCTGGACCATGTTGACCAGCGACAGGTGTGCACCGGGCAGTTGAAGGTGGGGATCGGGGCAGTCTCCGGTCCGCAGCAGTTCCAGGTGCCGGCGGTACCCGGAACCGACGGGAAGACTCATTGCTTCGCCCCATTCGGAGGCCTCGATGGTTCCGTCGGTTCCCGGCGCGCCGACCTGGAATCGTACGAGGGCATGGTCGTCGAGTGCCGTTGTTCCCTGCAGTCGCATCGTGGTGCCCGGGCCGAGATCAAGCAGCGGAGTCCCTCGCCCATCGTCGACAAGGTCGATGACCTGGCCCAGGGGTTTCAGGGTGGAGCCGCCTCGGCCGGTCCAGTCGGTTCGTTCGACGAAGTCGCCTTGTCGAACTGCGAGCAGCCGGACATCATCCGCCGCGTACTCGAACGTCAGGCCGTCGATCGAGCCAAGCAGGATTCCGCGTGGGTGCTCGGGGTACCCCTCGGCCAGCGAAGGAAGATGTCCCCGGACGATTCGAGGCACGTCGGAGACGACCATGATCGTGTCGGATGCGTTCACCTCGATCGTGTCGGGGCCGAGTGAACGGACGTACTCGGCGAGTTTCCTGCGATCGGTCGGCGAAAGTGATTTCGCGTACCCGGGCATCGGCGTTCCGCCGATTCCGTTCGAGATCGTCCGGTACAGGGCCTCGGGGGTGTTGCCGAAGGAAAATCCGCCATCAAGGAAACTTCGTGCGGGCCGATCAAGTTGCCGTGTGCCCTGGCCATCGCCGGATTCACCATGGCATTGTGCGCAGTAGACGAGGTAGAGGGTGCGTGGTGAGGTGGGGATGCTGGCCGCGGTTGCTACCGGTCGAGTCCGCGGGGCGAGGCTGCGGGTGGTTGCCGCGATCCGGTCGCCAGTGAGTTGGTGTGCCGCCCACCACGGCCCCAGCAACAGGATCACGATGCCCAGTGGTGCGAGCAGGAATACAGCGATGAATGGCATGGTGGGGCGGGGCATGGGTGGGCCAGACAGTCTACGGTCCACCGGAGGCCCCCGCCCATGGCGGAGAAACAGCGGCTTTGCGTGTTCAGCAGGTGAATTTTCCACCAGAGACGGTGTTGGAAGAGTGATTTCCATTGACTCGACACTCGAATGATGATCGAATCGAGGGATCGTGTAGGAGGGGGGGGGGAGAGATCGCGCAAGCGGGACTCCTGAATACCTCCTGTGTTCGTTATCAGGAAAGAGGAGTCTAGTCGTGTTGAATCATCGATCGATCGCATGCGGTGCCGCCCTCGGGCTCACCAGCATTCTTGCCGTGGCCGGTTCCACCCTTGGCGCACCTGCAGATGCAGGACTCATGCACAAGGGACTCGTGGGTGAAACCCTGGACTGGCCAACGGGTGAACTGGACTTCCTTGGAATCAACAGTGGCTCCTTGGCGAACCTGACCAAGGGCCATGTTGCGGTCTACGACAAGACCATCAGCGTTCCAGTCGCCGGTTGGATCCGCCTCTACTTCGGCGAGGTCAACCTCGAAAAGGGCAGCGTCCTTCGGGTCACCTCTCTCTTTGACGATGAGGTGCAGGTCCTTGATGCAGGCACCCTCGATCGCTGGGACAACACGACGGCCTACTTCAACGGCAGTGCCGTTCGTGTCGAGTTGATCGCTGCTCCCGGAAGCCGGGACAACTCGCTCGAGATCGAGTACGTGGCCTTCCAGGACGTGGCAACCATCGAGCGTGGTGACGGATGCGGAATCTGCGGAGCAGATGATCGCCAGCCCACCAGCAGCGACCTGTTCGCACGGCTCTACCCATATGGATGCTCGGCAACGCTGTACAACGAGGAAAGCTGCCTCGTGACGGCAGGTCACTGCCTGTCCGGACAGACCGTTGTCCAGTTCCGGGTTCCCAACTCGAACTCGAACTGCTACACGAACAACCCCGGGGTCGCGGACCAGTTCCCGATCACCGCCAGTGACGGGGTCGACGGTGGCGTTGGTGTCGACTTCGGCGCAATCCAGGTGGGAGCCAACAGCTCCGGCCAGTTGCCCTATGACCGCTACGGCGTCTACATGGAGCCTGCAACTTCCATCCCTGGTTCCGGCAGTGCCTCGGTGTCCGGATACGGCGTGGATGACGAGTGCGTCTACTCGCAGACGCTCCAGACCCATACCGGTTCGATCTCCGGTGTCGGCGGAACGACCCTCTACTACGACATCGATGGAACCTACGGCAACTCCGGATCATCGATCGTCGCCAACAACCAGATCATCGGTGTCATGACCCACTGCAGCTACAGTTGTGAGAACTACGGCACGACGATCACCAGCAGCGCCTTCCAGGCTGCGATGGCCAGCGCCTGTGCAGGTGGCGGCGGAGGTGGTGGCGAATGTCCGACGGGTGAGATCGAAGACTGCTTCGGCAACTGCTGCCCGGAATCCTGGGTCGCCGACGGCTACTGCGATGATGGCACCTACGAGCACAACGGCGTGGCGATCTACCTCAACTGCGACGAGTTCAACTGCGACGGCGGCGACTGCGACCCCAGCCAGTGTGACGGTGGCGGTGGTGGTGGCGGCCCTGGAGCGTGCTGTCAGGCCGATGACACATGCAGCGACGGCTGGAGTTCAGACGACTGCTCTGCCTTCGGCGGCACCTACCAGGGTGACGACACCAGCTGCAGCAGCGTCGAGTGCGGTGGCGGTGGCGGTGGTCCCTGCGATGCCGGCTGGTCAGCCGACTGCGTGGGAACCTGCTTCCCGGACGAGGTCTTCGATGCATGGATTGGCGACGGCTTCTGCGATGACGGCTCGTACATCCCCTACGACTACGGGTGCACCGAGTGTCCCCCTGGCGTCGGCATGTACCTCAACTGCGACGAGTTCGACTGCGACAGCGGCGACTGCGACCCCAGCCAGTGTGAGGGTGGCGGTGGTGGCGGCACCGGAGCGTGCTGTCAGGCCGATGACACATGCAGCGACGGCTGGAGTTCGGACGACTGCTCTGCCTTCGGCGGCACCTACCAGGGTGACGACACCAGCTGCAGCAGCGTCGAGTGCGGTGGCGGTGGCGGTGGCGATGGCGATGCCTGTGGCGATGCCGTGGTGGCTTTGGTTGGAGGCAACGCCTTCAGCACGTCAGGCAACAGTGACAGTGGCTTCGGTTCACCGGATGACAGCCAGTGTGCCGACACCTTCCTCGACTGGGGTGCAAGCCCCGATGCCTGGTTCGTCTGGACAGCTCCCGGTGACGGTACGGCTTCGTTCAATACCTGCGACACGTCTTCCTACGACACATCGCTGGTCCTCTACGAAGGCGATGCCTGTGAGTCCCTGGTCCAGATCGCCTGCAACGGCGACGCTGCCGATGACACGGGCTGCCAAGCGTACCACTCGAGAATCGAAGGCATTGCCGTCCTCGAGGGCGATGTGTATCACATCCGCCTTGGTGGATGGGGAGGCGAATCCGGTTCGGGAACCCTCACGATCGAGGGTGACTTCACCGAGCCGCAGACCGGTGCCTGCTGCCTCGACAACGATTGCCAGCCCGGGTACTCGGAGGCTGACTGCGACTATCTCAAGGGCGAGTTCCAGGGCATCGGTACTTCCTGTAATGAGGACACCTGCGCGTCGCCATGTGACGGCGATGCCAACGGCGACGATTTGGTCAATGTGACCGATCTGCTGGGCGTCATCGGCGAATGGCAGTGCAGCAGTGGCTGTTCATTCGATGTCAATGGTGACGGGGTGGTCAATGTGACCGACCTGCTGGCAGTGATTGGAAATTGGGGGCCCTGCTCCTGAGTCCGGAAACCTTCGTTCTGAGCCCTCCTTCCCGTCTCCCCGACGGGAAGGGGGCAGACGAGGGATCTGATGCGGCCAAATTTCTGGATGTCCGTAGTCGCACTACCGTTGGTGCAGTAGGATAAATCTGCTGGTGCCAACCAGCCACGGAATTGTGCAGCCTGCCTGATTCAGGCACCTCAAGGAAGGAAGAGCATGTTGAAGACAGCCCTGTCAGCCGCCATCGCCCTGGTTGGAATGATCCTGATTGCGGAGACCGTCGTGACCGCAGATCGTGGCCTTGGAAACAACGGAACGGACTGCTTCCGGTTCGGCGGCCCGGATGTGATCGTTGGGGATCTCCGTGGCGTATCCAATTACAGTTCCGTCGACGGCATCGAAGCATTTGCCTTCGGCACGGAATCGTGCAATGTCGGTGACGAGGTGCTGCTCTGGAACGAGGGGACGAACCAGAAGCCCGTCATCGGGCAGTCCTTCTACCAGTACAAGGACGGTCGGATCCGCATGCTTGGCCAAGGTTGGCTGAAGCACGGCTTCTTCGCTCTCTCCGACAACTGGTGCGGCTGTGGCTGCACGGGGACCGATGGCACGGTGCTCGGCATCGGCTGCTCGGACCTCTACTCATCCGGCCTCAATGGCCAGCAGAGCAACATGGGTCCCAAGTACGAGGTGAACGCCTTCACCGGCGAGTATCCCTATCCTCCGACCAACGGATCTGCGACCGGCAATGGCATCTACAAGCGCGTGCAGGTCAAGATCTCGGATCTGGACCCGGCCCAGAATGGCGGAGGCATCTACTTTGTCGAGGCCCAGTACGTGTCACCCGACGATGCCGCGGCGGGAAATCACTTCAACAACTCCTCCTGGACCTTCGCCGAAGTGACCGGAAGCGGTGATTCGTGGTACATCAACCCCGGCTTCACCAACACCGTTCGCGAAAGCCAGGTCCTTCGTGTCTGGCCCTTCCTTGATCTGGATGCAGCCGTCCATGACGTCTACGTTGAAAATGAGGGCCTGGTCCTCGTCGCCTGCAAGGTGCGTCCCTACGGAGACGGAACCTGGCAGTACGACTACGCGATCCAGAACTTCAACTCTGACCGCTGCATCAGTTCCTTCGAGATCCCACTGGCTCCCGGAGCCGAGGTGACGGAGGTCGGGTTCCACGACGTGGACTACCACAGCGGTTCGCCCGTCGATGGTACGGACTGGAGTTGGGCCGTTGGCTCCGACAAGATCCGCTGGGAATGCCCGGAAGAGTACGACGACAACATCTGGGCCAACGCCATTCGTTGGGGAACGACCTACAGTTTCCAGTTCGTATGCAACGTGAACCCGGAGGAAGCCGAATCAACACTCGGAGTCTTCAAGCCGCCCGTCGCCGACAGCAAGGCCATGTCGACTTCGGTCGTCCTCCGAACGCCAACCGGCAACACGGATCCCACTGGCTCATGCTGCATCGTCTCGCATTGCGAGATGAAGTCCGAGGTCGCCTGCCTGGCCGAAGGTGGCGACTACCAGGGTGACTGGGAACTCTGCGACATCTACGTCTGCATGGATTCCTGTGAAGGTGACTACGATGGAAACAACGCCGTCGATGTCAACGATCTGCTCGGCGTGATCGGCGAGTGGGGCTGCATCGGTGCCTGCTCGGCCGACTTCAACAGTGACGGACAGGTCACGGTCGAGGATCTCCTGATCGTGATCGCCAACTGGGGATCCTGTTGAGTGAGGCTGCACGCCGGCTCCGCAGCCGTCTCGAGAGATGGCTGGCATCCACATGAAGGAAGCGTGGGTTTGCCTGCAGCACTGATTTGGGGATGATTGAAGGCTATTTCCTCGTTCAAGATCAATTTTCATCACCAATTGCCGAAATTGAACGAAGCCGGATCGGGAAAGAAATTGTACTTTGAAGGGTCGGAATGCTGGTTGGGCGGAGAGCCTGCCAGCATGTTCGAACATGCCGGGGGGCATGCGTGAGTCGGAGAGAACCGTAGGATCACTGCCCCCGGACACCGGGTGACGGCAAGACACTTCTCAGGAGAGAGAGATCAAATGTTGAAGACAGTCATTACTGCAGGCCTGCTGTGCGCAGGCATCGTGCTGGTTGTTCAGGACGATGTCACCGCTGGTGGCAACGGGGGAACGATCTGCTTTGAGACCCTGGGACCGGATGTCATCGTTGGTGATGTCACTGGAATCTCCAACTACAGTTCCGTGGGAGGCATCGAGGCATTTGCGTTCGGGACCGAATCCTGCAACATCGGCACCGAGGAACTTCTCTGGAACTCGAGTTCGCCGAACAAGCCGGTCATCGGCCAGACGGTCTTCCGTCTCAAGGATGGTCGATTCGAGCAACTTGGACAGGGGTGGCTCAAGCACGGCTTCTTCGCGCTCTCCGACAACCTCTGCGGCTGCGGCTGCTCGGGAACGGACGGTTCCATGCTCGGCGTGGGGTGCTCGGACCTCTACTCGTCCGGTCTCAACGGCCAGCAGAGCAACATGGGTCCCAAGTACGAAGTGAACGCCTTCACCGGCGAGTATCCCTATCCCCCGACCAATGGCAGTGCCACGGGTGACGGCATCTACAAGCGTGTCCAGATCCGGATTTCCGACATCGATCCCGCTCAGGATGGCGGCGGCGCACAGTTCTTCGTTGAAGGCCAGTACGTTTCGCCCGACGATGCTGCTGCCGGCAACTCGGACAACAACTCGTCCTATCGTGAACTGTCCGTCAGTGGCAGTGGTTCCTCCTGGAACTTCAGCTATGTCGGAAGCACGGTTCGAGAGCAGCAGGGCATCTACGCCTGGGCTGCGAACGATCCTGATGTCCAGATCTACTCCGTGCGGGTTCAGAACGAAGGCCTCGTGCTGCTGGGCTCCAAGGTCACTGATCTCGGTGGCGGCCTCTACGACTACGAATACGCGGTTCAGAACTTCACATCGGATCGTTCCATCGGTTCGGTCATCGTCCCCATCACGGACGGTGCCCAGGTTTCGAACATCGACTTCCATGATGTCGATTACCACAGTGGTTCACCCATCGACGGCACTGACTGGACGGGATCCGTCGGTGGCGGCTACGTGATCTGGGAGTGCCCGGAAGAGTACGACGACAACATCTGGGCCAACGCCATTCGGTGGGGGACCCTGTACAACTTCCGTTTCCGTGCCAATGTCACGCCCAACTTCCAGTTGATGGACCTCGGGGTCTTCAAGCCGCCCTCAGGCGACAGTACCGCCATGGTGGCCCAGGGGCGTGCCTACATTCCCACCGGTGATGTCCAGTTCGTTGATTGCAACGACAACGGCATTTCCGATGATCAGGACATCAACGATGGCACCAGCAACGACTGCAACACCAACGGGCTTCCCGATGAGTGCGAAACCGATCTCGAGTGTCCTCCGGATCTGTCCATCGAACTCGTGAGCGATGCCCCCGCGGTACTCGATCCCATGGGTGGAACCGAGGTAATCGTCCAGGTCGAGGAACTTCTCGGCACGCTGGACAGCATCAGCCTCGACTACACCGCGGATGGAACGCCCGGATCGGCTGCCTTCAGTTCGATCGGTGGCGGCCAGTACGCTGCGTCCTTCCCTGCGTTCGCCTGTGAAACACAGGTCGCCTGGAGCGCCACGGCCTCCTCGGCCGAGGGCAATGACTACAGCACCGACGAGTACAACTCGATCGCGACCGTCTACATCGTCGTCTTTGAGGACGATGGTGAAGCCGACGCGGGATGGGATGTCGGTTGTGCGGCAACAGACGGCTGCTGGGATCGCGGCGTGCCCGCCGGTGGCGGTGACCGTGGTGATCCGCCGACCGACTGCGATGGCAGTGGCAGCTGCTGGCTGACTGACAACATCGACGGCAACAGTGATGTCGATGGAGGCGCGACGACTCTGACGTCACCCTCACTCGATGCCAACGTGCCTGGGGCGGTTCTGTCCTACTGCCGCTGGTTCTCGAACGACTTCGGCGCTGCTCCCAACGAGGACGTCTTCGTCGTCGAAGTCTCCGATGATGGTGGTGCCAGTTGGGTCGTCGTTGAAACCGTCGGCCCGACCGGACCGGAAACCAGTGGTGGCTGGTACACGTCCGAGTTCGCTCTTTCAGACATCCCGGGCATTACACCCAGCGACGAGTTCCAGGTTCGCTTCACCGTTTCGGACGAAGGGTCCGGCTCGGTCATCGAGGCTGGTGTCGACGGCATCATGATCAGTGCCAGCGACTGCGAGGACGTCGGTTGCCCCGAGGACGTCACTGGTGACATGTCCGTTACCGTGGAGGATCTGCTGGCCGTCATCGGCGAGTGGAACTGCACCGGTACCTGTGCTGCCGACATCAACAATGACGGCACCGTGAATGTCTCGGATCTTCTGATGGTGATCGCCGCCTGGGGCAACTGCGGCTGAGTTTCACCTCAACGTGATTTGCTGCGACCCCGGTACCTTGGTGCCGGGGTCGTTTCTTTTTGCATGCGGTGTCACTCAGGCCGGGCAGGGGTCGTAGGAGATCGCTTCCTTGACCGTGTTGTCCGGATTCATCAGCAGCACGCGTGGATGGTGGTGCGCGGCTTCGTCTTCGTTCATGTGGGCCCAGTGGATGATGATCACCCGGTCGCCCGGGGAAGCAAGGTGGGCGGCGGCACCGTTGATGCCAATGGTGCCCGAGCCGGGTTCGCCGCGGAAGATGTAGGTTTCAAACCGGGCGCCGGTTTCACAGTTGGCCACCAGGATCGCGTCGTTGGGACGCATGCCCGTCTGTTCCAGGAGCGTCGCGTCAATGGTGAGCGAGCCCTGGTAGTCGGGGCGGGCCTCGGTGACGACGGCCTGGTGAATCTTGCTGTGCAGGACCTTGCGGATCATGAGAGCGAAGCAGTATAGCTTTCCGGTCAGTCGCTCGAAACCGGGAGAGGCCTCGGAAGCATCAGGAACTCGATGCCGGCTTCCGTGAGCATGGTTCGTGACTTCTCGATACTGTCGAACCAGTGCTCGTCTCCTTCGGCGCCTTCCCAGGCAACGACCCTGCTGATCCCGGCCTGGATGATCGCAAGGGTGCACTGGATGCATGGGAAGAAGGTCGAGTAGAGGGTGGATCCCGTCGGCGAGACGCCATGCCTGGCGCAGTGGATGATCGCATTGAGTTCCGCGTGACAGATCAGGTCGTACTTTGCCGGTCGGGTCAGCCGCTCGGGCAGATCCTCGACACCGCTGGGAAGCCCGTTGAAGCCGGTGCTGCAGATCCTGTTTTCACGTGAGACGATGACGCATCCGACGCCCCGGCTCGGATCCTTGCTCCAGGTGGCGATGCAGTCGGCCAACTCGAGAAATCGGATGTCCCACTTGGGTTCCATCCCACCATGTTACATCGCGTTGCTGGCCTGCATCTGGTACAAGATTGGACATGCAGGGGACTTCTTCCATGCCTGACCTGGCCCTGATCATCGTTGGCGGCCCTGCCATGGACCCGGTCGAACTGGACCTGGAAAAACCACGGACGGCAGGCCGTTCCAGCAGTTGCGACGTCGTGTTCGACGATCCGAGCATCTCGAGGGTGCACGTCGAATTCGGCAAAGATGCCGCCGGGATCTTCATCACCGACATGGAGAGCCGTGGGGGCGTCTTCCTGAACCGTGTTCGCCTGGAGGCGGGGCAGCAGGAGCATCTCTCGAACCGTGACCTCCTGGTCATGGGGCCCTGGAGCATGTTGGTTCGGCTGGCATCCGATGCAACCCCGGAGCCGGCTCTCGAGGACACCGAGTCACCCACGGAGGTGCCGGAGGCCCAGGAGGATTCGTCACGGGAAGACGCGATGTATGCGACCCGGGCAAGCATCTTCATGCGACTGCGGGCAGACGGTACGCTCGACCGTGAGGTGGGCTGGAACGAGTTCGCCGAGAAGTACTCCCGGGTAATCGCGGGATTCGCGAGAAATGCCGGGCTGCGGTCGCAGGATGCCGACGACGTCCTCCAGGACGTGCTCATGGGATTCTTCCGCGTATCCGCGGACTTCGCCTACGATCCGGCAAAGGGACGATTTCGCGGCTACCTCAAGCGGGTGACGCTCAACGCCATCCGGTCGCGCCACCGCCGGCGCCGGCCGGACCTGAACCTGGATCCGGACTGGGAGCTCCCGGCGATGGATCAGTCCACCGATGCGATCTGGGATCGCCAGTGGACGGAGCAACTGCTCAACCGGGCCATGGACCAGGTGCGTGAGAGCGTCGAAGATCGGACCTGGAAGGCGTTCGAACTCTATGGAATGCGTGGTACCGCAGTCGATGCGGTGGCGGACGACACCGGCATGACCGCGGAGGCCATCCGCCACGCGAAGATGCGGATCACGAAGCAGATCCGTGAGATCGTCAACCGGCTCCGCGAAGAGGAAGGCTGAGTTCAGCCGTCGGGCGATGCAGGCCGGCCATCGGCGAACATGGTGCCTGCTTCCGGAACCAGCAGTTCGATCGATCGGAACCGGACCTCCATGTCCTCGTTGCCATGCAGTTGCAGAGCGAGCAGCCCGCTCCGTCGTCCCTGTTCGTCGACGATGTCCGCGGTCTTGGTCCCATTGACATGCACGACGATGCGAGGGCCATCGGCAGTGATGGTCATGGTGTTCCACTGGTCGGGCCGGTAGGCATCGACGAAGGCCTCTGTTTCATCCTGCGATGGGACCATCCACTGGCGACCGCCGGTTTCGTACAGGCCGCCGGTCTTGCCGGATCGTCCGTCGATCTCGGCCTGGAAGCCCAGGACACCCGCTCGACCTCCACGATCGACTCGGAAGTACGCGCCGCTGTTGCCGCGGGGAGACATGAACTCGAACCTCAGGGTGAAGTCGTCGAGTGTCTGTTCGTGGATGAGATGGCCGTGCTCCGGATCGTCAGCCTGCTGGCGGCCAACAAGAATCCCGTCTTCGATGGTCCACGTGCCACCGCCGGAAGGTGTCCAGCCCTTCATCGTGGTGCCGTCCAGCAGCGGGCGCCAGGCGTGGCGACCCAGGTGCGTGAGGGCCACGTTCCGCCACTGCATGTCGCAGGATCCACCATGCACCTGGAACGCGAGGATGCCCTCGAGATCCGTTGCATCGTATGCATCGACGCAGGGAATGCCGTTGACCCACGTTCGGACATGCGGTCCTTCCATGATGATTCGCATGTGATTCCAGCGATCCGGCATCAGTGCGGAGCGGGCGACGGGGTCGTCGTCCAGGGGCTCCAGCCATCCACGGCGAAGTTCGTCGTAGAGTCCGCCGGTCCAGGCGCGATCGGTCGTGTCGATCTCGACCTGGTATCCGCGCACGGCAAGGCCGTCTTCCGTCACCATGCTTCGAACCTGGATGCCCGAGTTGCTTCCCGGTTCCGGCTTGAACTCGAGTTCCAGTTCGAAGTCGGCCAGGGTCGGTCCTGCGAAGAACGAGTTGCGGGGTTCCTGCCCCCAGCCGCGCAGTGTTCCATCTGCGATCTCGTAGGAGGCGGTGCCGACCCGGGACCACGAGGTGGGTTCAAAGTCCTCGCCCAGGAGCATCATGCGATGTGCCGTGGGAGTCGATCGTCCTTGTTCCCGCATCCAGTTGGACCATGCCGTGCAGGCACTGCCGGCGGCAGGACCACGGTGGATCCACAACCGGTAGGAGCGGGTGATCGATTCGCCCGGCTCGATGACGTACTGGCCGAGTCCCGGCCATGACATGCCGAGGATGCCGTAGTGCCGCAGTTGCCAGGACGGTGGGTAGTCCTCGCCGGCGGGGTCCGGAATCATCGTGATTCCCGAGGCCGCATGGGCGCCCTTGAAGGTGGCTGAGTAGTCCGCCCATCGGAACGGCAAACGATCACGATCACCGTCGATGACGCCCTGGTCGGTGGTGATGACCTCTCCGGTTCGCGGGCCGAACCGGATCAGGTGTCCACCGTAGCCCTTGGGTGGCGCTGCACCCTGGAGGGTGATCGGTTCAGCTCCGGCGGTGATGGTCGCAGACACGTCGATGGTCCGTCCCCAGTCCGTGCTCGGGTGCACTGCCCAGCGTGTCGTTTCACGTGCCACCACCGTGCCATCGTCGAGTGTCCAGGCGTTCTCGGCGACGAGAATGGCGTTGCCGTCTTCGTGCTCCATGGCCACTCGCTCGTTGAGCGTGCGGATGCCGTCGATGTGCCAGTGATCGACCGGCCGGTCGCCCACCTTCATCCGCGGCCACATCATCGAGACGCCGCGATGGTGCAGGTGATCTGCGGGGAAGTCGTCGGTCAGGATTTCCCCGTGGGGCCCGTACAGCGGATGGACGTAGCAGGAGCGGGTTCGATCGGGCGACGCCCCTTCGGCCAGTTGGTCGCCCTGGTTGTACACGAGGACCGGGCGTCCGTCTTCCTGAAGGAGGGTGCGACCACCTTCTTGCGGGTGCAGCGTGAACTCGGCGCCGGCGCCGGGCACGAGCATCAGCAGCGGCAGGATGACGGACACGCGATGCATGGCTGCATCCTAGTGCAGGCGGCGATCACTTGTCTCGATGCGGGTGCGTCGCAGGAAGTCCGCGTACTCGGTGCCACCGGTCCCCATGGCCTGGGACGGGGCGGGCGCCTGTTTCGTGATGTAGCGAATCGTGATCTCCTGGTGGGTTCTGCGGAACCGGACCAGTTGCTCGATGCAGGCGTCGTAGCGGGATGCGAGACCTCCATCGTGTTCAACGATGTCTCGAAGCGACGCTCCCTTCTCAAGCCACTGGAGAAAGGCGCGATGCCGTGGAGGCATGTAGTGGCGCATCGCCTGCAGAAACGGACGGGTTCGCGGGTGGTCGTGGGGAACGTCGAGGCCTGCATCCAACGCGTTCAGCAGCGAGGACTGGGCGGCACTGCCTCCGTGCAGGGTGATCGGGTCATGCTCGAGTCCCTCGTACACGATGCCCGGTTCAGGCCAACCACTGAGAAACGGACGGATTCGATGGTAGAAGACGTCGTGTCGGCATCGTTCTTCCATGCGGACCAGCACGGTCGTCATGGCATCGATCGTGGACGCGATTGTTTCCAGGTCCGAACCCACGTGGTCGTGGTCGTGCGCATCCAGTTGCAATCGAATCCGGGCCAGGGCCGGCAACGCCGCCGCGCCGGTGGCCTCGATCTCCGCCGTCAGCAGGTAGAACCACTCCTCGTCGGGTCCGCCTCGAAAGCACTGGAGGGTTCGAAGATTCTCGGCGGCAATGGGTCCGGTCGCATCGATGCGTCGCCAGTTGTGCAGCACGATCGAAGCGTGCGAGATGATCATCGGTCGGTCAAGGCGTGCAGCCACGTCGTTCCAGGGGAGGCACAGGCAGGCCGGGAGCCGGGTTGCGATTTCACTCCGGCTGAAGACGAAGGCGTTGCCGAAGACCGACAGCAGCAGCATGGCACGCCGAAGTTCCTGTTCCGATCCAAGACTCGACGCATCCAGTGTCGGTAGATTGCCGATGGCCTGCCGCGCGGTGCGGGTGGCGATCATTTCCGGAAGGTCGAATCCCAACTGTTCCCAGGCCAGCCAGGGCTGGGGAAGTCGGACCAGTGGGTCTTCCGGCGGGAGGAATCCGCGCAGGGGATCCACGTCGAAGCGAGCCAGTTCCTGTGTGATGCGATCCTCGATCATGGTGGAATCCAACCTGGTGTCAGGATACCGAAGTCGATCTGTCGGGCAGGAACGAACGACGAGTTCCCCGGTGTGCCTGGCACACCAGTACGGCAACAAGCATCAGTCCGCACCCGACGAGTTGAATGCTCGTGAGGCGATCGTCAAGGATCAGGTATCCCGCGACGGCTGCGAAGACGGCTTCCAGGCTCAGCAGCATCGCGGTGTGAGCAGGCGGTGCGCTCCGTTGGCCGATGATCTGGAAGGTGAAGGCAACGGATGTCGCCATCACCGCGCTGTAGAGGAGGTACCAGCGGGCGGCCCAGATTGGTTCCATGGCAATGCCTTCCATGATCAGTGCCGCCACCATGCAGACGACGGCGGCGACTCCGGTCTGGATGATGGCCAGGCGGATCGGATCCGATTTCCTGGTGGCCCAGCCGATGACGAGCACCTGGAAGGCCCAGGCGAACGTGCCAAGCAGCACCAGAAGGTCACCGATGGACACCTTGGAAAGGTCATAGATGCTCAGCAGGTACAGGCCGACCGTGGCCAGCAGGATCCCCATCCAGGTGCGAGGAAGGATTCGATAGCCGACCGCCAGGCCCAGGACGGGAACCAGGACCACGTAGATGCTCGTGATGAAACCGGCGTTGCTGGCGGTGGTGGATTCAATGCCGATCTGCTGCAGCAGGCCACCAGCGGCAATGCCCAGTCCCGCAAGAACTCCACCCAGCAGCAGTGCCTTGGAAGAAGATCCGCCTCGCACCGCCTCCGCCTTACGCGTCTTGATCAGCAG
Organism: Phycisphaerales bacterium; assembly: GCA_029245245.1. GTDB lineage: Bacteria > Planctomycetota > Phycisphaerae > Phycisphaerales > SM1A02 > UBA854. The sequence continues at coordinate 43,846 of JAQWPT010000011.1, forward strand.
CAACGGCAACAGGGCGATGGTCGCAACCAGGAACCGGATGCCGGTGTAGGCGTAGGGCCCGATGAACTCCATCCCCGCCTTCTGCGCAACGAATCCCACGCCCCAGATGATTGCGGCCAGCAGGAGCAGAGCATCGGCACGCAATGTGGCAAATTTCATTTCGAGTCCAGCATCGGTGGGGCACAGTCGATTCGATACACTCTTCGCCATGCTACCGATCTGGGAGATATTCGCCCTGCTTCTTCTGGGCCTCTGCGCGGGCTCTCTGGGAGGGCTGATCGGAATCGGCGGTGGCGTGATCACCATCCCGGTTCTCAGCATCCTCTTCGGCAAGGACATCCACCTCGCCCAGGCGGCCTCGATGAACGTGGTCGTATTTGTTGCGGTGCCTGCGGCGATCCGGCACTTCAAGCAGGGGGAATTGCCCCGCGGTCTGCTCAAGTACATCATTCCCTTCGGAGTGATCGGGATCATCGTGGGGGTCTTCTCGAGCAACCATATTCCCGACGATGAGATGATGCTGATCTTCGGTCTGTTTCTCCTCTACGTGATCGTGGTGAACATCCTGAAGTTGCTCGGTCGCAAGCGTGAAACGACTCATGACGAGGCAAGAATCTCCGTTGCACGGGGGGCAGCCGTCGGCACCTCCGCCGGCTTCGGCGCGGGCCTGCTCGGAATCGGTGGTGGCTTGATCACCGTTCCCCTGGCCCAGCACATCTGTCGACTGACGTTGCCGCACGCCATCGCCATCTCGGCGGGCCTGATGTGCTTCACATCGATCATCGGGGCGGTCGTCAAGGATGCCACCCTGCACACCTTGAGCGACAGTGCCTCCGGTGCATCACTGCGACTCGGCGAGGCCCTGCAGATTGCAATCTGGATCTTTCCCACCGCGATCATCGGCGCCTGGATGGGGGCGAGGTTGACCCACATACTGCCGATCAAGTGGATCCGGGGCGTCTTCGTCATTGTCCTGGCCGCTGGCGCGGCCAAGATGCTCTGGCCCTGGATGGATCGACTCTGGTCCTGACCAGTTGGCCGGGCACGTCAATCGTCGTGTTCGTCGGCGATCAGCCCGTCAGCCTTGAAGCGGGCGGCCATTTCAAGAAACTCGTCATCACCGGTGATGCTGGCAAGGAACTCAAGCTGCCTGGTATGGATCCGGTGGTAGCCCTTGTCCTGAATCAGGGGATGCCTCAGGCAGTAGTGGCTGTACCCATCCTCGATCCGAAAGTTCGGGATCGTCTTCTTGATCGTGGCAATGGAGCCTCGAAGGACGTCTTCGGCCTCCTTGGATCCAGTGAGTTGTTGGTAGTCATAGATGCCGTAGATCGCGAAGAGCATCCCGTTGAGCGTATTGTTGGGAGGATCCATGGGGTATTCCTCCAGCCAGAGCAGCCCGTCCTCGCTGATGCAGGTGCACCAGGGTTCGGCCTCCAGATCCGACTCCGGGAGCAGTGTTCGGAAGATCCGATCGCTGATTTCCACGTATTCCTCGCGGGGCTCGATTTCATTGAGAGCGGCATAGAGCGAGAGCACCTGACCCTGTGCCATGGCTGAATACCAGGGAGCCTTCATGGTCTGGTCGTCGTACCCATGCAGGTCGAATTTGAAGGTGTACGGGAACCACATCTTCCCATCCTGCTTGAGCGCGGTTTCCGGAAGCTTGTCTCCGATGCGGCGGGCCAGATCGAGGTAGTCCTCATCTCCCGTTGTTCGGTACATCTCCAGGCTGTTCAGTCCGTACTGGGCGAGAAACACCGGGTGGTAGACAGGGTATTTCTTGCCGATCAGGAGCAGGGGGATTCCCTCGTCATCAAGTTTGTAGATACCTGTCTCCAGATCGCGTGATCCCATTTGTTCGCGTTTCACGCGATAGGGATGCTCCTGGGCACTGATCGACTTGATGGGGCCTTCGTACTTCTCGTACTCCGGGGCCGAACTTCTCGGTGTGGTCGGCACGGTTCGTTCGGTCTCGGATTCCTGGCATCCAAAGAACAGTCCGGGCATGCAGCCCAGGCACAGAATGAGGCTCTTGTGGGTCATGTCGCTGCCTTGCGTGCGGGTGTGGTCGGAGATCAATGCGTGCCGCCGTGTGACTGGAAGTCTATATGCATTTGGAGTGCCAGTGCGTACCACGCAGTGGTCATTCGCCTCGCAAAGTGAGGTCCAGTACCAGTGGAGCATGGTCAGATACCGCTGCGGAGTCTCCGGAGAAAAGTGCTCGCAGTTGGAGCGCACCGGGATCGACCCGAGCCGTGTCCAGAAGGAACGCGTTCCGCATCGCCAGGGTGGAAGGGCTGTAGAGCAGGTAGTCCAGTCGACCAGGCGTGAAGGACTTCTCCTTGTCACTCCATGTCGCGTTGGAGCTGCCGTCCAGGTGCAGGGGGTCGGCGACAACGAGGTTGATTGGCCCGCTCCCGTCACCGAATCCGGCACGGTCACGGGACAGGATGGTCAGCGGCGCTCCGCTTCCAACGAGATTCAGGTCGCCGCCGATGATCATCCCGGCCGCGCCGATTCCGGATCCAGTCGGCATGGGCTCGCCGAGCGCCTGGTGCAGTGCACGATTTCGCGCTTCCATCTCGTTCACGATGCCGTCGATGGCATGCCCGAGGGAGAGTGCCTCCGCCATGCGTTGGAGATCGGCTTCGTCACCAGGGCCTCCGCAGCATCGAAGGTGCACGGATGCCACGATGAGCGTGCCGTGTTCCGTCGGTACGCCGAGTACGGCAGCTCGGAGGAATCGCGTGGGATCATCAAGCCGTGCAATGGTGCCGGCTGCAGGGAGGTGTACGCCACCACGTGCGGCGGCCATGGATCGCAGTCGGCTGCCGACGGGGGACGCCACGACGATCCAGGGCGCCGGTTCACTGCCGAGGGTGGCGTTGAGCATGTCGGCGATCTCGCGAGGATCCTGCTCATCCTCGAGTTCCTGCAGCAGCAGGATGTCGGGATCGAGGGCTGCGAGTATTTTCCCCGCACGTTCGCGTTCGTGGATGAGATTTCCAAAGAGGACGTTCCAACTGACGACGCGCAGGACGTCGCCGGTGGCATCGGCTGGCCAGTCGGCGTGTGTCACCGGTGGCGGAGGGGTCGCTGGTGCCTGGAAGACCGTCACCATCGGTGCCATGTCGGCACCAGGCCGCAGTGCCAGAGTGCCCCCGCCGGAGACCGGCATGCGCAGTGACATCTCGAACCGAGCCGCCGCGACGGTCGGTGCGAACTGAAAGTGAATGTCGTAGGGAGAATGGGGCCGTTCGCGGCCCTGGTCGATTTCGAAGGCACCAACCCCGTACCCCGCCTCGGCGGGACTGAAGACGATGCGCTGGGCGTTGGCGGAGGGGTCGTCGTACGTGATGTCCAGGATCCATGGCTCGGCCAGGTTCTGGAGGCTCACCGGGGGCGTGCCAAGTCGCAGTTGGATCCAGAGCGTGCGGCCATCGGTCCGTGCGGTCAGTGGTGGCGCAGGGGGGTCCTGGTTCCATTCCTGAAACTGCCCGTCGATCACGCAGGGAATCGTCCCCACCCTCGGGGGGCCGGGTTGGGAGCGATCGACTTGGCATCCCGTGACGCTCAGCAGGCCCAGCAGCAGCAGTGAAAAAAAGAAATGCCGCCGTGTGCGAAGCGAAGAGAACGGCGGCATTCCTGCTTTCAGTCCCTCCGAAATGGAACGGATCACGAAAGAGGAAACGTGATCCGAAGGACCTGATGTCAGAGGCAATGAAGTGGGTGGCAAGAGCATTTCAGCGGGCTTCATGAACGAACATGCCGTTCTCGACCAAGTTGTGAAGGGTCCCTCGACCCACAAACCTGAACCTGCTCGACCTGAGCCGGGCAAGGCCGCATTCTGCTCAGCGACATGGATGCCAAAGCACCCCCCACCGTCGCCCTCTGGACCCATCGTAGCACTGACGCGTGCGGGCACGAAGAGGTAATTTCGTGATTCAGGCCAGGGAACGGGCAACTCTGGCCTTGGCAGAGCAGCAAGGGTCGATTTACGGTGGGCAGGGAGTTATCCACAATGTGTCCCCACGGCTTCTGCATGGCAGTCTTTGGGAAAGGGTGAATGGGTTCATCGACCATCGGTAGGCTGTCAGAGATGATTCGATGGCTCCTGGTACTGGTTGTCCTGTGTTTCGGGCCCGTGACGGTCGCTGATCCTTCGCCGGCGGGGATGAAGACCCTGCAGACGCAGTCCTATGTGCTGCATACCGATCTGGAGCAGCCCGAGGCCGAGGCGATCGGTTCGCATCTGGACACGATGAACGAGGCGTATCGCGAACTCTTCAGTGGCTTCCGGATGCCTCCCCGGGCACCGATGGATGTCTACGTGTTTCAGACCGAGGAGGCCTACCTGCGGTTCCTGCGTGATTCCTTTGGTGGAGATGGAACTGGTTCCGGCGGCATGTTCGTCACGCGTGGCTCCAGGAAGGCACTGGTGTGCTGGAAAGGTGACGGGGGCATGGATTGGGTCCGGGAGGTGCTTCAGCACGAGGGCTTTCACCAGTTCGCTGCGGAACTCTTTCCCAGCATTCCCTTGTGGGCCAACGAGGGGTTCGCCGAACTCTTCGGACACGCGGTTGTGGTCGACGGCAAGGTGGTGCTGGGAGAGATTCCACCGGGCCCACTGGCTCGGTTGCAGCAGGCTCGCGCGGCGGATGCACTGGTGCCGTTCAACGACTTCTTCGAGATCGACTCCTCTGTCTGGGGTTCACATGTCCGAAGCGGATCGGCTGGCCTGCAGTACGCGCAGGCATGGTCCCTGGTGCATTTCTTCCTCTACGCCCAGGAAGGACGCTGGCAGCAGCAGTTCATGTCCTTCCTTGATCAGATGAATCATGGGATGGAATGGCAGTCCGCCTTCCGTTCAACCTTCAAGGTGAAGTCCTGGTCCGAGATCCAGCCGGCCTTTCTTGCCTACCTCGAGACCATGCAGGCTTCGGACTATCGGCGGGTGATCCAGCAGCTCGAGTTCCTGGCTTCGGGCATGCAGTTCCTGTCTCGGCAGGAGGTGTATCCGTCCACGCTGCAACTGCTTCGCCAGAATCTGCTGACCCGGCGGTTCGAGTTCACATCCCATCTTTTCGGTGCAGTGCTGCACATGAAGGCGGATGATGATTCGCTCTACCGCCTGCCCGGCACGGATGGTTCCACTTCGATGCCGCACCTGGTTCTGGCTGATGATCGCGGCAGGCCGCTGCATGGTTCAACCGGTGGTGCACGGCGGCCGTGGAACATCGGAACCGTGGGGCTCGAGCCGAGGAATTTCATGGTCTGGTGGGATCGGGGACGTGACGGGTGGACCTTCCGTCTCGGTTACGAGTGATCCAACTCGTTGTGGCGAGGTTCCCAGACCTCGATCATCACATCGTAGGTCTTTGGATTCGTCTCGCTTGCAGGTTCTTCGGGATCCAGGAGGTAGGGGCCGACGATGCTGCGGACGTAGACCCGTGTGCCGCCCATGTTGCGGGCCGTGCGATCAATCCACAGGGTGACCTGATCCCGGGTCAAGCCATTGCTGAATCGGGTACCCAGCAGGTGCCCATTGGGTCTTGGGAGTGACTGGTAGGCGACCGTGCCATCGGGCTTGATCGAATACGGCCCGGGAGTCTCGATTGCCTCATCCGCGGAAACGGACTTCGTGGAGTTCGATTCAAGGGGCTGGGCACGATTGACTTCGCACCCGATGCCCGTCAGCAGCAGCAGCATGGTGGAAGCCTGGAGTACGCGTCGGGTGTTCATGAGCCCACAGTCTACCGAAGGGAGCGGCCCTGGAGGCTGGTGGCGGGTCGGCCCCGTGGCTTCTATGCTCGGGTGCGGGTCTCGAATCTGGAGCACGATCATGTCACAGGACGCCTTTGCCGACATTCCGGTCATTGCCTACGAGGGCCCTGATTCACGCAATGCGCTGGCCTTCAAGCACTATGACGCGGAGGCGGTGGTGGAAGGGCGGAGCATGGCAGATCAGTTGCGTTTCGCCTGTGCCTACTGGCACACCATGCGGAATCCACTGGGTGATCCATTCGGGGTCGGGACGGCGCAGACTCCCTGGGATGACGGTACGGATTCGGTGGACAACGCGCTTCGGCGGGTGGACGTCTTCTTCGAGTTTCTCAGCAAGATCGGCATCCAGTGGTACTGCTTCCACGATCGAGACGTGGCGCCGGAGGGAGTCGATATTCCCTCCACGAACGACAATCTCCATCGTGTGGTCGAGGCCATGGCCAGCCACCAGCAGGCCGGCGGCCAACGGCTGCTGTGGGGAACGGCCTGCCTGTTCGCCCACCCGCGGTACGTGCACGGCGCGGCGACGTCCTGCCAGGTGGATGTCTTTGCCCATGCCGCATCGCAGGTGCGACGGGCCCTTGATGCGACGCATGCACTTGGTGGTCTGGGCTACGTGTTCTGGGGAGGCCGCGAGGGGTACTCCACGCTGCTGAATACCGACATGCATCGCGAGCGGGAGCACCTTGCGTGCCTCCTGCACATGGCGGTGGACTACAAGCAGCGCATCGGGTTTTCGGGGGACTTCTTCATCGAGCCCAAGCCCATGGAGCCGACCACGCACCAGTACGATTCCGATGCGGCGGCCTGCCTGAACTTCCTGAGGGAGTTCGGCCTCATGGACCACTTCACGCTCAACATCGAGACCAACCACGCGACGCTCGCCGGCCACAGCATGGAACATGAACTGGCCGTTGCGGCGGCAGCAGGGAGTCTGGGGTCCATCGATGCGAACATGGGACATCCCCACCTGGGCTGGGACACGGACCAGTTTCCAACCGACCTTCAGTTGACCACCCGGATCATGCTTCAGGTTCTGGGCATGGGTGGCTTCACGAACGGGGGGTTGAATTTCGACGCCAAGCGTCGTCGCGAGTCCTTCGAGCCCGTGGACCTGTTCCATGCCCACATCAGCGGGATGGATGCCTTTGCGCGGGGTCTGAAGGCTGCGGCGGCCATCCGGGCCGATGGCCGGTTGGGGGAATTTCTCCAGGCCCGGTACGCCAGCTGGGACTCCGAGCTCGGCCAGCGGATCGAGTCGGGTGGCATCACCCTCGAGGAGCTGGAGGGGCATGCATGTGAAGCTGGGGAACCTGGGCTGGTTTCCGGCCGCCAGGAGATGCTTGAAGCCCTCTTCAACGAGTTTCTCAGCTGAAATCGGCCGTAAATCCTGCCGGAGTTCGGTTGGAAGTCCTTTACAAGCAAGGGGTTTCGAATATCATTCCTTCAGGAAGAGCCTCTCGAGGGGGGCATGGAGAGAGGGAAACCCATGAAATCATCACTGGTGCTGCTTGCTGTCACTGTCCCCTTGGTCGCCACGACCGCGGGTGCTGATTGGATCGATATCTTCAATGCCAATCGAGCCATCGATCTCACGGTCATGGACAAGGCATATGGAACGTCCTCCACGGAAACGGGCTTCTGGCTCTCGGACCTGGAAGTGACGGAGTCGGATTCGGTGCAGGCTGCAGTGCAGAGCTCGACCATTGATTCGAACTTCATCGGTTTCGGCAGTTTGGTGTCTTCGTACATCCCATGGACCGGCGACGGTGCCGTAAACAACGCAAGCAGTTCCCTGTCGGCCAATGTTGAGTTGTTCGAATCCGGGACAGCCGCCATCGACTGGGAGTTCGATCTTGAAAGCACTGCATTCGGCAGTGCACTGGCCGAGATTACGATCTCGAACGTCAGGGGAGATCATGTCTTCGTCATGTCGGAAGTCGATGACACTGTGGGTTCCGAGGTCGTTGAACTCAATCCAGGACTCTACCTGGTCCAGATGCTCATTCGTTCCGAGGTGACCGATGATGAGGGCCGCGGAGTCACGGGTACTGCATCCGTGACTGGAATCGGCACGATCACCTTCGTGCCGGCACCCGGCGCCCTGGCGCTGCTGGGCATGGGGCTGATGGGCCGTACCCGCCGTCGCCGACGCTGAGCGTTCATTCAAATATCAGTCGAAGCAAGCAGGCTGTTCGTGTGCGCCAATTCTGCATCTTCTCCCGTCTCGACTTCATTTGAGGGCTAGATTGAAGGGTTGAGTGTCGCGTCTGGAGTGACCCTCAACGTTCTCCTTCTTGTCCGAGACAATCCATGACCAAGTTGCTGCTTTCGGTGGGGGCGGCATTGTTCCTGCTGGTGATGCCCGTTTCCGCAGAGTGGATCCAGTGGGCTGAACCTCATCGTGCTTCCACGCTGAGTCTCTGGGATCGTGTGCACGAGATCGACACGTCCAGTGATGGGTACTGGTACGCCGACGTTGCAGTGGGCAATGGGACCGACATGGCTCGGGCGGTACAGGAATCGAACTTTGGCGGAAGCTGGGTTGATTTCATGGCCACGACCGTCGCCGAGTCCGGGGCGGGATCGGGAAACGTGGGGAGCCACTCGTCGCTGAGGGCCCAGATGTCCCTTGAGCAGGCGACCTGGCTGGACATCAGCTGGGCCTTCGAGGTTGAACGAGAAGGGGCGGCTGAGGGGGAGACGAGCCTCCGCATCGAGGAACTCGAAAGCGGATCACCGCTGCTGGAGATGTCAGTGAGTGTGACTGGAAGCGGGGCTGCCTCCATCCAGTTGAATCCCGGAATCTACCTCGTCTCCATGCTCGTCAACAGCGAAGTGGAGTCGGGAGGGGCCGCCTCGTCAACGGCTTTCATCTTCATGGATTTCGTGGTTCCGGCTCCCGGGGGGCTGCTGTTGGGCTTCATGGTGCTGTTGCGAACTCGCCGTCGCCGCTGCCACTGATTCCCTGAGGCTGAAATCAATCCAATCCGCAGGTGCGCTGGCTGCGTGCAACCCCACTTGATCTACACTGGTGGGATCACGATTTCAGCACCTGGGGAGAAGGATTCAATGACAATGCACGCGACGTTCCATTCGCTCGTCCTCCTGGCCACGACATGGCTGGGCACTTCACTCGATGCAGCCACGATGCCTGTCGGGGCCGATCGCATCGACATCGAGGCATCCGGCAACATCATCGCCATCTTCATCGAGGGCCAGGTTGCCGTCGACCAGGTCGTCGATCGACTTGGTGAGCCTGGGATTACTGCTTCGCATCTTGAGCCCAGCAGCGTACCGGGCTGGTTCTACGTGGATGTCTCGGGCCTCGCTGCCGACGATGGCGAGCGTGCCGTCGTGGCATCTCTCGTGCAGGCAGGGCGAGTCGATTTCGCCTCTGACGTCTACCTTGCCGGCACGCTGGGGCTGCCTTGGACGCCGACGCGGGACGTGATCATCGGTTTCGATCCCGGACTGGGGGAGCAGGCATCACGTGACTTCATCAAGGCGGAACTCGGTGGGGTGGTTATCGACGAAGGCCTCGGGGGACTGCCCGGAACCTGGCTCGTCCAGACGGACATGGTCACTGGCCAGCAGGTCCTGGACCGGGTGAACCGTCTGAGCGGGCGGGGCGTGGTCCGGTTTGCACAACCGGATGCGATCACGACCCACAGGCATTCGCTGATTCCCAACGACCCGATGTTCTCAAGCCAGTGGGCGCTCAACCAGGCCAGTGACATCGACATGGACGCGCCGGAAGCATGGGATGTCACGATCGGGGACCAGTCCATCATGGTGGTCGTGCTCGATGATGGTGCCCAGCAGGGGCATCCCGACCTGCACCAGCTTCCCGGGAGCACCTTCACCGGGGCCAGCAGTGGCGGTGAGCATTCCACGCCCTGTGATGGGCACGGCACGATGGTGTCAAGCTGCATCTCTTCGACGATCAACAACAACCTCGATCTCGTGGGCGTGGCTCCGGGCTGCTTCACCCGCGGCGGCAAGATCTTCAACGCGATCGACTTCTTCGGATTCTGCTTCGGTCTGCTCGAGTCGCAGGATTCGTGGATCGTCGACGGACTGGAATGGAGCGTCGACATCGGTGCACGGATCACGAACTCGTCATGGGGCGGCGGGGCCTCTTCCGCAGTGGTGGTGTCCGCGTTCGCCAATGCGCGGGCCCAGGGCGTGATCCACTTCGCGGCAGCAGGGAACGACGGCTCATCGACCATCGGCTTTCCTGCCAACCTGCCGACGGTCAATGCCGTGACCGCGATCGCCTCCAATGGTTCGCTCGCTTCGTTTTCGACCTACGGTTCGGGGACGTTCGTCGCGGCCCCCGGCGCTTCGGTGCTGGTCGCGGATCGTACCGGAAGCGATGGCTTCGGCAGTGGTGACACGATCAACACTGACGGAACCTCGTTCGCATCCCCCTATGCTGCCGGCGTGGCGGCCCTGGTGCTCTCGATGGACCCGGGCCTGGGTGTGGAGGAGGTCGAGTCGATTCTCATGAACCACTCCGTCGATGCAGGTTCTCCCGGCTACGACACTTCGTATGGTTACGGGATCGTCAACGCCAATGAATCGGTGCTCGCGGTCGATGTCGAGGAACCCTGTACAGGAGATGTCGATGGATCCGGCTTCGTCGGAGTCGATGACCTGCTGCTGGTCGTCGGAGCCTGGGGCCCCTGTGCCGCCTGCACGGAGGACATCACCGGTGATGGAACCGTCGGAGTCGATGATCTGCTGCTGGTCATTTCCGGCTGGGGTGGATGTCCCTGAGGCCAACGTACGAATCATGGATCAACAAGGGCCGCCTCCCGGAAGAGTCGGCCCTTGCTGTTGCAGTCCGAGATCGGAACCCTTGTCAGGAGTTACGCGGGAGCCGATCTCCGGGTCAACGTCGTCTACGAGATGCCAGGAGGCAGGGGAGAAGGACTCCAAGCACCGCGGGTCCCGGAAGGGCTGTCATGCTGACGCCGTCGAGCAGGGTGCCGAGCGTATTGGACACGCTCATGTCGCTGAATCGCAGAGTGGTGATGTCACTGGAGGCGGTCACGATCAGTTCGTAGAGTTCCCAGGACGTGTTGTCGAGGCCGGTTCCCGATGCGGATGCTTCGAGGACCACCTCGTCGTCGAACTCCACGAGGAGCTGGTTGTCATTGACGCCGGGTCTGGCTGAGAAGGCGAAGGTCAACAGGTACTCACCACCGGGTATGGTTTCGATGCTCTGCTCAATCGAGCTGGAACCGCCCTCGCCGGAGAAGTGGCCGTTGCCAGGTCCGTTCTCATCGGAGTCAAGTTCGACCCATTGTTCGCCGTCATAGGCGGACCAGCCACCGACGCCTCGCTGGATCTCGATCGAGGGTCCCGAGACAAGTGACCATCCCGGGATCTCGCTGAAAATTTCCCAGGTGCCGCCGATGGCGGGTTCTTCGAAGTCGCCGTTGATGATGAGTTCGCCCAGGGCCGCTGGTGTGAACAGCAACAGGCAGGCACCTGGGACCCCCAGGAGCCATTTCGTTTTTCTCTTCATGGTTCTGATCTCCAGTCCCCATCCGAAGAGGTATGGGGGCTGAAAGCTCCTCAAGTGAGTATCCCGCCGCGCGTGATCGCGACTTCTTTGCTGCCTACATGTACGAGTATCAGGGGGGGTCTGGTTCCGTTTCGATGTGCATTTTGGGTGGAGAAAGGCTCTGGTGAGCCGATGAAGGTGGTTCAACCTTTCTTGCAATGCGAATCGACTCCGCCGATGCCTGAACACTCAGCGCCGCTGCCATCGACTTCACGCGTACGAAGGATCATCGATCTGATCGGTTTTCTCGTGGGGATCGGCCTGCTGACGTGGCTGATCGTCATCGCGGTTCGTGATGGTGACTGGCAACGGGTCATGGAGGCCGATCGCCGGCTGCTTGTCGGCCTGGTGGGATGCACGGTGCTCAGTGCCGCTTTGACCGGGGCCACATTCTGGGTGACGGTTCGACCGGTCAAGCGGCTCGGGTTCATGGAGTTGCAGGGTGTCAACCTGGTTGCAAGCATGCTCAACTACGCACCGGTTCGACTCGGGATGCTCTCGCGATTCGCATGGCACATGCGTGTCGATGCGATGCGCCTGCTGGATATCCTGGCCTGGTTCGCGTCCGTGGCCGTGCTCATCGCCGCCGGACTGGTGATCTGCAGCGTGGCGACGATTCTCATGCCGGGAGTCGGAGCGTTCTGGTGGATACTGATCCTGCTGGGCACGTTGGGAGCGGGATTGGTGCTCGGGCTCGTGCCCAGGATCCCCTTCGTGCAAAAGCACGGCCGGGGAGCGGATCAGATCCTTGCGTCGGGATCCGCACGCTGGGGCGGACTGGTCCTTCGCCTGCTCGACTTTGGAACCTTCGCAGGCCGCGTCGCCTTCGCCCTGGCCATTCTGGGCATCACCATGGCTCCGTCGCATGTCCTGGTGCTTGCGGTCGTGGCCCTGCTTGCCAACCTCATCCCGTTCGGACGTCTCGGTTTCCGCGAGTTCGCCGTGGCATGGGCGGCATCACGCCTGGGCTCGGACTCGGTGACGGGTGTCAACTGGGAACAGCTGGCCCTCGTGGAGTCTGGTGGCGAGGTACTCGTCTTCCTTCCCCTGGGACTGCTGTGCTCACCCTGGTTCGCAATGCGGCTTCGGCGTGGTGCCGCCGGGAGAAGCATCGGAGTTTGAATCGGGGATCCAGGGACAGACCCTGATCACGATCAGCCCGATCAGCCACAGCCCGATCAGGAGTGTCAGCAGGGGGCACAGCCATGTCTCCCGTCCAGGGGTGACATGCTTGGTGAGCTCGAAGTTCGCAGCGATGAGCAGCATGAAGAGAGCCAGGATCCACCCGGCGAACGTCCATCGACCGACCAGGAAACACCCCGCAGCGGTGGCAGCGATCACCGGGGCGATGATGACATAGGTGTTGTTTTCAGTCCGTGGGTTGAACAGCAGGATGTACACCAGCGCCAGCAGCACCATGAACGTGGTACCGCCGACGCGACCAAATCGTCGCATCGCCACCCAGGATGCCAGAAGGGTGCCGAAGGCGGCGAGAACGCGGAGCGTGGTCTTCATCGATTCCGTGGCATCGATATCGAGGACCCGGATCGTGCCGAAGACATCGCTGTAGGACGTGTCGAATCCCGGGGAGCCGGCCACGTTCAACTTCTGGATGAATCGTCCATATGTTTCGGCGACGAACCCGGGGGACTGGAATCCGAAAGGCAGCAGCAGCATCACCGCGATGCCCACCGGGAGTCTCCACCACAGTGCAGGCTCAAGTACCAGTGCCAGCAGCAGAAGTACGACGGCAAGTGGTTTCAGGGCAACGGCCAGGCAGAGCCAGAAGACCGTCCACCACCAGCGGGTATCGGCGAAGGCTGCACCGGCAAGGAGCAGGCAGCCGCACATCGGCACGGTCATCTGGCCATTTCGAAATGCGGCAAGCGACGGCAGGATGGCAAGAAGGGTCATCAGCGGAAACAGTTCGACGCCGGAGATCTTCCCAAGGCACCGACTGAAACGAAAGAGCCCCCAGGCGAACAGGCCGATGGAGCCGATTCGCCACAGGCTGCCGCCGAGCCATGGTGGCAGTTGATCGAACGGGAGGTAGAGCAGTGCGGCCTGGGGGAGGTAGAGGAATCCATGGATGCCTTCGCGGTACAGGTCCGCGGAGTCCAGCCATCGTTCGGCACCGGCCGCATAGGCGCCGGTGACGCTGCGAGTGAATCCGGTGGCGATGGAGAGAATGCAGATGCCAAGGATCACGGCGCACCAGATGCCCCACGCATTGCGTACATCGTGGGGTCGGGTCAGGGTGAAACGTGGCTCACTCACGGCTGCTCCTCCCAGTGATCGGCGTACTCGCCCATGGTTCTGAAGCTGCCGTATTCAGCAATCCATTCCAGGAACCAGCACAGTCGATCCAGCAGGGCGGGGCCGCTGCCACGGCGCATCACCAGGGGCAGTCCGTGTGTCAGGGGCGTGAACTCCCATGGGTGGAAATAGAGGTTCAATTGCCCGTCGTGCCGGAGAGTGCGCAGGGCGCATCGTTGGAACAGCCGACGGGGATAATGTCGGAATGCAAGCCAGAACAGCGGCAGTCGGAGCCGGGGTGTGCAGGAGGCGGGAATGTTCAGAAGGGATCCGCTGCGGTACGGTTGGCGAGGGGCGCGCCGGTTGTTGTACCGGCCTGGGATCCAGACCGGATGCTCGGACGCGTTGTACACGTACCCGGCTTCGAGGATGTCCTCATGGGGCGTAGCTTCCATGCGTGCGCGGCGAAAGCCGGTGACGGGTCGCTCGATGAGGCCCTCCAGCAGCGTGCGGGAGGCCAGGAGGTCTCCATCGGCCAGGGACTCGTGCACGAGGCCATGGGAAGCGACCTCGTGTCTCTCGGCGATGCGCTGCACGTGCTCCGTGCGTTCCCGGGCGAATCGCCCGGTGGTGAAGAAGGTCGCGGTGATGCCCATCTGCTGGAGTCGATCAAGGAGCGGATCCAGTCCGCGGCAGCAGCAGTCCAACTGGGTGTCGAGATCGATCTCGTGTCCATGCTCGAGTGGAGCATCGAATTCCTCAACGTCGAACGTCAGAAGAATGGAAGGCGGCATGGGTGGAAGGCGCCTGGGTGAGGACAAGCGGGGGTTCAGCTGATGGGTTCTTCCGAAGCCATGGTGACCATTCCCTCGTGGTCGGCATGGGCTGCACACGCCTTCGACTCGACGATCGTGTTCGACTCGGACGGCTTTCGGACCGCGTGGCGTGCTCGCACCTTGCATACGGACCAGAGCATGGTCAGGGGATCTCGGAACATGTTCATGGTCGACACCTTGTAGGAGTGGCGAACCGAGACATGGGCGGGAATCTCCACCACTCGCATCTGTTCCTTCCGGGCCAGATAGAGCAGTTCGGCATCGAACGCGAAGTTGCGTGTCTTGAGCCTGCTGAAGAGGCGGGTGGCGGCTTCGAAGGTGAAGCCCTTGAGGCCGGCCTGGGTGTCGCGGTGGGGAATGCCCAGGATCAGGCGGACAAGCAGGTTGAATGTTTCGCCGAAGAGTCGGCGGTGCCAGGAGATGTTGCGTTGGCTGGCTCCGGCGAGGGCCCGGGAACCGATGGCCACATCGGCATCCTGCAGTGCCTCGAGCAGTTGATCGACATGGTCGAGTGAGTAGGCGAGGTCACCGTCGGTGTAGCAGACCAGTGGATCCGTGGAATGCCGCAGGCCGGTGATGATCGCCTCCGCCTTGCCCTGGTTCCGCTCGTGCCGCAGCAGGGTGATCCTGTCGTGGTCGACCCTGCCCAGTCGTTCTCCAACAAGTTCCGGGGTCCGGTCGGTTGAGCCATCATCAACAATCAGGATGTGCTGGTCGGGATGGGACTCGGCATGCTCGATGACCCGCGTCATGACCGACCCAATCAGCCATGCCTCGTTGTAGACCGGCAGAATAATTGTGATGGTGGCCATGGCGTTCCCTGCGTATCCCGTGATTCCCGGGGGGGCGTGCGTCCTGATGCCCCGGCTCGAAGTGACGAGTATACCGGGGCCCTCCGCTGCACCCTCATCCATGTTCTTCATCGGCGGTCAATCATCGATTTCAAGACGCTTGGATGTCTTTTTTCGTGCCTGCGACGGTTTGTTGCCGCACCATGGGGTGACTGGTAGGGTCTGCCACGGAGCCGTTTCATGCACCTGCCCCAACGCGTACAACCTGATGAACAGGGTCGAATCGAGGCGATTCAACAGGCCCTGGCATCCCGCATCCGGGGCGAGGTCCGGTTTGGCCGCCATGACCGGCTCCTGTACGCGACCGATGCCAGCCTCTACCAGGTGGAGCCACTGGGGGTCGTCGTGCCCCGGGATGCAGCGGACGTACTCACCACGGTGCAGTGTTGCCGGGAGTTCCAGTTTCCCCTGCTGCCTCGAGGGGGGGGAACGTCGCTCTCGGGGCAGACCGTCAATCGGGCCATTGTGCTTGACTGCTCGGCCTGGATGACGGGGATCAATGTAGATCTCGAGCACGGGGTCCTGGTCGCCGAGCCCGGCGCAGTGCTCGACGACGTGAACCGGGCCCTGGCGTCTACGCCCCTGGCATTTGGTCCGGAGGTGTCCTCTTCGGCCCAGGCGACGATCGGCGGGATGATCGCCAACTGCTCCGCGGGCCTGCATTCGCTGGTGTACGGGATGACCGACGAGCACGTGCTGTCCCTGGACGTGGTTCTGCCCGATGGAAGCACCGTGCACCTGGCCGAGGGCGCTTCGGAAACCGATCCGGTGGTGGCGGATCTGACCCACCGCGTGGCCGAGATCGTCGCCGAATCGGCGGCACGGATCGATGCCCGGTTCCCCGCGACGCGCCGCAATGTCGGCGGGTACGCGCTGGGCACCATGCTTCGACAACTGCGGGCCTCGACGCCGGGAACGTACGACCGGATGAACCTTGCTCAGCTCGTGACCGGCTCGGAGGGAACGCTGGGTCTCGTGACCAGCGCGAGGATGCGGCTTGTTGCGCGTCCGGCCCGTACCGGGTTGGCGGTACTTGGATTTTCCGACGTGCACTCGGCCATGCAGTGCTTGACGAAGATTCTCGCGGCTGGCCCTTCGGCGGTCGAGCTGCTCGATGCAACCGTGATCGATGCGGCGGCCGCACACGCGCAGTATCGGGAACTCCTTGAACTCCTTCCGGAGATCGACGGACGGACCGCGCCGGTGGTGCTGTACGTCGACTTCTTCGCCGACGACGAAGCATCCCTGGTCTCCAGTCTCGATCAGTTGAAGCGATCCGTTCCCCACGCGACGTTCGTGGCCTGCACGGATGCTGCATCGCAGCAACGCCTCTGGTTTCTTCGCAAGGTGTCATTGGGACTGATTGCCGGGTCCAGGGGGGATGAAAAACCCGTCGGGATGCTCGAGGACATGGCGGTGCCGCCGGAGTCGCTCTGTGCGTTCCAGCAGGACATTGATTCGATGCTTCGCCGGCATGGCTTGGAGGCCACCTGGTACGCGCACGCCAGCGTCGGGTTGCTGCACATCCGTCCGAGAATGAACCTGCGTGATCGGGCCAACCACGACCTGCTTCGAACGATCGGGCTCGAAGCCGTCGAAATCGTCCGCGGGTATGGAGGAACCGTTTCGGGGGAACATGGAGATGGCCGGATCCGCCGGGAGATGGTCAACGCCTTCTATGGTCCGGAACTGGTGGAGGTCTTCCGTCGCATCAAGTCCGTCTTCGATCCTGCAGGCATGCTCAATCCCGGCATCATCGTCGGCGAGCCGGGCCCGATGCAGGACCTCCGTCTGTTTCCCCATGGGCATTCACTGGACGCCAGGGTCGATGACACCTGTTTCGATTGGAGCCAGGAGGGTGGACTGACCGCCGCATCCGAGGCGTGCAATGGCAACGGCCTCTGCCGTCGGTCGGGAACGGGCGCGATGTGCCCCTCGTACCGGGCGACACGTGATGAGCGCCACGCAACGCGTGGGCGAGGCAATGCACTGCGGCTCGCCATCACCGGACAGTTCGTTGGTGATGGAACACCGGACTTCGACGATGCCGACACCATGGAGACGCTTGACCTCTGTCTCGGCTGCAAGGCCTGTCGATACGAGTGTCCGAGCCACGTGGATGTCACGAAACTCAAGGCCGAATACGAGGCCCAGCGATTTCGAAGCGGGCGGCGTGTGTCTCTGGGTGATCGACTTGTGGGCCATGTCCGAACCATCAACCGGCTGGGGTCGCTCATTGCACCGGTGGCCAACGCACTGCAGGCAACGCCACCGTTTTCGTGGATCGTTCGTCGCATGCTCGATGTGGCGCCCCGTCGGACGCTTCCGGCATTTTCCCGCTCGATTCATGGTTGGATGCGCCGGCGGTCCGTGAACGTCGATGCTCCGGTGGTGTTCCTGCTGCCTGATTGCTTCACCACCTACGGCGAAACGGGAATCGCCCGCAGCGCCGTGGAACTGCTGGAGGCGTTCGGGTACCGGGTGATCCTGCCGGAGATGGGTTGCTGTGGTCGGACGCGCTGCAGCACGGGCATGCTGGATGCGGCTCGCCGGACCATCGAACGTTCCGCGGCTGCATTGATGCGGGCCATCGCTGCCCACGAACCCGTCGCCGTACTGGGCACCGAGCCCAGCTGCGTCACGACACTGCAGCAGGAATGGGTCGAACTGAATACCGATGTTGCTCCAGCGGATCGGAATCGGATCGCGGCGATGACATCGACCGTCGAGCACTTCATCGTCACGGCCTGGGACCGACACCCACATCGGCCGGACTTCTCGCCCGATGCGTCGACCCTGCCGCTGCACGTGCATTGCCACCAGAAGCCCGACGGCCAGACCATCGCCGAGTTCCTGCGTCGCTGTGGCTGGCCGGGTGTCCAGTTGCTTGATTCAGGCTGCTGTGGCATGGCCGGTTCATTCGGATACCACGCCCGGCACTACGACCTGTCGATGCAGATCGCCGAGCAGTCACTCGGTTCGGCGCTGGGTGATTCCGGTGCCGGCCCAGTCGCCGCCAACGGCACCAGTTGCCGCCACCAGATTCACGATGCCTTTGCCCGTGGTTCCAGTCATCCCGTCGAGTTGGCCATGCAGCGGCTCGTTTCCGGTGGTGGCAGCACATGAGCATGCGGCCCGAACTCGTGCTCTTCGATATCGCGGGAACACTGATCCACGACTCTTCCCGGACCGTCGATGCCTACCGCGTGGTGCTGGATGCCGAAGGCATTCCCATGAATCCCGACTGGATCCGGGAGCGCATCGGCTGTTCCAAGGCGGCGGTCTTCACCGAACTGCTCGGCATGCATGGGCGTTCGCCGGACGCGGCGCAGGGCCTGGCCCGCCGCTTTGCGCAGGCCCTCGAGGCGTCGATGGCCGTCGATCCGCCTGAGCCCTTTCCCGAGGTGGATGACCTCCTCGCCTTGCTCTGCCGGGCGGACATCCCCGTGGCACTGATCACGGGATTCGATGCGGGGACGGCCGAGTTCATCCGCGGAATCTGCCAGTGGCCCGTGCATGCCGTGGTGGGTTCCGACGAGGTCGCTCACGGCCGGCCGGCTCCCGACCTGGTACTGGAAGCCATGAGGCGTTGCGACATTGCAGCGGTTTCGCACGTCGCCGTGGTGGGGGATACCCCCCGGGACCTCCAGCTTGGAGTGGCCGCTGGATGCGGTTGGAACATCGGTGTTGCAAGCGGGTCCTACAGCATGAAGGAACTTCGCCTGCATGCCCACACGCACGTGCTTGGGTCCCTGGAGGAATTGCCCGAGGCGATCGGGCTTCGAGGTGTAGACTGAGCCCATGATTCGACTGCTGCTGATACCGTTGTTGTCCCTCCCGCTGCTCCAATGTGGTTGTCACCGTGTCGTCGGCACGGGGCGAGCGCAGGTCAACATGCTGTCCGAGTCGCAGGAAGCGGCACTGGGACGCGAGACGTTCGAGGCAGCGACGGCCAATGCGACGATCGTTCGAACCGGTCCGGATGCGGAGATGGTCCGTCGCGTCGGGATGCGCATCGTCCGTGCTGCGAGCGAACTGTATCCCTCGAACCCGGCCGATCGCTACGACTGGACATTCGTGCTTCTCAAGGATGACATCGTCAACGCCTGGGCGGCACCCGGAGGCAAGGTCGCGGTGTACAGCGGGCTGCTTTCCGTGACGAAGGATGAGGCGGGATTGGCCGTGGTCCTCGGCCACGAGGTCGCCCACGTGCTCGCACGACACAGTGGTGAACAGGTCAGCCAGGCCTTGATCATGAACGGGGCGCTGACGATCGGCTCCTCTGCGCTTGGTGACATGGACCCGGCATCACGTGAACTGGTGATGCAGGCCATGGGAGCTGGCAGTCACTACGGGGTGGCATTGCCGTTCAGTCGGCTGCATGAGGCGGAGGCGGACGAGATCGGCCTCTTTCTCACGGCAGAAGCGTGCTACGACCCGCGTGCCGCCATCGGGGTCTGGAAGCGGATGTCGGCATTGAGCTCGTCGCGGCCGCCGGAGTTCCTCTCGACCCACCCTGATCCGGACAACCGGATCGAAGAACTGTCGGAACTCATGCCTGGAGCAATGGCGATCTACGAGCGTTGCGGTGCGTCGGATTCCCGCTCCGGTCGATCCGGTGGTCGCAACTGATCACGGGGTTCCGGGGCCCCGGCCCGGGACAGGGGGCGGAGGAGGACCAAATCCAGGTTGTGGGCGCCCTTCGCCCTCCGGGGGAGGTCCGTGTGGCTGCTTGCTTCCCTTGCCCTGGTCCATGTTGCCGCGCTGCGTTCTCATCCAATCGTGGAAGGCCCGGTTCTCCTCGCGGGAGAGCGTGCCATCGCCGTCGACGTCGAACTGCTGTCGCATTGTCTCGCGGCGCTCGCGGCGTTCAGTCTGCCGCTGCTCGTGCATGGCATCTGCTTCCTGCTGCTCCTTTGGATCCAGGTAGCCATCGCCATCATGGTCGAACTCCTCGAGCATTCGTTTCATGTGCCCGGGTCGACGATTGGATCGGTGGTGTTCCAGTCGCTGGGCGAGGATGCGTCGCTGCTCGGGGTTGAGGTACTCGAGGAACTCTTCGAAATGAAGTGAGCCGGCGCGGCGTCGTTCGTCACGAAGTCTCGTTTCCTCCTGCATGAGCATGCTCAACGCGTTCAGATCAGGCGACTCGTTGCGAAGTTCCGTGGCCACCTTGTTCTGGACCGTGTGAATCTGGTCCTGGAGGAGTTCGGATTCCTCTTCGAACTCGATGCGAAGCAGTTCGAATGCTTCCTGCTGCCGTGCGTCGAGTCCCATTTCGGACACGATCTGCGCTACGGCAGCGGGATGGCCGTTCTGCCGGAGAGGACGAGCGTCGGTCCGACCCCAGCCCATCATCGCGCCGGCGATGAAGAATAGGTTGAAGAGGGCGGAGCAGATCAGGAGAAACAGGAGGGTGGGGCGGTTCACTGGTTCACCTCCTCAAGTTCGAGATCAAGGAAGTCGCCACCGAAGGTCCCTGCTGATTCATCGTCGGCAAAGACGTCGAACGTGGCGGTGGCCAGGAACCCGGATCCGGCCGTGGTGTACTCAGTTGCCGAGAGGCGGCCCGCCCAGAAGCCGAGGAATGCGATGGCCAGGGCAGCCGCAGTGCCCGAAGCGATCCACCACGCCCGGTTGGCCGAGGCGGCTCGGGCGTGCCTTGCGAATGACAGTGCATCATCCTGCTGTTGAGTGATTGAACCGAGACGTTGCAGGAGGATCGGATCTACGGATTCAGGTGTGGGGCAGCCCTGCTGGCGGAGTTCGCTGACGAAGTGCCGCAGGCTTCCATCGGCCGCGAGAGCCGACTCGACGATGGCGGCTTCTTCATCGCCCAAGGTGCCTTCCACCCAGGCGGCAACGAGGTTCGGATCGATCGTGGCGACGTCTTCGGCCCATCGTGCATTGAACGCACGGACCATTGCAGCATCGTCATCGGGAGTAGGCGGGTACGTGTTCATGGATTTGCCCCTCTTGATCTACGGGTGGTGGTCTCCGGGTATCCCCGGCTCCCTTGAGAATCAGCCTTCATCGTGGTGTTCTCCGGCCTGCATGGCCTTTCTGAGGTGTTCCAGGGCCTTGTGCTTGGTACTGCGGATGGTCTGTTCCTCGACCCCGAGGACGGCGGCAGCCTCTGAAACCGTCATCTCGTCCTCGAACAGGAGGGCAAGCACCAGCCGTTGTCGTTCCGTGAGCAGGTGCAGCGGGGCAACCTGCTCCAGATCCACCGGCTCACTGTGCACGGGGCTGCATGCCGGTGCATCTGATTCCTGGATGGCAACGGTGGGTTGTTTCCGTCGCCGCAGGGCATCGATGGTGGTACTCCTGGCCACAAGGGTCAGCCAGGTGACAAGAGACGACTTGGCGGGGTCGTAGGAGTTCAGAAGCCGGAAATCATGCTTGACCAGCCGAAGGTAGACGGCCTGGACGAGGTCCTCGATGTCGGGCAGTGCCGGGTCCTGAAGTTGGGTGCCTGCGGTACGACGAATCGCCGCCTGGATGACTCCAGCGGTTTCACTGCAGAACTGGTTCCACGCCGCAACGTCGCCTTGCATGCATGCGGTCAGTTCAGTGTCCATGCTGGTTCCATGGGGGCATCCATGTGGATGCCGAGGTGGGGTTCTACGAATGATTGCCTTGCGTCATCCCTGTGAAGAGTGGTTGTTCAGGTGGTTTCTCCGCCGCGGACCACCTTCCCAAGGGCACCAAGGGGCCTTGAACAGTTCCACCCGCGTCCAGCGGCAGCATTCGAGGGATATTCCGGTTTCTGATCCCGTAGAATATGGCGAGGCCTTGATGGTGGCGAATAGGGCATTTGGAGCCCTGTCCAGCATGGTCGAGATCGGCTTACGAGGAGTGGCTGATGCATTTTCGATTGAGAACTTATTTCGGTCTTACCTGCCTGGCGGGCAGCCTCATGATCCTTTCCGGCACTGCCAATGGCCAGCCTGCACCGGGTGCTGGTGCACCTGAGCGACCCCAGGGTGAGCGGCAGCGAGGCGAGCGGGGACCGGACGGTGCCCGTGGAGAACGCGGAGAACGCGGAGAACGCGGTGCTCGCGAAGGCCGCGGAGGCCGAGGAGGCCGTGGCGGTCCTGGTAGCGGCTTCAGGGGCCGCGAAGTGGTCAACTTCATGACCCGCCCGGATTACATGATGAGTGACCTCCAGATTCTTGCTGAGATTCTCCAGCTCAAGGAGGATCAGGAGCCCATCATCAGTCTCATCTTCGAGGATTACGACGCATCGTTTACCGAGGCGGTGGAAATCCTGAACATGTCTCTTGAGGACATCGATGCCAGCCGGCCCGAGCCTACCGAGGAAATGCAGGCCCAGCGCCAGGAAATGCGCCAGCAGATGCGGGAGCTTCACGGCGAATCACGACAACTTCGCAGGAGCCTGATCGAACGCCGCCGTGAGATCGAGGCTGAAGGCGGCAACTCTGAAACCGACGAGAACATGAAATCGATCCAGGCGGAGATCGATGATGCTCGCAGCGTCATGCGACAGGGCATGGAGGAATACCAGACCCAGAGGGCGGCCTTTGAATCGACCGATGAAATGCTGGAACTCTCTGCACTGAACCTGTCCGTTCTGCGGACCTTCGCCGATGAGAAGTTGGCGCTTCGCATCGGTCTCGAGGAGGAACTGCAGACCATCCTGATCGAAGAGCAGCTCACTCGCTTGCCCGAACTCGATCGAACCCTGCGCCGCAACAAGCAGTTGCGGCAGGGGCGCATCGCGGGAGAATCCGTGAATCTCTTCCACGTGCTGCGGGATACGGGTTCTGCACTCGACCCCGAGACGGAAGCATCCATCAAGGACATGCTTCACAGTTACGGCATCGACCTGAACCTGGCGCTCATATCGCGACAGCAGTACGACGAATCGGCCCAGCTTCGGCTCTACAAGTCGATGGAGTCCAGGGAATACGAGAAGTCGCTGGACATGATGAAGCAGCGGTTCCGATTGCAGAAGGACGTTCGCAACATCAACGACCAGTACATCGAGGTCGTGACCAGCCTGCTTCCTGCGGAACAGGGTGGAGACTTCCGTCTCGAAGCGCTTCGTACCGGATACCCCCGGGTCTTCCGCGTTTCCCGAGTCACGCGAACCATTGATCGAGCCCGCGACATCGAGGGCTTGTCTCCCGAGATGTCCGAGGCGCTTGATTCGATCGAGATGGCTTATGACAGCGAGTCGGCACCACTGCTTGAGCGAATGCTCATGGCGGTGCGTGAGCACGATCAGCCACGCGAGATGGAATTTCTCGAGCGCCGGGTGAACAACGACTGGGACTGGGGATCACGCAACAACGTAGAAGAGGACCCTGTCCGGGAGGTCGAGGAGAAACGCCGTGATCTCGATCGGACCTACATGGACCGGCTCAAGTCCCTGCTTGGCGAAGAAGAGTATGAGGCGATCGCCGGCCGAGGAGGCCGGGGTGAAGGTGGTGGCAACTTCGGCGATGCCAATCGCGAGGAAGTCATTGCCGAGTTCGATGCCAATGGGGACGGTGAACTCAATGAAGAGGAACGCATGGCGCTCGTGAGGGCGATGCGTTCCCGCTACGGCAATGATCGTCCCGAGAGGGGCCCAGCCTCTGGTGGTCGCCGAGGCGGAGAACGTGGTCCCGGCGGTCCTGGCGGCGGCGGTCCTGGCGGCGGCGGTCCTGGCGGCGGCGGTCCCGGCGGCGGTCCCGGCGGCGGTCCCGGCGGTCCTGGTGGCGGCGGTGGCGGCGGTGATCGCGGCGGCGGTGGTCGCCCCTGATGTGACATTCATGGAGCAACATCCAGCCGGGCACCCCAAGGGTGCCCGGCTGTGCATTGGCAGATCATGCATCAAGCGCGTATGCTCTTTCAAACGGAGTGTTGGAGCCATGCACCGTGACGATTGAGATGGATCACTGGGACGGAATCGGCTTGACCTCGAGTGAGGTCCTGCTGGCTGACTGGTCTGCACAGTGGCCGGCACTTTTTGATGAAGAAGCGAGCCGCATCAGGGAAGCGTGCGGAGAATCACCTGTACTCATCGAGCACATCGGCAGCACGAGCGTGCCCGGTGCCTGCAGCCGTCCCATGATCGACATCATGATCGGAATTGAACACCTCCGGGATTCCGGGTGTCTCATCGAGCCACTGAAGCAGATCGGGTACCGGTGCCATGGAGAAAATGGTGTGCCGGGTCGTCGGCATTTCACCCGGTCGATCGATCGACGCTGCCTCGTGAACCTGCAGTTGTTCCAGCTCGATTCCGAGCACTGGTCCCGCTCCATGACTCTGCGGGATCGCCTTCGTTCCGACCAGGAACTGCTGGGCAGGTACATGGAACTCAAGAAGGAACTGCAGGCTCGATTCCCGGACAACCCGGACGAGTATCAGGTCGGCAAGGCCGCCTTCGAAGAAGCCATCCACGCCGATCGTTGATGTCTGCAGGTCCGACCAGCGACATGCCGATAGGCGTCCCATCGAAACAGGAGATGTGACGCATGCAGGCCTTGCTGCCACTTGTCGGACGGATTCTCATCGGGGCCATCTTTCTCTGGTCGGCGATCAAGGACATCCGCACATTCGAGTCCACTGCCGCCATGATGCAGTCCAAGGGGATCTTCGCTCCCCAGGTGCTGCTGATCGGCGCCATCGTGTTCCTGTTGCTGGGAAGCATCGCGGTGATCCTGGGGATCAAGGCCCGCTGGGGCGCCGTCCTGCTGATCCTCTTCCTGATTCCGACCACGATCCTGTTCCATCCGCCAACGGGTGGAGAAGCCGAGCAGATCCAGTTTCTCAAGAACCTGGCTCTCATCGGCGGGCTGCTGATGATCGTCAGTTTCGGGCCGGGCGTGGTGAGTTTCGACGGCCCGACTCCCTCCATGAAGAAATAGACGGATCTATCCGTCCTGGCACAGGCCCCAGTGGGCGAGCACCAGCAGCAGGTCGCTGACACCGGCGAGCCCATCTCCATCGACGTCGGCCTCGGCCTGTCCCCAACCGGCTACGACGGCAAGCAGGTCCATGACCCCGACCAGTCCGTCTTCATCCAGATCGGCGGGGCAGGGTGGTTCCACGTGGAGTTCCACGGGGTACTCGTCGGGAGTCGCCCAGGCGAGGTTCGGAACGGTTTCGGTTTCCCATGTGTCGCGTGGTTCATCGAAGGGGGTGATGGAGACCGAAGCGATGAGCAGTTCCGTCGTGTTGAAGTCCGGAGTTCCGCCCCAGCCGGTTTCGCCAATGTATCCGGACGCGGGGAACCACGCCCCGATCCAGAATCGTGCTGCGCGATACGGAACATTGCCCTGTCCGTATTCGACATCGAGCAGTTCGTCGATGAGTACGTCGTCGAAATACCATCGCACGCAGCCTTGCTCATCACGGGTGTCCCCGTTGTCCCCGAGATCGCTTCCACTGTGCCACTCGATGGCATAGGTATGGTAGATCCCGGCCAGGCTGTCCTCGGCGACGTCCACGATCGTGCCGTCCGCAGCACGCAGGAGGTGCCGACCCTTGTGTTCCCCGCCTTCTCCACCGAACTGCCCGCCCCAACTGTTGGTCCGTGCATTGGTGAAGGCGATCTGGTCCGGATCGACGCCGGCGTCCTTCGCCTCGGTTTCATTTCCACGGAGGTCCGTCGGAAACTCCCAGTCGATTTCCGTATTTCGCCTGGGGTTGGGTTCATGCCAATGCCCATCCTGAGCAGGGTGGTAATCGATGTAGTGGAATGGCCAGAATGCGGTCACTGCTCCCGGTTCCGGCGCGACCTTGGCCCGGACTTCATATCGACCCGAGGCGTAGTACTGGCGAGTGGCGATGGCGGCGCCAACGCGCGTGCTTCGGCCCTCGTGCTCGATGGGGCCGTCGTAGAGATCGCCGTTGGCCTGCATGCGCAGGGCGACGATGGGCGTGTCACCATCCATGTCGTGAACAAGCGAACAGTTCAGCGGGCTGACCCCGCCGTTGTCTCCACCCCAGGACTTGCGGGAAATCAGCCACCGGGCCGGATCGAGTCGCCCCGAGTCGAAGGTTTCGTAGAATCCCCCGGTCGGGAGCGGGACGATGTCCGTGGTCGGTGACCACTCGGTTCCGATGGCGCGCAACTGGATGTCGGTGAACCATGCATCGCCGGGCTGGTTCTTCCAGTTCTCCAGTGTGAGCTTGAGATCGGAGACCCAGGATTCACCCGTTGTGAACTCCAGGACCACGTTCTGCCACTCGACGCTGTCGATGGGTGTCGTGGCGATGAAATCTCCGGAACCAACCAGGTACATCGATGCAATGACACCAGGGTCGACACGGGCCATCGCCGTCAACTCGTAGTGGGAACCCGGCGCCAAGGAGAGGTCGATCGCCTGGCGGGCGCGCGATGTATCTTCGGTCGAGCGGAGTCGCATGGCAGGTCCCTGATCCGTGTCGACCAGTTCCGCCTCGATGCCCGGATCCCATGGTGCAATGGTTTCGTTCGTGAAGTCGCCGTTGCCGATCAGTTCGTCACCGGGATTCGGCTGCACCGTGATCGAGGGCGGGCCGGCAAACTCACCCTGCCATGGTTCCGGGTCGGGGGCGGGGTGTCGGCCCTGGAGGATGGTGATGCCGTCGAAATGGACCACGGCGTCCTCGGTGGTCTGCCATGCCTGCAGCACCAGGTTGACGCTTGTCGTATCGGCGGTGAAGAACTCGAATCGCTCCTCAACCCATTGCCCCTGCTCTTCGATGGCCGTGTACCCGGAGGCCTTCTCGATCTGGGCTCCGTTTCGGATCGCCAGGATCGGTGGGCAGAGACGATTGTCACTTCGCACCTTGGCAATCACGGTGTAGCGGTTGCGTGGTTGCAGTCCACTGATGATCTGGCTGGCCTCCGCCGTGACACCCGGGGCGGGAGTCAGCCGCAGACCTGGCGTGGCATCGTGTCCGTTCGCATCGAGTTCTGCGTTGCCGGTGACCGTCCATCCGGACAGTCCTTCTTCGAAATCGCCGTTGTTCACGAGATTGGCGGGAAAGGCAAACAGGGCCATTGAAAGCAAGGAGGCACTCAGCATGTCGGGTCCTTTAGATGGAGACGGTTTTGTTCATGAAAGCACGGGAAGTATGCGTTTGAAATCAAGGCTCCGAAGGTTCCATTCGGAAATACTGGGTGCCTCCGGCCGGGTGCGACTCACTTGCGCAATCCTCGTAATGAGCGCAGCGTGCACGGCATCCGCCTCATGATTCCACCTTTTTTGGAATAAGAAGAATGCGTCGATTACTGAAAGCAAAAGTGGCGCATGCTGCGTATTGCAACGTGATTGGCGGCAGGATGTCGCCTTGCCAACAACTGCAGGAGATGAACATGAGAAACACAACACCTTTGTTCGCCATCGTGATGATGGCTCCCGTCGGCGTGGCGCTTGGCCATGGTTCCATGAAGGACCCGGTCAGTCGCGTGTATTCAATCTACCTTGAGGGGCCCAAGAGCCCGGATTCCGATGCGGCCCGTGCCGCGGTCGGCGAGTGTGGGACCCAGCCCTTCTACGACTGGAACGAACTGGTCAACTTCTTCCCGGGTGAGGCCGACTACCAGGCGAATATTCCCTACGACCAGTCGATACCGGATGGGCGACTGGCATCGGCCGACAACGACAAGTATGCCTGCCTGGACATGATCCGGGATGACTGGCCTGCAACACCGGTTCAGGCC
Source organism: Phycisphaerales bacterium (assembly GCA_029245245.1). Classification (GTDB taxonomy): domain Bacteria; phylum Planctomycetota; class Phycisphaerae; order Phycisphaerales; family SM1A02; genus UBA854. The sequence goes on from JAQWPT010000011.1 coordinate 71,818, forward strand.
GGCCCGCGTGAACTCGTCTGGTTCGCGACCACGCCCCACAACCCCAGCGTCTTTCGTGCGTGGTTGACAACCGATGACTGGAATCCGACGGATCCGTTGAACTGGGCCCAGATGGAAGAACTGGAACTCGGCCCGGTTTCGTTCGTCGACCAGGACTACCGGTTTGAAACCGTGCTGCCGGAGCGATCGGGTCGGCACGTGCTCTACATCATCTGGCAGCGACAGGATCCAGTTGGTGAGGGGTTCTATGCAGCATGCGATGTCGTATTCGGCAATGACAACTCTGATCCGATCGGAGCCTGCTGCATCGACGAGGGGTGTCGCCTGATCTCAGAGGCAGCATGTACTGCCAACGAGGGTGACTTCAACGGCGAAGACTCCCTGTGCGCCGAAGCCGCCTGCGACGGAGGAATGCAGGGGCCGGATTCCGTCTCCATTGAACTCGTCAACGATTGGGGAAGTGGTTACGAGGCCAGCATGACCGTGACGAACTCCATGGGTGACATGCCGATGTTCGAGTGGAGCATGACCTACGAAGGCGGTCCGGACATCACTTCGATCTGGAATGCGATTCACGAGTCTTCCGATGGCAACGGGCTCATCCGAAACGAGTTCCACAACGGCTACCTCGAGCCCGGGGCGTCAGCCACCTTCGGCTTCATTGTGGATGGTGCGTGGCCACCGGAGTTCTCGCACGCTGAACTCAACGGCATGCACGTTCATGTCGAGGGACTCGACGGGCACGACCCCTGCCCGGGCGATCTCGATGGGAACATGGAGGTGAGTGTCGATGATCTGCTGCTGGTGCTGGCGGCCTGGGGCACCATGGATCACGACATCGACGTCAATGGCGACATGATGGTCGGGGTCGAGGAACTGCTCTTCGTGATCTCGTCCTGGGGCGAATGCAACTGATGTGGAACTGATGTCCGATGAACAGTGCCGGGCGGCGGGCCATCCCGTCGCCCGGTGCACTTTTTCAGGCATCACCCGAGGTGTCTGGTGTGGAGGCGGTGCTGAGGCCGAGCGTCTTCAGTGCCCGGTCCGAGATCCATCCGACGATGCCCAGGGCGACCAGCAGCAGGACGAGGCCCAGCAGCAGGACGAGGCCGCCCTTGCCCTCGGTGATGAAGGTCTGGATGTCGACGGCCCCGGTCGATGCCGCTGCAGCGGCGGATCCCACGAACAATGCCGTACGAGGGGTCATGCCGACCACTACACCGATGATGTAGGGAACGATCGCCACCTTGCAACTGGCCATCACCAGATTCGTCAGCGCGAAGGGTGAGTTCGGTGGGACTCGCAGCAGGGTCACGATGCCCGTGGTCGACCAGAAGCCACGGCCGATCAGGGCGTCACGGACGGCCGAGGCACGGGAATGTTTCTTGATCAGTTCCTCGACCCGGTCCTGCGCAACGGCTCGTGACAGCCCGTAGCCGATGAGTGATCCGCCGGTGAATCCGATCAGGGCGCCCAGCAGGCCCAGGGGCAGGCCGAAGACCCAGCCTCCGAGCACGGCCTGCGCAAAGGTCGGCAGGATGCCCAGCCCGGAGGTCACCATGAAGACGAATATGTAGACAAGGAATCCCCAGTGACCGAGGCCCTTGAGTGCGGTAGCCGCATCACCGATGAGGAACAGAAGCGTGATGCCGAGAATCGCGGGCATCGTTGCCCACGCGATGCCCAGCAGGCCGGTAGGACCGAGGGCGATGAAGATCGCCTTCCAGTTCATTCTGTCGTCGGGGAGCTGCTCATCCGTGACCATGGGATGGCATCATAGTTCCAGTCGCGGCACCCCATGTCATGAACCTCCCGGCTCGTGCCGGGCCGGGAGGTTCATGAAGCGAACAATGTCCGCCAGAGAGGATGCAGCGGAAGGGCCGTGTACTCTTCCACTGCACTGGAGATAGGCACGAGCCGTTCCGGCTGTGCGCGGCATCTCCTGGAAATTTCACAAATCAGCTCCCAGGGAGCCTCAGTCTTCACTGGGGGGAGTTGGAGCCTCGCTCTTGACCGGCATGCCGGCATCTCGAGCCTCCTCGATCTCCACGTGATCAAGGTGGGACCGGACGGCATTTGGATCCCGGTGGTAGTCAGTCGGCACGATGGACGGGGTGCGATCATCGAGTACTCGAAGGGCCAGTTGACTGAGGGCGATGGTGCCGTCGGTGGTGGGATGCAGTTGATCAGGGAGAATGATCGTTCGAAGGCTCCCCGCAGGCCATTGCAATTCCTGGATTGTGAAGCCTTCGTTGGTGCGGATCTCGTCGATGGTCGCGGCCAGCGGCAACAGGGTGACGTTGTCACGTTCTGCCGCCCAGTCGTGCAGGCGCGTGTTCAGGGCAGCCAATTCATCAGGCGTCGGGACCTGGGAACTGCTGAGCATGATGCCGATGGCGGGAGACATGTCAGGGAAGTCGAAGACGACCACGGGGCACGTGAAGCGGTCGAGTTCCTTCAGCCCCCGTTCCAGCATGGCCAGCCTTGAATCTGCGCCGGTGTGGAACTTCAGATCCGTGCCCCGGTTTCCGTAGCCGTACCAGAAGAGAAAGTCGAGGGCGAGTACCAGGGTCGGCTCAGCGGCCACCGCCTCATTGACCTGGCGTGATCCCGAACTCTGTGGTGTACGGAAGAAGGTCGCATCACCACCGGAGACCACGATGTCGTGATCGGTCACGAGTGTCGCCTCGATCACGTCGGCGAGGTCGATCGGTTCGTTGTGGGTGTAGGTTTCCAGCGGGATTTCCACGGAGTTCCCGAAGCCCCAGGTCACGCTGGCACCGATCAAGGCGATCCGGGTGAATGGATGAGGCGGTTCCGCTGGTTTCGACGTGGGCGTGGGAGGAGTGGCCAGTCCGTGGACACACAGGAGGGTGGCAAGGAGCAGTTGCATGGGTCAGGGTCCGATGTACTGTCGCCAGAGGGTCTCCCACTTGGGGTTGGCGAGTTCCTTGAGAAGTGCGATATCGATGGGCTTGAGGCGTGGGCTGCTCAGGGGGACGGCCAGGGCATAGAACCCGGGATCGAACGTGTCCGTCAGCACCACGATCTTGTTCGAGTAGTTGGATCGGACGTGGAATCGAATGACCAGGTCGTCGTTTACGAAGGCCTCGATTTCATGGTTGAGAAGGGCCTGGAGCCCTGCATCCGTGGATTCGTAGTTGGTGAACGGAATCAGGTGTTCTTGGAGCCAGTGGGACGCGGTGGAACTCTGGAGCGTGCCGACCTTGACGTAGGGTAGTTGTGACGCATTGGAGATCGCGGGCCGCATCTGCCCGATGGTCAGCGAGGAAGCGATGGCGCCGGTGAACCCGGAGATCACCATGACCGAAGCGAACATCCAGAGCAGAGCGATTGACCGCCCGGCCGCCGTGATGGGGGCTTTGTCCCCGTATCCGACCGTAGTCATGGTCACCGCCGACCACCAGAAGGCGGCGCCAATGCCCTTGTGTGACGGTCCACCAAACTGATCCGTGTTGTGACGGCGCTCCACGAGCCAGAGAATGAAGCCGGTGATCAGCAGCAGGACGCCGAGGGAAAGCATCGCCTGCGCGAAATCCCAGGAGAAGATCCGAACGATGGCATCCCACCAGCCCGGGCCGGTCATCGGCAACACCGCGATGCCGAGGTGCGCCGGGGCGAAGGTATGGGAGAAGTCCATGAACGTGTCACGCTCGGCGGTCATCGTGATGGAGGAAGCAGCGACATCGATTTCCTTGTTCTCGACGGCCTTCAGGAGTTCATCGAGGGTGCTGTATTCGCGATACGTGGTGGTGTAGCCGAGTTGGAGAGCGATCTGCTTCCAGAGTTCAATGCAGAGGCCGGTCCACTTCCCGTTCTGGTCCTTGAAGGACAGCGGGGGGGAGAGTTTGGTGCCGACAATGAGAGATGTGCCTGCTTCCTTGGTCACCTTCACGTCCGATTCCGGCTCAAAGGCATGAAGGTTGGAAGTGCCCACCAGCGTGGCCAGAAGCATCAGCAGCAAGTGAACGGGTCGCATTCCAGGGCTCTCTCGGGGTGGCTTGGACGTGAAGGGGGTCCGTGTCGTATCCTGCTCAGCCATGAATGATACAACGACCTTGGCTGCGACTGCCCCTTCCGCTGGATCCGAGTCGATGGACCAGACCTGGTGGGATCACGTGGTCACTTTCTGCGACGCTCGTGACGAAATGCTGATTTCGATCGGAATCGTGCTTGTGGTGGCCCTGGTCATCAACATCGTTCAGGCGTGGTTGCTTTCGAGGTTCGCTCGACGCATGCATCACGGAGGATTTCGCTGGTCGGCGGTGATCGCCTCGGTACTCAGCCGCCCCCTCGGGCTCATCATCTGGCTGGTTGCCCTGTCGCTGGCCCTGCAGATGTTCATCGAGCCCGATCCCGCCAAGCGGCTGGACAGCATGTCCGCGATGCGAATCGCGCAGGTCCGGACCGGGCTTGTGCTTCTGCTGTGCGGCTGGTTCCTGTCCCGCATGGTTCGTTCATACGAGAAGATGCTGACCGAGCCCAAGGAAGGCGGGGAGATGGTGGATGTCACGATCATCCGTGCCATCTCCAACTTCCTGATCGTGCTGGTCTGGTTGGGAACACTGCTGATTGCATTGCAGACCTACGGGGTCAACATGACCGCGATCATCACCCTCGGCGGCGCCAGCAGCTTCGCCTTGACCTTCGCATTCCAGGACGTGTTCAAGAATCTCTTCGGCGGAGTCATGATCCTGTTCTCCCGACCATTCCGGATCGGTGATGACGTCGAGATGAGGAGCAAGAGCATCGCCGGGACGATTGAGCGGATCGGTCTCTACCAGACCTGCATCCGCGGTTGGGACAAGATTCCCATCATCCTTCCCAACTCGATGTTCCTGACGGATCCCATCATGAATCTCTCGGAGGCGACGCATCGACGGATACGCCTCGTGGTCGGGCTTCGATACGAAGACTTCGGCCAGGTCAGGGCCGTGAGTGACGAGATCACCGAGATGCTCAAGGCGCACGACGAGGTGGACAACGGTGCGTTGCTGCGAGTGGTGTTCAACAATTACGGCGATTCAAGCCTCGATCTCCAGGTCACCTGCCATTCACTGGCTGGCTGCTCCATGGGGGAGGCGGCATTCCTCCAGCAGGACGTCATGTTCAGGATCGGGGAGATCGTTGCCAGCCACGGTGCGGACTTCGCCTTCCCCACCACGACCATCGACATGCCGGCGAAGGCGCCCCAGGCAACGTGAGCCCGTGCTCAGCTGGACTGGAGAGGCGTCATCGCCGCCTCGGCGACGAAGTCGTTCCAGGGCGTCGGCAACGAGAGAGCCAGTTCCAGCAGGACGGCCGAGATCTCGCCTCGTGGCTGTGATGACAGCAACAGCCCATGGTGTTCGAGACCGGCGGCAATGATGAACAGGTAGTGCAGCAGTCCACGCATCCGATCGTCGGCATCACCGGCCTTGGCGAACTCCGCCTTGGCCTGGTCCTTGAGTGCATCCAGCCGGGTTGCATCGGCTTCTCCCGTGATCAGAAGGGCCTGGGGATCACCCGCATCGGCCAGTGTCCCCTTGGCAAGGGCATCCTTGAACCACTCCGTTGCGTCCGCTTGCTGCAGGCGTTCGATGAGGTGGTCCACGGGACGACGAGCCGGGTCGAATGCGATGCGCAGCAGGCCGGAAACCATCGAGTTGTCGAAGGTCCCGGGATCAGGCGGGTTTGTTCCGTCTGTCGTCATGATGTGATCTCCATCAGCCGCTGGATCTCGCTGTTGATCTCCGATTCCCGGACGCCGTCGATCAGGATCCGCTCCCGTACCGCCTTCTTGAACCGGGATGTCGCAGTCCGGACCATCACCGCGGCCTGGGAAGGTGTGACTTGGAACTCGTGCACGAACTCCTTGTAGGCAAGGCCGTCCACGTGGTGCCGGATGAAGAGTCGCCAGTGATCACCGAGCCCATCCTTCTCGCAGGATCTGGCGGCATCGACCCAGGCGTCACGGACCATGGCCTGGGCCCAGGCCCGGTCGAAGTCCGCATCCGGGTTTTCGAACATCGGTGTGATCGGGTCTTCGCCGAGAGACGACTTGCCATCGCGTTTCTGTCGCCGGATTTCTTCCTTGAGGAAGAAGAGGAAACCGTTCATCAGCCAGCGACGGAGACGCATGTCGCTTTCACGCCACTGGTCGAAGTAGCCATCGCGTTCGAGTCGACTGGCGAAGAAGCCCGCGACCATGTCGTCGGCTTCCCCGAGTGACCGGAGGCTTGATCCGAGGAAGTACACCTTCAGTGGATGCGCGTACACGGACATGACGTGCTCGTTGACGAGGTCACGGCCACCCCCCTGGAGTTGTTGGTGGATCCAGGTACTCATCGTGTTGGGAAACACGTCCCGTTTGGCGCCATCGCTGGACATGCAGGCCATGGTACACTCGTGTTGGAGCCGGCATGATCGAGATCACCCGATCCCTGCATATCCCCGAGAACGAGCTTCGCATGGAATGCACGCGGGGTACCGGTCCCGGCGGCCAGAACGTCAACAAGGTGGAAACCTGCGTCACCCTCCGCTTCGACGTGGGCGCATCGCCCTCCCTCAGCGAGGGGCAGCGAGCGAAGATTCAGGAGGCCTTGTCGACCCGCATCACCGTCGGCGGCATCCTTCGGGTCACCTCACGCCGGCATCGGACGCAACTGGCCAATCGACGTGCGGTGACCGAGCGGTTCATCGAACTCGTGCGTGCGGCGCTCACCCCCAGGAAGCATCGCAAGCCTACGCGGGCGACCCGGGCTTCCAAGGAACGCCGACTCAAGACGAAGCGTGAACGTGGTGGCATCAAGAAGGGCCGAAGCGGCAGCTGGGACTGAGCGAGATCAGGGTGCGGCCTCGGTCTTCGGCTCGATCGGCCATTTCGGAATGCGGTTTTCTTCCGGCATGGTCAGCGAAAGAATCGCCATGGCAGTTCCGTAGGTCGCCGAGCGGGGAAAGACCCGGTCGTTCCATGTGCCGTCCTCGGCGCGAACGACCAGCAGTCGTTGCCGCAGCCGGTCGTGGTACTCCATCCGCACGGACTTCGGCAGCAGCTCGATGGCCTGGGCCGCGTAGAGGTGGGCGTAGAAGAAGTAGTAGGGAGCAACTCCGAACGGTCCCTCGTGGGTCCCGCTGCGGGCTCGGCGTTCTTCAAGACGTTCCCAGTGCGCAAAGAATGCATCCAGTGCGCCGCGTACCGAGTCGAGTGAGCCACGCGACGCCATGTAGAGGGTGGATTCCGTTGCGAGCATTCGTCCCACGGCGCCGGCTACGAGGGTGTTCGCCCCGGCCTGTTCGTCCCCGCCGGTGTACTCGACAGCTCCGGTGACCGAACGGCTTCGTTCCAGTGCGTCCAATCCCCGTTCGATCACTGCGGGATCAATCTGCTGCCCGCCTGCCGCCGCCGTGGCCAGGGCCTGGATGGCTGGCCCGGTCATGAAGGGAGCCTGGGGGCAGGGGCGGTCAACGCTGCGGCGTCTGGAGTAGTTCCAGCCACCCCAGGTCGGGATCTCGATGGCGACGAGGCCACGGGTGTAGAACTCGATGGCATCCTGGACCTGCTGCTGCCGGGGTTCCGGGATCACGTCCCGATCCTGGAGTTCACGGAGGAACAGGATCGCGTAGATGTAGCCCCATCCCCTCACGTCGTATCCGCCGCCGTACTGCTTGTAGGACATCAGCGGGTCCGAGGTCGCTTCGCAGACGAATTCGATGGCCCGATCCAGGGCGGCGTTGCGTTGTGGATCGTCACGCATCGCGGGTGATCGCACCAGCGCCATGCCGGTGATCGATGTACCCCCGACTCGATACCCCATTGGAATCACGAGATTCTGGTTCGGCCCCCGGACCCGGTAGACACCCTCATAGGGCCACTCCCGGGATCCTTCGCCCTCCTGGGTGGTCAGGATGAACGCCGTTCCCTGCTCGAGGAGTGGATCGACCTTCGAGTCGTCCGCATCTGCGGCCAGGCAGAGGGAGGCAAGTCCCAGCAAGCCGAGGCGCACGGTCACGGAGTTCAGTACCGACATGGAATCACTGGTCCTTGGGAGTGGTGGATTCCTGCCACTTCGCTTCCTGGTCCTTGACCAGATCCGACTTTTCGCCGGGTGCGTTATCGAAACTCGCGGGCGTATCCTCGGCGCCCTGCTTGAGATTTTGACCCTGTTCCTCCCAGCCTTCGACGAAGCCCTGGTTCCCGTGGTTGGCCGAGCATCCGGCAAGGAGTGCGACGATCGAGCAGAGTGCGAGGCGTGTCATGTGATTTTCCTTTTCATGAAGTGCAACGTGGTTCACAGGATCAACTCGATAGCCGATCCTGGTAGGCCTGGATGCTCTCCTCGACGACGCGATGGGCATCGAGTCGATCCTCCCAGCCGTAGGTGTCGGCGTGCTTGCCTTCCAGGTCCTTGTAGATGTGGAAGAAGTAGTCGACTTCGCGAAGAACATGCTTGGCGAGGTGCTGCAGGCCCGTCATCTCGGTGCGGCGGGGATCGTTCGTGGGGACGGCGAGGATCTTGTGATCCGGCCCCTTCTCATCCCGCATTCCGAGTACGCCCAGTGGGCGGACTTCCAGGACCGCCCCGGTGAAGCAGTAGCCATCAAGCAGTACGAGGACGTCGAGCGGATCGCCATCCTCGGCGTAGGTGCCGGGAATGAAGCCGTATGCCCCCGGGTAGTGGACAGGCGAATAGAGGGTCCGATCAAGCTTGAACACGTTCAACTGCTTGTCGTACTCGTACTTGTTGCTTGAACCGGACGGAATTTCGATGACCGCGTGCAGAACCGACGGTGGTTCAGGTCCCGGTGGAATGTCGGTGAGGTAGTTGGGCACGATCGAGGTCTCCATGGCTTGCAGCCGGTGGGCATGGTAGCCGATGGGCCCTTGCCACCGGGTGTTCAGGACTCCGCAAGGTCGGTGAGCACCTCGATGGTTCGATCGATCCCCTCGTCATCCACCATCAGGCTCAGGACGGCTCGTACGGTGCGGGGGCCGACGCTGAACATGCGGATGCCGGCCGCTTCAAGCCTGGCGGTGAATTCGTCGGCGTTGCCCGGTACATCGAAGTAGAGGATGTTCGTCTCCACCGGGGAGGGGCCGAGTTCGAGACCGGGAATCCCGGCAATGGCATCCGCCAGTCGTCGAGCCCGTTGGTGATCGTCGGCGAGCCGGTTGCGGTTGTGTTCCAGTGCATGCATGCAGGCTCCCGCCAGCATGCCGCTCTGCCGCATCGTGCCACCAAGAAGTTTACGAATCCTGTGGACACGGTGAATCGTTTCGGCGTCGCCAGCGACGATGGATCCGACGGGACATCCCAGCCCCTTCGAGAAGCAGGCCGAGACGGTGTCGAAGCACCCGGCATACGTCGATGGTTCGATCCCCGATGCGGCGCAGGCATTCCAGATGCGTGCTCCATCGAGGTGGCATCGCAGCCCGTGTTGTCGTGCTGCATCGGTGACGGACTGGAGACGGTCCATCGACCAGACCGTTCCGCCGCCGCGGTTGTGCGTGTTCTCCACCACCAGCAGGCTGGAGTTGGGATAGTGGGCGTCCTCGTGCTGGATCGCGGCAAGCACGCTCTGGGCATCGAACTGCCCACCATCGCCATCAAGCAGTCGGATCGAGCAGCCCGAGATTGCGGCCCAGGCGCCCGACTCGTAGAGATAGATGTGGTTGTCGCGGTGGGTGATGATCTCGTCACCGGGTTGGGTCTGGGCCCGGATCGCAGCCTGGTTGGCCATTGTGCCCGAGGGAACGAAGCAGGCTGCTTCCTTGCCGAAGAGAGTGGCCACGGTGTCCTGCAGTTTCAGGACCGTCGGCTCGTCCCCGAGGACATCGTCCCCGAGTTCCGCCTCGATCATGGCCTGCTTCATCGCATCGGATGGCAGAGTGATGGTGTCGCTTCGCAGGTCGGCGTGAATCGTCATGCGGATCAGTCTAGCGGGTTCACTCGGTATCAAGAACCGCGTCGTAGTCGGCCTGGTCCGCCTCGAAGGCGGCGTTCACGTGCATCCGGGTCTCCTCCGGCGGGATCGCCGTGAACCAGGCGATGCCATAGACGACCAGGCACCATGCGGCGACGAGTCCGATGTTGATCCAGGGAGAGATGTAGCCGAGCCCACCGTGCGTGCCCAGCAGAGTCAGGGTGGCGATACCGAGCAGCAGGAGCGGGATCCAGCATGCTTCTCGCAGGTCCAGCGGTTTGCGCCCGACCTGGAGCAGCACGAAGATCAAGCCGGTTCCGAGCACGGTGGCGGTCAGTTTCCAGACGATCGTCCACCCCGCCCAGTGCATCAGCAATCCGCAGATGATGAATGCAATGGGACAGATGACCCCTGCCATCGGGAGATGGAAGGGGCGTTGTTGATCCGGCAACTGGCGTCGCAGGGCCATGACCCCGATGGGCCCGACGGCGTAGGCGAGGACCACCACCGTGGCGAGGAAGGCCACGAGCTCCTGCCAACCGGGGAACGGCAGAAACAGAAAGAGCCCGATGGGGAAGGTGATCGCGATGGCCCAGGGTGGCGTGTGGAATCGGCCGATGCGCCCGAGACGACGTGGTACGAACCCGTCGTGGCTCATGCCCCGGGTCAGTCGTTGGCATGAGCCGAGATTGATCATTCCGCACCCCAGTGGAGAAGCGATCGCACCGACGAAGATCACGATGAAGAGCCACCCGGCGCCGAGTTTCATGGCCAGTCCAGCCAGTGGGCCGACGTCGTCCTTGAACTGGAGTGTCTTCCAGCCGTGGGACAGTGAGTCACCGCCAAGGGCGCCGAGAAAGGCCAGCTGGATCAACAGGTAGAAGACCAGGCAGATCACGATCGACCCGATCGCAGCGAGGGGGATATCCCGCTGGGGATTGCGGGAGTCACCGGCGGCTACCGAGGAATGCTGGAATCCCGTGAATGCGTAGATCACCCCGCCATAGGCCAGGGCCTGGAAGATCCCGGTCATGCCCATGGGGGCGAAGCCGCCCTCCTTGATGTCATCGAGGTTCTTGAAGTCAAAGGCGAGGCTGTACAGGGCGATCGACACCACGATGATGAGCACGATCTTCAGCCAGGTCAGCCAGTTGTTGATGACGGAGAAGAGCCGTATGCCGATCCAGTTGATCAGGGCGAAGATGATCCACAGGCCGGCGGCGCAGGCATAGCCGATCGTCGTCAGCGGGTGACTGTGGTCCGGAGTGCGTTCGGTCAGAAAGGGGAGGTAGATGGTGGAGTACTGCATCACCGCCTGCACCTCGGTTGCGGTGATCACGATGAAGGTCAGCCATGCGCACAGCGAAATCAGAAACCCCGAGGTGCGTCCATAGCTGAAGAGCGCATGGCGTGCGATGCCCCCGTTGATCGGGAGCATGGCGCCGAGTTCAGCGAAGGTGAGGGCAATGAGGATCATGGCGAAGCCGCCGATGGTCCACGCCACCAGTGATGCGGGCCCGGCCAGCTGTGCGGCGTAGAGCGGACCGAACAGCCAGCCGCTGCCGAGGATGCCGCCGATGGATGCAAAGAGCATCCCAAGGGTTCCGATCGTCCGTTTCTCAGCCATGGGAGGAGTACGGTACTGGATGTGCCTGGATACGCCGGCCAAAAATGGAGCAACCTCCCGGAACCGTTCCAGGAGGCGCCCACGCGCAAGGGATGAGAGATTGGCTCGGGACGTGTGTCCCGGGAGAGTCGTGTGTTCCGCTCCGGTGGGAGCGTGAAGGGAGAGGAGTCATCACCCTTCACCTGGTACTGCGTCCGCCAAGGGGTCCATCTCACAGTTGGGAGAGCAAATCCGGCAAATGAACTCATTGCCCCCTCTCATGCACCGGTAAAGCGGGATCACTCGAAAAAGCGGGCTTCCATTCGTACGCAATGGAACCAGTTGATGCCTGGCCACGAACATGCTTTCGGCGGGCACACCCCACCAGCGAACCAGCGAACTCATTGGACGGCAGCACTCTATGGTGGGACTGCCGTCCAACGCGGCCGGGACATTGTCCCGGCCGCCGTCGTTTTGGCCACCGCCCATGCCTCGGATTGGCCGATATCCTGTGATCCCGAACCGGGAGCATGGAGCACCGCCATATGAATTCGACCGCCGCACCGCGCATGGGCCTGGGACTGGGCAGCCGCCTGTCCTTCATGATGTTCCTTCAGTACGCGATCTGGGGGGCGTGGCTTCCGTTCCTCTACGTCTTCCTGAGTACGGATCGACAGTTCCAAGGCTATGAAATCGGCTGGATGTTCACCGCCGGTGGTGTCGGAGCAATCCTCGGCCCCTTCATCGCCGGGCAGATTGCTGACCGGTGGTTCAACACCGAGCGGTACCTTGGCCTCAGCCACATTGCCGGAGCCGTGATTGTCTGGATCATGTCGATGGTTCAGAACGATCCTGTAGAAGGTGGAGTTGGCAGCGGCTTCTGGTTGTTCCTCTCGCTTTCGATCGCGTATTCATTGATCTACGCGCCGACAATCGCATTGACCAACTCCCTTGCCTTTCACCACATGCCTGATCGCGACCGTGACTTCGGTCGTGTCCGGCTCTGGGGGACCCTTGGCTGGATTGCTGTGGGCATCGGCGTCGGGCAGCTGCTGCTGCACTACTTCACGCCGGCAGAGGCCACGGAGGGCGAACAGCTCAAGGAACAGGCCGCCGGAATGGTGTACGCATTCCGTATCAGCGCAGTCATCGGTCTGATCATGGGGCTCTACTGCTTCACGCTTCCCAGGACGCCCCCACAGAAGGGGCAGGAGGAGTTCGCCTTTGCTGAGACGCTGCGGGAAGTACGCAAGTCGCCGCTGGTGACGCTCTTCCTCGTCGCGGTGCCCGTGAGCATGATTCACCAGTTCTACTTCATCTACACCAGTCCGTTCCTTTCCGGCTTCCAGAACAAGGACGAAGGGTTCACCGGCGTGGTGAACAGCATCTTCGGAGTCGGTGGTGGCGGCATGATGGTGCTGGGCCAGGTGACGGAAATCGTGGTGCTCTTCCTCATCCCGTTCATCGCGGCGAAGTGGTCGCGCAAGACGCTGCTCTGCGTCGGCCTCCTGGCGTATGCCGCCCGGATGTTCCTCTTCTCGCAGGTCGACTGGCTGCAGGGATCGCTTGGAATCCCGAGCATGGTCACGCTCCTGGCAGGGGTCTCGCTTCACGGACTCTGCTTCGGGTGCTTCATCTTCGTTGCATTCATGATCGTGGACGAAGAATGCACGGACGATGTCAAGGCCACGGCGCAGAACCTGTTCAACCTCGTCATCGTGGGCATCGGTACCGTCGTGGGCAGCCTGTTCACGACGATGCTTGTGGGAGAATGGGCGACCCCTGCCGGTGAAGTCGCCCCGGACTACGGCAAGCTCTTCCTTGTTCCGATGTACATGGCCATCGGCTGCCTGCTGCTGCTGCTGGCGTTCTATCCGAGTCGCAAGGAACTGTCGGAACGGAGTTGCTGACGGCTCATGCCGGATCGACGGTGCGATAGGCCTCGATGAGGGCGACCTCGCCCTCCTTGCCGCCCATGCTCTTGCCGTGCTCCATGCCGACGATGCCGTCGTAGCCTCGGCTGTGCATGTGCTTGAACACGTTGGCGTAGTTGATTTCGCCCGTGCCCGGTTCCCGACGGCCGGGATTGTCTCCGACCTGGAAGTAGGGGATGTAGTCCCAGCCCGCGTTCATGTGGTCGATGAGGTTTCCCTCGGTGGCTTGCTGGTGGTAGAGATCCTGGAGGATCCGGCACGAGGGTGAGTCGACGGCTTCCATGATCTCGATGGACTGCGGGGTGTAGCGAAGGAACTGCCCGTGGTGGTCGCGCCAGTTCAGCGGTTCGCACACCATCACGATGCCATGTGGTTCCAGCACGACCGAAGCATGCTTGAGAGCCTCGATGACGTTGGCGGTCTGCTTGTCCATGGGAACGCCGTCGGCGACCTCGCCGCAGACCACGGTCATCCAGGTGGCGTTGGTGCGTTTGGCGACCTCGACCGATTCGCGGGCGTTCTCGACGAAGCGGGCCCGCTCGTCGGCGCTGCCGGTGGTGAGGCTGGGCTTCCAGGCCCCGTCCATGTTCATCACGAAGACGCCCATGCGCATGTCGTTTCGCTGCAGCGCGTCGGCGATGCGCTGCTGGTCCTCGATGGACCGGCCGCGCATGCCGTTGTCCTCGAGCGACCGGAAACCGGCTTCGGCCATGAAGTCGATCTGGTCGACTGCGTCGTCGCCGGCGTGGTGGCGGAACATGCCCAGGTGCGGCGCGTAGTCGAGGGTGAAGGTGTTGCTCCTGGCGCCATTGGCCGCGGCAGGCTGTCCGTCCTGGCCCAGGGCGCTGCGCCCGAGCCCGGCCGCGATCGACGCGGCGGCGGTGGTGGCGATGAATTCACGACGCTGCATGGGGGTGCTCCGCGGGGTGTTCAGATCAACTGGTCCTTACCGGGCCGTGGGACCGGTGGAGTTTCGATGTCGCCGAAGGCGTACGAAGGCGGGGTGAGGTCGAGTTGCGAGTTCATGGCCTGTTCCCAGGTGACGTCCTGGCCGGTGTAGGCGGACATGCGGCTCATGATGGCAGTCAAGGTGGACTCGGCCACGCGGCGACCTTCGTTGAGGCGGGGGCCATCGCCGCGGATGCTCGCGATGAGATCCCGGTGCTCCACCACGTACGGATTCGGTGTGGGGCCGTCGAAGGTCCACTCGGTTTCACCGACGATGACCGATCGTCCCGGGTGCAGGTGCATCGTGCCCCGGGTGCCGTGGATGTGTTCCTCGACCCGCCCGGCGCAGCCGTCGGTCTGGCGGCACATGCTGATGGCGTGCCGGTCGCCGGGATACTCCAGGTCGATGGCGAAGTGGTCGAAGATGTGTCCGTACCGTTCCTCGGTGCGCATCTGGCGTCCGCCCATGCCCACGGCCTTGACGGGGGGGCCGCCCATGGCCCAGTTCACCACGTCGAGGTTGTGGATGTGCTGTTCGCAGATGTGATCACCGCTGAGCCACGTGAAGTACAGCCAGTTCCGCAGTTGCCATTCCATGGGGGACCAGTCGTCGCGAGGTTCGTGGCTCCACAGCCCCCCCATGTTCCAGTAGCAGCGTCCCATCACGACATCGCCGATGGCCCCGTCCTGGATCTGCTCCATGGCCGCGATGTAGTTGGGCTGGTGTCGCCGTTGCGTTCCGGCGACCACGGACAGCCCCTGCGCATCGGCGGATTCGGCCGCGGCGATCACGCGGCGCACGCCGACGGGGTCGACTGCGACGGGTTTTTCCATGAAGACGTGGTGGCCCTGCTTGATCGCTTCCTCGAAGTGGTAGGGGCGAAAGTGCGGAGGCGTGGCGAGAATGACCATGTCGATGTCGTCGCGGGCCATCAACTGCCGGTAGGCATCGATGCCGGTGTAGGTGTCCTCTTCGGTCACGACGACCTGCGATGCATGACCCTCCTGGTCGCGAAGGTGGCCGAGGCTCGACTGGAGCCTGTCGGGAAAGAGGTCGGCCATCGCCACGATGTGCGTCGAGGGGTTGGCTTCCATCGCGTTGACCGCAGCGCCGGTGCCTCGGCCGCCGCATCCGACGACGCCGCACCGCACCACGTCCTTGCCCTGGGCATGAACGCTGCGGGCGAGGGCCAGTGGGGTCGCAGCCATCGCCGCTCCGGCCGCGGTGGTGGCGACGAAGTCGCGGCGGGTCAACTCGGTGTCGGTTCGCTTGGTCATGTGGCTCTCCGTCCCCTCAGGATTGCAGTGCTCGTTCCATCCGGTCCGCGATCACGGTCAGACGCTGGGTGTCTCCACCGCCGACCTCGGCACTGGCCCACCCGGTCCATTCCTGTCGATCAAGTGCGGCACCGACAGCGGGCCAGTCGCAGTCGCCGTCGCCGATCTCCACGCCGAAGCCCTTCCACACTCCTTCTTCCCGCATGCGGGTGAGGCTGTATTCCTTTACGTCCAGTTTCATGATGCGAGGCCCGAGCACGTCGATGCATTCGGCAGGGCGGGCGTAGCGGACCATGTTGCCTACGTCGAAGTAGAAGCCCACCCGCGGCGACCCGATCTCGTCGATGTACCGGGCCTGCTCGTGGGGCCCCATGAGGAAGCCGTTCCAGACGTTCTCGATGGCGATGTTCATGTCCAGTTCCTCGCACAGCGGGAGTACCTTTCGGATCTCCTCCTGCGAGCGGGTCCAGACTTCGCCGTAGGTCACCTTGCCGTTGACGACACCGGGGACAAGCAGCACCGTCGTGGCGCCATAGGCCTTCGCATCACGAATGGCCGTCTCCAGGGCAGCGACGCCACGGGCGCGAACTTCTGGATCCGGATCGGACAGCGTGTCCTGCCAATGCACGGAATCGACCACGCCGGGAATCACCATGCCGGTGGCATCACGAGCCGCGATCACCTCCTGGATGTCGAGGTTGCTGGGGCTGTCCATCTCGATGCCTTCGAAGCCCGCGGCCTTGGCCGATTGGAACTTCTCGAGCACGGTGTCGCCGTCGGCGATCATTCCGTACTTCAGGGCCTTCTTGATGTCCCGTCTGCGTTTTCCGTCGGTCATGGGATCTCCCTGCTCCTGGGCACGTCGTTCCGTGCTGCGGACCGAGCCAGCCAGAGCGGCCGACGAGGCGAGCATCGCGGTCGAGGACAGCAGGAATTGTCGGCGGTCGGGATTGCTCATGCCCGTGCATCCTTGTCAGTGGGCTTGGGAACCTCTGGCATCTCCAGGTCGGCGAAGTCGTAGGTGTCCGGCCCGAGTCGATTCCTGGAGTTCAACGCCTCGTCGTAGGTGACCATGCCGCCGCCGTAGGCTGCTTCACGACCCATGATGGACATGAGCGTGCTCTGGGCCATGAAGTCGCCATCGTTGATCGTCTCGCCATTTCGTATCGCCTGGAAGAGTTCATCGTGCTCGACCTGGTACATGTTGGGGTTGGCGCCGTCTCGAGGGAACCGCCAGGTTTCCTCGTTGGCGGCATTGCGGATGATCTGGGTCGGTCCCCAGCTGTTGACGGAACAGTTGCCTTTGGAGCCGATGATGTACTCCGTGTTGTCGCCCCAGCACTTGGGAATCTGGCGGCACATGTGGAAGGCCCGTGCGCCATTGTCGTACTCGTACAGGACACCGAAGTGATCGTAGATGTCGCCGGATTCGAGTCCCTCGCGACAGAGTCGGCCTCCCACCGCGTAGCAGCGTGCGGGAGGGCGGTTGTTCATGGCCCAGTTGATCTTGTCGACGGCGTGGCAGGCCTGCTCGACGATGTGGTCGCCGCCGAGCCAGTTGAAGTGCTGCCAGTTGCGCATCTGCCATTCCATGTCCGACCAGCCGTCCTGGCGAGGCCTCTTGCCCAGTGGCCCGGTGAGGTAGGTGGAGTGCACCGTGTGGATGTCGCCGATGGCGCCGTCATGCAGTCGTGCATAGCACTCGCGATTGGGCTTGTTGTATCGCCAGCAGAATCCCGACATGAGATTGAGATTCCGGTCGCGGGCCATCTTGGCGGTTTCGATCACGCTGCGTACGCCGGGGCCATCGACGGCCATCGGCTTCTCGGTGAAGACGTGCTTGCCACCTTCGATCGCGGCCCGCATGTGGGCCGGGCGGAAGTGGGGAGGTGTCGTGAGAATCACCACGTCGACTCCGCTGTCAATGACGTTCTGGTAGGCGTCGAAGCCGCTGAATCGGCGTTCCTCGGCAACACGGACCCGGTCGCCGGCATGGTCCACGAGATTCCGGTGGCTGTTCTGAAGCCGGTCATCGAACGCGTCACCCATCGCCCAGAGCACCACGCCTGGATCGGCGTTGAGAGCCTGGCCCGCGGCGCCGGTGCCGCGTCCTCCGCAGCCGATGAGTCCGACCTTGATGGTGTCATCCCCCTGGATCCAGCCCAGTGATGGTGAGACCAGTGTGGCGGCACCGAGTGCGGCGGTGGACGTGTGGACGAACTGCCTTCGCGAGAAGTCAGTCGTTGGTTTCAATGGGATGGTCATGGTTCGGCTCCTGGGGTCAACTTGGTGCATCGCAGACGATGCGGAATCCAATGAATGGACCATCCGCAAGCCACCAGATGCTCCTGGGGATCTGCGGGTCGCTCTCGTTCCAGTCCTTGGTGTCTGGTTGGCTGCTGGTGCAGGTGATCTCGTCGATCGTCGAAATGAAGGAGCCTCCCATGACGACGCCACGGCCGTCCTCCTCCACCGCCCATTCGGCGATGTTTCCGTGCAGGTCGTGGAAACCAAGGGCATCAGCCTCTCTGGTCGCCACCGGGTGGGTGGTCCATTCGGCGTTGGCTTCGTACCAGGCGAACGACTCCATCTGGTGTTGCGGTACGGCACCAAGCTCACAGGCTCGACGCCACTCACGGGTGGTCGGCAGCCGCCAGGTGCGTTGGGTGAGTTCACTCAGCCATGTGCAGAAGGCTTCGGCGCCTCGTCTGGACATGGAGAGCGCCGGGTAGCCCGCATGCCCGAAGCCTCGATCCACGAGCATGTAGGGTCGGGTGGGTCGGGTTTCCGCTTCCACGGTCCCCTTGACGGGCAGTTCGTCGACATCGAAGACGAAGGCGTCGAAGGTATCCCAGTCGACCTCGGTACGAGCCATCCAGAAGGTATCCATCCCATCCCCGGCGGGGACGGGAAGCATCTGGATCTTCAGCCCCGTGGTCCCGATGGCCTGGGTGAAGGGGATTGGCTCAGGTGCAGTCGAGCATCCCGTCAGCAGGGCGGCCAGGATCCCCGTCGTTGTGATCAATCCGAGATGCTTGGGTATGGTTGGCGACATGGACAGGACAGGCCTTCTCCTTCGACTCCTCATCATACTGCTGATTCCGGCCATTTCACCGGGTTGTCGGGGTCCAATGCCCGGGAAGTCGCATGACGCAGCAGCCCGGTCCCACGTGCACGGATCACTGGAGGGTGATGGAGGGCACCTTGGGGCCGCAATCAACGAACCCTTCAAGTATGCGCGGGTTCGATTGGGAACCACGGTACGAATCCAGATCCACGGGGTTGACCGGAAACGTGCCGAGTTTGCGGCCCTGGCGGCCTTTGCGCGGATCGAAGCCCTGGACCGGGTTCTCAGTGACTACCACCCCGACAGCGAGGCCGGGCAATTGAAGGATCTGCCGGCGGGGCAACCCGTCGTGGTCAGCGCCGATCTCCTGGAGATGCTGATTCGATCCCGGGAGATCTCCTCCCGTACCGGGGGTGCCTTCGACATCACGTCCGGGTCCCTCACGGTTCTGTGGCGAGGGGCCTTCGCCTCTGGGACCCTTCCGGAGGAACAGGACGTCGCCGCCGCCGCTTCCCGTGTCGGTTGGTCCTTCATGCACATCGATGCGGCACGGTCCACCGTGGCGCTCGACCTTCCCGGCATGCAACTGGATTTCGGGGCCATCGGCAAGGGATGGATCGCCGACGAGGCGCTGTCGGTGCTTGCGGCCAACGGATGTCCCAGTTCGCTGGTCGAGATCGGGGGCGACCTGGCGATCGGGGATCCACCGCCGGGTCGCAGCGGCTGGTCGGTCGGGGTGGCTCTTGGAGCCCGGGCCCCGGAGCACTCGGTGCTGCTTTCGAATTGCGGCGTGGCGACCTCTGGCGATGCCGAGCAGTTCCTCGAGGTCGGGTCCACCCGGTACTCCCACCTCCTGGATCCCAGGACAGGGTGGCCGCTGACCATGCATCGGGCGGTCTCCATCGTGGCCGAGGATGCGGCATCCGCCGACGCACTGGCTACGGCGGTCTGTGTGCTGGGGCCGGTGGCGGGCCCCGACCTCCTGGTGCGATGGCCGCGGGCCCGCATCCTCGCAGCGAATCTGCAATGAGGACTGTCACTTCGGCAGCGGATTGACGGTCGTGTCAGTCCGGCACCCTGGATGAGCCGGCCGGTTCCGTCGCATTCATGTCGTTCGGGGGATACGAACATCCGTTCGCATGTTCGGCCTTGGCGGGTCCGCCAGGGCGGTCGTCACGTGTTTCTGCCGAACTTGAGCGGGGTCAGTTGGAAAGTTGGCACGCCGATTGTGATGTCTTCTTCCGCAGCGACAACGCCGCATGACTCCGAGTGGTTCGGGGTCCGGCCCGTCGCAAGGCGAATCAAAGGAGATCTGCCATGACTCTTCACACACAAATGGCACCGACCGCCACGATCGCCCGCGTCCAGAACCAGTTCGACCGCATCCTCGAAACGTCGATGAACACCGCCATGATGCCCGTCGCCATGCCACAGCATGGTCCGATCATGCCGATGCTCAACATCTACGAGACTCAGGATCGCATCTTTGTCGAGGCCGAACTGCCGGGTGTCCCCCTGGATGACGTGGACGTCACCGTCGTCGGCAACCAGCTGACCATCACCGGACGTCGCACACTGCTGATTCCCGAGGAAGCCGCCATCGTCACAAAGGAACGTGGCTCCCTCAAGTTTCAGCGCACCGTGCTGCTTCCGGACATGGTCCGCGAAGAAGGTATCCGTGCTTCGATGCGAAAGGGCATCCTGACCGTCAGTCTGCCTCGCATGAACACGATCGTCGATCGAGGATTCCCAATGGCCTGAGGCCCGAGGATCCGGATCAAGAGAAACTCTTCTACATAAGGAGCCATGTGATGGCTATCAAAGTTCAAGTAAAAGGCGACCAGAAGTTCGACAACTCGTTTGCTGACAGCACATGCTGCAACGGCACTTACATCAACGACGCATACGGCGTGAACCCCTACACGACCCCGACGCTTGACGGCACCTTCGGCGCACCCTTCATGGGCAGCCAGGTCCCAGCCAGCCTCGTGAGCCTGTACGGTAACAACGGGTTTCAGCCGGCCTTCACGGGCTTCAAGCCCTTCGTCGGCAACTACGCCACTCAGGCATCGTCCACCCCGTCCGTGACTCCATTCGCGGGCCAGGCACTCACGGGCCTCAATGGCTACGGCGTCAACCCCTTCACCTACGGCGTGAATCCCTTCACGGCCACATCCGTGAACCCCTTCACGGCTACCACGGTGAACGCATTCGGCCAGATCGTTCCTGCGATCAAGCCCGGATTCAACACCGCTGTCGCCGGGACCATGCCCTTCCAGGGTTGGACCACTCCCGCCACGCCGGAACTTCTTTCCGCCAACACTTCGTCGCTCAACGGCTTCGCAGTCCAGAACCCGGCCCTCGCATCCTTCTATGGGATGACCCCGGCCTGGTCCTCGATCAAGCCCGCCACCTTCGGTGGCTCGAGCGTCTCACCGTTCGCCTTCCAGGCTCAGCAGTACGCTGCCGCTTCCAACCTTCCTTGGATGAAGGCCCAGCAGGAAGCTGCCTGGGGCATCAACCCCATGACCGGCGCCTGGACCGGCTCGATCGCTCCCACCGGCGTGATCGATCCGTCCACCACGCTCACCGCAGCGAGCACCACATCCACTCCCTGGACCAGCGGTCTCGCAATGAACCCCATGATGAGCCCCGTCGCTCAGCAGTCCACGATGACCACCTTCGTTCCCGTCGACATCTACGAGAACGAGGATGAGTACATCCTCCTGGCCGACATGCCAGGTGCTTCCATCGAGGATGTGGACATCCTGGTCGAAGGCCAGAGCCTCCTCATCAAGGGTCTCATCAAGCCGATGAACATGGACAAGGTCGGCATGGGCCTCAACACCGTGACCCTGCTTCAGGAGAAGCCCGCCATCAAGAACATCGAGCGGATCTTCCCACTGGGCAGCAACGTCCTGACCGAGAAACTCACCGCCAAGCTGATCGACGGCATTCTCACGATCAAGCTTCCCAAGGTGAAGGTCGGCTACGGCTCGACGCATCGCGTCGCGGTCGCAACCGCCTGATACGCATCTGAGAACCATCTTCGTCGGATGAAGAGCCCCCCGGGTCCTGCAGACCCGGGGGGCTCGCTTTTTGAATGACGTGCGCCCGACTGCCGACCTGGCGATCGTCCTGCCAAGCTGGCAGCACGTGCCCCTCGCATGTCGCGTTCAATCGCAATGCCGGGGCGCATTGGATTGGCACGGGCCTTGCATCATGTCATGCAGCTCGGACATGCCGGGCGAATACAACACCAGAGCCGGGAACAGTCCGGCCAATCACAACGGAGGTTTGTCATGAACACGCAAGCACTTCTCACACCGAACAACGCAATGAACCGTGTCCGCTACGGCGTTGACCGACTCTTCGAGAGCATGGTTCCGTCCTTCGTCCGCAACATCGGGTTGTCTGATTCGACCCTGAGTGGACCGGCACTGAACGTCATCGAAGACGACAATCGCCTGTACGTCGAAGCCGAACTCCCCGGCGTGGCGCTCAGCGATATCGAGATCACCGTGGCCGACAACACCCTGACGATCAGCGGATCTCGCACCCTGTCCAGCCTGGAAGATGCGAACGCCCTTCGCCAGGAACGAGGCGACTTCGTCTTCGAGCGATCAGTGACCCTCTCGACGCAGGTCGAGGTCGATGCTGTCGAAGCACGGATGACCAACGGCGTCCTGCGGGTCACCCTTCCCAAGGTGATCGAAAGCCGCACGCGTCGCATCGCCGTGACTCAGGACTGAGCGGGCACCTTCCAGGTGAAGGCCCCCCGCATTGAATCAAGGAGCAAGACAATGACTACATTCACCACCAACAACGAACTGCATACGGACAACTCCACGGCCTGCTGCCAGGCTCGGGGAAACCAGTACCTCGCCAAGAATCCGCATACGTACCGGGCACCAGTTGACGTCTACGAGGCCAAAGATCGATTCATCGTGCTCGCAGACATGCCTGGAACAACGCCGGACGGCATTGAGATCACCGTCGATGGCAACATGCTTGAGATGACTGGCACGGTTCTGGATCGATATGAGCAGCTCGGCAACACCTCACGACAGGAATACGGACTCGGAGACTTCCACCGACACTTCAGAGTCGGATCCGGAATCGCCACCGAAGACATCACCGCGACGTATCGCGACGGAATCCTGACTGTGAGCCTGCCCAAGCAGCCAACGATCCAGCCACGCAAGGTACAGGTCATGGAGAACTGATCCATACGATCTGTTCCCGATCAGGCCGCCATGAATGGTGGGACGGTCTGATCTCCCGGCCTGCTGACCACCCTCCGGCACGGAACCCGCACCCGCGGGTTCCGTGTCGTTGTAATTCGGATCCGCTGGAACCATGACAGGCAGGATCGATGGTCGTATCCTGTCGCCTGGCCATCTCGCCCACAACCACAGGAGCGCAATCGAATGAGCACAACAGATGCCTCGATCCCGGACCTTCGCCAGATCATGCGTGAGCACCGCGGCCTGTTCCTGGCGGAGGGAATCATCTTCCTGATCCTCGGGTGCGCCGCCGTGGTGTTTGCGATTTTCGCGACGTACATCCTGGCCAACTTCATCGGCTGGATGTCGCTGGTCGTGGGCGTCCTGCTGTTCATCCGCGGTGTCGGTCTCTCAAGCACCGACGATCGCGGTTCGATCATCCTGACCGGAATCATGTTCGCAATACTCGGTGTGGTGGTCATCTCGTGGCCATGGGCGGCCATGGAGGGGCTGACGCTGTTCATGGCCGCGTTCTGCATCCTGCGTGGAGTCATGGACGTGGTGGGCCTGCCGCATCGATCCTCGTCGACCGCGGGTCTGCAGGTCTTCAGCGGGCTCTGCGGAATCGCATTGGGAATCCTGCTGCTGCTCTGGTTTCCATACGATGCCGCGTGGGCACCGGGGCTGCTCTTCGGAATTCAGTTGTTCTTCCTCGGAATGGGAACGCTCGCCATCTGGAATGCGCTGGACCACCCCGAGGTGTCTGGTATTCCCGAAGACCGGGCCTGACACCGTTTGTCAGCTGGCCTGGCGGACCAGGTCGGGAAGCCGGCAGGTCTTGAAGCCTCGCTGCAGTTTTCCAATGGCCTGGTGCTCGATCTGCCGCACTCGTTCCCGCGTGATCCCGAGTTGCTGGCCGATCTCCTTGAGCGTCTTCGGTGTACTGCCATCGAGGCCGAACCGCATTCGCAGGATGTCGGTGGTGGTGGGGTCGAAATGCCGGAGCAGTTGGCGGACCTTCTGAATGTCATCAAGGTGTTCAGCCGAACTGGCATCGGCCTTGGTGTCCGGGCAGTTGTCCAGGGGGTGTGATCGGCCATGCTCCTCGGAAGCGCTGGTGGTGACGGAGCGTTCAACCGCCGCCATTGTTCGCTGAATGAGATCGAGCTTGCTGCGTGGGACCTCCATGGCCTTGGCCAGTTCAGCCCGGGTCGGACAGCGTCCCAACTGGTCCTCCAGTTCACTGTGAATCCGCTTCCAGTTGGACATGCGCTGCAGCATGTAGGCCGGGATATGCATTGGCTGCCGGCCATTCATGATCTTTCGTTTGATCGTCTTCTTGACCCACCACGTGGCGTAGGTCGAGAACCTGTTCCCGTAGGCGGGGTCGAATCGTTCCACGGCGCGGATCAAGCCGAGGTTTCCCTCGTTGATCAGTTCCAGCAACGGGATGCCGCTGCGGGCGAACTGCTTGCTGATGCTCACGACCAGGCGGAGATTCGCCCTGATCATGTGGTTCTTGGATTCCTCGCATTGCTCGTTGATGATGTCCCAGGCGAGCGTCTTTTCCTCTTCCGGTGTCAGGAGCGATACGGCACTGATCTGCTCAAGATAGAGTTCCAGGTCGTTGCGGAAGCGTGTCTGCGTCATGAGAGTGTCCCGGATCAGCGCGCAACAGCCCGGCAGTGCACTGCGGCATGCAAAGCACACCGTGCTGTTGGCGATCAGGAGTGGATGGAATCTGTCGGGCCGCGCACACGGCCCGTGGCAAGAGAGATGAAAGCCGTCTCGGTCAGCCGTGGTTCCCCCCGGAGTACGACTGATCGATGAACTTCACCACTGCTACGGTGGGGGCGGGTTCCGGTTCGGCATGAAATGCCGGATTCCTGTTTCACCTCCCTGATGGGCGGTTCTACCGGCATTCAGGAAGGCTGGATTCAACCCGGATTGAAGCGTTGGGCCGCGGTCAGGTGGGCTTTTCACCGCGGGCTTCGATATTGCCGAGGAAGATGTCCGCGAGGGCCTCGTAGATGGAGGTCCTGCAGATCAGGTGCGAGCACTCGTACCCGACGATGGCCACGCCGATGAGGGGAATGGTCATGTACCGAGCCCCGGTCATTTCCACCATGATGACTGCGCAGGTCAGGGGACTTTGCACGACACCCGTGAAATACGCCACCATGAACATCATGATGATGGCCTTGTGATTGATGCCGGGGAAGAGGGTGTCGACGCACGGGATCATGTTCTGTCCCAGTCCGGCTCCCACCGAGAGGCTCGGATCGAAGAGCCCGCCGGGGATCCCGCTGATGAGACTGAAGAAGCTGGCGCCAGCCTTCAGCAGGGGATAGTGCCACGGGTACTCGACGCCTTCCATCAGGATCGCATCGGCCTGGGGATACCCGCTGCCGTAGGTCTCGCCGCTGGAGACCCAGCCAAGAAGAGCGAGGCTGCCTCCGATGACCAGGGGAGTGACCCAGCAGTTGATCTTCATGAAGAAACCCACGAGGCCGGTGCCCTTGACCACGCACTGGGCGAAGAACCCGCCCAGGAATCCGCCCACGACCCCGATGAAGAGAATGGAGCACCATTGCAGGATGTTCCATGAGCCCGCGTCCGCATTGACCTGGCCGTAGAAGAGGTAATCCGGATCGTCCATGCCCTGCAGCATCAGCAGCAGGATGACCACGATGCAGGCAAGGAGCACGGTTCGGATGATCGTGCCCGCGTTGTTCTTCTCGAAGGAGCGGCCGATCTCTTCAAAGGCGAAGATCGTTCCCGCGACCGGGGCATTGAATGCCGCAGCGATCCCTGCACCACCACCACCGAGAATCAGGCCCCGGCGAACCAGGTGGGCGGGGAAGTGGGTCATCTTCGTGATCAGGTACATGAAGCAGGCGCCCACGTGCACCGACGGGCCTTCACGGCCGATGGTCATGCCGGAGAAGAGTCCCATCGTCAGCAGGAGGATCTTGCCGATGGCGATTCGCCACGACAGCATCAGTGATCGGATCGGCCCTTCGGGCGTTTTCAACGCCGCGATGGCCTGGGGGATACCGGTGCCCTCGGTGCCACGGAAGAAGCGATCCCGCAGTTGCATGATCACGAGCATCCCGAGCGTGATCACGACCATCGGCAGCACGATCCCGGCCGCTTCAGGCATGCGCCACGTGCTGTCCTCGGTCCACCCCTTCTTGCCCTGGAGGAACGCGAACCAGTGGACTCCCCAGTCTTCGGCCGTTCGGAAATACCAGGCGACGCCGCCGGTGCAGCACGCGGCCAGGAAGAAGAGCGTGTACCGGGTCCAGGCGTGAGGATTGAAGACGTGGGACTTCCAGAGCCGCGCCGTCTCAACCTGCTCGGTATGAAGCTGTTGGTTGAAGGGTTCTTTCATTCCGAGTGATTCCGAAACGTCGGTGGAGACCTGATTTCACGCGGCTCTTTATACAGTGACGCGGGGCAAAATGGGTCTTTTTGTCGTGTAGAGGCAGCCTGGAGCCCTGATTTCATTCCTATCGGGAAAAAATGCACACGGGCTGAAAGGGATGCTGGCGTCCGGGGTTGTCCCTGCAGAAGGTCGGACATGGGAAACACGAGCCCAGCCGACTGAAACGAAACTTTCCAAGGCCAATGGCTTTGAATACACGTCTCTCTCTTCTCTCCTCCCGGAACACCGCGACTGCCAGCGCGGTGTCCCTTTTTTTACCGGGACACCGTTTTCAGCAATCATTTTCAGCAATCAAGGGTGTGGTCAACAGTGGATCAGCAGATCCAGTGGAGCAGCCAGGCCATGGGGGCCCAGAACAGTGTGCTCAACGCCACGATGGTCATGCCCTTGGAAGGGGCTGATCCAATCGTCGGAGCGTGCGTGGGGGAGCGGTCGGCGGTGTGGTCTGCCTGCATGACCTGTTCTGCACCAGTGGTCGGTTCCTCGGCCGGTGCGGCCTGGTCAGGCTTGTGTTCCCTGTTCGTATCGTCATCGCGTGGTTCCTGGAGTTCGTGGTCATCCAGTGGGGGGAGTTGGTTGGACCGCTCGCCACGAGGCGATTCGCCATCGGGGCCATTTTCACGCGCCTCGATGCACCAGGCTTCCAGCACCGGTGACTGCTTCTTGTCGAGACGGGAGACACGCATTGTTCCTGGAGTACCCATGCCCCCCACGTCGGCACAAGCTCATTGGAGTTGGAGTTCAAACCGGCTGAAGACGTCCCTGGATGCCCCGACGGGGTCCTCCAGACCGCAGAACCCCTACAGATGGAACCAGTGGCCAAATCAACCCGTGTCCGGGTTTGCCTGGCCTGCTTCTGAATTGGAAAGTCGCTTCGATGCTGCATGATCGATCATTTTCACGCATGCTTGGCCCAGTCGTTCGTTCGGGCGAACGACGTGGCGCCAGGCGGGAAGTCACAACCGACGAACTGGTGATCGATTGGCACACGATGCCGGGACGACCCGGGCGATACACCATCGTCAACGAAAGCTGCAACGGGTGCCTGATCCAGAGCACGCTGCCATTGCTTGAAGGCATGACCGGGCGCATTCGGACTCGATTGCCTCGTGGCAAAGGTGGCAAGGTCTCCGTGGTCGTTGCCTGGTCCAGGCGGGTCGACGGGAACTACCACATCGGGCTGCGATTCTTCGCGCCGTGTTGAACCGTCAATCGGATCGCCCGCGGGCGTGCCCGAGAATGGCGTCCATGGCTTCGGCGGTCTCCCGCCCGGCCGGGCTCAGTCGTTGGGCCTGTTCCTCGGCGTGGTAGGAGCTGCGGACCAGCGGCCCGGATTCGACGACCTTGAACCCCATCTCCAGTCCGGTCTGTCGCCAGGCATCGAACTGTTCGGGAGTCACCCAGCGATCGACGGGGAGGTGGTTTCTCGTTGGCTGGAGGTACTGACCGATCGTCAGGATGTCCGTGCAGGCATGGTCTCGAATGTCCTGCATCAGCTCGATCACCTCGTCGTCACGTTCGCCGATGCCCACCATGATGCTCGTCTTCGACACGAGTCCCTGGTCATGAATGTGTTTCAGCACCTTCAATGACCGTTCGTAGCGGGCCTGGGGACGGACTGCCGGGTGCATGCGGCGAACGGTTTCCATGTTGTGGGACAGGATTTCAGGTCGGGCGTCGATGACCAGCTGCAGGTCGTCGAGGTCGCCCTTGAAATCACCCACGAGGGTTTCGACCGACATGTCGGGGCAGGATCCATGAACAAGTTGAATGGTCTTGGCCCAAATGGAGGCGCCGCCATCCTCAAGGTCGTCCCGATCCACCGAAGTGATGACAACATGGCGTAAGCCTGTTGCTGACAACGCCTTGGCGACACGGCGAGGCTCGTCGAGATCGGTTTCAGCTGGGCGGCCGGTCTTGACGTTGCAGAATCCGCAGGACCGGGTGCAGGTGTCGCCAAGAATCATGATCGTGGCGGTGCCGCGGCTCCAGCATTCACCGATATTCGGGCAGGATCCCTCCTGGCAGACGGTATGAAGTCCATTGGCGTCGATCAGGGCCTTGGTGTGCAGGTATTCGGGGCCACCTGGTGCCTTTGCCCTGATCCAGGCGGGTTTTCGCCCCATGGACAGTTGCTGCACGGCTGCCCCCCGGTTGTTGAGCACCATTGATTCGAGGCTGACTCGTCCTGTTCCATGGTGCTGGCGAGCGGTGTCTCCGCCCAAGGGGCGAGGGTGCCTGGTCAGGACCTTGGAAGTGGGGTCTTGAATCGACTTGTTGCCATTGGAGGGCATCACGGGATTGTACCGCTGGGATCGAGTGGGCACTTCGACTTGGTTTCGGCCATTTCTGCCGATCATGGTCTCATAACTCTTTGAATATCCCCCCTGGAGTGCATGGGACTCAATATCCCCGCTCCATCGGGTCGATGTCAGCAGACCGGCGTAGTGGAGGCTCCAGCAACCCGTAAACGGGTTGCTGGCTAGAATCCTTCAATTCATGCCTTCGAGGGCTGGAATCCTGTGAACAGGCGTCCATTCTGAGTCGTACAGATTGCTTGGAGAACAGCGTGCAGGAGGAGCACCCCACACAGTTCGGAACGATTCAGCAGGCAAGGCCTCGATTGGGGTCCTGGCTGTTGGTCTTGATTGGCATGGCCTGGTTCATTCCGATGCTGGGCTGCGAGAACATCAGTTATTTCGATCCGTCACGCACGGGCCGTTTCATGGAAACGCCCACCACGATGCCGATCCTCGAGCGAATCGATGTGATCGAACCCGGCAGTGACCTCTGGGGACAGACGACCTCCGTCACCCCGGAAGATCTCGTGCCCAGCAATCTCAGTTACCGACTGCATCCCGGTGATGCAATCCGGATCGAAATCTACGAGCTCTACCAGCCAGGGCAGTGGTATCCCGTTTCGCGTGATGTCGACGCCGGTGGCTACATCCGCGTTCCTGAAATCGGTGACATGCTTGCTGCGGGCAAGACTGCCCAGGAGTTGCAGGATGAGATCGAGCAGGTCCTTGCTCGTGACATAATGAATCATCCGACGGTCCATGTGACGATCGATTCCGGTACGGCATACACCTATACGATCCACGGCCACATCGGATCGCCCGGTCGCTTCACGCTTCGTGATCCGAATCTCAGGGTGCTCGAAGCACTGGCCATGGCCGGCGGTGCGCCACTGACTACGGAAAAACTCTACGTGGTCCGGAATGTCTCGCTGTCTGACGATCTGCTTCCCCATTACGACAGGGATCAGCCCGGCACATCCAGCAGCACTCCTTCGGGCGACGCATCCCCGATCGACATCGAGGACATAATCAAGCAGTTGGACAATGCCGATATCAAGCCGTCGCCCTCAGCGTATGGAGCGGAGGACGAGCCGATGATCGACATCGATGATCTGCAGGCTCCCAAGCTCCGTTCGCCGCAGGCGGTTGACGTCGATGATCTCCAGCAGACCGAGCAGGCTCCCACGGCCAATGACAGCGCATTCATCTACGTGCCCGAACGCAAGGAGTGGGTACGGGTCAAGGCGAGTGATGTTTCCAGTGCGGTGGCGAATACCTTGAAGAATGAAAAGGCGAATCCCAACGCGGCTCCTGATCTTGTTCTGGAGCGGGTCATCGAGATTCCCTACCAGCGTCTTCTCCACGGGGACAACAGTTACAACGCCATTCTCCGACCGGAGGATCAGATCTTCGTCGACGGGCCTCCGGTAGGCATCGTGTACATCGACGGTGAAGTGACCCGTCCCGGCGTGTATACGCTCCCGCAGACCGACCGATTGACCTTGAGCCGCCTCATCGCCGCCGCCGGTGGCCTCGGGGCTCTGGCGGTGCCCGATCGTGTCGACATGACTCGGATCGTGGGCGACAGCAGGGAAGCGACAATTCGTCTGAACCTTGCAGCCATCCGTCGACGTACGGAACCGGATGTCTACATGAAGGCCAATGACCATGTGATCGTGGGAACCAACTGGATGGCATACCCGCTGGCGGTATTCCGAAACGGGCTTCGAATGACCTACGGGTTTGGTTTCCTGCTGGACCGGAACTTCGGCAATGACGTCTTCGGGCCGCCGCCGACAAACATTGGAAACCGATGATCCAGGCCGCCGGACGCGACGATCCAGGTGGGCTGGGATCGAGCATGACACCAAGAGCCATGACAACGCGACGTGTACTGCCTGATTCGGGTGTCGGGAGTCACGCATGAGCTCCATCGCCAATCCACAGGGATCCAACTCGGTTCGCATCGTCCCCCAGGACCGAGTGTGGCTGGGCGCCGGAATACTCCTCGTCTGCGTGGTCTGGCTGTTCTGGGATTTCTTCGTCCAGCAGGGGCGTTTCGCGATCAATCAGCAGGCGGACTGGGGCCATACCCTGGTCATCCCCTTCATCGCCGGGTACTTCGTCTGGTTGAATCGCGAGCAGATCCTCGCGGCGCCATTCAAGCCGGCGTGGACGGGTCTCGTCGTACTCATGCTTGGAGTTGCCTGGTACAGCTTCATTGCGCTGGGTCCAGCTGCGTTCAAGCACCACAACCTCATGGGCATTGGCGTCGCCTTGACCATCATCGGCATCGCACTGCTCTTCT
The DNA here is from genome assembly GCA_029245245.1 of Phycisphaerales bacterium. Lineage (GTDB taxonomy): Bacteria > Planctomycetota > Phycisphaerae > Phycisphaerales > SM1A02 > UBA854. The sequence goes on from JAQWPT010000011.1 coordinate 102,857, forward strand.
TCGGCTGGCGTCCGATGCGTTGGCTGTGGTTTCCCATCGCATACCTGATCGTCTTTGGCCAGACGCTGTCCGATTCGGCGCTGCTTCAGTTCACACAATACCTTCAGGACATCGCCGCCCACGGCTCCTACTGGGGCCTGACTCTGCTCGGGTACGACATGTCCAAGGAAGGAAATACCCTCCGCATTCACCAGGACGGGAAGATCATTCCCGTCAACATTGCGGAAGCATGCTCGGGAATGCGGATGGTGGTTGCGTTCCTGGCGCTCGGAGTGGCGATGTCCTACCGCGGACTCGACCTGTGGTGGCAGCGGGTGATTCTGGTTCTCTCGGCGCTTCCAACGGCGCTGTTCGTCAACATTCTTCGTGTCATGACACTGGGTGTATTGGCTACATACGACTCCGGCCTCGCTGATGGAGACTTTCACTCCATGGTGGGCCTGCTCTGGCTCATCCCGGCATTCTTCATCTACCTCGGGATCATGTGGCTGCTGAGAAACATCGTGGTTGGTGATGAATCGGATGCGGAATCAACGACATCCGCGTCGGAGCCGCTCTCGATTCGATTCAGCCCCAGGGTGCGAATGACCTTCGTCGCGGCCTGCCTCGTCCTGGTCGGCGGAGGCATCAGCCTTCAGTTCGCCATGCAGGCTCTGAACATCTACCTTCGCAAGTCGCCGGTTGAACTTCGAAGCTCGCTGGCGAACCTGCCCACGAAGGTCGAGGGCTGGACGATGCTGCAGGACTACCGCATGGCGGAAACAGGCGTCGAGGAGCTCGGCACGGAAGTCTATCTGTCCAGAACCTATCGCTCCGAGGAACTTCCCGGGGAACCGGTGATTCATTTCCATCTCGCCTACTACACCGGCACCATCGACATGGTTCCGCACGTCGCTGATCGCTGCATGGTGGCCGGTGGGTTGGAGAAGCGTGCCATGCCCTCCAATCGGCCCATGGACATTGGCCAGGAGCGGTGGGTGGAAGATCCCGTCAATACGATCGACGGCGATCCCTACCTGGTGCAGTCCACGCAGAACTGGCTTACTGGTGACGAAATGGTCATCCGGATGCCTCATGGTGAATTTGAACTCCGCACCACTGAATTTCATGATCCAAAGATCCCGAACTCGCGTATCTATGCCGGGTACTTCTTCATTGCCAACGGCCGTTTGACGCCGGAGGCGGGAGGGGTGCGTATTCTCGCGTATCAACCCAAGGATAAATATGCGTATTATTGCAAGGTCCAGTTCACGCTCAGCGGCGGGGCTGATTTCGATGCGGATCAGTTCGTCGAAATCGCCTCGGGCTTTCTTGAGCCGATTCTGACGGACCTGATGAGGTGCCTTCCCGACTGGGCGGAGGTCCAGGGCGCCACGCCGCCGATCGACAACGTCTGACTACACCAGCACTACCAGGAGCCATTGTGATGGCAAAGAACAAGAAGAAGAAAAAGAAGAAGCAGAAGCTCAATGTCCGCATGATTGCGATCATCTCTGCTTCGGCACTGGTCCTGGTGCTTGTTGTAGGTGGCCTGCTCGCGTACCAGTACCTTTCCAGGAATGACAGGAACATCCGCGCTGGGGACCAGTACTACGCGGAGGGGAACTACAACCAGGCGCGCAAGTTCTATGGACGGGTCATCTACCGTGAGCCCGACAACGCGGAGGTCCTGGACAAGCTCATCTCCACCTATAACATGATGGTTCCGTTGACCATCGAGGAAGCCCTTGAGTTCTATGGAGAGAAGCAGGGCGCCTTGATGCAGCGGGCCAAGAACACCGGGGTTCGCGAAGAGAACTACCTTGAGATGGCTGCCGATGCGTACGTGTCAGCCAGATTGACGAATCTCGCCCCGCTCTGGTCGAGGCTGGAGGCCATTGCCGACGAGATGATCTTGCCGGGCCGTTTCCCCAAGGATTCGGAGGCCTACGCCATGGGCAAGCTGTACGTGGGGCTTTGCCAGTTGCGCCTGCGTGATGGTGAGATGACGGAGAACATCGACATTGACGGGAAGATCCATTTTCCAGGTGAAGATGAACTTCTTGAACACCTGGCTCTGCGTCCCGACAGCGACGAAGGGCTTGCAAACCTCGCCTTCGGTCGGTTGGCCGTCGCCCGCAAGCTCGGGCTGGAGGGCCGCTACGGACAGGAACAGAAGAATCTCGTGATTGCTGAAGAGGCGTTTGAGGATGCCATCACGCGTTCGCCGGAAGGGGTCTCCGTGGCGTTGATGGTCATGCGGGATCTCTATATCCGCAAGCTTGTTCAGGACTCTGCGATCCAGAATGATTCTGCCAGTGTCAGTGAGGAGGAGATCCTCGACATCGAAACACGGCTCCAGGAGTCGCTGGATCACGCCGAAGCGGTCATTGCCCGTGATCTGGCCAGTATCCGCGGCAAGTCCGAGGAGCAGCACGTGTTGGTGACCGGTGATGCGGCCAAGACCCAGACAAAACTCTTCGAGCTGCTGTCGTTCATGCCACGCATCGATCGCGAGGCCGGGCACGAGCGTGCCATCGTGCTGCTGGAAACATACCTTGCTGCGTATCCCCACGACGATCGCATGCGAATGTCGATGGCCCAGTCATGTCGTGCGATCGGTGAGTACGCAGCGGCTCGACGTCACGCGCAGCATGTCATCGATGGTGAGCAGAAGACAATCAGCCTTGCTGCGACGGAACAGTTCGGCATGCGGGCCACTGCGGCGAACCTGCTCTTCGACATCGCCTATGAACAGTGGCTCATTGAAGATATCGATGAAAAGGATGAGGCCTTCCAGCGTGTTGCCGAGACCCGCGCAGCATTGGACCACTTCCTCGGTGGCAACAAGGACAGCGCTCTGGCGCTCAATGCCGATGCGAGAATCGCAATGGGACAGGAGCGATTTCGCGAGGCCGCAAAGCTGTTCGAGCGGCAGATCTTCATCGACAGCAAACCGACATCCGACACGCTGCGTGCTGCGGCGTACTCTCTTGAGCGGAGCAATCAGACCGGACTGGCGTTGGAGCGGCTCGACCAGGCCATCCTGGTGGATCCAATGGGATTGCGTCACTACATCGCCAAGGCGCAGCTGCTTGGAAGAATGGGACGCCCCGGACAGGCGATCCGGGTCCTCGAGTCACTTCCACGTGGTTTGCAGAGTGAAAGCCAGGACATAATGAAACTGAAGGACTCTCTTCGCATGTTGAGTCGCGAGGAGGCCGGGGATGAGAGCATGATCTCCGACCCCGTGTTGCGATTGGTTCGTGAAGCGGACGAGTGTATTCGCAGGGGCCAGCCCGAGGAGGCGCAGGCGGTCCTTTTTGCTGCCACCTCCGAGGACGGCGATACCGACTATCGAATTCTGGGCGCGCTCGCACAGACGTATTCCATTCTCGGTGAATACGACATGGCGGTCGAGACAATCGAGCGTGCGCTGGCCATCGAGCCGGGCAATGAGTTGCTTCTTTCCATAGAGCGTATCTGCAGGAATACGAGCCCGATCGACCGGGTGCGGATGGAAGTCGATTTACTGGAGCTTCCATCCGATGAAGCGACTGTGAACCTCTACATCTCCTTCCATGCTCTTGCGAAGATCCAGGAAGCCCAGGCCAGCATGTTCGACCGAGCCCGCTTGTCTGACCAGGCGGATGAAGCACGGGCAGTCGCGGAATCTGCACGAGCGGAAGCCGCGGCACTTGAGGAGCAGATCAAGGCGATGCCCGTGGAGGAGTCGCCGGCACTGTTTGAGCATGAGTTCAGCCTGTCGATTGAGGAGCAGGATTGGGATCGAGTCGAGGAACTGATCATCCTGAGCAGGCAGGGGAATCTCGACGAGTCGAATGGGAACCTGTCGGAAGCTCGCTACCACCGTGGACGTGCTGCAGTGATGCAGAAGAATGGTGATGTTGATGGTTCCAGGAGCCAGTTGATCGATGCGGCCAGCGCGGCTCGTCGTGCAACAGAGGTTGCCAGCTGGTCCGACATGAACTGGTTGACGCTTGGACTCCTCCTGGATGATCTCGGGAACACCGAAGAAGCCATGGAAGCGTACGAGGAGGCATATCGTCGCAATCCCGGGCGGCAGACAACGATTTTCAACTACACCAAGATGCTCATGGATCCAGTCAGCGGTGAGCCGCTCCGCGCACTGGGAATCCTGCGTGAAGCAAAGGAACTGCATCCAAACAGCCCGGTCATCCGGGAGGCGTGGCTGCAGGTGGAGGCCGAAATCGGCGACAAGGGCATTGCGTTGGCGCAACGCGAAAGGATCTTCGATCGCCAGCCGGAAAGCCGGATCAATGCGATGCGCCTCGCTGAACTGGTTGCCGGCCTGACGCCGGATCGTCAGTACATCATCGACAAGATCTCCTTCATGCCGATTACAGCCCGGCAGTGGAACAGCATGTCGATGGAGGCGAGGACGCAAGCACTGTTGAATCTCAAGCGGGAATGGACGGAACGGCTGGCCAGCCTGTTGGCAGTCATCGAGTCGTACCCTGATCAGGATCTGTCCGAGGCGATGACGCATGCAAGCATCTACCGTGAGATCAAGGATCCCGATTCGGCGGTCCGGGTCATCCGGAACTACCTCGAGTCGGCCGTCGACAGCCCGAACTACATCCAGGAAGTACTTGTCGCAGCCCAGTTCTTCGCTGCCTCCGACCGGCTCATGGAGGCGGCGGACCTTCTCATGGCATCGCGGGCAAGACAGTCGAAGGATGGCAGGGAAGTGGACTATGCACTGGGAATGATGCATTTCCAGTCCGGAACAGCGCGACAGGCTATTCCCTACTTTCGCGCCGTGCTCCAGGTTCGAGACTCCAGCGCCGTTCGCAACCGGCTCGTCCAGGCACTGATCATGAGCCAGAGGTTTCAGGAGGCAGGCAAGGAGTTGGAGGTCATGCAGTCCGATGGGATCATGACCTACGACCTGTACATGCTCAACGCTCTGCTCGAAAATGCCCGTGCTGAAGCTGCCATTGCAATCGGCGATCGCGCGGCGCAGGCCGCGGCACGTGCGAAGTACCTCGCGTGTCTGGAACAAGCCAACGTCCTGGACCCGGAACAGCTCAGCCCCTATGTCTCACTGGTAAACAGTCTGATTTCCGACTACGCGATCGAGCGTGACCCGGTCATGCTCGATCAAGCTCTCGCCGTGGTGTCCAGGGGGATTGAGCGACTGCCCAATTCCGAAGTTCTTGTCGCCAAGCGTGCTGATGTTCTGGAGGCTCGAGGAGAACTCAATGCTGCGACCATGGATCTGGAGCAGATGAGCCGGAAGTATCCCGACTCGATTCCGATCCGTGAACGCCTGATCATCGCCTACCTGAAGGCGGACAGTCTCGAGAAGGCCCAGGAGGCCATCACTGACGGCATTGCACTGATGCCTGCCGAAGGAACCTGGTACGAAGCGCTTGGTGATTACTACAGTTCGATCGCCGAACCCAATCTCAGTCTTGCGACCGAGGCCTATCTCAACGCATACCAGCGTGAGCCGTCTCGAGCGATTCTGTACAAGATCAACACGGTGACACGAACGACCGCGGAATGGGACTACGACGCAATGATCTCCCTGTTCCAGCAGGAGCAGTTCGGTCTTGCCAGGGATCCGGTGACGATCGGTCTGTATGCACGGTCACTGGCCGGCAAGGGGGCCTACGAACGGGCCTCGACCCAGATGCGGACTGCCTACGAGATGCTGCAGAAGCAGATTCAGGACAAAGTAGCCCCTGCGGCGATTCTGCCTCGCTGGTACGAGGACCTGTTCGTGGTCTTCGGCAGGCGTGACGGGCAACTGGGCGAGCAGTTGGCGATGGAACTCTCTGGTCCAGAACCTTCCTACTGGGACCGGGCTGGGCTGGCGCAGTACTGGTCTCTTCGTGGTGATGAGACGGGATATGACCGAGCCATCGAACTGCAGTCGGAACTCGTTGAGTTTGCTCGCCGGGAGCGTCCCGAGGACTTGCCCATGACACTCAGTCGGCTGGGGAACTACCAGATCAGTCGAGGACAAACCGAGGAGTCGCTGGCGTCCTTCCAGGAAATCGTCGAACTCAAGCCGGACAATGCCCAGGCCCTGAACAACTACGCCTATGTGCTCGCCACCACCATGAACAGGCCCGAAGAGGCGCTTCCCATGGCCAAGAGGGCCGTGGAAGCGGATCCCAGATCACTGGAGATCCTCGACACCATGGCAGCTATCTACGACATGCTTGGACGTCACGAGGAAGCCTTGTCCAGTCGCTTGCGGCTTCACCAGTTGTATCCCACGGATCTCAACACCCTGCTGTCGATCATCGCGACCTACGATGAGCATCTTGATGATCCTTCCAAGTCGATGGAGTTCGCGGAGTTGGCGATGCGGATCAAGCCGGGCGACCCCGGCGTGCTGGATGCCATGGGGTGGGCTTCTTATCGAACCGGGCAGGTAATGAAGGGCGAAGACCTGATTCGGCAGTCGATCCGGTTGTCGCCTTCAGTATCAGCGCATCTGCATATGGCGCAGATGTTTATCGACAGGGAGGAGCCTGGGAAGGCTCGGGATCAACTGCAACTGGCGTATGATTTGGGCCCGGATGATGAAACGAAGGCGGAGATCAAGCGGCTCAAGGACGATATAGCAGGAAGTTAAGTGATCTTGCTGGGAGCGTGGCATTCCAGTGCCATGTTCCCAAGAAGGATTTGAACGGGATACACATGTCCAACGCACCAGTCAGATCAGCGATTCCAAAGGGTGATCCACGCTCCAAAGGGCCGCGGGGGGCCAGCAAGGCCGGCCCGGCCATCGACCCTGTCCGGGTGCTTCGCCAGCACGTACTCGGCGTCATCGTGTCGGGTGTCGTGGGAATCATCCTGGGCATCATTGTCTACTTCGTCCTCAGGTACACGTATCCGCTCTACAAGGGCGAGGTCATCTTCGAGATCCGACCCGGCCTGCTTGATTCCACGGACATCGGCACCAAGGAGTCGATGAGCGATAAGGACGTGCTGCGGATCGCCAACACGCAGACACTCCTGCTCAAGCAGCGCGACGTGCTGACCGAGGCCGTCAACAACCCTTCCGTTCGAAACACCACCTGGCTGCAGAAATGGTTCATCGATCCCCAAACGGGCGTGCTGCTCGAAGCACAGGCGGTTGATGATCTTCAGGAATACGTGAGTGCTGGAGACATTCGGAATACCAACCTGTTCAACGCCCGCTGGTCCTGGCATACGGCACAGGATGTTCCCATCGTGCTCAATGCGATCGCCAGTGCATACCTCCGCAAGATCGAAGCACTCGACAACCAGCAGTTCAGCGAGAACGAGGAGCTGTTTCGAGGTCAGTTGCGCCGCACCCGCTTGACACTGCAGGATCTCAATGACGAGATCCAGGGCTTCATCGTTTCCAAGGGAATCACCACGCTTGATGACCCGAGGTATTCGCAGGCGGCATTCGAGACCCAGAAACTCACAGAGGCGCTGACCGCGAGTTCGTCCGCGCTGACCTCCGTGCAGACCCAGTACATGCAGACGGCGGCGAAACTCGAAGGGACCATCGAGCCGACCCACGATGACATCATCGAGGCAGAGTACGACGTCACCATGCAGCGGCAACTGCAGGCACTTGAACAGTTGCGGGCCTCGGAGCGATCGATCCTCGAGCAGTTCCAGCCGGATACACCTCAGGTGCGGAACATCGAGCGCACCGTCCGGTCCACCGAGCAGCAGCTCGAAGCGAAGCGCAACGAGATCCTGCGCCGAAATCTCAACGCAAGGGTCAAGACGCTCGGAGACGAGCGGGCGCAGCTTGCCGACGTGATCGAGGGCCTGGAGGCCGAACTTGAACGGAACGACGTCATGTTGCGTGATCTCGCAGCGGACTCCTCCTACTACGACACCCTCGTTACCCAGCGGGCCCACATGGAAGCCCAGCGGGAGCATCATCTGGAACTGCTCAACAGCATCATGCTGATGAAGATGCGTGCGGATGCTGGACGTGTTCGACTTGCGAACCTCGCATTGACGCCACGTGAACTTTCGTTTCCTCTTCCGGAAATCATCATTCCCGCCGGAGTCGTCCTGTGCGTCGGCCTGTTCGTCGGATTCATCTTCCTCAAGGAGATGACCAACCAGCGTATCCGGAGCGCCGGGGATCTCGCGATCATTTCCGGTGCGAAGATTCTCGGCAGCATTCCCGATGTCGCCGACGATCCGACGGACATCGAGGATGCGGAATGTGCGGCCAAGAACGGTCCCGAGAGTGTCATTGCCGAGTCCTACCGACAGGCCTGGTCCACCATCAGCCGAATGATGCAGCGCAAGGGGCATGCCAGTCTGCTGGTCGCCAGCGGCCTCCCCGGCTCCGGCAGCACGACCGCGGTTTCGAACCTTGCGATTGACGCAGCTTCTTCGGGCCTGTCCGTTGCGGTGATCGACGGCAACTTCCGTCGCCCGCGTCTTGCATCGATCCTGGGTCTCAAGGACGACGCTCCGGGACTCGGAGACGTGCTCTGCGGCAAAGCAGCCATCGATGATGTCACCATGACATCGCCGGTGAGTGGATGCACCGTGATCTCAGCGGGAACACCGGAACATCGCATCTACAGCCGCTTCAACGACGAAGCATTCGACCGATTCCTTGCGAGCCTTCGAAGCACGCATTCCCTGGTCCTGATTGATACCGCGCCCGCCGTAGCAGCCGGTGATGCATTCACCCTCGCCAACCGTGTGGACGCCATTGTGATGGTCGTCCAGGCGAACAACGAGGAGCGAGGACTTGTCGCGAGGCTCATCAACCAGTTCTCCGACATGCGCGGCGAACTCATGGGCATTCTTTTGAACCGTCCGCGGATGACTGCCGGTGGCTACTTCAAGAAGAACTACGAGTTGATGGCGAGCTACTCTTACGATGACGAGGACGAGAGCGAGGCCTGATCGGCCGGCACGCTGTTTGTTGCCAAGGGTGACCTGCACGCTCGAGTCGGGGAGATGAGTTGAACGGGAACACCCTGAGTATCAGCGACGACGCCTTTCTCAGGGAGATCGCCAAGAGTGTCCAGCACGCTGATGCCTGGGAGGTTCTGGCATCCCAGTTGCCCGTTCTGGTCATCGCCTTTCTCGTGACACTCGTGGTCACACCGATCTTCCGCCACATCGCCATCAAGGCGGATGTGGTCGATCATCCGACCGAGGCCAGGAAGATTCACATCCGCTCCACGCCGTACCTTGGTGGATTGGCCGTCTTTACTGGTCTCTTCGTCGCGTTGCTGGTGAGCTACCCGCTTGCGGAGCAACTGCCCATCGGATATCGAGCGATGCCTCCCTGGATCATCATCGGCCTGCTGTTCATCACGGCAACCGGCCTGCTTGATGACGTGACCGAGTGTGATTCGTGGATCAAGGTGGCGGGGCAATTGGTTGCGGCGGCGGGATTGGCCTTCAGCAATGTGGGAACCAAGGTTGCCGCCGGTCTCCTGAACTGGCTTGGGATCGGCCAGTTGCCGCCAATCGTCATCCCCGGCATCGAGCAGGAAATCGACGTGACGAACCTGATCGGCGGGCTGATCATCGGGATCTTCGTGCTTGGTGGATGCAACGCGACGAATCTCATCGACGGGCTCGATGGTCTGCTCTCGGGCGTGGTGGCGATCATGGCCATCGGCCTGCTGGTGCTTTCACTGTTCATGATCGAGCACATCGGTCCGCACCAGATCAACATTCTCGAGGAATCGCTGCAGTCACCGGAGGAGGCCTTTACGGGTGGCATTACGCTGGCAGGAGCCCGCGTGGTCCTGAGCCTGGCCCTGCTGGGAGCGGTTCTTGGATTCCTTCCGCACAACTTCAACCCGGCTACGATTTTCCTCGGCGACTGCGGGAGCCTGCTCCTGGGGTATTCATCAGTGGTGATCATCCTCATGCTCGGCGAAGCGGGGCAGACGCACCTTGTGCTGGCCGGACTCATCATCTTCGCGATTCCGATCATCGATACGATTCTTGCCATTGTCCGTCGCCGTATCCAGGGGCAGCCGATGTGGGATCCTGATGCCCACCACATGCATCACGTCTTCAAGCGTCGAATCGGGTCGGTGAAGGGGGCGGTGCTGGCCATCTACGGCATGGGCACCTGCTTTGCACTGCTTGGCGCCTTCCTGGGCTACTTCGTGCTCGCAGGCGAGATCGACCGCAAGAGCATCTATTTCATCTTCCTGGGCATGATCTTCATCGTGGTGCTCATTGGGGCACGCATGGGAATCAGGCAGCGGATCCAGCGGGAGACCAGCTCGTGAGTCTGTCCGCCGCACGCTCGATCCTGTTCGTCTGCATGGGAAATATCTGTCGATCACCCATGGCGGAAGCGATGTTCCGGCACCAGGCGACACTGCGCGGGGTGCTTGACGAGTTCACGATCGACTCCGCGGGCACTGGTGGGTGGCACGCGGGCAGTCCTCCGGACGATCGCATGCAGCGCACGGCCCAGCGACACGGTATTCCCATGAAATGCAGGGCCCGCAAGGTCCGCAATCCGGATTTCACGACATTCGACCTGATTCTCTGCATGGACGAGGAAAACCACGCGAACCTCCTGAAGATGGGTGCGCCGCCGGATCGACTTCGACTGATGCTCGACTTCCATCCACATGAACAGTGCACCGAGGTGCCTGACCCCTATTACGGCGAGCACGATGGATTCCAGGAGGTCTTCGACCTTCTCGAGACCAGTTGTGATCGCCTGCTCGATGAACTGCTGCCAGAGTCCCCGTGAACGGCGGACATGAAATCGACCGCATCGTGCAGCGACTGCTTGGCGCATCGATCAATCGCTCGCAGCCGCTTGCCGGTGGATGCATGCATGAAGTGCACCGGCTGGAACTTTCCAACGGCTCGGCCTGCGTCATCAAGGTCGCAGCCGGAGATGACGGTCCATTGCTGCAGTCGGAGCTGGCGGGCCTGAAGGCCCTGGCCGAAACCGGCGGGGTGCGTACTCCGGATGTCCTGGGACTTGAGCGGGAGGGCATGTGCACCGTCCTGGTCCTCGAAGCACTGGAACCAGCGGGGAACTCGCCGGTGAATTGGCACGGGTTCGGTGAGTCCCTCGCGGCCCTGCACGCCTGTGAGGGTTCCGGACGTTACGGATTCGAGTCCGACAACCACATCGGCCGGACTCCGCAGTGCAACACGTGGTGTTCGGATTGGGTCGAGTTCAACGTGGCTTCACGACTTGGTCCGCAGGTGCACAGGGCTCGAGATAACGGACTGCTGGGCGACACCGAGTGCTCCTGGATCGAATCGCTCATCAATCAATTGGACCGATACATTCCTCGGCATCCCCGGTCCTCGCTGCTGCACGGGGATCTCTGGTCGGGCAATGCGTTGCCGATGCGCAGTGGCGACGTGGCGGTCATCGATCCAGCGTGCTCATGGGGCGATGCATGGTCGGATGTCGGAATGATGGAACTGTTCGGCGGCTTCCCACGGGCCTGCCTGGATGCCTGGGAAGCGGAGCAGTCGGACCGGGATCAGTCCGAGGAACGAAAGGCGATCGCGCAGGTCTATCACCTGCTCAATCACCTGAACCTGTTCGGTGCGTCCTACCTGGGGCAGTTGATGTCGGTGGTGGAGCGGCTTCGCTGAACATCAGCCGTGGTCGGCGGCGAACGTTCGCATCAGGTCGGCCAGTCGCCGGCATCCTTCCATGGGGAAGGCGTTGTACGTGGAAGCTCGGAGGCCGCCGATGCTGCGGTGTCCCTTGAGGCTCATCATGCCGTGGGCGACTGCTTCCGAGAGGAAGGCTGCATCCAGTTCCGGGTTGGGGCAGGTGAAGGTGATGTTCATCGTGGACCGGCAGTCTGCTTCGGCGTGGCCGGTGTAGAAGTCGGTTTCATCGATGGCCTCGTAGATGAGGCCGGCCTTCCCAAGGTTGTGAGCCTGCATGGCATCCAGCCCGCCTTGTTCCATGACCCACTTGATGACAAGGCCCATGACGTGGATGCCGAAGGTGGGGGGCGTGTTCAGGCAGGAGCCCTTCTCGGCATGGAGATCGAATCGGAACATGGCGGGAAGATCGCGGCGAGCCTGTTCCAGCAGTTCCCGCCTGATGATCACCAGCGTGACGCCTGCGGGACCGAGGTTCTTCTGGGCGCCTGCGTAGACCAGGTCATGCCGTGACCAGTCGATGGGCCGGCTGAACATTTCGCTGCTCATGTCACAGATCAGTCGGCCGTTGCTCGAGGGAGGGCTGGGCCACATGGTGCCGTAGATCGTGTTGTTGGAGCAGTAGTAGGTGTAGCGTGGGTCGTCGGATGGATTGAGTTCATCATTGCCGGGGAGGCGTTTGAAGTCGCACGTGGTCCCGTCCCAGGCCAGGTGCACGTTGCCGATGATCCGAGCGTCCTCGATGGCCTTCTTCGTCCATGCCCCGGTGTGGATGTAGTCGGCCTGCTGTTCCCGATCCATCAGGTTCATCGGGATCAGGGCGAACATGCTCGTGGCACCGCCCTGGAGAAAGAGAATTTCGAAGTCATCGGGAATGTTGCCAAGTGATCGGCAGTTGTCGCGAGTTTCGTCGATCACCTTGGTGAACGCGGCTCCGCGGTGACTGTGTTCCATGATGCCGATGCCGGTGCCGTCGAGGTCCAGTATGTCGGCACGGGCCTGCTCGAGAACCTGGCGTGGCAGGATCGCGGGACCGGCGGAGAAGTTCAGAATGGATTCGGCAGTTGCGCTGGACATGGTGCTCAGTCCGTGGTCAGGGGTGTGAGGCTTGCGCTGATGACGTTCGCATTGCTGCGGATCGCCTCCAGCGGATCGTCTTCGAGTGCGCCTCCGAGCTGGATGCGTGCACACGCGGCATGTCCGCCATCGAAGATGATGTTCTCCATCTCCTCGACGTTGATTCCGGCCTGTCCAACAAGTTCGAAGATGCTGGCCAGCACGCCGGGGCGGTTCAGATGCCGCACGGTGAGCTTGAAGGAGGCGGGCGTGTTGGAAGCGAGATTGACGCAGTGCAGAACATCGCCGGAGTCGATGTAGTGCTGGATCACCCGGACCGCCTCGGCGGCAATCGCGGCCTGGGCCTGGTCGGTGGAGGCTCCGACATGGTGGGTTCCGTAGACTCCCGGCCGTTCCAGCAGTTCATTGGAGAAGGAGGAGTCGCCGGCGGCGGGTTCGCTCGCGTAGACATCGAGGCCGACTCGCAGGCCCTTGGAATCGACGGCATCGAGCAGGGCCGCTTCATCGATGAGGCTGCCACGGGTGGTATTGATGAGGGTGGCTCCGTCACGCATCGCGGCGAGAAAATCCGCATCGATCATGCCTGCGGTCTGCGTGTTGGCGGCTACGTGCAGGCTCACCACGTCCGCGTCCCGGGCGACGGCCAACGCGTCGTCGCATGGCGTGATGCCCATGCGTTCGGCATCCTCAGGGGTGAGGCTCCGCGACCAGCCGATGACCTTCATGCCGAAGGAACGTCCTCGCTCGGCAACTGCCTGGCCGATGCGACCGAGGCCGATGATGCCGAGGGTTCGCCCGTGCAGTCCGCGTGCCTTCCCGTAGCCCTTCTTGTCCCAGGTACCGGATCGCAGATCACGGGTCTGGTCGGGAATCCGTCGATCACATGCGAGGATCAGGGACCACGCCAGTTCGGCAACGGCAATGGCGTTCATGCCCGGGCAGTTGGCGACAGAGATGCCGCGGGCCGAGGCGGCCTTGAGATCGATCGTGTCGTAGCCGGCACCGGCCCGGAGAATCAGGGAGAGGTTGGTGCTGGATTCGATCGAGGTCCGGTCGACCTTGGTGGATCGAACCAGCAGGATGTCCGGTTCGCACTCGGCCAGTCGGGCAGGAAGGTCGGCGGTGCCCAGGTCGGGTTCGACATGCACGGTGCATCCCAGGGATCGCAGTGCATCGACACCCTCTCCCTGGAACGTGTCGGCGATGAGGATGCTGGCGCCGGTCGACTCGTTGCGAGGCGCTGAAATTGACGAGGCTGTGGTGGATGTGCTCATGGGGCCTCCATGGTATCCATCGCGCGGAGAACGGGTCGCCGGGGGTCAGGTCCACGCAACCCAGTTCCAGGTCACCCAGTCGTTGTTCTCGCTGTACTGGGCCGAATCCATGGCATGGAGGAACAGGCCGCTGCGAAGCTTGGGTTCGAACCAGGTTGATTTGGGAGGCATGGAGAGAGCGGCGTCGGACACGTCCATCATGTCATCGATGGAGGTCGGGTACATGGAAATGCCCAGACTGGCCTCGCCGGCCTCCACGCGACGCATCAGCTCTTCCGGCCCCTTGATGCCGCCGACGAACTGCAGGCGGGAATCGGTGCGGGGATCCTCGATGCCCAGGATCGGGCTGAATACGCGATCCTGAAGCAGGGCCGCGTCGAGTCGAGCCACGGGATCGGCATCGGGGTCGGCGTCGAGTTCAAGTCGGTGCCATCCCGAGGGAAGTGCCAGGCAGAAGGCCCCTTTTCGATCGGGAGTGGAGTCGGTGCAGGGTTCGATGCGACCGATGGCCGACAGTCGCTCGAGAAGCGACGCCTCGGACAGGCCGCCGAGATCCGTGACCAACCGGTTGTAGGCCAGTACGTTCAACTGGCTGGCGGGAAAGAGCACACCGAGAAACCAGTTGAACTCCGCATCACCATCGGCATCGGGGCATTCGGTGCGTCGAGTGGCCGCCGCCCGCGCGGCGCTGGCGGCACGGTGGTGTCCGTCGGCGATGTAGGCCTCGGGCATCGAGGCAAAGGCTTCGATCCACTGTTGGGGCTCGGCCACCGTCCAGAGCGTGTGGGTTACGCCATCGGTGGACTTGAAGTGCACGTCGGGGCGTCCGGTCGTATCCAGTGCCAGCAGGCTGGTGATGTCCTCGCGGTCGCGGAACGTGAGCATCAACGGTCCGGTGTGGGCATCCAGGGCCAGCAGGTGCCGGGTCCGGTCGTCCTCCTTGTCCGGCCGCGTTTCCTCGTGCTTCTTGATGATTCCCTGGAGGTAGTCGTCGACGTGGCAGGTGCAGACGATGCCGTACTGGCTGCGTCCTTCCCAGGAGAGCCGGTAGATGGCGATGGTCGGCGTCTCATCGCGCTGCAGGACGCCGGTTTCGATGAACTGCTGGAGGTTCTCAGTGGCCTTGTCGTAGACCGCGGCATCATTCCAGGCCGTTCCCTCGGGCAGGTCGATCTCGGGCCGGATCACGTGCAGGAAGCTCTCGAGGCGGTTTTCGGCCAGTGCCCGGGCTTCCGCCGTGGTGACCACGTCGTAGGGGGGCGAAGAGACGGCCGAGGCTCGGCTGGGCAGGGGATGAATACGGTGGAACGGCTGGATTCGCACGTGGAATCTCCATCTGCAGGGCGTGGAGGGACATTCTACCGCTGTGTACGCGGGAGGTCATGGTCAAGATGGGGGACCTGTACGGATTCTGACGCCGAAGCGGGGACGACTTCACCTCCGCCCGGTGAGCAGGGTGGTGGAGTTGGGGTGCTTCGTCGATGGGAGGGGTGGATATCCGGAGTCGTTGAGCCCGCCGCTCGGTGGATCGGCAGACGACTCTACCCGTCTTGATGGAGCAATACGCTATGAGAAATCGAAGGAATACCAACGTCCGAAACGCCTTTACCCTGATCGAGATCCTGATCGTGGTGGTCATCCTCGGCATTCTTGCCGCCATTGTCGTACCGCAGTTTACGAACGCGGCCGATGATGCAAACGATGCCTCGGTTCGCAGTCAACTGCAGACCCTGCGCAGCCAGGTCGAACTGTATCGGGCCCAGAATCCCACCAACAATGCGGTGGGCGCCGATGGCAGCCCTGTCTGGACGAACCTGATCGACGGTGACTACCTGACCGCGGCACCCATCAATCCATTGACGGGCAACGCGACCATCGGTACCGCAGCAGCAGCTAACGGCTCCGTGGGTTGGGTCTGGCGCGTCAAGACCGGAGGGAGTTTGAGTTACAGCCTCTATGCGGCGGATCCGTCCGAGGCGAGCCCATTCGAGTTCGTCGAGTAAGAACCCAACGCGTAGGTGACGCCTGGAGCTCCCACGGTGCGGAGCGGGCCGGGCACACCGGGACGTACACAGGGGGCGGCAACCAGTTGGTTGCCGCCCTCTGCTCGTTTTCATCGCCTGGGGCACGATGTTCTCGGACCTTCCATCTGCATCACCACCCGGGGGCCCATGTGCGACAAGGATTTCGATCCGGCTTGAGGGCCCCTGGAATCAGGCCGATGGAGCCATGTGGACCAGCACAGGAGAACGCTCGTGCGCAAGGACAACTATCTGAACACCGTACTCACCCTGATCGCCCTGCTCCTGGCAGGGCTGCTCTGGACGCAGATTGCGGAGGAGTCGTTCGTCGACACCGCCAAGGCCCAGATCCGCAGCGGATCGGCCCGGACCGCAGCACCAGCCAATGAGCCGGCGGTTGACGAAGGGGTCTCGAGCATCGGGCAGCGTGCCTGGAACCAGCGACAGGAGTTGATCGTTGAACTGGCCGTCATGGGTCGGATGATCGGTGAACTCAGCGAGTACATCCGCAGCGGCAAGATGGAAGTCCGCGTCGGCGAAGCCGAGGGCCGCGACACGGATCGACGAACGCACCGCAAGGCGGGGGAGCACTGATCTGATGCCGCGCCGTGCTGGATACACGTTGTTGGAACTGATCCTCGTGATCGGACTGCTTGGGCTGGCTGCAGCCCTGCTGGTGCCGCACGTCGTGGGCCTGTCCCGCATGGAAACGCAGTCGGCTGTTCGCCGGCTGATCTCCGACATCAGCTACGCCCAGTCCGATGCCCTGGCGAACCAGGCGTATCGACGGGTGCAGTTCCTCGATGAAGGCAGGGGATATGCCCTGTTGAGCGTGGATGAAGTGACATTCGCTCTGCCATTCGATCCCGAAACCGCCACCTACCTGGAGGACCCCTCGGGGACCTACCAGTCCTTCGGCCGCTACGTGGTGGATTACGTGGACGACGATCGGTACGCGGGTGTGAGCCTCGGCTCCATCGAGACTGCGGGAGCCGGCAACTGGATCACCTTCGATCCCCTCGGTGGCACCGTGTCCTCCGTGGGGACCGCAGCGGGATCTTCCCGCATCGTCGTGGAGGGAACCGACCAGTCCTTCGAGGTCCTCGTGACCCCCATGACCGGCAAATTGACGGTGCAGAAGATCGACGGCTGATCAATGAACAGGAGTATGCAGATGGGTTCAACATTTCCATGGTTTCGGTCTTCGGTCGGCGACGTCGGTGTCGCCTTCGGGCGGGATGAAGCCCGCCTGCTGCAGGTCCGTGAATCGGCAGGTCGCCTGCGGGTGACCGGCGCGGCATGGTGCCCGCTTCCTTCGCTCGACGGGGGAGCTCGTCCAGATGTGCAGTGGGGGCGTGCCCTGCGTGCGGCAGTGGGATCGGGCGGATTCGCGGGTCGTCGTTGCACGATCTGCCTGCCACGGGAAGACCTGTTCATGCAGTCGATGAAACTTCCTTCCATGCCGGACGAAGAACTGGCGGAAGCCGTGGCCTGGGAAGCGGCCAAGCAGATGAACGTCTCTCGAGACCAGATCCGAGCCGATTGGATTCGCACCGGCGTCTCCACGTCAGGCAGCGACGAGTCGTCGGTGGATCGTGATGAACTCGTCGTCGTGGCCGCGCACCGCGACGCGCTCGATGCCCGCCTCGAGGCGGCCTGGGCGGCCGGGCTTCGGCCCGCCGCGGTTGAAACCCACTGCACGGCCGTAGCCAGGATGCTCAGTCGCCACCACCGACGGGCCGCGGACGCCGGCAGTTGCAGGGCCGTGATCGAGGTCGGAACCGAGGGCTCATCAGTACTCATTCTTCACGGGGACCAGACGACTTTCTGCAAGGCCCTGGACATCGGGGGCCGGCATTTCAACGAACAGGTGGCTGACAAGCTCAGCCTGGACGTCGAGGCTGCCCGGGAACTTCGGCATGCCCGTCTGCGTGGCGTAGCGGACACCACCTTCATCGATCCATCGACGGACCGTGCGGTCTTCGAGGCCGTTCGACCGCTGCTCAGTGAATGCGCCAACAACGTGCTCATGTGCCTGCGATATGCGGCCGTGACCTTCCGTGGCCTGTCCCCCCGGCAGATCGTTCTGACAGGATCCAACGGCAGCGAGCCTGGACTGGCCGAACAGATCGCAACCAGTTGCCAACTGCCGGTGCAACTGGATGACGAGCAGGGCAGCCTGGCCCAGCTCGAGCAAGACCTTCGCGCGATGCTGCCCCATGACCAGGGAACCCCGGGTGCATGGGTGGCTGCCGCCGGGATGAGCCTGCGAGGTTTCGAGTGCCGATCGAAGCGTTCCTCCAAGCGGGAATCAACACCCTCGACCGAGCGGAGTGTCGCGGCATGAAGCAACACCAGATCAATCTCATTACTCCAAGGATGCTCGACCGCGCCCGGGCCGGTCGCCGAACCCGGAAAATCCTGGGTACGTGCGTAGTGCTCGTGGCCGGAATGCTTCTGACGGCGACGCATGCCCGCCTCCAACTGGAGCAGGCTCGAACCCGCCACGAGACGACGACCATCCTCGCCGATCAGGCCCTGGCTCTGGAACGAAGCCTGGCTGACGTCGACGCCCGGATGCATGACGTTCACTCGTTCATGACGGAGTACCGGGAGGTGGCCATCCCGCTGGATGCGACGCGACTGATCGCCACCCTGACCCGCTCCCTTCCACCCAGTATCACGTTGGTGGAACTGGAACTGAACTATGACGACGGAACGAACTCTCGTCGTCACGTCGAGGGCGACGAACGCGGACCCCGCCGGATGGTGGGTGAGATCGCAGGGATCGCCTCCAGCGACGCGGACATCGCCACCCTGGTGCAGCTCATCGGCAGCCGGGATCCGTTTACCGAGGTCAACATCGACTACAGCCGCTCCCGCACCGTCCGCGAGCGAGTGGCTCGTGATTTCCGGTTGTCGTTCATCGTCGACATGGACCACGCATTCGAAGTGCAACCGGCCACGGTGACCGCCGACGTCGGATCGACAGGGGGGCAGCAGCCATGAACAGACGACGAATGGAAACCTTCGCCCTGGCCGCCGTTGTGGCGATCGTGCTCGGGATCACCTGCTTCTTCACCTGGCCGAACTACGCCGAAGCGGCGGACCTGTCCTCATCCTCGAGCACGCTCGAGCAGAAGATCGGTCACCTTGAAGATGTCGAGGCCGACCTGAAACGTCGTTCGAAGTCACTGGCCGCCCTTCATCGTGAGCAGGAGCGTGCGTGTCGCCAGGTGCCGGATCGGCCCGATGTGGCGAACCTGATGCAGCACCTGTCGATGGGTGTCGACGGCCGGACCGTGCTCGACCAGACCTTCACCGTACGTGGGAGAAGTGGGGATTCTGAGGATGCTCGTTTCGAGATCCTTCCCCTGGTCGTGGAGTTGGAGACGACCTTCGACAACATCTTCGATGTCATCCAGCGTGTCGAGCAGCTCAAGCGGCTCGTGCGGGTGACCTCGATCATCATGACCTGTCGTGATGTCGAGTTCGAGCAGGCGCAGCCGACGCTGCGGGCCTCGATCGGCATGGACGTGGTCTATGAACACCTCGATTCGGAAGGAGACTGAAATGGAACGCATGAACATGCTGCTGAGGCGATTCGCCATTTCCCTGACATCGGACCGCCGGAAGTTCGGGCTCTTCTGTGCCCTGATGGCCCTCGGCCTGCTCTTCTGGGCCCGGATCATCGTCATCAAGAATCTGCCCAGGACGGTCATGGCCGATCAGGAGCAGTCCGCGGTGGCCGAAGCCGGGAATACGGCCGTGGGGGACGGGACCGATAACAACGGCCTCCAGGTGCGTTCCATCATGCTGGACATCGTTCCAGAGCGTGATCCCTTCCGGATCAACGATGCCTATTTCCCGGCGGAGCAAAAACCTGACCTTGAGTCTGGAGATGGACGAAAGTCGGCCCTCTCGACGTCCGAAGATCCAGAACAGGCGATCAGTCGTCTCCATCTGGAAGCGGTCATGCAGGGGAATCCCATGGCCGTGATCAGTGGTCGGACGTACCGGCCGGGCGACTGGATCGACACGGATGGGCCGATTCCCATCCGATTCGCACTGGTCGAAGTCAGACGACGGTCAGTGCTGTTGGAACACGAAGGTCGGCAGTACGAACTCCGGCTCGATGGTTCCAGGGGCTGAACGGATTACGGGGGAGGCGGAGACCAAGCCATGCATACGCCTCTACGCGGAACAACACTTCAATTTCTCACAGCACTTCTGCTGGCAGTTCTGGCCGGTGGTGTATCCGTGTACGCGCAGGATGCCGAGCCGGCTTCCGGGGAATCGGACATCGAGATGACCAGTTACGGCACCGTCGACATGGCGGTGCAGGATGCAGATCTTGCCCAGGTGCTTGAGATGCTCTCGATGCAGAGCCAGCGAAACATCATTGCCGGCCGCGATGTGTCCGCGACCGTGACCGCCAATCTCTACGACGTCACCTTCGAAGAAGCACTCGATTCGATCCTCCGGGTCAACGGGTATGGCTACATCGAGGAGGGGGCGTTCATCTACGTCTATCCAGAGGATCGCATCGCGGAAATCGAGAAGGCTCGTCGCCAGGTGGAGACCCGGATCTACGAGTTGTTCTACCTCAACGCCTCGGATGCCGCTCAGGTCATCCAGCCGCTGCTCAGTGACGTCGGCCAGGCCGTGCCGATGGGTACGGTGGAGGACGGGTTCAATCCGGACGAGAGCGACAACGGCGCCGATGCATACGCCTACACCGCGAAGGTGGTCGTCACCGACTACCCGTCGCAGCTGGAAGAAATTGCCACGCTCCTGGTGGAACTGGACGTGTCACCCGAGCAGGTGATGGTCGAGGCCACGATTCTCCAGACAAAGGTCAGCGAGAACAACGCCTTCGGCATCGACTTCTCCCTCGTGAGCCATCTGAACTTCGAGAACATCGTGTCGCCGCTCGCAGCGGCAAGCGACCTGATTTCCGGTGCGTACAACACGGACAACGCCGTAGCGGGCAGCTCCACGGTCGGTGGAACCCAGACCGGTGCCGGTGGATTCAAGTTCGGCATCGTCAAGGACGATTTTGCCATCTTCCTGCGGGCACTGGACAACGTCACCGACGTCACCGTCGTTGCCCGCCCCAAGGTCATGTGCCTGAATCGCCAGCGTGCGGAGATCCTCGTCGGCCGTCGTCTCGGGTACCTCAACACGACCCAGACGGAGACGTCGACGACTCAGACCGTCGAGTTTCTCGATACCGGCATTCACCTGATGTTCCGCCCCTTCATCACTCCCAACGAGATGATCCGGATGGAGTTGTATCCCCGGCTCTCCAGTGGTGATGTCGTGCTTGAGGCGAACTACACGGTGCCCAACGAGGATACCCACGAGATCTTCACCAACGTCCGAGTCAAGAGCGGCGAGACGATCGTGCTCGGCGGCCTGTTCGAGGAACAGACCACGATGAGTCGCGAGCAGGTTCCTCTGCTCGGGGACATCCCGATCGTCGGTGGTGCGTTCCGCGGCCAGGACGATGAAACCCAGCGGAAGGAAATCATCTTTCTCCTGACACCGTCGATCATCGCCGACGAGCGTCTCTGGGAAATGGGGGAGGATGGACTCGAGATTCTCGACGCCGTCCGCCTCGGTGCCCGGGCCGGTCTCCTGCCCTTCAGCCGCGACCAGATCACCGCCGACTACAACCGCGACGCGATCGAGGCCTACCGCAACGGCGAGCTCGACCTGGCACTCTACTACGCGAACAACTCGCTGCGGACCGCATCGGTGCAGCCCGAGATGGCCCGAATGCGTGACACCTTGTCTTCCACGCACCAGGATGGATGGAGCCGCAACATGCAGCGGCGCATTCTCGATCGCGAGATCGACCTGGTGCCCGCCAACGACCTTGCCCCGATGCCGGTCGCACCCGATTTCAATCAAGAGCATCCCGAGGAGCCGGCAGGCGAGCCTGCATCGACCTCCGATGCATCCGACCTGCCACGACTCGATACCGATTCGAGCGATGAGGGATTCGGTACGACGACGGATTCCGTCACCCGTGCCGAGACCGACTGAACGGAGCCCGACCATGCATTCGAACATCCTTTTCGTTCGCAGCCTGCTGCTCACGGTGGTCATCTTCGGCACCGCCGGATGCCATGGCCCCTCCAAGGCCGGGCTCGAGGCTCGTGAGAACGCCTACAACCGCATCGACAAGGTCAACACGCAGATCGCCTTCGGCCAGGCCCAGCAGGCCTTCGAGGTCGGCAATCTTCGCGAGGGGCTGGAGATCATCACCGAAGCGGTGGTTCGCTATCCCGAAGCAGCCGAGTACCACCTGCTCAAGGGTCGAATCCTCATGGAGATGGGGCGCCTCGACGAGGCTCGCATCGCGCTGGAAGGCGCGACCGAGCAGGACGACCAGTTGAGCGAGCCCTGGTACTTCCTGGGCATCGTCTACCAGCGATGGTCCGAGGATCAACAGTCCCATGAACACTACATGCGTGCCGCCGATCTCGAACCCAACCGCCCCCAGTTTCTTCTTGCGTCCGCCGAGATGCTTGTCGCGATGAAGCGGTACGAGCAGGCCGAGGGTCTGCTCATCAGCCGCATCCGCAAGTTCGAGCACCATCCGGCGATGCGACACCTGCTGGGACAGATCGCCGCGCTGCGTGGTGACATGGACAAGGCCGTCCAGTACTACGAGGAAGCGAGCCTGCTCCAGTCCGAGGACATGCACCTGCTCTCGGAACTGGCCCACATGCAGTTCATGGCCGGCAATGTTCCCGAGTGTCTGACCGTCATCGATCGCATCGAATTCAGCGGTCATGTCCTTGATCGCAATCTCCAGCGCACCAAGGCGCGCTGCCTCATGCATGCCAGGCGTGAACTCGAAGCTCGCCCGATCTACAAGAAGTTGCTTGCCAGTCGCGAGCACGACGTGATGCTCTGGGAAGAAGCAGGCATGCTGGCCTGGTCCATCGAGGACTGGCGAGGATTGAACAACTGTGGACAACGTGTCTCCGCTCTCGCGCCGGATCACGCCAGCGGGTGGACCATGCTGGCCGTGGCCCATCGCAGCGAGGGGCGTTACGACCAGGCCGAGGCGAGCCTTCTGAAGGCCGTCGCCTGCGAGGACGCGAGTGCCCTCTGCTGGGTGCTGCTGGCGAATCTGCGGGAACACAATGGTGATCTCACCGGGTCGATGAAAGCCTGGCAATCGGCGACGGATCTTGATGATTCGCTGTCGGGGCCCTCCAGACTGGCCGATGGAGCATCCAGCGGCGGCTGAGGCCGCCCTGGAACGCTGGGGGCATGCGAATGCAGAAAATGCTCAAGATGATGACCGGTTGCCTGGTCCTGGCCGTGCTCGCAGTGAGCCCGGCCTGGGGCATCTGCATCCTCTGGGTCCGGGAGACGACCGGGCAGACCACGGGTGTTCCGTGGCTCGGCCTGTGGGTGATCTCCGTGGTCGGCCTCTTCGCACTCCTTCTGCCGGTTGGCATTGCGGCTCGTCGGACCCTGTCCCGGCTGCACGACTACGTGGACGCCGCGGGAGCCCGTGCGTCCGCTTCGATTCCCGCCGGCCCGTTCTGGCTGCGACCGGTGCTTCGGTCGTTCGTCCAGTCGGTCGAGCAGTTCCGCCAGCGTGAGCGCGACCTGCGCAACCAGCATCGGGATCTCGAAATCCAGCATCATGTCGCATCGGCGGAACGTCGCCAGATCGAAGCCGTCCTCGGCGTCATGTCCGAGGCCGTCATCGTGACCAACGCCTTCGACGAGATCGTCCTGGCCAACCAGGCGGCGGGTCGCCTCTTCGGATTCGATCCGGACGTGGCTCATCGCATTCCCATCGAGCGGCTGGTCAAGGATGATTCACTGCGATCGATCGTGCAGGAGACGAAGTCCGAGGGGAACTTCGTCGAGTGCCGTCACCTCGAGCATCGCCTCGAGGATGTATCCGCCGAAGAGGGTGGAGAGGGGCCGTTCTGCGACATCTCCATGGCCTGCGTCGCCGACCACCGGGGCCAGGTGGCCGCCGTGGTCACGATCGTCCGTGACAGGACCCGGGAACGCGAGATTTCGCAGATGAAGAGCGAGTTCGTCTCCAAGGCGAGTCACGAACTGCGGACTCCATTGTCTTCTGTTCGTGCCTACGTCGAGATGCTCGTGGATGGGGAGGCCGAGGACGAGGTTGCCCGCCATGAGTTCTACCGGATCATCCAGGACGAGACGGAACGATTGACCCGTCTCGTGGACAACATGCTGAACATCAGCCGGATCGAATCCGGAATCGTGCACGTGGATCGTGAGCGGGTCGACATGGGCTCGATCATCGAGCAGGCCATCGCCACCATCGAGCCGCATGCCCGTGAAAAGGACATCAGCCTGCACCGTACGGCGGCTCCGGTCGACCTGCACGTACTCGGTGACCGCGACATGCTGTCGCAGGTCGTCGTGAACCTGCTGTCGAACGCCGTCAAGTACACGCCGCAGGGTGGTCGGATCACGCTCAAGATCGATTCGGACAACCTCGCCCGCTCCGTCCATGTCTCCGTGGCCGATACCGGCCTCGGGATTCCTCCGCAGGACCATGAACGGATCTTCGAGAAGTTCTTCCGCATCGAGAACTACAAGCGCGTGGCCGAGGGCACGGGCCTGGGGCTCAACCTCTGCCGCCACATCGTTGAAACAGTTCACCGTGGAAACATCGGGCTTGATTCCAAGCTCGGCATGGGCTCCCGGTTCTGGTTTTCCATCCCGATGGGATGCGAGAAGAGTCTTGCCGCATGAAGGACTGCTACATGACACAACGGATCCTGGTCGTCGACGACGAATCACACATCCTGCACGTGCTTTCACTCAAGCTCGGCAAGGCCGGCTATGAAGTGCTTACGGCGGTTGATGGGGAAGAGGGGCTTCACATGGCACGTGAAACGAAGCCGGACCTCGTGATCACGGACATCCAGATGCCGTACATGACCGGGTTGGAACTCAGCCGGGAACTGGCTCAGGACGAGATCACGGCCGCCATCCCGGTCCTGATCCTGACCGCCCGGGGGTACGCGCTGTCCACCGAGGACCTGGAGACATCGAACATCCGCGAGGTGCTGAGCAAGCCCTTCAGTCCTCGCTCACTCATCGAACTCGTATCGTCGACGCTTGCGTCGACGGAGAACAGGAGTGAGGCGGCATGACCTCCATCAGTCGTCCAACCCGGATGCTCGTGGCCACGGATCGCCAGCAGGATCGCCTTCGCGAAGCGGGCATCGTGCTGCTGACCTGTGACACGACGGGGCGGACGATGCCGTCCACCCGCGCCGGGGCCGACTGGCTCTGGTCACTGGTGGCACGCTCCGGCCTCGTGCTTCGGGCCCTGGCCGACTGCTGTGCTCAGTGGAACGATGCCGAGGTGCCGGCCCCCGTCGAAGGTGTGCCGGGACTGTGGTTCGTGCCCATTCCGATCGAGGA
Source organism: Phycisphaerales bacterium (assembly GCA_029245245.1). Taxonomy (GTDB): domain Bacteria; phylum Planctomycetota; class Phycisphaerae; order Phycisphaerales; family SM1A02; genus UBA854. Next base: position 128,292 of record JAQWPT010000011.1, read on the forward strand.
GCGTCGAACGCGGACCGCGTACGCCGTGGCCTGCATTCCCTGCATGGAACTTCTCGACGCCGAACAGCTCTCGGCCATGTGCCAGGGAGCCAGGCTCGACACCACCTGGTGTCGTGGCCAGTTGGAACTGCTGCCTCCGGCTTCCTCCGCCGACGTGGACCGACTCGCGGTCCTCGTGCGCGGCGCCTGGCAGGACGAGCAGCGACGTTGCAACGACGAGCAGGTCATCGAGGACGTCGGCCGGGAACTCGGTGAGTCCTACGAGGAAATCAACCTGCTCTATTCGATCACACGAAACATGACCGAGGTGGACTGCCCGGAGCGATTCCTGCAGGTCACCTGCGAGGAACTGCGACAGCAGCTTCCATACACCTGGGTCGTGGCGCTGGTGGAGGGGACCGGCGCCACGTCCGAGGTGCCGGAACACGTGGCCATCGCGGGGGCGCCACCCCATGTGGCCGGGGACCTTGTTCGCTTCGGAACACGGCTCGTGCGAAGCGCCGCTCCGGATCGGCCGATCGTCTTCGGGCCGGATGATCCCGGTGGACTTGGCCAGGGCTGCGCCGCCATTGCCCAGCCCATCCTTCGCGGGGGACAGGTCATCGGGTTGCTCATGGCCGCCTGCAAGGAGGACGACGATCAGGATGCCTCGTCCGTGGACATGAAACTCATGAGTGCCGCCGCGTCGCACATCGAAATCTTCCTCGAGAACGCGGGGCTCTACGAAGATCTCAATGCGATGTTCCTCGGTACGCTCGAATCACTCACCGCCTCGATCGACGCCAAGGACCGCTACACCTGTGGCCATTCCCGTCGCGTCGCCATGCTGAGTCGTCAGCTGGCCGAGGCCTGCGGTTGCGATGCCCACCTGCTCAACCGGGTGCACATCGCCGGACTCGTGCATGATGTCGGCAAGATCGGCGTACCCGAGCGGGTACTCGTGAAGCCAGGCCGACTCGATGAGCACGAGGTCGACTGGATTCGTCGGCACCCCGAGATGGGCCACCGGATTCTCCGGGACATTCCGAACTTCGAGGACGTCCTCGAGGGCGTGCTGCACCACCACGAGCGGTGGGACGGTACCGGCTATCCCTGCTCGCTGGCGGGAGAAGACATTCCCCGCGTAGCCCGCATGATCGCCCTTGCCGATGCGTTCGACGCGATGATGTCCAGTCGTACGTATCGACGCGGCATGGCCCGCTCCCAGGTACTTGCCGAACTCGAATCCTGCAGTGGCAGCCAGTTCGATCCAGATCTTGTTCCCGTCTTCCTCGCCCTGGACTTCACGGCCTACGACCGGCTCGTTGAAGAACACACGGTGGCGGAAGGCGATGCCGATTCAACGAGAGGTCGTGCCGCATGAAGATGCACTTCGAAGAACATCGTTCCGCAATCGTGCTTCGTCTCGAAGGGGAATGCACCCATGAAGATGTCGACGGCTTCCGCCGGCGCTGCCAGGAATGGCTGGCTCGCGGAGGTGGTTCATACATCATCGACGGGGAAGCGATGGGACGAATCGACTCCGCCGGGCTCGAAGCCCTCCTCTGGTTTGCCGAGGAGATTCGGCGTGCATCCGGACGACTTCGCCTTGCTCGCCTCAGTGAGCTCGTATCCAAGGCCATGATCGTGACCCGGCTCGACCGCCGGTTCGAGATCCATGACAGCATCGAGGAAGCGGCACGCTCGCTTTCCAGATCGGAGGCAGCGTGATTCAGCCATCCATTCACATGCCGAACGGGGCCGCTCGCCAGCCACTGGGGGAACTGCTCATTTCCCGTGGCGTACTGACGGAGCGGCAACTCGAACAGGCGCTGGGCCACCAGGCACAGAACGACCACCGTTCGCTGCTGGGTGAAGTCCTCATCGAACTGGGGTTCGCCACCGAGCAGCAGGTCATGGAAGTCCTGGCCGAGGGCTACGGGATCCCCTGCGTGGAGCAGGTGGCCCGGGTCGCGGATCCTCGCGTCATCGAGGTCCTGCCCCGGGAGTTCATCGAGGAGCACAAGGTGCTTCCGCTGTTCCTGGTCCGCTCGATGCTCACCGTCGCCGTCTCGGAACCTTCGAACCTCTACCTCGTGGAGGAGATCGCGCGTCGCACCGGCCATGAGGTGCAGATCGTCGCGGCGTCCTCTGCCGAGATCGATGCCGCGATCACGTCCTGGCTCCCGGCAGCGAACGTATTCGTCATCGACGACATCTACGAGGACATCGCGGAAGAGGATTTCAGTGTCATCGAGCGTCAGGTCACGGAACTGGCCGATCTCGAGCAGGTGGCCGGCCACGGTCCAGTGGTCAAGCTGGTGAACTTCATCATCTACTCCGCGGTGCAGGAGGGGGCCTCCGATATCCACATCGAACCCGATGACCAGTGCCTGCGGGTGCGGTACAGGGTGGACGGTCGTCTCTACGAGAAGATCTCCCCCCCGTATCGAATGCATGCCGCGATTTCCAGCCGCATCAAGATCATGAGCAACCTGGACATTTCCGAGCGGCGGATTCCACAGGACGGCGACTTCAATGTGATGCTCGAGGGACGGCCGATCGACCTTCGTGTCTCGACCATGCCTGGCAAGTACGGCGAAATCGTCGTCATCCGGATCATCGACAGCGACACGAACCGCATCGGCCTCGGCCAGCTCGGGCTCAGTGCGGACATCCTGTCGAAATGGACGGATCTCATCTCGCACCCCAATGGCGTGGTTCTGGTGACGGGACCCACGGGATCAGGCAAGTCGACCACGCTCTATTCCGTTCTGAGCCAGGTCAACTCCGCGGAACTGAACATCTCGACCATCGAGGATCCGGTGGAAGCCAGGATTTCCGGCATCAACCAGTCCCAGGTCAATACCCGGGCGGGATTCACGTTTGCCTCGGCCATGCGATCGATGCTGCGACAGGACCCCGACATCCTGATGGTCGGGGAAGTCCGGGATGCGGAAACCGCGTCGATCTGCACCCAGGCGGCATTGACCGGTCATCTCGTCTTTTCAACCCTGCACACCAATGATTCGCCAAGTGCCGTGACGCGACTGTGCAACCTCGGCATCGAGCCCTACCTCGTGGCCGCAACGCTTCGTGGCGTCCTGGCCCAGCGACTGGTGCGCAAGATCTGTCCCAACTGCAAGGAACCCTGGACACCGGATGACCGGACTTCCGAGGCGGTCCTCCGGGCCTGCGAGGGATTCCAGTCGGTGCAGCGCGGAGCAGGGTGCAGCCACTGTCGAAAGACAGGATTCGCCGGCCGGCTCGGCATCTTTGAACTGCTTGTTCCGGATGAGGGCTTTCTTGACGCGGTCGCCGGTGGGGCGACGCTGCAGGCCCTCCGGGCCCGACTTGGCGAACTCGACTTCCAGTCACTCTGGGAAGACGGCCTCGCCAAGGTCCGTGCCGGACTGACAACACCGGATGAAGTGCTTTGCGCAACGCGACTCTGAGGAATCGATCCATGGTGAACCACAGTGAATCCACCTATGCGTATCGCGCCCGGACCGCATCCGGCGAGGCCGTGACCGGCTCGCTCGTGGGCCATGACCGTGATGACGTTGCCGAACGCCTTCGCAACGAAGGCCTCTTCATCACATCGATCGGATCCGAAGCCACTGGAACTCTGCCGCAACTCGATGCCGACCAGATTCGAAGCCAGCAGGGGCTGCGCCGCATCAAGCGTGCCGACGTGGTCTCGTTCGCGCAGCAGTTGTCGGTCATGCTTGAAACCGGAGTGCCGCTGCCGGAAGGACTTGAGGCGATCGCCCGCCAGACACGGCGGCGTGAGTTTCGGGAAGTGATCCAGTCGGTGCATGAAGATGTCTGCGGGGGCTCGCCCCTCTCCGATGCGCTGGCTCGATGGCCGAAGGTGTTTCCCGGTGTCATGGTGAGCCTGCTGCGTGCGGCGGAACTCTCCGGCACGACGGCCCTGATGCTGGCTCGCGTCAGTGACTACCTCTCCAAGGAACTCAAGACACGCCGGCAGGTTCGCGGTGCACTGCTGTACCCGAGTTTCATGCTGGGCTCCGGACTGCTCGTGGTGGTGTTCCTGGTCACGTTCATCCTGCCGCGGTTCGCGAAGATCTACGAGATGCGATCGGCTTCACTGCCGACGCCGACGAAGGTGCTCATGTCCATCGGCACGTTTGCTGCCGAAGGTTGGATGTACTACGTGCCCGTACTCGTGGCGATGACCGTGGGCCTGCTGGTCCTGCCTCGCACCAGTCCGGGTCGTCGCTGCATCGACTGGATGAAACTGCGATTGCCCGTGCTGCGGTCCATCCATGTGAATCTCTACGTGACCCGGTCGACGCGGACCATGTCGACCCTGCTCGCTGCGGGAGTGAACCTGATGGATGTCATCCATGCCTGCCGAAGCGTCACGCGCAACGTGATCTTCGACCGGATCTGGACGAACATGGAAGAACATGTCCGTGACGGCCGTCGGCTCAGCCTCGCCTTCGAGGACAGTCACATCGTGCCTGCGAACGTGGCCTCGATGGTCGCCGCCGGGGAACGCTCCGGGCGGCTGCCCGAGGTGATGGACCGGGTGGCGGAATACAGCGAAGAGGAACTGGATCTGGCCATCCGCAAGAGCACCACGATGCTCGAGCCCCTGCTGATCATCTTCATGGGCCTGTTGGTGGGTGTCGTGGCCATCGCGCTGCTGCTGCCCATCTTCCGCATGAGCAGTGTCATCGCCGGGTGAGGCGATCAGGCGAATGCAGGAGCGGGCGAGGCGGTTGCCGGTTCGTAGGATCGCCAGTCGTGCAGGGCACGGCGGATCTCTTCACTTGATGTCGCGGTGCGGATTCGTTCCTTCAGGGGCTTGATGTGCCCCATGGTCTTTCCGTACCAGGCGATGGCGCTGCGCAGCCGATGCATCACCATGCGTTCGCTCTGGTGCTCGAGGATCAGGTCGAGGTGCCGTTCGATGCAGTCGATCCGTTCGCGGAACGTCGGGTCGGGCAGTTCGACACCATGGACCAGCAGCGAGCGGATCTGGTTGAAGAGCCAGGGACGGCGCAGGGCTCCGCGTCCGACCATGACCGCGTCGCATCCCGTGGCCTCGACCATCGCACGTGCATCTTCCGCGCAGCGGATGTCGCCGTTGCCGATGACGGGAATCGTCTTGACTGCAGCCTTGACTTCCGCGATGCCGCCGAGGCGGACTTCGCCCTTGAATCGCATTTCCGTCGTTCTGCCGTGGACGGTGATCGCGGCGATGCCGATGTCCTCCAGGCGTCGGGCAAGTTCGGATCCGACCAGTTGTCGGTCATCCCAGCCCAGGCGGATCTTCGCCGTGACCGGGGTCCCGGTGGTGGGCGTGATCGCTTCAACGATCCGCTGTGCCAGACGGACGGTGGAATCCGTATCACACAGCAGCAGCGATCCACCGTGCTTCTTGGCGACCTTGTCGACGGGGCATCCCATGTTGATGTCCACGATCGCCGCCCCGTGATCGACCGCCCAGCGGGCCGCCTCTGGAAGGGGGTCATCCTCGTTGCCATAGAGTTGCATGCACAGCGGGCTGTCCTGCTCGCAGGTGGCGGCGAGTTCCATGGCCCGGGGCGATCCACGCAGGATGCTGTGGGAGTTCAGCAGGTCCGTACTGGCCAGGCCCACCCCCCCGTGCTCCCTGCAGAGCCTCCGAAAGGGCAGGTCGCAGTGGCCCGCCATGGGGGCCAGCAGGGCAGGAGAATCAAGTTGGACCCCTCCGATGCAGGGGGAGGCCAGGAGCCATTCAGAGAGCGTCATAGGGCGATTCTAGCACCCCCCCGAGGTGGAGCCGGACAGTCATTCTGGCAGGCTGAATCGCCTTCTCGACATGCCGAGGGGGGTTGAATCGCCCTGGAGGGGCCATGAGGGCCTCAAATGCACCCCAAGTCGATGGTTGGCATGGCCTCCACTGGCATGATGATTGCAACATCTCATGCAGTCGACGACCTCACCAATGGGGCGCGACTGGAAGGAGCATGCAATGAGCAAGATTATTGGAATTGACCTCGGTACGACGAACTCGGTCCTGGCCGTCATGGAAGGTGATCAGCCCAAGGTGCTGATCAATGCTTCCGGCAATCGAACCACCCCCTCGGTGGTGGCCTTTACGGACAAGAGCGATCGTCTCGTCGGCGAACCCGCCCGTCACCAGCAGGTGACCAACCCGAAGCACACGGTCTTCTCGATCAAGCGCTTCATGGGTCGACGCCACGACGAAGTGCAGTCCGAGGAGAAACTGGTCCCCTACGAGATTTCGGGGGGTCCGAGTGAACTGGTCTCGGTGTCCGTGCAGGGCAAGGAATACACGCCCCCGGAGATCTCGGCCATGATCCTTCGCGAGCTGAAGCGCATCTCGGAGGAGTACCTCGGCGAGTCCGTCGACAAGGCGGTCATCACCGTTCCCGCGTACTTCAACGACGCACAACGCCAGGCGACGAAGGACGCCGGCGAGATCGCCGGCTTGAAGGTCGAGCGGATCATCAACGAGCCGACCGCAGCCGCTCTGGCCTACGGGCTGGAGAAGAAGACCAATGCGAAGATCGCGGTCTTCGACCTCGGTGGCGGTACGTTCGACATCTCCATCCTCGATATCGGGGACGGGGTGTTCGAAGTGCTCTCCACCCACGGTGATACCCATCTCGGTGGTGATGACTTCGACCAGATCCTCATCGATTACATCGCCGAGGAGTTCCGCAAGACCGAGGGCATCGACATTCGTGACGATGCCATGGCCCTGCAGCGACTCAAGGAGGCGTCCGAGAAGGCCAAGTGCGAACTTTCCCAGCAGTTGGAGACCTCGGTGAACCTGCCGTTCATCACGGCCGATGCCAATGGCCCCAAGCACCTCCAGTGCACCATCAACCGGGCCACCTTCGAGGAACTGGCGGGTGATCTCTTCGCCCGCATCGGCGGCCCCTGCCGCACGGCGTTGAAGGACGCCGGCCTCCAGCCATCGGACATCGCCGATGTCGTCATGGTCGGTGGTTCCACCCGCATCCCCATGGTGCAGGAGATCGCCAAGGAGGTCTTCTCGACCGCCGAACTCGATCGGTCCATCAACCCCGATGAGGTCGTGGCGATCGGTGCCGCCATTCAGGGCGGCGTACTCCAGGGCGACGTCAAGGACGTGCTGCTGCTGGACGTGACCCCCCTGAGTCTGGGTGTCGAGACGCTCGGCAGCCTGATGACATCGCTGATCGAGAAGAACACGACCATTCCGACGTCCCGCAAGGAGACCTTCTCCACGGCGTCGGACAACCAGACCTCGGTGACCATCCATGTTCTTCAGGGTGAACGTGAGTTCGCCCATGACAACCGGACGCTGGGCAAGTTCGATCTCACGGACATTCCCGGGGCACCTCGCGGTGTACCCCAGATCGAGGTGGAGTTCGCGCTCGATGCCAACGGCATTCTGAACGTCTCTGCGACCGACAAGGCCACCGGCAAGAGTCACAACATCCAGATCACCGGCTCATCCGGCCTGGACAAGGAAGAGATCGATCGCATGAAGAACGAGGCGGAGTCCAATGCCTCAGATGACAAGGCGCGTCGCGAACTCATCGAGTTGAAGAATCAGGGCGAACAGATCGCCTACCAGGTTCGTAAACAGCTCGAAGAGCACGGCGACAAGGTTTCGCCCGAAGTCCGTGCGACGATCGAATCGTCACTGACGAATCTCGAATCGAAACTCAAGGAAGATGACAAGGCGGCCATCGAAGCAGCACTGAAGCAGCTCAACGACAGTGCCATGGAACTCGGCAAGGCCGTCTATGAAGCAACCGCGAGCCAGGACCCCGCAGGGGAAGCCCAGGCCGGTGCGGAAGAGGCCGGGCCCAGTGGTGACGACGACGTCATCGACGCAGAATACGAGGTCAAGGAAGACGACTGATCTTTCCTGATCCCATTAACTTTCCGGCACGACCTGAAAGGGGGGGCTCGCAACGCGTGTTGCGAGCCCTCTTTCATGTTCGTCCCAGGCCCGTCGTGCACTATGATGGAGTTCCAACCCGAAGCGAGGACCAGTACCCATGACGACTATTTCGACGAACTCCGATGCCACCTCCGCCGGCACCCTCGGCGATGACCAGATTGCAGGCCTTCGCAAGGGCTTCGATGCCAATCCGAAGTGGAAGCTTGCCCAGAACGCCGTCAGCCAGACGGCCGTCGATGACGTGGCCATGGACCGCTCGATCGTGGCCGGTCTCGACTACACCTTCTCGACCCTGCTGGACGACTGGAAGGTCACGAACCAGCGGCAGTCCGGGCGATGCTGGATGTTCGCCGCCCTCAACCTCCTGCGTGTCGGGGCGATGAAGAAGATGAACCTCAAGGAGTTCGAGTTCAGCCAGAACTACACCCTCTTCTGGGACAAGTTCGAGCGTGCCAACTACTTCTACGAAGCCGTCATCGAGACGTCGGACCGACCGATCGACGATCGGGCCCTCTGTTTCCTGCTGGATCGTCCTCTGGACGACGGTGGGCAGTGGAACATGTTCATGAACATCGTCAGGAAGCACGGCCTGGTTCCCAAGTCGGCCATGCCTGAGACGCAGAGTTCCTCGTGCACCCGCCGGATGAACTCGATCATGCACGGCCTTCTTCGCCGGGGGGCACGTGATCTCCGTGCTGCCAGCGATCGGGGTGACTCCACCGAGGCCATCCGGGTCGTCAAGGACGGGCTGCTCGAGGAGGTCTGGCGTGTCCTGTGCATCCACCTCGGCACGCCGCCGACGGACTTCGACTGGCAGTGGAATGACAAGGACAAGGAGTTCCATCGTGCCGGCCGCATGACACCCCAGCAGTTCGCCGATACCTACGTGGATCTTCCGCTGGACGATTTCGTCTGCATCGTGCACGACGCCCGTGAGACGAGTCCCACCGGTCAGACGTACACCGTCGAGCACCTGGGCAACGTCGTCGGGGGCGAGCCGGTGCTGTACCTGAACGTCGAGATCGACGTCATGAAGTCGATCGCCATGAAGGTCCTTGAGGGTGGTGAGCCGGTGTGGTTCGGCTGCGACGTCGGCAAGATGTTCCGCCGTGACATCGGTATCTGGGATGCCGAACTCTACGACCTGGAGAATCTCTACGACGTTCCATTCACTCTGGACAAGGGTGGTCGCCTCGACTTCCACGAAACCCTCATGACCCATGCCATGCTCTTTACCGGGGTCGACGTGGTCGACGGTACACCGCGTCGCTGGCGGGTCGAAAATTCATGGGGTGATGAGAAGGTTGGTCGCAAGGGGTTCCAGGTCATGAACGATTCGTGGTTCAACGAGCACATGTTCGAGATCGCCGCGAGGAAGTCGGATCTTCCCGTCGAGCTCCAGCAGGCCCTGGAGACCGAGCCGATCGTGCTGCCACCGTGGGATCCAATGGGCTCTCTCGCCGGCTGATTTCGGGCTTTACCGGTTCTTCATGTGGATCTCCCGCGATCTGTCGTGTTTTTGCTTCGGTGCCCTCGTTTCCTCCACTAGGATGGACGGTCGGTGAAACGGGGCGGAGGCCCCATTCCGACTCACGAAGCATCGAATGGAGAGGGAAGAAATGAAGATTTTCGCACTGGCGTGTACTGCCACGACTGTTCTCTGCGCATCGGCCATGGGACAGGCTGTCGATGGTTCGTACGAAGCACTGGAAGCCGGGACATACCAGAACACCTCGACGAATTTCGGGGACAACGACAATCCCGATCCCGGACTGGCCATCGGATCCGAACTCAACTTCGGCAACGCCTCGATCGCCAACGGCAAGCTGCATGTCTTTCTCGGTGGCAACCTCGAGACGAACTACAACAAGCTTGAGATCTTCATTGATGTGCGGGAGGGTGGCCAGAACCGCATGCTCGGCAACAACGCCGATGTCAGCTTTGGCGGCCTGAATCGCCTTGGCGATGACGGGACAGGCAACGGATTGACCTTCGATGTGGGATTCGAGCCGGACATGTGGATCGGCGTGACCTGTGGCGTCACCGATGGAGTCGTGGAGTTCTTCGTCAACTACGCCGAACTTCGCACCGAGGGTGGTGGATACGGAGCCTACATCGGGTCCGGCATGCCCGGTCCGGATGGCGCCCTGATCTCCCTCAAGGGAATGGAAGTCGCCCTGGACAACTCGAACATCAGTGGTGTCTCCGGCGGCATCGGCATGGACTGCGGCACTGACGGCGATCTCGACGGTGAGACCGGTGTGGAGATCGCGGTGCCCCTGTACCTGTTCGACTGGGATGGAGAAGGGATCCAGATCGATTCCGCCAGCGTCTGCGCGATGATCAACAACCCCGATCACAATTACCTGTCCAACCAGGTGCTCGGCGGCATCTTCAGTGGTGACAACCTCGGTGAACCGCGGTCCATCAACTTCAACGCGGTGCCCGGCAGCCAGTATTTCGATTCCGGCGCTTCGGCCAAGCCCTGTCCGAGCGTCTTCGGCACGTGCTGTGTCGCATCCGGAGACTCCGTCTCCTGCCTGACCGTGCCGGCCGACGTCTGCGCCTTCTACGGAGGCGAGTACGGCGGTGATGGAACGAACTGCACCGACGATGACAACTGCGTTCCGCCGGTGCAGTGCGCCAGCGACATCAACGACGATGGTCGTGTCGATGTGGGTGACCTGCTCCAGGTCATCGGCGACTGGGGATGCATCGAGTAACGAAGCGGCGCCGTATACTGCCATTGAGGACGAGTGCGTCCCGCGTGAGCGGCTCCGGAGGATCACATGACTGCATTGCACCGCACACTGGTCTACCTCGGCATGGTGTCCATGACCGCTGTGGTTCAAGCCGACCGGGGTGATTCCTGGGGCGGTGGCATGGGAGCAATCCCGTATTTCGACCAGGCCCCGGGCTGGAATGAAGACTGGGTCTTCACCGGCAGCGGGTGCGAGTACGACACCGATGGATCCGGCGCCGTTGATGTCGGCGACCTGCTGGCGGTGATCGGTGGTTGGGGTACCGACGCGCCTGATTTCAGTGGAGATGGATTCGTGGGTGTCGAGGATCTGCTGCTTGTGATCCAGGAGTGGGGTCCGTGCGGTGGCCAATGGAGTCTCGAGGCATCCGGTGACCCGGATCTCGGCTCATCGTCCGACGGCATCGTCCGCATCAGCATTCCCCTGGTGCGACTGGGTGTTTCCGCCGGTGACGTGTTCGAGTTCGACGTGGCGTCTACCGGGCCCGGGGACAACGACCCCGGGGTTGATCACCTCAGCAACCCGAAACAGGCGACACCGTGGTGGTACGTCCCGTCCATCGGGGGTCCGTTCCTGTCCTACACCGTCACGAGCGGCGGGGGAGCCTCGCTGGAGTACCTCGATACCGAGGGAGATGTCTTCGGCCACGACAACCTCGACATCATTCGCGTGGTGCTTGCCAACGACGCCACCGATCTTCACATCACGATCGAAACCGCTGGCGACCTGCAGGCCGAGTCCTGGTCCCAGTTCATGGTTCTCATCGACACCGGGTCCGGTGGAACGGCCGAGAGTCCCTGGGACACGAACATGGACCTCGGAGGCGCCCTCTTCGACGTCTTCGCGGGCATCGGCTGCCAGCGTGATGACGGGACGCAGTTCCGGGTCTGGGCGCCCAACGGCGAGGAAGTCACCGTAGCCGGCAGTTTCAACGAGTGGGACATGCTCGCCGACCAGCTCGTGAGCGAAGGCAACGGTGTCTGGTCCTCGGATGTACTCGGGGCGCTTCCCGGTGACGAATACAAGTTCGTCATCCGCAACGGCGACACCTGGTACTGGCGGAACGATCCATACGCCCGCCGGCTGACCAACTCCGTGGGCAACTCCATCATCTACGATCCCGGCACCTACTCCTGGCTCGGTGACACCTTCTCCATGCCGTCCTACGACGACATCGTGATCTATGAACTGCACATCGGCAGTTTCGGTTTGATCGCGCCGGGCAGCATCCACGAGGTGACCAGCCGGCTGGACTACCTGGCGGATCTTGGAATCAACGCCATTGAACTCATGCCGTTCGTGGAGTTTCCCGGCGACGTCTCCTGGGGCTACAACCCATCGCACCCCTTCGCGATCGAGAGCCAATATGGAAGTCCGGGAGATTTCAAGTGGTTCGTCGAGCAGGCCCACGCTCGTGGCATCGCGGTGCTGGCCGATGTCGTGTTCAGCCACCTCGGCCCCAGTGATCTGGATCTCTGGCAGTTCGACGGGTGGAACATCGACGGCAACGGCGGCATCTACTTCTATCAGGACGAACGAGCCGAAACACCGTGGGGGCCACGGCCGGACTACGGGCGCGGCGAGGTGCGTCAGTACATCCGCGACAACATCCTGTTCTGGCTCGAGGAATACCAGATGGACGGCATCCGGATGGATGCCACGAAGTGGATCCACCAGACCGACGATGGGCAACCGATCCCCGAGGGCTGGTCCCTGCTCCAGTGGATCAACGACGAGATCGACGCGATCCAGCCCTGGACCTTCTCGACCTCCGAGGACATGGATGGAAACCATGACATTACGAACTCCACGGGCTCCGGTGGGGCCGGTTTTGATTCCCAGTGGGATGCGGGATTCGTGCACCCGGTGCGTGGTGTCCTGACCGCGGGCTCCGATGCCGAACGGGACATGAACGCCATCCGTTCATGCGTCACGAGCCAGTACAGTGGCAGCGCCTTCAAGCGAATCATCTTCACGGAGTCACACGACGAGGTCGCCTCCGGCAACGGGAAGCAGCGACTGACCGAGGACATCTGCCCCGGTTGTGCCGACAGCTGGTACGCCAAGAAGCGATCCACACTTGGTGCGGCCGTGGTCATGACGTCTCCAGGTGTCCCGATGCTCTTCATGGGACAGGAGTTCCTTGAGGATGGTGGCTGGGACGACTGGATCGCTTTGGACTGGTCCCGGGCCGACACCTACTCGGGCATCCTTCAGCTCTACAAGGACATCATCTCGCTTCGCCGCAACTTCTGGGGGAACACCGCCGGCCTGCGAGGCGGCAGTACGAACTTCTTCCACCAGAACGACACCGACAAGGTGGTGGCCTGGCATCGATACGCCAACGGTGGACCCGGTGACGATGTCGTGGTGGCTGCGAACTTCTCGATCTCGGGCCGATCCAGTTACCGCATCGGCCTCCCGAATGGTGGAACGTGGTACGTGCGTTTCAACAGTGATGCTGCGTCGTACGACGAGTCCTTCTCGAACTGGAGCACGGTTGATCTGAATGCGGAATCGATTCCCTGGGATGGGATGTCGTACTCGGCGGAGATCGAGATCGGCCCCTATTCCGCCGTGATCTTTTCCCAGTAAGGGCCTGCACGATCGTGACCGACAGTCGCCGAAGAGCGTTGATCACGGGCGCCTCATCCGGCATCGGCGCAGCCTACGCGCGGCTGCTTGCCGGGCAGAACTACGACCTGGTGATCACCGCGCGGCGGACCGATCGGTTGGACGACCTCGCGGCTGAACTCGAAACGAAGCACGGAATCGACGTCCAGGCGATCACCCTGGATCTCGGTGAGCCTGGTGCCGTTGCCCAGTTGGTGAAGGCCATTCAGGATCGCGGGCTCCAGATCGACTACCTCGTCAACAACGCCGGGTACGCGCTCGACCAGGACTTTCACGAAGCGTCGTTTCAACGACACCGGGACTTTCTCGAAGTACTGCTCGTCGGTGTCGTTGAATTGTCCCACGCGCTCGTGCCCGGGATGGTCGAGCGGGGCTGGGGCCGGGTGGTGAACGTCGCATCGGTGGCGGGGTACCTGTCGCTGACGCCCGGGAGTCTCTACGGTCCGACGAAGGCGTTCGTGCTGGCCTTCTCCCGCTCCCTGCGTGCCTCGGTCCATGCGGATGGCGTGCACGTGACGGCCCTCTGTCCCGGCTACACGCGAACCGAGTTCTTCCAGAACATCGGGGTCGAGGAGAAGGTCTTCAGCATGCCGGGATTCCTGCTGCTGGACGTGGACAAGGTCGTGGCCGCCAGTGACCGTGCCGTTGGTCGGGGCAAGGCTGCTTCCGTTCCGGGGTGGGCCTACAAGATCGTGGTGTTCTCCAGCCGGCTGCTGCCCCTGGGACTCTTTTCAAACCGGAAGTTCCGAGCGACCCTTCCCACTTCGCGGTGACTTCCATGTGGCTACACTGCCTTCATGGAAATGTCATTCTGGAATATGGTGTTGCGACTGCTGCTGGCGCTGGTTCTTGGGGCGGTGATCGGCTGGGAACGTCGATCCAAGGGCAAGGTGGCCGGTCTGCGGACCATGATGCTCGTGAGCCTCGGGTCGGCGGCGTTCACCCTCACGGGAATCGGTGCCATGGAGAGCATCTACGCGGCCGAGCAGACGCACGGCATCCAGTCGACGCTGCGATTGGATACCAGCCGGGTGATCGCAGGCATCGTCGGTGGCATCGGATTCATCGGGGCGGGCACCATCATCCAGGCCAGGGGACAGGTGCACGGCGTCACCACCGCCTCCTGCATCTGGGTTGCAGCCTCGGTTGGTGTCGCGTGCGGGCTCGGCTTGTACGAACTGGCACTGGTCGTATGCATCTTCGCCGTCATCGCCCTTGAGATCTACCGATGGTCAGGTCAACACGGGAGCGGGTCGGGTGTGAATGAGGAACACGAGGAGTCCTAGGGGCTCAAGACCAGCACATCGATGATGCCAGCGAGACCAAGTACACAACTGACGATCCCGTTGAGGGTGAAGAATGCCATGCTGATCCGCGCGGTTCCGAACCTGGCGATCAACACGTGTTCCCAGATGAGCAGCCCGCAGGCGGCGATGATGCCGGCAAGGAACGCGTAGCCGAGCGTCGGTGCGAACACCCAGGCCAGCACAAGGAGCACCACCGCCACGGTGTGCAGGATCCGGCTGATCCACAGGGCAGTGCCGGTTCCAAGACGAGCCGGCATGCTGTGGAGTCCCTGTGACCGGTCGATCTCCACGTCCTGCAGCGCATAGAGAATGTCGAATCCCGTCACCCATGCCAGCACCATGCCTGCAAGCATCCAGAGGGCAGGCTGCTCCGCGAGGGCATCCGGATTCACGGCCAGAGCGGCGGCCAGAGGGCTCATTGCCAGCGATGATCCCAGCCAGGCGTGGCAGAGAAAGGTGAATCGCTTGGACAGTGGGTAGAGGCTGATCCACAGCAGGACCGGGGCAGCCAGCATGATCGGCCATGGATTCCCCGAGACCCAGAGGAAGCCGAGGCACGAAAGAAGGAAGACCCCGGTTCCGAGCCCGATGGACACGAGCGCCTGTTCGGTTCCCAGTCGACCACTCGGGATGGCTCGGTTGGATGTTCTGGGATTCAGGGCGTCGATGTGCCTGTCCAGCAGTCGATTGGCCACCATCGCCACGGTCCGTGCACAGACCATGGCGATCGCGATCAGCAGCAGTTCCAGGACGAACACGCCCCAGTCGATCGATCCTGCCCCCGCTGCGGCGAGGAACGCCGCCAGGAGGGCGAATGGAAGAGCAAAGACGCTGTGCGCAATCTTGATGTCCCCGGCGATGGCTCGGGTGGTACTGAATCGAGCGGGATGGTCGAGCGTGGGGGCCTCCATGCAGTGGTGATTATAGAAGGGAGTGGCCATGGCCTCCGTGGCAGTGCAGACCCCGTATACTTCCCCCCATGTCAGGCAAGGCAAAGACCGCCATCACACCCGTTCGGGACGAGAACTATCCGGAGTGGTACCAGCAGGTCGTCAAGGCCGCCGACCTCGCCGAGGCGTCCCCGGTTCGTGGATGCATGATCATCAAGCCCTGGGGGTGCGCCCTCTGGGAGCAGTTCCAGCAGGTGCTCGATGGGATGTTCAAGGCGACTGGTCACCAGAACGCCTACTTCCCCCTTTTCATACCCAAGCGTTTCCTTGAGAAGGAAGCCGAGCATGTCGAGGGGTTTGCCAAGGAATGCGCCGTCGTCACTCACCACAGGCTTGAGGCCGGCCCCGATGGTGGACTGGTCCCTGCGGGAGAACTGGATGAACCACTCGTGGTTCGGCCGACTTCCGAGACGATCATCGGGGAAGCATTCTCCCGCTGGATCGAGTCGTATCGAGATCTGCCACTGCTGATCAACCAGTGGGCGAACGTCGTTCGTTGGGAGATGCGGACCCGGCTCTTTCTCCGTACCACCGAGTTTCTCTGGCAGGAAGGTCATACCGCGCACGCAACGGCCGACGAGGCGATTGAACATACTTCGCGGATGCTCGATGTGTATGCCGACTTCTGTGAAAACTGGATGGCGATGCCCGTACTCCGTGGACGCAAGTCCGAGGCCGAGCGATTCCCCGGTGCCGACGACACGCTCTGCATCGAGGCGATGATGCAGGATCGAAAGGCACTGCAGGCCGGGACCTCCCACTTCCTGGGCCAGAACTTCTCCCGGGCACAGGACATCATCTACCTCAGCGACCAGGGGGAACGCGTGCATTGCTGGACGACGTCCTGGGGCGTCTCGACCCGCCTCATCGGTGGTCTCATCATGACGCATGCCGATGACGATGGGTTGGTGCTGCCGCCACGACTGGCCCCGATTCATGTGGTGATCCTGCCGATCACCTTCAAGGCGGATGATCCCGAGGCGGTCATGACATACTGCCGGCAGCTGGCAGAGGACCTGGGCCGCATCGAGTACGCGGGGCGCCGCATCAGCGTCAAGATCGACGACCGGGATATTCGCGGCGGCGAGAAGACCTGGTCCTGGGTCAAGAAGGGCGTCCCCATCCGGCTGGAGGTCGGGCCACGGGACATGGCCGAGGACTCCGTCTTCATGGGCCGACGCGATCGTCCGGTCAAGGAGAAGGAAGGAATTGCACGCACCCGCTTCATCGAGGAAGTCGTGTCGATGCTCGACCAGATGCAGCAGGGCCTCTACGACCGTGCGCTGGCCCACCGCGAGGAGCACACCAGGGAAATCGACTCCAAGGAGGAGTTCGTGGAATGGTTCACGACTCCTGCTGGTGATCCGACACCGATCCATGCCGGCTTCGCAAAGACCCATTTCTGCGGTGACCGCGAGTTGGAAGAACAGATCAAGAGCGACTTCGGGGTGACGGTGCTCTGTGATCCACTCGATGAAGATTCGCAGCCGGGGACCTGCCCGTTCAGTGGGAAACCAAGTCCGCGCCGAATCTACTGGGGCAAGAGTTACTGAGCCACGTTCTACGCATGGATGTCGACGGAGCGGCCCAGTTGCGACTGGATGGCAGCTTCGACGCGATCGGCGGCACGCGTATACATCGAGTATTGGCCGGGCCGGACGGGAACCGAAGAAGAATCGAACTCAGGGACAGCCTGGACGCGAGCCGCAACGGGTGTGCCCGTTGTCGCAGGTGGTCGCAGTGCAACGGGCGGCCGAGTGGTAGCCGGGCGCAACGATGCATGCAGGGACAGCGTGTTGGTCAGGTCGATGTTCATGGTTCGGTCATCGGCCCCGGTGGGCCACTCGGGTCAGGTCAGGGCAATACATCGGGCCCGGATGGCCGAGTTCTTGAAGGTCTTTTCAAGGCCGATAATGGCCCTGTTCCACTGGTCAGGGCCCGTGCTCAGACGGACTCCGGGATGGTGATGCGCAGCATTGACGCATTGGCATCAAGTCGCGCTTCGATGGAATCCAGTGCTGCCGGCAGCAGGATCGTGCGGCCAGCTTCCAGGGGAATCGCCTCCGTGGTTCCGAGCGTACCGGTTCCCGAGAGCACCATGAGGACTTCCGGAGCATCCTGAGGGGCCAGGGTGATGGTGTGGTCCGTGATGGCATCGATTCGTTCGATGACGTAGTGGGAGGTCCTCGAGAGCAGCGTGGTCTGCATGGAGTTGTCCTGCAACCGGTGCGGTTTCATCATCGGTGCCGCCGGCTCGAACGCGATGCATTGCATCGCCTGTTCGACATGCAGGGTTCGATCGGTCCGTCCCCAGTCGAAGACGCGGAAGGTGGTATCGCTCGGGGTCTGGATTTCCGCAACGAGAATGCCGGCTCCCAGCGCATGGCAGGTTCCGCTGGGCAGGTCGTGGCATTCGCCCACCTGGGCGGGAACGGTTTCGACGAGGTTCACAATGCTGCCGTCTTCGATGGCTCGGGCGAACGCATCGGGCTCGACGCCTTCGCGGATTCCCTTGTAGAGGAGAGCATGTTCGTCGGCTTCCAGGACAAGCCACGATTCAGTCTTGAGGTGATCCTCGGGATGGTCGCGGACCCAGGCGGCATCCGGATGGACCTGCATCGACAGGTTCTCTCTCGCGTCGAGGTACTTGATCAGGAGAGGAAAGCCTCCTTCGGGCGAGAGCGGCACACGGCCCATGATCCAGGATGGATCATCCATGAGCAGGGCGTGCAGCGTCTTCCCGGCGAGGGGGCCTCGATCGACGATTGATCGCCCGTCTTCGATCGAATCCGGCAGGTCCGCCAGTTCCCAGGATTCACCCACCGCCTCCATGGGGCCCAGTTCCTTGCCGTAGCCGGCCAACCGCCGCCCGCCCCAGACCTTGGGCTTGAGAATAGGCGCAAATGTCAGTGGGGTCGGGTCCATGTTGGTCACCGGTTTTTCATTGGGAGCGGTCGTGGTCCGCCGTACAATAGGCGAAGGAACGTCTGGAGATGTGATGCTTCGAGCCTCGCTTGCCATCCTGCTGCTGATCGCCTTCGTGCCCGGAGCCCGGGCGCACGCCCAGACGGTGATTTCGATGCCGCCACCGGCCCAGCCTGCGGCTTCCGCGTCGTCGGTGATGACCATGGTTGCCCGGGCGATGGAGCGTGCTTCGCACTCCAAGGCCGGCATGGATGCGCTGTACCGCTACGCACATGCCAGGCAGGTTCCCTACAACGTGTACCACGTCCAGCCACGGGGCGGCATGGGATCGAATCTCGACTGGGACTACGACGTGAACGACTGGTCCCTCTACCCGCGACGGTTCTGGGGTTCATACTGGGGCTGGTGGGGATGGCCGGGCTGCGTGATCTGGAGCGTGGATTCGCCGGCGGCGAACTCCCCGTGCCGCGCATCGGTCTTCGCAGTTCTTTGATCAACTCGAGTCAGATGTTCATGCCCGTGATTCGTACTTCGAACACGAGTTTGCCATTGACGATGCCCTGGGCGTCACAACTGAATCGCCTTCGCTGGAAGTTGTGTTCACGCACGAGAATGTAGAGGGTGTCGCCGGGCACCACCTGACCTCTGAACACGCAGTTGTCACACCGGGTGAAGCCGAGGAACCGTTGCTTGTCCTCGTTCAATCGCAACTGGTAGATCACACTGCTGACCTGGGCCGCGGCCTCGATCATGATTACGCCCGGCAGCAGGGGCCGTCCGGGGATGTGCCCCTGTACCCAGAACTCATCATCCCGAACGTGCTTCACGCCGAGACCGCTCGTGAAGTTGTCCTCAGTCCAGATCATGTGATCGAGATGACACATGTCTCCGGTCTGGGGATTGAACTTCGAGATCACGTCGCGGCCATAGGCCACGGCGGACAGATCGATTGCTGAGATGTCGAACAACAGTTCCGAGGCCATGAGCATTCACCTGAAAGGAATGGTGCAGGCGCTAGGATAGGATCGAATCCCATGCACGTCACCCCGTCCGAGTGGGGGGCGATAGCAGAACACGCCGAGGAGGAGCCTCGACGTGTTCAGTGTTCCATGTCCAGTACGGATCAGGCTCGAGCTTCAAGAACGTCCTTACGAACGTCCTGGGCAGCAGCCTTAATATCCTGCATGGACTTGCGGACGCGTGTTCCGGCGGCCTTGTTGCCCCCGGCGCACTTGGCGACATCATCCGCAACTTCTTCGACTAGTTTCTTCAGGCGTTCATATGAATCCATTGATCGGCCCTCGATTGGAAACAAATCACTCGTTACTGATCAAGGCACTGAAGAGGGGCCCTTATGACCCACTCCGGCCTGTTGACCCCAATGTATCGGCCATGAGAGGCTTTTTTGCCCACTCCAAGGAAGAAAACAGGCCTTGTTAAGAGCGTCTGAGGGCGTAATTGGTCTTTTTTTTGGGTTCAGACGCGTAATTCGACCGGTTTCGTGCCCGCTGAGGCCCACCTCGACGAGATCGGCTCAACCACCTCGGCCAGGAACTGGTCCACCTGCTGTGGGGCACGGCCAATGAAATGGGCCGGGTTGAGCAGGGCCTTGAAGTCCAGATCCTTGAAGTGCTCATCACCTCGAAGGCGATCGACCAGGTCATTCTGGCCACCTTGCTTCACGGACTGGGCGGCATCCATTGAATGGACCCGGATCGCCTCGTGCAGGATCTGCCGATCTCCACCAGCCTGGACTGCGGCCATCAGGAGGTCCTCGGTCATCATGAAGGGGAGTTCGGCCATGAGGTTCGCAGTGATGACGGGCTCATTGACGACCAGCCCACTGGTGATATTGACAAGAAGGTCCAGTGTGCCGTCGAGGGCCAGGAATGCTTCGGGAAGCACAAGTCGTCGATTGGCGGAGTCATCGAGAGTCCGCTCGAACCATTGGACGGATGCGGTCTGGAATGCGTTGGCCGGCAAATTCATGACGAATCGGGACAGGGCGCAGATTCGTTCACTTCGCATCGGATTCCGCTTGTAGGCCATGGCCGATGAGCCGATCTGGGTCGACTCGAAGGGCTCCTCAAGTTCCCGTCGGTTGGCCAGGAGCCGCAGGTCGGTGGCCATGCGATGGGCCCCGGTGGCTACCAGGGCCAGGGCGGAGAGGATCTGGGCATCGAGCAGCCGTGGGTAGGTCTGCCCCGTGACGGGGAATCGGTGGTCCGGATCCCATCCCATTTTCTCGGTAACCATGCGGTCAAGTGCTTCGACCTTGTCCTGGTCGCCATCAAAGAGGGCCAGGAAGGATGCTTGCGTGCCTGTTGCTCCCTTGACGCCACGAAATCGCATGGTGCTGATTCGATGTTCGATGTCCTCCAGGGCCATGGCGAAATCCTGGGCCCAGACAACGGCTCGCTTGCCGACGGTGGTCGGTTGCGCAGGTTGGTAGTGGGTGAAGCCAAGGGTGGGCAGGGCTCGCCACTGCTTGGCGAACGTCCCCAGAGCCACGGTGATTCGGGCCACCTTCTCCGCGAGCATGCCAAGTCCGTCACGCAGGATGATCAGTTCGGTGTTGCAGTTGACGAACTGGCTGGTGGCTCCAAGGTGAATGATCCCCCGGGCTTCCGGCGCCTGATCACCCAGGGCGTGGATATGGGCCATCACATCGTGGCGGAACCGGGCTTCGTAGGTTCTGGCTGCTTCGAGATCAAGGTTGTCCAGCTGTGCTTCCAGGGCAGTCAACTGCTGGTCGGTGATCTCCAGTCCCAGGGCCTGTTGTCCCTGGGCCAGAGCCAGCCAGAGGCGGCGCCACGTGGTGAACCGGTTGCGATCGGACCACAGTTCCTGCATGGGCCGGGAGGCGTAGCGGGCTTCAAGTGGCGATTGGTATCGGTCGCTGGGATCCATCTGCCGATAGGCTCCTGAGGGGCCTGGGAACCGATCCGTGAGGAAGGGAGTCGAACCAGGGAGTTCTGGGGCTAGGATGAAGCATGCGCTGGACCCGTTCCAGCCTGGAAAGCAATGGTGCATCGTACACGAAAGCCAGATTCCACTGTTCAGGAGGCCAAGATGGCCCCTCCAAGCATGCAAGGTGATTCTGAGCATGCCTCGACCCCAGAGGCCGAGGACGCCATGCTTGCAGCATGGCGTGGTGGGGACGAAGCAGCCCTGGGTGATCTTCTTTCGGCGTTCAAGCCTCGGATCTGGTCAATCTGCTGGCGGACACTCCATCACTACGAAGATGCGGCTGATCTCACCCAGGACGTGATGGTGCGGGTCATCGGAGGGTTGCCATCGTTCGATGGCCGCTCGAAACTGAGTACCTGGATTTATCGGATTGCCGTCAATTCCTGCCTCAGCCACCTCAGGAAGCAGAAGTTGCGTCGCCATCCCAGTCTGGATGCCCCTGCAAGGGGTCTGGAAGCGGATGATCGTGGCAGCACTCGAAGAGATCAACTGGTATCGAGGGAACCTGATGCCGCCGCGGGCGTCGAACGCAGTGATGAGCTTCAGGCCCTCAACCAGGCCCTTTTGGAGCTTGAGGGGGAGCAGCGGTTGCTGCTGATGCTGCGAGACATGCACGGAACCGAGTACGTGCAACTGTCGGAGATATTCGAGGTGCCGGTGGGCACCATCAAGTCCAGGTTGTTTCGAGCCCGCGCAGCGTTGTGCGAACTCGTCATGCAGCCGGAGGCGGGGCGGAACCAGGGACCATCATGATCGATCATGCACCACAGGATGACCTGCTGCTCGGCTGGATCGAGGACTCCCTCGAGCCCCACGAGCAGCGTGCCGTGGAGGAAATGATCGCCGCCGACGAGGCACTCGCCCGGCAGTTGCATGCCATGCGTGATCAGCGGCGACTCATGGTGGACCTGAAGGATCCGGACATGCCCGGCGATCTGTTCGAACAGGTCGAACGTGCGGTGGCTCGCCCCATGCTCTCTGCGGGTTCTCCAGGTTCGTTCCGCCGCAACAACCAGTCCGCCCCGAAGTCCCTTCCCCTGAGACGGGTGCTGCCCATGGCCGCGATGTTCCTGATCGGGCTCGGTCTCCTGGCTGCCCTGGTCATGCTGAATCCGCTGCAGTGGATGTCGAACAGCCCGCAAGAGCAGGCCGCCAACGGGGCCGACCCGGAGTTCATCCGGTCGCTCTTCGCCCGGGAAGAAGCCGGACTCGACGAATCCGACGGGGAGATCTTGGTGGGCAGGGTGGTGGAGAGACCGGTTGCCCCTCCCGTGCCACTTGCCCTGGTGCTTCCCCGTGCGGACGACGAGGCCATGCTGAAGATGCTTCGAACCCTCGCCCTGCGAACGGATGCGACCCTGCTCGTGAACGCATCGCCCCGAGACCTGCTCGACCCTGCGCTGGAAGCTTCGGTATACGGAACTTCGAACCAGCCGGACTCGGCTCCGCTGCTGATGGAGGTCGAAGGCGTTCTGCTCGGCGACGCGTCACGGGTTCCCACCATGCAGGACCAGTTCACCTACGCACGTGAGGGTGCGGTGTGGACGGTGACCATCCCGATGCACCAGTTCGAGGAGTTTCTCCTCGTGCTCGATGAACTCTCCGCCGACAGCAGCGCACTGGTCCTGCTGGAAGACCACCTGGCCACCGATGGTGAAGCCGTCGGCTGGTCGCAGGCCATCCGGGCCCGTCAACAGTGGGAACTGTGGCGAAACGGTGATGCGGAGTCGATGATCGAGATTCCGATCTTCTCCGTATCGCCCGCGCGGGACGCTGGTTCCAACTGACACCCCGTAGACTTCACGCATGGAGTCCATCCCCATCAGCAGGGCGATTTCGACTGGGGGATACATGTCCTTCTGGTCGGCATGCTATGTCGGTGGCTGCACCTTGCTGGCAGGAGTGCTCCTGCGCGTCGATCACCTCGTCCTTCCGGTAGTCACCGCGTTCCTGATCGCGACGCAGGTCTACACGCTGCATCGCCTGCGGCGGGCCGGTTCACAACCCGGAAACCCGACGCCGAGGTCGGCCTACATCCTGGACCATCGAAGGTCGTTGCTTGTACTGATCGTATGCTCGGGTGCCGGCGCGGTGATCACTGCCTGGTTCGTGCATCCGTTGGCAGAGGTCTTCGTGTTCGGCGCCCCATTGGGCACGATCATCTATGCGATCGGCCATCCCGGTCGGCAGGTGCGGGACGTCATGGTCGTCAAGAACGTGATGGTGTCCGTGTCGATCTCGGTGCTGGCGACAGGGCTTGTACTGTTGGGTTCGGGCATCGAGCCGATGTCGAGTTCCGTGCTGGTGGTGGGGATGTTTCTTGCAGGCATGGTGTTTGCCGATGCCATGCTCTGCGACATCGATGATACGGAGTCCGATGCCCGGACATCGACAAGCACGATCCCTCGCGTGGTCGGAATCGGACGGACTCTGCTGGTTGCGGACGCGGTGACGCTGCTCATCACCGCAGGCATCATCGTGGCCGGCCTGTTCGGGCGTGTCCCTCTGGAGGTCGCGATGGTCTACCCGGGCCTGTTGCTGGTCAGCCTGCTGGTGCTGCAACCACTGGTGCCACCAGGTGCGTGGCGGAACACGGTGGACATCCGACTTCCCATGTGCGTGGTGGTCGGGTGGGTACTCATCATTCTGATGACGCCGACGAACTCCGGCTGATCGTGGGCTCTTCGCCGCGAAGCAGCCGTCGGATGTTCGTTCGGTGTCTCCAGGTGATCAGCATCGCGATGGCCAGGGTGATCGCAAGTGGGGCCGAGCCACGGGCCAGCATCTGCCCGGTGGTCACATCCACACCGTCGGCAGAGGCAAATCGCTGCAGTACGATCAGTGTTACGACCGGAATGCAGACGGCGGCGACCATGCTGGAGATGGAGATGATGCGGGTTGCAAGGACCGTGCCGATCCAGATCGCAAGTCCCACCAGGGCGGGAATCGTCAGGACCGGCCACATGGCAAGCAGCACGCCGAAGGCGGTGGCCACGCCCTTGCCACCGGAGAAGTTCAGGAACATGGAATACATGTGGCCGCAGAAGGCGCCGATGGCGACCAGGAGCCACAGCCAGAGTGACGCGGTTGGCACGAGCATCGGATTTTCACCGATGGTGCCGGTGAGCAGGCCGGCGATGACCACCGGGATGGCCCCCTTGCCCATGTCCAGGGCGAAGCAGAGCAGGCCCCAGCGCCGCCCGAGTACCCGGCCCACGTTCGTGGCGCCGATGTTCCGGGACCCATGTTCCCTGATGTTGATTCCCTTGCAGCGACCGATGATCACGCCGAAGGGGATCGAGCCCACCAGATAGGCGCCGAGGATGCAGTAGAACCAGGTCCAGTCCACGTCGAATCTCCCAGCCGGTGGTGGCCACCGGGCATGCCCCACAGCCTACACGACCCGATCGGATGTGCCCGGTATGCTGCGCACGTGAGTTGGACTCCCGATCATGCCGTGTCCCGCCTCAAGGAGGATGGCCCTCGCAGCGTCTGGCTGGTGCAGCGCCCCGGCCAGGGCGCCAGGACTGCGAAGTTCTGGGCGGTATCCCCGTGGTTGCTGACCAAGCACATGCTCGGTCTGTCCCAGCCCACGTGCCAGGCCCGGGGAGCCCGGCGACTGGCCGGAGCCGGCATTCCCACGCCCGAGGTCGTCGGTGGGCCCGACATCGTTTCGATGCACGGTCGACGGGTCCTGCAATTGGAACTGGTCTACGTGCCCGGGGACACGGTCCTTGATCGACTGCAGCGTGGAGATGCGGAGGCAGCACTCGCTCTTGACGTCGCCCGGCAGGTCGGGGCACTTGTCTTCACGATCGCCGATGCCGGGCTCTTTCACCGGGACTTCAAGGCATCGAACATCGTGATCGAGGAAACGGATTCCGGGCCCCGGGCCTGGGTGATCGACCCGGTCGGTGTCCGGCGATGTCGCCGCCGATCGACGGCGGTCTTCCGGATGCTCGAACGCCTGGACGTGGAGATTCGTGAGCGACGGAGCATCGCCAAGGGCACCTGGAGCAGTGTTGTCCGTGAAGCGCTTCGGCCGCTCAGTGGCCCGGAGCGTCAAGCAGTCTTCGGGCTGCTTCGAGCACATCCCCGACCGTGATGCGGTTGATGTCGCATTGATCGGGAACGCGGTCGGCCACCGTGCTCTCGGGCAGGAACGGTTCCGCAAGCAGGAGGTGCTCCCGGCAACCGGGCAGGGTGGTCCATCGATGGTCGGTGGGGCCGAAGAGGCTGACCACCGGGGTTCCAGCGGCGGCGGCGAGGTGCCGGGGGCCGGTATCGTTGCTGATGGCCAGGCGGGACCACGTGGCCACCGCCTTGAGACCATGCAAATCAAGCCCCCTTGCCGGTCCGTCGATGGCCGGTGCCTTCATGGCCTCGGTGATGGAACGTGTCAGTTCGGCTTCTGCCGGAGCACCGGCGACGATGGGAAGCAGGCCGAGTTGTTCATGCAGGGCATCGCCGACCGCTGCGAAACGCTCCGCCGGCCATCGTTTGTCCCGACGATTGGCGCCCGGTACCAGCAGCAGCAGAGGCGTCGAGGCATCGATGCCGAGCTTCGTTGCGGACTGCGTGTCGTCATCGGTGATCACCAGTTCGAGAGCGGCATCCGTCGCATGCTCCCCGAAGGCGGATCGGGCGATCCGCATGTAGTGCTCCACCGTCGATGCGGCGTGCCGTCGATCCGAGTCCGGGAGCGCATGGGTCAGCAGCAGCCGCCGTCCATCACGCCGTGTGCCGATGCGGATCGGAGCCCGGGTCCACCAGGCCGTCATCGCCGTGCGGAAGGAGCCGGGCAGGAGGACCACTGCATCAGGTCGATGGCGTCCGAGTCGGCGACCGGTCGACACGGGACCCAGCAGCCCACCGGCATCGATCACTTCGATGCGGTCGAACCATGGTGCGCCGTGCACGATCGGAAGCAGGTTGGCCGGAGTTGCGAGGGTGATCTCGGCCGAGGGGCATGCGGCGCGGGCGGTGCGGAAGAAACCACTGGCCATGATGGTGTCGCCGATCCAGGAGGGTGCGACCAGGAGCAGGCGATCGATGTCACCCGGAATGATCATGCGCCGGTATCCAGGATGACCTTCGCCGCCGCCGCAAAGGAGTCGGCGATGGCCTCGGGTTGCGGATCATCCATGGCCGTTACGCCGCCCATCGTCAGGAGGATCGTGCGGCATCCGGCGGCCTGGCCGGCCCGGATGTCACGAACCTGATCGCCGAGCATCCAACTGCCCTCCAGGTCGATGCCATGGTCTTCGGCGGCTTCCAGGAGCATGCCCGGCCCGGGCTTGCGGGTGTGGTGCTCGCCGCGGAACTCCTTGAGTTCGCCCTCGGGGTGCCATGGGCTGTAGTACCAGTGCTCCAGAAGGTCATGGCCGAGTGCTTCACGCAACCGGGTGCGGATCATCGCGTGCACGTCGTGCACGTCCTGTTCGGTAAAGATGCCGCGGGCGACACCGCTCTGGTTCGTCACCACCACCATCAGCCAGCCTGCATCGTGGAGGTCCTGCAGTGCTGCGGGCACGTCAACGAACAACTCGACGCCGTCGGGATCCCCGAGGTGGTCGTCGTTGCGGATGATCGTGTTGTCCCGGTCGAGAAAGACGCATCGGCGCATGGTTCAGGCGTCCTGTCCAAAGCAGGTTCGCACGGCGCGGGCCGCATCGAGCATGGGATGGTCGAGTGGAACCAGTCGCTGGCCCGTCACCACGTCTCCGAGGTCGACGTGATCGATGTCGCCATGGCGCCAGACGACCATGCGGTTGATCTCGCCGGCCATCAGCAGTTCAAGGGCCGAGACGCCGAAGCGGGTGGCCAGGACGCGATCCATGGCCACGGGCGGGCCACCTCGCTGTACGTGGCCGAGCACCGTGGTGCGGGTTTCGAACTTCGTTCGTTCTTCGATGGCTGCGGCGACGAGTTGACCGATGCCGCCGAGTCGAAGGGGATCGGGGCTGCCCTCGACGACCTGTGAGATGATCTGGTGTCCACCCTCCGGATGCGCGCCTTCGGCGCAGGCGATGATGGAGAATCCCGCCGGAGACTGCATGCGTTCCTGGAGGTAGTCGCAGATGCGTTCGATGGAGAACGGAATTTCCGGGATGAGAATCACGTCCGAGCCCGATGCGATGCCGGCGCCGAGCGTGAGCCAGCCGGCGTTGCGTCCCATCAGTTCACAGACCATGACGCGGTGGTGGCTGTCAGCCGTGGTGTGCAGCCGGTCCAGGGACATCGTCGCGGTGGTCATCGCGGTGGTGTAGCCGAACGTGAGCTCGGTACCGATGATGTCGTTGTCGATCGTCTTGGGCACCCCGATGCAGGGCACGCCCGCATTCACGATCGGCATGGTGCAGGCCATGGTGCCGTCGCCACCGATGACGATCAGGGCATCGAGCCGGTGCGCTTCGATGGTCTGGAGACACCGATCGGTGGCATCGATGTACTCGATCGAGCCGTTCTCGGATTCGACCGGGAACTGCAGGGGACTGATCCGGTTGTTTGATCCGAGGATGGTGCCGCCTCGCGTGAGGATGCCCGAGACGTCGGATGTGTCGAGCAGTTCCACCTGGTTGCGGATGAGACCTTCATACCCGTTGAGGATGCCCACCACCTCGATGTCGTAGCGATACATGGCGGTCTTGGAGACGGCGCGGATGACCGCGTTGAGTCCCGGGCAGTCTCCACCGCCGGTGAGCAGGCCGATACGCTTGATGGAACGGGGGTTCGACATGGGTTCGCCGCTGGCTACCGTACCATTTCCGTCGGTCGGACCGTGATCTCGTTGATCGAGACGTGCTCAGGTGCGTCCATCGTCCATCGAACCGTTTCCGCCACGTCCGCCGGTTGCAGGATTCCTTCCATCCGCTTGTACCAGGCCCTGGTGGCTTCACGCGAGGGTGCGTGCGCGATGGTGTCGGGCAGCGGGGTGTCCACGGCCCCGGGGGCGATCAGGGAGACCCGGATCCGATTGCCGTCGTCGCGGCGCCGGTGGGCGAGTTCCGCCCGGAGTCCTTCGCTGATCACGTGCAGGGCGGACTTGCTTGCGCAGTAGACCGTGGCATCCGGAAAGATCGTGTGCCCGGCCACGGATCCGATGTTCAGGATGTGGCCGGTTCCGCGTTCGAGCATGCCCGGGAGCACGGCGGCGATCGCGTGCAGACTGCCCAGCACGTTGACCTCCATGATTCGCCGCCAATCGGCGGGATCCGCCTCGGGCAGGGGGCCGATGGGCATCACGCCGGCGGCGTTGACCAGGCCATCGACACCGCCGAAGTGGTCGATCCCCGCCCCGATCGCGCTGCGGACGGCCTCTTCGTCCCGGACATCGCAGGCGATGGCCAGGCTCCGTCCACCTGCGGTCTCGATGGTGGCCGCGACGGCTTCCAGGGCATCCAGTCGGCGGCCCGCCAGAAGGACCGGTCTCCCGGTTCCGGCGAGCACGCGGGCGGTTTCGGCGCCAATGCCGCTGCCGGCGCCGGTGATGGCGACGCAACCGTGTTCGTGTCTGTTCATGGGGACCTCCCCGGCACGCTTGGAGTGCTCGGGATACCATTCTACTGACATGGCCGCGCCCACGCCCATTCCACTGCGTTCCCCGGAGACCACCGATGCCTCGGCTCTCGTGGCGGCGCGTCGGGAGAAACTGCGTCGCTGGCGTGAGGATCTTGGCATCCAGCCCTACGGACACCGGGTCGACGGACTGGTGAACCTCACCGCGGCCCGTGACACCTTCCAGCAGGAAGCCCATGACGCATGGACCGCGGCGCAGGACGCCGAGGAGTCGATCGACGATCCCCGCCCGGTGGCCAAGGTCGCCGGTCGATGCATTCAGCATCGCGCGATGGGCAAGCTGGTCTTCATGGTGCTTCGGGATCACACCGGCGACCTGCAGGTGAGCCTCTCCAAGCAGGACCTCGACCCGGCCGCATTCAAGTTGGCATCCAAGCTCGACTACGGGGACATCGTCGTGGCCGAAGGGCCCATGGGGATGACGCGCAAGGGCGAGATCTGCGTCTGGGCCACCGACTTCCAGGTGCACGCCAAGTCACTTGCTCCTCCTCCGGAGAAGTACCACGGGTTGACCGACCAGGAGGCCAGGTACCGCCGCCGGTACGTGGACATGTACGCGAATCCCGAGACGATGCAGGTCTTCTACGACCGTTCCCGCATCCTGTCCTGCATCCGCCGCCTGATGGAGGATCGCGGGTTCGTCGAGGTCGAGACGCCGATGATGCAGCCCATCGCCGGTGGCGCTGCGGCACGGCCCTTCATCACGCACCACAACGCGCTGGACATCGAACTGTACATGCGCATCGCCCCGGAACTGTTTCTCAAGCGACTGCTCGTGGGCGGCATGCCCCGGGTCTTTGAACTCAACCGCAACTTCCGCAACGAGGGACTCAGCCGGCGTCACAACCCGGAGTTCACGATGCTCGAGGCCTACCAGGCCTATGGCGACTGCGATACCACGCTGGAACTGGGTGAAGTGATCTGCCGCACCGTCGCGGAAATGCTCGCCGACGGCGGCTCCATGGTCCGGCCCTGGGGTGAGATCGAAATCGACTGGTCCCAGCCCTTTCAGCGTCGAACCTACGAGGACCTGCTCCGCGAGGGGGCCGGCATCGAGATGCGGGATGAAGCGGCGGTTCGTGCCGCGGCCACTGCCGCCGGCATCGAGGATGCCGCGAAGAAGGACCACTGGCTGCTCGCCGAAGCACTCTTCGAATCACGCGGCGAACCGATCCTGGATCCCACGGTTCCCACCTATGTCACGGGGTACCCGAGCGCGGTGTCCCCGCTGACTCGCCCCGATCCGGACGACCCCGTGATTTCGCATCGCGCGGAGTTGTTCGTCGCCGGCATGGAACTCGGAAACTTCTACACCGAACTCAACGACCCCGCGATCCAGCTCGACCGTTTCCAGGGTCAACTGGCAGGCGCAGACGACGAGGCCAGCGCATTCCGGGCGATGGATCAGGACTTCATCGATGCTCTCGAGGTTGGCATGCCACCGGCCGGTGGCCTCGGCATCGGCATTGATCGAGTGGTCATGTTGATGACCAACCAATCCAGCATCCGTGACGTGGTGCTCTTTCCCCTAATGAAACCGGAGTAGACATGTTCGTTTCACGCAGATCGTGCGCCATCTCGATGGCGGCAACGTTGTTCATGGCACTGGGCGCTTCGGGTGACTCGGATCTCTGGTACGAGATGAAACTTGCGGGCTCGCCGGCGGGATGGTCACACATGATCGATCACGTCGAGGGTGACCAAAGAAAGGTGATGAACGAGACGGCGTTCCGGCTCCGCCGGGCCGGGGTGGAGGTCGCGATGACCATCCAGATCGAGTGGGTCGAGTCCGTCGATGGCACACCTGTTTCCATGACCAGCCGGCAGGACATGGGTGTTCAGCAGATGACGACGATCTGGACGTTCGAAGGCGATTCGATCAAGATCGCCACGGAACAGGATGGTCGGCGGAATGAAACCACCGTTGCGGCGCCCACCGTTCCCTGGCTGACTCCCGGTGCGCTCCAGGAAGTCTTCAAGCGCGATGCCAAGGCGGGGAAGAAGGAGATCAACCTCTCGACCCTGGCCCCGGACTTCGGTCCTGAACCCGTCGCCATGACCTACACGTACACGGGGACGGATCGCATCACGATCGACGGCAAGGAACAGGAGGTCACGGTGTGGTCGATGACCATGGAGAAACTGCCGTTCCCTTCCGTCATGAAGTACTCGTCGGACTGGACCCTGCTTGCCAATGAAATGAAGGCGCCGTTCGGGCAGATCGACATGATTCTGTCTTCACGCAGCGAGGCCATGAACTCGGTGGAGGGCGAGGGGCCGGAACTCATGCTGAACCTCATGATCCGACCCGACAAGCCGATTCCCGACTGGCTCAGTGCGAAGAAGGGGCGGTTCCGACTCCATGCCAAGGATGGTGCGATGCCGAAACTTCCTTCGGCTGGGTACCAGCGGATCGAACCGACGGCCAAGGCCGGCACGGTGGTGCAGGTCATGGATCTCGATGCACCGTCGGTTGCCTCCAAGGAGGAACTGGAGAACCCGCAGTACACGGGGTCCTCGGGCATGGTGGACACGCGCGATGCGACGATCCGCGAACTCGTCGCCCAGGCCCTCCATGATGCCGGATCGGACAAGGCCGAGCGTGCCGAGGCGATGCGGGCGTTCGTGCACCGATGGATTTCGATCAAGAACTACCGGACCGCGTTCGCTTCGGCGTCTGAGACCGCTCGCAACCGGACCGGGGACTGCTCCGAGCACGGTGTGCTGCTGGCAGCGATGCTGCGCATCGACGGCATTCCCTCCCGACTGGCCACCGGGCTCGTCTACTTCCAACCGGAAGGAGACAAGGGCGAGGGTGTCTACGGCTGGCACATGTGGACGCAGGCGATCATCGATGACCACTGGATCGATCTCGATGCCACGCTGCCGGTGCCTTTCACCATCGGCCACGTCCTGGCCGACACCTCGAGCCTCTCCGACGAGACGGGCATCGGTGACCAGTACAACCTCCTGGCCCTCCTGGGCAACATGGAGATCGATGTGATCGAGGTCGACGCGAAGTGACCGATGTCCTGGCTCCCATGTCGCTTCCGCCTCGACCGGCGGATGGTCACAAGGGGACTTTCGGAACCGTCCTGATCATCGGTGGTCAGTGCGGTACGAGATCCATGATGGTCGGTTCACCCGCGCTCGCCGCGCTGGGTGCCCTGCGCAGCGGTGCCGGTCGCGTGATCCTGGCCATGCCTCGGCCGATCATGGGCCAGGGCCTCGTGCTCGTCCCCTCGGCGACAGGCTGCCCCCTGGCGGTCGATGCCGAGGGTGAGATCGACATGCACTCGGCGTGTGCTTCGCTCGATGCGGTCGAGGCCGACGTGCAGGCCGTCGCGGTCGGGCCCGGTCTTGGTCACGGTGCCGCCGCCCAGGCGATCGTGTCGCACCTGCTGTCACGCCAGGGACCACCACTGGTCATCGATGCCGACGGGCTCAATGCAATTGCCGATGCGCCGGGCATGCTCGAGCACCGTCGACGCTCGTGCATTCTCACCCCGCACCCCGGGGAATACGGTCGCCTGGCCGAAGCGCTGGACCTGCCGGCCGCCGGCGAGGATCAGTCCTCCCGGGTCGCGGCGGCCGCGGCGCTGGCGGACCGGATCCAGGGCGTCGTCGCCCTGAAGGGACCGGGCACGGTGGTCAGTGACGGCACTCGGCATTGGACCTGCAGTGCGGGCACCGTGGTGCTTGCGATACCTGGCAGCGGGGACGTGCTCACGGGCATGGTGGCATCGCTGCTTGGCCAGTGCTCCAGTGCGGATGCCGCCTCGGTGGTCGCCCTGGCCACCTGGCTGCACGGGTGCGCGGGGCAGCAGTGGGAACAGGACCAGGGCAGCACCGGAATGCTGGCGTTTGAACTGGCCGAGGAACTGCCGGTGCTGGTGCAGGCGTACCGTGACGGGGCCATCAGGCCCGGCGGGACCGATTCGCCCCCGGCCGGTGGTACGCTGTAGGAAAGGAAGGACTTGGACATGACCATGGTGCACACGGAACTGGGAACGCTGGCGGGGTCGCAATGGGTTTCCGGTGTCTACTGCCTGGGCAATCCCCAGGTTGCGACGACCCGGCAGGGCAAGCCGTACCTCAAGTGCCTGCTGCGGGATGCAACGGGCGAAGCCCCCGGTCGTCAATGGTCGTTCGACGAACATCGGCTCAAGGACATCGCCGCCACCGGCTTCGTGCAGGTCGAGGGCAGCGCCGAAACATTCAAGGATCAGATCCAGATCCGCATCGATTCCATCGAGGCCTGCGAGGTGACCGAGGACCAGATGCAGGATCTCCTGCCGTCGACATCCCAGGACGTGGACGTGATGTTCAATCACGTCGCGGAACTGCTGCGATCGATGGAGCATCCTGCGATGCGGGCTCTCGCCGAGGCGTACCTCGGGGACAAGGAGCTCGTGCGACGATTCCGCATGGCGCCCGCGGCCATGGCGATGCACCACGCCTGGATCGGGGGACTCCTGGAGCACACCCACCAGTTGATGAGCATCGCCGACGCGGTGCTGCCGCTGTACCGCGGCGAGTTGAACCGGGACTTCATCCTCATGGGCCTGTTCATCCATGACCTTGGCAAGACGATCGAGCTGACCTGGGAGAAGGGCTTCGACTACACCGCCGAGGGCAACCTCGTCGGCCACATCGCTCGCGGCGCCATCTGGCTCCAGCAGAAGGCGGAACAGCTCGATCCACCGCTGCCCGGCGAAGCATTGCGGGTCCTGCAGAACATCGTGCTCAGTCACCACGGCGAGGCCGAGTACGGGGCGCTCAGGCCGCCCTCGACCCCCGAGGCCGTCTTCATCGCCATGCTCGACAACCTCGACGCCAAGACCCAGATGGCCCTGTCCTCCGTGCAGTCGGGGACGGCGATGGTCGGAGACTTCACCGACCGGATCTGGGGGCTCTGGCAGACGAGGATGTACCGACCCCAGCCGCTCGACGAGGGTGCACCGGACGAGGAGTCCGCGATGGACGCCAGCGGCGAACTGTTCAAGTAGGACTGGATCCAGCCCCGAAGCCTTTCTAAACTGGCTGGTCTTCCGCCAGGGGAAAGGACCCGCACGTGCCCAGCACACCAAAGATTCTCATCGGCATCCCGGTCTACAACGAGGCCGCATCCGTGCCGGACGTGCTCGAAGCGGTCCGGGCCCATGGACACGACATCCTTGTGGTCGATGACGGCTCCACCGACGAGACCCCGATGCTGCTCGCCCGGCAGCGTGTGGAGGTGGCACGGCACGCGGACAATCGCGGCTACGGTCGATCGATGCAGGACATGATCCGCTGGGCCTGCTGCGGATCCTATGACTGGTTGATCACCATGGACTGCGATCGCCAGCACGAGCCCGAGTCGATCCCGGACTTCGTGGAGGCGATCCGCCGCGACGATGCGGATGTCATCTCGGGCAGTCGGTACCTGCACGTGCACCCCGAGAACGATGCGCCCCCCGCGGACCGCCAGTCGACGAATCGCGAACTGACGCTTGAACTCAATGCCCGCCTCGAACTGGACATCACGGATGCATTCTGCGGGTTCAAGGCCTACCGCGTGCGGGCCTGCGCACCACTGGAACTCGATGCGGACGGGTACGACTTCCCGATGCAGTTCTGGGTCCATGCCGTGGCCGCAGGGCTTCGCATCAGGGAACTTCCGGTTCGCCTGATCTACAACGACCCGAACCGGACCTTCGGCGGTCCGTTGGACGATGTCGTCGTGCGGCGGCGGCATTACGAGACGACCTTGCACCAGGCGCTGCTGGATTGTGCTGAACACCTACCTGCGGCGGCGTGCGTCGGGCTCGACCCGGATGCCGTCGGCCTGGCCAGCGAGTGATGTCGGGGCCGGAGATCCAAGTCCAATGGGATCCGGTCGCCCCGACGGCACCCTGGAGCGTGCCGCTGTTCACGGATCCGAAGGCCTGCATCGGTGCTGCATCGCTTGATGACGTACGCCGTACCACGAAGTCGGAGTTGGGGCTCGACCCGGATCGACCGGTGGTGGTGGTGGGGCACCAGCCTGTGCTGTGGCATCCGGGCATTCTCGCCAAGTTCATCGCGGGAGACGTGCTGGCCCAACGACACGGTGCGCAACTCGTGCACCTGGTGATCGATGCTCATCGGGGCCCGTTCGGCTCCGTCGACTGGCCCGAGGGGAGTGATCCCGAGTCGTTCCACGAAGCGCAGTGGCGATGCATGGAGTTCGATCCCGACGTGCCGATGTGCCGGCAGCCGGCACGTCCTCCGGCGGAGGCGCCGGACGGACATGCTCAGGCGGAGGTGCTCAAAGGTCTGCAGGAGTGCCACGATGCCCTGGCCGCGGCGAAGGATCAGGCCAGTGCTGCCGACCAGTTCGCGTTCGCATTGGATCGGCTCATGGATCCGTGGGTCGGACCCCGGACCACGGTGACGGCATCACGCCTGATGGAGACCACCATCGGCCACCGTCTGCTCAATGAGATGAAACACGACGCCAACCAGTGTGCAGCGGCCTGCAACATGGCCATCGGCCGAGACCCCACGCTGGGCATCCATCGCCTTGGTGACCACGGTCACGGACTCGAACTGCCCGTGTGGATTGAACGCGCCGGAAGCCTGGAGACTGCGGTGGTGGCGGACCTCGATGCCAAGGGGGCGACGTTCCACCCCAAGGCACTGATGGTGACGGCACTGGCTCGACTCGGGCTTGGTGATCTCTTCATTCACGGGCTCGGGGGATGGCGGTACGACCAGGCCATGGAAGACTGGATCAAGGAATGGCTCGGTCTTGTCCCGCCGCCGCGGGCCCTGGTGACGGCCACCATGCAACTTCCACTGCTGGATCCGGAGTGGATCAGATCCACGCAGGCTGAACTGGTGCAGCGGGTACGGCGACGCCGGCACGACCCGGAGGCCACGTCGCATCAGCACGGCCCGGGCCCCACCAAGTCGCGTTCCCTGGCCGAGATCGAGCAACTGCCTCGTGGCTCAAGCCAACGGCGTGATGCATTCCAGCGGATGCATGGGTGGATCGACCGGCAGGAGACGGCTGACGACGGTGGTCATCAACGGTGTGCTGCACGTCTTGATGAACTTGCGGCATTGCAGTCCCGTCGCACATGGGCATTCCCGATGCATCCGGCACCGGAACTCGAGGCGCTGCGTGAAGGTGTCATGGCCGCGACGACCTGAGGGTCATTCGGTCTTCAATCCAGCCTGATCCCATCGTCGCTGGATCTCCGCAACGGTCGAGGGTTCGATGGTGTTGCCGCCGGGTTGTGCCAGCCGAAGCAGGTTTGCGCTGCGGTCGTAGAGCACCCGGGTGGGGAAGCCCTGCTCGCCGACGCGTGATTCCAGGACCCAACGATCCGACATGTCCGTGTCACGTGACCACTGGTCCATCCGCAGGGTCAGGGATGGAACGGTCGATGTGTGGTCGTAGACCACGAACGCCATCTGTTGTTGCTCGTGGGGGATCAATCGACTGACCAGGCTCGACAACGGACGTGGCAACCAGCCATCGGGAAGGGTCCACTGGTATGGCTCGCGCAGGCCGATTTCATCATCCTGCTTGATGACGTGCAACGTGGGTCGAGGACTGCTCAATGATGGTTCAGTACGGAAACCAACCTCGGTTTCCGTGGCTCGGGCTTCGCCCTGGCGGCGGGTGGCGGTGATGGTCCAGGCTTCCCGTTGGAGATCCCATGAGAGCCATTGCAGGCTCAGCAGATCGACGTAGACCTGGCGATCGGCATCCGCCACGATCCGGCTGTGCTCAATGACCAGCAGTCCCTCTTCCTGCTCTTCCTTTGAATACCGCTCGGGATTTCGGTGCCGTTTCACCATTCCGCGGGGAGCCTCGGCCACTTCGATCAGCGAATACCCGATTTCGGTATCCGTGGCCGCCAGACCAGGCCGGTATATCCTTCGCAACTCCTTGAAACCAACGAGTTTACGGAGATCCTCTTCGGTTATTCCCTTGATGACCTCCTGGCCACGCTTGAGCATCGCATTCCGGTCAAGGGCCAGCAGTGTGGGGTCCTGAACCTCGATGGACTGGAAGATGGGACGCATCTCCGCCTGGGTCGCTTTCCAGTCGGTGGGGAGGGTGATGACGGTAATGACCAGATAGTCGTTTCGAGCCGTGGGCAGCACCAGCCAGCCAAAGACCACGCTGCTGCCATTGGGCTGGGATTCGTTGATCCAGGTCGTGGATCCTTCTTTGCCATGGACCTGTATTCGCTGCCGATCCAGGATCTCGAAGCCCTGGTCATCTGCTCGGCCATTTCCGATGAGCTCCAACAGCAGCTCATTGGGGGTCGGTGAAGCACTGATAATTCGCTCGATTCGCATGCTCCAGCGGGGCTGGTTTCCACCCTCCCTGAGGAGCACAAATGCGGGCTGGCCGGGCTGGGAGGCCCCGGTCTGCTGGGT
Source organism: Phycisphaerales bacterium (assembly GCA_029245245.1). Classification (GTDB taxonomy): domain Bacteria; phylum Planctomycetota; class Phycisphaerae; order Phycisphaerales; family SM1A02; genus UBA854. Next base: position 165,754 of record JAQWPT010000011.1, read on the forward strand.
CCCATCCGGGACATCCAAGGAGAGGCCAAGGCTGCTGGAATGAATGGTTTCAGCGCCAATTGCGGTTTCAAGGCAGCTGAGGGCTGATAGCAGGGTCACGAGGAACCATTGATTCATGTGATTCATGGGCAGGGCCAGTGGCATGAGAGGGACTGTAGCTTGGGACGCCATTGAAAGGGGGAGGTGGAAAACCCGATTTTCAGCCACGCTGGCAAGGGTGAGTCCCTTGACAGTGCCACAGGGGTATCTATCATCACCGTTTCGCGCCCATTTCGCATGGGTGCGTGTGTTTGTGACTTGTGGATTTGCCGCCTACGGAAACACGGCGGCGATCTGTACGTGGATAAGAACGGCAGAGAAGAGAGTCGGTAATGAAGATTCGAATCCGAATGGAAGCCTACGACCACCAGGCACTCGATGCTTCGGCGCGAGAGATCGTCGATCACGCCAAGCGCACCGGTGCGAAGGTTGCTGGTCCGATTCCGCTTCCGACTCGACGCGAGATCTACACGGTCAACCGATCGACGTTCATCGACAAGAAGTCACGAGAGCAGTTCGAGATCCGTACCCACAAACGCATCATCGATATTTCCGAACCCAGTCCGCGTACCATCGAAGCCCTCAACCGGCTCGTCGTTCCCGCGGGCGTCTTTGTGAAGATCAAGGCCTGATGCGATGACCGCTGCACTGCTTGGTTACAAACTCGGAATGACTCGCTACTTCACGGAAGATGGGAAGAACATTCCCGTCACCGTGATCTCAGCCGGTCCGTGCACGGTGACGCAGGTCAAGGAACTGGACACCGATGGATATGGTGCCGTTCAGGTCGGTTTCGACGTGGTCAAGCCTCGTCGCAGCACCATGCCCGTCATCGGTCACGATTTCAAGGCTGGCAGCGCCCCGCTGCGTCACCATCGTGAACTGCGATGCGACGATCCCTCCGCCGAACTGGGTGAAACACTCACCGTCTCCGGTTTCGAGGGCATCCCCTTCGTGGACGTGCTGGGTACAAGCAAGGGCAAGGGCTTCCAGGGACCGATGAAGCGTCACAACTTCAGCGGACTCGAGGCGAGCCACGGCGTCAAGCGTCGTCACCGTTCACCGGGTTCCATCGGAGGCCACGCCTCCAACCTCGGTACGGGTCCGAAAATCAAGAAGGGCAAACGCATGGCTGGCCGCATGGGCGGCGAGACAATGACTGCGCGAAGCCTCGAGGTGGTGGCGCTCGACGAGTCGGCCAACATCATGCTCGTCAAGGGCACCGTGCCCGGTCCAAATGGCGCACTGGTCTTCATTCGTGAAGCCGTGCGACTCAACAAGCAGAAAGCGAGTGCGAAAAAGAAAGCCGGCTGATTCACGGCCGGGAATCATCAAGGCCGACCCCGGAATGGGAACTCGGAACCAGATGATCGCCACATTCGAGGGAAACGCCGAGTCGATGTTCTGCCCACGGGAGAACGAGGCGAACGAAGCAGCCCACTGCACAGGTGTATGAAACAATGATTGAACTTGCCGTTCACGACATGTCAGGAAAGAAGATCGAGTCCCTCGCGATCGACGAGTCGACCCTCGGCCAGGAGGTTCGACCGGGTCTGCTCAAGCAGGCCTACGTCATGTTCCACTCCAATCGACGCCAGGGATCGTCCCGGACCAAGTCCAGGGGCATGGTCGAAGGCTCGACCCGAAAGATCTATCGCCAGAAGGGAACCGGCAATGCCCGCATGGGTACGGTTCGGACGGTTGTTCGCAAGGGTGGTGGCGTGGCATTCGCAAAGACCCAGAGGACCGAAACCTTCCGCAAGCGGATGCCCAAGCGGATGCGTCGGCTTGCCAACCGCAATGCCCTGTTGGCGAAACTCATCGACAACGAGGTCAAGTGCGTCGACTCCCTCGACATGGATGCTCCCCATACCAAGTCCATGGAGTCGCTCTGCGAGGCCCTCGGCATCGACCGGACCTGCCTCGTGGCTCTCGCCTCCGACCAGAAAAATGCCGCACTGTCCTCCCGCAACCTGGACAACGTGGACACCATTCGCGTCGACCAGATGAACGCATTCGAACTGCTCAACCACCGCTACCTGCTGGTGGACAAGGCGGGCCTGCAGTCGTTCATCGACCAGGCGACCGCTGCCGCCGCAGGTGGTTCCGATGACAAGGAGGCCGCCTGATGGAAGCAACGACCGTCATTCGGAAGCCGATCGTGACCGAGAAGACGACCTGGTCGTCGAGCATGCAGAACCGCTATGCGTTCGAGATCGACAAGCGAGCCACCAAGGACGACGTCAAGCGTGCGATCAGCTCCCTCTACGGAGTTCGAGTGCAGGGCGTGGCGGTTCAGAATCGCAAGGGCCAGAGCCGCCGGAACCGCTTCGGCTTCTGGAACACCAATGACACCAAGCGGGCCATCGTCAAGGTGCACCCTGACGATCGGATCGAACTCTTCTGAGGAATGAACGGCCCGCCTCGAGCGGGTGTACGGAATCAAGACCATGGCTATTCGAGTCTACAAGCCGACAACTCCAGGACGACGCAATGCGTCGGTGAACCTCCACGCCGAGGTCACCACGTCTACGCCGGAGAAGTCGCTTCTTCGCCCACTCAACAAGAAGGGTGGACGAAACCATCAGGGCAAGATCACCGTGCGTGGTCGTGGTGGTGGCCACAAGCGTCGCTATCGCGTCATCGACTTCAAGCGAAACCGGGACGGAGATCAGGCGAACGTCGTCTCCATCGAGTACGACCCGAACCGATCCTGTCACATCGCCCTGGTCGAATACGGCGATGGCGAGCGTCGCTACATCCTGGCTCCAGTCGGCCTCAAGCCCGGCATGCCGGTGCTGAGTTCCGCCGAGGCCATCGATCCGAACGTCGGCAACTGCATGCCGCTGCGTCACATTCCCACCGGAATGACCGTGCACGCAATCGAGTTCGAGCCCGGACGTGGAGCCGGCATGTGCCGTTCCGCGGGAGCCGGGGCGAGACTGACGAACAAGGAAGGTCGCTACGCGACCATCGTGCTGCCCTCGGGTGAAATCCGCCAGGTCCTCGTGACCTGCCGGGCCACGCTCGGGCAGGTAGGCAACACCGATCACCAGCTGGTGAAACTCGGCAAGGCCGGCCGCAATCGCTGGCTTGGCCGCCGACCCAAGGTGCGCGGCATGGCCAAGAGTCATCACGAGCATCCGCTGGGTGGTGGTGAAGGTCGATCCAAGGGTGGCCGGACCCCGGCCAGTGCCTCGGGCACCAAGTCCAAGGGCGGACGTACCCGCCGGCGGGGCAAGTCGTCGGATGCTCTGATCCTTCGGCGTCGCAAAAGCAAGCGTTACGGACAGTTGAAACTCTGACAGAACGGAAAATGGACCCATGGGACGATCACTGAAGAAAGGACCGTACGTCGACGAGAAGCTGTACCGCAAGGTCATGCTTCAGAACGAGGCGGGCACGAGGCGCAGCCCCATCCGCACGTGGGCGCGATCATGCACCGTCGTTCCGGAATTCGTCGGTCATACGTTCCAGGTCCACAACGGCCGGCACTTCAACGATGTCTTCGTTACCGAGGACATGGTTGGCCACAAGCTCGGGGAGTTCTCGATCACGCGACTTTTCCGTGGTCATACGAACAAGAAGGAAGGGATCAAGAGCAGCTGATTGCTGCAGGATGGTTCATGCACATGGCGTACAAGGCATCACATCGATTCGCTCGCATCGCACCACGGAAGGCTCGGCTGGTCGCCGACCTGATTCGGGGGATGCGCATCGACGATGCAATGACGGAGCTCGACTTCTCCAAGAAGCGGGCGGCGTGGTATCTGAAGGCGGTTCTCAAGAGCGCCATCGCGAACGCCGAGGAGAAGGCCGCTGACGTCGAGTCGCTGGTCATCTCCGCGTCGCGTGTCGACGAGGGACCCACCATCAAGCGATTCCAACCCAAGGATCGCGGCCGGGCGCACCCCATTCGGAAGCGGACGTGCCACCTGCACATCGAGCTCGAGGAGAAGAACTGACATGGGACAAAAGGTCCATCCATTCGGATTCCGCGTCGGCGTGACAGAGGCGCACAAGTCCCGCTGGTACGCGCCCAAGGCGTTGTACGCCGAGTTGCTTGTCGAAGACTTCCGCATCCGGGAGTACGTCGACAAGAGGCTCAACAGGACGCCGCCATTTGCGGCCGTGTCGGACATCCACATCGAGCGAACTCGTGAGGAACTCACGATTCTCCTGAAGACGGCCCGACCCGGCCTGGTCATCGGTCCCAAGGGATCCGAGATCGACAAGCTCACCACCGACCTTCAGGCCCTCACCGGCCGGAAGGTGCAGGTCAAGATCATCGAGATCCGGAGCCCGGATACCGACGCGATGCTGGTGGCCGAGGCCATTGGTGAACAGATGAAGAAGCGCGCCAACTTCCGACGCCTGCTCAAGCAGCGTTGTGAATCAGCGATGCAGGCAGGAGCCAAGGGTGTTCGCATCCAGGTCTCCGGTCGCCTCGGTGGAGCGGAGATGTCCCGGAAGTTCGTGACCCGTGAGGGTTCCATTCCGTTGTCGACCCTCCAGGCGAATGTGGACTACGCCCTGGTCCACAGTCAAACGTCCTACGGCACCATTGGTGTCAAGGTGTGGATCTACAAGGGCATGTATACGGATGCGGAAGATGAGCAGTTGGATTCAAAGGCTGCCGGCGCTCGTGCGCGGGCACGTGGACGGCGCTGATCCGGCGTTCAGCATGAGGAGTACAGCCGATGCCTCGGTTGCCAAAGAGAGTCAAGTTCCGGAAGCAGATGCGTGGCAACCTGCGCAAGCAGGCACAGCGCGGTAATTACATCGCCTTCGGCGAGTTTGGCCTCCAGGCTCTCGAGCCGCACTGGGTCACTGCTCGGCAGATCGAGGCTGGCCGTATTGCGGCACAGCACTTCCTTCGTCGCCAGGGCAAGGTCGTCATCCGCGTGTTCCCTGACAAGCCGATCTCAAAGAAGCCGTTGGAAACCCGGATGGGCAAGGGCAAGGCCGACGTGGACTACTGGGCCGCTCGGGTCAAGGCCGGGACCATTCTCTACGAGATTTCCGGGGTTCCGGAAGACGTGGCCAAGCAGGCCATGGCCCGCATCGCCAGGAAGATGCCTATTCGTTGTCGTTTCGTCGGTCGAAGACTGGCAGTCTGATCATCAAGGATTTGAACCATGAGCCCGGCTGAAGTCAAGAAAATGAGCGATGAAGACCTCGCGGTTGAAGTCCAGCAGTTGCGACGCCGGCTCTTCGATCTTCGATGCCAGTTGGTGACGGAGAAGATCCAGAACACGTCGCAGTTTCCCAACGTCCGCAAGGACATCGCCCGGCTCCTGACGGAGCAGAGTTCCCGGAACCGGGCCAAGTAAGTCGAACGACGTCCCAGGTGGACAGGTGGAGTGAACAGTGAGTCATCTCAAGGAAATCAAGGTCTCCGAGAATGCGCCCCGACGCATCGGTCTTGTCGATTCCGCATCGCGGGACAAGTCGTGCAAGGTCATGATCAACTACCTGGTCCGGCACCCCAAGTACGGCAAGTACGTCCGTCGTCGAACCAGCCTGCACGTCCATGACGAGCGGAACGAGGCGAAGGTCGGTGATCGCATCGAGATCGCAGAGTGCCGCCCCATCTCCAAGACGAAGTCCTGGACGTTCGTGCGGGTGATCGACTCCAAGGGTGGCGTTGCTGAGCACGTCACGGAAGGAACGGGGTCATGATTCAGAAGGAATCCAGACTGGAAGTCGCCGACAACAGCGGCGCACGCGTCGTCTGCGTCATCGGCGTGCTCGGCGGTTCGACCGCCCGAGGCCGGTATACCCGTCGTGCCGTCGGAGTTGGCGACAAGATCGTCTGCTCGGTCAAGAAGTCGCTGCCGAACTCGGCTGTTCGCCCCGGTGATCTGGTCAAGGCCGTGATCGTCCGGACGAAGTATCCGACCCGTCGCAACGACGGGTCCTATGTCCGGTTCGACTCGAATGCATGCGTGATCCTGAACAAGGAAGGGAATCCCCAGGGAACACGCATCTTCGGTGCGGTGGCCCGGGAACTCCGCGAGAAGAATCACATGAAGATCGTGTCCCTTGCATCGGAGGTCATCTGACATGCCACGTCACATCAAAAAGGGCGACTCGGTCATCGTGACCGCCGGCAACGACAAGGGAACGGTCGGAGAGGTGATCCGCATCATCACTGAGAAGGACCGTGTGGTCGTCAAGGGTGTCAACATCCGTGCACGTCACATGAAGCCGACCCAGGCCAATCCCCAGGGTGGCATCATTCGCAGTGAGATGCCCATTCACAAGAGCAATGTGAGCCCGGTCGTCGACGGCAAGCCGTCGCGGGTTCGATTCGAAACGAAGAAGGATGGTTCAAAGGTCCGTGTCGCCGTTCGCGACGGCAGCGAGCTTCACAAACTCCGCGGATCCAAGGCCTGAGAGGACTGACTGTCATGATGGTTGCACAGACAAACACGCCTCGGCTCAAGACCCTCTACAACGAGGAGGTCTCCACCAAGGCGATCTCCGAGTTCGGGCTCAAGAATCGTCACCAGCTTCCGGTGGTCGAGAAGGTGATCGTGAACTGCGGTATCGGCCGCTTCCTTGAGAACCAGAAGCTCAAGCCCGAGATCCGGGACACCATCTACGACACGCTGACGACCATTACTGGTCAACGGCCGATCATGGTGATGGCCCGCAAGTCGGTTTCGAACTTCAAGGTTCGAGAGGGTGCCCCCTCCGCCATCATGGTTACGGTTCGCGGCGATCGCATGTGGCACTTCCTCGACCGACTGATCAACCTCGCCATTCCCAGGATCAAGGACTTCCGGGGAGTCAGCGACAGATCCTTCGATGGTGCGGGGAGCTACGGAATGGGCCTGACGGAGCAGGCGGTGTGGCCCGAAATCAACATGGCGCGAGTGAACTTCACCCACGGCATGAACATCAATATCTGTTTCAGGAAATCCGATCCGGCCAGAAGCCTGTTCGTGCTCAAGGAGCTCGGCATGCCTTTCGTCCGGAAGGAAGAGTCCTGAGGAGGGATCGGAAACAATGGCAAGCAAACGTGTCTTTGCAAAAATGAAGAAGAAGCCGAAGTTCTCGACCCGGCACCGTAATCGGTGCCAGTTGACCGGCCGGGCCCGTGGGGTCTACCGGAAGTTCGGAGTCAGTCGAATCGTGTTGCGGGAGCTGGCCCTTCAGGGCAAGGTCCCGGGAATGCGAAAGGCGAGTTGGTAAACGGAAGCCCTGCGTGGGCGTGAAGGTCCGGACTCCTCCAATGGGGTCCCGAACCTGGAGCAGTGAATGTCTCAGCAAGACCTGACATCGGACATGTTGACTCGGATTCGCAATGCCGTGCGAAACCATACCGAGCACGTCAACTGCATCAACAACCGCTTGAATCGCGGTGTGGCGGGTGTGCTCAAGGAAGAGGGGTACATCGATGGCTTTGAAGTCATCGATGATGGGCGGCAGGGGCTCCTTCGGGTCAGCCTGCGCTACGGCCCTCGTGGCGAGAGCGTCATCCGTCGCATCGATCGCGTTTCGAAGCCCGGCTGCCGGGTGTACCGCGGTGTCTCTGACATCCCGCGGACCCTGCAGGGCATGGGCATCACCGTGGTCTCCACGAGCAAGGGCGTCAAGAGTGATCGACAGTGTCATGAGGAGAACGTCGGTGGCGAACTGATTGCCACGGTGTCCTGAGTATCCAGGAACGACAGGAAGCGAACCAATGTCTCGAATCGGAAAAAAACCAGTCAGTGTCCCCTCGGGCGTGAGCGTCGAACTGAACGACTCGGCCCGCCGGCTCAAGGTGTCCGGACCCAAGGGTGACCTGACCTACGACTGGCACTCCAGCATCAACGTCAGCAATGACGATGGAGAGATCGTCTGCTCGATCCCCGAGTCGACCGTGGTCGACAAGGCGGCTCGTTCGCAGTGGGGAACCACGCGGGCCCGGATCCAGAACATGGTCACCGGCGTCACGGAAGGGTATTCCAAGCGACTGAAGATCGTCGGTGTTGGCTGGAACGCCAAGGACCAGGGGCGACAGATCCGACTGAATGTCGGGTACTGCCACCCGGTCGATCTCACGCCCCCCAACGGTGTCGAGTTCGCCATCGAACAGAACGGCGATGTCATCGTCAGTGGTCCCGACAAGCACCAGGTGGGACAGTTCGCAGCAAACATCCGCGACCAGCGTCGCCCCGAGCCCTACAACGGCAAGGGCATCATGTATCACGACGAGGTCATCATCCGCAAGCAGGGCAAGGTCTTCGGATCGTGACATCGATGCCGGTGAATCCGGCACGAGGAGAAGAACATGGGCAGGTTACAGAGCAGAACGGAACGACGGACACGGCGCAAGCGCGGTATCCGCAAGAGCCTGATGGGTGGCCCCGCCAAGCCGCGTTTGACGGTCTTCCGGAGTGCCAAGCACATCTACGCTCAACTTGTCGACGATCTCGCCGGGCACACGATCGCCAGCGCTTCGTCCAACGAGAAGGGTGAAGCCTGCGAGGGTGGTGGAAACATCAGCGGAGCAACGGAAATCGGAAAGCGGATCGCAGAGCGGGCTTCGTCCGCCGGCGTGAAGCAGATCGTGTTTGATCGAAATGGCTACAGGTATCACGGACGAGTTCGCGCGTTGGCCAACGGGGCACGCGAAGGTGGATTGAAGTTCTGAGCAGGGATGGCGGCGAAAGCCCCCAGAGGATGATTGCATGGCAGAGTTTCTTGATGATTCAGGCGGTTTGGAATCCACGACGGTTGGTGTGTATCGCACCGCGGCGACGGTCAAGGGTGGGCGGCGTTTCAGCTTCTCCGCACTTGTAGTCGTCGGTGATCGTCATGGTCGAGTTGGTATCGGGTATGGCAAGGCCAACCAGGTTCCGCCGGCCATCGAGAAGGGCCAGAAGGATGCCAAGCGGCACATGCGATCGTTCCCATTGCAGGAGCGGACCATTCCCCACGAGGTCGAGGGCCGATTTGGTGCCTGCCGCGTGCGGATCATTCCGGCTTCGCCCGGTACCGGTGTCATCGCCGGGGCATCCGTTCGTGCCGTGCTTGAGATGTTCGGGGTGCAGGACTGCCTGACGAAGTCATACGGGTCCAACAACCCCAAGAACCTCGTCAAGGCCACGATCTGTGGCTTGGAACAACTGCGTTCCAAGGAACTGATCGAATCACTTCGAGGCCGGGAACTCGGCATGACGGAGGTCGAGGAGATGATTCAACGCGGCCAGTCCTTCATGGCTGCCCCCGAGCCGGAAGCAGTCGCTGCCGGAGCGGGTGACGAAGCGGATACGAATACGGAATCGAAATCGGACTGAGTGCATCGGCACCAGGGAGCATCATCGCCATGATGATTCACGAGATCACAAACAAGGCAGGCAAGTACAAGTCGCGCAAGCGAATTGGTCGTGGCCCCGGATCCGGGGTTGGCAAGACCAGTGGACGCGGGCACAAGGGTGCCGGTTCACGTGCAGGCAGCAAAAGCCGAGCGCACTTCGAGGGTGGCCAGATGACCTGGGTCCGTCGCCTGCCCAAACGAGGCTTCACCAACGTGAACTTCCGGCAGCAGTACCACGTGGTCAACATCGGCCTCCTGGATGCCCGGATGGATGACGGCGCCGATGTCAACGTGCAGGTCCTTTCTGAACTGGGCATCATTCGGGACACGAAGTTCCCGCTGAAGGTGCTCGGTGACGGTGACTGCACCAAGAAACTCAACATCGCCGCCGCCAAGTGTTCTGAGTCGGCCAAGTCCAAGATCGAGGGTGCCGGCGGAACGGTGACCCTGACGCCGGTCAAGAAGTGGATGCGTGACAGAAGCAAGCCCGTGAACAAGAAGGGCAAGGGCAAGGGCAAGCCGGCGGCGCCAGTCGCTGCGGCCTCCGAGCCGTCCCCCGAGGCACCTGACAAGCCAGAGGAGACGCAGGAAAGCTGATGCCGATCAATCGGCGGTGGCATGGACTGGAAACTTGATGCGTACTCTCATCAACATCTTCAGGATTCCCGAACTCCGGAAACGGGTGTTCTTCACGCTGGGCGTGTTGATCATCTATCGCCTCGGCTTCTTCATCCCGCTCATCGGCGTGGATCAGTCCGCCCTCAAGTCGTACTACGAATCACAGAGCACGACCGACGGTCTCGGACTCGGCCGGATTCTCGAGTACGCATCCATCTTCTCGGGTGGCTCCTTCAGCCAGTCGACTGTCTTCGGCCTGGGCATCATGCCCTACATCACGGCAGCCATCATCTTCCAGTTGCTGCAGACGGCGATTCCTCGCCTCCAGGAACTGAAGAAGGAAGGCGCCAGCGGCCAGCAGAAGATTACGGAGTGGACCCGGTACACCACCGTCGGCATGTGCCTCATCCAGGGCTTCATGTGGATGAAGTTCATGTTGGCCAACAACATGGTCCGGGAGGAGTTCCTGTCTTCGGGAACACTGCTGATCTTCTATGTCAGTGGCCTGACGGCACTGACTGCGGGAAGCATTTTCCTGATGTGGCTTGGTGAGCAGATCGACAAGTACGGCATCGGCAACGGCGTATCCTTGATTCTGACGGCAGGCATCATTTCCCAGATGCCCAATGCCATCACCGAACTTTCCAATCGCACGGATCTCTCTCTCCAGGCCGGACAAGGGCAGATCGGCATCGTTGGGATCCTGTTCCTGATCGTGGCATTCGTGATCGTGGTGGCGGGATCCATCCTGATCACCCTGGCCCAGCGGCGAATTCCGATCCAGCAGGCACGGCATACACGGGGTCGGAAGGCCTACGGTGGCCAACGTCACTACCTGCCCCTGCGCGTCAATCACGCCGGCGTCATGCCGATCATCTTCGCCAGTTCACTGCTGATCTTCCCCTCGGCCTTCTTCGGGTACCTGGCTTCATCGGCGGGTGTGGATGCCCCGGGCTGGTGGAGAGAGACGGTGACCTTCCTGAACATCAATTTCCAGATGGGTGAGTATCCCTACATCGTTCTGGAGATACTCCTCATCTACTTCTTCAGTTACTTCTGGACCACAGTGGTCTTCAGTCCCGAGGAAATGGCCCAGCAACTGCGTGAGAACGGCAGTTTCATTCCAGGCCTGCGGCCCGGTCCGAGGACCGCCGAGTACCTTGAGACGGTGGTGGAGCGAGTGACCTATGTGGGGGCAGGGTTCCTTGCCATCATTGCTGTCATTCCCTCGATGGTCTCGAAGTACATGGAGATACCATTGAACATCTCGAGCTTCCTCGGTGGTACCGGGTTGCTCATTGTCGTCAGTGTCGGACTTGACCTGCTTCAGCGGGTGGAGGCCAACCTGGTCATGCGGAACTACAGCGGATTCCTGTCCGGGGCAGAACCCGGGCGAGGAGGCCGTCCAAACTGACTTGTCTCCAGCGAACAGCTGGGCGTATGTGGAGTTGGAAGCAGCATATTCATGGCCAAAGAGGAAAAAATCACCCTGGATGCAGTCGTCAAGGAGGCTTTGCCTGACACCCGGTTCATGGTTGAACTGGAAAATGGGCAGGAAATCCTGGCATATATCAGCGGCCGGATGCGGAAGTTCTACATTCGTATTCTTCCCGGCGACAAGGTGAAGGTCGAGTTGAGCCCCTATGACATGTCCAAGGGACGAATCGTCTATCGACAGTGACGAGTGATTCAAAGGAACGGTGAGAGCATCATGAAGGTCAAAAGCAGCATCAGGCGTCGTACCAAGGATTGCCAAGTGGTCATTCGCAAGGGCAAGCGCTACATCATCAACAAGAAGAACCCCCGCCTGAAGCAGCGGCAGGGCTGAGCAGGAGTACGAACAATGCCACGTATTGCCGGCGTCGATATCCCGGAAAAGAAGAAGATCCGGTACTCCCTGCGCTACATCTACGGGATCGGACCCAAGTTCTCCGAGGACGTCCTCGAGGCTGCAGGCGTCGATCCTGAGAAGAAGGCGCATGAACTCGAGGAACGCGAGATCTCCCAGATCGCCGCGATCATCGATGACGGGTACATCGTGGAAGGTGCTTTGCGCCGCCAGGTGCAGCAGAACATTCAGCGACTGCGTGACATTCGCTGCTATCGGGGCGATCGACACCGCCGTGGCCTGCCTGTTCGTGGTCAACGAACCAAGTGCAACGCCCGGACCCGCAAGGGACGTAAGAAGACCGTCGCCGGTAAGAAGGGCGTCAAGTAAGAACGCGGGTTCGCGCCCGCATCATCGTGAGATTCCTGCCCCCTCGGGAGAAGGAATCGCTGGAAGCGAGAGGATTGATTCATGGCGAAGAAGAAGATCAGAAAGAACATCGGCAAGGCGATCGCGTACGTGAACGCAACGTTCAACAACACGATGATCACCATTACCGACCTCAATGGCGAAGCCCTCTGCTGGGATTCGGCCGGGACGGTCGGTTTCAAGGGAGCACGGAAGGCGACGCCGTTCGCGGCGACGCGAGCGGCCGAACGCGTGGCCTCCAAGGCCAAGCGCATGGGTGTTCGTGAAGTCGAGGTTCGTGTCAAGGGCCCCGGCTCGGGTCGTGAATCCGCGATCACCGGACTCAGTTCCTCGGGACTGCTTGTTACGGCGGTCGAGGACCATACCCCCATTCCCCACAACGGCTGCCGCCCGAGAAAGCAGCGCCGCGTCTAATACGTATTTCGGATGGCCTGGAAAGAAGGTCCGATCGGTGCATCAGCAGGATCCGATCACGACCGCGACACTGGGCCATGCACTGAACCAACTGGTTTCCTGCTGGCAATGGAGTAGAAGACAATGCATGTTCGCTGGAGAGGCTTAGAACTTCCCGCACGAGTGGAACTCGATGAGCAGTCATCGACCGATACGTTCGGTCGATTCACCATCGAGCCGTTTGAGCGTGGCTTTGGTACGACCATCGGCAACAGCCTGCGTCGCATCCTGTTGAGTTCGATCGAGGGCACTGCCATCACGAGTGTCCGGATCAAGGGTGTTGAGCACGAGTTCACCACGATTCCCGGCATCATCGAAGATGTTTCCGACATCATCCTGAACGTCAAGGGCATCGTGCTGAGCTATACGGGTGAAGAGGAGAAGGTGATTCGCCTTTCCGCATCCGGTCCTGGTGAAGTCACCGCGGACCTGATCGAGGGCGACCCGTCCATCACGGTGCACAATCCCGACCTGATCATCGCGACGTTGACCGAGGCGGTCGACTTCGAGATGGAACTGGTTGTTTCTTCCGGGCGTGGCTACCAGCCCGCGACGGATAAGCATCTTCGCAGCAGCGAAGACCAGCTCATCGGGGAGATTCCGATTGATTCGCTCTTCAGCCCGGTTTGTCGCGTCCGGTACCGTGTCGAGGACACTCGCGTCGGCCAGAAGACGAACTTCGACCGCTTGATCATCGATCTCTGGACCGATTCCACGATCTCGCCCGAGATGGCGATGGTCGAGGCCGCAAAGATCCTTCGCAAGCACCTGAACCCGTTCGTGCAGTACTTCGAACTCGGTGACGAGCGGATTTCCGAGGAAGCCTCTGCCGCTGCGGCGATGGACGACGAGCTGATCCGGAAACTCGACATGCGGATCGAAGAACTCGATCTGACCGTCCGAGCACGCAACTGCCTTGACTCCGCCCAGATCGAAACGGTTGGGGAACTGGTCAGCAAGAGCGATCAGGACCTGCTGTCCGTTCGAAGTTTCGGCCGAACATCGCTTCGTGAAGTGAAGCGTCGGCTCGAGGAACTCGGCCTGTCGCTGGGGACCCCGCTTCCGGACGGATACGAGATTATCACGAGTGAAACCATGGACGAGCCCGTCGAGGCCGTCATCATCGAGGATTGAGGCCTGGCCTTGTCCAGGAGAGTGTCATATGCGAAATCGAATCAACGGTAAGCAACTGAATCGCAAGAGCGACCACCGAATGGCCATGCTTCGCAACATGGCCTCGGGACTGTTCGAGCATGGTTCGATCGAAACGACGATGCCCAAGGCCAAGGCCGTGCAGCCGTTCGTCGAGAAGATCATCACGTTGGCCAAGCAGGGTTCGTTCCATGCTCGTCGCCAACTTGAGTCCAAGCTCAACGATCGGAAGATCCACGCATGGGTTGCCGATCCCAACGTCCCTGACAGCCGCAAGGAGAATCCCTACTTCGAGCTGCCGGATGCGGATGACATCAAGTTCAACCGCTACGGCGAGGTCAAGAAGGCTCCCAGGCTCGTGCAGCACATCCTCGCGAACGTGGCGCCGAAGTTCGCCGATCGTGATGGTGGCTACACACGCATCATCAAGACCGGTCGACATCGCCTCGGGGACGGAGCCGACCTGGTCGTGCTTCAGCTCGTCGGTGAGGAAGAGGGTTCGGAAGCCAGTTCCGACAACGTCACCGGACGCCGCCGCCAGGCGGATCGACGCGATGCGTTCGCTGCTTCGCTTGGCCCCGTGGCCACGGCCGAGGTCGTGGAAGAGGCGGTCACCGAGGAGGCCCCGGCCGATGAGGCACCTCCTGCCGAGGAGGCCTCCGGGGAGGCTCCCAAGGACGATGCTGAGGAAACGTCCTCAGAGTGACCTCGTTCAATGCAATGATCGCACGGCCGTCTCCTCGTGGGGCGGCCGTGTTCGTTGGTGGGTACACTGCGGGCCGATGAGCAGCGAGATCGATCAACTTCAGCAGGAAGCAACCGCATCCCTGTCCGCCGCCGCCGATGCCCAGGCCCTGGAGTCCTGGCGGATCGAGTACTTGGGCACCAAGGGTCGCCTCAAGGGCATGATGTCGCGGATGCGCGATCTCTCCAGCGAGGAACGGCCAGTGTTCGGTCAGCGAATGAATGCGCTCAAGGAGTCCCTTGAAGCCGCCTTTGAGCTGCGACAGGGCGAGGCGACATCGACACGCAGTGGGCCTCCGATTGATGTGACCGAGCCGGGGATCACCGCCCGTGGTGGCAAGCGACACGTGCTGACGCGGACCATCGACGAGCTCGTCGAGATCTTCGGTCGCATGGGGTTCTCCGTGGCGGAAGGACCCGAGGTTGAGGACGAGTGGCACAACTTCAACGCTCTGAACATTCCGGAGCACCATCCGGCTCGTGATCCCATCGACAACTTCTTTCTTGCCGGCGATCGCATGCTCCGCTCCCAGACTTCCACGGTCCAGATCCGGGTGATGGAAAAGACGCCGCCGCCACTGAAGATCATTTCGGTGGGGCGGGTGTACCGGCCCGACACCCACGATGCGACCCACTACAGCATGTTCCACCAGGTCGAGGGCCTGTGCCTCGACCACGGGGTGACGATGATCGACCTCAAGACGGTCCTGTTCCAGTTCGCCCGGGCCTACTTCGGCCCCGAGGCGGAAGTCCGGATGCGACCGAGTTTCTTCCCCTTCACCGAGCCCTCCGCAGAAGTCGACATGAAGATGAAGATCCGCGGCCAGTGGCAGTGGGTGGAACTCGGTGGCTGCGGGATGGTCGACCCGAATGTGCTCGAGTCACTCGACATCGACCCCGAGCAGTGGACCGGCTACGCCTTCGGGCTCGGCATTGAGCGCATCGCCATGCGCCGCTACGGGATTTCTGATATTCGAAACCTCTATGAGAACGACGAGCGGTTCCTCCGCCAGTTCTGAAGGAGCATTCCATGAGTGATGTCAGCATGATGACGCCGCCGAGTGAAGTCAGTGAAACTGCGCCACCACGTGGTCCGACAGTCTGGCCCACCGTGGTCGGTGTGCTCGGCATCGTCTGGGGAGCCTTTGGACTGTTGGCCAATCTCTGCGGTTTTTTTATGACTCCGTCCATACTCAAGGATGTGCTGCCTGAGGAAATGCAGGAGCAGATCATCAGCCAACTGCCCCCGACCCCACTTCTTCTGGCCTCAAGCATCATCGGCTTCATCCTGTCGCTGTGGCTGCTCTGGGGATCGATCAAACTGCTCCAGCGGAATGCTGCCTCCAGGGCGAGCCTCAATGCATGGTCCGTGATCACGATCCTGTTCACGATCATCGTGACCGTCTGGATGTTCGTGGGCCTGCCACCATCGCCTTCGCTGCATGGGGATTCACAGGCGCAGGCGTCGCAAACGGCTGTTGAAGCCACGGAAGCCACGGACACCACGGACACGACGGTCACGACGGACACCAGGAACGCGACAGAGCGGCATGCACAACTCGAACAGTTTGGAATGGACGGTCCGGCGATGTCGAGATTCAACATGATCATCAACAACTGCTGTTCGGGAGTGGGGTCATGCCTGTGGCCGGTCTTCCTCCTGGTCTTCCTGAACACCGCATCCCACCGACGGGAAATCGAAACATGGGATGACTCTTCGGCTGGTTCTGAAGGAGCATTCCATGAGTGAGCAGATGACGCCCCCTCCGGATGGCAACAGCATGCCACAGGGCCAACCCGTCTCTGCAGGCCCACGCAGTTCCTGGCCGACCGTATTCGGTGTCATCGGAATCATCTGGGCATCATTCGGAATGCTGTGCAACCTCGGCGGCCTTGGCAACGTCGGGTACGTGTCGTGGGCCTATCTCATCGTCTCGTTGCTGGTCGGATTCGCCATGTGCCTCTGGCTGCTCTTTGGGTCGATCAGCCTGATCCGCCGCAAACCATCCAGTCGATCAACACTCGTCTCATGGTCGATCATCGAGATCGTGTTCATCATCGTGCTGGGCGGCTGGGGACTTGGGTTCGTGGACCAGATCACCGAGATGCTGGTGGAAGCGGAAATGGCGAATCCCCAATCCTCGTTTGGGAATACAGAGAACTTGTCGGAAGAAGATCTCACCCAGATCATGGCGGTCACGGTCTACGGCTTCTCAGGGTGCTCCATCGTCTTGTCGATGATCTGGCCCGTGCTCCTGCTGATCTTCCTGAACACCGCATCCCACCGCCGGGAAATTGACAGCTGGGCATCCAGCGAGTCAGGGGTGTTCGGCGATGCCTGATCCCGGATTCCTCGATGAACTGGCCTGGCGGGGAATGCTCCACCAGACGACCGATGACACTGGTCTGCCATCGTTCCTGTCCACTGCGGGCCGCGTCGCCTACTGCGGATTCGATCCGACTGGTTCCAGCCTGACCATTGGAAACTTCGTGGCCATCAAGTTGCTCGCCCACTGGCAGCGGTGTGGTCACACGCCGATCGTCCTGATGGGAGGAGGCACGGGTCTCATCGGTGATCCCTCCGGGAAGGATGCCGAGCGGCAGTTGTTGAGTGCCGAGCAGGTCCAGGACAATGTCGAATCCTGCCGTCGGATCTTCGAGCGTGTGCTTGATTTCGACCCATCGAAGCCCAACGCCGCCCGCATCGTCAACAATGCGGACTGGCTCTGCGGCCTCGGCTACATCGACATGCTCCGCGATGTCGGCAAGCACTTCTCGGTCAACATGATGATCCAGAAGGACTCGGTGCGCGATCGACTTGAGAACCGCGAGCAGGGGATCAGTTACACCGAGTTCTCGTACATGATTCTGCAGGCCTACGACTTTCTGCACCTTCGTCGCAGCGAGGACTGCACGGTGCAGATCGCCGGCTCCGACCAGTACGGCAACATCGTCGCGGGCATCGACCTGATCCGACGTGATCTCGTCGATGCCACCGAGAGCGAGCCGCGTGGCTACGGAATTACGGCTCCGCTGATCACGAAGTCCGACGGCACCAAGTTCGGCAAGACCGAATCCGGCGCCGTCTGGCTGACCGCTGACCGCACCAGCCCCTATGCCTTCCACCAGTTCTGGCTCAACACCTCCGATGCCGATGCCGGCAAGTACCTCCGGTGGTTCACGTTCCTCGGCCGTTCGGAGATCGAGGATATCGAGGCTCGTCATGCCGAGTCGCCGCAGCAACGACTGGCCCAGGCCACCGTGGCCGACGAGATGACCCGGCTGATGCATGGAGAGGACGAATTGGTTCGGGCCAAGTCTGCAGCGGGGGCGCTCTTCAGCGGCAACGTGGCCGGACTCGACGAGCAACTGCTTGATGAGGTCTTCAAGGATGTGGCCGGTTCAGAGCATGCATGCTCCACGCTTGAGGGCGAAGGCGTGCTGCTGCTTGATCTGCTGCCGGAGACGACCCTGGCCGCCTCCAAGCGGGAGGCACGGGAGTTCCTCTCCAATGGGTCCGTTTCGGTCAATGGCACCCGGGTCGAGAAGGATGCCGCCCTGGACCACCGGCTGCGCAGCGATGACCTGCTGCATGGGCGCATGATCCTCATTCGCCGGGGCAAGAAGACCTGGCATGCGACACGTTGGGCCTGATCAGGGTGTGGCTGGAGTCGCCGTGGCGGCGGGGATCTTCGTGATCTGCAG
This sequence comes from Phycisphaerales bacterium, assembly GCA_029245245.1. Lineage (GTDB taxonomy): Bacteria > Planctomycetota > Phycisphaerae > Phycisphaerales > SM1A02 > UBA854. Next base: position 184,035 of record JAQWPT010000011.1, read on the forward strand.
CGTGATGTCCGGATGGGCGTTTCCATCGACGGAGGCGCTGACGGTTTCACCGGTGCCGTCAGGGGCAAGGGCGAGAAAGTAGGCGACCGGTTTCGACTTGATGCCCTGTTCCAGTTCCAGGTTGGACAGGGGCACGATGCCCACCACGCGTGGGCTGGGGCCGTCGTTTGATTCCAGTTGTTCCGCCAGGGCAGTGCTGGCTTCAACTTGAACCGATCGAAGCAACGAGTCGGGAAGTGTCACCTTGAACGACGTCATCACGTCCGGGTTGACCAGGATCTGGAGGTACACCTTGTCCAGGGTGATGCTCCGGTTTCTCGCCACGAGCCGGAAGGAGACACGTGCGGTGGCCGGCTCGATCTGGACATTGGCCAGATCGCTGAACTCTTCGGGCAGGCGAAGGCTGCCGTTGATCGTGTGCAGGACGCCCGGCTCCAGGTGCTGGATTTCCCTCGCGTCGACGACGGCCTCCAGGGTCGGGCTTTCCGGCAATCGGGCTGCTTCGTCCTTGGGGAGGGTGATGGTGGCTTTTTCCGGACTGACCACGGAGTCCTGTACCAGGGCGCCTTCAGGCATCCGGGCCCGGACGACGGCATCGACCGAGGCCAGTTCGGTGATGTGCACCTGGAAGTTCGATGGATCCACCGAGTCGATCGAGACTCCCGTCTCGCGTACTTCCGGGAGTGATTGGATGAGCATCGCCAGGTCTTCGAACGTGTGCATCCCGTTGCGGGCCGGGCTGTTGATCGAGAGTGTTTCGTCCTGCATGAGCGTTCGCATCTTGTTGATGGCTCGCTTGGGGCCACCCAGTTGCAGCGTCACCTCGGTATGGGAGGGCTGCACCACGTAGTGCTTTGCGTTGGTGGCGGTGAAACCCAGCCGAGTCTGCAGGGTGACATCCTCGCTGGTGTAATCTTCGGCCACCAGCCAGATCAGCAGGGCGACGATCGTGACCAGGATCATGCTGGCAAAGTCGGGTCGACGGTTCATGCCTGGGCCTCCGTCTTCGCGGCGGTTGCAGGGGCTTCCTGCTCCGGGGCATCGGAAGGTGCAGGCGGGGTGCCGCCATCTGGTGGTCCGGAGAGGTGCTTCAGCAGGACATCGCGGACCTCGTTGGCCTCAAGCCGTGTTTCAAGTTGGCCATCGACTCCGATACTGACCGTACCGGTTTCCTCACTGACGACCACGACCAGGCAGTCGCTCTCGTGCACCATGCCGAGGGCGGCCCGGTGCCGAGAGCCGAAGTTGGCCGACAGCGATCCCTCTTCGGCCAGGGGGAACTGGACGCCGGCGGCCATGATGCGGTTTCCTCGGACGACCACACCCAGGTCATGCAGAGGGCTGCTGGGCCAGAAGATCGATTCAAGCAGTCGGCTGCTGACGGTCGCATCGATCTGTTGTCCGCCTTCCACGAGGCCACCGAGTTGGACATTCCGTTCAACGGCGATGATCGCCCCGAACTGGTTGCGGCTGAGAAACTCGACCGCCTCGGTGATGGCATCGATGGTCTGGTTCTGGTCGACGCCGCCCCAGCGAATGAACTTGGTCTGCCCGATTCGGATCGCGGCCTGCCGAAGTTCCGGCTGGAAGATCACGATCAGGAGGACGGCCAGCAGGCCCACGAAGTAGTTGAGGATCAACTCGAGGCGGCCAAAGGACTCGGTGTTGACCATGACCAGCCAGAGCACCATGAGCACCACGCCCAGGAATCCCAGTCCACGGATGACACCGGCGCCACGCGTGCCTTGGAGGAATCTGAAAACGAGGTAAACCCCGATCCAGATCACCGCCAATTCGATGAGGATCTCCCAGAAGGCATCCTGAAATGGATAACTGAGCATGGGGGGCCTGTGGACTCCGGGCTCTTCCATCCACAGTATAGGCGGACATCGCCCCGAGGACGTCTGCATGCTCCTGTTCGATGGACTAGGATTCCATCCATGAGTCGATTTGGATCCCAATACCGTGTGAGCCGCTCGACAGGGGTCTGTGCCGCAACTGGCCAGCCCATCGAGCCTGGCGCGTCATGTGTCGCCGCCCTCTGTGATGACGAGGAGGCCATTCTCCAGCGAGTCGACTTCTCCCTGGAGGCCTGGGAGTCCGGCGAACGCCCCGAGGGGCTCTTCAGTTTCTGGAAGACCCGGATGCCCGAGCATGGGGAGAAGAAGAAGATCTTCGTGGATGACCAGGTCCTGCTGGACATCTTTGAGCGGATGGCGGAGGACGATCGGGAGGATCGGCAGGCATTCCGCTTCGTGCTGGGCCTCATCCTCATCCGCAAGCGATTGTTTCGACATGATTCCCAGCGGAAGGAGGCCGATGGAGATCGAGTCGTCTGGCTGCTCCGTCCCAAGGGTTCGCCTCCCGAGGCCCCGCTGGTCGAGATGCTCAATCCGGGGATCGGGGATGACGACATCCTCTCGCTGAGCGAGCAACTCGGCGATGTGCTCCAGGGAGATCTCTAGTCGCTGTTCCGGGAACGAGGTCGTGCCTGCTCTGTGGGGCGATGCTGATCGCCGCCGCGTTGACCGGTTGCGCTCCCAAGGCCGCCACCGTGGCGATGCCGGAGGGAACACCCCCGGACTGGCCCACGATCCAGGCCCGCTGGAATGCTCGTGCCAACTCCATCAAGGCCCTGCATGGGCACGGGATCTTCGAGACGAGATGGACGGACAAGCAGGATCATGCACACGTCGACCAGGGAGACCTGGACCTGTGGTACCTGCATCCAGACCAGTTGGCTACGCGAATTTCCAAGTTTGGAGACACCTACGCGGTCACCGGCATGAACCGGGAGCTCAACTGGGTGTATCTGGAAGGGGGCTCGAGTGTTTTCTACTACGGCGACCTCGACACGCACAACGTTCTCAGCATCTACTCCATCCCGGTGGACCCATGGTTGTACCGCGGCATTCTCGGGCTGGCGCCATTGATGACGCAGCAGCCTCCCACCATCTCGTGGGATGGGGATGCCGGCGCCTGGCTCATCGTGCTGCACGGCCTGAAGGTGCACCAGCCTTCCCGGCTGTGGCTCCGTCCCGGGGCGATGTACCCGGATCGCATGGAATACACCGGTACTGTCCCTGATCGCCGCATCATGATCCAGCATGACCATCGTCGTACCCGCGTCATCGAACTGCCGGGCGAGCCCGTCGGCAACTGGCCGACGTTCTCCAACGCGATGGCGATCGAGTTGTATTCGGGTGCAGACCTGGAGAGCAGGAGCCTGGTGGTCTTTGATCGCCTGTCGTGCGATGTCGAAGACGAACCGGTGGATCGCGTATTCGACATGGAAGTCATGATCGAGGGACTTGCTCCGGATCGAATCGAGTTCCTGGGGGGAGAGGCTCCATGATCAGGTGGTTTCGTTGGCTGGCAGCCACCATGGTGCTGGCCTCCATGCCGGTGCAGGCGGAGGTTTCCACGTCGAACATCCTGCCCGCGGCAGGAGCCGGCGAGCACATCTGGTTCCTGCTCCCCAGCGAAAATCCGATCGGTCAGTGGGACCTGTGCCATGTCGGTCGTCGTCCCGGTTCCGTTTCGTACCGGGCGGTACGACGACTTGCCCAGCGGCCCGTCGCCATGGCTGCCTGGGGGAACACTCTCTGGCTGGTGATGGCGTCGAACCACGCCCGTGAGGACACCTGGGACGTCTACCAGTTGCGGGCCAAGTACCAGGCCGCGCTGGATATGGATCTCATGGAACCCCAGGATGGGTTGGGCCCGCTCCCCCCATTGGCGGGGCTCGATGTCATCGATGCCATGGCGGGAACATCCATTGGTCCGGTGGTCATCGGTACCAGCAATGGGGAACGGGCCGGCATGCAGTTGACATCCGGGCAGTGGGGCGAGGTAGAACTTCCCGCAGGCCTGCCTGCCGCCGATGCGTCCAGGGCCCACGTGACCGGGTGCTGCGGTCCCGGTGGCCTTGCACTGGTCATCGACGATGCCGGTTCCATCATGTCCTGGACACGGGGCGTGGATGGTACGTGGCTCGAGGCGGCGCCCCCCATCACGGGGCGGGCTCTGGATCTGGTCAGCGTGGATGGGCATCCATTGTTGGCGTTGTCGTCCACGGAGGGGGCCATCGAACTCGCCTACATCCAGGGACAGTTCACATCGCTGGCCGAATTTTCCGAGCCCGAGGGAGAATGGGCCGTGGTTGGACTCACTGGCAACGCCCTGGTCCTGGTGGCCCGGGGGGGTGAAGTACTGGCGGACCAGGTGGATGCCCTGACCGGGATTCTGGAACCGATCGAACTTGTTCAGCCCAAGGGACTGATTGCATCCAGCATCTGGTCCATTGCCGTCGCGGTGGGCCTGGCGAGCATGGTGATCATGATCATCGTGCTTGCCCGTGGCGGTGATCTCGCCACGGGGACACTGCCGCAGGGGTGCGCCCCCATGCAGCCAATGGTCCGTCTTGCGGCCCTGTGCATCGATCTTGTCCCGGGACTTCTGGTCTTCTTCCTGGCGACCGAAGGAACCCTGCGGGAGCTGGTACGGGTTCCGATGATGAGCATGAACGCCGATGACATCGTGCCCTATGCGTGGCTGGTCCTGGTGACGGTGTGCTGGTGCGGTATCTGGGAACTTGCCAGTGGGACCTCCATGGGCAAGGGGATCTGTGGTGGCAGAGTTCGTTCCACGACCGGAAACGAACTGAAGGCCAGGCAGGTGCTGGTTCGCAATTTCGTCAAGGCCCTGATCCTGCTGGTGCCCCCGCTGGCCATCCTGACCCTGTTGCACCCGAATCAGCAGGGTCTGGGGGATCTGATGGCCAGAACCGTGGTTGTTCGCCCATTGGCCCCGCCACCGGCAAGTTGAGTCTGCTCCTTCTGCTCATGCGGTGAAATCCCGCCTGCCGATACAAAGAAAGCCGGTGCATGGAGGCACCGGTTCTATCTCATGGAGTCGGTACGCCGACTCCCAGTGAGGACACGCATGGCCAATGATGGGCCTGAGAACACGGACGTTCTTCGAACGGGGGACGAGCACGACGAGGCACTCGTGACCTACGAGCAGCCGGGGGCACCCGGTTCAGCTCGCGGTGGTGGCGATGGCGCATCCTGGCGGCGGCGATGGCCCCAGCTCCTGCTGGCTGTCGGCGGACTCCTGACCATTGCTGCGATGTGGTCCTGGGCGAGCCGGGCGAATACGCCCGATGCAGGGCAGCGGCTCCAGATGGCATCAGCGGCCATGCGAGGGGGTGATCTGCACCTCATGCAGGAGCACCTGGAAGCCTTCGCGGGGACGTGGCTCCTGTCGGCCACCCCGATGCAGCAGGCGAGTTACTACACCATGGCCGGAGACTGGATCAGTCTCTGGCAGTCCGCCAACGGCATTGATGAACCTGACAATGCCCAGCGGATCGTTCGAAATTACGAACAGGCCGAAGCCCTTGGAGGGTGGATGGATGATGTCCACCTCGAGCGATGGGCCATGGCCACTCTCGGTGCGGGGACGCCCATGGCGACCCGGGGCTTCCTTGACCGGTTGGTCAGTCTGGATCCCGAGCAGGCGCCTCTGGCGGCCACGCGGCATCACCGGATCCACAGGGCCTGGATCAGGTCGATCATGCAGGATCCACAGCAGCATGATCTTGATGTTCTGGCGGCATTGAGAACGTTTCGTGATGTGCAAGTGACCACGATGGCAGACCGGATCTGGGCCGTGGCCCGGATGGCCGAGTATCGCCTGGATGCCGGCCGGGCCGAAGAGGCGATCCAAATGCTGCACGTCGATCTTCGGCGGCTCGAGCATGCCCAGAGGGAACTCCAGGTGGAGTTCGTGGATCGGAGCGAACTGCTGGTGCTGCTTGGGCGTGGCTACCGTGACCTCGGCCAGTGGGCGCAGGCCACCAGTGTGGTCGAGCAGGCCATCGAAACCTGCCGCCCGACGGACCCGATTCGAGGTGAAGCCTTGGTCCTGCTCGGTCAGATGCGATCGGCCACCGGTGATCTCGAGGGTGCATTCACCTGCCACGACCAGGCCCTGGAAGAGCTCCCGGCGTCCCGATCAAACCTCCCTGCGCTGGTTGGTCGCGGTGAAATTCGCAGCCTCCTTGGCGATCACGTCGCGGCCCTGGCTGATCTCGGCGAAGCCGGGCGACTGCTCAAGTCCGGGAGAACCCACCCGGATGTCGACATGGCGATGCTGACGACCGTGTACATGGATCGATACGAGGCCGTCCTTCTGCAGGGCTGGCTGGATCATGCATTGGCCTACGCCACGGCGGCGAGGTCGCTTCACGCGCCGGGTGACTGCCCGGGTGAGGTGTCTCATGCCGTGGCCATTGCGGCCGGACAGCGAGCTCGCAACCTGGGTGCCCGCCTTCCTGCGGCGCTGAATGGGTCACTCCAGCCCATGGATGCCGAGACCCGGGCACTGCAGCGAAAGGTAAGGGGCCTGCACGTGAAGGCTGCGGAGGCTCATCGGGCTGCCGCCCGCTGGTGGCATGATCAGCCTGGCGAAGCGGCACGCTGGCGTTCCTCACTGGTGGAGGCCGGCCTGCACGATGATGCGGCGGGTCGTACGAATGAAGCGATCGAGGCCTTCACTGAAGCCCTGGCGGCAACCCGTGAAGACGATTCTCGGCGTGGTGAACTCATGGAACGACTTGGTCGTTGCCTGCAGGCGGAGGCCCGCTTCGGCGAGGCTGCCACCTGGTACCAGACGGTGATCGATACGTGGCCCAGCAGTCCTGATGCGACCCGCTGTCATGTTCCACTTGCCCGTTGCCTGGAGGCCATGGGTGAGATTGATACCGCCTGGTCGAACCTTCTTGAAGTGGTCGAAGGGCGGACGGTCCTGACTCCCGGGGCCGTCGATTGGATGGAGGCACTCCGCGAACTCGGGACACTGGGATTCCGTTCCGCCCGGTACGCGGAGGCCATCCCACATCTGGATTCCTTCCTGGCACGCACGGTCGATCCGGACCAGCGGACGGACACGCTGCTGCTTCTTGCAGGATGCACGCGTGGCGCCGCACGGGACCTGACACGCCGGCTCGTCGAGGATGCCACCTTGCCGCCATCGATGCGAGAGGTGGTGAATGCCCGTCGGCGAGCGTTGCTTCAGCGGGCCCGGGATGCCTACACGCAGATCGTGGATGCCAGCGATGCATCAACCATGGGTCGCCCTCGGGACACGGAGACGGTACGGACGGCACTGATCGGCTGCGGTGATGCCCTGTACGACCTGGAGCAGTACGTGGAAGCCATCGGCATCTACGAGCGTGCGGCACGGGATTACGCCGACCATACCGCCTCCATGCATGCACTCGTGCAGATTGCAGGAGCCTGGGTGGAACTGGGTGATCAGGACCGGGCTGCCGCAGCCCACGCGCGGGCTCTGCAGCGACTGGAGTCGATGCCTGATGACGCGTTGAGTCGAATCGACTCGCTCATGGATCGCGAGATCTGGGAACGATGGATGCGAATCATGCCCGTCGGGGCACAGGTGGCCACCGCGAACGATGGATGAACCACGGCGACAGGATGTCGCCAGAACGAGGTCAGGATGACCGACACGCCGCTCGACAAACTGGACTGGATCGATGGACTGATCCAATTGATGGAATCCCAGGACGGGATCGTCCGGGCCCTCGATGCCATCGCTCCGGAGCAGGCCTCCTGCATTGCAGCCGGGCAGGTCGACACGCTGCTGGTGGTACTGGCTCGAAGGCAGGAACTGGTTGAATCCCTGCTGTCGACCCAGGCAAGCCTCACCACGATGACGCGGAATCTCGAGGAACGACTTGCCGGTGTTTCAGCCGGCAAGCGGGACCGGGTGCACGAACTGATGGACAGCGTGGATCGAACCATGCAGTCCGTACTCGCTCGCGATGAGGAGGATCGGGCTCAGCTGCAGGAGCAGCGTGATGCCGTCCGCGGCGGGCTCAGTGAACTGGATGCTGGCCGTCGGGCTCGACACGGATACCAGGCGACCCCGCAGGCGGGGGAAACGCATCGGTTCGCCGATGCTCGAGGATGACATGACGCAGGCACCCAACAGCACGCAACAGGGATCCACCGAGCTGACCGCTGCGGAGCTCGGGGATCTCATGCAGTCGGTGATGGAAACGGCCGAACGCCTGCAGAGTACGCACGGCGTGCTGCAGGACCAGGTGCAGCGGCTGGAGCGTGAACTGGCCGAGGCCAATGCCCAGTTGCACCGTTCCCGTGAACTGGCATCGTTGGGAGAAATGGCGGCTGGGATCGCCCACGAAATCAGAAATCCACTGGCATCGATCCAGCTCTACGCGGAAGTGCTGGCGGAGGATCTGGCATCGCGGCCGGAGCAGGCCGAAGTGTGTCAGAAGATCGATCGCTCGGTTCGTCGCATGGATGTCATCGTTCGAGATGTACTGCAGTTCGCTCGTGAATCGACTGTTCGCTTCGAGGACATGCCGGCATCGGCTCTGATCGAGCGGGTCGTCGGTTCCTGTGGTGATTCGGCGTCGAGCGTACAGGTTTCGATCGGGATGGATCCGGCCGTTCGGGTCGACCCGTCGTTGATGCTCCAGGCTCTCGGAAACATCGTTCGCAACGGACTTGAGTCGATGGAGCACGAGACCGATGGGGGGCGATTGGAGATCGGTATCGAACAACAGCGACTGCGGTGTCCGGATGGACAGGTTCGCTCATGCACGATCTTCCGGGTGGAGGATCGTGGTTGTGGCATCCCGGAACCTGATCAGGAACGCCTGTTCAACCCCTTCTTCACCACGCGGGCCTCGGGAACCGGGCTCGGGCTGGCAATCGCGCACCGCGTCGTGGATGCGCATGGTGGGCACATTCATGTATCGAATCGATCCGGAGGAGGCACACGGTTCGACGTATGCGTTCCGGCACCGGTTGGTCACGAGAACATCGCCTCAAGCGATGGAGGAACATGCACATGACACGGGTACTGGTCGTCGATGACAAGGAAATGATGCGTGACAGCGTGGCGACCATGCTGTCTCGAAAGGGGCACGGTGTCGTGGTTGCCAACGGTGGTGCTGCGGCCCTGGAGAAACTTGCATCCAGCCCCTGTGATGCAGTGATCACCGACCTGCAGATGCCGGAAATGACCGGCGTGGAACTTCTGAAGGCCATCCGTGAGATTGACGAGCAGATTCCCGTCATCCTGATGACGGCCTACGGAACGGTCGAGACCGCGGTCGAGGCCATGAAGCTCGGTGCCTACGACTACATCACCAAGCCCTTCAGTGGCGACGAACTGATCAACACCATCGAGCGGGCGCTGGAACGTGGGCGGCTCGTCAAGGAGAACCAGATTCTCAAGGTGCGTGGTACGCCGGCGGGATCCAGTGCGTGCGGTCGAGAGCACGAGATGGTGGGCGGCAGCGAATCACTGGTGGGACTGCGGCTTCGGCTGCGGCAGATCGCCGAGAGCAACTCCACCGTCCTCGTGACCGGTGAATCCGGAACGGGCAAGGAAGTGGCCAGTCGCTGGATCCATGAGCACAGTCCACGAGTCGAAGGTCCGTTCCTTGCCATCAACTGCGCGGCCCTGTCGCCAAGCCTGTTGGAATCGGAATTGTTCGGTCACGAAAAGGGCGCGTTCACCGGCGCCGACAAGATGCGGAAGGGTCGGTTCGAACTTGCCGATGGAGGGACCCTGCTGCTGGACGAGATCAGCGAGATTGCCCCCGAAATCCAGGCCAAGCTGCTCCGGGTGCTCCAGGAACGATCGTTTGAACGCGTCGGATCATCCACCAGTCGCTCCGTGGATGTCCGGATCATCGCCACGTCCAACAGGGACCTGCAGGCCGAGGTGGAGTCGGGGACATTTCGGCAGGATCTCTTCTTTCGACTCAACGTGCTGCCGCTGCACATGCCGCCGCTGCGTGAACATGCCGAGGACATCCCTGAACTGGTGACCCACTTCCTTCGGACCCTCTCGGCTCGCGAGGGGCGCGAGCCATGCCGGGTCCAGCCGGACGCAATGGACCTCATGATGCAGTACCGGTGGCCGGGAAACGTACGGGAACTCGAGAACATCTGTGAGCGGGCCCACGTGCTTTCAACGAACTCCCAGGTGACGGCGGAGCTGGTTTCCAGCTGGTTGACCTGCGTAGTCGAGCCGGAAGTGGTGGTCTCGGACATGGATGAACAGGACATTGAACTTGTCTGCGACGGTGTTCGCCAACTCGAGGACATCGAGCGGGCGGTGATCGTCGCCACCCTGACCCATCACGATGGGCACCGCCAGCGAAGTGCCTCGGCACTGGGAATCGGGGTCCGGACTCTCGGACTGAAACTCAAGAAATGGAAGGACTCGAACCTCGTGCCGACCACGATCTGATCTCGATGCGCAGTATCTGCGCCTGCCCAGCCGAAATCCGGCGCGGAAATCGAGGCATGGCATCATCAGGATCGGTGCGAGATTTGCAGACAGTGCGATGACCCACCCCGGAGACCCGAAATGATCGAAGGAGTCACCAATGGACTTGACCTTCCAGTTCTGGAACGTGTGATCCAATTCGCGGCACGCCGGCAGGACATCATTGTCAACAACATCGCCAACATCTCGACTCCGGATTTCCGGCCCGTAGACGTGTCCACGAGTGATTTTCAGGCCCAACTGGGAGATGCCATCGATCAGCGGCGTGGAAGCGGTGGGGGCGATCTCCCGATGCAGAGCACCCGGGAAGTGCAGGTCACCGAAGGTGGCCTGCAGTTGAATCCGGGACCCTCGGGAGACAACTTGCTGTTCCATGACGGAAATGACCGCGATCTGGAACGAATCATGCAGGACCTCGTACAGAACTTTCTTGTATTCCGGACGACCTCCGAACTGCTCCAGAACCGGTTCGACATTCTGAATACGGCCATCAGAGGACGCATCTGATCATGTTTGAAGCACTTGATATCTCGGTTTCAGGCCTCGTCAGCCAGCGAGATCGCATGACGGCGATCTCAGGCAACCTGGCCAACTTTCAGACGATTCTCAACGAGGCGGGTGAATACGCACCGTACCAGCGTCGAATCCCCATCTTCGCTCAGGGAGATCCCTCAACGGGCTCACCCCTTGGCGTGCACCTGGCTGAAATCGCCATGGATGAGGGAGAGTTCATGCAGCGTTATGAGCCGGACAATCCATTTGCCGATGCCGCTGGGTACGTGGGCTATCCCAACATCTCCGTGACCACCGAGATGATGAACGCGATGGAGGCGGCCAGGGCCTATGAGGCAAACATTACGGCCTCGGAGGCCACGAAGTCGATGTACAGTATTGCGCTGGAACTGCTCGGCTGAGCCGGGTCCCCCCTGCATGAGGTGATGTGACGCCATGCCCGATCCACTTGGACTGATTGGAGATCCAAACGCCCTGCACGGGGCCAAGGGGCTCCCTGCGTCCGCCGGTCCCAACCGGCCGGGTGATCCCGCTTTCGGCAACCTCCTCAAGGAGGAGATCGGTCGGGTCAACGTCCTCCAGCAGGACGCGCAGGTGGCGGCGGAGGACTTCGCCGCCGGACGACGTGACGATATCGAGGGCGTGCTCATTGCGGCACGCAAGGCTGATACTGCTTTCCGGATGCTGCTCCAGGTCCGTAACAAGGTTCTGGATGCCTACGAGGAGGTCAAGCAGCTCCGCGTGTAATGAAACCGGCTTGATCCTTCCCGAGACCAGGATGGTCGAGAGGGGGGGATACTGACAAGCCTTGAATCGACCCCAGGCATGGAGGCCAGGCGGATGAATTCGATTCGAACGATGCTCCATGGATCATGGGAGCACATTCGAGAACTGTCAGCCAACACCAAGCTGTTCATCGGCTCGGTTGTTGTCATTCTCGCCATGGTGCTGTTCCTGGTCTCGCTGTACGCGGGCCAGTCGAGCATGGCGCCGCTGCCGGTCAGTCTGAACACGGAAAGCCGGGCCCGCACCATCAGTTACCTGGCCCAGTCAGGCATCGAATACAAGGAAGATCGCGGGGCAATCCTGGTTCCGGTCGCGGACCGTGACCGGGTGGTCAGCGGGATGAGCGAGCAGGCAATCATCACGCCCGATCAGATTGATTTCGATTCCATGGTCAAGGATGAAAGCCTGTTCCTCACCAAGGGGCAGTACCGCACCCGGACCCGCGTGGCGACGCAGAACGTGCTGGCCCGGATGATCGGCCAGATGGCGAATGTCCGGTCCGCAACCGTCGTCATCAGTGGTGGCGACGAAACGGTCGGCATCGGTCGGGCATTCATACCTCGCACGGCATCGGTCACGGTGCTGACGGCTGCCGATGGACTGGCTCAGCCGTCGGTCGACTCGATCGCACGCATGGTGGCGGGAGCCACCCACGGCGTGAAGACGGAATCCGTAGCGGTCATCGATGCACGGACCGGCCGATCGTTCTCCGCACGCGGAGACGATTCGATGGCGCTGACCCGGAACATGGACATCAAGTTGGCTGCAGAGAAGCACTCCAAGTCCACGCTTGCCGAGGCACTCGGGTACATCTCGGGAGTCCGCATCTCCGTCAACGCAGTCGTCGATACCCGTGAGACGGTTCGTGAAGTCAGAACCTTCGATGATCCGAAGCATGGTGTCACCAGCGAAGCGTTCGAAGAGTCGGTGCAGTCCCAGGCCGCTGGCGGCATGGAGCCGGGCATGCGTGCCAACACCGGCTTCCGGGTGGCCACGGGGTCACGAAGTCCCGGCCGGGTCAACAAGGAGACACGCGAAGAAACGAGCCAGGTTCCGGCGTTTGGCAGTGCCACGGACCGGATTCTCGATGCCGGTGGGTACGCACTGAAGATCAACGCCAGCGTCGGCGTACCACGCAGTTATTTCCAGGGGCTGTACGCCTCAGAGTACGAAGGCCAGTCACTGGATCCGATCGTCTTCGATGAACTGGTGGAATCCACCTTGGTGGAGATCAGCGAACAGATCCGGCCACTGGTGGATACGACGGCGGTTGACGGAGGACAGGCGGGGGACATCACGGTCAGCATGTTCACGGTTGTTCCCGAGATCCGCTCCACGAGCATCGGGGAGGAAGCGGGCTGGGCGACGCAGTTGGCCGACGGAGACATGGTCGGGACCATCGGTCTCGGTTCACTTGTCGTGCTGTGCCTGGGCCTCATGTTCCTGATGCTGCGACGATCCTCACCACGGCCACTGCACGATCCAGCCCTTGATGCGGAAGTCGAGATCCCGCGGGGGATCGATGTCGAACTCATCGACGAGGTGGAGGATTCGCAGGTGGTCCTGGAAGGGATCGAGGTCGGAGATGAAATGGTTCGTCGATCGGTGATGCTCGAACAGATCAAGGAGTCCGTTCAGTCCAGCCCGGAAGAGGTCGCTCACGTCCTCCGCCGCTGGGTACGGACAGAGGGGTAGAAACCTGCATGTCATTTCGAATCGGCCAGAAACTGCCCGAGAAACTCGAGGACATCGATGGTGTCGTCAAGTCCGCCATCCTGCTCCTGAGCCTGGATGAGACATCCGCATCGAACCTGCTTCGCTGCCTCCCGCATGACGTTGTCCAGGAAGTGACAGCGGCACTGGCCACCCTCGAAGAAGTTCCCAATGAACTCATCGAGGGGGTGATCGAAGAGTTCTACAACCTGCAACTCGCCAACCGGTACGTACGGGAAGGCGGGCTCGAATACGCCAAGCGGTTGCTGCGGGAATCACTCGACCCGGAACGGGCGGCCCACATCATCGGGCAAATTGAAACCCAGGTGCAGCGTACTCCGTTCAGTTTCCTCCAGCGTGTGGAGGCGGAGACGCTCCTCACGTTCATCCAGGACGAGCACCCCCAGACCATCGCCTTGATCGTCAGTCACCTGGGGCATTCGAGGGCATCGGAGATCCTCGTGGGCCTGCCGGAGGACAAGCAGGTCGAGGTGGTCCGACGGGTCGCGAACATGGACCAGACCAACCCGGACATCGTTCAGGAGGTCGAGGCCGGTCTCGAGGATCGGTTGTCGAACATGCTGGCAAGTTCTTCGGAACGCGTTGGTGGAATCGAGACGGTGGCCGAAGTATTGAACCTCTGCGATCGAACTACCGAGAAGAAGATCATGGACGACATGGAGCACGACGATCCCAGTCTCGTTGAGGAGATTCGTCGACTCATGTTCGTCTTCGAGGACATCATTCATGTCGACAACAAGGGCATCCAGAGCGTCCTGCGTGAGATCGACAACAGCGAACTCGCACTGTCCCTGAAGACGGCTTCGGACGAACTGAAGGACATCGTCTTCTCGAACATGTCCACCCGTGCCTCCGACCTGATCATCGAGGACATGGAATACATGGGTCCGGTTCGACTCACGGACGTGGAGTCGGCCCAGCAGCGCATCGTCGATGTCGTGCGCCGGCTCGAGGATGCCGGGGAACTGGTCATCACGAGTCGAGGCGGCGAATCGGAACTCGTCGTATGAGCGTGGCATGACGATCATCAAGCAGAACCAGGTCGACATGGGCGATCACAGGCTTGCCTCGATCGAGATCGAGGATTTCGATCGTCGAGCCGAGACGCTGATTTCCACGGCGCAGGAGGCGGCACAGCAAATCATCGAAGCCGCCCGAGCCGAGGCAGCTCGGCTCCTGGAGGAATCCCGGACGGCGGGATGGGAAGCAGGCCATGCTTCCGGTACCACCGAGGGTGAGGCCCAGGGGCGTGAGCAGGCGCAGCAGGAACACAGTGTGCAGGTCGAGGCGATCGTCACATCCTGGTCGGCCATGCTGGAACAGTGGCAGGCGGACCGCGCAGCGATGTTCCGCTCCGCCGAACAGGATGTACTTGCCATGGCCGTGCAACTGGCGGAGCAGATCGTGCACCGTACGACCCTGGCGGACCCCGGAGTTGTCCGTGACCAGTTGCAGTCGGCACTGGGCCTCGTGCGGCATGCCTCGGATGTGCAGATCGTCATCAATCCCCGGGACCAGCCGCTCGTCGAGGAACTGCTTGAGGAACTCGTGGCATCGTTCTCCAACTGCAACGACGTCTCGATCCAGGTGGATCCGACTCTTGCACCGGGTGGATGCCGGTTGGAACTTGAGGGTGGGTCCATCGACGCAACCCTCGAAACGCAGTTGCAACGCATGGCGAGCCTGTTGCTGATGAATGAATCCGACGACCAGGTGGTGTCTCATGACCCCCGTTCTTGAACAGCCCACCAGGCGGATCGACCCCCTGCAACTGCTGGGAATCGAAGGGTCGGTCGTGTCGGTCCAAGGGCTTTCCCTTCGGGTCCGACACCTGCCGCTGCCGCTTGGTTCACTCGTCGAACTGGAACGACCCGGGTATGGCAGCGCCCAGGGTGAAGTGGTCGGCTTTGACGACTCCAACGCGATCGTGATGCTCTACGACCATGTTGAAGGGATCCAGCCCGGGTGCCGGGTACATGCCAGGCCGGATGCGGCGCAGGTTCAGGTCGGCCCAGGCATGCTTGGTCGCGTGGTTGACGCGTTGGGAAATCCGGTGGACGGGCGTGGTCCGATCAATGATGTCGCCTGGCATTCCCTGTCCGGTGCAAATGTGCCTCCGATGGAGCGGGCCGTCATCGATACGCCACTGCCTACGGGTGTCCGTTGCATCGACAGTCTGCTGACAATCGGTCGCGGCCAGCGTATCGGCATCTTCTCACCACCCGGGGTCGGCAAGTCGACCCTTTTGTCCTCCATCACCAGGGCCACCTCCGCCGATGCGATCGTGATCGCACTCGTCGGCGAGCGGGGGCGTGAAGCAGCCGAGTTCGTCGATCGAACCCTCGGTGAAGCGGGACGAGAACGAACGGTCGTCGTGGTTTCGACTGGTGATGAATCCCCGCTGAGGCGGGTCCGTGCCACGCGGCTGGCCATGGCGGCAGCGGAGTCCCTGCGTGACGCGGGAGCCCACGTCCTGTTCTGCATGGATTCTCTGACCCGTCACGCCCATGCCCTGCGACAGGTTGGACTTGCATCCGGTGAACATCCTGCAACACGCGGCTACCCACCATCGGTGTTCGCCCAACTTCCACGCCTGATCGAGCGTGCCGGCGCCGTTCGTGGTGGTGGTTCCGTGACAGGGCTCTACACGGTGCTCGTGGAAGGGGATGATCTTGCGGAGCCCGTGACCGATGCGGCACTCGGCGTGCTCGATGGACACCTCATTCTCTCGAGCGCGATGGCTGCCCGTGGACACTACCCGGCGATCGACCCGCTCGCATCAGTGTCCAGGCTTGCCGACCAGGTGAGTGACGACAACCATGCAGCCGCACGCCGTGAAGTGTTGAAGCTGCTGGCGGCATGGTCGGAGGTTGAAGACCTCGTGACCATTGGGGCCTACACCAGGGGGTCCAGTCTCCACAGTGACATCGCGATCGAGATGCAACCAGTGATCATGGAATTCCTCGCCCAGGTGCATGACGCATCCGTTTCCTTCCCGGAGACCTGCCGCGGATTGGTGAACCTGGCGACGACGGCCTTGCAGATGCACCAGCAGTCGACTGCCGCAGGAGGCGCATCGTGATGTCCTTCGTATTCAACTACCAGGCTGTTCTCGAGGCTCGGGCCGCTGAGGAAGCGGCCAGCGAACAGGCCATCGGCCCTCTCGTGTCCCGGCGGAACACGCTGGAGTCCGAGTTGATCGAGCATCGGCAGTACCTGGAATCAAATCGACACCTGACTCGATCACAGCTGGTCGGGGACATCGACATCAACGTCCTGCGTTCCTATGCCGGGCAATCCGTCCAGGCGATGCGTCGCATCCGTTCGCTGCTGCTGGAGATGTCGGAACTCCACGGAGTCATGGAAACGGCGAAGGAAGAGTGGATGGAGTGTCGTCGGCGTCGTCGGAGCATCGAGTGCCTGCGTGATCGAGCGTTGGCGTCATGGAATCGCCAGCGAAAGCGAATGGAGATCCGTGAACAGGATGACCTCGTGTCCACACGGGCATCACGGGAGTTGCAGGCATGAAACGAACATGGAACATCGTCAGTTTTCTGGCCATCGTGAACCTGTTGACCATTCTGCTGCTCATCGCCTGGATGTGGCAGACGGAACGGCTGACCGAAGAACGAATCAGCTCGCTTCGCACCTGGGTCATGTCGCCGCCGGGGGCCGATGTCCCGGCAGCGATGGATTCGTCGGTTGAAGAGGACATCGAATCCCAGGATGCGATGATCGGTCTCAGCAGCCAGCAGCGTCTGGAGTGGCTTGAGCACTGGCGCATGCAGAGTGAACAGCGATTGCAGAGTCTCGTGGACGAGGCCGAGCGCCGAAGCCTGGAGGTTCAATCACGCCTGACGGACCTGGAACTCCAGCGGCAGGAACTGGCGGCACGTGAGCAGGCCATCGACGACCTGGCGACCTCCCAGGCGGCCCTGCAGGCGGACGAGGCCTTTCAGCGGACGGTTCTGCTCTACCAGTCGGCGCGGCCATCGACGGCCAAGGCCTGGTTGCTGGCCTTGATCGATGAGGGGCGGCTCCCACGAGCTGTGGAATACCTTTCGGCGATGGATGCACGATCCGCTTCCAAGGTGCTTCAGGCCTTCAATACCGGAAACGAGATCAAGTTGGCAAAGCAGTTGCTGGAGTCCATGAGCGGGGCGCATCCGATCGCCACCGCCGAAGGACTGCCCAGCGATGCTCATGCCCACATCCAGCCCGGTTCCACCCCATGAGGGAGCCCCTGTTTCCTCACTGGAAACGGGGGTCAATGGCGTTCAAGACCCTCTGGATGGGGTTGATTCATTCCCCCCCGTGCTTGAGGGAATACACCCAGGCGTAACCCCGCCCAGGGTTGATCCCGTCGCGCACAACAATGCAGATGCTGCGCAAATCCTGCCCGAGGCACACGGTTCGGAGGCGGAGGCGGCTCCTCCAATCCGTCCTTGGCCGATCATGGATCCAGATTCGACATCCCGAACCGATGCAACTGCCGGCACGGTGCATGAGCCCCAAGTGGCTGCTCCGCCGACCAAACTGCTGCAGGCGGCTTCGCCCGGCATGCCGGTTGAAGCCACCTTCAGGCCGCAGGTGCCAGTCAATGGCCAGAGGCTTGAGGTGGAATCGCCATCCACACCGAACACACCGAGCGGGCCGAAGGGGCCGAACGGGTCGACACCAGTCCCGGTCCCTTCAACCGTTTCCGTTGAGCGGAGCACCACGACCGTCGAACCAGGTTCCACGTCCACCAGGCACGGAGCAACACTGCCTGCGGGTGGAGAACTCCAGCGTGTCGAACTGGCCGTGCATGCGTCGCAGCAATCCGGGAATGACGCCCGTGTCCTGCTGGCTCCACCAACTGCGCCGACACTGGGTGGGGAGCAGGTGAGCCATGGTGCCGCACGTGGCGAGCACGCATCTGCTCCATCGGCGCCCAGGGCGGCTCCTCCGCCCCTCGGACGTGCTGCCAATCTCATGTCATCGATGATGACCCTGGCCAACGGGTCCGGTGGCGTGGCCCGGTTGCGTCTCGATCCACCCCTGCTGGGAGAAGTCATCGTGCAGTTGACGGTGCATGCGACCGGAGTGGACTGTTCACTTCAAGCCGCCCGATCCATCGGTGCGGAGGCACTGGTGAAGGAGTTGAGTTCACTGCGGACGGGGCTTGAAGCACGCGGACTGATCGTGGATCGCATGGTCGTGCATGGACCGCAGGGCATGCATGAATCGCCCTTGGAGCAGGAAGAGCCGGTGGATGCACGCCGGCAGGATGAAGATGAGCGGAACCAACAACATCGACATGGCCGCCGGAACCACCCGGTGGCAGAGCACGAAGACGAATCATGGCTATTTCAGGACATGCTGGCACTTGAACCAGGTCCTGACCATTCGACGACCGAAGGAGAACAGGTTTCATGAGCAGCATCAATGGTTTCACACCGATCGGACCGGGAGCCCCTTCTTCGGAGGCCTCGGGATTCAACCAGATGAGTTCAGAGGATTTCATCCGGGTCATCTTCACCGAGTTGGCAAACCAGGATCCGTTGTCACCCAACGACTCCGCGGCATTGCTCGACCAGCTCAATTCGATCCGGTCGATCGAGTCCGACCTGGAGATGATGGACAAACTCGAGTCTCTCGTCTTCGAGAACCAGTTGTCCTCGGCCAGTTCAATGATCGGCAAGTTCGTCGGTGGCCTGACGCCCGAGGGATTGCGTGTCGGTGGCCATGTGCTGTCCGTAGTTCGGCAGGGCGGTGAAGTCGCCTTGGAACTGGATACGGGGTGGTTCCTTCCGCTTGATGGCGTCGAAACCATCATCGATCCGGATCTCATCGGTGACATGACCGGTGAGACGGATTCGACGGACGAGACCGGTGACGGTGATGAAATCGAGGACGGTGAGGAAGGCGAAGGTGGCGAAGAAGGTGAAGGAGGCGAGGAAGGTGAGGGCGGCGAGGAAGGCGATGGAGGCGATGGAGGCGAGGAAGGTGATGGTGACGAAGGCTGATGCCATCCAGTGGCGGGGTCGGGCGCAAATCCTGCTGCCGAGTTCCGCCCAATGCCCCTCCTGGACGCCCTGATGTACCAGTGAGGGGGGGTGACACCCCGGCACGTCGATTGCAGCCCTTGAAGTGGCGCGGTGCAGACCGCACGAACCCGGCACATGGCCGGAAACCCAAATGGAGCATTTCCCATGGCATCAACACCAGCCCTCTACACCGGCCTTTCCGGCCTGCTGAGCAACCAGAACCGACTGAATGTCATCGGCAACAACATTGCCAATGTCAATACGACGGCCTTCAAGTCGACCCGAATGCTGTTTGAGTCCATGTTCAGCCGGACCCAGTCGCTGGGCTCCGGCCCGAGTGGCCGCAGCGGTGGCATCAATCCCCGCCAGGTCGGCAACGGAAGCACGGTAGCCGGGACGCAGCGGAACTTTTCCAACGGGGCGCTGACTGCCACCGGAATGGCCACCGACATGGCAATCGAGGGCGAGGGGTTCTTCATCACCCAACTCAATGGCGAGCGGCTCTTCACCCGTGACGGTTCGTTTCTCACGAACGAGAACAACCAGTTGGTGACCTCCAGCGGCGCCTACGTGATGGGATACGGGGTCGACGACAACTACCAGATCGAATTTGGTGAACTGGAACCGATCGTGATTCCACTCGGGCAGATGACTGTTGCGGAAGCAACCGAGAACATCTACTTTGCGGGCAACCTCAATGCGTCCGGTGAACTGCCCGTCAGTGGTTCCATTCACGGCACGGCTCCGTTCTATTCCGAACCGACCGGGAACCAGGCCATGACCGGCCTCGAGGATCTCACGCAGGTGGGAACCAACCTGTACATGAATGATGGTGACGGCGGCTACGAACTTGCGATCGAGGGCGGCGCCATGGCGACGATCGAAATCGACAACATCGAGAAGGGCGGGCAGGATCTCGGGTCGTTCAGTTTCACCTTCTGCACCGCCGAGGAAGCTGCTGCCAACGATATCGAGCACTTTGGTTCGACGATGGCTGACTTCGCCAGCGCACTGGACCAGTTTCTGGGTCTGGACAATACCGACGTTTCCGGTCAGAACCTCGGGGGCAGCGTTCTTCTGAACAACAACGGGGGCATGATCATCTTCGGAAACGAAGGTACCGCTCAGGGGCTGAATATCTCCACCTCCGACATCTCCGTGTCCTACATGGGGGAGCCGGTGGAAACGCCTCCGACAAATCCATTCGTCATCACGGAATCGACCGAGGCGACCGGTGAATCGGTTCGCACCAGTTTCGTCGCCTACGATTCACTTGGAACCGCGGTGAACATCGATGTCACCATGGTTCTGCAGGAGACGATCGACGGGCAGGGATCGGTCTGGGAGTTCATCGCGGAATCATCGGATAACCATTCGCTGGATCGCATAGTGGGACTCGGCACGCTGCAGTTCGACAACGAGGGGAACCTCGTGTCGGCATCGAATACGACCATCAACATCACCCGGACAAACGGGGCGGTCAATCCCATGTCGCTGTCGCTGGACTTCAACTATGGGGCAGAAGGCATCACCGCCTACGCGGATACCGTCAGTACGCTTTCCGTGGCAGGCCAGGATGGATCCGGCATCGGGCACCTGGTTTCGTTCTCGGTCGGTCAGGACGGCCTGATCACCGGAGCCTTCACCAATGGAATGACCCGGACACTCGGACAGGTCGCCCTGGCGAAGTTCAACAACCCAGGTGGTCTGGAGGATGTCGGCAGCGGGTACTACCGCGTCGGAGCCAACTCGGGTGAGCCGATGTACACGACGGCGACGAGCCTTGGGGCTGGACGAATCATCGGTGGAGCACTGGAACTTTCGAATGTCGATCTCTCACAGGAGTTCATCGACATGATCCTCGCATCCACCGGCTACACGGCGTCCAGCCGCGTGATTTCGACGACGGATGAGTTGATGGATCAGTTGCTGCTGCTGGGACGCTGATCCCGATGGATCAGTCGTCGTGGCGGAACCGGCTGCGCGTCATCATCAGGTCCAGGGTCTGGCAGACGAGCCGGATCTCGATCTCGGTCAGGCCGACGAACATCGGCAGGGCGATGGTGCGCTGGCTGACGGATTCGGCGACGGGGAAGTCTCCCTGCTGCAGGCCGTACTTGCGCTGGTAGTGGGGAAAGAGATGGATCGCCGGGAAGTAGTTCGCTGCGCCGATGTCATGGCGGCGGAGCCCCTCGATGATCTCGTCGCGATCCTCTGTCGTGTACGGCGCGCTGAGCCGGACCACGTAGACGAACCAGCTCATGGTGACATCGGATTCGATGGTGGGCACGATGAGGTCCGAGACGTTGGAGAGTTCGCGGGTGTAGGTGTCGGCGACCAGCGATCGTTGTGCCATGATCTGGTCCAGCCGTGACAGCTGGGAGACGCCCAGGGCGGCATGCAGTTCACTCATCCGGTAGTTCCAGCCGAGTCGGTCGACGTCCAGCCTGGTTCCGGTTGATCCGGCAGCGGTTCGGCTGGACATGTTGCGACCGTGATTCCGCATCGAACGGCATGCATCGGCCAGCGTGGTGTCGTCGGTGACGATCATGCCACCCTCGCCGGTGGTGATCTGCTTGTTGGGGTAGAAGGCGAAGACCGCGGCGCGACCGAAGGTTCCGATGGCATCGTTGCCGATTTGGCCACCGAGCCCCTCGCAGGCATCCTCGATGAGTGGAATCTCATGCTTTGCGGACAGGGCGGCCAGTTCCCGCATGCCGGTGGGGTTGCCGAAGACCTCCACGCCGATGATCGCCTTCGTCCGTTCCGTGATCCTGGCCTCGACATCCTTGGCCCGGACGTTGAGCGTGGTGGGATCGCAATCGACGAAGATCGGCGTCGCCCCGGCGTGTTCGACGCAGTTTGCGGAGGCCACGAAGCTGAACGCGGGGGTGATGACCTCGTCTCCGGGTCCAATGTTCAGTGCCTCGAGGATCAGGTGGAGGCCAGCGGTCCCCGAACTGACCGCCACGGCATCGCTTCGCCCGACCCGCTGGGCCATCATGTCCTCGAAGGTGTCCATCGCCGGGCCGAGACTGAGTCGACCGCTTCGCAGGACATCGACAACGGCACGGACATCCTCTGGGCTGATGTCGGGGCGGCTCAGTGGAATGACCTGGCTGTTGCTCACGCTTGTTCCTGGTCGAGGGGTCGGTCCCGATCAGTCCGCCGGGGCAAGGCGGACCAAGGCGGACTGAAGACCGTCGGTGTGCTTGAGGTAGAGCCATGCCGCCTGGATCTGGAGCGTATCGGTCAGCTGTCCGCCTCCGGCGGAGATCCGACCAAGTTGCTGGAGATCCGTAGGTGACAACTGTTCGCCGTTGCGCGCCAGCAGCAGCAGGGCAAGGGAATCGGGGCGAGATGATCCGATGCGGCGCAGGGAAGCGATCGTCGTGGGAAGTTCCGGGTGCTGGGATTGCAGTGAGCCCATGAGCAGCGTCTGCTGGAGCATGCTGTCGTCCTCGGCATCGCGAAGTCGCTGCAGCGCCTCCTCGGGCGCGATGTCGAGCAGGGTCGCCATGGCGCTGATGGCCTGCGATCGTTGGGTGACTTCAAGCGATCTGCGCCGAGTGGTTTCAGGCAGGTCGATGAAGTACTCGTAGATCTCGATGGCCTCGGCGGGTTCGAAGTTCCGGGCACTGCGCATGGCCCAGTCGATGACCCGGGGGTGGCCGGTGTCGATCAGTTCCTTGACGTGGACCGTGATCGGCTGACCGTTCGCCCTGGCTTCCGCGGTATCGAGGATGCGATTGATCAGGGGATCGTCACCGGCTCGGAGTCGGGCCCGGGCGTCTGCATCCGGGGCCAGTTCGGCCTCCAGAAACTGGAGGGCGCCCATGATCCGCATCCGGTAGGTCGGTGAGGAGCCAACCATTCGATTCCAGTGTGGGCGTCCAAGTTCCGGGTTCAGGCTCATCAGGGTAAATGTGCCCCAGTAGGCGAGATCATCATTGTCGAAGTCGGTATCGAGCAACTCGTTGAGCCACGGCGTTGCCGAGGTGATTTTGTAGATCCTGATGACCTCGATGAGGCGCTGCAGCACGCCAAGGCGTTCCGAGGGTGATGCCCCGGCCAGCCGTGCGGAGATGTTGCTCAGTGGGGCGAGTTCGCCGTCACGTGCCAGCAGCAGCGAGGCGACGCTTGCAATCACAAGGTCGTTGTCGTTGGCCAGGGATTCGAGCATTTCCTGGTCGACTTCCAGTTTCAGGCTCTGGAGTTCGGCCATCAGCAGAAGTCGGTTGCCGGATTCCAGGTGATCCCATTCCAGGATCTTCTGCATGCCTTCCTGGTCGATCAGTTTCATGTCGATGGCGTTTGCGATGATCTGCTCGCGTGCCTGTGGATCCACCTGGGTGACCAGCCATGGATCAAGTTGGGCTCCGTCCTCGATCTCGGCGAGTCCGAGCAGCGCATGGACCTGCACGAGCCAGTCTTCGTGCTGAAGAAGCTTGTAGAAGAGGTCCTTCATCGCGGGGTCGCGCAGCAGCCGAAGCGAAGAGAGGCGGGCGAGGTGGGTCCCATCCGGCTGACTTTCGACGGATTGCATCAGGTGGCGAGTTGCCGTTTCGGTGAAATCATCCGCGGTTGCGTGCAGCGTCAGCACACCGGTCATGGCGAAGCATGCAGCAACAACTCCCTTGAACCGGGTGGGGACGTGGTGGTGACCGGGCATGGGGCAAGTGTACCAGACGCCACGACGGCCGCCGGTGGGGGAGATCTCAGCTTCGCAGTTCCTTGCGGATCTCGCCGAGCAGTTGCACGAGGTCGATGGGCGCTTCCTGGCGGTCGAGCACGATCCGGGGTTCCTCTTCCAGGGTGCGTGTCAACCGGTTTGCTGCGGCATGCACCGAGGAGTGGTTGTTTCGTCCCAGGGCCCGGCCGATTTCCGGGTAACTGCGGGTCGTCATTTCTCGAGCGAGGTAGGCGACCAGGGACCGGCCAAGGCTGATCCGGCGATGCCGTGCCGTGCCAGTGAGGTCGTCACGGGTCACCCCGAGTCGCTGGCAGACGACATCCATGATCATGGCCAGGGTGACATGGACGGTCCGGTCAAGAGCTCGATGTTCCAGTAGACGGTGGATCGTAGCGCTGCCGATCATTCGTCGGCCGAACTCGTCGATACCGGGGATCAGCATCTGGCTGGCATCGGCGGCGTGGACCTGGGCGGGATCGAGCATCTGCATCGCCTCCAGCCGGGTCAGGATCCCCAGAAGTTCACGGACGGAGCCGGGGCAGTTGGTCGCCAGCAGTCTGGCTGCGGATTCCGAGAGATGCAGTGAACGCCGCACTGCGAGTTGTTGGACCAGTGCCAGGCGAGTCGTCGGGTCCGGTTCGTCGATCTCGACCACCATGCCACAGAGGAATCGGCTGACGAGGCCCTTGCTGAAGCGGGCGATGTCGTGCGGGTGCTCATCGGACGCCAGGGCGAGTCGAGCCCCCGTCAGTTCGATGGCATCAAGCGTGTGGAGGAATTCGACCTGTGTCTTCTTCTTGTTCGACAGGAAATGCACATCGTCGATGGCCAGCAGTTGCAGTCCCCGGTGGGCCTTGCGGAATCGATCCATCGATCCCTCCTGGATGGCCGTGATGTACTCGTTCGTGAACTGCTCTCCGGTGACGTATCGGATCCGGGAGCGGTCGCCCATTCGTTCGCCGGCACGCCGGCAGAGGCCCTGGAGCAGGTGTGTCTTTCCAAGCCCGCAGCCACCGTGGATGAACAGGGGGGAGACGGAGGATCGTTCGCCCTCTTCGGCCAGTCGGCAGGTCGCAGACCAGGCGAGTCGATTGCTTTCACCGACGACGAACCCGTCCAGACTTGCCAGGCCGGGCCCACGGGATGCGGACTGCATCCCGGGTGGGGTCGGCCGCCGCCCCCGATCTCGATCGGGGGCGGGCGGCCGCGTGCTCCGTGCGCCCCGGTCGCCCTCCCGTGGCTGTTCGTGCCGGCCTGCAGCCGGTGGTCTCTTCGTGTTGACAGTGACGTGGACATCAGCAGCCGTACCGAGCGTTTCCTGGGCAACCGAGCGAAGTGTTCGGTTGAATCGGTGATTGATCCAGTCCGCGACGAACTGCGTTCGTGCCTGGATCTCCACTCGTGCACCATCGACGGAAATGTCTGTCTGCCCGAACCACATCGCGTAGCGATGCTCGCCGATGTGTTCGCTGAGGCGACGGGTAATGGTGTCGGAAGTCTGGGGCACGGGTACCTGTGAGATCAGGAGACGCCACGGTAAATCATGCGGTCGTTGTCCTGGTCGAGACCGAGTGGTGCCGGTTCGCCAGTGGGAGTGACCCCGCCGCATCACGTCTTCAAGGAAACACGAATGTGTTTCCCGCCTCAACACATGGTCGAAGCCCATCCTGGTGGAATCTGCGGCCGGTTGAACAACAGCGTGCATTCATTGCTCGCCGCGGGTTCATGTCCATCGTCGTGTGTGACGTGTTGCAGGTGAGCCGCATCGATGCGTGCATCGGTTCGACGCTGCGTGCCTCTACGCGAGCCTGGACATGGCCGTAGATCAGCCGTCCATGGCCTCACGAAGGGTGGAACAATACGTCTTTGGGAACCGGCCGACAACCCCCTTCCGGGGAATCACCAGGGCGCCGGAGGGTGTACGCCCAGTGTTTGCAAGGTGATTGCAGGCGGAAATAAATTTCATCCACCGCCAAGGGGGACCATGTCGACAGGCGGTGGACAACTCGCTCGATGGCGGCAGATCAGGACTTGCCAAGAGCGTGGATCATGGCCAGGCGATGGGTGGATCCACGGAATCCGCATTGTTCATAGAGCCGAATCGCGGGGCGGTTCAGGGTGTCGACGGCCAGGGTCATTCTGGCCCAGGAGCCACTGGCCACTTCGGCGAAGAGTGTTTCCAGGAGGAATCGGCCCAGCCCACGGCCCCGGATGGATGGAGCGAGTCCAAGGTAGACCAGTTCGACCGTGTCACGGGAGGACCCGGGATTGACCAGGATTGCCCCGGAGAACTCGCCGTCGACCCGGAGGAGTTTCCAGAGGGCGGGGTCATGGTTCCCGGTGGCTCGATGTCCGGCGATGATGTCCTCGGTCCGCCTCAGGCCGCAGAGGCCGGGGCAGTCCAGCGTCGCTTCGTACGAGGCTTCCAGTACGCCGGTCAGGGCCGGTTCCAGTTCGGGTGACCAGTCCACCAGTTCGGTGCCTTCGGGGGCCGGAGGCGGGACATGGCGGCGTGCAAGGGATCGTTCCATATAGAGCAGGCTGGCCAGTTCCCGGAAGCCTCCCTCGATGTGGGTTCGGCGAGCCAGGGCATCCTCACAGGACATCAGGGCCTGGGCCAGATCCAGCGATTGGGCCTGGAGTTGTTCCAGTACATGTCGAAGCAGGGCCGCTCGCTCGGGGATCTGCTGACTGTTGACCACCGGGCTCAGGAAGACCATGACGGTCCGGCCTGGGGAGGGGACGCACAATGCACTGCAGCGGACCTGTCCTTGTTCGTTCCGGCAGGCCCAGAGCCAGTCAAGCCCGATCCGGTTCTCGGTGGCGAATCGCTCGAACCGAGCCGCCTGGAGGCGGCCCGAGCCCGTTGGCAGCAGGCAGCGGATGGCTTCCTGGCGGTCCTGCTGGTCGATCAAGACGGGTTGGTGGAGTCCGATTGTCAATGCGAGACCCTTCTGGTGGCGGTGTGGGCTGCTGGCTGTAGAATACCTCGTTCAGGTCCCAGCAGGAGAAGGAATCATGGTGATCCGGAAGGCGATTCAAACCACGCTTCTTGCGGCGTTGTTTCTGGCGTTGTGCCCGGTGCAGCCGGAGGCCGCAGCGTACCCCAAGCCCAAGGCGATCCCGGATCGCCCGGAGTTGACCTTCGAGCCTGGCGCGTTGCGGATCATCCAGAGCCCCGACGATGGTCAGTGGTACTGGTACATGACCTACGAGATTTCCAACTACACCGGCGAGGATCGCATCTGGGCCCCGACCTTCACGCTCTTTACCGATCGTGGCGAGGTTGTCGAGTCTGGTCGCGGGGTCAAGCGGGCCCAGGTCAACGAGATCATGGAATACCTTGGTGACGACATGCTGGAGGCCCAGCACGAGATCATCGGGGACCTCTATCAGGGTGAGGGCAACGTTCGCTCCGGCCTGGTGGTCTGGCCGGCCCAGCGGACCGATGTCAACGAGTTGGTCCTTTTCGTCAGCGGAATCAGCGGCGAATCCACGGTCGTGAAGCACCCCGTCAGTGGCGAGGAAACCATCCTCCAGAAGACCCTGATGCGGGAATACCTCGTTTCAGGCAACGCGACAGGACTTGGAGACGACCCCGTCGAGCTCCATTCGGACATGGATCGAAGCCCACGCTGGATCTACCGCTGAGAAACCTCTAGAATGGTCCGCTTCGCCCCATTCGGGGCTGAAGGTCAGGAGTGCACTGATGGCACATAAAAAGGGACAGGGTTCCTCCAAGAATGGACGCGATTCCAACCCGCAATTCCGCGGGGTCAAGCTCTATGGCGGCCAGTTCGCCAAGGCGGGGGCCATCATCGTTCGCCAGTGCGGTACGCACTTCAAGCCCGGCTACCTTGTCGGTCGTGGCAAGGACGACACGCTCTACGCGTTGGAGGCCGGAACGGTCACCTTCCGTGGTCGACACATTGATATCCACCCGGACAATCCCGAGACGCCGCGGTTCACCGCCGTGACCAGGGCAGGGTGATCCACAACCGAATCTCCATGTACACGGGACGCTTCCATGCGTCCCGTGTTGTATTCCAAGGTTGACATGCATGCTGATTGATCGAGCCACCATCTTTGTTCGTTCGGGAAAGGGTGGCGCCGGGTGCCTCAGTTTTCGCCGGGAGAAGTACATCCCCAAGGGCGGGCCCGATGGCGGTGATGGCGGACGTGGTGGTGACGTCATCCTCGAGGCCGATCCGAGTCAGGACACGCTGTTGCAATTGACGCCGCGTCCGCACTATCGGGCCGAAAGTGGTCAGGGTGGCATGGGCAAGAGCCGCATCGGTCGAGACGGGGCGTCCTGCATCATCAAGGTGCCTCTTGGAACTCTGGTGCATGATCGGGAGACGGGTGAACTCGTAGCAGACATCAATGAAGTCGGGCAGCGTATCGTGGTTGCCACGGGGGGAGCCGGTGGCCGCGGAAACGAGTCCTACAAGAGTTCCACCAACCAGACGCCGCGAGAGTGGACGCCGGGGGGTGACTGGGTGGAGCGGACGCTCCGGCTGGAACTGAAGTTGATCGCCGACATCGGGCTCGTGGGCCTTCCCAACGCCGGAAAGTCCACGTTGCTTCGTTCGCTCTCGAGGGCCAAGCCCAAGGTTGCCGACTATCCGTTCACGACACTGTCGCCCCACCTGGGAATCGCCGAACTCTCGCGGCATCGTCGCCTCGTGCTGGCCGACATTCCCGGCTTGATCGAGGGCGCAGCCGGTGGGGCGGGGCTTGGACATGACTTTCTGCGGCATATCGAGCGGACCAACCGGATCGTGCACGTGCTCGACGTGATGCCGTTCGATGGTTCCGATCCGGAAACGAACTACCACACCATTCGTGGTGAACTCGCCGAGTACAGCGATGTGCTCGGAGCCAAGCCCGAGATGCTCATCTTCAACAAGATCGACCTGGTACCGGAAGCGGATCGCGACACCTACTGCCAGGATCTGTCGAATCGGCTTGGACTCGATCATGTTCCGCTGCTGGTCAGTGGCATTTCCGGTGAGGGGACCGAGGCCATGCTCGAGCGACTCTGGTCGGACATCCATGCCGCTCCTCGCGCCGTCTGGCCCACCGAGGGTTCCTGAGCACGTTTTTTCCTGCCCAAGGCAATAGCCATCAGGCATGTGCCGTTGTGCTCCTGCAACGCAGCCGGGCGCGCACCCGGCCGCCTGATTTCCGGTAAATCCGGATTCGCGGCGAATGCCGCGACACGAAGGTTCTCTCTCATGGACATGCGGGTTGTCACTCCCCACCGGGAGCGGTTGTCCCGTGCATGGAGATTCATGCAGGGGACTCAATCCTGAAAGGACATGACATGAAACGCACGCGACACACACATCACACTTCTCTTCTTTACGGCATTCTGGGAGCGGCACTGGTCGGAGGTCTCGTGGGCACTGCCGCCTTGGCGGAAGGACAGGCCGCTTCCAGTGAGACGACGTCCGAGTACCAGCTCGCTTCGTTCGAGTTCGAAGGGGGCACGATCAGCGAGTACATCAAGGCCATCAACGAGACCATCGAGAATGCGAACATCGTCGTCGATGAACAGGTGCTCCAGTTCCAGGTTCCTCCCATGCAGCTCACATCGATCGATGTCGATTCACTGCTCTGGCTGCTTGAGAATACGACGGGTGACTGGAACAACGAGGCCTATGCCTGTGATGTCAGCAGGCACGATTCCGGCGGTGCCATCCTGTACCGGTTGTCGGGGCATCCCCAGCGCGGGAAGGTCGCCAGGGGCCGCAGCACCCAGGTACAGCTCCCAACTCCGGCATCCATGACCACGATCACTTCCGTGGCGCATACGATCGAACTCGGCATGCCATCGGAAGACATCATCTCCGCCATGGAACTGGCCCTGGAAGTCAAGGGGCATCCCATGGGCGAGACGACGATCACCTACCACGCGCCCACTCGGCTGGTGATCCTCAACGGCCCGTCCCCCTCCATCAGCACCTGTACGGAGGTACTCGATCAGGTGCAGGTCAGCGCCCAGTCCATGACATTCAAATCCGATCTGGACGGTGACCCCGAGGCGTCCGTGGATCGAACGAAGCTCGTCTCCACAAGTGATTGACACTTGAATACGACAGGGAACATGGCGCACGGGCGGACCTTCGGGTCCGCTCGTGTCATTCAGTCACCGTGTCGTTCCCGAAGGCGTGGGCTCAGTCGCAGCAGCAGTTCCACCCGCTCGAACTCGTCGAGCATCTCGTCCAGGACGCGGCGGACGGGGTGCACGGGCGGTGGGGCAAGGACGGGGGACGCGTCGCCCAGGGCCTTGCGGGCCATGGCGCGGTACCGGCTCAGGGACCGGTCACCGATGCGACTGCAGGGGTGGAAGTCCTCGGCCATGAACCAGGTCACGGGTACCCGGTAGCCCTCGTTGATCCGGTTGGCCACGATCACTTCGGCAAAGTCATCGCTGCGGGGGATGAAGCGAAGTTCGACGCGGTCGCCGGCGGCCTCGGCCACGCGATGCAGCGAGGCGCCCTGCAGGGCGCAGTCTCCGCACCACGTGCCGGTGAGGCAGAGGACCTTCATCGATCGCTGGAACCCGTCGACCAGTTGCTGCTGGCGTTCATCAAGAGCCAGTTGCCCGAATCGTTCATGCCACTGGGGCTGGTGCATCGGCTCGCCGGAGGCCACGAACTCGTCGTAGGTGAGGCCCTGTTCGAAGAGGGGTGCCAGGATGTCTGCATTCATGAGCACCGGGTCAATCTCCGTGTCGGGCGCGAAGCCGTCCGCTGAGGCGAAGCAGCAGGTGCACGCGTTCAAATTCGTCGAGCCAATCCGTTACGAGCGCATCCAGCAGGGTCTCGTCGGTGGGCGCTCCGGGTACCGGGCAGGTGCCGCCGAGTTTCTTCTCGGCCATGTGCCGGTAGTAGGCCAGGGTGCGATCGCCAAGCAGCGAGACGGGTTCGAAGTCCTCGGCCATGAAGAGGGTCACGGGAACGCGGGCTCCGTCGTTGATCCGGACATGCTCCAGCAGCTCCGGCATGGCGTCGCGATCGATGAACCGCAGATCGATGCAGGAACTGGCTTCCGCGATTCGATGCAGGACGGGACCTTGCCGCACGCAGTCACCACACCAGATGCCCGAGATCACCAGGACCGGCATGTGCCGGGTGAAGCTTGAGACGAGGCGAGCCTGCTGCTGGTCGAGGCGGACTCGCGGCTCCAGGTCCCGCCAGCGACTGGCCTGTTCCGCATCGGTTTCCAGGTATTGCTCGTAGGGCAGGGCCGCATCATGAGCGGCCTTGAGATCTGGTGCTCGAAGTCCAAGGGGCATGGTTCAGTGCTCGCGTGCCTGCTGGGCAAGTTGGCGAAGGGCATCAAACGCATCCAGCGGCGTCATTGCATCCAGGTCCAATGCGCGGAGTTGTTCCAGGGCGGGATGCGGCACAGCCGGTTCCGTGAACAGTCCGAACTGTCCGGTCTCCACTGGTGGCGGTGGTGGTGGGGTGTCCATGGATGTCTGCACTGTGAGGGTGTCCAGGAGCGTCCGAGCCCGGTCGATCACGGTTGTGGGTACGCCGGCAAGTTGGGCTACGTGCAGTCCGTAGCTTCGATCGGTGCTTCCAGGCTCGATGTGATGCAGGAAGACGATGCGATCCTTCCACTCACGAACCGCGACATGAAGATTCCCGATGGAGTCCTGCTGGTCAGCGAGGGCAGTCAACTCGTGGTAGTGAGTGGCGAAGAGCGTACGGCTGCCTCGGGCCGCGAGCCCCTCGGTGATGGCCCATGCCAGCGACAGGCCGTCAAGGGTGCTCGTGCCCCGGCCGATCTCATCGAGGATCACGAGGCTGCGCTCGGTGGCATGGTGAAGGATGTTCGCGGTCTCCATCATTTCGATCATGAAGGTGGATCGACCGGTGTGCAGTTCATCGGAAGCGCCGATGCGTGTGAAGATGCGATCGACGCAGCCGATGCGGGCCCGCGTGGCGGGCAGGAAGCAGCCGACGTGGGCCAGCAGCGTCAGCAGGGCAACCTGCCGGATGTAGGTGCTCTTGCCGGCCATGTTCGGGCCGGTGATCAGCGACAGCGTCTGGGTGTCGCCGTCCACTGCGAGCCTGGTGTCGTTGGGTACGAACTCGCTGCCGATCAGGGCATCGAGTACGGGGTGCCGGCCGGCTTCGATTTCAAGTGTTCGATCGTCGAGCATGTCCGGTCGGATGCTGCCGGTTCTGACGGCGAACTCGGCAAAGCAGCCCAGGACGTCCAGTTCCGCGATGGCCTCTGCAAAGAGGGTGATTGCTTCCGCCACGACTTCTGTGTCACGGCAGAGAACGTCGAAGAGGGCTCGCTCGCGATCGATTGCTCGTCGCTGGGCGCTGGTGACCTTGTCCTCGTAGTCCTTGAGTTCCTCGGTGATGTAGCGTTCGGCATTCTTGAGGGTCTGCTTTCGATTGAAGTGCATCGGCACCCGTGCCGTGTGTGTGTGCGTCACCTCGATGTAGTAGCCGAAGACCTTGTTGTAGCCGACCTTCAGGGAGGGGATGCCCGTTTCCTCCGACAGCTGCTGCTGGTAGACCGAGAGCCAGCTGCTGCCGTCGCGCTGAAGCAGGCGGGCTTCGTCGAGCTCCTCGTCCACGCCATCACGGAAGAAGCCGCCTTCTCGAAGATGGGCGGGAGGATCGTCGTTGCATTCACTTCGGATGCGGGCACCAAGCGGTCCCAGTTGGCGATTCGCGGCGTCGAAGCGATCGTGCAGGTGTGAGAGCACCGGGATGCCCGCGGTCAGTTCCACCAGTTCCGGCAGCGAGGACAGAGATCGCCCCAGGGCCCAGAAGTCGCGCGGAGTGACGCGACGCATGGCGACCCGTCCACTGATGCGGGCGATGTCCTGGACCAGGTCGAAGGTTTCACGAAGTCGACGGCGTCGCGGTTCATCTTCGACCAGCGACTGCACGACGTCATGCCGCTCCATGATGGCAAGGCGGTCTGTCAGTGGGTGGCAGAGCCAGTGCCGCAGTGCTCGTCGACCCATTGGTGTCCGGCAGGACTGCATGGTGGCCAGCAGGGAGCCTTCGGTCGCACCGGATCGCATGGTCTGTTCGATCTCGAGACTTCGCAGTGTGGCCGCGTCGATGGCCATGATGTGATCACTTGATTCACGGCGAGGTGGCTGGATGTGCCCAAGTCCCGTCGCGGTGCCGTGCACGGCCTGGGTTTCGCCGAGAAATCCGAGCAGGGCGCCAGCGGCTCCAAGGTCGGGATCGGTGTCTTCAAGTCCGAAACCTTCAAGGGAGTGCACGGCCCAGTGTTCCCGCAGCAGTCTCGCTCCCTCCGATGCGTCGAAGGTCCATCCCGGTCGGGGTGTCCTGGCGCACTGGAGGGTCGCCTCCACCTGCTGCAGCAGGGGCTCGAGTTCCAGGTCGTCATCACGATGCAGCAGTTCCGATGGATGGAGGCGGACAAGTTCATCGACCGCATGTTCGATGGGAACACTGCGAAGTCGGAATCCACCGGTGGACAGTTCCGCCACGGCGATGTCGATGATGGTGTGTCCCGCGTGCTCCCGGGCCACGATGGCGGCGATCTCGTTGGCGACGGCGTCGTCAAGAAGGCTGTCGTCAACGAGGGTGCCGGGGGTGATGACGCGTGTGACGGCTCGATCCACGACGCCCTTAGCGTCCTTGGGATCCTGGACCTGTTCACACACGGCGACTCGGAATCCCTGCTCGATCAGTCGGCGCAGGTAGTTCTCGGCCGCGTGGTAGGGGATTCCGGCCATCGGGATCCCGGAAGTTCGTTCCGTAAGCGTGATGCCTAGAGCGGCGTGGGCGACGCGGGCGTCCTCGTCGAACATCTCGTAGAAGTCGCCCATCCGGAAGAACAGGATGCAATCGGGGTGCGACGCCTTGAATGCGGCGTGCTGCCGCATGGCCGGCGTCTGCCGGGGATCACGTTGGGTTCGGGTGGCCTTCGCCTTCTTCCCTGATGGCGATGCTGCGGCGCTGGTTGGACGCATGGAGCGATTGTAGCGTTCTCAGTGCTCGTCGCCTGAACCAATGATCTTGTTGAGCATGGCGGTGGCATCACTCTGGCCGGGATGTGCTGCGAGGAGCTGTTGAAGCAGATTCCGTGCCAGGTCCACATTGCCCTGTCGATGCAGGGCCTCGGCTCGGAGCAGCTGGGTGGGGAGGGGTTGATCGGGGGAGGAGCCGAGGTAGGAGAGGGCCCGGATCGCTTCGGCGGGGCGATCCTGGTCGAGCATCAGTCGGCAGAGCAGCAGTCGATCGGGTTTGGGTGTCAGCCCGAGCGAGACAAGGTGCTGCAGATGGGAAATGCCCACTTCGGTTCGGCCCACCTTGATGGCGGCGCGGGCCCAGATTCGTCGAAGCATCGGATTCAGATGCTCCGGGCGGTGGTCATCGAGCGTGTCGTTCACCGCTTCCTGGTCGTTGCTTTCCAGCGAAATCAGGTCTGCCAGGTCGGCTTCCGCGGTACCAGCATGGTGTTCATGCAGGAATGCCAGGCACTCGTGAAAGAGTTCGTCTTCGCCGTTGATGTACGCGACGTTGGCGAGTCGGAACCAGTCCATGGGATTGCCTTGGAGGTCGACGAGTTGCTTCGCCCGTTCCATTTGAAGGGAGCCCTTGATTCCATTGATTCGCATGTGGCAGACCCATGCCGTGGTCAGGGCCGTGATTGCGTGGCGGCGAAGCGTGTCATTGCCGGACTCGACCTGCTGGATCACGAGTCGGAGCAGGTCTTCCTCGGTGGATTCCATGGTCATTGAAGGCCAGTTCGATGCCGTCGTCTCATCGACATTCTGGAAGATCGATCGGCCAGGCAGGTCACTGGTGAGCGGCAGCGACAGCAGGTCCAGGATTGTCGGGACGATGTCGATGCAACGAAGGGACTTTGATGTCTCACTCGCTGCACCGGCCCGGATCAGCAGCAGTTTCGCCCGGTGCCGGGGCTGGAGGTAGACCAGCAGGTGGTCATCGGGCCCCGTGGGTCGTGCTGCTTCCAGCAGTGCTTCCAGGTCGTGCTGGATCTGGTCGGAGTCAGTTGTCTTCGTGTTGCTTCCACTGGCCGGGTTCGGTCGGAAGTCGGCGAAACTCACCAGCAGGTCGGCTTCGAGACCCTGCCGTATCGCGTCGATGATCGACTCGATGTCATCTGGTTCATTCGGCCTGGGAGGTCCCAGCCGGAACCGGTCATCCCCATCGCCGGCTTTCAGCAGTGGGCAGTTCACCACGACGGCTGATCGACCCGCGGCAGTAGCGGTGTCCCAGATCCATGGGATGGCGCCGCCATCGCTCCGGCGGATTGCGAGTGATCCGGATTCCGGATCGTATGCATTGGGGGTATAGATGTGGTGTCGCGATGGAAGCTGGCCGGTTCCGATCGTTGCCAGCAGTGGCCAGTGCGGCAGGTTGAACACCATGTTGACCGGCAGTGACGTCGAGGCCGTGTCAGAAGGACTCAACCGGTCAAGGTCCAGTGACTGCATGATCTCGCCGGTGGTGGTCACGACGATGATTCGGACTCGCGGTCCATGTTGAGTTGGGTTGGTACTCATTGGTGGGTGCTTCCGGGTGCCGGCCGGTCATCGTCTTCGAGGTCGCATTCATGGTATCGGCTTGGGTCGAGGTGGGGCATCGAAGGTGCATGGATGGTGTGCTTGATCGCAGATATACTCTTGCGTTCCGATCCGCGTTCAGGGGTTCGGTTCCAGGGGCAGTAGCTCAATTGGGAGAGCGCCTCGGTCGCATCGAGGAGGTTGTGGGTTCGAGTCCCATCTGCTCCATTGGCCACCGGGAACCGTGATTCAACACAATCGAGTGCTCGACACCTCGTGCTGGGGCACTGGGTGCTCGATGCCGTGTTCGCATCGCATCGGTGTGCTGGTCCGGAATCGACGTGCGGCATCGGTCTCCGTCCAGTCGGCCTGCTTGAGCGTCGGATGCCACTGGTGGAAGACCAGGGCGGTGGAGTGGGCCAGGACTGGCCGGGACTTGGCGGCATGCAGCCTCCGGGTGAAATCATCGTCTTCGAATCCCCAGTCCATGTAGGCCTCGTCGAACCCGTTGACCTCGATGATGCGACGCAGTCGGACGCCGAGGTTGCCGGTGACGGCCTTGGGCTTGTGGGCCTTGGCCAGTCCGATGCGTCGCAGCAGGAGTTGCCGACGAGCTCGTCGCTGGCGGGCTTGAAGCTGCTCGAGTTGAGCAGCAGTCGCCGCAAGGTCCAGGGCATGTTCCTGGAGCTGCTTCGTGGTCGTTTCATCCAGTGGAATGAAGTATCCGATGACCAGTTCGCCTTGCAGGGCGCAGGCAGCATGGGTCTCGACCAGGTCGACGGCCGGGAGGCAGTCACCGTCGAGAAAGAGCACGTGGTCCTCAGGGTCTGGATCGATCTCCAGCAGGGTTCGGATGCCGTTGTTGCGGGTCTGTGCTCGCCGCGACTGCTCGTGCCGGGCCCGGCACGCGTGCAGCAGCGGGAGGCCGGTTTCATCGTGGACCCGCTGGACGACATCGAGAATGGCGGGGTCATCGGTGTCGCCACTGACGGTGACCGACGCCGCCGGAATCGTCTGGCGGGACAGCCCCAGGAGGGTTCGGCGCAGGTGCCGGTCCGTGTGGGTCGGAATCACGACATGCACGGGGGGAGTGTTCACAGTCGAGTCCGCCCCCAGAGTCGCTTGATGTGGAACCGCAGGCCACGGTCCACGCCCTGCACATTGACCCGCTTCATCTCGTAGGGATCCCTTGGACAGGCGCGTTCGATCCGCGATCCGATGCGCACCGCGTACTCGAGGCCGAGTTCGCGGAAGAGTTCCTTCATGCTCGTACGCATCGGCTCTGTACGTGGAAATCCACCGTAGGGATAGGCCAGTACCTTGCGGTAGGGGATGTCGCGAGCATCCAGTTCCGCCATGCACCGTGCCAGGTCGACACGCATGTCCTCCAGAGAGAGGTCGTGGTAGTTGTCATGGTTGAAGGAATGCAGTGCAAACTCGGTTCCGTCGGCCGCGACCCGCCTGACGTCGTCCCAGTTCATCAGTGGTTCGCCGCCGCCGTCCCAGGTGTTCTCGCCCCCGATGCAGCCCACTGGGAGGAAGACGGTCCCATCGAACCCGTGTTCCCGCATGGCCATCGCCGCGTAGTCCTCGAAGTCCGCGTAGGCGTCGTCGAAGGTCAGGAGGATCGGCCGGGCAGGGAGGGTTCCTGAGCCTCGATGGAACTCCTGGAGGCGGGCAA
Source organism: Phycisphaerales bacterium (assembly GCA_029245245.1). Classification (GTDB taxonomy): domain Bacteria; phylum Planctomycetota; class Phycisphaerae; order Phycisphaerales; family SM1A02; genus UBA854. Next base: position 221,372 of record JAQWPT010000011.1, read on the forward strand.
AGGAGATGGATTCGTAGCCACGGTCCGCCAGCACCGCCATCTGGCTGTTGAAGACATCAAGGGGCACGGTCAGGTCGTCAGCGGGGGCGGGTCGGACCTTGTGGTACATGAGGATGGGCAGCCGGCCCCGGCTCCGGGGCAGGGCCATGGCCATGGCTGAGGCTGTGAGCAGGATGATCAGAAGTGAAAGCACGACTGCGGATATCCTACCGGGATGACGACTGCACTCATTCTCTCCCTGGTCGCGTTCTTCGTGATCTCGCTGCTGGGGGGCCTGCTTCCGCTCTGGATTCGCTTCACCCACCGTGGCATGCAGGTGGCGCTCAGTTTCGTATGCGGGATCATGCTCTCGATCACCATCTTCCACCTGCTGCCCGACGCCCTGGCAATCGGCATCGAGGAGGGGGCCCACCTGCATGACGAGGTTCCGATCCTGGGAGCCTGGGTGCTCGGTGGCTTTCTGGCCATGTTCCTCCTGGAGCGTTTCATCTGTTTTCATCACCACAGCGCACCCGGTGAGGACGAGTGCTGCTCGCATTCCCACGTGTCGTCGTGGGTCGGCGCCTTGGTGGGGTTGAGCATTCACGGAGTGCTGGCCGGGCTGGCCTTCGGAGCCGCGGTCTCGGGTCTGGAGCAGGGACTCGGTGTCGCGGGAGCGGGCCTGCTGGTGGCCATCGTGTTCCACAAGCCGTTTGACTCCCTGACGCTTGGGACCCTGCTGGCGGCAGACGGACGATCGAGGTCGTTTCGAAACTGGATGAACATCGCCTACGCTCTGGTCACCCCGGCCGGTGCCGTCATCGGGTGGGCCGGGATCAGTGGTGAGCCGCCCGTGCAGTCAGCAGCCATCGCCTTCGCCGCCGGGATGATCCTGTGCATCGCGTTGTGCGATCTGCTTCCCGAACTCCAGTTCCACCGGCATGATCGCATCGCAATGACGCTGGCACTGCTGCTTGGCCTGGGGTTGGGCTGGGGGTCCACCAGGCTCGTAGAGCATGATCATGGGCCGAATGAGCCACATGACCACGATCATGACCACGATCATGACCATGACCACGCCTGGATATTGCTGCCGGCGTCGGAGACCGTGGCGCGTGATATCATGGGCGAATTCCAACTGGATCACCAGGCATGACTGACACCACCAAGCCCAATTTCAAGAAGACGCTCAATCTTCCCAAGACCGATTTTCCCATGCGGGCGAACCTGCGCCAGAACGAGCAGGCCAGTCGCAAGCGATGGGCCGGTGCGGATCTCTACGCCTCTCTGGTCGAGGCTCGAAGTGGCAGCGACCCCTTCGTCTTTCACGACGGGCCACCGTATGCCAACGGATCCATCCACAACGGGCACATGATGAACAAGGTGCTCAAGGACTTCGTGGTCCGGATCCAGAACCTGGAATCACGTTCCTGCCCCTACGTGCCGGGATGGGATTGCCATGGCCTCCCCATCGAGCACATGGTGATGACCGAACTCCAGCAGAAGGGCAAGCTTCAGAAACTCAACGATCTCGAGCCCGGGCCGCGAAGCATGGCCATCCGCAAGGCATGCCGTACCTACGCCGAGAAGCAGCAGAAGCAGCAGTCGGAACAGATGCAGCGACTGCTCACGCTTGCCGACTATGACGATCCGTATCTCACGATGAATCCCGGTTACGAGCAGGCGGTGCTCGAGGTGTTTGCGGATCTCGTCCAGAAGGAGATCGTCTTCCGGCAGCTCAAGCCGGTGCACTGGTCGATCGAGAATGAGACCGCGCTGGCGGAAGCCGAACTGGAATACGAGGACCGCGAGGATCCCTCGGTCTACGTGGACTTCCCTCTCAATGATGCCGAGGCCGTTGGGGCGGCGTTCGGCGTGAACTGTGAATCCACGCCGTCGCTGCTGATCTGGACGACGACTCCCTGGACGCTCGTGGCCAACCGTGCCATCGCCGTGCACGAGCGAGGGCGATACGCCCTGGTCTCCACCGGCGGATCGTTGCGCATCATCGCATCGGAACTGGTTTCGAAGGTGGCGGAGATCGCCGGCCTCCAGGAAGCCGAGGTGCTTGGTGAATGCGACGGAGCAGCCCTGCTGAAACTCGAGTACCGGCACCCGTTCTGCGAGCGGACCAGCCCCGTTGTGGCTGCGGACTACGTCACGTTCGAGGATGGCACCGGCCTGGTGCACACGGCGCCCGGTCACGGAACCGACGACTACTTCACCGGCATTCGTGAGGGGCTGGAAGTCGATTGTCCCGTTCGCGGTGACGGCACCTACGACGACACGGTTCCGCAGTGGCTCCAGGGCCTTGATGTCTGGGCGGCCAATCCGGTCGTGGTCGATCACCTTCGTACCAGCGGCCACCTGCTGCATCATCAACTCTATACCCACAGTTATCCGCACGACTGGCGAGGTGGATCACCCGTGATCTTCCGGAGTACCGAGCAGTGGTTCATTTCCGTCAACGAGCCGGTTGCGGCCACCGGCGTTTCGCTGCGGGATGCCGCCATGAAGGCGACCGCCGAGGACATCCAGTTCATCCCCGAGTGGGGGCGCAACCGGATGCGGGGCATGCTCGAGTCACGGCCGGATTGGTGCATCTCGCGCCAGCGAGCCTGGGGCCTGCCCATTCCCGCCTTCGTAACTGGTGATGGAACGACGGTATTGACCGCCGCGTCCACCCGGGCCGTGGCCGAGGCGTTCGGGGAGCGGGGCAGTGATGCGTGGTTCACCGAGACGCCGGCCCAGTTGCTGGCGACCTGGGACATCGCCGCCGATCCGGATGCACCCGAGGGCCTGCAACTCGATGACCTTTCCACCACCAGCGACATCTTCGACGTGTGGTTTGAATCCGGGTCTTCCTGGAACGCCGTGATGCGGCGACGTGGGCTGGGGTACCCGATCGATCTCTACCTCGAGGGCTCCGATCAGCATCGTGGTTGGTTCCAGTTGTCGCTTCTGCCCGGACTGGCGTCCACCGGCTGCTCACCATTCAAGTCCGTGATCACCCATGGCTTCGTCAACGACCGCCAGGGGCGCAAGATGAGCAAGTCGCTGGGCAACACCCTCGACGTGGAGGAACTTCTCAACGAGAACGGGGCCGATGTCTGTCGTTGGTGGGTCAGCTCCCTGTCCTACGAGAACGACGTGCGGGCCGATGACGAGATCTTCCAGCTGGCGGGCGAGAGTTACCGCAAGGTGCGAAATACGCTTCGGTTCCTGCTGGGCAACCTCGGCGATTTCGATGCCTCCACGACCGCAGACCACCTGGCCGACCTGGACCCGGCGTCCATCGATGCCTGGGCGCTGGCAGCGACCGCGGATCTGCAGGAACGAGTTCGCAGTGCCTGCCTCGCGTACGACTTCCGCCGCGCTCACCTGGCCCTCTTCGACTTCTGCAATGACACCCTGTCTGCCGTCTACTGCGTCGCCGTCAAGGATCGACTCTACTGCGACAGTCCCGATACGCCTCGCCGCCGTCGGACCCAGGCGGTGCTGCACTCGATTGCCTCGACCCTGTGTCGACTGTTGGCCCCATTTCTGCCGCACACGGCCGACGAGTCGTGGCGCAGCCTCCATGGTGGGCAAGGGTGCGTGCACCTGGAATGTCACCAGGGGCTGGATGTCGTGGCCGATCCGCACTGGGAATCGGTCATGGCTCTGCGTGATTCGGTACTCAAGTCGCTCGAAGAGGCCAAGGGCCGCGGCATCGAGAACTCGCTGGATGCGGGTGTCGTGCTGCCGGATCCGGAGGGGTGGCTGGTCAACTTCGAGCCGGATCTTGCCGATCTCTTCGAGGTCTCACGGGTTCGGATCGACACCGCTGCAGACTCGATCACGATCGAGGATCTTCGCAACCACCCGGCCTGTGAACGATCATGGCGTCGCGATGAGACAGTCGCCGAGCGGGACAACGGGTGCATGCTGTCGGATCGCGACTGGGCGGCTGTTCAAGGAGTGACGTGATCAGTTGCCGGCGCTGGAGAGTTTCTTCGCCAGCAGTTGTGCGGTCCTGTGATTGCCCATCGCCCGGTAGATCTGGATCAGGTCGGACAGGACGTGCTGGGTCTTGGTGTCCTCGATCCCGTACTTGTCCCGCAGCTGCCGGTACAGCGCCATCTGTCGATCCTTCGCCTCCTCGTACCGTTCCTCCTCGAACAGGGGCCAGGGACTCGACTGCAGCATGATCTCGATCAGGGCAGCGTGGCGAAGCGACTCGTCGATTGCGGGGTCATTGCGAATCGATTCGATCGACTTCTCGAGATCTCCCTCGGCAAGGAGCCCGCTGGCGATGGCCTGGGCCATGGTGCTGCGTTGCTGGGCTTCCTGTCGTCGTGTTTCGCGTTGACCGGGTGACTGGGAACTCCAGACGTAGAGGTGGGGTCCGGAACTCATGACGAGCGAGGTCCCATCCTCCCCGAAGAGCACCTGGTTCTCATTCAGATCAAGGACGTCTCCTTCATGGCTGTGGGGCTTGAGCAGGGCGGGGTTCATCAGGGTCAGGATCTGCTCGCGGGTGGTGACGTCGAAGAGGCTGAGGGTCCCGTCCTTCCAGGTCACGGCCAGTCGGTTTCCGTCGGGGGTGAAGCACAATCCGTGCACCGGCAGGCCGTAGCCCTCGGTCAGGAGGGGCATCGCCACATCCGCGATGTGTGCTCCCCGGGGGGTGAACTCGGACTCAAGTTCGCTTGTATCCAGGGCGCGGACATTGACCTGCCCGGTCCCGTTTCCACTGGCCAGGAACTTGCCGTTGGGAGACAGGGCGAACGCGGAGGCGAATTTGTCCTTGAGTCGCTGCTTGATCTCCCCGGTCTTGGGGTGCCATTCGTAGAGACTGCCGTCGACGGAAAGAGCCAGCACGGAATCGCCCTCGGCTGTGAATCGGAGTTCACTGAATGCGCGGACATCAAAGGATTCGAGTTCCACGGACTGGACGATGGTGCGATCTGCATCCAGATCCAGGAGCAGAAGCTGGTTGCCATGGCCGAAGGCGATGGTGCGTCCGTCGTGACTGAAACGAAGTGGCTGGCCCAGGTACGAGGCCGCGGTCTGGATGACCGTGCCGCCCTCGACATCGAGATCCAGGGGCCAACCTGTCTGCAGGTCATGGACGGCCAGGGGGGCGGCGCGGTCGCCGAGGCTCAGGGCCACGTATCGCCCGTCGGGGCTGATCTCCATGTCCCGGAGGTTCGCCGGCAGGGGGAAACTGATCAACTTGCGATCCAGATCCAGGCTCCAGATCTCGAGCATCGTTCCGCTTGCAGCGAGCAGCAGCCTTCCATCTTCCTTGAGTTCCACGTGGTCCACTTGTTTCTTCGAGGTGTAGGTGGCCGGGATTTCATTGCTCTTCTGCTCAAGATCCCACTTGCGGATCGTCCGGTCATCTCCCAGCGAGTAGGGCGAGCCGTCATCTGAAACGGCGATATCGGAAATGGAACCGAGATGACCGTGCCGCGTGCCGGCGAGTTCGCCGCCGGGCAGCCGGATCAGCCGGATGGTGCCGGTGCTGTCGCCGGTGATCAGCATGTCGTGGCCGGGGATACTCGTGATGTCAGTGATCCCGGCGTGCTGCACGGCGACCCAGGGGTCGATTGCATGTCCGGTTTCGACGTCGATCAGTCGGAGGGAATCACCACCGCGCTCACTGCAGTACAACCACTTTCCATTGCTGGTGAAGCCGAATTGTTCGATCAAAATCTGCTGCACGTCAGGGTGTCCCACTTGCAGCACTTCCCCGGTCGCAAGCCTCACCAGTGAGATGCCCAGGAGCTGTGTTTTGATTGCGACGTGGTTGCCATCCGAAGCGTACGCAATGGAATCATCTATGTACTGGATCGTGCCCCGGGGAGCCTCCAGGACCCGGTGGGGTGCATCGGGCGCTTCAAGCGACTGGATGCAGAGGGTGTTGGTAAGGAGTTCCCTTTGCAGCAGGATCGCCGGATTCCTGCTGTCGATCGTGTCGTCCTCCACATCCTCGGTGAACGTCCAGGCCAGATGTGTGCTGCTCGGGTTGAAGCAGGCCGCTCGGACATCACCATCCTTGGAGATGATGGGCTCCATGGACGCATCCTGCAGATCCCAGACCCTGAGTCCGACACCGCGTGCACGGGTGGTTTCACTCTCGTTGTCATTGTGGGTGGCGAAACACGCCAGGTACCTGTTGTCCGGTGAGATCGTGAGATACTGCACGCTGCCGGCATGATTCGAACCATCAGGCAAGACGAACGACGCTACGTATTCCCGGGTGGTTCCGGTTTCACGATCATGGATCTCGATGTTGTAGGACCAAGGTCGGAACAGGTACCGTCCGTTGTTCGAGATGGAGTTCCAGTTTCCATCGATGCTGGTCGAGTGCAGGCTCTGGTCGGCCTGGGCATGCAGCATGCCCCATTCCCAGTGGCGATACTTGTCCGGAGAACTGGCCAGGAGACGAGCTGCTTCGCCGGGGTGCTGGTGTCCGAGGGCGTTCTGGGCCCGGATCAGCGATGCGATGTAGGCCTGCTGCTCCAGTTGTTCGTTGGCGGTGAGAAGAGATTGGCTGGCCTGTTCCGCCTGAGTCCTGGCCACCTCAGCTTCCTTCGCCCGCTGATCGGCAAGGGCCTTGGCATCGGAGGCCTCGTTCGCCTTCAGGTTTGCATCTTCCTTGGCAGTGCGTGCCGCTTCGACCTGCTCTTCAAGTTTCTTCTGCGCGTTTACCGCTTCTTCCTTGAGGTGGACGGCTTGAAGTTTGGCCGTGTCCGCCTCTTTCTTCTGCCTGGCCTGGGAGGCGGCGAACAGTGAAACAAGAACGACCGCCACCACGAGGACCACGAAGACTGAAACAGCCGCCACTGCGGCCGCTCGATTCTTCCTTGCCAGGACCTGCAACTGGTAGAGCACGCTGGGTGGGCGTGCGTTGATGGGATCACCACGAAGAAACCGCGAGATGTCCTCGGCAAGAGCCTGGGCGGATTGATAGCGACGATCGCGTTCCTTCTCCAGGGCGGTGAGAACGATCGTCTCCACGTCACCACGGAGGTGCCGATTGATGGTGCTGGGATTGTGGGGTGCATCCTCCTTGATGGCTCGGGCGGCCTCGTGGATCGCCTTGTTGCCGAACTGGTAGGGGAGCGAGTCCGTGAGCAGTTCAAAGAGGATGACGCCCAGCGTGTAGACGTCGCTGCGCGTGTCCAGGTCACCCGGATCCGCGTCGCACTGCTCCGGGCTCATGTACTGAACCGTACCGATGAGCTGTCCGACGCTCGTCTGGAGCGTGGTGACGGCCATGTCCGAGTCGGTGGAGCGGGCAACGCCGAAGTCGATGACCTTGGGATGTCCGGTCGAATCAACCAGGATGTTGCCCGGCTTCAGGTCCCGGTGGATGATGCCCTTCTGGTGACCGTGATGGACGGCATCGCAGACCTTGATGAAGAGTTCGAGTCTTTCATGGAGGGACAGGCGATGGTCCTTGGCGTACTCGGTGAGCGTCTTTGCGTTCGGGATGTATTCCATCGCGAACCAGGGCACGTTGCCATGATCGGATTCCCAGGTGCCGGCTTCATAGATCTGGGCGATGCCCTGGTGTCGGAGTCGACCAAGGACCTGCGACTCGTATTCGAATCGCCGCAGGGCAGAGCGTGAGGACATGCCGGCCTTGAGTACCTTGATCGCGACACGCCGGCGCGGGGAATCCTGAGCCGCCTCGTACACCGTGCCCATGCCGCCGGAGCCGATGAGGCGTCGAATCGTATAGGTCGAGATGCGCTTTGGGTGGGAATCGGTCAGGGGTTCTGATTCACCGTGAGTCGTGTCGATCAGGGTTTTTTCGCTGGCAAACATGTCCCCTGAGATCTTGCCCATCGACTCCATCTGCTGCAGTACATCGTCCCGGAGGATCGAATCATCACCACAGGCCTCCGAGAGAAATGCGGCACGCTGGTTCTCGGGCAGTGCGAGAGCCTCCTGGGCGAGGGACTGGATGCGTGGATCGGGCTCGTTCATGGCGTACCGCAATGTACCCGGATCCACTGACGCAGGCTCGGAAAAAAAGAACGCGGCCCCCGGCAGATGCCGGGGGCCGCGGAACATTGCGTCAAGACGCGATGTGGATCAGGACCATTCCTGGAGCACCAGGAGGAAGTCCAGGATATCCACGATGCCGTCCTCGTTGAGGTCAGCGTCGCCACCGGGCTGGCCCCAGTCCGCGATGACGCGGAGCAGGTCGAGCACGTTGACTTCACCATCGGCATTGATGTCACCGAAGATGCCGTCGATGATGATGATGACATCATCATTGTTGCTGACGGAACCGTTGATGATGATCTCGTTGGCGTACACCTTGTACCCGTTGGTCTCAAGGTGGCCGTTCACGACCAGGACGTCGCAGTAGATGGCTTCGCCATCGGCCTGCGTCTTATTGTCGTTGTCGTGGTTGTCCACGAGGTTCGACGTGGAAACCGCATCGATGATCAGGCTGCCCAGCGGGTAGTTGCCCGCGACACCCTGCTTGAGTCCATCGGTACCGTTTCCGAGATCAGCACTCATCACCTCGATGTTCTGCACGCTGCCGGATCGACCGGTTGCGTTCAGTTCGGCCAGGCTCATGTCGTAGTTGGCCGCATCATTGATGGCGATGTCGATGTTGCCACCGATTCGAACTGCCCAGAACTCGTGGGGCATGACCAGGCTGGTGCCTGCACCGGCGGTGAAGCTGCCGTGGATGTTCAGTCCATCGCCGGGCTGAGCCTCATCACCACCACGTCCACCCTGATCAATATCGCCGTGGATCGTGCCGTTGTTGGTGAGGTTCCCCACCAGGTAGTACACGCCGCGGAAGATGTCGATGGTGGCACCGGTTTCGTTGCTGAGGTCACCGATCTGCATCAGGTCGTTGATGACGTTCATCAGTCCGAAGTTCTGGACGTCACCCAGGATCGTTCCCTGGGCATTGAACAGGATTGCAGGTTCATTTTGTGTATGCGGACATTCGATCATCGCGCCTTCGAACATCATGGTTGCCGCATTCAAGATCATGAAGTGTGATGCAGTCAGCATGGCATCTTGACGAAGGATGACGCCGGTGGTGTCAGTGCCATTGAAGCACTCGGTTTCAATGGTGGCTCCACTTCGAACAGTGAGCGTATCGAAGAATTCAAGATTGCCGTCCGCAGTGATTCGAGAGGTGCCGCCTGAACCGGAGAAGACTTTGTTCTGGAAGAAGGCGGATACATCGCTGTCAATTGTGGCGCAATATGAAAGAAAGACTTCGGCATTCGTGTTGATTCCACCGAAACCGGGCACACTGAAGTTGACGCAGGTTTCATTGAAATTCAGTGCGGTTTCATTGTTGACCGCATCAGTCAGTCCTGTGATCCGGTCGCCGCTATGGGCGGCGCCGATGGCATCGGCGAACGTCTCATAGGTGTCGCCGGTTTCGAGGTTCGTGTAGTTGGGCGGAACCTCGCAGTCGTCGATGATGCCGTCACCGTCGGAGTCGAGTTCGCACTCGTCCGGGGTGCCGTCTGCGTCGCAGTCCTCGGACGTGGCATCAGCGATGTCACAGTTGTCCGGGACACCGTTGCCGTTGCAGTCGTTGGCCTGGCATTCATCAGGGGTGCCGTTGCTGTCGCAGTCGCTGGACGTGCCGGCGGCGATATCGCATTCGTCGGGAATGCTGTTGCCGTTGCAGTCGTTGGACGTGCCATCAGCGATGTCGTCGCTGTCATCGATGCCGTTCTCGTTGCAGTCGTAGGTCTGGCATTCGTCGGGGATGCCGTTCTCATCGGTGTCCTGGCTGGTGCCGTTGGCGATGTCGCAGCTGTCGTCGATGCTGTTTCCGTTGCAGTCTTCGAACTGGAGGCCAGGAAGGCTCAAGTCAATACTGGTACTCAGGTTGATGGTTGCTCCGGTGGAATCCTTGCCCTGGAGCAGCCCCTCCACGTGGACGGAGGTGTCGTGGCCAAGGATGGTCAAGCGTGCGATACGCACCGCGTACTCGTCGCCGCAGCCAAAGCTGTACAGGTCGGAGTCGCCCTGGGCGTCGTCGGGAGTCACGAACCAGGCGCCGTTGTCGTTGACGATGGCTCCGCCGGCCTCGAAGTTGGAGAAGTCGATCCCCTGGATCGCCAGTGCATTGTCGGTGCTGTCAAGCAGTCCGATGGTGACGAAACTGTCATAGGGAAGGCTTGCAAACACGCCGAACAGAGCAGAGTTGATGTTCATGGATGAGTTGCCGCCGACCGCGTTCTGCCAGAACTGGCCATCCGGAGTGGTCGAGACCATCTTCTGGGTGGTGGCATCGCCCGCGACGGCGTCAAGCCGGTCACCGGCTTCCATGATCGCGAAGACGTCAATGGTGTAGTGACTGCCTGCAGGAGCGTTGTCGCCGGTGATGTGATCAACACCAATCACCTGAGCATTCAGGCCGAGCAAATCTGCCTGGCTGCTCCCTGCTACGAAAAGGGTGGTTGCCGCTGCTACGGTCCACCAGCCGGAGTGACGTGACATGTGAGTTTCTCCCTCCCCCCGGATCTGGTTCCAAGTCATTTCCTCAACCCGACTTCGGGCCAGGAGCCAAATCTCTTCTCGCCCAGCAATCTAGCAGTCAGGTGATCCCACTTGGGGCGATAAGTGCACGGTTTCGTGCTGATTTACACGTAAAATCGCCTCAAGGCCCTGTGGCTGCCTGTGAGGCGGAATTGGTCTCTCGGGCGGGCTTCGCTAGCATGGCCGCCTGCCCCAACCCAGGAGAACCATGGAATGCCAGAAATGCAGCCCTCGATCGATTTCGAGACCTTTACCCGCATGGACCTCCGGGTTGCCACCATCACGAAGGCCGAGCACCATCCCGATGCGGATCGCCTCTTGAAACTGCAGTTGGATGATGGCACCGAGACAGGGCGGCAGGTCTGCGCCGGTATCCGCAAGTGGTACGACGACCCGTCGTCGCTGGAAGGCTCGCAGGTTGTGATCGTGGCCAATCTCGAACCACGCGTGATTCGTGGTGAACGCAGCGAGGGCATGGTGCTTGCGGGGACCGCGGCCGATGCCGAGGGCAACGTCGAGGATCTCAGCGTTCTGCGCATTGATCATCCGCTGCCGCCGGGTTCGCGGGTCAGTTGATTACTGCTCTTGATCAGGAACCGGACGTGGCATCATCCGCAGCGGGGGTCGTGCCCGCGGAGGCGCCATCGTCGAGTGCGTCGTCTTCATCCGAAGGATTGCTGGGCGGGATGTAGCGGTTGCGTTCCATCAGTGATTCGAGCGTGAACGCCTCTGTCATCGGATTCTCGCCACCGGTTTCGTCCATCTCGATGATCGTTCCCAGGAGTCCGCTTGAAGCCATCTGGTTGAACTCGTCGAGGGTGATGGGAGTCCGCTTGTTCAACTGGACCACCACGAGGGCAAGGTTGTCATCCGAGGGGTAGACGTCGATACGCTGTTCGGAATCCAGGTCGGACAGGGAGCCGTCCTGCTGGAGCCTGGAGGCATCCTTGAGCACCGCGGTGACCACGGTTTCGTCTTCGCCGAGGCCTGGAATCACCGGGGGCGACTTCGGCATCGAGTTCTGATTCTGCAGGAAGAACTGTACGAAGCGTGGGTCGTACTGCCGCAGCGAGGCGGCCTGCACCCTTGCATCGCGTTCTTCGGCGAACTGGTTGATTCCATCGGCTCTCGCCCTTGTTCGTACGGCGTCCACGTCGGCCAGGAGTTCCTGGTAGTGGGCGAGACGGTTCAGGTCGGTAACGAGTTGGCCTCGAACTTCATCGACCGAGGCGGGAGCCCGGGCGGCATCGGTATCGGTGATCCGGAAGAGGTAGAGGTTGTCCTGCCGATCCTGGAGGACCGGGCCAGCCACGTTCTGCTGGATGGGATACAGGCCAGAGCCGTCGAACTCCTTCGTCTCCGTGATCAACTCGGCGATCGCGATGGGGCGTTGTCCGTACTTGTCGGTGTTGGCGAGGCCGATTCCAGGGAGGGATCTGAGATCCTGGACTTCAACAAGTTCGTCACTGCGAGACACCACCGGTATCTCGATGCCGTACTCGGCTTGAAGTTGCTGCCCGAGGTCATCAAATGCGATCTGGCGATCGCTCCAGTCCTCGGGAAGGACGATGAACCCGCCGGACTCGGTGAACCCCCGACGAGGATTGCGGACTCGGTCGGCAATGACCCGCTTGATCTCGTTGCGACGTTTCTCGGTCAGTTCATCGAGCAGTTGGGTTCTGACGATCTCGGGAATCTCCGCCTCGGCATCCACGGGCGGGATGTTGGCATCGGACTCGTTCCTTCGCCAGTACTTGCGAAGCGCGATGTCGTTGATCGCCTCGGTACCCTCGATGGAATCACGAATGGTCGCCTTGGGAATCGTCATCCACTCGATGGTGGTTCGCTCCGGCAATCGGTATCCGAAGCCATGTTCGCCTTCACCCGGTTCCACGTCGCCCCATGCGTCGAGGTGAGCCTGGAGCTCTTCTTCGGTGGGGGAGATCGCCTGCTCGGGCGAGTCGGCCTTCAGGGAGACGAGTTGGACATCGGCTGCATCAAAGAGCCGGCGACCTTCCAGCCGCATGCGGCGGTCGGACATCGGGCTGCTGGCGGCAATGTGGCCAAGGTAGTTGGCGATGCCGGCCCAGTTCGCGTAGGTCGTCTGGACGGTATACGGCGGGATGCCGGTGCTTCGACTGATGTCGATGGCCGTCTGCATGGGGATGGGGCTGGTGGCCTGACCACCGATCATCCCGGCCTTCGTTGCTTCGTGGACCAGCAGGTACCACTGCTCCCAGTTGTCGACGAGCCCGATGAAGGGCAGTTGCATGCCCATGCGGTCCACCAGTTGGGCCTGGTTCTGGATGTCGATCAGCTCGGAGCGGGTGATGGATTTTCCATCGATGCTTCCTACCACGGCTTGACCGGAGCCCATGTTGGAAAGCAGGGAGGGAATTTCGGGCATCAGGAAGATGACCATCAGGCCACTTCCGAAGACCGCGAGCAGCCATTTGTTGTACTTGCGGAAGAACTTGTTCATGGAGGCGCCGTTCCGGATCGCACCAAGGGTGGAATCAGCGATAGAACTCGACAATCAGGTTCGTGTTCACGTCGAAGGGGATCTGGTCCGGCACCGGGGTGGCGATGATCCGGGCCGACAACTCGGCGGGATTCAGTTCCAGCCAGCCGGGCACGATGTGTCCGGCCAGTGATTCCATGTTCTCCCGGACGACCTTCTGGATGCCCTCTTTGACAGTGATCACGTCACCGATGTTCAAGGGGATGCTCGGCTTGTCCGCCTTGCGACCATTTACGAGCACGTGTCCGTGGGTCACCAACTGGCGGGCCGCCCAGATCGTTCGCACCAGACCGCTGCGGCGGATGGCGTTGTCGAGGCGTGACTCGAGCAGCTGGAGCAGCAGTTCACCCGTATTGCCCTTGCGGCGATTCGCCTCGTCGACGTACCGACGGAACTGCTTTTCCATGATGTTGTAGTGATAACGGACCTTCTGCTTCTCGGTGAGGCGGACGCCGTAGTCCTTGGGACGGCGGCCACGGTACCCATGCATGCCAGGAGCATTGAGCTGGCGGCGGGCCGTGTGCTTGGGGATGTCGGCAATCGGAACACCGACTCGACGGGACAGTTTTACCTTTGGACCGAGATAGCGAGCCACTGAATCACTCCTGGAAATTGTGGGCCCACCGTTCCCGCGCGGGAGGGGTGGGCCAAGCGGGGTATTGAAGCCGTTTTTGGGCCTCAAGTCAAGGCCTTGCCCACCCAGGAGGGGCTAGTAGGCCCGTTCGTCCAGACCCTCACGCCAGTTCAGATAGGCTCGATTCAGCACTTGGTAGCCCCCTGGAGTGGGGTAACGGCCCGTGAAATACCAGTCCCCGGTGTGGGCCGGCATGGCGGATTGGAGCCCCTGGATGTCCTGATAGACCACATTGAGGTCACCATCCCAGGGGGCATCGGTGGGTCGGACCAGCTCCGCAACCTTGTTGCCGATCTGCTCGAGGGTGAAGGGCTCGTAGATGCGGCTGACGTGGTTGACCATGTCCGCCGGGGGGAGGTCCTGCTGAGCTCGACAATCGTGCTCGACGGATTCCAGCACATCGGACTTGCCGTGATCCTCAAGCAGGGCCACGGCGGCCTGGAAGGCGATGAATCGATCGAGTTTGCTCATGTCGATGCCGTAGCAGTCGGGGTACATGATCGGCGGAGCGGATGAAGCGATGAGGATTGCTCGCGGGTTGAGCCGGCTCAGGATCGTGATGATCGATTCCCGCAACGTCGTCCCCCGGACGATCGAGTCGTCGAGCACCACGAGCGTGTCCTCGGGGAGTACCACCTGGCGGGTGATGTCGTAGATGTGCGTGACCAGATCTCTTCGTGCGGCGTCATGGGTGATGAACGTGCGAAGCCGCTGGTCCTTGTGGGCGACCTTCTCGGCGCGGATTCGAACCGAGCAGGCCCGCTGGAATACGGCGTGGTCCGGGTTGCCCTGCTCGATGGTGTCCCAGAACGCCTTGGATCGATGATCCTTGACGAGGCGTTCCATCTCCTCGACGAGTCCGAAGAATGCCGTTTCAGCGGTGTTGGGAACATAGCTGATGACCGCGTTCTCGACGTCGTTGTCGATGGCCTTGAGGATTGGTTCGGCCAGGTTTCGCCCGAGTTGTTTTCGTTCGCAGTAGATGTCCGGGTCGCTGCCGCGGCTGAAGTAGACGCGCTCGAACGTGCATTGGCGTTCTTCGACCTGCTCGGTGAAGGGGGCGTGGATGATCCGCCCGTCCCGCTTCATCACCAGAACATGGCCGGGCTCGATGCTCTGGATGTCGTCCACCTCGGCGTTGAAGGTGCTCATCAGAGGCGGCCGCTCGGATGCAGCGGCGATCACATCGTCGTCCTCGTACCAGAAGAGCGGCCGAATACCGGCGGGATCCCTGCAGACGAAGGCGTCCCCGTTGCCGAGCAGACCGGCGAAGGCGTAGCCGCCATCCCAGTGCTCCGATGCCCTGCGAAGCACGCGGACGATGTCGAGGTCCACCGAGATCGCTTCTGCCAGTTCCCGCCCCTCCAGGCGAAGGAAGGATTCGGGTCCCATGGTGGAGCGAAGGTGCCGATGTTCCAGGTCGAGGAAGTAACCGATGCGTTCGAGGATGACTTGCGTATCCGAATCACCTACAGGGTTCAGGCCGTACTCCAGCAACTGTTCGAACAGTTCCTTGGAGTTGGTCATGTTGAAGTTGCCGGCCATGGACAGATTCCGGCTCGCGGTGTTGTCCTTGCGCACCAGGGGGTGACAGTTCTGCACGGAGTTCTTCGAGTGTGTTCCGTATCGAAGGTGGCCGATGTAGGCGTTGCCCAGCAGGTTGCATCGCCGCTTCGCATCGTCTCCGCTCATCTTTCCCTTGCTGCGGTACAGCGGAGAGAGATCCCGTGTGACGGCGTCGAAGATGCGTTCGATCGCGTTGTGTCGCGTTGATCGCACCCGCCGCAGATACGGTTCGCCCGGGGGCATGTCGAACTTGACCAGCGCGATGCCGGCGCCGTCCTGCCCCCGGTTGTGCTGCTTCTCCATCAGCAGGTGCAGTCGACGCAGTGCCCACGCGGCATCTCCATGACGTTCCTGGAGTTCATCCAGGGACTTCTTGGGGCGGACTAGCGCCAGGCCGCATTCGTGGCCGATGGGATCGCTCATCTGGCTGGACAGGGTACCTGTCCTTGGCTTGATGAGGAACCCCGGAGTTCGTCTCAGGTGGTACTGGCGGTCTCGGTCGTGGTGGAACACCCCGCTCGATTCCAAGCTGCCATCCCGCCGAGTTGATCGATCACGACCTCCACCCCCGCTTTCTCAAGGAGGCTTGCAGCGATGGTGGAGCGGTATCCGCCGCCACAGACTGTCACGATGGGGCCCCGGTTTCTGAACTGGTCGATCTGGCCCGGCAGATCAGGCAGTGGGACGTGCTCGGCTCCGGGAATGTGCCCGGAGTTCCACTCGGCATCGGTTCGGACATCGAGGACACAGAGCGATTCTCCGGTGGCAAGCCGTTCCTGGAGCTCCGAGGAGGGGATGACGTCGTTCCGGCTGGTTTCCAGGTCGGAGTCGATCCAGGCCTGGACGCCACCAGTGATGTGTCCGGCAACGTTGTCCAGGCCGACACGAACCAGCCCACGAACGGCCGTTTCCGCATCCCGTGTGGATTCCGCGGCCAGCAGCAGCGGAGTGTTCGGGGGAAGCATCCACGCCGCCCAGGTGGAGAAGTTCTTGCCGAGGCCGATGCAGATCGAGCCGGGAACATGGCAGCGTCCGAAGTCCGTCTGCGATCGCAGGTCCACCAGGAGGTGGCCATCATTGACCATGTCCCGGGCATCAGCCGGCGTGATGGCCGGGCCGGATGAGATCGGACCGAGCGTTGCCGGTCCGCGACTGTTGAGTTCCTTCATCCGCGTGTAGTAGGCGGGGCGCGGCGGCAGGTTGCCGAGCATCTTCCTGATGAAGGCGTCCTCGTTCAGCGAAGTGTCGAGCATCGGGTTGGCGATACGCTCGTAGCCCAACGTTGACATCGGGCGACCGCTCATGCCTGCTCCGCACATCGATCCCGCGCCGTGGCCGGGGTGGATCTCCATGGAATCGGGAAGGGCGGAAAGCGACTGCACGCTGGCGTAGAGCTTGCGGGTCAGTCCCTCGGTTTCCTTCGGTCCGAGCAGGTCGGGTCGTCCCAGTGATCCAACGAAGAGGAAGTCGCCGCTGAGCATGGCCATCGGGGTCTCCGGGCTCCGATGGAGGTCGTAGACCAGCCAACTCATGTGCTCGGGGGTGTGGCCGGGGGTATGGCATCCAACGAGTCGAACGCCGCCGATGTCGATGGTGTCACCGTCGCGCATCCGCTGATGGGCAAAGGCGACTTCGAACTGCTCGCCCTCGTCGTAGGCGGAGAGGCACAGGGTGGCTCCCGTTCGTTCCGCCAGTTCCCGGGCCCCGGAGGCGAAGTCCGCGTGAATGTGGGTCTCGAGGATGTGGGAGATCACGACGCCCCTGGATTGCGCGAAGTCGATGTACACGTCGATGTCACGCATCGGATCGATGACGGCGATCTGCTTCGCGCCCTGGCATCCGACGATGTACGCGTACTGGGAGAGACCTGGTTCCGAGATTCGTTCAAACAGCATGGGATCGGTTCCTGTGTAGTGCCTTCACCTCACAGCGTACTCGGACGAGGGTGCCGGGGCGTCAAAATCCACTGTTCTTGATACGGTGTGGACATGGAAGCACGCGACGATGCACCCGGGCCGGACGTGAAAGCGGCGATGGCCCGCTGGCCGATGCTGCACGAGTTTGCCCGTCAGTCCCACGAGCTGGCCGGTCCAGGGGCGGTGCTCATGGAGCGTTCCGCCCTGCGTTCGGCGAAGGCGGACGAGGAGATTCCGATGAATTACATCGCAGCGGAGGATGTGCCCTCTGGCGATGATTTCAGGCCGCTGATGCTCCGGATCGATCCCGAGCGGCAACTGATGCTCATTCTCGGTGGCGACGGGATCGAGGAGACGGTGCTGGTCCTCGAGCGGGATCAGTAGCGGTAGTAGTCGGGCTTGTAGGGGCCGTCGACGGGGACGCCGATGTAGTCGGCCTGCTCCTTGCTGAGCGTCGTCAACTTCACACCCAGTTTCTCCAGGTGCAGGCGGGCCACCATCTCATCGAGGTGCTTGGGCAGCACGTGGACGGTGTCGAGTCCATACTCATCGCTCTTGGCGTGCAGTTCCATCTGTGCGAGCACCTGGTTCGTGAACGAGTTGCTCATGACGAAGCTCGGGTGGCCCGTGGCGCAGCCGAGGTTCAGGAGTCGTCCCTCGGCCAGGACGATGATGCTGTGACCGTCGTCGAACTTCCACTCGTCCACCTGGGGCTTGATGACGATTCGCTTCACGTCGGACCGTTGTTCGAGGACGGCCATCTCGATCTCGTTGTCGAAGTGGCCGATGTTGCCGACGATGGCGTTGTGCTTCATGCGGGACATGTGGTCGGCGGTGATGACGTTGAAGTTTCCGGTTGTGGTGATGAAGACATCGCAGTCGCCGATCACGTCATCCAGCCGGACGACCTCGTAGCCTTCCATTGCAGCCTGAAGGGCGCAGATGGGGTCGACCTCGGTGACCAGCACGCGGCAGCCCTGTCCGCGAAGAGACTGGGAGCAACCCTTGCCCACGTCGCCGTAGCCGCAGACCACCGCCACCTTGCCGGCGAGCATGACGTCCGTGGCACGCATGACGCCGTCGATGCAGGAGTGCCGGCAGCCGTAGAGGTTGTCGAACTTGCTCTTGGTGACGGAGTCGTTGACGTTGATGGCGGGGAATCGAAGCGTGCCTTCCTCGGCCATGTGGTAGAGGCGATGCACGCCGGTGGTCGTCTCCTCGGAGACGCCGCGGATGCCCTCGGCCATGTCGGCCCAGAGTGGGCCAGCGGTTTCACTGAGTTCCTTGAGGACCGTGAGTACGCAGCCGAACTCCTCGTTGTCCGCGGTGGCGGGATCCTGAAACTCGCCCGCGTTCTCGGAGTCCGCGCCCCTGTGCACCAGGAGGGTGGCGTCGCCGCCGTCATCGAGGATGAGGTTTGGTCCCGATCCATCGCCCCAGTGCAGTGCCTGGAAGGTGCACCACCAGTATTCCTCCAGGGTTTCACCCTTCCAGGCGAATACAGGAACGCCTGCAGGTGCATCGGGTGTTCCGTGGGGACCGACGGCGACCGCAGCGGCTGCGTGGTCCTGCGTGGAGAAGATGTTGCAACTTGCCCAGCGGACTTCGGCACCAAGTTTCACCAGGGTTTCAATCAGCACCGCGGTCTGGATCGTCATGTGCAGCGAGCCGGTGATCCGTGCTCCGGTCAGTGGCTTGGAGTCCCCGTACTGGTCGCACAACGCCATGAGGCCTGGCATCTCGTGCTCGGCCAATTCGATTTCCTTGCGGCCAAAGGCCACCAGTTCCGGGTCGAGGCTTCGAACCTTGTAGGGCTCATTGCCAAGCAGGGGGAGTCCGGTGGTCATGAACGTTGAGGGAGATGTGCTGGTAGTGAGGCTCACGAAGGCGTTCTCCGGTGGGTAGGGGGAGGGACTATCCGTATATTCGGATATAAGGATAATACAACTTGATTTTGCTGGGGTCAAATCACATCTTGCGGAAAGAAGGCTGGAAACAGCACCTCATGAATGGTTTGGGGTCATCCTACCCTTGTCGCGGTGTGCGTGGATGCCACCGCCGAGGATCTTCAGCAGATGACAGCATTGCCTGATCATGGAGCGTGCCAGCCGGACCCGGGGCAGACCGATGCGCTGGGCTATTCCCGAACCAACTGGTCGATGATCATGGACGCCACGTCCGAGAGCACCACGGTGTCGGCCACCGCGCTGGATCGTGTCATTCAGCGGTACTGGCCAGCCGTATTCGGGTTCATTCGCAGCAGTGGCAAGTCCGCCGAGGAAGCTTCGGACCTGACCCAGGGCTTTCTCTGTGACGTGTTGTTGGGTCGCAACCTTCTGCAGACGGCAACTCCCGAGCGGGGTCGGTTCCGATCCCTGCTGCTGAAATCAGTTTCGAATTATGTCCGGGAGCAGCACCGGCGCGACACGCGAAAGAAGCGTGCGCCTCGTACTGCCGATGGCAAGGACTTGTTGTCACCATTCTCCCTTGATGAGGGGGAGGGGGCATGGTCGGCCATCAGTCGTGATCAGGATCCTGAAGCAGCATTTCATGCCCAGTGGGCCGCCTCGCTGGTCAGGCAGGTTCTCGAAAAAGTAAGGATTGACTGCATGAATCGTGGCCAACAGGCGTATTGGGAAGTGTTCGCACGTCGAATCGTGCGTCCCAAACTCCATGGTGAGCCGCCCGAGTCGTACGAGCAACTCGTGGAGGCATGGGGCATCAAGGATGCCGCCCAGGCGGCGAACATGATGGTGACGGTCAAGCGACGATTTGCCCGTGCCCTGGTCAATGAGGCGGATTTGACCGTGACGGATTCGATGATCACGCGTACGGAACTCGAGGATCTCCTGCAACTGTTGGTGCACGACCCATGATTCCCAGATCACGAAGTGAACTTGGTACGGCGTTGGGGTGGGCGGTTGAAACCGAAGCCGATCCATCCATGGCCACTGCCGACTGGCTGGTTCAGGATGCGGCACCGGATTCCAATGGACTCTTCGTGCTGGTCAACGACCCGAAGGTCCCCCTCGAGACGCTCAAGCAGCTCAAGGAGGCTTTCAAGGCGTGGCGAGTCATGGGGGAGAACGCCCGTGATCGACGCATGGCTGCCTGCTGCTACGCCCTGGTGATCGCCGCGGGGCTGGTCCATCACGGCACACGCATCAGTACCCAGTCCGACGCCGCGCTCCTCCGGAGTTTCCAGGCCATCCGGCTCGACAAGAGTTGCATCGAGCGAGTCCGGATGCTCATCGACGAGGCGATCCGCCGACTGGAAGCCCCGGCCTTGGACTGATCGGTCGATGTACCATGGCTGGTTCGACACGCTAGAATGCGTCTTCCATTCGTGGTCCGGTTGGACCGTCCTACAACACATCTTCTTCAGGCAGGTCTTCCGTGAGCA
This sequence comes from Phycisphaerales bacterium, assembly GCA_029245245.1. Taxonomy (GTDB): domain Bacteria; phylum Planctomycetota; class Phycisphaerae; order Phycisphaerales; family SM1A02; genus UBA854. The sequence goes on from JAQWPT010000011.1 coordinate 241,918, forward strand.
AGTCATTCCAGTGCACGATCATCACTCCCGAGGCCTCCGTCTTCGATGACGAGGTCACCTATGCGAGGTTCCCCGCCTGGGACGGCCAGTACGGAATGATGTCGGGACTGTCCCCGATGCTTTCCAGTCTCGCCCCTGGCGGTCTTCGACTGGACCAGGCGTCCGGGAGCACCTGGTTTCTCGTCGAGGGTGGTTTCGCCCACGTCGTCGGCGATCGGCTGACGATTCTCGCCGAAGCCGTCACCCCGGCCGCGGAACTGGATGTGGAAGCAGCTGAAGCATCGTTCGCATCGCTGCGAAGCAGCGGGCCATCCGACGAGGTGGACATGGACGAGTTGAACCGCCAGCGCCAGATTGCCCGCGAGCGTGTCCACCTGGCACGCCGAGAGGCCGGGTACACCACCGGGGTGTGATCTTCGCGGCGTGGAGACGCCGATACTTGAAGACGGAGGATCCGTCCTATGTCCGACACGAGTGCAACCACGACCACGAATGCAGGAGTCGAGGCCTGCGAACTCTCGACGCCCCAGCGCATCGAAGCTGTTCTCATGACCGTCGATCGCCCACTGGGAGATCGGGCCCTGGCCGAGGCCGCCGGCGTCAAGTCGGTGGAAGACGGCATCTCGCAGTTGAATGAATCCTACGAGTCGACGGGCCGAACCTTCCGCATCGTCCGCATCGCCAGCGGCTGGCAGGTGATGACCATGCCGGAGTCCGCCCCGATCCTGGCCCGCCTTCACGCTCAACGCCAACAGTCCCGCCTTTCGCCGGCGGCGATGGAAACGCTTTCGATCATCGCCTATCGCCAGCCCGTGATGCGGGCGGAGATCGAGGCGATCCGCGGAGTGGCCTGCGGGGAAGTCCTGCGTGGCCTGCTCGAGCGTCGCTTCATCCGCATCGCGGGACGAGCTGAGGAACTCGGTCGTCCAATGCTCTACGGGACCACGAAGGATTTCCTTCGGGTCTTCGGTCTCTCGGGCATCGATGACCTGCCCGAGGTGGAAGGCCTCAGAAGGACATCGTCCAATCGCACGACTCGCGCCGCCGATGCCGATGAGTCGACCGCCGACGACGCGGACGACGCCATTGACGCGGGGGCCGACGACGAACCGGATCACGATCCGGCGACACCCGCCCCCGAAGGGACCTGATCCCGCTGCGAGGTGGCGCCATGGCTCGACAACTTCTCCCGGTCAATGCGCCCGTCACGTTTCTGCTGCTCGTCTTTCTCCTGGCTCCCGCGGCGCTGCTGCAAGGCAACAACATCCTTTTCTGGATGCTCGCCATCCTGGCCGCGTCCGTCCTGCTGTCGATCCTCGGGACCCGCTGGATGGTTCGTGGCCTGTCCATTCGTCGGCAGTTGCCGGTGCATGGAACGGTTGGTGAACCCGTGGTGGTGGGATACGCGGTCACACGTCGCCGCCGCAGCCTGCCGTGCTTCGGCCTCTTCATCGACGAGGAGCCCATGGACGGTCAGTCCGATGGATTCGATGCGGATCATGTCCGCGGCTGGGTTCTGCACGTGGGGTCGGGCGAAACCGTGCACGGCCAGGCGATCATGGTGCCCACCGAGCGTGGTCGCCTGGAGTTCGACCGGCTCTGGGTTCGCACGACCTTTCCCTTCGGGATGATCCGCCGGCAGCGCCGCTTCAGTCAGCCCCAGCACCTGCTCGTGTACCCACGTGTGCATGCGTTGCGTGATCGCGTTCTCGAAGCATTGTCTCCACAGGGGCCCGATGGACTTCGTACGCTGGACCGGAAGGGGCAGGGCGACGACTACTTCGGCATCCGCCAGTTGCGAACCGGTGACAGCATCCGGGACATCGCCTGGAAACTCTCGGCGCACCGCAACGAATTGCTGGGGATCGAGCGATCGAGCCCGTCTCCTCCGCGGATCCGGATCGTGCTCGACCTGTCGACGCCCACCGATGCCCTGCAGGTGGATCCCGGCGAGTCGGTTACCGCACGGGAGCTCGAGGAACAGGCCATCAGCCTGGCGGCCTCGCTCGTGAAGGCCGCCACCGCGCGGGAACTCGAGGTCGCCATGACGATCCTCGGTGTCCAGCGTCCATCGCTTCCGTTCCGCGGCAGCGCATGGCACGTGCACCGGATCATGACGATGCTGGCGAGCATCGACCTGGATGATTCCCGGGCCACGGGCCACGGTGGTGCGATCTCCGACTTCGAGCACGCGGGACTGATCGTGATCCGCCCCGATCGAGTTCGGCCGCTGACCTCACGACGTGATGCCTGGTACCTCACCGCCCGCCAGATGGCCGAGCTCGTTCGTGACCCGGTCGAGGTCGTGTCCGCAACGCGCCGGCACCGGGAGGACGCCGCATGAACATCGAACGCATGTACATGCGGCTGTCCTTCGTGCTCGTCTTCACGGCCATCGTCGCCCACTGCATTGCGCAGCAGGGCCTGCTGCTGGTGCTCATCACAGGCACGTGCGCAGCGGCGAGCCGGTCGATCTGTGAAGGACCTCGGGGTCGTGTGCTTCCAAGGCCGTGGTCCCTGCTGCTGACCGCCATCGCCTTGACGTGGTCCGTCGTGGGCATGCTCGGAGAGCCGAGCCAGTCCATTGCCTGGATCGGAACGTTCGTGGTCTGGCTGACACTCATCAAACTCTACGAGCGCCGGTCAATCGAGAACGAGGCGGAGCGGTTGATTCTCAGCCTGCTGTTGATGGTGCTGGCGGCCCTGGTGTCAGTCGACCTGCTGTTCGGTCTGCTCCTGGTGGCCTGGACCGGCCTGGCCATCACGGTGCTGCTGCTCTTCCAGCTCTACCACGGTCAGGAACTCGTTCGAATGCAGCGGGGGCAGGTGGCGGTGGACACCGACCCCACTGATGTCGTGCAGCGGCCGATCATGGGCCTGGGGATGCGTCGCGATTTCCGGCGCGTGACCACGGGCATCCTGCTGCTGATCCTGAGCATCAGCGTCGTGTTGTTCGTGGTCGTGCCCCGGTCGATGACGACATCCTTCTCGCACGGGCAGGGTCAGGCGGACACCGCGGTCTCCGGTCATACCGATCGAGTGGACCTCGGGGGCCTGTCCCGCATCTCCCTCTCCGAGGAGCAGGTGATGTCGGTGGGATTGCTGTCCTGGGATGGCGACTTCAGGCAGTTGGGTGAACCGCTTCGACTTCGCGGCTCGGTGCTTGACCGGTCCATGGGAAACGGCGTCTGGGAACCCAGCGAGCAGCGGGCGGATTGGGAGTACGAGACCACTCCCGACACCTGGCAGTTGCTGGAACTGTCCAAGTCACGAACCCGGCCCGGCCCGGATGAAACGATCGTCCAGGTCTTCGATCTCAAGGAGCCGCTGTCCACGCTCTTCTCCATCTCCCGTGCCATTGACATTCGGACACCGATCAGCGTCGGCATCGATTTCAACAGCAACACGGACACCCTGACCGTCACCAGTGAGCGTGCTCCGCTGCACTACGAAATCCGCGCCCAACCAGGGCTTCCCGAGGGTGTCCGGGCCCGCCGCTCCTGGTACCGGTACCAGAACCCGGCGGTCCGCGAGGTGGCGCTTGGTGTGCTGCGTGAGGCGGACATTCCCCTTCGCCGCCCTCGCACTCCAGCGGAGGCCGCGGTCTGGAACCAGCGGGTGGCCAGGGCCTTCCAGGCCTACCTCACTTCGCGTGACTTCCGGTACACGCTCGAACTCGATCGGGGCCCTCGAGCCAATGCGGACAACGGACTCGATCCGGTGGAATCCTTCCTGCTGATCGAACGAGCCGGACACTGCGAGTACTTCGCCGCGGGGTTCGTCTCGCTCTGCCACGTGGTCGATCTCAATGCGAGAATCGTTACCGGGTTCGTGACGGACCGGTACGACACGTTGATTCAGCGCTACGTCGTGCTCAAGGCGGATGCGCACGCCTGGGCCGAAGTCGAGACCACGCCCGGGATCTGGGCCACGTTCGACCCGACTCCCCCGGCCTGGACGCCGGTGGGCCGCAGCCAGGCGCCGACCTTCGCCCAGCGCATGAGCTGGATCTACGGTTGGTTCGAGCATGCCTGGCAGGCGAACGTACTGGGCTACGACGTGCAGAAGCAGGAGGGGATCGTCGACTCGGTGCAGCCTTGGTGGCGGACCCTGTCCCGATCGACCTTCAATGCCATCAGCGAGTTTCTCGTGACGGTGAACCTCGCCTTCGGCATCGGGCTCGGTGGCTACATCTGGATGGGTGTGGTGTTCGGAATCGCCATCCTGTCGATCGTGGCCTGGCGGCTCGGTCGTCGTCGACACCAGCGGGTACTCGCCGCGGTCTCCATGCAGCACGCCGACGTCCGGACCGATCGCCGCATGGCTCGTCGGTATGCGTTCTACGTCGACTCGCTTCGCCAACTCAAGGCGGCGGGGCTCGCGAAGCCGCGGTGGCAGTCGCCGGCCGACTATGCCCGCCAACTGGCGGTGACGCATCCGGAGGTCGCCGGGCCGCTCTCACGCATCGTGAACCACTTCTACGAACTTCGCTTCGGGGGGCTCGATCCCGCCGCCGGTCACCACCAGGACGTCACGCAGCAGGCGCTCCGCGAACTTGCGGCCGCACTCGAGCCCGGTAGATGACGATCTGGCTTGGCGGGGACGAACCCCACGATCCCGAGATCGCCACCCGGCAGGACGACTGGCTTCGTCGGTGGGGCGGTCGCGCCTCGTCCCGGGTGCTTGATCTCGGGTGCGGGCACGGTCGGACCATGATGACACTGGCCGGTCTCGGCCACGACGTGCTCGGACTGGATTCGGATGCCGAGTGCCTCGGTGCCTGCCGCCGCCGCGCCGATGAACTCGGTGTGACGGTTCGGCTTCAGCACCTGGACTTCCTTTCGGATTGGATCGCCGACGAAGAACCGTTCGATCTGGTCTGCTGCCTGGGCAACACCTTCATGCTCGTGGACACCGATGATGCGGCGGTCGCACTGCTCGGTCGCTGCGCACGGCACCTGGCCCCCGGTGGCCTCGTCGTGCTGGACGATCTGCCGGGCCTGTTCCTGCCCGAGGTCGAATCGGGAAACTGGGAAACCGGGATCTCCGAGGACGGGGGCCTGCAACTGCTGTGGTCGGATCGAGACGATGTCTTCACGGTTCGCAGCGGTGATGATGTGGATCCCAACCAGTGGTCTCTGCGGCCCGACGACGTCCCGCTTCGACTGTGGCGAGCCCAGTCCCTGGCTGCGGTTGCCATGGGTGCCGGGTTATCGGCTCCGGAGACCGACGAGGTGGGGGCCGTGCTGGTCATGCGTTCTGGGAGGGCGGCTGGGGCCTCGTAACCCGTCCTGCCCGATCGACTTCCGTGACCACAGGCTTCAGAACCCACGGGGAGGCGCCGATACCCACTGCAGGCCGCATCGTCCGTGCGGACCGTATTTGGGGAGTTGGACGTGCCTGCACATCGATCACGCACTACGGGTTGGCGGCGCTGCCTTGAGCAGATCTGCCAGCGAAATGGATCCATCGAGATCGCCATCGAAGGCCCCGAGGGAGATGCTCCCGGCGGGGGTGACCTGCTGTTTCGATCGCGGGTTCTTCACGTCGGCGGAGACCAGCTCTGGCTGGAGCCACCGACCACGCTCGGCGAGGCCATCGACATCGAGCCCGGCATGCGACTGGTGGGGATCATGGCCATCGGTCAGAACCGCTGGATGTTCCGAAGCGTCTGCGGCGGGTCGACCAGTCGTTCCTGCGAAGGACGCATGGTTCCGGTGCTGGTGCTCAGCATGCCCGTCCAGGTTGAGCGTTGCCAGCGGCGTCGCGACTACCGGATCAACACCAGTGAACTCGCGCTGCCCGACGTGACCGTCTGGCCGCTTTTGGATCCGGATTCAATCGTCCTGGCCGAACGGGTCAACGAGGCCGAGTTCCTTCGCGAACGTGACGCGATGGAGTCGGCGACGATGCGCCTGCCCGGCATCTCCGATGAGGAACTGCTCCCCGACGTCGGTCCGTCCTTCACCTCCCGCCTGGTCAATCTTGGTGGCGGTGGCATCGGGTTGAACGTTTCGATGGACGATGCCGGCACCATCAATCGATCCCGGGCCTTCTGGGTTCGATTCGAGTTGCCGCCGCATGTGCACACCCCGGTGTGCGCGACCGCCAGGCTGGTGCATTCGCACATCCAGTCCGACAAGCGTCTGTACGCGGGCATGACATTCGACTTTTCCCACAACCCGTCGCACAAGCGATTCGTGGTGCAGCAGATCGTGCGGGCCATCGCGGGCCAGCAGAAACTCCAGCTCGAGCGGCGCCGATCAGCCTGAGACGGCTTCCGCCAGTCCCAGCGCCGATTTGAAGACCGCCGCCTTGTGGCAGGTCTCCTCGTATTCCTCGCGTGGGCACGAGTCGGAGACGATGCCACCTCCGGTCCCGTAGACCACTTCTCCCTGGAATCGATCGAACCCGTCGTGGAACGTGCCCGTCAGCGCCATCGTCCGGATGCCGACGGACAGTCGTGCGCGATCGCGGGTGATCCAGCCCAGACCGCCGCAGTAGGGTCCTCGGGGTTCCGTCTCCAGTTCATCGATGATCTGCATCGCCCGGATTTTCGGGGCCCCGGTAATCGAACCCGGGGGGAAGGTCGCTCGCAGCAGGTCGGCCATCGTCGCAGTGTGGAGCAGGGTTCCGTGCACCTCGCCCACTCCGTGGTGGACGGTGGGGTGGGTCTCGATGCAACGCGAGTGCCGCACCTGCACCGAGCCGAGTTCGCAGACGCGACCGAGGTCGTTGCGCATCAGGTCGACGATCATGTGCAGTTCAGCGGCATCCTTCGTGGAGGCCTCCAGTTCGGCGGGATCGCAGTCGGCCGGTCGGGTGCCCTTGATCGGCCGCGTGATGACGCGGCGGGTTCCGTCGTTCGGGTCGACCTGGAGAAACAGTTCGGGGCTGAGACTGAGGATGGCCCGGTCGTGGGCATCGCCATCACCGGGGAGTTCCACGTACAGGCCGTAGGTCGGCCCCGATTCCAGCAGTGATCGTGCCGCCATCGTGCGGGGGGAGACGTCGATCGAGGATCGAAGACGGCGCGCGAGATTGACCTGGAAGGCATCGCCCTGGTGGATCAGGTCACGGACTCGCCGGACGTGCTCGATGTGGGTGTCCTTGACGGGTTCGCTCACCGGTGGGGTGCAATGCTGGTTCGTGTCGGGGCACCGGTTGCCTGCTGGTGGCATCTCGGCACCACCGAAGGACCACCACTGGTTGTTGTCGTGATCGAGGGCCAGTCCCGATGGACACCACAGCAGGTCCAGCAGGGGCCAGTTCGAGTCGGGGCGTTTCACATCATGCCGGGCACCGGGTTCGATGACGGCACCGAGTTCGTAGGCGCAGGCCACCAGCCAGCCCCCGCTGAAGGGAAGCGTCTCGGGATGCATCGCATCCAATGGCGTTGCATCCAGCAGTTCCTGGAGCAGCGCAAGCGGATCTTCGACGGTCAAGGGTAGTGCGCACGGGGGCTCGGCTGGACCGGACCAGTGCACCTGGAGGGTGCCGGCGTCGATGCGAAGTCGGCCCGCCGGGCAGCAGAGCATCGACCATCGGGACCACTCGTTGCCTCGCCGGGCCGAGGAGAGCATGGCCAGGGGCTGGCTGCATGGCCAGTCGGCGACCAGGTTCATGGCATCACGATCATCGCTGACACTGTGTGGAGGTTCATTCCCCATGAAGTCCATGATAGCCATGCCTCGATTGGGCCCGGAATGTGGCTTGGACCGATACAATGCCCATTCACGAAACACACGACACAGACGGGAGCCACAGACGATGGCGGTTACGACACGTACGCGCACGAAGAAGAGCAGCAAGTCCACCGGGAAGTCCTCCAACAACCGCGGCTCCCGGATGATCTACGGCTTCGCGCCGGGTCGCACCGATGGTCGTGGCGACCAGAAGTCGCTGCTTGGCGGCAAGGGTGCCAACCTCGCCGACATGACGTCCATCGGCCTCCCCGTGCCGCCTGGCTTCACCATCACCACCGAGACCTGTGCGGCCTACTCCAAGGGCGGCAACAAGATGCCATCGGGACTGATGAAGGATGTCGCGACTCACGTCAAGCGCCTCGAGCAGTTCACGGGCAAGACGTTCGGCTCCAAGACGAATCCACTGCTTGTCTCCGTCCGCAGCGGAGCCGCGGTCTCGATGCCGGGCATGATGGACACGGTGCTCAACCTCGGTCTGACCGACGCCGCCGTCGAGGGGCTCGCCCGCCTTACCGGCAACGAGCGATTCGCGTGGGACGCCTATCGTCGGCTGATCAACATGTTTGGTGACGTCGTGATGAACGTCGATCACCATCACTTCGAAGCCGCGTTCACGAAGATCAAGAAGAAGTACAGGGTGACCGAGGACACCGATGTTCCGGCGGAAGGTCTGCGTGAACTCTGCGACGCCTACAAGGCGGTGTACCGCAAGCACGTCGGTCGTGCATTCCCGCAGGACCCGATGAAGCAGTTGCAGCACGCCATCGAAGCGGTGTTCCGTTCGTGGAACGCGCCCAAGGCCATCTCCTACCGGAAGATCAACGAGATCACCGGCCTGCAGGGGACCGCTGTCAACGTGCAGACCATGGTGTTCGGCAACATGGGTGACGATTCCGGAACCGGGGTCGCCTTCACCCGCGATCCGTCCACCGGGAAGAACCAGTTCTACGGCGAGTTCCTCATCAACGCCCAGGGTGAGGACGTGGTGGCCGGCATTCGGACGCCCCGCCCGGTGTCCCAGATGAAGAAGTGGGATGCCAAGGCGTTCGCCAGCCTGATGAAGATCCGTACCATCCTCGAGAAGCACTACCGGGACGTGCAGGACATCGAGTTCACGATCGAACGCGGGCATCTCTGGATGCTCCAGACCCGAAGCGGCAAGCGAACCGCCGCCGCTGCGGTCAAGATCGCCGTGGACATGGTCAAGGAGCGTCTCATCACCAGGGACGAGGCCCTGCTTCGCATCCCTGCCGGCGACCTCGTGCAGTTGCTGCTGCCGAGCTACACCGCGGCGAGCAAGAAGGGCGCGACAATCCTGGCGACCGGACTCCCGGCATCGCCCGGAGCGTCCTGGGGAGCGTTGGCCTTCACCGCCGAAGACGCCGTCGAGCGAACCACGGCTGGCGAGCAGGTGCTGCTGGTCCGGACCGAAACCTCACCCGAGGACGTCGAGGGCATGCACCATGCTGCGGGCATTCTCACCTCGACCGGCGGCATGACGTCGCACGCGGCCGTCGTGGCTCGCGGGTGGGGCAAGTGCTGCGTTGCGGGCGCCGGTGCCATCGCCATCGATGAGAAGAAGAAGCGGGCGACCGTCGGCGGCAAGTCGTACGGCCCCAAGGACATTCTCTCCATCGATGGATCCACCGGTGAAGTCATGGCCGGGCGCGTCGACGGCAGCACGCCGAAGATGTCCGGCGACTTCAACACGATCATGAAGTGGGCGGATGCGGCTCGCCGTCTGAAGGTCCGCACCAACGCCGATTCGCCGACTGATTCCAAGCGGGCCCGGGACTTCGGGGCCGAAGGCATCGGCCTGACGCGGACCGAGCACATGTTCTTCGAGGGAGATCGCATCGTCGCGATGCGACGGATGATCCTCGCCGACAACCAGAAGGACCGGGTGGCGGCACTCAAGAAGCTGCTGCCGTACCAGCGCAAGGATTTCACGGGAATCTTCACGGCGATGAAGGGGCTGCCGGTCACGGTTCGGCTCCTGGATCCGCCGCTGCACGAGTTCCTGCCCCATGACAAGGAAAGCCAGAAGGAACTCGCCAAGGCCATGAACGTCCCGCTCAAGGACGTGGTCCGGCGGGTCGAGTCGCTGCACGAGGCCAACCCCATGCTCGGGCATCGTGGCTGCCGACTGGCCGTGACGTACCCCGAGATCCTGCGGATGCAGGTCACGGCGATCGTGGAAGCGATGATCGCCTGTCGCAAGAAGGGCATCAAGGCGATGCCGGAAATCATGATCCCGCTGGTGGGCACCCGCCAGGAGTTGGCGATGCTTCGCGAGGAAACCCTCGAGACCATCGCCGAGGTGAAGAAGCGCAAGAAGTACACCGGGAAGCTCGACATCCCGGTGGGAACGATGATCGAAATCCCCCGCGCGGCCCTGACGGCCGACGAGGTGGCCGAGGTCGCGGACTTCTTCTCGTTCGGCACCAACGACCTGACCCAGCTCACGTACGGCTACAGCCGCGACGACATCAACGGCTTCCTGCCCGACTACATCAGTCGGGGCATCCTTGAGAAGGACCCCTTCCAGTCCATCGACGTCAACGGCGTGGGCCGGCTCGTGGACATTGCGGTCCGCGAAGGTCGCATGGTCAAGCCGAAGTTGAAGCTCGGCGTGTGCGGCGAGCACGGTGGTGATCCGGCCTCGGTCGAGTTCTTCGACCACGTCGGGCTCGACTACGTCAGCTGCTCGCCGTTCAGAGTGCCGACCGCACGCCTGGCCGCGGCCCAGTCGACGATCCGTCGCAAGAAGAAGTAGGACTCACTCGATCGCGCCCGCGATGGCCTCGGCCATCGCTGCGCCATCCTCGAGTTCGCCACCGTTCCATTCGATGCCCAGTCCCGAGCCGTCGTCGAACTTCGGGATGATGTGCACGTGCACGTGGAAGACGGCCTGGTGGGCGGAGGCCCCGTTGTTCTGCAGCAGGTTGTAGTGCTCGCAGCCGGTGGCGGCCATGACGGCCCGGCAGAGTTTCGGAAGCACCGAGCCGAGCGCGGCGGCGGATGCCTCGGACAAGTCGTGCATGAACCGGGCCCGCTCCTTCGGGATCACCAGCACGTGACCGCGGCTGAGCGGGCCGATGTCGAGGAAGGCCAGCACGTGGTCGTCCTCGTACACGCGGTGGCAGGGGATGTCCCCGGCGAGGATGGCGTCGAAGATGGTCGGTTCGCTGCTCATTGCGCGGACTCCGGTCCCGGGTCCTCGAGATGGCGGTGCTCGGCGATCGGATCAATCTCCAGGTAGCGACTGAGCCACTTCACCAGGTAGTAGAAAGGGATCGTGTCCAGCACGGCGCAGACGAACTTGAAGACGTAGCCGGTCACGATCAACGTCACCAGCGTGGTGGCAACACTGGGCTTGCCCTCGAGCATGCCGTCGAGAGCGCCGACCCACCATGAGATGAGAATCACCGCCACGGTGTCGATCAACTGGCTGACCAGCGTCGAGCCGTTGTTGCGCAGCCACAGGTGCCGCCCCTTCGTCAGTCGCTTCCAGAAGTGGAACATCCAGACGTCAGTGAACTGGGCGCAGAAGTAGGCGATCATCGAGGCCAGCGTTGCGCCGAAGGCGAACTCCCGCACTACGTAGAACACCGGGGTCTGGCCGGTCACCGGGTCGGTGATCGCACCTGTCACCGGGTCGATGGTCTCGGAGCCCGGGAGCACTCCGCCGAGCCAGAGGATGAACAGCACCCACCCGTTGAGCAGCAGTCCGACCCAGACCACGGCATTGGCCCTGGCCCGGCCGTAGAGTTCGCTGATCAGATCGGTGCAGAGAAAGGTGATGGGGTAGGGCAGCACACCGATGGCCACCGAGAATACCAGTGGGCCGAGGGTCTCCGTGTCGATCTCACCGAACTTGATGAAGCGGAGGATGCCCAGGATGTTCAGCATCGCAAGCGAGCCCAGGAAGAGTCCGGCGATCACCAGGAAGACTCGTTCACGCCTCGCGTGCAGGTGGGAGGCCTCGATCGGATGGAGTTTGGGTTGCTTGCTGACGGCCATGTGACAAGAGGATAGGCTGGCACCTGAACGCTGCCAATGGAACCGATCGATCTCAACACGTTGTCCCTGCCCGATCGTGGCCTCGCCCTCGTCCCTGACGGCGAGGTGACACGGGTGCTGACCTCCGCCATCGAGGAGGACGGGGTGCTGCGTGGCGACATCACGACGCTGTCGATCGTGCCCGAAGGCCGTGAGGTCGTGGCGGAGTTCGTCAGCCGGGATCCCGGGGTACTGGCGGGCATGGACCTGCTGGTTCGTGCCTCGACGCTCGCCCCCCTTGCCGATCGGGTTCGCATCGAGGCCTGCTGCGCCGATGGCGAAGGCATCACCGCCGGCCAGACAATCGGTCGCCTGCACGGCACCTGGCGGGAGGTGCTCTCCTTCGAGCGAACGCTGCTGAATCTCGTCTCGCGTCTCTGTGGCGTGGCCACGCGCACCGCGAGGTTCGTGGAGGCCGCTGGAGACGGTGTACTGGTGTGCGACAGCCGCAAGACCACGCCGGGCCTTCGATTGATGGAGAAGTACGCTGTCGCCTGCGGTGGGGGGCACCTGCACCGGCTCGGACTCGACGACGCGGTGATGTACAAGGACAACCATCTCGCGTCCGTGCCCGGATCATCGCTCGCATCAGCCCTGGCCGACGCGATCGGTCGAGCACGGGCCGATCGCCCGCTCCGATTCGTCTGCATCGAGGTCGACCGCCTTGACCAGTTCGACGAGGTGCTCGGGCTCGCACCGGGCCTGGTCGACATCGTCCTGCTGGACAACATGGATCCCGACACGCTGCGCAAGGCGGTCGCTCGACGCGACACGGCCGGCAGTTCGATCTCGCTGGAAGCGTCCGGTGGCGTGGCGCTGGAAACCATCGGAGCGATCGCCGGCACCGGCGTCGAACGCATCGCGGTGGGTTCGATCACCCACGGTGTGACCTGGCTGGACATCGGTCTGGACATCCAGCCTCCCGGGGCCCGGTGATGGCGGCCCCCGTTCCACTGCATGCCTGGGCGGACCGGCTTGAGGCGATGTGCGCCACCATGCCAGACGCCCTTCATGCCGTACGCGTGGTGGCCGAGATCGACTCCACGCAGGACCTGGCCCGCAGTTGCGGGGCGGGGACCCTGGTGACGACTGGTCGACAACGAGCCGGACGTGGTCAACGCGGCAACGAGTGGGCGGATACCGGCGAAGAAGGCCTGGCCTTCAGCGTCTGCCTCGCGGCGACGGATCGGCCCGAGCAGTCACTTGTTCTGGCCAAGGCCCTCTCCGAGGCCCTCGGGTCCCTGTTGCCGGGACGCATCGTGGTCAAGCCCCCCAACGATCTCCTGGTCGATGGCCGAAAACTCGCCGGGGTGCTCATCGAGCAGGCCGATGGCCTGGCCGTGATCGGGATCGGGATCAACGTGGGCCAGCGAACGTGGCCGGAGGAGTTGGAGGGACATGCGATCAGCCTGGCTGAAGCCGGGGTGGAGGTTGATCGCCTCGTGGTGCTGGAAACAGCCCTGCCCGCGGTGGTCGCAGCCTGGTGGGGCGATTGAGGCGCATTGGCCGCTTTCATGTCCTGAACCATTACACTGGAACGTTGCATGATGGACCCGCACGAGGACATCCTGGAATGGTCGGCTCACCCTCTGCGTGAGCAGCCGGCTCGCGCGGTCGTGGTCTGCGTGGTCATCCTGGCCTGCGGGCTGCTGGTGTCACTGGCCGTCGGGGATCCCACCGGGGGCGTTCTGGCCGGGGGTGCGGCCATGCTCTTCCTGCTGTTCATGCTCAACCGGTTCTTCCTTCCCAGTTCCTACCGGCTGGATGCCAACGGCATCGCGGTCCGCTATCCCATCGGCAGCCGCAGCCTGCGCTGGGTCGATCTTCGTCGATTCCCGCATGACCAGGTGGGAGGCTACCTGTCGACGCGCGAGCGAGGCGGGATGTTCGATTCCCGTGGAATCAGCGTGCTCTTCGCCGGCCGCGGAACGGAGATCATCCAGCGAATCAAGGCCTCCATGCAAACAGCCCGGGAGGCCGAGTCATGAGCCTGCGTGACGACATTCGCAACGCCTTCGCGGTGGACAAGCCCGGGGCGGCGGAGCCGAACGAGCGGCAGGCGGAGATCTGCGACGTGGTCTGCCGCGCGGTGATCCGCCGGGGCATGCTCGTGCCGGCCCTGATGGCGCTGGAAATGAGCCGCCCGTTGAACTTCGTGGCCTCCCAGGCCCTTCATTTCTTCCATCCGATCATCGCCGTGATCCTCGATGGGCCCACGATCGAGGAGTTTGCCACCTTCCTTGAGCAGCGGGGGTCCGTCGAGTACCTTTGCCAACGCTTGGAGCACTGGGACCGGGTCGGTCCTGACGCCGAAGAAGCCGAACCCGCCCATTTGCCCGAAGACACCCAGGATCAATCCACCGATGACGAACCTCGACCCTGACACGATCAAGGTGATTCTTGCAACCGACTGCGGGAGCACGACCACCAAGGCGATTCTCATCCAGTACGTGGATGGGGAGTACCGACAGACCCATCGTGGCGAGGCACCGACCACGGTCGAGAAGCCGTTCGCCGATGTGACCATGGGAGTTGTGAACTCCGTGACCGAGATTGCGGAACTGGCTGGGCGTCGCCTCGTCGGCGATGACGGGCGGATCATCTGTCCGGCCACCGGAACCGAGGGGTGCGACATCTACATCTCGACCTCCAGTGCCGGTGGCGGCCTCCAGATGATGGTTGCCGGTGTGATCGCCGAGATGACCGCCGCCAGTGCAAAGCGGGCGGCCCTGGGTGCCGGTTCGATCGTGATGGACGTCATCGCGGCCAACGACGGACGCCGTCCCCACGACCAGATCCAGCGCATCCGCGACCTGCGACCGGACATGATTCTCATCTCCGGCGGCACCGATGGCGGCACGACCGACAAGGTGGTCCAGATTTCCGAACTGGTTGCTCCTGCCAAGCCGCAGCCCCGCTTCGGCAGCGACTACTCGATGCCGATCATCTACGCGGGCAACAAGGATGCCCGCGAGCCGGTCAAGGATGTCTTCAGTGATGAGGGATTCGACCTGCAGATCGTGGACAATCTCCGCCCCGTTCTGGAACGGGAAAACCTCGGTCCCGCCCGCGACAAGATTCATGACATCTTCCTCGAGCACGTGATGGCCCAGGCCCCCGGCTACGACAAGCTCATGGGCTGGACCGGCGCCCCGATCATGCCGACGCCCGGAGCGGTGGGAGACATTCTCCAGACGGTGGCGAAACTCCAGGAGATCAACGTGGTCGGCGTGGACATCGGTGGTGCGACCACCGACGTGTTCAGCGTGTTCGACGAGACGTTCAACCGGACGGTATCGGCGAACCTGGGCATGAGTTATTCCATCTCGAACGTGTGCGCCGAAGCGACGATGCCCAACGTGCTCCGGTGGGTTCCCTTCGACATGAACGAGCGGGAACTTCGAAACCACGTCAAGAACAAGATGATCCGCCCCACGACCATCCCCCAGACCCGCGAGGCGCTGATGTTCGAGCAGGCCGTGGCCCGCGAGGCCCTGCGGCTGGCCTACAAGCAGCACAAGGAGTTCGCGACGACGCTCAAGGGCGTGCAGCAGCAGCGAACGGTGGGGGATACCTTCAGCCAGCAGACCAGTGGCCAGACGATCGTGGACAACATGACACTTGACCTGCTGGTCGCCTCCGGTGGCGTGTTGTCGCACGCCCCGCGGATGCACCAGACGGCGATGCTGCTCATCGACGCCTTCGAGCCCGAAGGGGTGACCATGCTGGCCAAGGACTCGATCTTCATGATGCCCCACCTCGGGGTGCTTGCGAGCGTGCATCCCAAGGCGGCGGAACAGGTCTTCGATCGGGACTGCCTGGTCTACCTTGGCACCTGCGTGGCAGCCAAGGGCATGCCCAAGGCGGGCAAGTCGTGCTTCAGCTGGGAACTCTCGGGTGATCGGGCGGCCAGCGGCACCATCAATGGTGGTGATCTGCAGTTGGTGGAACTTGGAGAAGAGGAGACGGCGACGATCACCCTGTCTCCCGCTCGCGGCATCGACCTTGGAGAAGGACCGGGCAAGAAAGTGCAGAGATCGGTCCGCGGTGGTACCGTCGGCCTGATTCTCGATGGCCGAGGCCGTCCCCTGGCTCTTCCGGAGGACCGCGCCGCGTGCCAGTCGACCGTGCAGGGCTGGCTTGACTCTCTGGACGTGTACGCGGAAGAATCGGAAGCAGTGGCGGTCTGATCGACCCCCAGGAGCAGCAGCGTGGCAAAGGCCTACACACCTGGATTGCTGGTAACCCGGCACAAGAAGCATCGCATCATGCGTCGGCTGCCGATCGCGGGTGATGTCCAGGTCAAGGTCGACGACATGGTCAAGGCCGACGACACCGTGGCCGAGACCAATCTCCCCGGTGACGTGCACCCGGTCAATCTTGCCAACACCATGTCCCTGCCCGCGGCCGACGTCGTCGCCTGCATGCTCAAGTCCGAAGGTGATTCGATCGCGTTGGACGAGCCACTGGCCCAGAGCAAGGGCATGTTCGGCATGTTCAGGACCATCGTCCACTCCCGGTTCGAAGGCACGGTGGAAACCGTATCGCCCGTGACCGGCCAGGTCATCATCCGCGGGGCACCACTGCCGGTGCAGGTTCGCGCCTACATGAGCGGTCGGGTCGTCGGCGTCACGGAGCACGAGGGATGTGAAATCGAAGCCGACGTGGCCTACGCGCAGGGCATCTTTGGTGTTGGTGGGGAAACCCAGGGTTGCATCAGGGTGGCCACCGTCGCGCACGACCAGGAACTTACGGCGGACCTGATCACCGAGGACATGGCTGGATGCGTGATCGTCGGTGGGGCGAGGATGACCGTCGAGTCGATTCGCCGAGCCATGGAGGTCAAGGCTGCGGCCATCATCTCCGGCGGCATCGACGACCAGGACCTCAAGGAACTGCTTGGCTACGACCTCGGGGTCGCCATCACCGGTCGCGAGTCGCTTGGAATCACCGTCATCGTCACCGAGGGATTCGGTGAAATCTCCATGGCCGATCGGACCTACGCGATGCTTCGCGAGTTCGAGGGTCGCGAGGCATCGGTCAATGGCGCCACCCAGATCCGGGCTGGTGTCATGCGACCGGAGATCATCGTTCCACTGGATGCGGCGCCGTCGGCATCCAGCGATGCGAAGTTCGAGGAAGGGCAACTTGAGACGGGGCGCATGCTTCGAGTCATCCGTGATCCCTGGTTCGGGATGATCGGTGAAGTCTCGGGGCTCCCCGCTGAACCGCACGTGCTCGGGTCCGGATCCAAGGCCCGGGTGCTGGAGGTGACGTTCCCCTCCGGTGAAAAGGCCATCGTCCCCCGCGCCAACGTGGAACTGATCGAGGAGTGAACGCATGACACGTGCTCTCGCTGTTCTCCTGATGCTGCTGTGCTGCACGCCTGTTGTCGTGCACGCGCAGGCGGTCACCCTTGTGGGGCCGAGCGACGTCGTGGCCGAGGACGTGCCCGACGACGTGGGCCAGCAGATCACGGTGAAATGGAACCTGTCACCCCAGGACCGTGCCCAGGCCAGTGGGGCTCGACCTGTCAACGGGTACGCCATCTATCGCAAGGTGGTCCAGACGGCCGAAGGACTTGAGAGCGGCGCCGAGACGGCTGCGGGTCCGGGTGAACTGGCCTTTGCCGACGACTTCGACTACGAGGCCAACCAGCCGGTGGGAACCGTGCCCTACTCGGTCAACCAGTTTCTCGACGAGAACGTCGATGATGGAGTGACCTACATGTACGCGGTGGCGTCCACTGGGCCCGGCGGGACCTACTCGCCGCTCTCCGTTGCGGACATGCCCGTGACCGCCAGGATGGAGTACATCAACGAGGGCAAGCTCTGGTTCCTGATCATCATGATGATCATCAGCGTGGTCATCGTGTTCTTCGTCTTCTACGCCAAGCATGGCGGCACCATCAAGGTTCGGCCGATCGCCGGTCTCGAGGCGGTGTCGGAAGCCGTGGGACGTGCCACGGAGATGGGCAAGCCGGTGCTCTTCGTGCCCGGCATCCTCGACATCAACGACATCCAGACCGTGGCTGGCATCACGGTCCTGGCGAACGTGGCTCGCACCGCGGCCCAGTACGACGCCCAGTTGAAGGTTCCGACCGCCAGATCGCTGGTCATGACGACCGCCCGCGAGACGGTGCAGGCCGCCTACCTCGGCGAAGGTCGACCCGATGCCTACAACGAGGACAACATCTACTACCTGACCGACGAGCAGTTCGGCTACACGGCCGGCGTGCAGGGTGTCATGGTTCGCGAGAAACCGGCGGCGTGCTTCTACATGGGAGCCTTCTACGCCGAGTCGCTGATCCTTGCCGAGACCGCCAACTCGATCGGGGCCATCCAGGTCGCCGGTACGGCCATGCCGTCGCAGTTGCCGTTCTTCGTGGCCGCCTGCGACTACACGCTCATCGGCGAGGAGTTCTTCGCCGCATCGGCCTACCTGTCCAACGATCCCGAGCAGTTGGGATCACTCAAGGGGCAGGACCTGGGCAAGATCATCGCTGCCTTCCTGCTGGTGCTGGGCTGCCTGCTGGCCACCCTGGCCGCGGTCCTTCCCAATGCCAAGCCACTGCGTATCGCGGACCTCTACATCACCAACAACGTCCTGGGTGAGGACGGCCTGGTCCCCGATTCCGAGAAGATTGCCAACCTCGATCTACTGATGGAACGTGATCAGGATGCTCAGCCCGCCATTGATGAGGGAGCCAACTGATGCTTGCCAAGCGGACGATTCCCCTCATCATCGCGGCACTGATCGGCTTCCTGCTGATCGCGACCTACTTCATTCCATATACGGAACAGTGGGGCGCCACTGCGATGGAGATGTTCATCATCCTCGCCGCGGCGGCGATGGTGCTCGGTGCGGGCAACCTGATCATGCTCAACCTGGCGAAGATCTCCAACAAGCAGCCGGGATGGGCCTACGGGGCCATCACGCTGTTGGCCTTCTTCATCACCCTGTGCGTGGGCATCTTCAAGATCGGGGCACTGCCCACCGTGACGTCACCGGACAACTCCTGGGCCGCACCACTGGTCTCCCAGGAAGGGGTTCCCTTCTGGTGGATCTACTCCTTCGTGTACAAGCCGCTGACGGCGACCATGTTCGCGATGCTCGCGTTCTACATCGCATCCGCAGCCTTCCGGGCGTTCCGAGCCAAGAACCTCGAGGCGTTTCTGCTCCTGTTCACGGCGTTCATCGTGCTGCTGGGGCAGATCTATGCCGGCGAGTGGCTGACGAGTTTCCTCCCGGACCTGTCGTCGTACGTGGCCTCGTTCCCCGAGGCGAGCCAGGCCTTCGTGCAGTCGATCGGGACCCAGGTTGAGTATGGAAACGCCTTCACTTCGCTGACCTGGCAGGGGGTCACGGTGCAAGACATGACCATGGAGCAGCAGCTGCTGGCCGCCCAGGTGTCCGATCACCTCAATGGGTGGTGGTACCAGTTCGTCAACGGTCTGAAACTGGAGAACCTGACGCAGATGATTCACGACGTTCCCCAGAAGGCCGGCAACCGCGCCATCATGATCGGCATTGCACTGGGCATTGTTTCCACGTCGCTGAAGGTGCTGCTCGGCATCGACCGCTCGTACCTTGGATCGGAGGATTGACCCATGGTGAACTTCCTCCGCAATCTCGACCGTCGTTGGATCTTCCTGCTCATGGGCGTCTGTGTCGCCGTGCCGATCCTGCTGCGGTTCCTTCCGCCCAACAGCGCGACCCAGATGGACCGGAGCGTCTTCAACGCGATCGAGGACCTGCCCGACGGGTCCCGCATCCTGGTGTCCTTCGACTTCGACCCCGGCTCGCAGGGTGAACTGCTTCCGATGGCGATGTCATTCACGCGACATTGCGGCTTCAAGCGGCACAAGGTCTACTTCATGTGCCTCTGGCCGCTGGGCGAACCGTTCATCGAGGACGCCATGAAGATCCTTGACACGGAGTTCGAGGGGCTCGAGTACGGGACCGACTACATGTCCTTCGGGTACAAGCCCGGCGGCGAGGCGGTCATCAAGAACATCATCGTCGATTGGAAGAAGTTGTTCATCACCGACTCGCGAAAGCAGTCGCTTGAGGACATCCCCATGACGGCCAACATCAAGTCCGCCAAGGCGATGGACCTCGTCGTCAACGTGTGCGCGGGTGACCCTGGAGCCAAGCAGTGGGTCCAGTACGCCGCGACTCCGGCTGGACTGCCCATGGTCGCCGGGTGCACCGGCGTGCAGGCTCCATTGCTGTATCCCTACATCCCGGATCCGATGGCCGGCCTTCTGGCAGCCATCAAGGGCGCCGCTGGATACGAGCAGATCATGATCGAGGAGTATCCCATCCTCGAGGACTTCAAGTCCGCTCGGTTCTCGTCCACCGCCGCCTTCCAGCGGATGGGGCCCCAGTTCGTCGCCCATCTGCTCATGCTGGTGCTGATCCTGCTGGGCAACTTCATCTTCTTCCTTGATCGCAAGCGAGGTGGCACCCGATGACCGATCAAGCCCACACCCCGGTTCCCGAAGGCACCTCCGCCGGCAAGATCGGCTGGATCGTCGTGGTCGCTCTCATGGTGATCGGCATGTTCGTCGCCTCCCTGTTGCTTGACGCCGGCAAGGTGTACACGGTTTCCTCCGAGCAGAGTTGGACCGAATACGAATCCGAACTGGCCGACATCGACCTGTGGATGGTCGAGAACAGCAGCGGTGCCCGGCAACTGGAACACTACGGTGCCCAGGCCGGCGACACCCGGACGATCGCCACTCGGGCGGACAATGCTGCGTTCATCAAGGAGACCACTGCGGCTTCCTATACGAACCCGGTTCGCGCGTTCGTGGTCAAGGAACACAAGCGAGGCAAGTCGGTGGATCTGGTTCAGTACACCGGAGCCGTCGTGTTCACGGGCTGGTTGCCGACCGGTGATTCGCCAGCAGAGTCCAGTGTCAAGAGCCTGATGGGTGCTCCGATGAGCGTGTACCAGTGGAAGCCCACCGGAAACGTCTCGAACTGGATGACGACCGAGAGCATCCCGTACAACGTTCCCGAGGCGAGTCGTCCCGCGGGAGCCACCGCCTCCACGAGTCGGACGATCGGCATCTGGCTGTCCGCGATTCTGACGCTCTGCATCATGTCGTTCCTCTTCGGTGACAACCCGTTCTACAAGACGGCCGAAGCGATCGTGGTGGGCACATCCGCTGGATACTGGATGGCCTATTCCTTCTACACCGGCATCGTCGACCAGCTGATGATCAACCTGTTTCCGGATCTCGTTCGTGACTGGACGACGCCTGGGCTTCCCTGGTCCTACATGTGGGACTGGGTCTATGTCATTCCCGCGATCCTCGGCGTCATGCTCGTCTGTCGATTGCTGCCCAAGGGCGGCTGGATCGCGCGTTGGCCGCTGGCGTTCATCATCGGCGCAACGGCCGGGTTCCGTCTCACGTCGCACCTGGAGTCCGACTTCCTGCTCCAGATCAAGCAGACAATCACCACGCTCTGGGCCGAGGATGTCAATGGCAACTTTGATTTATGGGCCTCCGTCGGTGCAGTCACCATTCTCATCAGCGTGCTGCTGTGCCTGGTCTACTTCTTCTTCTCCCTTGAACACAAGGGAACCGTCGGCAAGGTGGCTCGTGGTGGCATCTTTGTCCTGATGATCACCTTCGGCGCGGCCTTCGGCCTGACGGTGATGGGGCGGATCACGCTGTTGACGGAACGTTTCGACTTCCTCTTCAAGGACTGGCTGCACCTGATGTGATGAGAGGGAATTGGCTCTGAAGGGCCCCTGAGTGGGGTTCACAGCCCTGTTTGCATTGACACCGGGTGACGTGTTCCATACAGTGTCGAGTCCTCTTGGGTACCGCCGAAGCGGGCTTCAGGAGTTCCAACGTAGGAATCGAAACAATGGCCGTACCAGCATTCAGGACATCACCGAGCCGCAAGCGCAAGCGTCGTTCTCACCACGCTCTGCAGCGGTCACTCATGTCGAGTTGTCCGTCCTGTGGCAGCAAGAAGCATCCTCACAGCGCCTGTCGCGAGTGTGGATACGTGCGGCCCGGCCTGTCGATCCGCGCATCTGGAATCGAGTAATCAATGCGAATTGGTCTGGACGTCATGGGTGGCGACCTGGCACCTGATCCCATCCTTGAGGGTGGGTTCGATGCCCTTTCACTGCTTGATGCAGACGATCGACTCGTATTCTTCGGTGATGAGGCCGTGATGCAGGCGGGCATGCAGTCCGCGGGCATTGACGACCATCGCATCGAACTCGTGCATTCGACCGAGTTGATCGGCATGGACGAATCGCCGGTGGAAGCGGTTCGAACCAAGAACGACAGTTCGATGGTCCAACTCTGCCGCATGGCATCACGCAAGGCAGGGGACCAGCGGCTTGATGCCGTGATCTCCGCCGGCAACACCGGCGCCTTCGTGGCTGCCGCCCAGATGCACATGCGCCGCCTTCCCAATGTCTCCCGCCCGGGGATCGCCGCCGTGATGCCCACCTTCGGTGGACCGGTGGTCTTCATGGACGTGGGGGCCAACATCGATCCAAAGCCTTCGCACCTGCACCAGTACGGAATCATGGGCTCGATCTACGCCCGCGACCTGCTGGGCATCGAGAATCCGCGGGTGGCACTGATGAACGTCGGTGGGGAAGAGGCCAAGGGCACCGAACAGCTCAAGGCGGCACGGGACCTCCTCAGGGACACGGAACACATCAACTTCATCGGATACGTCGAGGGTCGGGCCGTCTTCGACGGAGCAGCCGACGTTGTCATCACCGATGGAGTGACGGGCAACGTGGTGATCAAACTCAGCGAGGGACTCTCCAGCGGAATCTTTCGAATGATCAAGCGGGAGATCGATGGGATCGATCCTTCCCTGGCCGGGCAATTCGAGCCTATCGTCAGGAAACTCTACGCCGCGTATGATTACCACGAGTACGGAGGTGCGCCCCTTCTGGGGGTCAACGGCCTCTGCCTGATCTGCCACGGTTCGAGCCAGGCTCGGACCATCACCAATGCGATTCGTCGAGCCCACATGTACGTCAATGCCCGGGTCAACGAATCCATCTCCGACCTGGTCGGTGCCGTGGAAGTGGAATCCTGATGACCCACACTACCCCCTTCGGGGTTCGACTCGCCGGAACCGGATCAGCGTTGCCGACTCGTGTGCTCACCAATGCCGATTTCGAAGGCATGGTCGACACCACAAGCGAGTGGATCGTCAAGCGAACCGGGGTGCATCAACGCCAGATACTCGATGAGTCCAAGGGGGAGTGCGCCTTCGAACTGGAGCGACTGGCGATCACCCGGGCGATGGAAGCCGCCGGCATCGAAGGATCCGATCTGGACCTGCTGATCGTCGGTTCGTTGACTTCGGAGATGCGATGCCCGTCCAATGCGTGTCGCCTGGTGGAGGCCATCGGGGCCCAGCCGGCGGGAGCCTTCGATCTCAATGCCGCGTGCTGTGGCTTCGTCTATTCCCTGAACGTCGCTGATTCACTGATCCGCTCCGGGCGGCATCGGGCCATCGGTGTCATCGGGTGTGATGCCTTGAGTCCCTTCCTCGACTACGAGGAGCGGACGGTCTCCATCCTCTTCGGCGATGCGGCCGGTGCCGTGGTGCTTGTGCGTGATGACGAGCATCCTGAGCGAGGCTGCATCTACCAGAAGATCGAGTCCGATGGCCGGGGGTGGGAAAACCTCTACATGCCCTCCAGGGAAAGCGACGTCCCCCCCAATGCGCCGCATTCGGACGTTCGAGTCGGGTGCCTGCGGATGAACGGTCGGGAGGTCTACAAGTTCGCGGTTACCAAGTTCCAGCAGGTCATCGAGGACGCGCTGGAGCAGACGGGGCTTGCCGTCGATGACGTGGCCCAGTTCGTCTGTCACCAGTCGAACATCCGCATCATCGAGTCGGCCAAGGCGAAGATCGGTCTTCCCGATGAGAAGGTCTACATCAACATCGATCGATGCGGGAACTCCTCGGCGGGATCGGTGGGACTCTGTCTTGACGAGTTGGTTCGAGCCGGACGCATCACGAGTGGTGATACGGTGGTGTTCGTCGCCTTCGGCGCCGGCCTGACCTGGGCCAGCAGCGTCTGGCGGGTCTGAACCCGGCCCTGCTATCATTCGTTCATGAACAACGCACACGCAATCATCTGTCCCGGCCAGGGCGCACAGGCCGTGGGCATGGGCAAGGTCTGGGCAGCATCTTCGGCAGCGGCTCGGGAGATCTTTTCTCGCGCCGATGCGGTGCTCGAGAACTCGCTGGGGGCCTCCCTCAGTGAACTCTGCTTCAATGGCCCGGCCGAACGCCTCAACCAGACCGATGCCAGCCAGCCGGCGATCTACGCCTGCTCGGTCGCGTGCCATGCCGGCCTCATCGAACAGGGTATGAACGTGGACGTCGGCGTGACTGCTGGTCTGTCGCTGGGTGAATACACGGCGCTGCATCTCGCGGGGACATTCACATTCGAGGATGGACTCCGCCTGGTGGCGGACCGGGGACGACTGATGCAGGAGGCGGCGGAAGCCACTTCCGGTTCCATGGTTGCCCTGATGGGGGCTGACGAGTCGCAGGCCATCGAGTTCTGTCGAGCCGTGGTCGAGTCCTGTGGCGAAGGCCACGTGCTCGTACCGGCCAATTTCAATGCCCCGGGCCAGATCGTGCTTTCGGGAGACAGCGAAGCCTGCACGGCGGCCATCGAGCAATCTTCCGAGGCCGGGTTCAAGGCCAAGCAACTGGTCGTCGCCGGGGCATTCCATTCCAGCCTCATGGATTCAGCCGCCCAGGCCATGGCAAGCCGATTGGAGCAGGTCCCGTTCCAGCCCCCGGTCATGAAGGTCTGGAGCAATGTCACGGCCCAGGTCCATGATTCCAACGACACGGAACATATCAAGGCCCTGCTCGTCAAACAGATCACCCAGCCAGTACGATGGGCTCAATCCTGTGCCGCGATGATCAAGGACGGCGTGGGTGATTTTGATGAACTGGCCCCAGGAAAGGTCCTCAAGGGACTGATGCGACGGGTCGACCGCGAGGTCAAGGTGGAGACACATGATGAACCGAACACGGCTCCGACAGACTGACTGGATCAACAATGCCGCTGGCCTGCTCCTTGCAGGCTTGCTGGTCATGCTTCCGATGGGGCTGACCGGTTGTGGTGGTGAAGAGGAGAAGGTGACGGAGGCTGCTCCGCCCCCGGCCCCTCGCGCCCCGGCCCGCCCGCGGTGTGCCCTCGTCGATCTTCGTGAGGAACTCCAGGTCAGTGACAAGGTGGTGCTCACCGAGGCCGAGGCCCCGCCCGACTGCGACGAGCGCAGGAATCTGCTGGTGTTCTTCGATGCCTTCGTGAACGCCCAGCCCGACACCCTGCGAGAGATGATGAGTGCGCATGACAGCATGATGTTGGATGCGATGGTCAGCACGGATCAACTCGCCCCGGCTGCCGCACGGATCCGGGAAGTGACGCTCCAGACCGGTGTCAGCCCGGAGGGGCGTCCCTGTGTCCTGGCGATGTACCTGCTCGACGATGGCTACCAGGCCCAGTTGTGGTATTTCAAGGATGAGATGGGGCAATCGGCTTTCACCAGTGCCATCCAGCCTCCAGACGTGGTGGATCGACTCAGTGGCATCAACCTCGTTGATTCCTGGTTCACCGTGCTGCAGGAAGAACAGGACAGAGCGAACGAGTACGACGATGAACTGGACGAGTTGACGGCCGAGGAGGGAGGCCGCAGCGGATCGGCCTCCGGAAGCACGGCTCCACCGTTGCCGTTGTCACCCTCCGGGCCTCCCGGGCCCCGTGGTCCGTCATCGCCAGGAGGGCCTTCGGGACCACAGTCACCTGGGCCTCGATCACCCGGAGGTCCCCCCGGGGGCTGATGCACGCGGGTACACTGTTGCTCATCGGTTCAGGGGATTCCTTCCCGGTCCTGTCCATCCAACTCCTGCCAACGGAGCAGTGCCATTCCACCTTCAACGGACGCTCCAGAGCAGCGGATTGCTGTGGTCACCGGAGCCAGCCGGGGCATCGGACGATCGATTGCCACTCGACTGGCCGCTGACGGGCATCGTGTGGTGCTCGTGGCTCGAACTGCCGATCCACTGGAAGCCCTCAAGGGCGAGATCGAGGCGGCCGGTGGCAGTGCCGTCGTGTCGACCTGCGATCTTGCCGATGGATCTGCAGTCAATGAACTGATCGAGTCGGTTGTCTCCGACGAGGGGCGGCTGGATATTCTCGTCAACAATGCCGGAATCACCCGTGACGGGCTGATGCTCCGCATGTCCGATGAGGATTTCGATGTCGTCCTGAACGTGAACCTGCGGTCGATCTTCATCGCCTGTCGGGCTGCAGCCCGGCCGATGATGCGAGGCCGGTTTGGACGGATGATCAATATCAGTTCTGTAACCGGGCTTATCGGGAATCCAGGGCAGGCCAACTATGCGGCGGCCAAGGCCGGGATCATCGGCATGACCAAGACCATTGCCAAGGAGTTCGCCTCCAAGGGCGTGACCGCGAACGTGGTGGCTCCGGGTTTCATCAGGACCGAGATGACCGAAGCCCTCGGGGCAGGGGTCCTTGAGGAGGCTGCCAAGCGGATTCCGCTGAAGCGGCTCGGAGAGGGGGATGACATCGCTCATGCCGTCTCCTTCCTCGCCTCCGAGGGAGCAGGCTACGTCACCGGGCAGGTCCTGACCGTCGATGGCGGGATGGTCTGCTAGTTTGGTGGACGGCCCCGCCGCCCGGATTGCCTCTTACCCCTCGATACCACTACAATGCAGCCCCTCAGATGGGATTCTGACCAACCAGGAGATTCGCCGTGACGGAAACTGAGATCGAAGCCAAGGTGATCGAGATTGTCTCGGAACAGATGGGTGTTGATCGTGCCGAGATCACCCGTGAAACAAGCTTCGCCAACGATCTGAATGCGGACAGCCTCGACACAGTCGAGCTGGTCATGGAGTTCGAGGATGAGTTTGAAACCTCGATCCCGGATGACGAAGCCGAGAAGATCCAGACTGTTGGACAGGCGATCGATTACATCATGAAGGTCAGTTCTTCTTCCGCTTGACCGCGGGCAGGGCTGGGTTTGATGGTCGTTTCCCCACGGGAGGCGTGAACACATGACATCCAATGGTCGGCGTCGTGTCGTCGTGACCGGATTCGGTGCTATTACCGACCTTGGTGATGATGCGCTCGCGTTGTGGGAGGGACTGAAGGCCGGTCGATCCGGAGTCGGTCCCATCACCGCATTCCCGTTGAATGACGAGTGGGTCACGCAGATCGCCGGGGAAGTGCATGGCTGGGATCCAGCCAAACGCATTCCGCCTGGTGATCACAAGCGGATGGATCGCTTCTCGCTGCTGGGCGTCTATGCCGCGATGGAAGCGGCCGAACACTGTGGGCTCGATTTCAAGACGGGTGATCCGTATCGGCGCGGTGTCATCTTCGGCAGTGGCATCGGCGGTATCCACACCATCGAGACTGGCCACCTGAAGCTCATCAACAAGGGACCAAAGCGAATGAGCCCGTTCAACGTCCCGAGGTTGATGGCCAACGCAGGTGCCGGCAATATCTCGCTTGCCCTGGGACTCAAGGGGGTCAACTCCTCCCCAGCCACGGCGTGTGCGTCCGGTGGCCATGCCATCGCCGAAGGACTCTGCATGATCCAGCGAGGCAACGCGGACGTCATTGTCTGCGGCGGCGGGGAAGCAGCCGTTTCCACACTGTGCATCGGGTCATTCTCCGCCATGAAGGCGTTGTCGACCCGCAACGATGATCCGCAGAGAGCTTCTCGCCCGTTCGATCGGGATCGAGATGGCTTCGTGCTCGCCGAAGGTGCTGCGGCCCTGATCCTGGAAGAAGAAGCTCACGCCAGGAAGCGTGGAGCCGAGATTTTCGCCGAGATCCATGGCTTTGGCATTACTGGTGATGCTCACCACATCGCTGCTCCCGATCCGGTCGGCACCGGAGCCCGGGTGGCCATGGAGCATGCACTGGCGGATGCGGGACTTTCAACTACGGACATCGACTACATCAACGCCCACGGCACCTCCACGCCGCTCGGTGACGCATCCGAGGTCGCCGCGGTGAAGGACCTCTTCGGGGAGCATGCCATGTCGCTGGCAATGTCATCGACGAAGTCGATGACCGGCCATGCCCTGGGTGCAGCCGGCGGTATCGAGTCGGTGGCGGTGATCAATGCGATCAGGGAAGGCGTTCTGCCGCCCACGATCAATCTTGATGAGCCTGACGAGGGCTTTGACCTGGACTTCGTTGCCAACGAAGCCCAGGAGCGTCCAATCAAGTACGCCCTGAACAACTCGTTCGGGTTCGGTGGCCACAACGTTTCGCTCGTCTTCGGGCGCTACGACGGCTGAGATACACCTGCGTTGGATCGCACGACGGCTTCCCGGATCAGAACGGGAAGTTGATGCCCGTGTAGAGGTACACGCTGTCACGTCCGGGGTTTTCGGAGTACAGGCCGGCATTGGAAATATGGTGCCAGCGGACGCCTACGACCCAGCGATTGTTGTCGCCGATGTCGAAGGTGACACCGACGCCGGCCTGGGGCGTGAAGTTGAACTCCGAACCACCGATCGGCACGTTCTTGGTGGATCCCAGCATTCCCACGCCGCCATCGACGAAGAAGGACCATGTGTCCTGGCGGACGAAGTGCCATGCAAACAGGAGATCGAGGCTGCCACCGAAGGCGTTCCCGCCGTCCTGGAAGAAGCCCCAGAGCTTCAGTTCCGGTGCGAAGGCGAAGCCGTCGACGATGAAGTATTCCCAGGTGGCGCCGAAGGCGGCTTCGTTGTTGCTGCTGGACTTGACATCGATGCCCCATCCGCCGACAAGGCCCCACCGCATGGATCCTTCCGAACCGAAGGTGGCAACGTCCGCGGAACCGGTGGTGTCCGTGGAGTTTTCCTGGAACATCGCGGGGGCGATGCGGAACTGGGATTCGTTGTCGAGGGTTGCTTCCAAGGCGGCCATTGCTTCGGCCCGCTGAGCCTGAGCCTGTTGGCCATGGATCGCGACATCCTCTGCCAGGGAAAATGTGCCAGCAGTCGGCAGGATTGTTGCGATGGTCAGTGTGGCGGTCAGCAGCATTGGATGGCCCTCCCAAGGAGCATGTGCAGGTCTGTAGGCGACAGGCTATGGGGCGGCTATCGGCTTGACAAGCGTGGGCCTTTGGGTGGATCAGCCAACCGGGTTGGGATCCCGCTTTCAGGCCATAGGTGCGTGGAGAAAAAAGATCCGCCGCCTGGAAGCTCCGACTCTCCAGGCGGCGGCATCGCGGCCGAAACCGCGTTTTTAGACTGATTTGTGGTGCTTTTGGGCCTTGTCGGGCCCTCAAAGCAGAACACGGTAACGGTATCCGCAGGAGGCAGTGGCGGCAACGGCGAGAAAGAGGTTTCCTCCAAATAGACCCAACTCACTCAAACCAAAAGGCTTAGGAGCCGGTTCGAAGGAGGAGGTCCGGCATCGCTCGGGCCACGGAATCCATGGCCTGGAGGCTGTCGCGGCGAAGCCGGCCCAGAGAGCTCAGCAGGCGGGGCTTGAGCAGCAGGGAGGCGAGGAGGGCACCCAGTCTGGTCTTGCCTTGGGAGTCGATCCACCGGGCTGCCTCAGTGGGCAGGGTGGCCTCAGGGCCGTCACTGATGCCCCGAATCACGCCCCAGTTCCAGCCCCGGGCCTCGGCGAGGGCGGCGAAGGCGGCGCATTCGAGGTCCACGCCATCGGCCCCGGTCTGCTCATGGAGAGCCTGCTTCTCGGCGATGGTGCTCACGAGTTCCTCGGCAACACAGAGGGTGCCACTGCGTGGGTCATTTTCGCCCAGGAGCAGAGATGGGGTCCATCGGCGACCCGAGCCGGCATCGATGACTTCACGGGCGACGATCACCTCGCCGGTGGACCTCGCGGGGGACAGTCCGCCTGCGGTCCCGGCAAGGATGACCACACTGCCCGAAGCCGGTCGAACTGCATCCAGACTGGTTTCAATTCCTCGCCGGCCGGGTCCGCTGGTCAGGATCGTCCAGGCTGCGGATTCCTCGTGTCGGCCAAGGCAATGGGCCTCGTGGGCCAAGGGGGTCACAATCGTGATGGCATCGGGTGTGTGCATGCCGCGTGCAGAGCCTACCGCAGCCATGGGCTTCGTGTCTTTCCTGCACGCATGTCATCCCCTATCATGTCCCCTCGTCCTGACCCCATCGTCTAGTCAGGTCTAGGACACCTGGTTTTCATCCAGGCAACAGGGGTTCGAATCCCCTTGGGGTCGTTGCTCAGGAAGTCCGTGGAACTCCGCGGGCTTCCTGTACTAGAGTGTAGTTGTGATTACTCCTCTCCCCGTCCACGTGGCACTGCTGGCCATGACGATCTTCGATCGTCCGGTCGTGTTGCCACCTCCACTGCCCGAGTCCGCGATCGAGGCGTTGTCGCAGGTTGTCGATGACCAGGATGCCCCGGACGCCGGCTTCATCGAGTTGCTCAACCATGTTCGCAGTTGGCCACCTGGGGCCGGCTCCATTGGGCCTCGCCTGGTGATCGATCACGATGCACTCATCGAGCATCCCGGTGACTACCGTGGCGAACTGCTGGTGATCGAAGGCCAGATTGAACAGGCGGCAACACTGGCGAGGCCGCTTGAGACGGTCCAGGAGTGGTTCGTGCGTTCTCCTGATGGCCGTCCGGCCATGGTCTACGTTCCACTTCAGGGCATCCTCCCGGTCCAGCCGGGAGACGATGTGGTGCTGGAGGGCTACTTCTACAAGCGACTGCAGATTGAGGATCGGCAGGGGGTTTCGCGCGCCTACCCGGTTTTCATCGGTGGGCAGCCACGCGTGGTGGCCGGGGTGGAGAGGGAGGTGGATGCAGCCCTTCGCGACTCCAAGGCCTACGTCGACACGATGGTGCTGCTGATTGCCGGTGTCGCGGTTCTGCTGCTCGTGGTGGTGGGGCTGCTGCTGCTGACCCGCCGCTCGAAACGAAGAACGCGGCTGACTGGTATCTTTGATGATGTCGATTCCTCGGTACCCGACCCTCCATTGCCGGAGGATCCCGCCGGTGCCCTGGGAGAACTCAAGCATCGCAACTGCGAGGACCAATGACTTCCATACCCGTTCGTTGTCCAGGTGGTGAGTACGAGGTCATCGTGGAATCCGGGTCACTGGGCGGCATTGGTCCACGAGTTGCAGCGGTGTGCGACGCTCGCCGTGTCCTGCTCGTGATCGATCAGGCCGTCGTCGAAACCCATGGAGCCGTGGCGCACGACGCGCTCGCCACGGGGGGCTTCGAGGTTCATGCATGCACCATCGAGGCCGATGAGCACCAGAAGACCATCGAGACCGTTGCCTCCATCTACCAGTCCGCCCTGGCCGCCGGCCTGGATCGGCATGACGCCATCGTCGCCGTGGGCGGAGGGTTGACCGGGGACGTGGCTGGGTTCGCCGCCGCCAGTTACCTGCGGGGGATCGACTTCGTTGCGGTGCCGACCACACTGCTGGCCATGGTGGATGCATCCGTCGGGGGCAAGACCGGAGTCAACCTGCCCCTGCCCGGCCACGCAGGCGCGGGGCCGCGGCTGGGCAAGAACCTCGCGGGAGCATTCTGGCAACCACGACTCGTGCTCGCGGATCCCGAGGTCCTTGCCACCCTCGATCATCGCCATCGGCGCTGCGGCCTGGCCGAATGCGCCAAGCATGGTCTGATCGCCAGCGAGGACCTGCTGGACCTGATCGACTCGAACCTCGATGCCATCACGTCGGCGGAGCCTTCGTCCATTGCTTCGTTGGTGGATCACGCGGTCCGGATCAAGGTGGTCGTGGTCCAGGAGGATGAACGGGAGCAGGGGCGGAGGGCTGTTCTGAATCTCGGGCACACCTTTGCCCATGCCATCGAGCCCATCGAGGCCATGGACCTGCTCCATGGCGAAGCGGTGTCCATCGGACTCGTGGGCGCCATCGAACTTTCGAGAAACCTGGGCCGTCTTGAGGGGGACTGGTCGGAGGGATTCATCCAGCGACTGAAGCGGATCGGCCTGCCCACCAGGCTTCCGGCTCCGGTGGCCACCGCGGAACTCATGATGAGAATGGGCTACGACAAGAAGCTCGAGGGAGGGTGCCACACCCTTGTGGTGCCACACTGCCCTGGGCGGGTCGAGATCGTCTCGGACGTTGCCGAGGATGCCATCGTGGCGGCCTGGGCGGCCCTCGGGGCGGACTGAACTGCGTCCCATATTCAAGGCCCCTTTTCATGCCCGCCGATGATGACGGTGAGCGTTTCGGCGTTTCACGGCGCGATCCGCGCCGAATCCGGTCAGGGAGGCCCTCCGTGCGAACCATCGCCATCGTGAACCAGAAGGGTGGCTGTGGCAAGACCACGACCGCCATCAACCTTGCTGCGGTCCTTGCCAAGCAGGGTGTCCGAACCCTCCTGGTGGACATGGATCCGCAATCCCACTGCGCCGCCGGCCTGGGGGTTCCCGAATCCAGGATCGAGACCGGCATTGCCGAGGCCATGCTTTCGGATCTCGACCACGGATTCGATCCCGCCCCGATGCTCTGGGAAGTCATGCATGGATTGGACCTGCTGCCGAGCACGATGATGCTGGCCGGCCTGGAGGCGCCAGACGGTGGACTCTACGCGCTGCCGGACCGTGATCGCCGACTCGCCCGGGTGCTCCAGGAGTGCTCGGTTCGCTACGACATCTGTCTCATCGACTGCTCGCCCTCGATCGGGCTGCTGACCTACAACGCGCTGCGGGCTTCCACCCAGGCACTCATTCCAGTCGAGACCGGCTACTTCTCACTTCGAGGGGCCCGCCGCCAGTGGGGGACCATCCAGTCGCTCATCGAGCGCATCGCCCGCCCCATCCAGTGCAACATGCTGCCCACGCTCTTCAACCCGGACTCCCGTCTCGCGGCCCGGATCCTCGAAGCGCTGCACCAGCACTTCCCGGATCATCTGCTTTCGATGGTCGTGCGTGAGCATGAGCCACTGCGGGAGGCCGCCTCACTTGGCCAACCCATCACGGAGTTCGCGCCGGGCAGCGAGGCCGAGCAGGATTACCTGGCCCTGGCTCGCTGGGTCATCGAGCATCCGCCACAGGTCCAGCCGGAACTGCTGGATCGTCGCTCGGCCGCCTCGGTTCCTCCGCCCCAGGTGCAACCGTCGACCCGGGTCGGTGAACTCGCCCTCCGCATGCAGGCGGGGTTCGATGCCACCCCGGCTGCGGCACGGGAGCCGGTTGGCACTGCGCCCACCGATGATGTGCAGGAGAGCGAGCCCCCGGCAAGTTCGATCGAGGCGAAATCGCAGGAGCTGGACTTCGGCGTGATCATTACGGACCAGGGGATCTGCTTCCGACAGCCGGGCCTGCCCGAGCAGAGCATGTCGATCTCCGCCGACTTCAATGGTTGGTCGACCTCGGCGACACCCATGCGATTCGATCGAACGCTCGGGTGCTTCCAGGCCATCGTGCCCCTGCCTCCGGGTCGATACCGGTACCAGGTGGTGATCGATGGTCGCAGTCGGATCGATCCCTACAACGAGTCGACCATCACCGGTGAAACCGGTGCCAGCACGAACAGTTTCACCCTGAATGCTGCGCCATGACGTCGCAGCAGGATCCCTTCACCACCTTGACCGATCTCTTCACCACGCCGCTGTCCACCGGTTCCGCCCCGGAACCACCAGTGGAACCGGCGAAGGTCATGGAGGTCACTCCTCGCATCGAGTGCCTCGTCCCCGGGCACCTGCCGGTCCGGGCGGCGGTCTGGTTCGGTCCTTGTGCCTGGTCGCTCAACCAGGATGCCGATGCCGGGGGATTGCTTCGGATCGAGGATGATTCCACCTGCCTCAGTTGCATGTCCACGTCACGGCTGCCGGAGCTGGGCTCCGGTCCATCGCTGCCAGCGGCGATCGAGCGACTGGCTTCCCGATGCCGCCGCTGGTCGGTGGTTCCACCCGTGCACTGGGATGCCGTGCACCTGGCCACGGTCGGATTCGATCGCATCACGATTCTCAGTGGAACCAACCAGGCTGCGGTGGTCGCTGCATACCAGATGTGCAAGACCTTCGCCGGTCTTCCCGGTGCAGTGCAGATCGATCTCGGAATCTGCTTTGCTGGATCGGATGAACGAACGTCCCAGGAGACGGGCGAGCGACTGGCGGACACGGTACGGGAGCAACTCGGATTTGAACTCGCGCTGCGAGGCAGTCTTCATCGCATCGACAGTGGCGGAGCGGAGGTCCAGTCGTGTCGCTGTGATCACCACGAGCACGGACTTGACGGACTGGTTTCGGACATTCACCGGGGAATCGCAACGGCACTGTCGGATCGAGCCGGTGAACCCGTTCCGAGCATCGACTCGGATGCCATCGAGCCCGCGGTGGTTGCGGAGGCGAGTTCCACCCCGGTTCCCGAACCGATGGTGGAGATTCCACCTCCACCGCTGGTCGTGACCGATGACCTGGTCGAGCCACTGGATCTCGATGATGCGGAGCCGCGGCGGATCGAGGAACCCGCGTCGCAGCACCTGGCCGAGTTCGTGACCGGGCTCGCACCGCTGCCGGTCTCCAGTCCGACCTGCCCGGACGTGGATCTCGGCGTGGACCCAAGCGGCCGCGTGCACTGCCTCTGCCGGGAAGCGAACCTTCGCCAACTTCCGGTGGCCGCCCGGTGGGTGCTGGATCACCACCACCTGCTCTCGCTCGCCTGCCCCGACACCCTGGTCGCATCGCCGCTGGAGCCCACCTGCCACCTCTTCACGTCGCATCCACCTGACCTCAGCGATCTCCATGGCAGCGGACTTCGCCTGCACCTGCTGACCGAGGTCCGCGTGGGATCCGAGTCGACCTGGTTTGCCTGCCCCCTTTCCTGATCGTCTTGAATGCCGTTCTTCGCCGTTCAAGGGCATTCTCCGTTTCCGTGGTCCGGAAAACCACCCGATGGACGCGTCTGAAAGCGGACCCATCGCCTATCTTGATTGGGCGATCGCTCCGCCCGCAGGCCACCCATGACGCAACCCCCATCAACTCCTCCTCCCGAACCTCCTGACGAGGGGCAGCCTCCGTCTGGTCCCATGGATCCGACCATCCGCTATACGCCCGGTGGTTCACCGCAGTCACCGCAGTCGCCGTCGTCGGGCCCTCCCGCGTCGGACACCAGCGCCATGTTCGCCTCTGATCGCGAGGTCGAGTCCATCGGCGACTACCGCATCATCCGAAAACTCGGTGAGGGTGGCTTCGGCATCGTGTACCTGGCCCAGCAGACCAAGCCGGTCAAGCGGAAGGTCGCGTTGAAGGTCATCAAGCCGGGCATGGACACCGCCGCGGTGATCAATCGATTCGAGGCCGAGCGACAGGCCCTGGCCATTCTCGATCACGCCGGCGTTGCCAAGGTATTCGACGCGGGCACCACCGAACGCGGCCTGCCCTACTTCGTGATGGAGTACGTCCAGGGTGTTCCCATCACGGTGCACTGTGATCGGCACCGCCTGACGATCCGTGATCGAATCAACCTGATGATCTCGGTCTGCGAAGCAGTACTGCATGCGCACCAGAAGGGGATCGTGCATCGAGACCTGAAGCCCAACAACATCCTCGTGGAATACGAGGGAAAGACCATGTCTCCCAAGGTCATCGACTTCGGCATCGCCAAGTCGCTGAACCAGCCCCTGACGGAGAAGACCATCTTCACCCGGGAAGGCCAGATGATCGGCACCCCCGAGTACATGAGTCCCGAGCAGGCGGAGATGACGACCCAGGACATCGATACGCGGAGTGACATCTATTCGCTGGGAGTCGTCCTGTACCAGATTCTCACCGGGTCGCTGCCGTTCGAACCGGACTCGCTCCGATCGGCCGGATTCAACGAGATCGTCCGGATCATCCGCGAGGAATCACCGGCCAAGCCGTCCACACGCTTTCTCGACCAGCGTTCCAAGTCCCAGGAGAAGTCCGACAGCGTCGCCGTCTCGCGTGAGACCGACCACCGCGGCCTGACCAAGGGACTTCGCGGCGACCTGGACTGGATCGTGATGAAGTGCCTGGAGAAGGAACGCTCCCGTCGCTACGACTCGGCCTCCATGCTTGCCGACGATCTGCGACGCTACCTGCACGATGAACCGGTGCTGGCGGGACCACCCAGCGCCATGTACCGGATCCGGAAGTTCGCGCGGCGACACCGGGGACTGCTGGCGGCCGCGGCAAGCGTCCTCGTCGTCCTCATCGCCGGAGTCGTGGTCTCGACCTACTTCGCCGTGCACGAAGCGCACCAGCGTTCGCTGGCGATCTCGGAGCGGGACCAGAAGACGGAACTGCTCGACATCCAGGTCGACCACAATTCGGACCTGTCCATCCTGCTCGATACGTTGATCCAGCGGTTCGACGCCCTTGACGAGGCCGCCTCGCTGGCGACCCTCCGGGTCGAGCACCTGGAATCACTCCTGGACCGGGCCCAGTCGAACGATCATGTGCTTCGGGTGAAACTGGCCCATGCCTTCTCGGAACTGGCCCGATCCCGCTGGACACGGCGCAATCCGAGTTTCGACGACTGGTCGGGCGCCGAGCAGTCGCTGGATCGTTCGGATGCGGTTCTGGATGAACTCAAGGCTGCGGGCATCACGTCATCCGAGCAGCACATGCACCGGGCCCGGAACCACATGCTCCGTGGCGATCATGCCAGGCACGTGCTCAAGGATTCCGATGCCACCCGCGACCACTACGCCTCGGCGTTGGAGTCGGTGCAGGCTGCCGGAGCCATCGATGCGCAGGATCTCCGCGTTCGTACGAATCACGCCATCGTCCTGACAGGACTGGGCAGCATCGAGTCCAGGGCGGGCAACGATGCGGAGTCGCTGAAGTGGTACGACCAGGCCCGGGTCATGCGGTCTTCGCTCGTGCAGGACGATCCGGAGAACCCGTTGCTGCAGCGTGACCTGGCGGTGGTGCTCGTCCGGGTCGCGTACATGGCGGGACGAACCGGCGACGCCGATCGCCAGCAGCAGTACCTGGACGAGTCCATGCGCATCCGCAAGTCACTGGCTCGTCGATTCCCGGGACAGAACCGGCAACTCCGCGACCTGGCTTCCGGCCACCGTGCCCTGGCCGATGCCCATGTCGATCAGGACCGTCGCAGTGAGGCCCAGCAGCACTTCGTGCAGTACATCGATCTGCTGGAAATGCTCGCCTGGTTGAATCCGTCCGATGCCCGGGCCGCGTCCATCGACCTGGCCAGGGGACAGGAGGCCATCGGTCATCTCCGCTGGTGCGGTTCGACACCCGACGCGATGCTCGAACACTACGAGCGCTACCACGATCGACTGCTGGAACCCCGGTTGGCCTACGTGCCGGACGATGAGTCCACGCGACGATTGTTGATCGAGAACAATCGTGCCCGGGCGGAGTTGTACATGGAACTCGGACGTCTCGACGAGGCTCGCTCGGCATGCAGCGCAGCAATGGTGGCGTGCGAAGGCTCGTCCAGTGACGCGTGCAACGCAGTGCTTGAACTCAAGGCACGCCTCGAGGCGGAAGCCAGGGGCGGCTGAACAGCCTGCATTTTGCCAGCAACCACATGAGCCGCTAGCCTTGTCGGGATGGTGAATGCCCAGTCCCAATCCCATGGAACCCCGGTGAACGAAACAGCGTTCCTCGACCGCCTGCTGTCACGTCGGGTCGTCGCCCTTGTGGTGGTGCTCGTCTGCGGCACCGTGCTGGGGTTCGCAGCCTGGCTGACACCCTCGGCATCCGGCATGGGAACCCACACCCAGTTGGGACTGCCTCCGTGCAGCTGGATCACCACCATGGACCTCCCATGCCCGACCTGTGGATACACCACGGCCTTCAGCAATGTGGCCCATGGAAACTTCCTGACCGCGATCGAGGCGCAGCCCTTCGGGGCGGTGGCGGGATTCGCCACCGCGGTCTTCTTTCTCGGTGGACTGGTGGTCCTGGTCACTGGGGCCCCTCTGGGCGGCATTCTGTGCCGTTTCTGGACCATGAAGGTCACTTGGGTCGTGCTGGGCATGATGATTCTGGCGTGGGGCTATACCATGCTTCGTTTCCGAGGTGTCTTCTGATGCGTCGCCACATTCTCCTGCCCATCCTGCTGCTGCTCACCGTCCTGCTCTGCGACGGATGTGGCGCCTTCTACCTCGCTGGTGGCATGGCCCAGAGTTTCGAGTACCAGAAGCGCGTCGAGGTGCTCGCCCGGTACGAGGGGTTGGAGCACAAGACCATCGCAGTCGTTGTCGACACGGACCTGGGTACGCTGCACCAGTACCCGATGCTTCCGGAAGTCGTCAGTTCCGGCGTGGGTGGACTCATCGCCCGGGAGGTCTCCGGCGTACGAGTCCGCACCCCGGGCCTGGTCCGCGAGTGGCAGTTCTCGACGCCACGATGGAATGCCATGCCATACAGCGACATGCTCAAGGCGCTGCAGGTCGAACGCATCGTGCTCATCGACATCCATACCTTCCGATTGAATCCTCCTGGAAACCGGTGGATCTGGGAAGGCGAGTGCACGGCCACGATCGGCGTCATCGAGGATGACAGCCACAATCCCGACGAGTTCAGTGATGCCTACCACGTCACGGCACGGTTCCCGACCATCAAGCAGCTGGATCGTGATTCCGCCAGACCCGATGTCATCGAGACCGGCCTGCTGACGGAGTTCATGAAGCAGTCGGCCTGGCTCTTCTATCCGCACCTGGAGCCGAAGTACCCGGATCGCTACAAGCCGGAGGTCGATCAGCCATGATGCCCCGTCGCCGCTGCACATCACTGCTGCTGCTGCTGGTTTCCGTTCCATTCCTGGTGGAACTCGGTGGCTGCAATGTTCTCACTGCCGTCAGCTTCGTGGCTCGACCGGAGCCCAAGACGGAGGCGGCGTACGAGCTCGCGGATGTGCCCACGGTCGTCTTCATCGATGACCGTCGCAACCGGATCAGCCCGACGAGACTCCGGCGGACCATCGCCGAGGAGGCGACCACCGTCCTGATGGAGGAAGAGGTCATCTCCGAGAGCAACATGATTCCCGCTCGCGACGCGATGCGGGTCTCGACCAAGCATGATCGGGCCGGCAAACTCCTCTCGGTCCACGCCATCGGCGAGGCGGTGGGCGCATCGCAGATCATCTTCGTCAGCGTCGATCAGTTCGCACTGACCCGTGACGGCCAGACACCCGAGCCGCAGGCGCAGTGCCGGGTGCGCGTCATCGACGTCAAGAACGAGAAGCGGCTCTTTCCAGATCCCGCTGGGGACAGTACGTACGATTACCACCAGCTCAAGGTCGACATTCCCAACGTGGATCCACATGGATTCAACACCATCTCCGCCCGCAACGATCTGAACGATCGACTCGCGGTCGAGACCGGTGATCAGATCGCCAAGATCTTCTATACCCACATCACGTCAGAGCTCGGTGGCCGCATCGAGCCCCGGTGATCACGTGCGTGTTCTTCACCTGATCGACGTGCTCCCCGGTTCGGATGGACGATGCCTGCATCGGCAGGTCCGTCGGACGATCGAGGGACTTCCCGCCGACTGGCGGCACGTGCTCCTGGAGGTCGGCGCCGGTGAACGCAGGCAGCCGGAACTGCCGGAGACCAGTGGTCGCATCGGCACGATGGGTGACCGCATGCTCGCCAATGGCGAATCACTGCAGGACGTCCTGGATTCATGGTCACATCAATCCGGCCCCTTCGATCTCGTACATGCCTGGGGAACGCGTTCGCTGCACCTGCGATCGACCTGCGATGACGGACCGCCGTGCATCGGCACGCTTGATGCGGTCACGCTTCGCGGACCATTGATCCAGGCGCTCCTGCGATTGCACGGGTCCACGCGGCTCCAGGTTCAGGTTGGATGTTCCGGCATGGTGAAGGTGCTCCAGAGAGCCGGACTGGGTGCAATCGACCTGGCAATGCGCCCGTTCGGCGTGGATCCACCTTCAGTGGGTGCCGGGCACACGGCAACTCGTCCAGCGGCATGGGATGCCGATGAGGGCACCGTGGTCTTCGGCGTCTTCGGGGATCCCAAGCAGTGGGCCCCGCTTCGATCTCTCATGGGTGTGCCCGCCCGGTTGGCATTGGTTGGCCGATCGGTCCGGGTCGTCGCGCATCCCGACATCCACGGGTTTCAGCAGTGTCTGAGCTGGCTCCAGTCCATGGACCACGGCAACCTGCTGGTGGAGGATGCATCGATGGATGCTCCATGGTCCGTACTGCCGCACCTCGATGCGATTCTGCTGCCGGGAACATCCGGGCGGCGTCAGGAGTCGATGGGCATGCTCCCGCTGGTGTGGTCCATGATGTCGGATCACCCCATCCTGCTCGGTCACGGCCATCCAGCCGCGGAAGAGTTGGCGGGGCACCCGGACATCTTCCGGTCCGTCGACCTGGATGAGAACGGCGCAACCCGTTGGCTGCTGGCGAGAACCGGGGCGGTTGCAGAGCCCACGTCGAGTGGTCTCTGCATCGATGAAGCAGGGTGGTGTGAACGGGTTCGCGCCGACTACGAGGCGCTGCTGGCCTGACGGGGCTCGATGAGTCCCAGTTGGGTTGCGGCCTCGCTGTAGATCATCTCAAGAAGTTCCCTCGGGAGCGAGTGTCCGTGGAGACGTGGTGAGTCCAGTGGTCCATGCTGGTCCGGGTCCACCATGGCGAGATCCGGGTCGGCGATCGGCGAGGGACCGTCGTAGTTGGATTCCAAGAGGTGGCGCAGGGCCCAGTACCGACTCGCATAGAGGTCGAAGGCTTCATCAAGGGATGCGGCCTTGGCCGTCATCTCGGTGCCTTCCGGATCGGCCTTGAGGTGGTCATCGGAGGTCACGATGTCGGAGCCGAAGAGGATTCGACCAGCCCACTTCTGCAGAAATGCCTGGAAGGTCTCCGAGTCATGCCGACTGAGTTCACGCACCATCCATTTCGTGGCCGAGGTGTCCAGGTGCAGATTGGCATGCCTTGAGAGCAGGCCATCGAGCACCTCGAGGTCCTCGGGCCATCCTCCGAAGTGTGCTGCGATCCACGGCACCGGGTACAGGTCCAGCAGTCGTTCCAGCGATTCGTACTGCCATGCCTTGGTGCCGTAGCGTTGGGCATCGTGGTATTTCGTGGCGAACCAGGTGTCCGGGTCTGCGACGTGGACCATGAACATCATGTCCAGCGATGCGGCCAGATCCATCGCGTCGCGACGCAACGGACTGTCGAGGCGAAGCAGATCCGGGTCGCCGATTTCATCCCCGTAGTCGACGCCGCGCGGCGCCGCCCAGAACTTCACGATGCGTGACCCGAGGGCGTGGAATGAGCGGATCCGGTCCAGGAAATCCGAGCCATGGGCTGTTCGCCGATCGGGATTGGCGAACGAAGGAATCGCGATGAACCGCACCATGTCTCCGAGCACGTCGGCCACGGTCTCGACCTGCTCCAGTTGGGTCATCGAGCAGCAGGACTGGATGCCCCAGGCCTCAGCGGCTTTCTTGTAGAGGCCGCTGGCGGTTGCTCCATTGATGTGGGTGTGCACGTCGATGATCGGCACGGGGGGTGGGCCGAACGTCGCAGCCGCCTGCAGGTAGTCGATGCCCAGCAGGTTCGCCGGATGAGTGGTGGGGACTGGCTCGTGCGTCATCCACACGATGATAGGTCACCGCGGCTTCCGGGAGGATCCGTGGACCGGGAGGTTCAAGTGGCGCAGATCTTCTTGCCGTTGATCACCGATTCCGACGGTTCGATGATCTCGAACTGGAGGGCATCAGCAGGGTTCTTGATCAGGCCGACGGCCTTGACCAGTCCCAGGTAGATGCGGCAGTCCGCATCGGGTGCAAGGTGGCCGACAAGCTCGCAATCCATGTAGAACTCGCAGCGATGCAGGA
Source organism: Phycisphaerales bacterium (assembly GCA_029245245.1). GTDB lineage: Bacteria > Planctomycetota > Phycisphaerae > Phycisphaerales > SM1A02 > UBA854. The sequence goes on from JAQWPT010000011.1 coordinate 283,553, forward strand.
TGGGGGCTCCGGTCACGGCGTAGGACGTCGGAATAGCCACGTATGGATCATCGCCACGTTGTGGAGGCGGATTGAATAGCCGTTGCACGAGGCGGTCCTCATTCATGATCCGGCAGAGGCCGAAGCACCGGCTGTCTCGCAGCAGTGGCTCGATCGGGGTTCCTCGAGGGATGGACACCATCACCAGGCAGGGATCCTCGCTGCAGAGTTGGACCCGTGGGGTCAGGACTCCGGTCTGGGCGTCATCGTGGGCCGCGGTCATGAGGAATGCCCCAGAAGGGATACGCCCCAGTACATCTGAAATCAAGTTGATTGCGACCATTGTTCTTCCCCGGTGTCATGTCGCGGTTGGCCCTGAAATGCCCCGCCCCGATTGGACCTGCTTCAGTCTGCCCCGAAAGGGTGCTTGCGGCGACGGGGAGTTGCCCTTTCATTTGAATCAGTGAGGCTTGGCAACCGCTCTTGGGTGCCAAAAAAAGGCATTACAGGCGTAACCTGCTGTACAGCATGGGGATGGGGTGATTTTCGGACTTGAAATAGGTGGTCATTGTGGGAATCGGGGTAGGATCTTGAGGAAATGTGTTGAATAGTGGGGCGAAGTGGGCTAATTTCCCAAGCAGGAACAACGAGGACTTGATGCGTGCTGTTTACAGGCGAATACGAACACACGATCGACGCGAAGCAGCGTCTGGCCATTCCTTCGGATCTACGGAGTCGTCTCGACCCGGACATTCATGGATCGGCGTTCTACGTGGCTCCCGGCCAACGGGGATCGTTGTGGGTCTGGCCCGAGAAGACCTTCGAGCAGATGGCGGCGGCAACGGAGTTGTCACTGGTCCCCAACGAGGACCTGCTGGAATACGAGCAGCTGCTGTACTCCCAGGCGGCTCGGGTGGATCTGGACAAGACCGGTCGCATCCGCATTCCGGAACGCATGCTTCGCATGGCGGGTCTCGAGAGCAGCGTGGTCGTGCTTGGGGTGAAGGATCACCTGGAAGTGCACGACCCGGCAGCCTGGGCCGCCCTGCGGGAAGAGAAGTTCGCCTCACAGGCCGAGATCATGCTGCGGGCTCGCCAGGCGATCCGTCGCGATGGGCAGGGGGGGACAGGTCAATGAAGACGAAGCGATTCGCATCCTTGACGGGATCGATGTTCGCATTGCTGAAGGCAACGTGGAGTCACTGCCGTACTGCGCGGCATGCTTCGAGCAGGCAGGGACGCCTGTTCGACCCGACATCCAGGGCATTCGCACCACGGATGGTGTTCGAGTCCGGGAAATCAGGGGGTATTTCGCCATACCAGGACCTGTGGCGAAGCATCTGCATGGTGTGGCATCCACGCGTGCCCAAGGCAACGGATCACGGATGATCCGATCCGGGGCAGCAGCGTCCGGCATGGATCGCCATGACGCCTGCCTCTTCTAGGTCCGCCCGGTGCGCACACATCGGGACTGTGGCAGGGGTTGGTCTGCAGAACCACCTCACCACCAATCGGCCCGACCGGCCACGTTGCCGGTCAAACGGGTCATACCCTTCCCGGTTCGTGACGTGCTCCCACCGCACGTCACGAACTTTTTTTTGTGCTGGGTGGAATCGTCCGGGTCAGGGATTCTGGCCGGCTGGCCGAATCTTGCCCACGACGCTCGGTTTCTCGGCAATGATCTGGTCTGCGACTTCACGACGGTGTACTTCCACCTCTCGGGGGAAATCCATCGCAAGCCGGACCCGGTCACCTTTGACCGAGGCCACTCGAACCACGCCAATTGGATTGGCTGGATCGCCGATGACGACTTCTTCGCCTTCTCTTCGTGTGATGACGAGCATGCCTCGGACCTCCTGCCGCTGCGGTCATGCCATCTCCTTCGAGGTTCCCGCGACCCCGAATCCTCCAACCTCATACCTTAGCGGATCTGCCGTGATTGTCCCACTCTCGATATGGAAACAAGGCCCTAAAAAACAGGGCCTTGTGCTGCGTAATCCATTGTTCCAGAGTGCTTTAGGCTATTCGGAGATTGGATTTCCATCCATATCCACGGCAATGACGGCCGTGAATCCAGCCACATAGGTCCTCAGGTTCCGCTCAATACCCCCCTTGAGGGTCATCGTGCTCGAGGGGCAGCCGACGCAGGCCCCATGGAACCGGACCTGGACCTGCCCGTCACTGCTGACGGACACCACCTCGACGTCTCCGCCATCGGATTGGATGGCGGGTCGCATCTTCTCGATGACTTCTTCGACCTGAGCTTGCAGGTCGGCGGAATTCGGCGTGGTTTCTGGGGGGCTCATCATCGACCAGATGGTAGGTGGCCTTGGCGGCATGAGCAACTGCAGGGAGGATTCGGTATTCCAGCGGTACACTGGCGCCATGGTCGGTGCCATGGAAGACTGCTTGAGACGAACGCCGCGTGCCATGGTGCTGTGTGCCTCCATGGCCCTGCTGCTGGCCTGCCTGGGTTGCGAGACAACCGTCAAGGATCCCATGGCCGCCCTCGCGGACAAGTCGGCCCACGATCGCACCCACTTCAAGAGCATGGAGATCATGCAGCAGCGTGATCCGGCCAACAATGAAGCCTACAAGGACCAGTTGGAACAGATCGTCTGGCGACCCGGGTACGGCTTCAATGTCCGGGTCGAGGCGCTGAACCAGTTATGGGAGTACGACCAGCCGCGGACCCTCGTGCTGCTGCGTCGCCAACTGCCTCGCATGACCAACTGGCCCTGGCTGACCGAGTGCTGCACCTGGATCGCGGATCGCAACCTCGTTGAGCTCGACCCCGCCCTCATTTCCAGCTGGGGTCGTCCCCGGGCCCTGACCCAGGACGAAACGGAGCGTCCCGAGTACATCGCCCTGGTGCGCATGCACGGGCGGGATGCGGTGGTGGAGAAGGTCTTCGAGTTGTTCATCGAATCCAACAAGCGATCGCAGAGAGGGCTCCGCCAGCGATGTTGGGACCTCCTGCATCGTCTCGGTGAGCGGGATCGATTGATCGCCATGGCCGAGGCGGTGGAGCCGGACTCCGAGGACATCCTCCTCATGGATCTGAATGCATCGGCGACCGACTTCGGCATGGTGCCCTACAACCGCGAGGAGGTCATCTGGCTGCAGGAACTCCGGCAGCCCGACAAGAAGTGGTTCTGGGATGAGGCGAAGGTATCGCTCCAGCAGGTGCCCGCGAATCGTCGAGGCGAACTGGAGATGCGGGACCTTTCGGTGGTGGTCGCGGCCACGCGGCATCGCCGTGACCTGCTCGATGCGCCGGTGACCCGGCTCTACACGAACGTCGACGGAGCGCTTCGAGGGCAGAAGCACTACTCCGAGTACCACCCCGGCATTCCCGGGGCCGACGCGTCCCTGGAACGCCTGCGGACGCACCGCGAGAAACTCACCTGGAGCGACCTGGCTGCGATCGAACTGGCATTGCAGGCGCTTCGACTGGCACCGGTGCGGGCCCACCTCTTTGCCTATGCCGACGAGGACCACGAGGACGAGTCCACGGAGTACGGCGGGGTGATCGCCCTGGACGAGCAGGGGCGGTTCGAGGTGCTGGAGTTCAAGCCACGCATCCGACACCACGATCTGAAGTTCAACGCGTCGCAGGACATGTTCGATGCCGGCTACACCTCGCTCTTCCATTTCCACTTTCATGCCCAGTCGCACGGGAACCGTGACCATGCCGGCCCGGGCCTGGGTGACATGAACTACGCGGACAACACGAGGGCGAACTGCCTTGTCTTCACGTTCGTGGACGAGGATCGCATGAACGTCGACTACTACCGCCATGATCGGGTCATCGTCGACCTGGGCACCATCCAGCGGCCGGGCTCGAACTGACCACTCCGTGCTTCCACTGATTCCCATCCTCCTGGTGCTGGCCGTACTGCTTGCCGACAGCGGGTTGCTGCTGGATATCGGGTTCACGGCCGATTCCGGCTCATCGACGACCGCGGTCGTCCTGCTGTCGACGGGGCCTGCGGCCCTGGTGGTCATCGTGTGCATGGTCGTCCTGTCCATGCTGCACTCTCGCATGGGCGGCGAGGGAGACCGCCGACTGGGCTGGACCCTGCGTACGGGTGACCGCTGCATGGTGGTGGCTCGATGGATGATCCTGCTGAACTACCTGGTCGCCGTACTCATGCTCGACTGGCTGGGCGTGATGCGCGAGTTCACCGGCACCATGCTGCTGGTGGACGAACTGCTGGTCATGCTGCCGCCGCTGCTGGCCATCACCTGCCTGTGGTGGGCGTGGTATCCCATCGAGCGTCGCCTGCACGAGGTGGCCCTGCTGCAGCGACTGGACCGTGGTCTGCCGGTGCACCTGCCTCCGGGACGGTGGCCCTACGTGCTGTCGCAACTGCGCCTGCACGTGCTGCTGATGCTCGTGCCGATGCTGCTGATTCTCGCGATTTCCGAAGGCCTGGAACGCTGGCTGGCTCCGGAGGGAACATCCCCGGGAGCGACCAGCCTGTGGCTGGAGGTCGGAACCGGTGCCTCGGCGCTGTTGGTGCTCGGCCTGTCTCCGTGGATCGCGCGAGCCCTGCTGGGCCTGCGGACCTTGCCGGCGGGGGAGGTACGCCAGGACATGCAGGCCATCTGCGACCGGCACCGCGTGCGGGCCCGCGACATCATGCTCTGGAGAACCGGTGGCACGATGATCAATGCCGCCGTCATGGGGTTCGTGCCACAACTGCGCTACCTCGTGCTCACCGATGGACTGCTGGAACAGGTGCCGCGACCACAGGTGCTGGCCGTCATGGCCCACGAGGTCGGGCACGTTCGGCACCGCCACATGCCGTGGCTGCTGGCCTGCCTGTTCGCGACGGTGGTGGTTGCCCAGTGGTGCCTGGAACTGCTGTTCTGGATCGAGCCGGAGATGTTCATGGAATCCCGTGGTGGCGGGGCCCTTCTGCAGATCGTTGTCCTGCTCGCGGTGGTCTTCATCCTCTTCGGCTGGATTTCGCGTCGCTTTGAACGCCAGGCCGACACCTTCGCGGTCCAGCACCTGACCCGCCTGGAACCGGGCCGGGAAGAGGTGACATCCACGTCGGTGGAGGCGATGTCCGATGCCCTGGGCAGCATCGCGGCCCTGCAGGCGGTGGATCCGGGCCGGCGCAGTTGGCGGCACGGCTCGATCGCCTGGCGGTGCGGGTATCTTCATACCCTGGTCGGGCAGCACGCCGGGCGGTTGGTGATCGATCGAGTCATGGTCGTCATCCGTCTCGCATCCGCCATCATCATCGTGCTGGCGATCCTGCAGTTGATCATGGACGGTGCCACATGAACCAGTTGACCATTCCACGCATGCACGGCCTGGGCAACACCATGCTGCTGGTGGATGCCGATCGGCTCGCCGGGCACGATGTGGCGATGGTCGCACGGCGGTGGTGTGCCCTGGCCGAAGTCGACGCGCTGATGCTGCACGATCGCTCGCCACGCATGTCGATCCGAAACGCCGACGGATCCGACGCAGAACTCTGCGGCAACGGACTGCGCTGCCTGGCCCGCCTGGGCGTCGACGAAGGGTGGTACGCGTCACCGGTGCGCATCCAGTCACCGGCGGGAACCCACGAGGCGCTGGTGGACGAACATGGAGCCGTGCGTGTGTCGTTGCCGGCACCGAGGTTCGGTTCTCGCGTGGTGCGTGCCTATCCATCGGCCCTGCAGGGGCAGGACACGGAGGACGATGCCTGCATCACGCTGGAGGTCGATGGCCATCGACTGGACCTGCACCTGGTGTCGACGGGAAACCCCCATGCGGTGATTCCCTGCGGCGATGCGGCGGCGCTGGAGGTGATTGAACTCATCGGCCCGGTACTCGAGACCCACCCGGCATTTCCCGGCGGGATCAACGTCCATCTTGCGTACGTGGCCGACCGCGAGCGGATCCAACTGCGCAGCTGGGAGCGTGGCGTGGGCCCGACACGAGCCTGCGCCACGGGAGCTACCGCGGCCATGGCGGCGATGGTTCGGATCGACCTGGTCGATGACCGGGTGGAGGTGGAGATGCCCGGTGGCGTGCTCCAGGTGCAGTGGGAGGAAGACGATTCCACGATCTGGAACACGGGGCCGGCTGAGTACATGGATCCGGTCGCTGTCGAGCTTGGCGAGGACACCCGCTGCGATGATGCCGCGGACCTCGACTAGAATGGGTGCATGTACGAACTGGACCAACTGACGGTCGAAGGCGACCCGAAGGCCATGGGGCAACAGCAGGGCGAAGCGTTTCGAGACCGCGTGCGGTCGCTGGTGGCGCACCGGCTTGATGAAACCACCGGGTACCTGGCCCAGCGTTCGAGTGATCGGATGCATCGACTGGAGGAGGTTGGGCACCGCTGCCTGGACCTGCTCGAGCGGTGGGACCTTCCCGGCTGGCAGGAGCACATGGGGGTGGCCGAAGCCGCCGGGGTCGATCCGGCGCGGTTGCTGGTGATCCTGAACATGACCGACACCCGTGATCTGGTGTGCTGGAGTCCCGAGGGAGACGACGAGGGGTGCACTGCGATGAGCATTCCCGCGGATCGTACCGAGGCGTCCACCGTGATCATGGCCCAGTCGTGGGACCTCAACCGCGGCGACATCGATCACGTGGTCGCCGTGCACCGCCTGCCCGAGGAGGGCCCGGAGACCTGGACGGTCACGGTGGCGGGGGGGCCGACGCTCATCGGCATGAACGAGCATGGCCTCTGGGTCGGTACGACCAACCTCAAGACCGGTGACGTTCAACTGGGTATCGGCTACATGAACCTGCTGCACCGGGCCATCCGGGAGCGCACCCACGCCGACGCCGCGGCGACGATCGAGTCCGCCACCCGCATCGCCGCCCACACCTACTGGCTGGGAGACGAGCAGGGTGCGGTGCAGCTGGAGTGCTCGGCCACGGATGTCGTGCGGCGTGAACTTGGCGCCGACCCGATCGTGCAGACCAACCACTGCCTGGACGCGGCGCACCAGCAGCGCCAGCCCGAGCAGCCTGGGCCCAGCAGTCTCCATCGATTCGATCGGGCCACGGCCATGCTTGCCAAGGGGGCGTTCGATCTCGACTCGGTCCGCGCCGTGCTCTCGGATCGCAGCGAGGGCGCCCTGTCCATCAGTCGCCATCCCGATGACGGGCAACCCACCACGACCAACGCGTGCGCCATCGGTATCCCGGCCCAGCGGGTCTTCGAGGCCTGCCGTGGTCCGGCCGACCTGGGCCGCTGGGTGCGACTTCCCTTCACCAGGGGCGGCTGAACCGGGATTTCACCCCCTGGATCGCGTATCGAGGCCCGTCCACTAGAATGGGGCCTTCCATGACTCCGGATACCACACCAGCGACCAGCCGCCACCTGAACCCCCTGACGGCGTGCCCCGATGTCGATACCGCCATCGCCGGGCTCGTTGCTGCGCTCAAGCGGCACCAGGCCACCATCACGGGGGTCCGCGCTGCCGATCCAGGTCGAGCCCAGGTGCTCGAGACGGCGGTGGAGCGATTGGCCACGGTTCGCGGGCGAGGGGGCTTCTATCCCTACGTTGGCTCGGGCTTTGGTCGCGGGGGACTGGTGCAACTGGCCGACGGTTCCGTCAAGTGGGACATGATCACCGGCATCGGGGTCCACGGCTTCGGCCACGGCGACCCGGACCTGGTGGAGACGGCCCTTCGGGCCTCCATGGGCGACACGGTCATGCAGGGCAACCTGATGTGCAACGACGAGGCGATCTCATTCGCCGAGACGCTGCTGGAGGCCGCCCGGCCGGGCACGAACCTCGCCCACTGCTACAGCTCAACGTCCGGGGCGCTGGCGAATGAGAACGGCTTGAAGATCTGCATGCAGCATCGCTGCGGTGCGCCGCGGATTCTCGCCTTCGATCACAACTTCATGGGCCGCACCATCGTCACGTCGCAGATCGGCGACATTCCCGGCGGTCGCCAGGGCGTGCCGCTGAGCACCCTCGTCGACTACCTGCCCTTCTACGAGGAGCAGGACCCGGAGGGCTCGCTGCAGCGGACGATGGACCTGCTCGAACGCTTCCTGTGGCGTTACCCGCACCAGCACTCGTGCATCGTCATCGAGCCGGTGCAGGGCGAGGGCGGATTCGTCGCGGCCGAAGCAGCCTGGCTCCGTACCGTGGCCGAGCGCTGCCGCGAGGCGGGCATTCCGGTCTGGTTCGACGAGGTGCAATCCTTCGGTCGCACGGAGCGCATGTTCCGTTTCCAGTCTCTGGGTCTCGAGGACGTCGTCGACATGGTGACGGTGGGCAAGATGTCCCAGGTCTGCGCGACGCTGTACACCGCGGAACTCAACCCGAAGCCGGGCCTGCTCAGCGCAACGTTCCTTGGTGGCACCGTCGACCTGGCCGTCGGTCGCCGCATCATCGAGCGGCTCATGGATGGAGACGCATACGGCGACGACGGTCGCCACACGCAGCTGCACGCGGCGTTCCGCGACGCGGCCGAGGGCATCATCGCCCGGCGCCCCGGAGACTTCCCGGCCGTCAAGACCGACTGCCCGAGCCCGACCCGTCCCCTGTCGCTGGTCGGCGGGGCGGGAGGCATGATGCGATTGACGCCCTATGGCGGACGACTTGATGCCATCAAGCCGCTGCTGCACCGGCTCTACGCGAACGGGGTCGTCGCCTTCTACTGCGGGCACGGTCCGTACCACCTCCGCTTCCTGCCACCGGTGGGCGCGATGCAGCCTGCGGACATCACCGAGGTGATGGGGTTGCTCGAGCAGGCCATGGACGAGGAGGGCTGACCGGTGTTCGTGATCCGAAACGTGCACATGGAAGACATGCCCGACCTGCTCCGGATGGGCAAGACGGTGCACTCCAACAACCTGCCGACCAACGAGCGGTCCATGGAGAAGATCATCGAGCGGGCCCAGAGCAGCTTCGCCGGTGAGACCTCGCTGGAGGATCGATTCTTCACCTTCGTGCTCATGGACACCGGCACCGGCAACGGCGGCCGGGTGGCGGGCACGTCGGCCATCATCGCCCGGCGGGGCACGCCGGAATTTCCGCGGCTCTACCTGAAGGTCCGTCGCCACCAGCACTACTCCAGCGACCTGCAGTCCGGACAGGTGCAGTTGACCGTTCAACTCTGCCAGGACACCGAGGGCGTCACCGAGGTCGGCGGCCTCGTGCTGGCTCCGGCCTACCGCGGCAACGACCAGCGACTGGGCTCCTTCCTGAGCCGGTCGCGCTTCGGTTTCATCGGGCAGCACCCGGACCTGTTCATGGATGATGTCGTGGCCGAGGTCATGGGCGTACTCACGCCCGACGGGCGGACCAAGCTCTGGGATCACCTGGGGCGGCGCTTCATCAACCTGTCCTACGAGGAGGCGGATGTCTTCAGTCGCACCTCCAAGGAATTCATCACCTCGCTGTTTCCCAGCGGGGAGATCCACACCTCGCTGCTGCCGGCGGAGGCCCGCAAGCTCATCGGCGCCACCAGCGACGATGCGGTCCCGGCTCTGCGCATGCTCGAGCGGCTCGGATTCCAGCAGGTCGACGAGGTCGACCCCTTCGACGGCGGTCCGTACCTGAAGGCGCGGCGGGACGAGATTTCGCTGGTCAAGGCGGCGCAGACGGTCCCCCTGGCCGGAGCCAGGAAACTTACCGGCGGCGAGGGATTCGCCAGTCGCAGCAACGGTGGGCAGTACCGCTGCGTGCGCTGCTGCTGTGCACTCGAAGACGGGGCCCTGTGGCTCCCGGCCGAGGCCATTGATCGACTGGAAGCGAGCATCGGTGACGAGATCGGGTACACGCCTGAGATCACGCGGGTCCGTGGTACGCTCGGTTCCCAGGAAAACGATTCCGTACACACCTGAGCACCAGGGGAATGAAATGCGCCTGCCAACCTGCATCGTGCTGCTGATCGCTCTTGCTGGATGCTCACCGAGCCAGGTGTTCGAGCGCACCGAGCAGCAGGTGGTTTCTGCGCCCCCGGCTGCGGTGCGTGTCGATGTCCCCAACGGGTCGGTGTCCCTGACCGTGACGCGGGCCCTGGACGCCACGGTGCATGCCATCTGGTCGACCTCGGGCACGGATCGCACCGCGGCCGAGGTCAAGCTCATGCAGTGCTCGCTGGGCATCGACACCGACACCGGCACGCTGGAGATTCTCCCGACGATGCCTGAGAATGTTTCGGTGGCCCTGATCATCACCGTGCCCGACACCCAGGGCGTGATCATCAACACCGGCAACGGAGCGATCGACGTCAACGGGGTCTCGGGCGGCTCACTGCTCACGACGAGCAACGGGTCCATCCGCTGCGTCGACCAGGACGGCACGGTGTCGGCCAAGACCGACAACGGGGCGATCCAGGTGGTCAACGCGACCGACGCGGTCGAGGTCATTTCCCGCAACGGGTCCATCGAGATCCTGGAAGCCATGGCCTACGTGCGGGCCAAGACGAACAACGGCAGCATCGAGTTGACGGCGCAGGATGATCGTTCACCGCCGCTGTTCGCCCAGTCCGACAACGGCTCGGTCAAGGTCACGGTCGGCCCGGCCTTCCAGGGCGAGATCACCCTGTCAGCCGACAACGGGACCACCACGGTGGAGGATCCGGGCCAGCGCCTCCGGGTCGACGCGGCCGACGGCGACGTCCGCCACCTGGTGCTTGGTGACAGCGAGCAGCGCTCGTCCATCAGTTGTCGCAACGGAACGGTGCGATTCATCATTGGAGCGGGCCCGCCCCCGGGCGACCCCGCAGGATGAACGCGCCCGTGGACTCCATCGAGGTCAAGCGCCACTCGGTCGTCACCAGCCTGCACCGCGGGCTGGAGTCCGCCTGCGGCACGACGGCCATCGGTCCCCTGGTACTCGCCGTCAGCGGGGGAGGCGACTCCACGGCGCTGCTGCTGGCGACCTGCCGTCTGCGCGAACGAAGTGGCGTGGACATCGAGCCACAGGTGGTTCACGTGCACCACCATCTTCGAGCCGAGGCCGACGACGACGCGGCCCACGTGCGCTCGCTCTGTGATCAACTGGACATCCCATGCCACGTGCTGGACGTGCACCCGCGCCAGGGAGGGGCCGAGGCCCGGGCCCTGCGCTACGAGGCGCTGCTGGACGTGGCCCACCGCAGTTCGGCGAAGTGGATCGCCACCGCCCACCACGCCGAGGACCAGTTGGAGACGATCATCGCGGCCCTCGGTCGCGGGGCCGGCCCCGGCGGGCTCGCGGGCATCGCGCCGTGTCGCGAACTCGGCGACGGCACCATGCTGGTGCGTCCGCTGCTGATGGAAACCAGGGCCAACCTCCAGTCGTTGTGCGAGACGGCGGGCGTGTCCTGGCGGTCGGATCCGACCAACGTCGACCCGACCACGCTGCGGGGTCGCCTGCGCCGCGACATTCTGCCGGTGCTCGAGGAACTCTGGCCGGGCGCAGCTCGCCGGGTCGCGGGCAACGCGGACATCGTCCGAGCCGCGTCGATGGCGCTGGACGCGGGGGTCGACGCGATCTTCGGGTCGGCCGCGGAGTGGCCGCGGGCGGACCTGCGTGACCTGCAGCGCGGCCTGCGCCTTGCCGGTCTGCGCCGGGGGCTGCTGCGGGCGGGCCTGGTGTCCGACGAGATCGACGGCGATACGCTGGCGGCTGCGGCCGAGGCGGTCGTGGACGGGGCCGAGCACGCCCGGGTCTTCATGTTCACCGGCGGGGTGAGCGTGGGCATCGATGCGAACCGGGTGTGGATTGACGAGGAGTACGAGGATGGCTGACGTGATGCTGGTGGGACACTGCGGTCCCGATGCGATCATGCTCAAGACGGTGGCGCAGCGGGCGCTGCCCGGGTCGAGCGTGGAACTGATCAACGACCAGGAGGCGCTGGACGCTGCCCTGGAGCGTGACGTGGTGCTGCTGGTGAACCGCGAACTCGACGGTGCGTTCCGCACCGGGCGCGGGGGGATCGACCTGATCCGTCACCTCGACGAGTCGGCTGCGACGGCGCCGATGTTGCTGGTGTCGAACTTCCCGGAAGCGCAGGTCGAGGCGGAGGCAGCGGGGGCGATGCCCGGCTTCGGCAAGAGCAACCTGTACGACGACGACACGACGCAGCGCCTCAAGGACGCCGCGTCGCGGTACGAGTGATCGATTGAATCAACTCAGGGACATGGTCCCCAGGACCCGATGACCAGCAGGAGGTCCTCAACGTTGACAATGCCGTCGCGATTGATGTCCGCAAAGCTGTCCGTATTGTTCCATTCACCGATGATGTTCAGCAGATCCGTGACGTTCACCAGCAGGTCGCCGGTGATGTCCGAAAGGCATTCGCATTCGTCGGGCACGCCGCTGGTGTCCCAGTCGTTGCTGGTGCCGTCGGCGATATCACAGACGTCGTAG
>JAQWPT010000017.1 GCA_029245245.1 Phycisphaerales bacterium
GTGTGGTCCTGGTTGTATTGAACATCGTCATTCTCCGGTTGGTGTTCATCATGGGGGCCGCGGCATCGCGAGCCCGTCCTGCGTCACCAATGCGTCGCTGGACGGGGTTTCTCACAGTGGAAAATAAAAAACCGCCGGGCACCCCTGAAGGGTGCCCGGCGGGGGGTTTGAACGGGCCTGGAGCCCCTCAGGGGCACTCGCCGTAGTTGTCCCGGATCAGGTTCATGTCGTCCCAGTCGACCTGTCCATCACCGTTGACGTCTTCGGGACCATCGTGGTTCCCACGTCGGATCGCAGAGGAGACCCGGCGACGGTCGACCTGATCCACGACGCCGTCGCCGTTGAGGTCGTAGAGGCAGGGACCCTCTTCGATTTCGGGTTCTTCCTCGGGCTCGGGTTCTTCCTCGGGTTCGGGTCCTTCAGCCGGCTCTTGCTGGCCATTGCAGTCTTCGTAGTAGTTGTTCACTTCCACCATGCCACCTTGCATGACCTGTTGTTGGGAGTTGCAGATGAACTCGCAGTTCCGGATGTGCAGTTGGCTGTCGTTATCTGGCAAGCCCCAGATGGCGCCGCCATTCCATGCGCCATGCAGTTGGTTGTCCTGGAAGGTGCATGTGTCCACGAGCGTGAAGATCGGAATGTCGTCCACGTTGATGCACAGTGCACCACCAGTCGTGCTCCATCGATCAGAACCGTAGTTCATCGTGTTAGTCGTTACGTACACATCGTTGCCGCGAAACAGGCAGTTCGTGATTCGTGGCTTGAGGCGCAAGGTTTCTGACGTGCGTTCAATGTAGATGGCGCCACCATCAGCTTCGAGTTCGACGATCGTATCGTCGTGGCGGCTGACATAGCACTCGATGCCATTGGCCTCGAAGGTCGTTCCCTCGACGGTCAGTTTGGATCCAAAGGACGATACTGCACCACCTGACGCCCTGACATGCGCTTCGCCGCTGCTCGTACGATCTGCACTCAAGAGGCATAGCACCTTGTTGTCGAGAAAGTCTGAATCAAGGATCGTGAGATCCGATTCATAGGCTTCGATGGCGCCACCGCTTGCATACATCGAGTCGGCGCTGGAGATCCGGAGGTAGTTGGATTCAAACCAGCAGTGTTCCACCAGTGTCGTGGAGTTGGTCATCCGGATGGCGGCCCCGGTGGCGAATGAGCTGATGCTTGGACTGCTGCTGTGCAGTTCGAAGAAAGTGCAGTGCCGAAAGACGGTATCGGCATTGACGATGTGCACCCCGCTGGCCTTGGCACGCGGCTTCTGGGTGAACGTGACATGCTCGAAGGTGACGGTCATCTTGTCGTTCGCCTTGCCCCGGATGGAGTGCGAGCGGTTGATATTGCGGATGATCGTGTCTTTCTGGGAAACACCGACGATTGTCAGGGACTTGTCGAGGATCGACATGTCCAGGTCGTAGGTGCCGCGTCCGAGCAGGATGGTTTCGCCATCGGCGGCAAGCCGAATGTGCTTGTTCAGTGACTCGGGTGGGGTGGTCGGGAGGATCGTGTCCTTGGCATGAAGCGGGGCACAGAGCCCCAGGAGCACGGTTGCCAGCAGTACACAGTTTGTCAGGGGCGATTTCATGGTCATTCTCCAGTTGGGGTTCCTGTCGGGCCCGCTGCATTGCGAGCCCGTCCTGCGTCACCAATGCGTCGCTGGGGGGGCTTTCTCACAGGAGAAAATGAAATACCGCCGGGCACCCCTGGAGGGTGCCCGGCGGGGGTTTGGACTGGCCTGGAGCCCCTCAGGGACACTCACCGTAGTTGTCCTGGATCAGGTTCATGTCGTCCCTGTCGACCTGTCCATCGCCGTTGACGTCTTCGGGACCATCGTGGTTCCCACGTCGGATCGCAGAGGAGACCCGGCGACGGTCGACCTGGTCCACGACGCCGTCGCCGTTGAGGTCGTAGAGGCAGGGTTCGGGCTCTGCGACGCACCCGCCGAAGTTATCCCGGATCAGGGCCAGATCGGTGTTATCGACACGCCCATCACCATTGACATCTTCTGGCCCGTGGTGCTGGTTGTGGCGACGTGCACGGCTTGCCAGGTCGTAGTCATCCTGGTCCACATTGCCATCAGCGTTGACGTCGTAAGGGCAGTCGTTGCAACTCTCGAAGAAGTTGCCCCGGCCATCGATGCCTTCGCCGGAGAACAGGTTGAGATCGCGTTCGCCATCACAGAGAAAGTCGTTGTACATGATGATGGCCTGGTTGGACAGGTTCATGATGGCCGTGCCGGCACTTGCCGAGTTCGATGTGAACACGCAGTGTTCAACAATGGCCCGCCCGTGATCCGGAGCCATGCCGAAGTGAAGAGCTCCGCCACCACTGGGTGCGTACTCGTCGGTGACCTGGGCGTGATTTGCTTCGAACAGGCAGTTGGAAATCGTCTGCTTGGAGTACTCCCCCGGGTTCGACATGCAGCTGATGGCGCCGCCACGTGCCCAGGCGATGGTGTTGGGGTTGATTCCATTCTGGACGGTCATCTGCACCGTGTTGAGGGTGAACGCCGTTCCTTCGATATTCAGGTTGGAGTTGTAGGTGTAGATCGCTCCGCCCATGGCATCCCCCCTGTCAAAGACACCCGGAATGGGATGCTCAATGACACTGGCCATGGCGGTGTTCATGGTGAAGGTGGAATCAAGAACATCGAGCTTTGACTTCTCTGCATAGATCGCTCCACCCAGGGCTTCCGTATCCTCGACTCCGTGGGCAACGACCCGGTTTCCGGAGAACAAGCAGTCCTCGACGGTCAAATGGCATCGATAGAGTCGCATGGCTCCTCCACAGGCCGTGAAGGCGCTTTCGAACGGCTCAGGTCCGACGGGCTGCAATGCATATTGCAGGTTCATGAAGCGACAGTTGCGGAAGACGAGATTGACATCATCGGCGAGGAAGCCGGATACCTCTGCGACTGGATCCGATGCAAAGGTGATGTTCTCGAACGTAATCGTCACCATCTGTTGGAAGGTTTCCGCATACAGGAAACCGTCGAGGGTATGCCTTGATTTGTAAGGACTGTTGGGCAGCGCCACGTTGCTGATCACGGTGTCGCTGGGGTACTTGCCTCCGCCGACGATCGTGAGTGACTTGTTCTCGATGGAGAGGTTCAGGTTGTGTGTACCGGGGGGGACTTCGATTGTCCCGAGATGTTCTGCATGTTCGATCATCTTTCCAAGTGAGAGGTTCAGCTTCTTCTCGGTTGAATACGTGGGCTCGATCGACCCGGCGAACAGCCCGGTGGAGAGCGTTCCCGTCACGAGCGAGGCGAGCAATGTGGTTGTCTTGATCAGGTGCTTCATCTTCATTCTCCGGGTAGGAGTAGGGGGTCATTCACGGGCCCAGCACGTTGCGAGTCCGTCCTGCGTCACCAATGCGTCGCTGGGGGGGCTTTCTCACAGGGGAAAATGAAAGACCGCCGGGCACCCATGAAGGGTGCCCGGCGGGGGTTTGGACTGGCCTGGAGCCCCTCAGGGACACTCACCGTAGTTGTCCCGGATCAGGTTCATGTCGTCCCTGTCGACCTGTCCATCGCCGTTGACGTCTTCGGGACCATCGTGGTTTCCACGTCGGATCGCAGAGGAGACCCGGCGACGGTCGACCTGATCCACGACGCCGTCGCCGTTGAGGTCGTAGAGGCAGGGTTCCTCTTCCTGGCAGTCCCACCAGCGGCATCCCGTTTCGGAGAAGTTGGTAACCAACAGTTGGTCGTTGGTGTTGCAGATGAAAAACGTGTCCTTGGCGACGATTTCATGGTCCAGGCTGCAGAGTGCGCCACCGGTGTCGGCATGATTGGCCTCGAAGGTGCATGAATCCAGCAGGACCCGTCCCTTGGCGGTGCTCTGGCAGTAGAGGGCGCCGCCCATGCGATGCGCCGCACCGCTCATCTCCCCACCGGTGACCGAGTTTTCTTCGAAATCACATTTCACGATCTGGTGGTCATGGCCGGCAATGATGGAGACCGCACCGCCATAGACCGCAGTGTTGCTTTCGCCAATGCCCGAAGTGGCGACGGTTGTGTATGCGATATTTCGATGGAATTCGCAGTTCATCAGCTCCAGCGTGGATTTATCTGTTGCGATGGCTCCGCCTGAGGCGACACTGGTCACCTCGTGTGGCAGATGATGCCAATAGCCACGGCATGAGGCCTGGTTGTCGAGGAACGAGGATCTGCTGACATCCAGAGATCCACGCAGGATCGAGATGGCGCCGCCACTGGCCGAGCAGAACACGTCACCCTCTTCGAAGGCGACGTTTCCGAAGAACCTGCAGTAGTCAAACGAGCCGTCGCCGTCGTTGATTCGGACGGCACCGCCTCGTGTCATCAGGTCGGACGGGGCACCATTCAGGTACGAGAGATAGGAGAGGTACCAGAAATTGCATCGATCGAACTCGACCGAGGCGGAATCGGCTGTGAAGCCGCTCTTCTTCAATCGACGACTTGCCTTTCCGAAGTCCAGGTTGGAGAACGAAGCCGTCACATGCTGGTGCCGTCCGCTCACGACCTTGTGGGGCCCACGCAGGTTCTTGACGTAGGGCTGCTTGCCATTGCTGCTCACGCCGATGATGGTCACGTTCTTGTCGATGAAGAGGTCCTCGGTGTACGTGCCGAAGTGCACGATGATTTCATCGCCTTCTTCTGCGGCCCAGATGGCCTTGTTGATGCTCGGATACTCGTTGGGCACTTCCAGCCTGCCATCCGGCGGTGGGGCCGCCTGGAGGCTGCTGGTGAGGGTGCCGAGCACGATGGTTGCGAGAAGCGCAGTATTCCTGGTCAGGTGTTTCATCGTCATGTCTCCGAAGTGTGGGGTTGATCGCGGGCCACGGGGCCCGTCCTGCGTCACCAATGCGTCGCGGGGGTGGTGATCTCACACCAGGAACTGATTTTGGCGTTCACGGCATCCGGGAGGCCGATTTCCGGGTCGATGCGGGGGTACCATGCGGTACCAGGAGGGTTCCCACGTGGACCGCGTACGCCGCATCTTCAAGGTCGAATCGAACACCCAGCTGGTACTGGTGTTCATCGTGTTCTCGATCACGGGGACGCTGTCGATCTTCGTCTCGAGGCCGTTGATGGCCTGGATCGGCGTCAGCAGCGACGCGCTGGGGCCCTGGATCTACTGGCCGCTTCGGATCGTCATGGTCACGCTCTGCTACCAGGCTCTGCTGATGATCGTGGCGACCTGTTTCGGGCAGGTCACCTACTTCTGGCGCATCGAGAAGCGGATGCTGCGTCGCTTCGGGATCCGGCTCAAGTAGCAGTCACGGGGGCGTCAGCCCCGGTCGTTCATGGACTCGAGCACGATGCGGATCGCTTCGGTGGCGCGGTGATCGGGTGTACCGAGCTTGCGATTGATGGACGTGTGATCGTCATCGGGGCATTCCAGGACGACGGCGGATCCACCGGCCTGTTCGAGTGCATCGCCCAGCCGCTTGGATTCAGCGGCGCCCATGGCCCTGGAGGTGTGGAGAATCAGGAAGGGTGGAATGTCGGTGCTGCGATCGACCTGGAGCATGGGTGAGGCGTCGGCCCAGGTGCTTCGTCGGTTGCCGAGCCATCCCAGGTGCATGGTGCGTGAGTTCTCCGGCAGGTTCGGATTATCGAGCATGGTCGGGATGTCGTAGGCGGCGCCATCGAGCAGGATGGCTCCATCGATGATCGCTGGTGACTTGCCGTGTGCGGCGAGTCGCTTGGGGTCGGTGGCGACGAGGGCGGCGAGGTGGGCGCCGGCGGAGTGTCCCATGACGACGATGCGTTCAGGATCGCCTCCGTAGTCGTCGATGTTGTCATGGACCCAGGCCACGGCGGCAGCAACGTCCTTGACGTGCTCGGGGTGCTGGATATCGGGGGAGAGGCGGTAGTTGATGGCGACGAGCATCCAGCCGAGGCGATCGAGGGCCTGTGCCTTGCTGGCGGCTCCTTGTTCCTTGGCGCCGATGTGCCAGCCTCCTCCGTGGATGTAGACGATGACGGGTCGATCTGGTCCCTGCGGTGCCTGGTAGATGTCCAGTGCCTGTCGTTGGGGGTTGTCGGGTTGCCTGATGTAGGCGATGTCCTTGTGGACGGTGAACTGGGTGTTGGCGGCCTGGTTCTGGAGTGGGTTTCCGCGCTGGTTGCGTGACTGGTTGCGTGACTGGTTGCGGGGCTGGTTGCCTCGTTCGGGCATGGTTCCGGGTGCTGGGGGTTGGGCACCGGGCGTTCCGGGGGCACCGGGGCGATTGCCTCGTCGGTCGCGTCCCTGTCGCGGGTTGGCCTTGGACCAGGCGACGGCTTCTTCGATGGTGACCTTGCCGTCCTTGTTCTCGTCCATGGCCTCCATCATCTGCGGCCGTGGCAGTTCATCGCTGGTGAGCACGCCGTCGTTGTTGCGGTCCATGCGTTTGAAGCGTTCCGCGGCCGATCGTTGTCCACGTTCACCGCGGGCGCCGGGGTTTCCGGGGCCGCCGGGGTTTCCGGGGCCGCCGGGACCGCCGGGGCCGCCGGGGGTGGGTTGTGCCAGGAGGGTGATGACCAGAACCAGTGGAAGTTGCATCATGTGAGGGGTCTCCGCCCTGATGATACGAGGCGGCGGCGGCGGTCATCCCCGTGGGTGATCTGGTAGGCTTCACGGGCCCCAAGAGGGGGTTTCAAGGGTCTGCCGTCGATGTTGAGCACCATCATAAGGAAGGAGTGGTCCCTGCTGGTGAGCTATGGCTCGCTGGCGGTACTGCTGATCTGGGGCTCGAAGATGATGGGCGACCTGGACGTCGTCTCGACCGTGGTGGCGATGTTCTGCTGGCTGTTCGTGGTGATCCTGCTGGCGGCGTTCTCGGTGGTCCGTCACGCCGAGTGCCTGGCCTCGATCTTCGGTGAGCCGTACGGAACCCTGATTCTCACATTGTCGGTGATCGGTCTCGAGGTGATCATGATCGCCACGGTGATGGTGACCGGCGAGGACGTGCCGACCGTGGCCCGGGACACGATGTTCGCGGTGTTGATGATCGTGATGAACGGATTGTTCGGTCTGGCGATTTTCGTAGGGGCCCGCAAGTTTCGGCAGCAGGACTACAACATCCAGTCGTCGCACACCTACATCGGCATGCTGATCCTGCTGGTGGGCCTGGGACTGTTCCTGCCGGCGTTCATGCCGCTGCTGGCGGAGAATGCGTTCCACTACTTCCTGATCGTGGCCGGGGCGCTCATGTACGGTTTGTTCCTCTGGGTGCAGACGGTCGAGCACCGCGGGTTCTTCGAGTACCAGCGTCCTGACGGCGAGTACGAGGACCACGGGCACGGGGAGTCGGATTTCGGCGGGTCGTACCATTCGGTCCTGCTGGTGTTGACATTGATTCCGGTGGTGTTGCTGGCCAAGGGCATGGCGGTGGTATTGAACGCGGACATCGTGGTCTACGGCGTGCCGGCGGAGTTGGCGGGCCTGGTGATCGCGTTGTTGATCCTGGCTCCGGAGGGCATGGCGGCACTGCAGGCGGCGCGGCACAACAACCAGCAGCGTGCGATCAACATCTGCCTTGGTTCAGGCCTGGCCACCATTGGTCTGACGATTCCAGTGGTGTTGATCATCAGCCTGATCACGGATGAGTTCGTGATTCTCGGATTGGATTCGGAGGCGATGGTGCTCATTGCAATCAGCCTGCTGCTGCTGAAGACGAACCTGGATTCGGGCCGTACGAACATCCTCATGGGGGCGATGCACATGGTGCTGTTCGCCTCGTACGTGGCCCTGATCTTCATCTGAGGCCTTCTTCAGCGGGGAATCCCATTTCACTGCTTGGGATCGGTACCCGGGCAGGTACGATGGCCCTGGAGGAGCACCCCATGCGCACCGGCATCATGCTTTCGGTCCTGTTCACCGCAACGGCTTCGGCCATGGCCGAGCCCACGTTCACGGCACTTGCGACGAACACCCAGGTCACCTCAATTTCGGGTGACGGCACGGTGGTGGTCGGTGTGGTCGGTGGTGCGGTCTTCCGCTGGACGAAGGCATCGGGTGTGGTGGTCATCGGGGGCATTTCCACCGGCACTCCAACGGTGTCTTCCGACGGCACGACGATCGTGGGCACGATGACCGATTCGGGTTCGGGGCAGGAGACCGCGGGGATCTGGCAGGGTGGTACGACGTGGTCGTCCCTTGGCGGAATTCCAGGTGGTTCGCCCTCGGGCAGCAGTCTCAGTTCCGGCTGGGGCGTCTCGGGGGACGGTTCGGTGGTCGTCGGCCTGGGGTGGATCGACGCGGGCACGGCCCACGGGTTCCGCTGGGACCAGTTGTCGGGCGTGGTTGACCTTGGCAGTTCCGTGTCGGGTCAGTCGTGCCGTGCCAACGGGGTCTCGGGCAATGGCCAGCGGGTGGTGGGGTGGCAGTCATCGTCCAGTGGCTTCTGGAGCGGGGTCTACTGGGAGGGCGGGACGCAGCATTCGATCACCACTTCGACGGGTGGCATCGTGGGCGACGCCAATGCGGTCAACTCGGATGGTTCGGTCATCGTGGGTTCATTCCTCGGCGACCAGGCGTGGCGGTGGACGGAATCGACGGGTGCGGTGGGCATCGGGGTGTTGTCGGGGTTCAACTTCGGCGGCTACGCGTTCGATGTTGACGAGAGTGGTGACATCGTGGTCGGGGCCTGTGGGTTCGGCTGGGACCGTGACGCCTTCATCTGGATGCAGTCATCGGGCATGGTCAAGTTGGACACGTGGCTTGCGGACCAGGGCGTGGATGTTTCGGGGTGGGACCTCGGTTCGGCCACGGCGATTTCCGACAACGGCAAGGTCATCGCGGGGTGGGGGTTCGGGCCTGATGGGATGCAGGGCTGGGTGGTGGAGCTCGAGGGTGATTCCCCGGCGGACATCAATAATGACGGGGTGGTCGGCGTGGACGACCTGCTGATGGTCATTGGCGGGTGGGGGCCATGCGGTCCGTTCATCTGCCCGGCGGACATCAACGATGACGGCATGGTGGGCGTGGACGACCTCCTGGCGGTGATCCAGGACTGGGGTTGATTTTGATGCTCACAAGTGGTGGCCAGGATGCTGATCCTGCTTGACACCCAATTGCCGGCGCGTACAATTGAGCATGTATCAAGAGCAGGGCTGACGCCCTCGCCAACCTGCCTGCCCGGGCAAGGTGGCACTGGAGAACGGTTTCTCCGGGATGCGGCCGAAAGGCAATTATGCGGGCTATCGTCGCTTTTGGGCGTCGGTACGTTCCGCGGCGTCACCCGGCACAGCGAGGAGGTTGGTCATGTCCAACTGCTTCTACGAGCCGACGTTTGCGAGGGATCCGGGGGGGCTGTTCCGCCTGGATTACCTCGGGTATGCCACCTGGGAACTCCATATAAAGGATGACTCGTCCTGGACCGGCTGGAGCCGGGTGATGACTGGTGGTGTCAGCCACCTGTCGACCTGGGCGGGCCTGATGAAGGAGCGGGGCCTGGCATCGATTCCCCGGCAACTGGGGGTGCGGCACGGTGGCGAGGTGCTGGCTCAGATCGAGTCGGTCCGGCCGCAGCTGCACCAGGTGGTCCGCGGGTACG
>JAQWPT010000027.1 GCA_029245245.1 Phycisphaerales bacterium
CGGAAAGCCCGGCGGCTACAAGAAGAAATTCAAGAAGAATGCCGGCGGCTACAACAAGGGTGGCTACGTCCCCCGCGACGATCGAGACGGCGACTCCGCAAAGCCCGGCGGCTACAAGAAGAAGAAGTTCAAGAAGAACACCGGCGGCTACAACAAGGGTGGATACGCCCCCCGCGATGATCGCGACGGCGACTCCGGAAAGCCCGGCGGCTACAAGAAGAAATTCAAGAAGAATGCCGGCGGCTACAACAAGGGTGGCTACGTCCCCCGCGATGATCGCGACGGCGACTCCGCAAAGCCAGGCGGCTACAAGAAGAAGTTCAAGAAGAACGCCGGCGGCTACAACAAGGGTGGATACGCCCCCCGCGATGAACGCGACGGCGACTCCGGAAAGCCAGGCGGCTTCAAGAAGAAGTACAAGAAGAAGTTCAAGAAGAACGCCGGCGGATCCAACCAGGGCGGCTACGCCTCCCGCAATGGTGACTCCGGCAAGCCAGGCGGCTTCAAGAAGAAGACCTTCAAGAAGAACGGGGTCAAGAAGAGCGGCATGTCCGGCGGGTCCAAGGGGCACCGCAAGGGACAGAGCAGAAAGAAGTTCGCTGCAGCACAATGATGCTGCCGGCAAATCAACTGCGATGATGAGGCCTGATCGCCTCCACAAGATTGAGATCGACCACGGCCCCGCCCCACGGCGGGGCCGTTTTTGCTTTCTGAAATACCTCACTGGGCCACATGAGGCCTCGTTCCAGTAACAGGGGGAACATTGATTTCATCCATGCATCAAAGGGGGGACAGCATCTGTGATTGATTTGTGTATTGGTTACACTGGTGTCAACAGGAAAACATCCCCATGATCCATACCGCATCCCTGATCCGTTCCACGATCTGGAACACATCCAGCGTCTGCCCGGCCCTGGCCATCGCCGCCAGCCTTGCATTGACAACCGTGGTCACGACTGGACCCGCCGTCGCCCAGGAAGGGCGTGCGGAGACCGCACGTGACACCGGCAGCAACACCTTCCCCACCGCCGAATCGATGAAGGCCGGCGTCGCTGAGGACGTCGAACGTGGCAAGTTGACCTCTGATCAGGGCGACATGATCCTCCGTATCCACCAGAGGCTCCTGATGGGAATCGACAGCGGAAAACTGTCGGTCGACGAAGCCATGGGCATCATGGAGCAGCGAACTCAAGCCATCTACACAGGAGATGGGGTTGAACGATCCATGTCAAAGGCTGATACCGAACTTGCCGAACTGAAGGCCGGAATCGAAGCACGCATCACGGCGATGAAAGAGGATCTGGCTGCAATGGTCGCCGCCGGCAGCATCACGAAGGAAGACGCCGAAGCCCGCATGGCCGCAGCCGAACGCCAGATGTGGACTCGCTACCGCCAGGCCGAGATGGAACTCAAGGGCGACACCCCGAACAAGCAGATGACCCGGGCCGAATACGACGCAGCGGTCAAGAAGATGACCGAGATGGTCAAGACCGGCGAGATCACCCGTGAGCAGATGCAGCAGCGTCTGGACCGGATGAAGACGATGATGGCGAAGGAACAGACGTTCACCCGCAAGGAGTATGCAGAAGCCGCAGCCAAGATGGAGAAGATGGTCGAGGCCGGCGAGATCACTCGCGAGCAGATGCAGCAACGACTGGACCGGATGAAGACGATGATGACCGCGGAGAAGACGATCACCCGCCAGGACTATGCAGATGCCCAGGCCAGGATGGAGAAGATGGTCGAGTCCGGCGAAATCACTCGCGAGCAGATGCAGCAGCGCCTCGATCGGATGAAGGAGATGATGCGTCGTGATGCCGAGGAACGCAGCGAGCAGCCCTCGAACGACTGCATGGAACTTCGCCGCAAGCTTGGCGAAGCCGTCCGTTCCGGCGAAATGACCCGCGAGGAAGCTGGCGAAGTCTGGAAGGAAGAAGGCTGCTGAGGGACCAGGTCCCCCACGATGAAGAACTGAATGCAGCCCCCGCCCTCCGGCGGGGGCTGTTCTTCATGTCTTCTTCACGTGCGGTAAGGTGTTGTCGATCCACGGGAATACGACCCATGCCGCACCGCGCGTTGACTGAAACCGATCTGCACCTGATTCGACTGCATGGTCACGTGGAGGAGATCGACGGGATCACCGTTGCCCGCATTCCGGACAATCCCGGATACCGCTGGGGCAACTCACTGCATCTGCCTGCACCACCGTGCGAGCAGGATCTCGACACGCTGATCGCGATGTCCCGCGAAGTCTTCTCCGATCAACCAGAGACACGACATGTCATGCTCAGATGGGATGGAGCGGCCATCACGGACGGACTTGCTGCTCACGCAGCAACGCTGGGCATGAGTGTGGATTCAGGACAGGTGATGCATGCCGACATGATGGAGGCAGTGCACGGACCGGACCTCGAGATCCGCCCGATGACCATGCAGGCACACCGGGAGGAGATCGTCGCCCTCAACATCGCCTGTGATCCCGAGGAGATCGACGGGGTCGACGACTACATCGAATTCAAGGAAGGGCTTCGTCGAGCGTGGCTGGCCTGGGAGCACTCTGGTGATGCCACCTGGTGGGGCGCATTCATCGACGGCAGACTGGTCGGGCAGGCAGGAATGGTTCGCTGTCCGGGTGGACGGGGTCGATTCCAATCCGTGGAGACCCACCCCGATTTCCGCCGGCGAAGCGTGTGCACGACGCTGGTCTCCACCATGGGCAACCATGCTCTGGCGCAGCCATGGTGTGACACCCTGCTGCTGGGTGTCGATCCGCTGGGCCTTGCCATCCACATCTACGACCGCCTCGGATTCAGGCTCGGACAATGGCAGGTTGGCCTTGTCATCCTGCCTTCGTGAAATCCACACCCGTATCCACCTGGAGTTTCCTACAATCTCCGGATTGAACGTGACGCCAGACTGAAGACACCTTTGAAAATGGAAATGAACGATGAGCACGAAGAAGAAATGCCCCGTGATGACGACGGCCGATGGCAATCCCATCGCCATGCAGCAGGCCCTCACCGCCGGACCGCGCGGCCCGGTTCTCATGCAGGATGTCCAGCTGCTTGAACAGATGCAGCACTTCAATCGCGAGCGCATCCCGGAACGGGTGGTGCACGCCAAGGGTTCCGCTGCCCACGGCACCTTCACCGTGACCGGTGACATCACCGGGCACACGAAGGCGAACCTTTTCAGCGAGATCGGCAAGAAGACCGACGTCTTCCTGCGATTCAGCACCGTTGCCGGAGAACGCGGCGCCGCCGACGCAGAACGCGACGTGCGTGGATTCGCCATCAAGTTCTACACCGAAGACGGCAACTGGGACATGGTGGGCAACAACACTCCGGTCTTCTTCGTGCGCGATCCATACAAGTTCCAGAACTTCATCCATACGCAGAAGCGTGATCCGAAGACGAACATGCGTGACATGGACATGCAATGGGACTTCTGGAGCCTGTGCCCGGAAAGCCTCCACCAGGTGACCATCCTCTTCAGTGATCGAGGACTCCCCCGCAGCTACCGTCATGTCAACGGCTACGGCAGCCATACCTACAGTTTCATCAACGATGCCGACGAACGCGTCTGGTGCAAGTTCCACTTCAAGACGGACCAGGGCATCGAGAACATCATGGACGACGAAGCCGCTTCGATCATCGCCAGTGACCGCGAGAGTCACCAGCGGGATCTCTTTGAATCGATCGACCGGGGCGACTTCCCGAGCTGGACGATGCATGTCCAGGTCATGACCCAGCAGCAGGCCGACACCTTCAAATGGAACCCATTCGATCTCACGAAGGTCTGGCCCCATGCCGAGTTCCCGCTGATCGAAGTCGGCCGTCTTGAACTCAATCGCAACCCCGAGAACTACCACGCGGAAGTCGAGCAGAGTTCCTTCAGCCCCAGCGCCCTGGTTCCGGGCATCCAACCGAGTCCGGACAAGATGCTCCAGGCCAGGCTCATGAGTTATGCCGATGCCCACCGGCACCGCGTTGGAAACAACTTCCAGCAGTTGCCGATCAATCGGCCAAAATGCCCGGTCTTCAACAGTCAGCGTGATGGCGCCATGGCCACCGCCAGTGATTACCAGGGGCGGGCCAACTACTGGCCCAGCAGTCGCGAAGGCATGCCGGAAGTCGACCCCGAGCTGAAGGACCCCGCCTGGTCACTGGGCGAAGCGGTGGTCGATCGGTTCGACTCGACGGTGGATCACGATGACTACACGCAACCCGGCGATCTCTTCCGGATGTTCGATGACGAGCATCGCGATCGACTGGCCACCCGCATTGCCGGCGTGCTCGGCCAGGCCCGGGTCGAGGTGCAGCATCGACAGTTGTGCCACTTCTTCCGGGCCGATCCCGAGTATGGAACCCGCATTGCGGACAAGCTCGGCATCGACACCTCTTCATTCATGCAGGACGCTGCGGATCACGTCGAAGCCTGACCCCCAGGCTTGAACATGCTCATGCCGCCACGCCGCGGCGCAGTACCACCGGCGATCGCTGAACGCACTGGCCAGCATCAGCATGTAGAATCCTCCTGCGATGAATGCGCACACACCCCCGGCACTCGCCCAGTCACCACAGCGCTACCACGGCCTCGATGCGCTGCGGGCATTCGCCATGCTGCTGGGCGTCGTCCTGCATGTCGCTCTCTACTTCCAGGAGTCGCCTCCTGATCTCATCTGGCCCATTCGAGACATCGAACGCAGCCCGCTGGCCGGGTGGCTCGTGGTCATCATCCACATCTTCCGAATGCCGCTGTTCTTCGTGATGGCCGGCTTCTTCGCCGCCATGATCCATCAACGACGCGGCACGGGGCGATTCATCAGCAACCGCATCCTGCGCATCGGGGTTCCCTTCGTCGTGGGCTGGTTCATCCTGTTCCCGCTGGTGAAGTTCGCCTTCATCTTCGCGATGGTCCGCGGTGGAGATACCGAGAACATCCCGGCCATGAGCATGGCCGCCGACATCCTGCTCTCGGAAGGTGCATGGACCGATCCTGGTCCGATGCACCTCTGGTTCCTGTACTACCTCCTGATCCTCTACGTCGCAGCCCTGTGCTGCGGACTCCTGATGCGACTGGTCCCGCCACTGCAGCGAGCATGGGATGCGATGGCCCGGTTCATCGTCACCAGTCGCTGGCGACTGCCGGTCCTTATCGCCGCCACCTTCGGGCTGCTGACGACGATGGAGATGCCCGGTGCGGACACCCCCATGGACTTCGTTCCGCAGGTCCGCGTCCTCCTCTACTACGGATTCTTCCTGCTGGCGGGCTGGGCCCTCTGGAAGCACCGGGCAACAGTGACCGAACTGCATCAAGGTTGCTGGCTGCGATTGCTGCTGGGACTGCTTGCACTCTGCGGCAGCGCCATCCTGATGATCGCGTTCTTCATCACGGCCTTCGAGGGTGTGGGGCGCGATTCAATCGCAGCCGAGGTGCTCTACTACCTGACCCAGGCCGCCATCGCGGTGACGGTGTGGCTCGTGATTCTCGGCGGCATCGGCGTGGCTGAGCGGATCATGCGTCGACACCATCCTGTCATCCGGTACCTCGTGGATGCGTCGTACTGGATCTACCTCGCCCACCTGCCTCTGTGCGTGTTCCTGCCCGCCCTGTTCCGCACCTGGGACATCAACGGCACCCTCAAGATGTTCGTGATGATGGCACTGGTCACCATTCCCCTGCTGCTCATGTGGCAGGCCATCCTCGGCATCGTCCCATCACGCCGCACGAGCCGGCAATCCTGAGCCGGTGCCCGATGGACAGGGTGCTTCAGGTCATCTTGACGATGACGAAGGTGACGTCGTCGTCCTGGATCGCTTCGCCCCGGTACAGGGACAGTTCATCACGCATCGCCTGGCTGAGCTCGCTGGACGACATGGATGCATGAGAACGAATGAATGCACGGAGTCGATCCATTCCGTACAACTCTCCATCGTTTCGCTTGGTCTCCCAGATTCCATCAGTGGCTGCAAGCACCACTGAACCGGGGTCAAGGCCTGGGTGACGATACTCCTGGTAGTCCGTTCCATCGACGAGTCCCAGCGGAATACTGGCCCCCTCCAGGTCGAGGAACGAATCGGAGGCGGGATCATAGACCAGCGGGGCTCCATGACCCGCCGAAGACCAGCGGAGCTCCCGGGTCCGACCACTGATGGTCATCAGGAGCATCGTCATGAATCGGTATCCACTGGTGTCGGGAACCAGCATCGAATTGAGGTGACTGAGAAAGTCGGCCAGTGACCCGGGAACGGCACAGCGACTTCGCAGGATCCCCCGCGCCGTCGCCATCAGCATGGCGGCGGCAACACCGTGGCCCATGACATCTCCCACCGCCACCACCACGGTGTCTTCCTCGGCATCGATGACATCGAGAAAGTCGTAGTAATCGCCACCGGTCTCATCGCAGTAGGTGCTGTGGCCGACGATGTCCATGCCCTCGAATGCCGGCGACTCTGCCGGCAACAGGTTCCGCTGGACTTCCATTGCCAATGAAAGCGACTTTCGCATCCGCATCCGGTCCTGCAGGCCGATCGTCATCTCGTTGATCTCTTCGGCAAGCTTCGTGTACTCCGGCGCATGCGCAAACTCGACGCGGGTCTCCAGGTCACCCTGCCCGATGCGACGGACGGCTGCTACGAGTTTCAGCAGCGGATCAACGAGCCAACGTGCCGCGAGCATGCCCACCAGGACCGCCAGGGCGACCGCAATCAGGCTGGCAATGGAACTCCGGCTGAACTCACGATCGATGTTCGAAACGAAGTCCTTCTCGGGAATGACGGTGGCCAGTGTCCAGTCGAGCCCGAGTTCGGCTCCGATCGGAGAAACCTGGAGGTAGTTCAACTCCCCGTCGACCAGGATGTCCTTGCTTGACCCGAGGGTCGGCTCCCCCTTGCCGATGAATCGACTGGCCGCACTGATCATCCGGTTGCCGGATTCGGACGCAAGCACACGCGTTCGATCGTCATTCACGATCAAGGTGGGACTGGACACCGCCACCAGCCTGCCATCCGGTGTCGCCAGCATCGCCACACCGGTCTGCCCGATGGACATGGACTGCAGAAATCCGGACAGGTCATTGAGTGAAAAGTCGGCATCCACGATGCCCAGCAGAGAACGATCGTCCCTGTACATCGGGATCCCGTAGGAAATTCCCAGTGTCTTGTCCTTGATGTCCTCTCCGCCGACCCAGACATACGGTTCGCTCCAGGCCGGTACACCTGCATCCCTTGGAGCGGTGAACCATGGGCGGGAGTAGAGGTCGAACTCGAATGTATTGGAAGGCGTTTTCTCCATGATGCCCTGGTCATCGACCCGCCACTCGATCATCGTGCCGACGGAGGCATCATCCTTGATCGCCCAATAGTAGGAACCGTCGACGTACCGGCTGATCCACACGCAACGCCCGTCACCACTTCCCCAGGTGATCGCACTGAGCATGTCAAACGCCAGGAACTCGTCGGTGAACGTGCTGCGCCACGACGAGAGATCATCCGGATCCAGCACGCGTGCATTGACCAGGTCCTCGTTCAACTGGCAGATCCGGGGGGGGATCGACAGCAGGTCGGTCACCTTCGTGGAAACCATGTCATGGATCTGCTGGATGTTCTGGTCAGCGATTTCACGCACCGCTTCGCGTGACTGGGTATTCCATCGCACGAGCAGGCCCAGGCCCACCAGCAGAACGGGCACGCCGACCAGCAGCGGAGCGGATACCTTGATGGGGAGGCGTGTCAGCATGAAGACGCAGTGTAGAAACTTGCCGCGGAGGCAGCCAAGGGTTCGAAATTCAACGGCTCAATGCGGCGTCCCGACCTACTGGGATTTACGCGGCGAGATCAGTCGGTGGCCCGCTGGTGCCGGCCCTGCTGCTTCCGTTTGTTCTCATCAAGAATCCGCTTGCGAAGTCGAATCGCATCCGGCGTGATCTCGACCAGCTCGTCATCCTGGATGTATTCCAGTGCGGACTCGAGGTTGATGTCTCGAGACGACTTCAGGACGACCGTCGCCTCCTTGTTGGATTCACGCACGTTGGAGAATGCCTTGCCCTTGGCGATGTTGACACCGAGGTCGTTGTCACGAGCATTTTCCCCGACGATCTGACCGGTGTAGACGATCTCCTGCGGCTCCACGAAGAGAACACCACGCTGTGACAGGTTGATCATCGAGTAGGTCGCAGCCTGGCCATCTGCCGTGGCTACCATCACCCCGTTCGTTCGGCGATACGTCGTTGATCGAACCGGTGCATAGCGACTGAAGCTGTGGTACATGACCGCTTCGCCGCCCGTTGCCGTCAGGAGGTGACTGCGCAGGCCGATGAGTCCTCGTGCTGGAATCTCACACTCGATGTGCATGCGATCGCTTCGCTGGTCAAGTGACTGCACTTCACCACCGCGTGAACCAAGCAGCTCCATGGAAGGACCCACGTTGGCCTCGTCGACATCGATGGTCAGCAGTTCGATGGGCTCGCTACGAACCCCGTCGATGGTCTTCTCAATGACCTGTGGGCGACCCACCGTCAACTCGTATCCCTCCCGCCGCATGTTCTCAAGCAGGATGCCAAGGTGCAGAAGACCGCGGCCGGATACCTTGAACTCATCGGCGGTGTCGCCGGGCTCCACACGCAATGCGAGGTTGCTTCGAAGCTCGCGATCGAGTCGCTCCGAGATCTGTCGAGAAGTCACGTACTGCCCGGATCTGCCGGCATTGGGCGAATCATTGATTCTGAAGAGCATGTGCAGCGTTGGTTCGTCAACCGCGATGCGGGCGATCGGGTTCGGCTGCTCGGGACATGCGATGGTGTCACCGATCTCGAACTCGCCGATGCCCTCGACCGCGCAGAGATCGCCGACCGAAACGATGTCGGCCTGGACACGCCCGAGATCCTTGAATCGATAGATCTTCTGGGCCCGGGCATGCCGATGCTCGTGCTTGTGGCAGATCACCACCGCCTGGCCAGCTGTCAGGGCGCCGGCGAAGACCCGACCCACCGCGATCCGACCGGCGTACGGGGAGTAGTCCTGGCTGGCAATGAGCATCTGAAGCGGGACGTCGGCGTATCCCACCGGGGGCGGCAGGTGCTGCATGACAGACTCCAGCAGCGGCTGCATGTCACCCTCGAAGACACCTTCCTCGAGATTGGTCCACCCATCACGCCCCGATGCGTAGACCACCGGGAAGTCGAGTCGCTCATCGCTGGCCCCGAGCGCCACAAGCAGGTCGAACACTTCGTTGAGCACCTCGTCGGGCCGGGCATTGGGGCGGTCGCACTTGTTGATGACCACGATGATGGGATGGTCCAGTTCCAGCGCCTTGCCGAGAACGAACCGGGTCTGCGGCATCGGACCCTCGAACGCGTCCACCAGCAGGAGGACCCCGTCGGCCATCGTCAGCACTCGCTCCACTTCGCCGCCGAAATCCGCGTGACCGGGCGTGTCGATGATGTTGATCCGGCAGGTCTGCCCCTCGTAGAGGCCACTGCGGGGCCGCCAGGTCACGGCACAGTTCTTGGAGGTGATCGTGATCCCCCGCTCCTTCTCCAGCGGATCGGAATCCAGGATGCAGTCTGCTTCCTCTCGATTGAGTTCCATTGAACCGCAATAGGCAAGCAGCGAATCGACCAGCGTGGTCTTGCCATGGTCGACGTGCGCGATGATCGCGAGGTTCCGGAGATCGGGGTCGGCGGTATGAAGCATGGGTGGTCCAGTGCGTGGGGCCGGGCATGGTATCCGAAAGAAGGCAGTAAACCGGCTTGGAATGACCAGAAACCGCCACCTTGGACAACTTCCTTGACCCGCAACGATTCATGACAACAATGACATCATGCTGAGCACCGCGATCATCCTGGCACTCCTCGGCACCGGCCTCGAGCCCCTCTCGGGGGGTGGAAGCACCTACGTGATCTCGATTCTCGGGCCGTCAAATGATCCCTACTGCCTCGAGTCGAACACGAACGATTTTGAACTTCCCGAATTTCTCAACGGGGTCAACGAGCATGCCATCTGCAACGAGACCACCTTCGGCTGCCAGGCCATCGCCGAGACGAGGGTCGAACTTCACGAGGAAGGGTTCATCGCCAAGATCAACGGCTGGGGGGATGCAATAGGCACCGAAGAGATCAGTGCCTTCAGTCGCCACGACATCTACGCCTCGATGGAACTTGCCGCTGAGGAGGACCTCCGTGTCCACTTCAGCTGGTTCGTATTCGCAGCCGGTCTTGGAACGGTGAACATCGAGATCAGTCGGCTCGGTGACATCGATGGCCCCGACGAGCCAAGCCCACCGATCATCGACCGTGGAGCCAGTTCCTACATCGACCCCATATCCCTGTATGGATTCGACGTCATCACGATGCCCGCCGGAAGGTGGCGCATCAGCATGTTCTCCACCCACCAGGCGATGGATACCAAGGAGGGATTTGGCCTCGCCTTCGCCCGAACCACCCACACGGCCACCTACGTCGCCCTTGGTGACGTCGATGGGGACGGACAGGTCGGGGTAAACGACCTGCTGGAAGTCATCGGATCCTGGGGACCCTGCAGTGAGTCCTGCCGAGCCGACCTCGACGGCGACGGCCAGGTCGGTGTAACGGACCTGCTGCAGGTCATCTCGGACTGGAGCTGAACCCGCGGGCCGCGTCCCCGGTCGACTGTTGTTCCGCGATGGACCAGTCCAGTGCGGATCGCAGCCACGATTCGAGCCCCTCGGTCTTCTCCGGATGGGGTGAGAAGAGCAGTACACGACCTTGGCCGAATCGACCACGCACGATGGCCGGTGTATCGACCATGACCTGAGGATCCGCCCCGTTCTCCCCCACTCCGGTCCGGAACCAGGCGAGCACCTCCGCCTCGTCACGCCCGTCCAGTTCGGCGCTGGGTCGCATCAGTGGGCCCTGTCGGAACGAGATGTCCAGCGTGGAATCGCCTGTATCGAAGACCTCACGTCCCGGCTCGGTCAGATCGATGCGGAGCATCGCCCGGCCACGGCGCCAGTGCTCCCGGTCGATACTGTCCAGGGCAAGCAGTTGCAGGCTCCACGAGTAGTTGTCGAGTGCCAGGTACGCTCCCGCGCAGACACCGATGTACGCCCCACCATCCTTGACGAAGGAACGGACGGAGTCCCGGCCGCTCTGCTGGATCGCCTTTGCCTGGCCGCTGCCGCTGCCCCCGGGGAAGATCACGGCGTCGAACTGGTCCAGGCCCCCGGCCTGAATGTCGGCGGGCCCGATCCGATCCACCCGGCAACCGGGCAACTGGGCCTCGAAGCGTCGCCCCTGGCTTGCGCCGCCAGCACCTCCGCCGTCGTAGATCGCGATCGTCGGCCGTGCATCGACCGGGCAGACCAGTTGGTTCACGATGGAGGCGTCCTCGATCATGTCCAGGGCTACGAGGCGGGTGGCCACCATCGTTCGATGCTGCCGGCACCGGCGTGACAACGGCTGCTTGGCGGTGGTCGTTTCGAAGATATGCCCCTCGGCGTCCAGCGAGACGGCGGCACCCCGGGCCAGACTCCTGGCGACGATGCTTCGAAGTGGGACGAACTGTCGCTCTGGATCCTCGATGCCCGTATTCACCGCCTCGAGCATCAATGCCTGCGCGGCATCATCTGCACGCCGGTGGGTGATGATGCTCGAACCGACGCTCTTGGAACCGGCGGCACGAAATCCGTACCCCTCGTGCAGATCGATCACCACGTCGGGTTCGACCGACACCACGAAGGACCAGAGGGCCGGGGCGGCCGGGCCGGTGGGCGTGACGGTTCCGTCGACCACCGGGAAGTGCCGGTTCAGGTCGCCCGCATCCTCTTCAAGACCTGGAATACGGCGGGTTCGATCGGCCAGTGCTGGTGGATTCGCCGCGGGCACGACGACGATTCGACCACGATCGACCGACCAGGTCGCAACCTGTGTCGCAGCGCGATGGCCGGCGGGTTCATCTCCGTGCATGCCGCCGATGATCAGCACCGTCGGCCCTTCCACTTCGCTGTCGTGGCTGTACCAGCGGGTCGCGAACGGCGTCCCCTCGCCGATGATCCCCTGCTCGACGATCTCCGCAGCGACCGGCGCTGCCAGCAGCAGCGTTGCTGCAAGTCTGATCCATGGTCTATTCATCTTCATTCAACCGCTCGAGCACTGACAGTTCATCGATAATGGCTGGATGGTCCTGAATTCGCCCCTGTACTTCCGGGCAGGAGAAGAACTCCTGCATGGTGAATGTTCTGCCGGATTCGTCAGCGAACTCGAGGTCCCGAATCCGTCTCTTGACTTCCTCTTTCGCCACATCGAAATGACCCTGGATGATGAGCTGCTCAAGATAGAAGTCCGCATACCACCTTGCCAGGGGCTGCAGGGGACCCAGGGTCAGGCGTGCCCCCTCCCAGGCCTCACCGAGCATCTGAAGTGCCTCCTTCGGATGCGATTGAGCCTTGAGAACAGCCACATTGAACACCAGGTTCAGTACAGCGGGATGCGTATTGCCAAGAATGGAGTTGAAGAATTCACCACGACGATCATAGACGTCGATCATGTACGACTCGTTGCCGATCTGCATTTCGAGGAATGCGATCTTGATCTGCCAGGCGCAGTGCTCGCTGCTGTCCACCCCATAGAGTTGCATGAAGTCCTGCTCAAGCAATCGAGCAAGTTCAAGAGCATGGATCGGGTCCACACCTCGCTCGTAGTACCTCGCCAATGCCGTCTTCGCACTGATGGTGAGTTGATGAAGTGGGCCAAGGTTTGATTCAGCGAGCTCCAACGTGTCGGAGAGGAACCCAAGCTGCGACTCCTGGGTGATACCCAACTCCTCCCAGTGGTGATCAAACGTGGACGCGATGACGATGCCCAGCCTTGCCTGAATCACTGATTCGACCGACATGTTTGAGTTGGCCAGATCGTCGAGAACCTGTTCAAGCAGCAGGTAGGCACGAACTGCCTCGTCCATGCCTGCCAATGCGAGACCAAGATTCAACCTGACTTCAATTCCCAGGTCGTGATCAACGCCGGGATGCCGGTCCAACTGGACCTTGGCAGCCTCCAGGAAGACGAAGGCTCTGCGGTACTGCTGGATGCGCACGAACTGCTTGCCCAGATCGGCGAGCGCCTTGATCAGAATCTCTTCGTGCACATCGCTCAACCCGACCAACGCCCTGTCGAGCGACAGTCGAAGCAGATCGATCGGGTCGAGTTCCCGTGCTCCTGGCTCCGCCACTTCAGCCATGGTATTGACCACTACCCTGCCAAGAACCAGGTTGACCTCACTCTGCTCCGTAGCCTGCTCGCGAAGTTCACGCTCAACGATCGCGAAGTACGTGGCACCGATTCCAACCAGACCAGACAGCACAAGGGCCAGGACCAATCCAATGAACCACCCGCGGCGGCGATCGATCACGGCGATTCCCCGATCAAGCAGGCCCGGAACCGCATTGGAAACACGCAGCCCCATCCTCCACCGTCGCAGATCCTCTGCCAGCGATTCGATCGACTGGTATCGATCTCCCTGGTCGGTTTGCAGGCACTTACGAACAATCCAGCCCAGTGCCTGTCCGGCCGCTCGGTCCAGATCCGCACCTCGCATGGATCGAAGTTCAGCCAGTTCCGCGTACTCAACGGGCGAGCTCGCCTTCATCTCCTGCAGGGATGCCTTCGGTCGGAAGGCTGCCAATGCCGCCCGCCATGCACCAACCCCCTGTCCACCCAGCATCGTGGGGGCAGATGGACGTACGCCAAAGATCAACTTGCAGGCGAGCGTGCCCATGCTGAACACATCTGTCCGTGCATCTGATTCACCCTCCCATTGTTCCGGAGCCATCCAGCCTGGGGTGCCGATGGGCCTGCTGGCCATGGTGATCATGGTCTGGTCATTCTGCATGAGCCGGGCAATCCCGAAATCGATCAGTTTGACCCTTCCTTCATCCCGCTCCACGAGCACATTTTCAGGCTTGATGTCACGATGCATGACACCCTTTGCGTGCGAATACACCAGTGCATCACAGGTATCCAGCAGTAGATCAACCCGCTCTTCGATCGTGGCCTTTCGCTGATCGCAATAGTCCGTGATCGGATCGCCTTCAACGTACTCCATGACGATGCATGGCTGCCCCTTGCGCGTCGCCACCAGTTCCAGCACCTGGGCGATGAATGGATGCTCAAGCTCCGAGAGCAGAAGTTGTTCTCGCTCAAACCGACGCTGCACCTGGATCGTGTCGATCCCGGGCTTGAGCATCTTGATTGCCGCCTGCCGATCAGCCGAACGATCCCTGGAGGACGCCAGAAAGACGATTCCGTACCCTCCTTCACCGATCTGCTGCTGGAGCACCCAGTCCCCGACCTGATCACCGGGTACGGGAATGCCGAGACCGGAGCTCAGGGCGCTCGAAAGTACATCGCCCTGATGAAAATCGCTTTCTGTTGGTACTGAATCCTGATCCACGGAGCAATGGTACCAGCAGGGTTTATGACCTGGTTCCCCCCACTGGCGGCGAGAACCAGGTGATTCTTCCGGTTTCCGGAGTAACACGGAGCCCCGGCATGGATATGGGTTGGTAAGGACGCAAGGGAGTTCAGAAAGCCCCTCAGAAACCTCATATTTACCCAATGGAGCAAGAAATGCATCACGGAATACTCACAACATGCTCGATCACCGCCCTCTTCCTGGGCGTCACGACCGCTGGCGCAGCCGAACGGTACGTTCCCGGTGACCACGACACCATCCAGGCCGCCATCGACGCCTCCGTCAACGGGGACGTCGTGACGGTCGGCCCAGGAACATGGCCGGAACAGATCAACTTCAACGGCAGGAACATCACCGTCAGGTCCTCGGACGGAGCAGAGGCAACGGTACTCGACGGCTCAAGCACCGGAAGTGTCGTCACCATCAACTCCGGAGAGTCAGAGCAGGCTGCCCTGCAGGGATTTACCCTCGCCAACGGCTGGATGACGGGAACATCGTGCTCGGCTTCCGGCGCGCTGCTCGAAGTCAGCAACGCATCCCCGCTGATTACCGAGTGCATCTTCTTCAAGAGTGGCGGCGACGGAACCGATGGTGACATTTCGATCCAGAACCAGGCAAATCCAACGATCTCGAACTGCCTCTTCCCGGACGGTGCGACGACCTACGTGATCTGCTTCGCAAATCTGACCGTCAAGGAAAGTGAATTCCGGGATGCCGATACGTCAATCATGATCGCTCACTATGGCGGGAACATGCTGTTTGAAAGTTGCACGTTCACCGACATTGCCGGAAATGATGACAACGGCCTGGGCTGGGCCTGGTGGGACGCTACGATCGAGTTTGATGCCTGCACATTCACAAGGATCAACTGGGACGGCGCCAGAAAAGTCTTCAACTCGACGACCCCGGATCCAGCGTACGGCGTCTTCTCGAATTGCATCTTCAACTGCCACGTCCCGAGTGATATCACTGGCACCTGGTACGACAATGGCGGAAACAACTACATTGTTCCTGTCGGGGACTCGAATCTCGACCGAAACGTGGACATCTTCGATTTGCTCATCATCATCAACAACTGGGGCCAGCCCGACAGCGAGTTCGATCAGAGCGGCGACGGTTCCATCGGCGTCGATGATCTGCTCATCATCCTCTCCAACTGGGACTCCACCTGCTGAACCAGTTCGACAAACCGTGGCCTGCTCCCCACTGCCGGGAGCAGGCCGAAGAGGAATCTCGATTACCCTGATCCGTCGAATGACAGGCAGACCATGAGCAACTTCTATCTCACCTCCAGCCACGATTCCGAGAACCAGTTCCTGGTCGAATCACCCGGACCGCACGCACTGAATGCGGGCGGGCTCAATCCCGCTGGTGATGCAGAGGCGAGACTGGCACTCAACCCGGATGATTCCTGGATGCTCCAGTCCACTGGGAAGCAACAGGTACGTGTCAATGGGCTGCTCGTTTCCGACGATGCTCCGGAGCTGATCAAGGCCGGCGACTTCATCAGCATTGACGACGCACTGTTTCGAGTCGATGAACTTCGCAGAATCGATGGCCAGGCTGTCGCGGTCGATTCTGAACAGGGATCAACCCTTACGACGAGAAATTGGACCGCAACCAACGCCACCAGGCCGAGCATCTTCCTTCGCCTCCAGGACGAGGGTTCCGTGCGGGAACTCGGCTGGGGTGAGTTCGTGGAACAGTACGGACCGATCGTCCGCAATTATGCAATGAGCAGAGGACTCAAGTGGGATGACGCGGACGACATCGTCCAGGATGTCATGTACTCGTTTCTCAAGAGAAGTGATACCTTCGAATACGACCTGGAACGTGGCAGATTTCGATCCTACATGCGTACCATCACGCTCAACTCGATCCGCAAGAGAGCACGATCTGAGACTCGATCCGCACGCATCGAGGAGGAACTCGTGGCGAGCAGCGAATCAAACCTCGAGATCCAATGGGATCTGCAATGGATGGCGCACATCGTCCAGAAGAGCATGCAGGCGATCAAGGGGCGATTCGATGAAAAGACGATGGACATCTTCGAACGCATTGCGATCCGCAGCGAAGCCACCACGTCGGTCGCAGAATCACTCGGGATGACCGAAGTAGCGGTTCGGCAGTCACGATTCCGCGTGGCCAAGGCGTTGCGGGAACAGGTCGAACTGGAGAAGCAGGCTCACGGCTGATTCCCGAAGGGAACCACCGATCAAGCTACTCCCCCTCGACCGGCAGATCCGCCAGCGGCATGCGGGCAAAGACCATGCGCTGGTACCCGTCCGCCTCGTAGAGGCAGCCCAGTTCGTCACCGGGCAGGGCCACGAGGCAGGAGTAGGCACTACCTCCCTCGTGCAGCGGGTACACCAGCGGCCAGGTGACGCCATCATCGTGGCTGCCTCGAATGGTCATGTTCACCCGGTGATCCCGGCTGCCGGGGTTGGAGAACACGATCAGGCCGGGCGTGTCACCATCCGGCCAGGACATCCGGCGAATGCTGGCCTGGCAGATCGGCTCGATGAGGGCCTCGTCGTGGGACTGGTCCGTCCAGGTCATGCCTCCGTCGGCACTGGTGGCGACCTGCCGCGTCTTCTTGGCGCGATCGTAGTTGCGCATGTTCAGCATCAGTCGGCCATCCGACAGTTCAACCACCTCGCACTCGTTGACCTGGTGCTCCGGGGTTGAACCACCCAGGTGCCAGGTGGCCCCGTGGTCGTCGGAGTAGATCACGTGCGAGTAGTAGTGGTTCGTCTTCGACTCGATGTGATCGCATGGAATGACCAGGCGACCGGCATGTGGCCCCCGCGTGAGCTGGATGCCCGCACCGGGTCCCGTGGCGTACCACGTCCAGTCCGCCTGCTTGACGTCCGCCGTGATGTCCTGGGGGTCCGACCAGGTACGCCCGTCGTCCGTACTGCGACTGATCCAGACCGTGCGAGACCCCTCGGCATCACCCCGAATGATCTCCGGCTCGGTGTCATGGCCGAGGTTGTGGGTCATGAGCACCATCAGGTCGCCCGTCTGTTCGTCGGCGACGACGCAGGGATTCCCGCAGGTGTTCTTCCCGTCGTCACGGAGGACCTGCATCTCACCCCAGGTCAGACCGCCATCCTCGGATCGACGCAGGAGCAGGTCGATGTCACCCGCGTCACCACTGCTGTTGAGTCGTCCCTCGCAGAAGGCGACCAGGGCGCCGCCGGGAGTGTGGATGATGGATGGAATGCGGTAGGTGTCGTATCCCTCTTCACCACTGGTGAAGACGTCGACCTGGACCAGTTCATCCACGCTGCTGCCGGTCTGTACCGGATCGGGAGGCCCCGATGAGGCACACCCGGCCAGCATCGCGATGGCCCCAAGCAACAGACGCATCAAGCCATCGCCCCAGCCGGGATGCTCTCGAGCAACTCGTTGAGCGTGGCACTGGGTCGCATGGCCTCGGCGGCCTTGTCCTCGTCGGGCATGTAGTAGCCGCCGATGTCCATCGGTGGTCCCTGCACGGCGTTGAGCTCCGAGATGATGGTGGCCTCATTGGCCGCCAACGCTTCCGCGACGCCGGCGAAACGTGAGGCCAGTTCGGCATCATCGGTCTGGCCGGCAAGTTCCTGCGCCCAGTACATGGCCAGGTAGAAGTGACTGCCCCGGTTGTCGAGTTCACCACACTTCCTCGAGGGAGAGCGATTGTCCATGAGGTACCGGGTCGTCGCATCGTCCAGCGTCCTGGAAAGCACCTTGGCGTGAGCGTTGCTGTAATGATCGGAGAGAAACTCGAAGGAAGCGGCCAGGGCCATGAACTCACCCAGCGAATCCCAGCGAAGGTGGTTTTCCTTCGTGAACTGCTGAACATGCTTGGGAGCCGAGCCGCCGGCACCGGTCTCGAAGAGTCCCCCACCGGCCATCAACGGCACGATCGAAAGCATCTTGGCACTGGTGCCGACCTCGAGGATCGGGAACAGGTCCGTCAGGTAATCGCGCAGGACGTTGCCGGTCACCGAGATGGTGTCCTGCCCGGCCTTGAGGCGTTCGCAGGAGAACCGTGTCGCATCCACCGGGGCCATGATGTGGAACTCCAGTCCATCCGTATCGAGCGCCGCCAGTGCCGCCTTGACCTTCGGAATCAGTTGGGCGTCGTGGGCACGATCAGCATCGAGCCAGAACACCGCCGGAGCACCGGTCGCACGGGCCCGGTTGACGGCGAGTTCCACCCAGTTGCGGATGGGCGCGTCCTTGGCCTGGCAGGCACGCCAGATGTCACCGGCTTCGACGGTGTGCTCCATGAGCATTCCACCGTCGGCATCGACGATCCGCACCACGCCGTCGGATGCAATCTCGAACGTCTTGTCATGTGAACCGTATTCCTCGGCCTTCTGGGCCATGAGGCCGACGTTGGGAACGCTGCCCATGGTGGTGGGGTCGAAAGCGCCGTTGGCCTTGCAGAAGTCGATGGTGGCCTGGTAGACCCCGGCGTAGCTGCTGTCTGGAATGACCGCCGTGGTCTCCTGCTCCTTGCCCTGGGCATTCCACATCCGTCCTGAAAGGCGGATCATCGCCGGCATGGATGCATCAATGATGACATCACTGGGCACGTGCAGGTTCGTGATGCCACGGTCCGAGTCGACCATGGCCAGGCCGGGGCGATTGGCATAGATCTCCTGGATGTCCGCCTCGATCGCCTCACGCTGCTCGCCGGGAAGGGACGCGATCTTCGAGAGGAGGTCGCCGAAACCGTTGTTCACATCGACCCCGAGTTCCTCGAAAGTCTTCCCATGCTTCGCGTAGAGATCGCGGAAGAACACCTTGACCGCGTGGCCGAAGATGATCGGATCGGACACCTTCATCATGGTGGCCTTCATGTGCAGCGAAAAGAGCACGCCATCAGCCATGGCCTGCTCGATTTCATGCTCCAGGAAGGCGACCAGAGCCGCGTGACTCATGAACGTACCGTCAAGCACTTCACCGACCTGCAGGTCCAAGCCATCCTTGAGCACGGTGACCGTGCCCCCGGCATCGACATGCTCGATGCGTGCGGTGGTGGCAGAGTCGAGCGTGATGGACTGCTCGTTGTTGCGGAAGTCGCCGGCATTCATGGTGGCTACGCGGGTCTTGATGTCCGGTGTCCAGGCCCCCATCGAGTGTGGGTGAGCTCGGGCGTATTCCTTGACGGCCTTGGGGGCCCGTCGATCGGAGTTCCCCTGCCGCAGCACGGGGTTGGCCGCGCTGCCCTTGACGGTGTCGTACCGCGCCTTGGCGGCACGTTCCTCGTCCGTCGCCGGCTCCTCCGGATAATCCGGCAGGTCGTAGCCGCGGGCCTGCAGTTCGGCGATGGCCGCTTTCAACTGCGGAACCGAGGCGCTGATGTTGGGCAACTTGATGATGTTCGTGGACGCGTCAGCAGTCAGTTCGCCCAGTTCGGCCAGGGCATCATGCACCCGCTGGTCCTCGTCCAATCGATCCGGGAAGTGGGCCAGGATGCGACCGACCAGGGAGATGTCACGAAGTTCCAGTTCAATCCCGGTCCCGGCCGTGAAGGCCTTGACGATCGGCAGGAAGGAGTAGGTCGCCAGGGCCGGCGCCTCGTCCGTATGGGTCCAGATGATGGTGGGCGATGCGGACATCGAGGTGGTACTCCGTAGACGGTGCGTGAACGTGTCGAGCCCGCGATTCTAGTCGATCGCCTTGGAACGCGGGCCGGGCCTCGTCTCCAGGAAGGCTGCGAACGTTCCCAGCCAGTGGGATGAGGTGTAGTGCCCGGACTCGATCCCCTCGAGCCCGGCGATCCGATGCCGGTCGGCCGATACCCGCAGGGCCTCGCATCGGGCATCTCCACCGGGCAATGCATCGGCAAGGTCACGCAGCATCCAGGCCCGGCTGAGATTCAGGCCATCGAGGTGGCAGAGTCGCCCATCGCTTCGATCGGACGGACAGGCAGGCACGAGGTCGACCCCCCGGCCAAGCCGCGGCATGGCACGATCGACCCAGGATGACAACGCACCGGAATCCAGCACCCGGCTCATGATCCACGCGGATGCCAGTGCTGGAGACAGGAAGTCCTCGCCCGAAGGCTCCAGGTGCAATGCAGAGTCGGCATCGTCACCATAGAAGTCCCGTGCCCGCTCCCTGACGAGGCGCTGCATGGGCTCATTGCCGGTGATGTCGGCCCAGTCCAGCACCAGCACCAGGGCAAATGCAGTCTGGTTGTGGGTTCCGCTGCGAACGGGATGGGTCAGTTTCGGCAGCCAGGTCCCGATGTGCTCGGCTGCGACCTGCTCAAGGGGTCGAAGCGCTGCTCGCCACCGCTGCATGGCCGGATCGTCCTGACCATCAAGTTCCGCAGCCAGCAGCAGCAGCCACGACAGACCATAGGGACGCTCGAACCCGGGACGGGCCGAAAGGTAGTCCCGCTCGGCGAGCAGGTGCTCGGCCGTCAACTGGGCATCCAGGGCGGCGCGGCACACATCGACAAATGATCCGGGCTCCAGGACACGGCAGGCTCGCACCAGCAACCAGTGCCCATGCACCGCTGAGTGCCAGTCAAAGCACCCGTAGAACACCGGGACCAGCGATCGTGGGGACTCGATCACGCCCGGCTCCATCACGACGTGCGACAGGTGGTACGGGTACTCGCGGGTAATCCCATCAAGGGCCATCTGGGCACAACGACGCAGATCAAGAGCACTCATGGCACATCACCGGAGGCAGCATGCTCCTTGCGGAGCCACCGCTCGACCCAGAGAGGCGCAAATGGGATCAACGAGGCCAGGAAGATCAGCAGTGGCGGCTTCAGTTCCCATTTCGCCACGAGGTACGCATTGAGCAGCGCAACGCAGAAGAGCAGGAACAACACGCCGTGGATCATCCCCACCACCGTCACTGCCCACGGCATGTCCCATGCGTATTTCAACGGCATGGCGATGCCAAGGAGTACGAGGAACGAGACCCCCTCCACGAGGCTGATGATCCGGAGGCGTCCGATGGGCGACTGCAGCATCATGCCACTGTAGCGGTGTCCGCCGGGGCAATCACCCCATTGTCAGATGGAAGTGGCCAGGTCCGCGATGCTCTGGAGCGAGGCGTGCATTGTCATGCCCGGAACGTGCTCCAACGCCAGATGCCCTATGTTCCGGCCTCCGACGGCAAGCAGAATCCCCGCTTCATTGCAGTCCCGTGCGAACTGGCTGACCTGGTTCGACTGCTCACGCCCATCGTCGACGATGCTCACCGACAGCCAGGCCAGGTCGGGACGTTCGCCTTCGGGAAGATCCACGGTGCCACAACGCAGCACGTCCAGTGGCGTGTTCGGCCCGATATTTGACGTATCGCCCCCGCATTCATCGATCACCGCGGCAACCAGCATCGAGGGAAGGATGTAGGGATCCGGAGCCAGGGCTGCACCCACTGCCTTGAAACGCGGTGAAGCGGGCTTGACCATGGACTGCATCTGCTGGAGCACCTGTACGCAGATCTGCGTTGCACAATGTTCGATAAGAATGGTCTGCGGAGTGTGCACACCGTCACCAATGACCTGCAGAGCATATCTCATGTAGGCGTCACCGATCTCGGTGATCTTCATCCCCGCCATGAAATGCGAGAGCAGGATCTGCTGTGCAGACTCCTCCTGCCCTTCCTGCAACATCTTCAGGAAATCGTCCGCGGTATCGGATTCTGCTGCACCAGCATCGATGCCTGCCGGCAACCCAATCGCGGCAGGGTCAAGGATGTCGATGGAGCGATTCCGAATGAAGGTGATCGCTTCCTTCAGTGAAATGCGTCGGTGCCCCCCGCCGGTCCGAGTCACGG
This sequence comes from Phycisphaerales bacterium, assembly GCA_029245245.1. Lineage (GTDB taxonomy): Bacteria > Planctomycetota > Phycisphaerae > Phycisphaerales > SM1A02 > UBA854. The sequence continues at coordinate 22,245 of JAQWPT010000027.1, forward strand.
CAAGCAACCCCTGGTCGGCCCATCGCTTCAACGAGGACTCGCTGATTCCAATCGCCTTGGAAAGGTCGCGGGGCGAAATACTGCGATTGAGGGCCAGTGGCTGCATTGACATCATCTTAGAACCAATTTCGGTCATTTGCGTAAGCACTTTGAACGGATTGAACGATTTTATTGGCTTGTACCCCTTGCATTGCCATGAAATGGTTATATAGTGATGAACGTTATGAACGATTTGGTCGTATTGACTGTTTAAGGCCCCGAATGGCCCACTACCCCGGAAGGAACTCCACCATGCTTCTCAATCCCATCCTCATCACCGTCATGGCCAGCCTCGGACAGTGCTCGGCAACCAAGAATGCCGCAGCCCACTCCGCCGCTGAAGCTCCCACGATTGCTGCCGCTGCTGCCTCACAGGAACAGTTCAGCACGCTCGTGGCCGCACTTGAGGCTGCCGACCTTGTCGACACCCTCAACGCCAATGGCCAGTTCACCGTGTTTGCTCCTACCAACGACGCGTTCGCAGCCCTTCCGGAGGGCACCATTCCCGCACTCCTGAAGAAGGAAAACAAGGGGCAACTCACCGACATCCTCACATACCACGTCGTTCCTTCGAACATGAAGGCCACCGAGGTCATCGGCAGCAGCGGATCCAGAACTGTCAATGGACAGTGGGTGGATTTCACCTACGGACCCAACGGCGCCTTCATCGATAACGCTCGAATCACGACGACCGACATCGAGTGCAGCAACGGAACAATCCACATCATCGATCAGGTCATCCTTCCCACCGGGAAGAACATCGTTGCAACCGCTTCCGACACGGGAACGTTCAACACACTGCTTGCTGCGGCAGAAGCAACTGGCCTGGCCAGGAACCTCGGGCACGACGGTCCGTACACGGTCTTTGCTCCCACGGATGATGCATTTGCCCGCCTCGGCAAGAAGAACATCGAGGAACTGCTGCTTCCGGAGAACAAGGACAAACTCGCCCGCATCCTCGGAAACCATGTCGTCTCAGGACGCATCTACTCACCGGATGCCCTTGCAGCGGGACACGCCAAGACACTGGCCGGAACGCACCTGACCATCAGCATGGTCGAAGGTCGGGCACGCGTCGGCGATGCGAATCTCCTGCTGACTGACATCGATGCCTCCAACGGCGTCATCCATGTAATCGACACCGTGCTCATCCCCTCCGAGGAGCAGGCACGTCTCGACTGATCAGGCCCTCCCTCCCCGGGGCGGTACCCAGCGTGGGCACCGTCCCGGGTCCCGGGGCCCCGAACAAACTCATCACACAAGACACCCCGAATACAGAAAGAACTGAACAATGAAACTCTTCATCCCCACCATCGTCGCTGCTACGGCACTCGCAACCACTGCTCAAGCCGGAAACGTACGAATCGCCCACCTGAGCCCTGATGCCCCTGACGTAGACGTCCTCGTCGATGGCAACGTGGCATTCGCAGGCGTCGCGTTCAACGAGCTCACCGGCTACGCGAACCTTCCACAGGGCGACTACCTCATCCAGGTCGTTCCCGCCGGTGCCAGCAAGCCGGTCGTCATTGAAACCGTCCTTGCCGTTCCCGCCTCCGGTGACTTCACTGCGGCGGCAATCAATCCCCTCTCCACGATCACGGCCGCGGTCTTCGAAGACGACAACCAGCGTAAACCCGGCAACACCCGGGTCCGCTTCGTCCATGCTTCACCCGGCACGCCAGCCGTCGACATCGCCCTGGCCAATGGGGGCCCAGTGCTCTTCTCGAATGTCGCATTCGGCGAATCTGGCGGCTACATCGAGGTTCCAGCCGGAACCTACGATCTCGAAGCCCGCGTCGCCGGCACCGATACGGTTGCACTGTCACTCCCCGGCACGGCGCTGTCCGGCGGCACCAGCATCACCGTATGGGCATCCGGCCTCCTCAAGGGAAACCCTGCCCTGGGCGTAGCGGTCTCACTCGACGTCGCTCCGATTTCCAAGGTCCGAGTGCTCCATGCAAGTCCCGATGCACCCTCGGTGGACATCCGTGTCAATGGCCTGACCGCCATTCAGGATCTCAGCTACCTCGAGAACACCGGCTACGTCGACCTCGATACCGGATCGACCAACATCCAGGTGGTCCCCAGCGGGCTCGAAGGCCCGGTCGTCATCAATGCCACCCTCGACCTCGTGGCCGCGGACTACTCCGTGCTTGCCATCGGTGAACTGGCAGACATCGCCCCGCTGCCGCTGGCTGATGACAACATGCTTGCCGACGGCGCCAGGATCCGATTCGTCCATGCCTCCCCGGATGCTCCGAGCGTGGACATTGCCCTTGCCGACGGCGGACCCGTTCTCTTCGCCGATGTCTCCTTCGGAACCTCCGGCGGCTACATCGAGGTCCCCGGTGGCATCTACGACCTGGAAGCACGGGTCGCCGGCACGGACACCGTCGCACTTTCGGTTCCCGGCGTGAACGTCACGGGGAACCGCGTCTTCACGGTTGTCGCAACCGGCCTTCTCTCGGGTACACCCAGCCTCAACGCCCTTGCGCTCCTGGACGCAGAGGCATGTCGAACGGATGTCAATGGCGATGCCAAGACATCTGTCGACGATGTGCTCGCCGTGCTCACGGCCTGGTCGACGACCGACCCCTGGGCTGACTTGAATGGCTCCGGCACCGTCGAGGTGATGGATCTCATGGCAGTCATCCAGTCATTCGGGGTATGCAGATCCGAGTAATGAAGGGCATGCGTCTTCGTGACTTGTGACATCTGCATGCAGTGCCCGGCGGGGGCTCTTGGAAGCTCCTCGACCAAAGCCCCTGCCGGCTGCACTGAAACGAACTACGAACACACTCTCTCTCAACTCCATCGAAAGCAAAGGAACATACAATGAGAATCATCGACGTCATCGCGGCCGTGCTGCTCGTCATCGGCGGACTGAACTGGGGCCTCTGGGGCTTCTTCGAGTTCGATCTCGTCGCGACCATATTCGGCGGAAACACCGCCGCTGCTTCCCGGCTCGTCTACATCCTCGTGGGTACCGCAGCCATCTACCAGGCTGCCAACCTCAAGGGCATCCAGGCCCGCTGGAATGTATCACTGACTGAACTCCGCCCTGCTTCTGGCAAGCGGAATGACCAAGCAACGAGTTCCTCATGAACACTGCACACGACTCCCCACGGAATCCCGGCTCACCTCTCCGTATTGCGCTCACCGGAGCGACCGGGTACGTGGGGGGTCGACTGGCACCGCGACTGCTTGCTTCGGGTCACCAGTTGAACTGCCTCGTCCGATCAAGGCAGAAACTCGAGTCCCGTCACTGGTCCGGAGATTCGAATGTCTCCACCTTTGAAGTCGACATGACCGACGAGGACAGCATGGTCGAATCCCTCAGGGGATGCGACGTCGCCTATTACCTCGTGCACTCGATGCAATCCAGCCGAGACTACGCTCGACAGGACGATCTGCTGGCGAACAACTTTGCACGTGCGGCGGAAACCGCCGGCGTGAAACGAATCATCTACCTCGGTGGGCTGGGTGAAACCGGTGACGGCCTGAGCACCCACCTGACCTCACGTCGACAGGTCGAATCCGCCCTGGAGTCCACCTCCATTCCGGTCACCACCCTTCGCGCAGCGATGATCATCGGATCGGGTTCCGCCTCCTTCGAGATCCTCCGGTACCTGGTTGAACGACTTCCCATCATGGTGACTCCCAAGTGGGTCTCTACGGAATCGCAACCCATTTCGGTCATTGACGTGCTCTTCTACCTCGAGGCCTGCCTCGACAGCCCCGACAGCATCGGCCGGACGATCGATGTCGGGGGCTCAAGCATCATCACCTACCGCGAACTCATGAAGATCATGGCCAAGGCACTGGGACTCAGGAAGCGGTTCGTGATCCCGGTCCCCCTGCTGACGCCCCGCCTCAGTTCCTACTGGATCCACTTCGTCACCCCGGTGATCGCTCGCATTGCCCAGCCACTGGCCGAGGGGCTCAGCAACCGCGTGGTCTGCCGCGACGATATCGCTCGCCGCATGTTCAAGCACGAACCACTCGATCCAGCAGAAGCAATCAAGCGGGCCCTCCAGCACGAAACGACGAACGAGGTCATGACCTCCTGGATGGATGCAGGCCGCGTCCCCGGAGATCCGGACTGGTCGGGTGGCAAGGTCTTCATTGACCAGCGATCCACCACCGTCAATGCCGACGCGCAATCGATCTACGAGGCGATCCGGATCATCGGCGGCGGGCACGGGTACTACTCGGCGGACTGGCTCTGGCATGTCCGCGGGTTCATGGACAAGGCACTTGGTGGGCCCGGACTTCGCCGTGGTCGTCGTGATCAGCGAGAACTCGCCTTCGGAGATGCCCTGGACTTCTGGAGAGTGCTCCATGCAGATCCTGGTCGCCGACTCACCCTCTTTGCGGAAATGAAACTCCCAGGCACGGCGACCCTCGAATTCGACATCAAGGCGCCCACGGCTGCTGGCGAATCTCCCTCTCTGGTCCAGGTGGCCCGGTTCCGACCGCGAGGCCTGCTGGGCATCCTCTACTGGTATTCGATCAAGCCACTGCACGGCATCGTGTTCAACGGCATACTCAACGGCATCAAACGCGAGGCCGAGGCCACATCACCCTCTGCAGAATCAGGAGCACACACCCATGCCTGAACTCCTGTGGATTCGCAACGATCTTCGCATCGCTGACAACCCTGCGCTGACCATGGCACTTCAGGGCACCGACAGGAGTGTCATCGGCCTCTTCGTCTGCACACCCGGGGCATGGAAACAGGATGACTGGGGATCTCCGCGAGTCACCTTTCTCCTGGAATCGCTCCGCGAGTACCAGAGCAGCCTCAGAAAGCTGAACATTCCCCTGCTCGTTCGAATTGTTGATAGCCATGCAGATGCCGCCAGGGTGGTGCAGGACGTCGCGTCCCTGCATTCATGCTCTTCCGTACATGCAGGGTTGGAGTTCGGACTGCATGAGCAGGCAAGGGACCAGGAGGTGGCCACGAGACTCGCCGACGTTGGCATCGCATTCCACCTCCACCACGACCAGATGGTGATCCCCCCCGAGAACGTCCTGACGAAGACGGGAACCAGTTTCAAGGTCTTTACCCCGTTTCGCAATGCGTGGAACAAACAGTTCATCGGCAGCGGGCTTCCCCCGGTGGTCGAACACACCCCAGCTGACCCCCTGGACATCGCATCCGATCCAGTCCCTTCCGAACTCGATGGATTTCCCGCCTGGGCCGGCATGTCCCGTTGGAATCCAGGGCACCATGCCGCCCTCCGCCAGTTGAATCGATTCCTGTCGAACCCCATCGGCTCCTACCACGTCGATCGAAACCGTCCGGACATTGATGGATCCAGCTCACTGTCACCGTGGCTGGCGGTCGGAGCCATCTCCCCGATCTCGTGCCTGCGCCCACTCGTCCAAGAGCATGGACCGGATCCCCAGCACTGGCCGGCCGGCCCCGGAACCTGGCAGAGCGAACTGGTTTGGAGAGAGTTCTATCGCTACGTGATGCACCACAATCCACGTGTCAGCATGCGCATGCCCATGCAGGAATGGACCGAGCAGCTGCAATGGCGGAAAGACGATGACGGGTTCGCCGCCTGGTGTGAAGGCAGAACAGGCATCGACATCGTGGACGCAGGCATGCACCAGCTCCTGGAGACGGGATGGATGCACAACCGCATGCGAATGATCACCGCCATGTTCCTCACCAAGAACCTGCTCATCGACTGGCGCCATGGCGAGCGGTTCTTCGCACGCCACCTCGTGGACTACGACTTCCCGAGCAACAACGGCGGCTGGCAGTGGGCGGCCTCCACCGGGACCGATGCGGCTCCGTACTTCAGGATCTTCAACCCGGAACGCCAGGCCGTGCTGTTCGATCCTGATCACGAATACCGGCAACGATGGAACCCCGGCTTCAGTCCGATGACCACTCCACCCATCGTGAATCTGGTTGAAACCCGTCGGCGCGCGATCGAGGCCTTTAAGCAGGCCCGGACCGTGACCAGCTGAGATACGTCCCCCTCCTCCATGGCATGGGGCGGGCCTTCCACTGGAAGGCCCGCCCACGCCTGGACGACTCGACCACGTGCCTCACCCCATCTCTCCCCAGTTGGCAAGCACGGGCACGAGGTCTCGAGCGTCCACGCTGACATGGCCCAAAGAAGGCTCCCGAGGGGAGCCCGTGCGCAGGATTCCTGAAAAAAGAGACAGGCCCCCGGACCGGACCGGGAGCCTGTCTGCCTCATGCAGGAATATCGTTCAGGTGCCCCAGTATCCGAAGAGCTTCAGGAGATCATTGATGTCGACATTGCCGTCGCGATCGAGATCGCCGGGCTTGGGTTTTTCGCAGGAGGCGTCGGCACAGAACACTGCGGCACCATGCCAGCGACCATCGTGCTGCCCACACTCCCACTCGGTCATGAGCAGGCAGTAGGAGCCGAAGCAGCAGGCGCCGGTTTCGAAGGTGCACTGGACCTTTTCGCAATCAACGTTGGCACCGTGCCAGGTTCCCGCAGCTTCCATGCAGGCCGACTGGGTCAACTGGACACACATCTCTTCGAGGCAGCAGGCGCCGGTTCCGCAGGTATCGACGACCGGCGTGTTTGAAAGATAGAGGTTGCCGCTGGCGGGCTCCGGCAGATTGCCGCAGATCAGGCTGTCATAGAGTTCGACCTCGCCCAGGCCGGTGTTTGCCACGCCCCCTCCATCCCACTGCCCCATGTTGTCGGTGATCTCGCAGCTCTTGAACCGCACGTCGCAACTGGTGTTGAACAGTTCGACCATGACACCGCCGCCACTGGCATCCGCGAGGTTGCCGGTGATCAGGCAGTTGGTGAACTTCTGGGTGACGTACCGATCGGGCAGGAGGCTGATACCGCCCCCACGCACGCCGGCAACGTTGCCGGAGACGAGCGTATCCCAAACCTGCAGGCTGGTATTGCCGGACCAGATCGCACCGCCATGCGTACCGGCCTGGTTGCCGATGAATCGGCAACCCTCGATCACGACGGTCTCCTGGCTGGACCCGACCCACAAGGCGCCACCGTGGACACTGGCATGATTGCCAATGAAGTCCGTACGACGCAGGACGAGTCTGGTACCCAACCAACCCCTGGCTTCGATGGCTCCACCAACATCACCGCTGTTGTTCTCCAGGAGACTGTCGAGGATCGTGATTGTTCCGGTGCTGTGCCATGCCTCGACTCCCCCACGCACCATCCCGGAGATGACCCCGGCGGAAAAAGTTACGTTGGACTCCCCGCGGATGGTCAGGCCGACGCCCTCGGCATCCTCGAGCCGGCAGCCTTCGAATGTGGCGGTGGAATCATTGACCTGGACAAGGTTCCACCCCCGTGTCCGTACGACCAGTCCTCGGAACGTCGCCTCGGCATACTCGGTGAGATTGATGGCCGACTCATCAAGTTCGTCTCCCTCGATGATGACACTGCCTTCGGGCGCCCAGTCGACCGCTTCGATCGTCACGGCATGCGTTTCACGCCCATCGATGCCGACCCCCCCGTAGACACCAGGCACCACGGTGATGGTGCTGCCCTCAGGAGCCCACCGCACTGCGGTCTGAATCGACAGGTAATCACCGTTGCCGGCGGGGTCGACGATGTAGGTGTCTGCATGGGCCCAGCCAGCAATCGCCAGGGTGGCCAGTACACAGCATGTCGTAGGCGTCTTCATGATTCAATCTCCTGCAAGAGACGGGGTTGAGGCAGTTGGAGACGACTCCAGGACCGCTCGCAACCAATGCGACCACCGCAGCCTGTTCTCACAGTGAAAAACCAACATGCTTCAATGAGCTGAAATCAGTGATTCTGGGGCTTCAGCGGCGATTGGACGGAAAAAATGGTCACAGCAACTGTCCACAAGGCCCCAGGTGATGCCCTTGACTGTTGATGCCCCTCCCGGGGGTGGATACCATCTCCGGATCTTCAGCCCGAGCCACCTATTTGAGGCAGCTGAGGATCTTGTTTTTCCCGTGGCAACTCTGCCACTTCTGACCCTGATCGAAGGATACCTGCCTTGAAACTCTACGTTGGTAATCTCAGCTACTCCACGAATGAAGAATCACTCCGCACCCATTTCGAAGCCTACGGTAGCGTGGCTGAGGTGGCTGTCATCAGCGACCGTGACACCGGTCGCCCTCGCGGATTTGGATTCATCACCATGAACAACGATGACGAAGCCCGCTCCGCCATGGAAGAACTCAATGGCAAGGACCTTGAAGGTCGAGCACTGAACATCAACGAGGCACGCGAGCGCACCAGCCGCTAAGCCACCTCGATGCCAGATCTCAGCAACGGGCGTCGTCCTCGACGCCCGTTGTTGCGTTTTGAAGACCCCGGGAACGATCAGGCCGACGCCATGCCCAGCAGAACTCCCCGCCCCACGCCGCCTTCGTGCACGTGAACGCGGGAAAGGCTCAGGGCCCGCATGGTCATTTCGGCCAGGGTCACGCCGGCGACGATGATGCCCGCACGCTGCAGGCTGATGCCCTTGAAATCGGCTCGGCCGGCTGCATCGACCGATGCGAGGTCCCCGCAGAGCCCGACAACCTGTTCGAACGTGAGCACCGCCCCCTCGATGTCCGCCTCCATCTCCCCAAGCACGCGGGCAATGGTGGTGAAGGTGCCGCCCGTGACGAAGCCTTCTCCAAGCACGATGTCTGCAGGAGGGACCCAGTCCATCAATGCGGACTCGATCTCCGTTCGCATGAACGCATGCATCGACGGATCGATCACGTCGGACTGCTCGTACCGTGCCGCGAGGTTGACCGCCCCCAGTGGCATGGATGCCAGATGAACGATGTCATCATCGTGAGCCACGATGACTTCGCTGCTTCCCCCACCGATGTCGATGGCCACGATGCTCGATGCATTCGATCCCGGACCATCCAGCACGCTTTGAAGCACGGACTCGGCCTCTGCACGCTCGCTGAGCACTGTGATCTCTTCACCCGTGACCTCCCGAACCGCATCGATCAGATCCGACGCGTTGGAAGCGTTCCGAACCGCGGCGGTGGCCACGATTCGAACCCGCTGCACGTCGTAGCGTGAAGTCTCTTCGAGCATGCGGGCAATGGCGAGCACCGTCGCCATGATGGCCGACGGGTGCAACGTGCCCTCGGCAGTCCCGAGGCGTGTCACCACTCGATCCCGGTGCAGATTCGTAAGAGCTCCTCCCGTCCAACTCGCGACCTCGAGCCGGACGCTGTTGCTTCCGACGTCGAGGACCGCGAGATGGACGGGAGGTGTACTGCTCACGTGCCCAGTGTAGGCCCAATCACTCCGGTCGCACCTCCACGTGGTGACACTGGACGACCTGCAGGTAATGCGGCTGGATCGGGTCCCGCCAACCACACTGGCAGTTCTCGATCAGCGCCGGATGCGCCGCCCCGCCCTGGTGGAACCACCATCGGACCAGGAGCATGTCACCGAGCACCTCGTGCTCCCAGGTACAGATGACGATGCCGTGGTCTCCGCGATCAAGGTCTTCGTCGTCCAGCGGGCGGTTGACCAGCAGTTCGACTCGATCACCCACCGCGAACTGCTCATCACAGCCACAGAGCACCTCGCCACCACAGTTTTCGGCATCGCAGCGAACGCGATCTCCGCCCCAGTCTCCACCACGATCGAGGCAATCCGCCTCCGGCAGAGGCTGGCAGAATTCGCCGAGACAGCAGGCACCGACCTCGTCGAGTTCCCGCCAACCGGGCAGCAGGTTCTCGCAATCGACTGTCCAGGTTTCCAGTCGGTGGATGCCCAGTTCCTGCATGCCGTGCCCGGAATAGATGCCGCAGTCGCACAGGAACGTCGCGTCGCGACGCGGGATCTCGCCCGGGTTGTCGTGATCACGGAATCCTTCCCAGGCGACGGCCACGCGATCCCATCCACTGGCATCGGCGCAGAGGACCACACCACGTGCCCCACGAAGCAGTTCTGGACGTCCATGGTTCTGGACCGCTCCGGCTCGACCGGGATTGTCCATGAGCAGGGTCACCCGATCTCCGGCACGGAACTGCCCCTCGCACTGGCAGAGTTCCTCGTTGGAGACGGCACGCACCCGGCAGTCGATCTGCTCGCACGTCGAGTCTTCACCGAGCCAGTCGCCCTGGCAGTCGGCCTCGACCTGGATGGCACATTCATCACCGGTGCAGCAGGCCCCGGTCGGCTCGGGTTCGGGCTCGGGCTCGGGCGCGTCCCCCATGTTCGGCTGCATGTTCATGCATGGGCCGATGGCATCGATGATCAGGACGAGATCTCGAATGTCGAGTTCACAGTCGGCATTGAGATCGGGGACGGGCGCGTCAACACGACCGATCCACCGAAACACGAACTCGTAGACGTCATCGACGTCGACGACGCCGTTGCCATCGAGATCCGGGCATTCGACGGGAACTCCGCAGCCACAGGCCCGGTCATCGCAGGGCGTACCGTCTCCGAGGTACTCCCCTCCAAGTCGATCGCACTCGGGTTCGAAGAGCCCCTGGCACTGGCCATCGATGCAGCAGGCACCACGAACGGGTGCCCAACCGGCCTTGAGGTCATTGCACTTGACCCACCAGCCCCTGGCATCCAGATCAGGTTCACCACACGCGCAGAAGTTGTTCAGATCCCTGTTGCCGTTGTTCCAGTCGAGGAAGCCGACCTGGATCCATCCGTTGAAATCAGGATTCCCGCAGAGCACCTTTCCATTGGATCCCGCGGGCAGGTTGGGAGCTCGATTGGGGCTGTCCACCGTGACGTGAACAACCTGGCCGACCTGGTACTCGTTGTCACACGAACAGAATGCCTCCTGGGGGGCGGCATTGGAGCCCGTGGCCATGCCGGCAAGGGCCAGCATGCCCGTAAGGGCCCATGATGTCTTGGCACGCATCTTCATTCTCCTTGTGAGCAGGATCCCTGCGCGCCGTCTGCACCCATCGCCTACGCATGGACCGCCCGGGCGTGTGCAGATGATTCACATTTTCTTCTACTCACCGCAGGGATCGCCCCAGAGGTCCCGCAGGATCTGCTTGCGGTAGCCGAAGATCTTCAGCACATCCCGCTTCACCAGCAGGGCATGGACCAGTCGGCCACCAAGCACCTTGTAGCGAACCATGTCCTGCATCAGGGTGGTGTCCCCCTCGTCCACGAAGGCATGCTCATGAATCCACTGCCGGTACGGCCCCTTCAACTGGGTGTCTTCGAAGCGATCCGGCGGTTCCCAGGCCGTGATCCGCGTACGCCATCGCACCGGAATACCGCGGATGCGGATCTGGTAATCGATCAACGCCCCGGTCTGCATCTTGATCTCACCCTCGGTGAGAATCCTGAACTGCAGGAGTTCCGGTGTCAGGCGTTCGAGGTTGCGGGCGTTGGAAAAGAATGGAAAGATCTCGGACCGTGGCTTGGGAACACGGAGGCGACAGCACAAGACGTACTCGCCACCGCTTCGAGTGATCGTCGGTGGAAGTTCCGGTACCCCGGGAGCCAATGGAGGCATGGGCTGGACATCGTTCATCGCTGTTTCAGGAACCCGCCCCGCCAGGTACCGGCAGCAATGCCTCGATGCGTTCAGTGATCTCCAGTGACATCGGCTTGACACTGGAGCCGAAGAAGGCGACGGCCCGACCATCGGGACCCACGAGGTACTTGCCGAAGTTCCACGAGGGCAGTTCCCCGGTGGACATGGCCATCTCGGCATAGATCGGCGACTGGTCCGCCCCCTCGATCACCACGACCTTCTCCATGACCGGGAACGTCGCACCGTAGGTGGCTCGACAGGTCTCGGCGATCTCCTTCGCCCCACCGGGCTCCTGGCCTCCGAAGTCGTTGCACGGAAATGCCATGACCGTGAACCCGCGATCCTTGTACTGCGTGTGCAGTGACTCGAGGTCCTCGTACTGGGGGGTATAGCCACAGTGACTGGCAACGTTGACGACCAGGACCACCTGCCCCTTGTACTGGCTGAGATCAACGGGCGACCCCTGCAGATCGTTGCAGGGCTGAGCATGAAACGTGGTATCCATCGAGGGCTCCGAATCAACAACCCGCGTATCACAACTGGCCAGGACAAGCGACAGTGGCCAGAGTTTCAGCAGGACTCGCATCCAGGGGGTGACGTGCACGGTGATCTCCTTGTGGGTCGGGCATTCTAGGCCCGCCGAACCCGGGACTCCAGACTGGATGCCGATAGCATGCAGAAATGAACTTGGATCCAATACGCATGCCTGCCATTGCGTTCCACCTGAGCGGGCACAGTGCCCCTCGAGTGGTTTCCATCGCATGAAACCGTACTGGATGCCTGCCTCCTGCATAGCCACGTCAAATCCGACACACAGCAAGCACAAGTGAGCCCTCCTTGAAACACCACATCCTGACACTTGCAACTGTTCTCGCGATGGCATCGATCACCTCTGGTGACACACCAACCGATGACACCTCCGACAATGCGTCCGGCTGGAGCTCCCTCTTCAACGGCCAGGATCTGTCCGGCTGGAAGGTCAAGGCCATGGGCCATGAACTCGGCGAGGACCCCTGGAACACGGTGCGGGTCGAGGACGGCATGATCCGCATGAACTACGACAACTACGAGGGCACCTTCGACGATCGATTCGTCCACCTGTTCCACGAGGTCCCCTGGTCCCGGTACCGGCTGCGAGTGGAGTACCGTTTCCACGGCGAGCAGGTCCCCGGTGGGCCCGGATGGGCCTGGCGCAACAGCGGAGCCATGCTCCACTGCCAGGACCCCGCGACAATGGGAACCGACCAGGCCTTCCCGGTCAGCATCGAGGGACAGTTCCTCGGTGGTGACGGCACCAACGAGCGATCCACCGGCAATCTCTGCACACCGGGAACCCACGTACGCCTCGACGGCAAGTTGGATCGGCGCCACTGCATCAACTCGAACTCGCAGACCATGCACGGTGACCAGTGGGTCACGGCCGAGTTCGAAGTCGATGGAGGCGGCACCGTCCGGCATTTCATCAACGGCGAACTGGTGATGGAGTACGAGAAGCCGATCCTGGACACCAACGACCCGGATGCCGCCGCCATCGCGCCAGCGGACAGGGTCACCATTCTCGATCGCGGCTGGATCGCCCTGCAGGGCGAAAGCCATCCCGTCGATTTCCGCCGGGTGGAGATCAAGCCCCTTGATGGCCTGCGGGTCATCGGCGGCCCGATCCTCGGGAACCTGCGTGAGGACGGAGCCTCGGTCTGGCTGCGGTTCAATGAACCGGGCCCCATTCCCTACGAGCTGACGAACCTCGACAAGGACATCAGCTGGAACCTGGAAATCCCGGCCAAGGGCGTGCATGACGGAAGCGTCACCTTCCACTTCGGTGACCTGGAACCTGCCACCCGGTACCGGCTTCGCCTGGACGATGCCACGGGAACGGATTTCCACTTCACGACCCTGCCACGTGGTGGCGGCAATCATGCACGCATCGCCTTCGGATCCTGCGCGAAGGAACAACCGGGATCCGCGAGCGTGTGGAAACGCATGGCGGCCGACGACATTACCGCCCTGGTACTCCTGGGCGACACGCCGTACATCGATACCACCGACCTGGAGATCCAGCGGCGGCGGTACCGGGAGTTCGCGGCCGCCGACGGGTTCCGCCAACTGGCCACCCACGTCCCGGTCTACTCGACCTGGGACGACCATGACATCGGACGAAACGACACCGACGGCAACCTTGAGGGCAAGGACAACAGCCGCAAGGCATTCATCGAGCATCGACCCAACCCCGGTTCCGGGAAAGATGGACAGGGCATCTTCACGAGTTTCCGACAGGGCCCGGTCGAGGTGTTCATTCTCGACACCCGCTGGTTCGCCCGCACCGAGGGCGGCGAGGACGATCCAACCCTGCTGGGCGCGGCACAATGGGCCTGGCTCGAACGCGGCCTGGAAGCATCGGATGCTCCGTTCACCATTCTCTGCAACGGCATGGTCTTCAACGGATCGGTCCGCCCGGGCAAGACCGACTGCTGGGGCCGATACCCCAAGGAATACGATCGACTCATCACCCTCCTGGAGCGAACCGGCACCCGTGACGTGGTGCTGGTCTCCGGTGACGTCCACTGGTCACGAAGCATCCGGCACGAAGCAAGTGACCGACTCGGCTTCGACCTGGTCGAGTACACCACGAGTCCGATCCACGAACACCTGATCAAGGCTGCGGATGCACCGCACCCGGGCCTGCGTTGGAGTCGCGGCGAGGTCAACTCGTTCCTGCTGGTGGACGCTTCAACGAACCAGGATGGCTCCGGCACGCTGACCGCCTCGTTCCGCAACGCCGCCGGCGAGGTGATGCACTCGGAGACGATGACCATTGCGGCCGAGGACTAGCCCTTGGTACCTGAAGTCGAGATGCCCTCGATGAAGGACCGCTGGGCCAGCAGGAACAGCAGCAGCACCGGGGCCACCATGATGGTGCTTGCCGCCATCAGCAGGTTCCACGGCGTCGTTCCCAGTCGCGACATGTAGAGTTCAAGCCCCAGTGCCAGCGTGTACTGGTCCCGATGGGTGAGGAAGACCAGCGGGCCGAGGAAGTCGTTCCACACGAACATGAAGTGCAGCAGCGCCACGACCAGCAGTGCCGGCAGGGACAGCGGCACGAGGATCCGCAGCAGGATGCCCATGTGTCCACACCCGTCGAGGCGGGCCGCGTCGTCGAGTTCGCGGGGAATCGTCATGTAGAACTGCCGCAGCAGGAAGATGCTGAAGGCACTGCCGAACCAGGCCGGCACCCACAGTGGAAGGAAGGTGCCGATCCAGCCGAGGCTGCGGAAGATCACGAACAGCGGCACCATGACCACGGGAAATGGAATCATCATCGTCGCAAGCATCACGATGAAGCAGCACTGACGCCCACGCCAGGACACCCGGGCGAACCCGTAGGCGACGATCACGCTGGACACGACCACGCCCGTGACCGAGAGCAGTGCGATCACCAGGGTGTTGCGGAAGTACAGCGGGAAGTTGACCGTGCCATCGGTAAGCACCGACCCGTAGTTGGCGGCGCCATCGGAGGCCGCCGAGGCCGGAGACGCTGGCAGCAACATGCCCGCATCGCTCATCGCCTGCTCGGCCGGTTGCAGCGAGATCATGCCCATGTAGAGCACCGGGAAAATCGCCACCAGGGCGCACAATGCCAGCGCGAGGTAGAGCACACCACGACCAGTGCGTGTCGGGCTGGTCATCGCCAGGCTCATGGCATTGCTCCGCGGTAGAAGACGAATCGCCGACCCACCAGCAGCAGGCCGATCGTCAGCAGCAGGATGGCCAGGAACTGCACGATGCCCAGCGTGCTTGCGTAGCCCATGTCGCCGTAGCGGAAGGCCGCGTCGTAGACGTACATCGACCAGAAATAGGTGCCGCGGTTGGGGCCGCCTCCCGTCATGATGTAGGGAACCACGAACACCTGCGCGGCATTGATGAGCCCGATGATCACGTTGAAGAGAATCACCGGCGAGATCATCGGCAGCGTCACGTGCACGAGTCGCCCCCACCAGGTCACCCCGTCGATGGATGCCGCCTCGTTCAGATCGCGTGGCACGTCCCGCAGTGAGGCGAGGTAGATCACCATGGCCGGGCCGACCACCCAGAGGTTCATGAGGATGATCGCGACCATGGCCCAGGTCTCACTTGCGAACCACTCGGGCCCCTGGACCCCGACGGCATCGAGGCCCCGGTTGACCACGCCGAGTTCGCCGTCGTACATGAGCTTGAAGATGGTTGCCAGTGCGACCAGCGGCAGCACCGACGGAGCGAACACGGCAACACGCCAGAGGGCCTGGAATCGAGCTGGTCGTGACAACAGGATGGCCAGCGCGATCGAGGCGACCGTCAGCAGCGGGATCGTGATCACGATGTACAGCAGCGTGTTCCAGAGTGCCACGTGCACGACCTGGTCTCCCAGCAGTCGCTCGTAATTCTCCGTGCCCACCGGAATCGGCGCCTCCAGCAGCGTCCAGTCGGTCATCGAGTACCAGACGCCGAGCGCCAACGGCAGGATCGTGAAGCAGGCGAAGCCCACGATCCACGGCGAGATCCACAGCAGGCCCGTCCCGGTGTTGCGCCACCTCATGGTCGGGCTCCGAATCGTTCCTGCCCGCGTCGCTGACGGCGGATCCTGGCTCGTTCAAGTTGTCCCTCCACTTCGGCCTGCACCTCGGACAGCGCGGTGGCAACGTCTTCGTCCCCATTCCAGATACGGTCGACACCAGCGGTCAGCGCCGCGTTCATCTCGGGCCATGTCGCCACTGGTGGGGTCCCGAACCCGTTGGGACTGTGCAGAATCGCCTCGTGGGCGGCGATCGAGGTGTTGAGATGATTGAAGTAGAAATCGGCCGAGACATCCATCAACGGAGAAGGCTTGGCATGCAGTGAACTGACGAGTTCCACCATGTCCTGTCGCTGGGTGAAGGCAATGAACTCCATGGCCTCATCCGGGTGCGGCGCACCACGCGGCACGACGAGGATGTCGCACTCGATCGGACCCGCGGGAGCGTCCGGCGATCCCACCGGACCCGGCAGCGGCCAGGCGGCCCAGTTGAGTTCCGGTGCCGACTCCGCGATGACACGAGCCATCCATGGTCCCTGGATGGTCATGGACAGACGCCCGGTCAGGAAGTTCCGGTACGGGCTCGGGTTGTCCGTCGGAGCGGATTGGAATCGACGCAGTGCATCGCGCCCATAACGGCGCTGCCCCTCCTGGAACCAGGTGAAGGCAGCGATGTTCTCGGGAGAGTCGATGGTTGCGGTGTCGGTTTCAACGTCGTAGAGCTGTCCACCGAAGTAGCCCGGCCAGCACCAGTGCCACCACCCTGGATCCATGTGCAGGAAAGCCGCCTGCTCGACGTTGCCCTCCTCGTCGTGGATGGTCAGGTGAGGAATCATCGCGTCGAACTGCTCAAGCGTGCGGGGCGGCCCCCCGTTTCGCCAGTCGAGACCGGCTCGATCAAGATGCGTCAGGTTCACGTACACCGCCACGGACGAGCAGGTGTTCACCCCAGCGAGCTGCTGGTCGCCATCGAAGACCAGCGGCCGCACCGCCGGTGCATAGGTCTCCGCAACGATGCCCTGCAGGTCCAATGGAAGGATGGCATCGGCCTGGGCGTAGAACGGCAGGTTGAAGCTCCAGAGGCCCAGCACATCCGGGGGGGCCCCGCCGGCGATCGACAGCATGGCCTTCTCGTCGATGCTGGACATGGTCAGGTAGTTGACGTGGACCCGGTCCTGCGAAGCGTTGAAGGCATCGACTACCTGCTGCATGGCCGCAGCCTCGGAACCGGTCCACTTCTCCCAGTAGTTCAGAACGATCCGGTCTCCCGAAACCGCTGTCGCGGGTTTCGGACCGAAGATCGCGTAGCCGAGGGCCGCCAGCGCAATGCCGCCCAGGAACACGAGACCGATAAACCTGCCGGACGATTCCCGCATGGCGTGCACGGTACCATGCCGGCCATGGCATCAGTCGAACTCCAGGCAATCGGCAAGACCTACCCCGGCGGGACCCGGGCCGTGGACGGCTGTACGCTCACCATCGAGGATGGGGAGTTCCTCGTGCTCGTTGGCCCCTCCGGCTGCGGCAAGTCCACCCTGCTGCGCATGATCGCCGGGCTTGAGGACGTGACCGACGGCACCATCGCCATCGATGGTTCCCAGGTCAACCGCGTCGCTCCCAAGCAGCGTGACATCGCGATGGTCTTCCAGAACTACGCCCTCTACCCGCACATGTCCGCCAGGAAGAACATGGAGTTCGGGCTGAAACTTCGCAAGGTACCCCGCGACGAGCGACGAACCCGCGTCGAGGAGGTGGCCGGACAACTGGGCATCACCGAACTGCTGGATCGTCGACCCGGAGCGATGAGCGGCGGGCAGCAGCAACGCGTCGCCCTTGGCCGAGCCATCGTCCGCCAACCCAAGGTGTTCCTCTTTGACGAACCGCTTTCGAACCTGGATGCGAAACTGCGAACCCAGATGCGGGCCGAGCTCAAGTCCCTGCACCAGCGAGTGGGCACCACGTCCATCTATGTCACCCACGACCAGGAAGAAGCCATGACCCTCGGAGATCGAGTGGTGGTCATGCGTGACGGGCACATCCAGCAATGTGGCTCGCCGATGGAGGTCTACACCCGACCGGCCAACCGGTTCGTGGCCGGATTCATCGGGGCACCCACCATGAACTTCATCGAGGGGCGCATCGAGTCGCAGGGCGGACAGGGCACCTTCGTGTCCGATGCGGTCCGCATCGATCTCACCGGCCCGGATGGTCCCACCACCATCGGCATCCGTCCCGAGCACCTGGTCCTCGACGAACACGGCCCCATCGAGCTGATCGTGAACGTCAGTGAACCACTTGGTGACGCCACGGACGTGGTGGGCACCTGCGGTGGTTTGCACCTGGTGGCCAGGCTTCGCCGCATCGAACCGCCCCGCCCCGGCGATCGCCTGCGACTGGGCATCGAGGACGGGGCCATGCACCGGTTCGACGCCGACGGGACATCGATCGAGTCGTAGGCACCGGGCGAGAGGTACAATGAGATCATGGCCAAGCCCAAGAAACGAAAGAAGAAGCCCGGCTACGTCGCCCCCCCGACGACCGTGGACACCGATGCGGTGATCACGGAACTGCTGGCCTTGCGCGGGGAACTGGAAGCCGGCGCCGAGGGGGCAACCTGGGGCCACGCCCAGAAACTGCTCCTGTCGATGAAGGCCGATGCCTCGGAAGTCGCCAAGGCCGTGATGGGCCGCGACCTGCCGACCTTCGACCGGTTGCTCGCCACGTTGCAGGGCGAAGTGGTCGAGGCCCCGGTTGAACAGGACGACGCCCCGCTCCCGGAGATCCCGGACGAAGAACTACGCAAGGCGATGAAGGCGTTCCGACGGCGGCTGAAGCTCACCAAGCTTGATCATGAATCGAAACTCGGTCGCAGCCCGCTCTCGACCGGCAAGGATGCGGACTTCGACTCCATCATCCCTCCCATGGAGTTCTCACCCGAGACATGGAAGGTGCTCGCCGCCCGCGGAGAACTGGAGTCCACCGGTCGCGGCTTCTACATGCTGCCCAAGGCACCACCGAAACTTCGCACGTAGTTCAGGCTCCCGGCTGTTCGCCGACCAGCTGCACGAGATCACGCGTGATCTCGTGCACGTCGCGACACCCGGCAAGCGCCATCGCAAGGTCGAGTTCCTCGGCCATGATCTTCCAGACCTGCTCGACGCCCTGCTGCCCGTCGGCAGCAAGTCCCCAGAGCACCGGTCGACCGATCAACGTGGCCGTCGCGCCGCAGGCCAGCGCCTTGATCACGTCGGTGCCGCGTCGGATACCGCCGTCGACCCAGACCTCCCCTCGCCCGGCAACGGCTTCGCAGATACCCGGCAGCACGTCGAAGGTGGCCGGTGACGTATCCAGTTGTCGACCACCGTGGTTGGACACCACGATGGCGGATGCGCCTTCATCGAACGCCCGCGTCGCATCGTCGCGACGACAGATTCCCTTGAGCACGATCGGGAGATCGCTGATTTCCCGCAGCCATGCCAGGTGCTCCCAGCGCAGCCCCGGATCCTGGTGATCCTGTACGAACCTGGCGAGTCCGGATCCCCCGTCGGACGTGCACTCCAGCGGCCCCCTCGCCGTCAGGTTCCGAACCGAGATCCCCTCGGGAAGCTGGAACCGGTTGCGTACGTCACGTTCCCGGTTGCCCAGCAACGGCGTATCCACGGTCAGGATGATCGCGCTGCAACCGGCCGCCGTGACACGTTCGATGAGTTCCCGGCTGATCTGGCGGTCGCGATAGAGGTAGAGCTGGAAGAAGACCGGCCCCGTCGCCGCCTCGAGTACCTCTTCCACGTCAACGGTCGACAGGCTGCTGAGGATCATCGCCGTCCCGGCACCGTTGGTTGCCCGCACCGTGGCAAGTTCGCCCTCGTCGTGGGCCATCCGGTGGAAGGCGGTCGGCGCCGCCATCACGGGCATCGACAGTTCGTGTCCGAGCACGGTGCAGCGCGTGGAGCGCTCCGCAACGTCGGCCAGTACCCGATACAGCAACCGGGCCCGTCCCCAGGCCGCGGTGTTTTCAAACAGGGTGATCTCGTCGTCGGAGCCACCAGCGTAGTAGTCGAAGGCCATGCGACCAACCGACGTCATCGCGATTGCTTCAAAGTCACGGACGCTGGTGGGACCTGGATCGCTCATTGGTTTCTCCGCTGCTGAAACAGCCAGTCCATTGCTCCCCCCTCTTCGGCGGGCCCGAACGCGGTGTCCCACGAGTTGTGACCGACACCGGCCAGTGCCGAGTAGCGAGGCGTTCCCCCGGCGGAGCGGATCGCCTCGACAAGCGCGACCGTCCTGGTCTCGGGCACGACCCGGTCGGCCGTTCCGTGGAATGCCCACGTCGGCAGATCGGCCAGTCGATGCATGGTTGATGGGTTACCACCACCACACACGGGCACGATGGCCGCAAATCGTTCCGGTTGCCGGGCTGCCAGGTCCCAGGTGCCGTAGCCACCCATGGACAGGCCGACGAGGTACACCCGATCCGGATCCACGTTCTCCTCCATCATGATCCGGTCGATGGCCGCGATCGCACCACGCATGGCTGGGGTCGGATCTGGATTGTCCGGCTCGTCCCACCTGGACCAGGTGTCGTCTTCCGGGCACTGCGGGGCCAGGACGAAGCAGGGCTTGTCGGCGAAGTGGTCCTCGCGAATCACCCGGTGCGGAAAGTGACCCAGTTGGGCCAGGTTGTCGCTTCCCCGCTCACCCATGCCGTGCAGGAAGACAACCAGTGGTGCCGGTTCATCCCCATCGGGTCGGCGCAGACGGTAGTTGTACGAACGAGGCTTGCCCTCGACGTCGATCTCGACGGATCCCGCCTCGTAGGTATCCACGACATCCTCCTCGCTGAGATCCACCACCAGTTCGGCACTGAAGATGCCGGTGGGATCACCACGCTGCGACAGGGTTCGACGCATTGCACCACGGGTCCTGGGGACGATGCCGCGGAAGAGCACCTTGCCGGCCATGCGCACCACGACCTCACGGTCGAGATCCATCATGGAATCATCGAGCAGGAAGCGAAGTTGCTTCGCCCCTCCCGCTGTGAAGATCCTGATCACCTGCCCGTGACGACCGACGACCACGCGTCGTCGCGCCATGGGTTTGTCCACCGACAGCCAGTAGAACCGGTCGTGGGTCACATCGTCCTGCAGCCACACGATCAGTTCCGGACGGAGATTCCGATCGTGCCGGGCCATCCATGGCACCGCGACCGCATCCTCACGCTCCATCCAATGGCCTTTGCCCTCATGGATCTCCACCTGGTGCGGATACCCATTGGGGTCCTTGCCATGAAGCTTCGCGAGTTTCTCCTTCCACTGCCGACCGATCTTGTTGCGGTCGTACGACGCATCCTCGCCGCCCATGTGCAGGGTGAACGGAAGATTCCGAAGCCCATCGGGCCTCGTTTCGTTGGGGTGTCCGGCCATCATCGCCGCGGCAGCCAGTCGATCGGCCATGCGTGGCGCCAACTGGTACACACCGTCGCCACCGGCGCTGTAGCCCATGATGTACACACGGTTCGGATCGACGTCCTCGAAGACGATCATGTTCTCGATGAGCCGGTCATAGAACTCGTCGATGTGCCCCTGGTGCCAGAGGTTCCACGTGTTCGTGGGCGCCCGAGGGGCCAGGTACACGCCCTCTTGCGGTTCATAGAGTTTCTTCTGGTTGTCCCACTGTTGATCATTGACCTCGGCCGGGGCGCCGCCACCACCGTGCATCGAGATGTACAGGCTCCGCCCATCCGCGGGCTTGTCGCCGTAGATCGTGTACCAGAACGGCATCTCGTGATCACCGATCTTCAGAACACGGGCATCGTGCTCGGCCCGACGGGTACGGCGGATCATCTCCGCGTGCGCCACTCGAAGCCGTGTGGCCTCCGCCTCGGCTTCTTCCCTCGACAATGGCACGTCGTCGGAGCGGCGAGGCATCTTCATGGAGAAGAGTTGTTCATCCTCCTCCACGGTGAACTCCGCCGTGCCCGCCCCGCCGTCGAATTCCGCGATGACGACCGTCCCGATCGGCAGCAGGACCTCGGCGTGATCATTGGAATCGAACCGCTCATCACGGGTGGTGGTTTCCACCGCATCCATGCCCTGGCCGGTGACACGCACCGAGACGGGCATGCGCTGGTCGTGCTCATCCACCGCCCGGAACCGGACACGAGCCATGCCATCGGGAACCGGTTGTCGGTCGATGGTGTACCGGTCGGTCACATCGATGCCTCCGACGGACATGTCGTGCATTCGCCAACTCATCGGGAAGTGGATCGGGCTGTCCTGCCAGGTCACCGCATAGATGGCGTTGCGAGGGTCGTCCCGCTTCGCGGTCGATGCTCGGCCAGTGAACCAGGCCTTGTCCAGATCCATGCCCGTGGGTTCGGCGGCCCCGGTGAAATGCCATTGGCCATCGTCCCAGACTTCGACCCACGAGTGGTTCCCGCTTTCATCACTCCACAACGGAGTTCCGACAAAGCGAGCCGGTACACCAACAGATCGACAGGCATCGACGAGAATGACGGACAGGCCGGTGCAGGACGCCATGCCGGCATCGATGCTCTCGTGCGGGCTCTGGTCGGCCTTGGGACGCTTGGTGGAATAGATCACCCCCACCTGCGGATACACGGTGTTGTTGAGAATCGCAGCGGCTTCACCCGGCGAGCGTGCCTCGGCCACCAGCGGCGCAAACTGCTCTCGGAACCCGGTACGCCAGTCTTCCCGTCGCTCGTTGACGCTTGCGTAGGGCAGGATGGTGTCGACGAAGAGCGCTTCGTCGATCTGATCGTGCCACGGCGCGGACCGCCATGCATCGTAGGCCTGGTTGCAGTTGGTCAACATGAAGTCGGCATCGAGCGACTGCAGGTCCTGTGGCGGCATGTGGACGATCAACCACCGCATGCCGCGCCGCTGATCGGCGGGCACCTGCTCCAATGCACGTTCCATCTGCTGCCGGTTGTCACCGGCAACCTGGAGCGAGGACTCCACCTGGGCGTCGGTCACCTCGACTGCACCGAGGACAAGGCTTGCGGGAATCAGGAGGAGCATGGTGATGAGCATGGTGAGTCGTTGCATGGGGCCATCATTTCAGGAACCAGGGCTCCACGCCACCCCCTGATGACTAGGATGTCCGCATGCTTCACCTCGGCCTGCTGCTGCTGCTTCTGGGAACACCCACTCCCCCCGTCACGGCTGCGCCGATCCCGATCGATCCCGATCGGCTTGGCATCCGGCCCCTGCCCGAGGAATCCCCGGCATCCTGGCGACGCGAGGGGTTCACGAAGTTCACCGAGGTGATCGCCCCCAACGGGCGGCCCATCCGGATCATCGCCCAGCCCGGGGTGCGGGACATTGCCGTGGCCCGGGCCCGCAACCTGCTGGTGTTCTTTCTCACCGATGTTCCCGGCTCGCGCTACGGAGCCGACAAGTCCGCGATCGCCGATGCCATGGCGAACAACGGCGCCCTGCTGATGATGCCCGAGGGTGCTCACGAGGAAGGCCATGAGCCCGACCTGCCCGCCCAACCACTCTACGAAAGCGAAACACCGGTCGACGGATCGCGCTGGTACCTGCAGAACGAGTGGGAACACCGAGATGCGGGTTTCGAGGAGATCTTCCACCTCGTACACGATGCGGGCATCGGCACCTTCATGCCCGGAGCTCGCCCTGAATACCAACGTGCACTCAAACAGGAAGCGATTTCCGCGATCCGTGACGGTCGATGGGGCATCCCCATCGACCCGGAGGTTCGGGAGTGGATCCAGGAACTGACCGAGGAAGACAGCCTTGCACAGGAATACATCGCCTCGGTCATCGACACCTACTACGGACTGTGGTCAGCGTTCGATGAACGGCCCGGAGGCATGTGGGGCATCTACATCGCCAAGACACGCGGGGAACTTGCGACCACGGACCCCCGGGGGCAGGCGCTCCTGGAAGCCTTTCTTCCCCCGATGATGCACGGGTACGAGGCACTGATCGATCCCCGGTTCGAGGGCGAGTTCACGCTCACCCATGACCCCACTCGACCCTGGACCGCCAAGTCACGCTGGTACGTGAATGCCCGGCTCACCGGCACGAAGCCGAGTCACCTCATCGGCAACGACGCGGACAACACGCTCACCGGCAACCGTGGCGACAACCACATTGATGGCGAAGCAGGCACCGACACCACGATGTTCCAAGGCCCCATGGCCGACTACGCCATGGACGAGACACCAGATGGCCTGGTCGTCCGCGATACCGTGTCCGACCGTGATGGCACCGATACCCTCGTGAACATCGAGCGACTTCAGTTCGCAGACCAGCTGGTACAGCGACCTGGCAGGTCGACTACTGCTGACGAATGACGTGATTCCCGGCATCAAGCGAATCAACCCCGGTGGTCGTTCCATCCGGCCAGGTCACCTGCACATCGTCCAGAGACGTTGCGGTTCCAAGTCCGACATGCACGATCGGCTCGTTGGAAGCCAGGTATGAATAGGCCGGTTGCATCGTGATCGTGACGCGGCGTTCACCCAGTCGGCCCGACAGGATCGCCCCATGGGCAGGTCTGCCGTTTGCATCGAGAAGACGGACACGAACCGCCCCCGGTCCCCCGCGGCCGACCTGGTTCATCATGACCGCTGCGGGGGCATCCATGTTCACGACGACCATGTCGATGTTGCCGTCCCCGTCGATGTCACCGAAGGCGGCCCCTCGGCTGATGCGTGCCGAGGCAGCGGATTGAAGTGATACCACCTCGAACCGACCACCGGTTGTGCCTCGGAGCAGCATGTTGGGCTGTGCGAAGCCGTCCACATTTCCCTTGCTCCACGAAATATCACCATTGGCTTGGAAGAGATCCAACAGGCCATCGTTGTCGAAGTCGACAAGACCCATGCCGAAGCGGGTGTACGGGCGAGTGGTCTGCCTCAGGCCACTGAGACCGGTGCGATCCGTGAAGTAGGTGCCACGGTTCTCATGGAAGGAATCCGTTTCCCGGCGGAGATTGCAGACAAGAATATCCTGATCGCCGTCATCGTCGATGTCGCCAAGGGCCACGCCCATCCCGGCCTTGGCCTTGCCGTCGTCGTCCACGGCACACCCCATCATCATGGCTTCATCCCGGAACGTCCCGTCTCCACCATTGATCCAGAGCTGATCCGGCATGCCGTCGTTGGCGATGAAGATGTCGACGAATCCGTTGCCCGTGAAGTCTGCGCATCCGATTCCCATTCCATTGCCGCGAGCCGCACTGATCCCCGCCTCCCGCGTGACGTCCTCGAATCGGCCGTCTCCCTTGTTCCGATAGAGCACATCCCCTGCCGGCCGGCCGAAGGTGTCGGGACTGCAGTACCCGGGCTGATTGAGCGAGTTGAGGCACTTCCTGGGTTCCCAGTTGATGTAGTTCAGCACGTACAGGTCGAGGTCTCCATCCCGGTCGTAATCGAGCCAGGCCGCCGATGCTCCCCACAGTTCGTCCCCCACTCCCGACTCGGCGGTCACGTCCTGAAAATGCCCGGTTCCATCGTTGCGAAGCAGGACATTGGATCCGAGGTTCGTCACGTAGAGATCGATGTCACCGTCGTTGTCAAAGTCACCCGCAGCCACTCCCATGCCGTAGCCAGTGTCATCGGCACCGCTGCCCTCGGTCACGTTCACGAACACCCCGCCATCATTGCGGTAGATCTGATTGCTGGACCGTGCACCATCGTCGTTCCGGGCTTCCGGGGAGACCGGCACCGGGCCGCCACCCTGGACGAAATAGAGGTCGAGGTCCTCGTCGCCATCCATGTCGAACAACGCAACCCCGCCACCGGTGATCTCCGGCAGGTGGTAGTCGCCGGATCGACCCGATTCCCAGGTGAACTCGATTCCCCGTTCCGCCGCTTCATCGAGGAACCACGGAGCCGAACCACCCGCAGTGGTCGCTCCTGAACTGGAGGACGTTGTTGTTGTCGAGTCATCGCAACTGCACAGCAGGAGCGATGCAAGCAGCAATGCTGACCGAGTGATCACGGCGCGGTTTCCGATCCCGGCTCGAGTGTTCCTTCCGGTGCGGAGGCTGCCGGAGGCTCCAGCAGTTTCCGGAGTCGGGCAAGGAATGCCTGGTGACCGGGCTTGATGATCAGCCCCTGCTCGAGCGCGACGATGGCGGCATCCCGCTTCCCCACATTGACCAGGCTGACCACCAGCAGCAAGCGGGCCCTGTCATTCAGCGGCAAGGCTCCCACGACGATCGTGAGCGCCTCGCTTGCCTCCTGGAAGCGATTCAACTGGACAAGGGCGGCCCCTCGCAGCAAGTGCAGCGAGGGATCAACTGACCCCAGACGCAATGCCTCGTCGGCTGCGGCGAGTGACTCCTCTATCTGGTCCTTGGCGAACAGCAACTTGGCTTCGCGAGCGTGGGCAGCAGGCATCGCCGGATTGATGGCCAGTGCCTTGCGTGCCCAGTCCAATGCCTCGGCCGGCTGGTCCTTGGCCAACAGAACCGAGTAGTTCATGTTGGTTTCATAGTTCTCTGGTTCGAACTCGAACGCACGATCGAGAGCGTCCCTTGCCTGCTCGGGATTCCCCATGGCGAAATGGGCCCGACTGATGGCATTCAGCAGCATCGGGGAACGATCCGGATAGATGGCCAGCATGTCCTGGTAGAGCTTGATGGCTTCTGGCCCGTTGCCCTGCATCTGCAGCGTAGTGGCCCGCTTGAACCCCGGGTTGAATCCACGTCTTTCCTTCATGACCTCCCATATCAGGGGGTCCTGCATCTGCTGTGGCACGGGGTCACCAAGCACCCGCAGGCGGTATGCCTCCCGCTCGTTGCCCAGTTGGCGGTGTGCCTGCCCAAGCAGGTGCATCCAGTAGGGATGAGGGCTCCCGGATTTGACCATCGGAGTCAGGATGTCAACCGCCACCCTGGGCCGGTCGAATGCCATCGCCAATCGGGCATCCAGGATCCGGAGGTTCATGTTGTTCGGGTTCGATGCCCGCAGTGGCTCCAACAGCGACTCGACCTGTTGGTGATCCCCCGCATCCATGGCCCACGAAGCCTGTCGCAGCCCCATGGTCAGATCATCGGGAGCGGCATCCACTGCTTGCTGGATCAGGATATCTGCGCGGTCCTGGTTTCCAGACTGCTGCTCAAGCATGGCCAGCCAATACAAGGTCGGTGCATGGGCGGGAATCACGGCGATGACCTGCTCGTAGGCTGTCCGGGCTTCGTCGGAGAACGTGTTGGCGTGGTAGACCCGGGCGAGGCGTGAGCGGGCGTTGATGTCCCCCGGAGCCATGGCGGATGCCTTGTAAGCGGATTCGACCACCGCCACGACGTCGGGCCCGGCCCCATCCATCTCAGGTGGATCCGGGGGAGAAGGAAGGGATCGACCACAGCCCGCAAGCAGAGTGCTCGCCAGGAACAGGATGCTCATGATGGATGAAATACGGCCCATGTCTCACTCAATCGGTCATCGAATGCTGAAGGGATGATCAGGGATTCATTGTCGTGGCCCTGCTGAATGCACCCCCGAGGAGCCTGCCTTCGAGCAGTCTGATTTGTGCCCATAATATGCACGCCGAAAATACCTGAACCCGATTATTGGCTGAAAAAGGGCACTGGAGTCATTTGAGGGCTGGATAACATGGATTTCCCTGTCCCTTTTGTTAACAAAGCGTTGACAGTGGGTTGGACCCGCTGCACTATGGAATGTGGTCGATGGGAGCCAAGGCACCCCCGGCCAGGTAGAGAGAGAGAAGAGGAGCTGGAAGAGAGCACCTCAACATTTTGACTCCTTCTCATGCGGTTTCTCAACCGCACTCCAACTGATGGGCTCCGAGCGCTCATCACTCGTTTCAGGCTCGGTCTCTTGGGATAATCGACAGAGTCCCAGACGTAGAGGAATTTCGCATGCAATTTCATCATCCTTCAGATCACTGTCGAGATCAGGAAGGGAGAGAAGATATGAGGAGGTATTACCAATGAGCAAGCGATTTATGCTCACAGCAGCTGGAATGAGTGCCGCTGCAATCGGTGGAGCCGCCAGCGCAGCCGTCATGTCGTTTAACTACGACAGGTACTTCGGTGAAGCAAGCTGGACGATTCTTGACGATGAAGGCAACGCAATTGCTTCAGCATCACGCGCGTCCGATCCGAACATCTCGGGTTGGTTCCCTGTAAACACACTTGTCGGCGCAGCGTGGTCCACGACCACCTACGTCACCTCAAGCAGTGTTTACATTGCCAGTTTGGCCCAGACTGTCGACCTTGATCTTGCCGCAGGCGATTACACGATCGTCCTCGGTGACACTTGGGGAGATGGCTGGACATACCAGGCCAATGGTGGAGCTTCTGCATTCGTGTACGGCGACCTTGTGCTCGCCTTCACGAGCGGCAACTCAACGAGTGCCAGCTTTACAGTTGTTCCGGCACCCGGTGCCCTGGCCCTTCTGGGCCTCGCCGGTCTCGCCGGTACTCGTCGTCGTCGCGCCTGATCGCTTCGACCACGAACCAGAATCAAAGCAGGCCAGCCCCTCGGGGCTGGCCTGTTTGTTTTTGATGCCGTGTGAAACTCAGAGGTAGTCTTCGAGAAGGTCGATCAGCGGGCCCAGATGCTTCTCATATCGCTTCCATCGACCCGACGACGAGGTGTACATCTTCTGATTGACCTGGTCGTAACTGATCGTGGCGGCAACCCGACTGGATTTGTGGAACTGAAGGCAGTCGTCGTTCCAAGGCACCTCGAGGAACTCCAGCAGGCGACGGGTCTCGGCTTCCTGATTTGCCACGAGATTCTCGTAGTGGAGTTCCAGGATCGGCATGTCCAGCACCGTCGGCCAGTAGTCCTGCAACTTGCGGCGGGAAATCCATGCCTTGCCAAGGTTCTCGATGTCACCGGCGTAGTGATGACCGGAGCCGGCGATATTGGTCGTGAAACAGGAAACACAGTTGTCCAGTGGATGCCGGCGAAGATTGACCGCCTTTGCATTGGGCAGCACGACGGACAGGAAGCCCAACTGGTACTGCAGGGTCAGGACCTTGTTGGAGATGTGTGTTCCTCCGCCCACCGCGGCCCGGCGAGTCGCCTCGGCATACATGCCGGCAAGGGCGTTGACATCATCCTGGCGCATGTCGATCAGGCACTCCGGCCAGGACAGGAATGAGTCCGTCATGAACTGGAGCCGTTGCTGCATGAGGACCGAAACCGAGAGCTCACCAGCGTTGCTCACCTGCGGGTGCATGCTCAGGATCTGTTCCATGAGGCTCGTCCCGCTGCGAGGATTGCCCACGATGAGCACCGGGCATTCCGCGGTCTCGCTGGAGACGGCGAGGGACTTGATGAATTCCGGCGTCATCAACTCGATCATGCCCCTGTTCCGCCGGTCGTATGCCTCGGCACTCCACTTGGGATAATTGGCGGCCGCGTGGGCTGCCTCGGCCGCCGCCCAGGCCTTGTCGTAGTCACCGGAACGGTCGTAGACCTTCACCAGGCTGAAATGAAGTTCCGCAAGCAGGTTCTCCGACTGCTCGACCTCGGTGGAGGCCCTGCACACCTCGATGGCGGCGTTGAGAGCATCGATCGCGGCACCGTATTCCTTCTCCTGGATCAGCAGACGCGACTTGAGGAACCGGAGATAGATGGGGCGCTTGAGCGTATCGATCGCCTCAAGCCTGTCGACGCATTCACGGGCCTCGCCAAGCATCCCGTTGCGTTCGTAGATGTCCGAGTAGAGGCACAGGGCCCTCTCCAGTGGGACATGCTTTTCAAACCTTTTCGCGTACCCAATGGCTTCGTCACGGAAGCCCGAACGAAGGCAGCAGTGGGAGGCCTGGTAGAGGTACCGCTGATCGTCGGGCTTGCGGGAAATCAGTTCCTCGACCAGGTTCAACGAAGCGTGGTAGTCACTGCTCTCGAAGTAGCATACCGAGAGAGCAAAGCGAACTTCATCATTGGATGGATCGGCTTCAAGGCATTCCTGGCCAGCCTGGATTGCCATGGTCGACATCTTGGTTTTCATCAGTTTCTGGAACTGCGCTACCTTGTCGCCGGGCTTCACTTTTGACATGGGTTCCAGTATAACAGGGCCTCCAAGGACATCGAACCGGATTTCGAATGACGACCGACCAACCACCACATGACGATCTGCCCATCGATTTGTCAGAGATCATCATCGAGTGTACGTCGGTCGATGAGGTGGATCATCGCCTCGATATCGAGATCCCGGCCAAGTTGATCAAACGGTTCCAGAAGAAGATCAAGAAGGCCGGCCAGCAGGTGGATTCAGAGCAGATCCTCTCGGCCCTCGTGAAACTGGGACTTGATGAGGCCCTTCGAAATCAGGACTTCAACCCCGTCTGGGGCCCCCGCCCATTCGGTGATCCATCCACGTGGCGAGTTTCCAAAGACAAACCCCTGCAGTTCACCTTCATGATCGATGATCGTCCGGATGTCACCTGGCCTCCGTTTGAGCAGATCGAGATCACCCGACCGGTCCTTGAAATCGATGACCAACTGATCAACGCGGAACTGGAACAACAGAAAATCGTGGAAGGGCCCAGGATCCCCTGGGACGGGCCCATCAAGCCCGGGCTCGAGATCCTCCTGGACCTGCGGCTGACCGGCCTTGACGAGGACCAGGCCCTGAACATCAAGGACGTCACCGTCATGGTCCCCGATGGGGACGAGGAAGCAGTCATCGCCGGCATGCCCGTGCCGGAGTTCGCCAAGTTGGTCGAGGGCGCCGCCACCGACGAGGAGATCGTCGTCGATCTCGCGGTCCCGGATGAACTGGCCGGTGAACTCGGTCGTGACACCGCGGTGCTGACCCTCATGGTCCGCAAGGCCTGGAGCATTGAACCGGCGACGATCGAACAACTCGTGGAGACCTATGGAAGCCGCAACGAGCAGGTACTTCGCCAGCAGATCAGGCTCTCGCTGAAGGCCAAGGCCGACCAGGACCAGCAGCAGATCATGCTCAGCCAGTTCTTCGAAATGGTCTCCGAACGCGTGAACATCCCCGTCCCCAACCAGGTGGTCGACCACATCATCCAGCAGCGGGCCGAAGCGACCCGTCAACACCTGACCAAGGAAGGCCAGTCCGAGCAGGAGATCGATGACTACCTCAAGAAGCAGCACCCGGAATGGTTCGAACAGGCTCTTCACCAGACCCGGAGCCGCGGTGTGGTGAACATGCTCGCCCGGCAGGAACAGATCAAGGTGACCGAGAGCGAGGTCCAGAACGTACTCAATGCCATGGCGATCAACCGCGGCATCCGTCCCGAGCAGATGCGGCGGGAAGCCATTGAGAAGGACATGCTCTCGGGTCTGAGTTTCCGCTGCCTGCAGATCAAGACCTTCGAACACTTCCAACCGCAACTGACGATCACCGACATGCCCGCCGACGAGTGGGCCGCGGAGCATCAGGTCGATCAGGACTGATCTTCGAAGGCCGTCTCACGACAGAGCCGCACCCCGACCAGTGATGCGATCGCAAGGAGGACCAGCACCCCGCCCGGGGCGAGGTCCGACCCCGTGACATCGACGAGCCAGAGGGCCAGCAGTGGCTGGGTCCCACCTGCAATCGCGTAGGTCACGTTGTAGGAGATGCCGGTGCCAGTCGCCCGGACCCGCTCGGGGAACTGCTCGACGAGTGCGACCGCCGTGCCTCCCTGCATCAATGCCAGGACGAGCCCCCCGACGATCACCGCCCCCACGACGATTCCAGTGGCGGCGTTGTCCACCAGGGCAAGAATCGGTATTCCAAGCACCAGCCCGGCAATCGAACCGGCGTACATGACCGGTCGCCGACCCACTCGATCCGAGATCGCCCCGACCACCGGCGTCACGAGAATGGGAATGGCCGCGGCGATGGACCCCATGGTCCCGGCGAACACCGCATCCGCCCCCAGGCGATGGTGCAACAGCACCACGATGAAGACCGTGACCGAGTAGCACCAGGCCGCGGGCAGGGCCAGGAACAGGATGCTGCGCAGAATCGTCCGTCCGTGTCCTCGGATGCACTCGCGGATGGGCGTCTCGTTCGCCGCCTCGTCCACGAACTCCTGGGAATCCTCGGAGGTCCGCAGCAGGAACCAGGAAACCAGCCCCAGCATGGCCCCGAAGGCGAACCCGATCCGCCAGCCCCAGACCCCCAGCATCTCCGGGTCCATGATCGAACTCAGCAGCGTGTAGACCAGCGACCCCAGCAGGATGCCGGCCATGGCCGTGGCCACGGAGCACCCCGTGGCAAACCCCCGGTGCCCGCGGTTGGCCAGTTCCGAGAGGAAGACAAGCGACCCGGTGAACTCCCCACCGATGGCGATGCCCTGGACCAGTCGAAAGACCAGCAGGAGAATTCCCGAGAGTATTCCGATCTGGTCGTACGTCGGCAGGATTGCGAGAAGGAAGGTCGGGATGATGATTCCCAGCACGCTGAGAATCAACGCCTTGCGGCGGCCGAAGCGGTCCGCGATCGAACCCAGCAGCGCTCCTCCGAACGGGCGGGCCAGGAACCCGATGGCGAAGATGGTCAGGGCCTCGAGGGTGCCTCCATCCTGGCCACTGCCCAGCAGGGCCCTGCCGATCTCGACCGCGAAGAAACCGTAGACGGTGAAGTCGTACCACTCCAGGAGATTCCCGAAGACTCCTGAGACCATTGAACGCAGTCGTGGGGTGGATGTGGTTACCATCGCCAGAGATCCTAGCACCTTCCGAAAGGACGACGCGATGAACGACGTGACGCCGAACCGCTCTTTCCTCTTCTGGACCTGCTTCATCGCCCTGGTCACCACGGCCTTCGCATTCATGCTCCGCATCCAGCTGATGCCCGAGTGGGAAGCCGCATTTGAACTGGACAAGACGGAGATGGGCACCATCTTCGGGGCCGGGCTCTGGCCGTTCGGAGTGAGCATCGTGCTCTTCAGCCTGGTCATCGACCGCATCGGCTACGGGAAGGCCCTGGGATTCGCCTTCATCTGTTTCGTCCTCTTCGCCGGCCTCACGATCTTCGCCAGCGGCTTTGAAATGCTCTACTGGGGCAGCGTGGCCGGCGCACTCGGCGCCGGTGCCGTGGAAGCAGCGATCAACCCCCTGATCGCCACCGCCTACTCCGAGCAGAAGACGAAGTGGCTCAACATTCTTCACGCGGGCTGGCCGGGAGGACTCGTCGTCACCGGCATCGTGGTCCTCGTCATCGCCGACACCTTGTCCTGGCAATTGAAGATCGCCCTGATCCTGGTGCCCGCGATCATCTTCGCCCTGATGATGCTCCGAGTGAAGTTCCCCACCAGCGAGCGGGTCATGGCCGGTGTCTCCTACCGGGCCATGCTCAAGGAAGTCGGCTGGGCCGGGGCCTTCATCGTCGCCCTGATGATCGTGATGGAACTGACCTCCAACGTACTGGGCATCGCGCAGTTGCAGAACTTCACCGCGCAGGTGTGCATCGCCGCCGGCATCGCCGCGATCTACGGCATCTACATCACCGATGACGAGGGAGATGGCCTCCTGGCGATCCTTCGTTCCTTCGGTCGCCCGATGTACGTGTTTCTCCTGCTCGTGATGCTGCTGTTGGCGACAACTGAACTGGGGACCGATGCCTGGGTGAAGGACCTTCTGAAACCGGTCATCCAGAGTTCCATCGGCATCGACTCGGGCTGGGTTCTCGTCTACACCGCAGCGATCATGATGACGCTTCGCTTCTGCTGCGGTCCCCTGGTCAATACCTTCAAGCCCCTGGGGATCCTGGCGATCAGTGCTGTCCTGGCCGCATGGGGCATCTACTGGCTGGCGTCGCTCAGTGGCAGCGACGCGACCGCCTCGGCAGCGATCATCATCATCGCCGCGACCATCTACGGCGTCGGCCAGACCTTCTTCTGGCCGACCACCCTCGGATTCGTCTCCGAGCAGTTTCCCCGAGGCGGAGCGATGACGATCAACATCATCGCCGGCGTTGGCATGCTTGGTGTCGGCGTACTTGGTGGGGCGTGGCTGGGCAATGTCCAGGATCGCGCCGTCGTTGCCGCCCTGCAGGAACAGGCCCCGGCCATCAGCAAGCAGTACATCACGGACGAAAAGCAGAGCCTGTTCGGCTCGTACAACGCCATGGCTCCGGATGCGAAGGAACTGGCTGCCGAGCACATGTTCGAAATGGAATACACCATCGGTGGTGAATCAAACACCAGGACCAGGACGAAGAAGATCTCGGCCCTGGCTGCCATCGAGATCGCCGAACGTGAAGGCAAGAGCGTCGCCCTCCACGAAGTCGCCATCCTTCCGGTGATCATGTTCTGCTGCTACATCGGGCTGATGCTGTACTTCCATTCCCGCGGCGGCTACCGGCCCGTGCGAATGGAGTAGCTCACCCCATCGGGATCTGCAGGAAGAGCCACAGCATCGCCAGCAGGGCGATCACGATCGCGAGCACGCCCACGATGTTCACCGTCGGCGACACGGCAGCCGTGGGCGCCATCCATCGACCAAGCAGTCGCCGAACCAACGGCATCGAAATCCACGACACGCAGGACACCGCGACGATGTTGCTCACAAGCAGTTTCACCGGAAAGTTCCAGTCCACCCGGCTGGTGAGCAGCCAGGAGATCAGGAAGATCGACGGGTAGAGCGCCAAGACGACCCCCATGGTCATCTTCCATGCCGGCGGCGGCCCTCCAGTCGCTGGAGCTTCCGAAAACCAGCCACTGAATCCCGGGGCGATTCGGGACTTTGCGACACTGAAACACAGTGGTTCAACTTCCGCCACCAGGTCCCGGCAGGTGCTCGACTCCATCCAGGCATCGAGGTTGGCGGCCGTATCGAAGCGAATCACCGACGTGTACCAATCCTGCCCATCCGGCAGCGGAGGGATGTCTTCCCGGTTCAGGAACCCCGGGGCGGCCAGCTCCGCCTGCGCGATTCGGCCGAGCCAGTCATCATAAAATGACTCATTTCCCGGGAGCACCTTCCTCGTGACGACGAGAATGACCCCGTCTGCCGATTCCTGGAGTGACTGTTGCATGTGGCCATTATGACATCGTTTGAACTAGTACACTCTGCACCGGACCGGAACAGGTACTCCGTGTATCCCTTCGGCACGACGCGGTTCTCCAAGACACCCCTCCAAACCTCATGAACACCTCCTCTGAAACCGGATCACCGACTCCCCACCACTGCTCCGGGCCGGCCAGGATCACGAATCCAGATGAAGCGATCCAAGCTCTCATCGAGGGCAACGAGCGGTTCATCAAGGGCTCGACGCACAACCACGATCACGAGGCGGCACGTCGCCGCGGTGCCGATGGACAGAGCCCCTTCGCCGCCTTCATCCGCTGTGCCGATTCCCGGGTCGCACCGGAACTGGTGTTCGACCAGACCATCGGAGGGCTCTACGTCTGCGGTATCGCCGGCAACATTCCGACCTCGGAGATCATTGCCAGCCTCGAGTACTCCGTCGCGGTGCTCAAGACACCCCTGGTGGTGGTCATGGGCCACAGCAACTGTGGAGCCGTCGAAGCAGCCATCGAGCATGAACACGATCCCGGCAGCCTCCCGGGTCACCTTGCCGACCTGGTATCGAACATACTTCCCGCCTGCATCGAAAGCCGCAGCGCCGAGGACCGCCTGGCCAGGGCCATCGAACTCAACGTGCACAACGCCATGACGGAGGTGAGGAACAGATCCGAGGTGATCACCAAAGCAGTCGACTCCGGCACCTGCAAGATCGTCGGCGGTGTCTACGATCTCAAGTCCGGCATGTTCACACTGGTTTCAGGCTGATCCAACCGCTCAGGGCGATTCCATCACCAGGGCATTCGGCTGCTCGTGTCCCGTACCACGGTGAATGATCACCGTCGCGGTCGACCCGCTGTGGAACGAGCAGTCCGGTGTTTCCTCGATGAAGATCCGCACCGGGAACCGCTGGGCCAGGCGGACCCAGTCCAGCGTCGGCGGAACATCGGCCAGTTCGTCATTGCCGGCTCCCACGACCTGGTAGATCGCCCGACCCACACCCTGCACTGTTCCCTTCAGCGGTTGCCCCGGGCACGACAGGAGCCAGACTTCAGCCTCCATGCCGGGCTCGATGCGGTTGAGCAGCGTTTCACGGAAGTTCGCCAGTACGTACCACTGTGAATCATCCACGAGTGCGAAGACCTGCTGCCCCTGGTTCGCATACGTTCCCTGGGCGATGTTGAGATTCGTGATGTATCCGCCCACTGGAGCCCGCACGTAGCAATACTCGATGTTCAACTTCGCATCGACGAGGACGGCTTCCGCCTCGAGACGGCGTACGTTGGTTTCACCCTCGTCACCGGTAAGGCGACTCGCCCGCTGCAACTCGGCTTCTGCGCTCACCACGGCCGCCGCGGCGGACTCGGCCTTGCTCCGTTCCCGTTCGACCTCATCGGCCGTGACGAACTCATCGACCAGCAGCGGCTCCAGTCGTGCGAGGTGATCGATGGCGTAGGTTGCATCCGCCTTCGCCTTCACGACCATGGCCTCCGCTGCCACCACCGCACGACGATAGGCATCGATCTCCAGTTCGACCAGGTCCAGCGCCGCTTCCGCCTCGGCCAGCGCGGCCTCGTAGGGGCGAGGGTCGACGATGAACAACAGGTCACCCTGCTTCATTCGCTGGTTGTCGACAACATTCAACTCGACGATGTTTCCACTGACATGTGGAGCGATGCCCACGATGTTCGCCCGGACGAAGGCATCGGTCGTTCTCGGATGCCGCATGAGTTCCGACCACACCAGCACGCTGGCCACGATCCCACCGATGATCAGCAGCAACGAGATCAGCCGTCCCACCGGACGGCGTGTCAAATCGGTCCTGGGCGTTTCGGGGGCATCAGGAGGCATAGAGCACCAACCAGATCGTAAATGTCATCATGACGAAGGTCGCAAAGTAGACCAGAGTCCGCGGCCAGAGGTGTTCATCGATTCCCATCTTCAGGAGGATCGCATGCAGGACGACCGTCCCGATGACTCCCCCGATGCCCGAAACCAGCCACGAGGGGAAGTAGGCCCCCTCGATGTTGATCAGCGGGTCGCACCCCGCCATCAGCAGGCAAGGCGGCAGAAGGCATGCCAAGAGAGGTTTTTGCATCATGAATGGGACTTCGATCTGGTGCTTGGGGGTCTTCCCAGTCGATATCGACAACACGATGGCCCGCGCATTGACCATTTCGAGTCTTGTCCTGCTGGCCGCCGGTGGATGTGGCCGCCCACATCCCCTCGCCGAGTGGAATCCCGATGCATATGCCCCGGAGACCCCCACTGCCAGCTGGTCGGCCAACTGGTGGCCCGCGGCTCGGGACCAGAACGCCACCAGGGAAGAAGCCCGCCAGAAGGCCCTCGATCCGGAACTGCCCGTGACCATCCTGCGCGAGATGGGCCCACTCCCAACGAAAGCGAACCTCACCGTGGCCGTGGACATCGCCCTGCTTCGAAACCCGGAGACCCGGGTGGCCTGGGCCACTGCGAAGGTCAAGGCGGCCGAGTACGCGATGTCCCGCAGCGACTGGTACCCCACGCTTGCCGCGATCTTCGATGCCACCTACGAGCAGTCACTGCTGGCGTTCGGTGGCCGCGTGGGCATCCAGGAAGACGTCCTTGCCACGACCAGCATCGGTCTTGAACTGACATGGACGCTGCTCGATTTCGGCCGACGCGAAGCTGAGGATGATGAATTCAGCAACGCGCTTCTGGCCTCGAACTTCATGTTCAATCGTTCACTGCAGAACGTGGTGCATGCCGTGCAGATCGACTTCTTTGAACTGGAATCGGCGGATGGAATCGTGGATGCCAGTGAACAGGATCTCCTGCTGGCGGAAACCGTACTTTCCGGCATCGAGCAGAAGTACATCGTCGGCCTGGCGACGCTGCCTGAACTGCTCGTCGCCCGCCAGTCACGCGAACTCGCCGGCTACGAAGTCGAGTCGGCACGGGCGCTTCGACACCAGGCCCGCAGCGATCTGTTGATTGCAATGGGACTGGTTCCCGGCGCCCCCATCGACTTCGATCTCGATTCAGACGCCCCCCTGCCCACCGACCTGACCATCGGGGTCGAGCGATTGATCGAATTGTCCATGGCGTCACGGCCGGACCTGGCCGCAGCCATGGCGAAACTCAAGCAGGCGGAGGCCGCCATCGCATCCGCCGAAGCGCAAATGGCACCGCAGGTCAACGTGTTCGCCAACGTGAACTACAACTGGATCGACTACTGGCTGACACCGACATTTGAAGCCCCCGGTGACGGCCATGGCCAGGACCCGAGTTGGTTGGTGGGTATCGTGGGCTCCTGGGTCCTCTTCGACGGCGAGGAACGGACCAACAGAATCCGCGCGGCCCGCGCCCAGCAGATGGTGGCAATGGAACAAATGCAGCAGGCCAGGCTCTCCGTCGCGGGAGAAGTCTGGGACGCCTATTTCCTGTGGGAAGCGGCAACCAAGCAGTACCAGTGGGCCGAATCACTGGTGGAAAGCTCCGTCGCCAACCTCGACGCCACCCTTGCCGCCTATCAGGTCGGTCTTCGCACGGCCCCCCAGGTGCTCGCCGCCCGACGCAGCATGGCCGATGCACGAGAAGCCTTCATCACCAGCCGGGCCCAGGTCCTCTCGGCCTCTGCGAATCTGGTGCACGCCACCGGCGACCTTCGCATCGAAGGCTGATCACGTGAAGATGCCGTGGCACCGGGCCCCTTCCTGCTCGATCTCGGGAAGCAGGGCGACGATCTCCGCGTAGTACCCGACCTGGGTCCGCACCAGCAGCACATCCGATTCATCGAGTCCCGTCATGGTGTCGATGACACTCCTGGCCTTCTTGAGTTTGGCGTCCAATGTCGATGGTGGCAGGGCCGTGCCATGTTCCACCAGATCGCCGATGGCATCGAGACGATCATCCATCGTGTCCAGGAGATCCCGGACATCATCCAGTTTCCCATAGGAAATGACTTTTGCATGCTCCATGCGATTCTGAACCACCGCGTGGATCCGAAGGTTCAGCGACTGCAGCAGAACACCCAGCTCCAGAGCCGGCGATCCGTCAGTCGGTCCCATCTTCTGCTCGAACCTGGCTTCCTCACGATATTGATAGGTGTCCGCGAGCAGCCATGCGATGTGGTACCTGAACCCATTCAGTGGACGCTGCTCGCGTTCCTCTTCCGAGGTCAGCAGTCCACGCTGAAGGAACTTGCCCATCAAGCGAGCTGACTCTCCGAGCGAAAAGAGTAACCTGCTGCTGGCACGAACCGGCCAGACCAGCCACAGCACGAGCATCGACACGACAAGACCGACGAAGACGCCGAAAACGCGATTGATTCCCGAACTGATGTCCGCGGTTGGTTCGTGATAGGCCAGTGAAGTGATTGCGAACGCGAAGGCGAACTGCATGCCTGCATAGGACACATCCCACCGACCCAGCATGACCCATTGCGAGACGAACCCGATCACGGCGACCAGCAGCAGCAGAATGCCGATGTCGTACGTATTGGGAGCCAGGGCCGCCATCGTGGCGATGCCGCACACCGCCCCGAAGAACGCGCCGGTGATACGCTGAATGGACTTGGACACACTGCCACCGATGGTCGGCTTCACGACCAGCACGCAGGTGACGACAGCCGTGGCTCCAGCACCGGTCCAATGCATCGATGCGACCAGCAGCAGCGTGATCGCCGCGGCCATGGTTCCCTTGACCGCGGTGTGCATGGCCAGCACATCGATCTTTTCGAAGGGCGTGAACGGGGAGTGGACCAGTCTCGCCGACCCCAGCGGCGTTTCACCCGCCAGGTACGTCGTATCGACAAGCCTGCCTCCGCACCACTGGTCCAACACACTGAGGCGTTCGGCCATCTTGCCCATCCGGACAATGGACGAGGTCAATGAGAGCATCGCTGGATCCCTGATGGGGCCACGAAGCTCGTCCAGGCGCTCAGCCTTTCGTTCAAGCTCATCGAGAAGTGCCGTGGTCAACTTTGCCGCACGCTCTCTCCTTGCATCCACGATCTTCGAGAGAATCGTGTCGAGCAACTGGAGCATCTCGACGCTCAGACGACGGCATTCCGGATCAAGATCTACGAATCCGCGGCGCGACGCCTCCTGATCGATTTCAGCCCCCAGGGAACACAGGCGATCCACGATGGTCAGCAGCACCATGATCGTTTCCCGGTGGCGATCGACGATGTGGGATTCCATCGATGCCGACTGGAACAGGGTCAACTGTGTCGCCAAGGGGCTGAAATCAAGCAATGGCATCGGCTTGGGATCGCTTCCATCCCCATCGATGCACGTGAGAATCCACTGGATCCGCTCGCGGGAGTTTCGGATTCGCGTGACCATCGAATCGATCAGCTCGTCCTCGGCCCGAATGGGCCAGAGCATCGTTGAACCGAACGTCACGCAGACAACCCCGAGCATCGTGTTCTGAAACCGTTCCAGGGCCAGCGACTGCACTCCCAGTGGATCGTCCCACGCCGACGTGGAAACGATGATCATCGTCACCACCACCATGAAATAGGTGTACATGGAGGTGATCATGGTCATGCTGAGGTACAGGCCCAGAATCAGGACCAGACTGAACACGATGATCACCATGCTCGGCGACTCCGGGAACATGACGATCATCGCCAGTCCACCAAATGCACCGACAAGCGTGCCACAAACACGGTGCAGCGCCTTGACCCAGGTGGTACCGACCTCGGGCATCGACAGGATCAGGATGGTGATCACGGTCCATGCCACCTGATCGAACTGCATGATGAAGGAGATCAGGATCGCAACCACCATGACGATGGCGGTCCGCAGCGACCGGCGCCATCGCGTGGGAGTCGCCGGCAGAGCCAGAGCAGGTATCAACCCGGGCCAGGCCTGCGGCTCATCGGGTTTTTCGGACGTCGTCGCGATGTCCCGATCCTACCTCCAAGGGACGGAATGAGCGACATCCATGATGCATCCTGCCTGCTTCCTTCATGGTGATCATCCAGTCGGTAGACTCCAGTCATGTATGGACTCATCAATATCGCCATCAAGGACCTGGTGACCGAAGGCTACGGAGCAGACGCTTGGGAACGAATCCAAGCAAGAGCCGGCCTGCAAGGCACTGAGTTCATTCTCATGGACCAATACGAGGACTCGGTCACCTATGACCTCGTTGGCGCCGCGTCGGAGGAACTCGGCATCACTCCGGCCCAGGTACTCGAAGCATTCGGCGCGTACTGGACCAAATACACCGCGGTCAAGGGATACGGCCCCCTGCTCGATTCGGCTGGCAAATCCTTCCCCGAGTTCCTGCAGAACCTCGACCTGATGCACACCCGCGTTGGCACCATGTTCCCGGACTTCGTCCCCCCCTCCTTTGAATGCCACAACATCACCGACAACTCGCTGGACCTGCACTACACCTCCGAACGCGATGGCCTCGACCACCTCGTGATCGGTCTGCTGCATGGCCTGGCAGAACGATTCAAGCTCACGCTCGAGATCGACCAGCGTGCTGCCAAGGGCGAAGGCTCGGACCACTCCATTTTCCATGTGGCGTGGCACTGACTCGTGGGATCATCCGATCTCTCCATTACCGATCTGAATGGCCCACTGCCCTTTCATCTGCTGCTGGACTGGGATCTGTCCATCACCTCGATCGGCCCTGGGCTCAAGAAATTGATCTCGAAGCTCTCCAGCGGTGATCGGTTCCAGGATCGATTCAAAATGGCTCGCCCCCACCATGATGTCCAAACGGCACAGGCGATCGAGAAGATCGACGGCAGGCTCATCCTGGTGGAGTCGAGGGACACCAACATCCAGTTGCGTGGAGCGTTCTGGAACCTGGCGAACAAGAATGGCTTCCTGTTCGCCTCCTCGCCCCTGATGAACAAGGCCGAGGACATCGATCGACTCGGTCTGCTCATGACCGACTTTGCCCCCCACGACCCCGTCACCGACTTCCTGTTCGCCATCCGTGCCCGGGACGTGACGCTCAATGAGATCCGCGGTGCAATCGAGCGACAGCTGCTGCTCACACGCGAACTCGATCACCGTGTCAAGAACACCCTTGCTGCAGTACTGACGCTGGTGTCCCTGACCACGAGCGAGTCGTCCAATATCGAGGATTTCGCCAACCGGTTCGAGGGCAGGGTCCGCGCCATGTCGATGGCCCACGAACTCCTCGCCACCACCGGTTGGAAGAAGGTCGAACTGGAAAAACTGGTGGTCACCGTGCTCGGAGGATTCCTGCAGCACCAGTCCGGTGGGCTGGCTGTCAACGGCCCCAAGACCACCATCGGCCCTCGCCAGGCTGGACCGCTGGCCATGGCCATGCATGAACTGGGCATGAATGCATTCAAGTACGGTGCCTGGTCCAATCGGAAGGGGGGCATCAAGGTGGACTGGATGATCGAGCGGGGCAACATCTCCATCTCGTGGACGGAGTCCGGCGGACCACCCATCGCCGCGCCCTCCACCCATGGTGTCGGACTTGGACTGGTCACTGGGTTTATCCAGCATGAACTCCAGGGCAAGGTCGAGATCGACTTCGACAAGTCCGGGCTTCATGTGCAGATCCGGTTCCCGCACGAATCCATCCCGAGCTGAGAACGCGACTGAAGCCCTCGGGATCGCGAATCGAGCCGGAAAGCGCTTCCAACTTCATTGCGTTCCGAGGTACCTTGTGGGCATGCCCTGTGCCACGTTCCTGATCACCACCCTGCTGCTGACATTCCAGCCCGCGGAGCGTCCACCCAATGTCGTACTCATCATGGCCGATGACCTTGGCTGGAACGAGGTCGGGGCCTACGGACAGGACAAGATCCGTACACCGAACATGGATCGCCTCGCCCGCGAGGGAATGCGATTCACCGATCACTACTCCGGCAGCACCGTCTGCGCCCCCTCCCGATGCGTCCTGATGACCGGAAAACACACGGGCCA
>JAQWPT010000032.1 GCA_029245245.1 Phycisphaerales bacterium
CGGCTCCCCGAGGGTCTCCGGGTCAAACGGAGCCGTGAACTCAAGGCGGAACCCCTCGGGGCGAGCTCGCATGGTCCGGACAGCAAACGGCGCCGTCCCGCCGAATCGAACATGTTGCAGGCCGTTGCCGCGTGAACCCAGTGACGGCCATCCTCGATCGGTCATGCCCACCACCAGCGTGGGCTCGTCCGACTCGACCCAGGCCAGCCGGGTGATTCCGCAGGCGAAGCCCTCCAGGAACGGGAAGCAGGCTCCCTGCCAATGGCCGTCGACTTCTTCAAGGTCCACTCGCATGACGATCGGCGCGTACTGGTCGCCGACGAAGACCTGTCCCGCGAAGGGACCGAAGCCACCGCCCGTGGTGTCCCAGACCATCCCCGACGGAGAGCGGCCCATCTTGTCGTACGGGAACCACACCGCCGGCAGTTTGAAGTGCTCGATCACCTCGCCCACCTCGGGCATGGGCATGCCGTCGGGCACGTCACCGGGATGCTTGACGCTGGAAGCCTGCAAATCGCACGAGGCAATGCCATGGGGATGCCCGTGAAACTCCCCGACCTCCAGGTGGCTGAGCTTGCTCGCCCCGCACCATTCGCCCTGGTTGTCGGTGTAGAAGATGTCGCCGTCGGGGCTGGACTCGATCCCCGCCGGCGATCGCAGGCCGGCACTCGCTCCGTCCATGACACCCTCGGGCGTGATGCGCACCGCCCAGCCTCGCCAGTTCGCGTTTCCAAACGGCTCCTCGCCAAAGGGCTTGTTCAGGGTGACCCAGAAGTCGCCATTGGCATCGCGCCGAGGGCCGAACGCGTACTCGTGGTAGTTGCCGCTGATTTCCCAGTCATCACAGACCGTCTCAAGCAGGTCGATGCGATCGTCTCCATCGACATCCCGCAGTCGACTGAGTTCTCCCCGCTGCACCGTGTAGATCCAGTCGTCGACCACGAGCAGTCCAAGTGGTTCATGCAGTCCATCAAGGGCGAGCGTGAATACCGGGGCGTCCCCGAAGGCATCACGCACGATCCAGAGTTCGCCACGGCGGGTGCAGACTGCGAGCGTGTCGCTGTCGATGGAGGCGATTCCTCCGACCTCGAGCACCGCGGCCTCCGGGACGACGACATCCTCGATGATCCAGCCCTGGTCAGGCGCCGCGGCGGATGCCTGGCAGAGCACGAATGAGATCAGCAGTTCCTGCATCACCACGCCACCTCCACCTTCACCGTTCCAGTCCAGTGTCCCGAACCGTCTCCCGCCTGCCGAAGCCGGATTGGGACAAGCAACTCCTGCATGCCGTCGATGGATCGAACCATCCCGTCG
The DNA here is from genome assembly GCA_029245245.1 of Phycisphaerales bacterium. Classification (GTDB taxonomy): domain Bacteria; phylum Planctomycetota; class Phycisphaerae; order Phycisphaerales; family SM1A02; genus UBA854. The sequence goes on from JAQWPT010000032.1 coordinate 1,315, forward strand.
CCTTCGAGCACCGTGATTTCGAGGTCATCGTCGATCATGAAGCGACCGTCTCCCTGCTCGATGATGCGGCCACCAACCGCTGCCCGCAGGTGGACTCCCCCGATGAACCGGGGCACCGTCACCTCGAATCCGCGCCGAATGCTGCTGCCCCCCTCGCTCAGGAAAGCCTCGGCATGCTCGGCGATCTCAAGTGCTCCCTGCCTGGTGATGAAGTACGGCCGTCGTGCTGCATCGCGGCGAATTCCAGCCCCCTCACCGTCGACCAGGGGCCATGGCGCATCGTCCGAGGAGAGCACCGTGACGGCAGGACCCGGCGGCAGTTCCACGATGTCGGTGCCACCAGGTGACTGGACGGCTCCAGCCCGCTGGTGCCAGGTGCCGCGTGCATCCATGAAATCCCCACGCCACAGGATCGCCATGCGATCATTCGTCCCATCCCATGCCACGTGAGCACGCTGCGGGAACCCCACTGCGATGGTGCGTGGACCAACGCCCTCCATGAAGGTCCCGAAGAGCACGGGCTCCTCGACCGCGGCGAGGTCATAGGACCCGGGGTCGAGTTCCACCCCGGCGGGGATCGGCATGGAGGGGCCAAGCGACAGGTAGTTCCAGATCGCATCGACCTGCTGCGTCGGATCTCCATCCAGCACGTCGGGGAAGATCGCGTGCTCGGACGCGAAGAAGGCCGGCATTCGTGTCCCCGGCCGCATGCCCGGTGGATCAAGCAGCCAGGATCGGAACCAGCCCGGGCGGATGCGATCCGCGGTATCGATGAGATCGACTCCCGGTTCGCCGAGGCTCTCGTTGCCGTCGAAGGAATGGCACTCGATGCACTTGAATCCGTCGATGCCAACCAACTGGTGACCAATGGCGGCATGTTCCACGGAGAATGCCGGCGACCGATCATCGCCGGGCACCGCATCGGCTGCATGGAACAGGCCCGGCATCGATTCAACGGCCGCTCCGAAGAAGGGCATGCGTGCGTTCATGTACGGCCGGGCTCGTGCGCCATCAAAGACGCTCCGGATCCACGACTCGTGCAGCTTGTTGCCCACTCCCGTGAGGTCGGGGGGGATCCTGGCTTCATCACCGAGTTCGACGTCGCTGGTGAAGAGCGGGTTCAGTGCCGGCGATGGTCCACCGACACCATCGCGGGCATGGCAGGCGTAGCAGTCGAGGTTGAGCATCGCGTGGTCCACCGCGACGGCGGCCGGCAACGGCTCCTGAAGCGATGCCCGGGCAGTCACCACCGAGTCAAGAGCCGTGCGCTGGACCGCATCGAACCCGTAGTCGGGCAGGCCGACCTGCACGGACGGGGCCAGGCAACCTCGTCCCGGGGTCAACTCGTCCAAGGGCGTCGCTCCGGCGGGAATGCCCGGCACGTGGCAGGCTGCGCAGCCGAGTTTCACGAAGGCACGCTCTCCCCGGGTGACCGCTGAAGGGTTGAGCTGCATGTTGCCCCGTGGCGGGGTGTACACCGCCGACTGGGAACTGAACGCACCAGGTGGAACGATTTCATGTTCGTCATCGTTCGGCCCCTTCCATTCCAGTTCAAGCTCCTCGTCCCATCCCAACTCGAAGTGGACGACCTGGATCGAGTGACGACCGGCTACGAGTTCGAGCACCGCCTCCTTCGTCGTAACCGGATGCACCGCGCCGTTGTCGATGACCATCTCCCCATCAATCCAGAGCCAGGAGCCATCATCAGATGACAGCAGGAAGGACCATGTCCCGGCCTCGGGAATCTCGATCGAGCCGCTCATCCGAAGCGCGAACATGTCCCGGCCGTCGAATTCATCCGCGGTCACCTCGTCGGTGACGAAGATGTCAACCGGCTCGAACTCCGACAGGTCCCCCCGCCTGATCTCCCGGTCGATCTCATAGACCTCCGTGAGCAGCCCCGGCTCCTCAGTCAACGTATCCAGGTCGGTCTGCTCCCGCAGCAGCCAGGCCGCCAGTGCATGAGCCTCCGCGGGATCCAGGTCCATGGAAGGCATGCGCCCCGATGGATGCACGGCCACGGGATCCAGCAGGAAGGCCTCCAACTCGTCCATGGATGTCTGTCCGGCCAGGCGAGTTGCGTCGTCGTGCTCGTGGCACGCAAAGCAGCCGATGGTTTCCCAGATCCGCCGTCCGTGCTCGGGAATGCTCGGCATCACCTGTGCCTGTTCGGCCTGGAATGGACCGCCGAGAGACTGCAAATACTGCACGAGATCGTCAGCGAGACCGGCCTGCTCCGCTTCACCAAGTCCGTGCAGGAGCGACGGCATGTCGTGACGTCCCCGGGTCGAGACGGGCTCGAGAATGAACGTCCGCATCGCGGCGGGGCTCATGCGGGCCCCGACATCATTCAGCAGTGGAGCCTGCAGCATTCCGATCCGGGCATGCACGCCCGCAGTGGCTCGGTGGCAGGCAAGACAGTTGGAAGTCGCCACGAGATGTTCACCAAGTCGATCCCGCTGCGCAGATCCGTCATCGCTTCCACCGCGATCGCAGCCAGAACATGCCAGCAGAATCAGTACCCATGGAAGGCAGGCACGAAAAGGCTTCACAGCGGCGGGTACTCCCCGGGGAATGCCAGGAGCATGGCCCGGCGCTGCCCCTCGGCCAGGTGATTCCACTCCAACGCCTCGAGCAGTTCCAATCGAATGTCATGGAGTTCCCGTTCACGAGGATGCTTCTTCAGCCGGGCATCGACGAGCTCCAACGCCGTAGCCAGACGCTGCTCCATCCGCGCTCGACCAAGCTCAAGCTTCCATCCGCCCTCCTCGTCCGCGGGATCGCTCCATTCGTCCAGCTCGTTCCAGGTGGCATTGAACGCATCGGTCGCCTCGGGGGCATCCCCTGCTTCCGCCATTTCCAACTGCACACGCCCCCGGGCCATCAGGGCCGCGACCAGGTGCTCATGAGCCTCCTTCATCCGCTGGACCTCGTCCTCATCAACCTCCTCGCCATCGTGCTCACGCCCCCGCCAGGCCGCGAGCTCCTCGAGGTCGATGGCCTCGATGATCGCATCGGCTGCGGCCAGCATGGCCCGGCGATGATCATCGTCTTCAAGCGTCTCGTCCTGTTCGGTCCAGGTCAGTCTCGCGGCCAGGACGTCCATGTCGGCGGGATCCTCACTCAGTCGTGATCGCACCAGCGCCTCGAACTCTGGCCGCTCCGTTTCATGATCGAACAGCAGAAGGTGGCGAACCTGCACATCGGCCATCGCCTCCTCCATGTCATCCCGTGTCGAGGATTCGTCTTCCTCTTCATCCTTCGATCCGGGCTTCTTCGTCGGCACCGCCGACTCCGCGATGGTCATGGCCAGCGGCCATCCATCCGGGTTCTCCCCGGCACCGACCGTGTCGGATGACCCCGAACCAAACGACATGGTTCCAACCAGCAGGTCGCCCGGTTCGCCAGCCTTGTTCTGTGAAGCCACCGATGGTGCCGCGATGTACAGCGGAGCAGATTCTCCGTGTCGCAGAATGCGATCGGCGTACGTGCCGGAACCGGTCATGACCTGGTCGGGATGTGACCGGATCTTCAGGGAGATCGACGAAGACAACCTTCGATCCAGGCACAGTGGAAGATCCTCAAGTCGCTCCAGTTCGGACGACTCGTCATGGCGTACGTGGAACAGCACGGTGTACGTGCCCTTGCTGAGCTTGTGGAAGTCGTCGTCCACGGTCGCAAGCACCAGTTTCTTGGCGTCATCGAAGACGAGGATCATGGTCGATTCGTAGTCCCGGGAGTACTCGAGCCCCTGCTCCCACAGACGGACCGACGCGTCCTTTTTCAGCGTGAACTCGTAGGTCGACACCAGTTCATGAATGAGCCGGCCCTCGGGCAGTTCGTCCCGATCACGTGACAGCGGCTCGATGCGTCGGTCGGTGGACTGCAGCCAGCTCCGCACGAACGTGAAGGAACCCGAGGGGTCGAGTTCCTCCGGGCCCAGCGGGGCCCGGACATCCATGGTGGTGAACAACCGGTTGCCATCGAGCACGATCGGATCAGCCTCCGGAACCAGGCCGTGTGCGCTCACCGTGACATCCACCTCCCCTTCCTCAAGGCTCGACCAGTACTGGGCAATGGCCAGTTCCATGGTGCGCCCCCCGATGGCGGGAATGCTCACCAGGGCCCGATCATCATCCTCGAACCGGACGTACTTGCGCACGTTTGAATCGCTGTAGGCTCTCCCGTCTTCCAACTGGGTTGCATGCACGACCAGGGTCCGCTTCGTCGAGGCGTCCTGCCGCTGCATCTGCACATCGACCCACGTCGTCCCCTGCGGAAGATCCAGGTACCAGCGACGGATCTCGCCAGGCGCAAAGACCACGCGTTCCTCCATCGTCCAGTCATTTTCCTGTTCCAGGTGCACGGGACGAAGCACTGTCACGGGAAGCCGTGCGATCGGCCCGGCATTGGATTCGGATGCATCGAAGATCAGGACCTCAGCGAAATGGTTTCCTGGCTCGAGTCCCGTCGGATCCACCCGGACGTCGAACCGCTTGCCTCCATGCACGAGCAGCATGGTCTGCGGGACATCGATCCAGTCGGCTGTGGACTCGAATCGCAGCGACAGCTCGTACTCGGCCTGCCGACGACGATCCGCATCCCGCGGAAAGATCGGAGAAATCGTGACGGGCACGGTCGCGACCTGGTTGTTCTCCCAGGACTCGCGGAGGTAGATGCCCCGACCCGCGTGTCTGCCGGAAGTCCTGACGGACAATCGCACATCGGCATCATCCCGATCTCCATGAGCTGCAAGCCAATCCCAGGCCGCCGGTACGTCGATGAGCCCGGCCCCGAGACTGAACCGGTCCATTCCCGGCACCGGCCGCGCGGTGTTCATGATGGCTCGGCGAATCAAGTGCGGCGTCCAGGTACGCCCCTCTTCCTTGAGGCCACTGCACAGCAAGGCCAGCGAGCCGCAGACATTTGGAGACGACATCGATGTGCCGTTCTTGAGCGAATGACGCTTGAGCGTCCAGACGGGCATGGGTGACACCGCGCCCCCGGGCCCGCTGATGTCGACGCCCAGATCGCCATCTGAGGCCGGCCCTCGGCTCGACCAGGTGTAGTGCAGCGAGTCGTAGGGCTCGCGGAATGAATACTGGTCGCGCATCATCTCGGGTGTCAGCATCGCCCCGACGCCGATCACCTCGGTGGTCGTCCCGCCCGGGGTTCCAACCGTCGTCAGGTTCGGGCCGGAGTTGCCGGCACTGGCCACGAAGATGACCCCATGCTCGTTGACGATGTCACGGTAGAGGTTGATGATCCGGCCGTGGTTCGGAAATCCGGTTGACCCACCGTAGGACATGTTGATCAGGTCGCACCGGTTGCGAAGCACCGCGATGAGTCCACGGACCTCGCCGGTCCCCAGCGAGGTGGATCCGAGGCGGGAGTCGCCGATCTTGACCGAGACGATTCCCGCTCCAGGCGCAATGCCATCGAGCTCAGGCTGTCCCGGGAAGTGGGCCGCCACCGTGCCCGCGACATGGGTCCCGTGAGATCCGGAATCGACGACGATGGACAGCACGTCACCTTCCTCGTACACGTTGATGCCGTAGTTCATCAGGTCGGTGGTGCCGAAGGTGCTCCAATGGTGGTGGATCCGGTAGTCCTCAAGCAGGACTTCATCCGACAGATCACCGTCCTCGTCGCGATCGATGACTCCACGCCAATGCTCTCCATCGTGGAAGACGATGCAGTCGTAGACCGGACCCGGATCGTCATACCCCTCCGCAAGTTCGCGAAGGTGCTCCAGGCGGGCTTCGAGTTCCTCCCGCTCCCGTCGCTCGTCATCCGTTTCTTCTTCGTGGTCACGACGAAACGCCTCCAACTTCGTAGCAGCGTCTGCTTCAAGGGCACGTTGCTTGATGTCGAACTCCTTGCGACGCTCCTTCTTCATCCTCGAGACGAGGTCGCCGGGAAAGAGGTCCCATGCCGACTTGATGCCGACGCGCCACTGTCCATCGGTGTTCGTCCAGTCCGTCGGCAGGTGAAGCGTTCGCCCCGTCAGTCCCTCGATGGTGCCTTCTTCCGACGCCTCCCGAACCGTCGACGTATCCACGTCCCCACTTCCGGTGCCGTCAACGAGATCCACGATCTTGGTGTGCCCTTCCGTGGTCACCTGGAGCCCCGGGGCCCCGGGGTCGACTCCCTGGTCGAAGATGGCCACCACGATCCCGCGGCCATCGGCATCTGGCCGCGAAGACAGGAACTCCGCGGCACCTGTCTCGATCTTGGGCTGGTACTCGCGCAACACCGGCTCCGTGGATGCAGCAGATGCCGCAGCAGGCGGGGTGGTCGCCGGCGCCGGCATGGCGGCGCGGCCGGGAGTGGTCGGTGACGAGGAACATCCTGCAAGGATGAACACAAGGACAATCGGGGATCGGCGCATGATGGCTCCATTCTCGGGATCAGGAGCCCGCATGGTAGCACTGCACGGAGGATATGGCGGACGGCCAGGAGTTCAGGAATCGATTGGGGGCGTGTGGCTGACGTCCTCGAACTCCTCACTCTTCCAGTCTGGTTTTCGAAGCGCATAGACCACGAATGGAACGAGCAGGGCAACGATGAAGAAGGTAATGGTCAAGCACACGAACCAGACTGGATCCATCGGCATGTTGGCGTCATCCGGTGGAGTGAAGAGGATGAAGATCCCCGCCGTTCCCACGAAAGCGCCGGTACCGGCCACGAGCCACATGCCCGGCAAGCCCCCGGGAATCTTGAACGGACGTTCGACATTCGGCCGCGTGTAGCGGAGCACGATCGCCGAGACGAACATCAGCACGTACATCACCAGGTACAACTGTGCGGACAGAACGGTGGCGATGTAGAAGACACTGTTCATGTCGACGAAGGCGTAGAGCAGGCACAGCAGGGTCACGATGGCCGCCTGGAGCAGCAGCAGGTTGCGAGGCACCTTGGCACGATTGACCTTCTGAAATGCCGGGGGGATGACCCCGTCTTCGGCGGCATAGCGAAGCGTCTCCACCGGGCCGATGATCCACACGATCATGTGTCCCACCATGCCCAGCAGGACACAGAACCCAAGCAGTGGAATCCACCCGGTGAGACCGTAGAAGCTGAGGAAGTGATGAAACACCTCCAGCGGCCCGGCAGCCATCGACTCATGTTCCCTGGGAACGAGGATCGCCACCGACAGCGCCCCCAGGATCGATACTCCCAGCACGAGAATCATCGAGACGAAGAGGGACAGCGGAATGGTGCGATTGGGGTGCTTGACGCGACGGAAATGCACACCATTGACCTCGAGTCCGGACAGAAACGAGAACAGGGTCATGGCGATGGCGACCTTGCCCCAGCTCGACAGATCGGGAATGAACGTCTCGGGCTCGAATGACATCTGGGACGGCTGTCCATCGTACAGCCACCATGCTGCAAACAGAATGGCGAGCAGGGTTGGAATGAAGGTGCCGACCCAGAGACACAGTGATGTGATGAGGCCACTGAGCTTGATGCCGAACAGGTTCAACAGCGTCGAGCCCCAGAAGATGCCGATCACCGCGGGAACGGTGTACAACTTCTTGTCTCCCAGATCCGGAGCGAAGACGTCGGCCGCCGCCAGGGCGCAGACCGCCAGCACGCTGGGGTACCACACGACGATCTGGATCCACTGCATCCAACTGGCCACGAAGGCCCAGCGAATGCCAAGGGCCTCCTTCACCCAGGCGTAGACACCCCCTTCGCGCGGAAATCCAACTCCGAGTTCCGCGGCGACGAATCCAACGGGAATGAAGTAGACCAGGCCGAAGAAGAGGTACCAGGTCACCAGCGCCAGGCCGAACCCGGCCATGGTCGGGAAGCCCTCGAGCCCGACGACCAGCGCCGTGTTCATCATGGCGAGCATGAAGAGCGACAGCACCCGGCGAGGATCCTGATTGGAGTGTGATGCACTCACGGGGCAGACGGTACACGACACAGCTGGTTCGTGCAGCCTGCCCCGATCTTCGCTAGGCTGCGACGACATGGCATCAAACGTGAGCATCCTCGCCTTCAGTGGCAGCCTCAGAACTGACTCTTGGAATCACCGGGTCGTGGAAATTGCCGCCGCCGCCGCACGTGATGCCGGCGCCGAGGTCACCATCCTGCGACTTCGCGACCATCCCCTGCCCCTCTACGACGGAGGCCTCGAGCAGGAAAGTGGCCTCCCCCCGCAGGCGGTGGAACTGAAAGGGCTCTTCCGCGAACACGACGGCTTCCTCATCGCCTCCCCCGAGTACAACGGTTCCTACAGCGGGGCCCTGAAGAACACTGTGGACTGGCTCACCCGACCGCAGGAAGGCTACCCGGGCCTGGACTGCTTCCAGGGAAAGGTCGCGGGACTGCTGTCCTGCTCCCCCGGTCGCCTTGGCGGCATCCGAGGACTGCCCCACCTGCGGCAACTGCTCTCGGGAATCGGAACGATGGTGCTTGCCCGCCAGATCGCCATACCCCTCATCACGGATGAACTGGGCGAGACCACGACGCTCCGCACCGAAGCGATGCAGCAGGGAGTGGAACGGCTCGGCCGGGAACTGGTCGAGGTCATCACCGCCATGAAGTCCTCGTCATCCTCCTGACAGGGACTTCGCACGCTCCCGCACCTGGGCGATCATGCCATGCAGGCCGTTGCTTCGGGTGGGACTCAGGTGCTCGTGCAGGCCGAGTGTGCCGAAGACCGACTCGATGTCGAAGGCGGCGATCTCCGTTGCCGTGCGGCCCGCCATGAGGACGATGACCATGGCGGCCAGCCCCTTGACGATGAACGCATCACTGTCGGCCAGCAACTCGATCGGTGATCCGGAGCCATCCGACTCTCGCAACGCCACCCAGACCTGGCTCTGGCAACCATGGACGAAGTTCGACTTCGTCTTTTCCGACTCGGGCATGTCCGGAAGCTTGTGACCGAGGTCGATGATGAACCGGTACCGATCCTCCCAGTCATCGAGAAACTCGAAGGCTTCCAGCAGGTGCTCACTCGTCACCGGGGCTCCATGCATCGCGTCACTCATGGCTCACTCACCGCAGTGGACCGCTCGCCGGGACGGAACGCCACCAGTCGATCGGGATTCGTCTCGATCCTCGCTCCGCCAATGAGATCGATGCAGTAGGGAATCGCGGGAAAGACCGCATCCAGGCACTGGGAAATCGCTGCGGGCTTTCCAGGAAGATTGACCACCAGACACTGGCCGCGAATCCCAGCCGTCTGCCGGGACAGGATGGCGGTCGGCACGCTGGCCAGCGAAACGGATCGCATCAACTCACCGAATCCGGGAAGCATGCACCGGCAGATCGCTTCCGTTGCTTCCGGGGTCACATCACGCGGTGCCGGCCCGGTCCCTCCCGTCGTGATCACCAGGCTGCAGTCACTGCAGAGCGTGACGAGTTCTCCCGTGATCGCATCGAGATCGTCGGAGACCATGCGTGGGCAGGCCTTCCAATCCGAGCAGAGCACTTCCGTCAACCAGGCGGCGATCGCCGGACCACCACGGTCCTCGTACTCGCCGCGACTGGCGCGGTCCGAGACGGTCAGGATTCCGATGCGTGCGATCTCGCTGCTCATTCACCCAGTGTATGGTGCACGGCCATGGAACGACTGAACATCGACTCCGGTACCCCTTGGGAAGAGGCCGTCGGCTACTCCCGGGCCGTCCGCGTCGGCCCCCATGTCTTCGTCACCGGCACCATCGCCGCGGGGGAAGATGGCCGAATCGTCAGCCCCGATGCAGGAGAACAGGCCAAGTTCATCTTCCAGAAGATCCAGGCCACGCTCGAGCGTGCGGGAGCCCGCCTTGAGCATGTCGTCCGGACCAGGATCTACCTGCTGACCCTGGATGACAGCGACTCGGTAGGAGCCGTTCATCACGAACTGTTCAGCGACATCCGGCCCTGCACCACCATGCTTGCGATCTCGGATCTCTTCACGGACGAAGCCCGCGTCGAAATCGAGGTCGATGCCGTCATTCACAACTGAAGCGACCCGCCGGCACAGGTCCGACGGGTCGCGAAATCACTGCAGCAGGCGGGGCTCAGTCGCCCCAGTGGGCGATGACCGTCAGCAGGTCTTCCACCGTGTAGGGGTTGCCCCAGTTCGCGATGACCATCAGCAGGTCCTCGACGTTTACAGAGCCGTCACCATTGATGTCGCCAGGCTGCTCGTTGTCATTGCAGTAGGCCTCGGTGATGGTGATGGCATCAACACCAGCCTCGACGATGGATCCCTCATTGAGATCCGATGCCGTGAAACGCAGTCGAAAGGCGGCCGTGTCTTCGAAGCCCTCGACGGCCGCGAGATCAAACGTTGCCTCCATCCACCCGCCGTCAATGCCGTTGCCCGTGGGGCCGACGACTTCCAGCGTAGCCCAACTCGATCCTCCATCGATGCTGAACTCGACCACGAAGATGTCGTTGGCGGGATCAGCACCGCCGCAGTTGGACCCGCTGTTGTACCAACGCTGGTAGGTAAGGGTACTGCCGGTGCTGGCGATCATGTTCGGCGAGGTGAGGATGGTGCTGCCATCGTCGATGTCCTCCTCGCTCGTACCGTTGCCGGTGACGTAGCACTGGCCAGACCCATCTGCATCGCTTGCGGGCTCGCACCGCAATCCGCTCCAGAGCGGGGCCGCCTTCTCCCACTGGCCGGTGAGGGCATCCCCTTCGACCGTCCACCCCAGGGCGACCTCGAAGTCCTCCTCGAGCAGCAGATCGATGCCCGACCAGGCGTCGGCCGAGTAGACGCTGTCGGGAGCCGAGAAGGGACTCGTGGCGTAGTCGCCGTCGATCGTCTCGACACTGAGGTACCACTCGATGGGTGCTCCGCACTCGAAGGCGGGGAAGATGACCTCATAGACACCACCAATGATGTGACTCACCGGGTATTCCTGCCAGAGTTGTCCCGGGTTGCGGACATGCAGCGTTGCAGTATCTGGATTCGCCGTCGCATTTCCAGCGATCGAAACTCGAAGCGTCTGTCCACCGGTCGGCTCGATGAGCGCCGGGCGTCCATCGGGATAGTTGAAGATCAACGAAACGGTCGAGAGCGCCGCCTGCAGCGACTCCCAGGCATCGATCATGCCCCAGCCGTAGTCGTTGTCCTTGCCGGATGTTCCCAGGTCGTAGGCCGTGTCGTAGATGATCTGCTTGATGACGTCCGGCGGCAGGTTGGGATTGGCCTGGCACATGATCGCGACAACGCCGTTGACGTGCGGCGATGCCATCGAGGTGCCGCTGAGTGATGCATAGCCGCCTCCCGGGTACGCCGAATGCGTATTGACACCAGGAGCACTGATGTCCGGCTTGATTGCTGCAGAGCCATCGAGCGTGCAGTAGGTCGGGCCTCGCGATGAGAAACTGGCGACGGGCCAACTCGACGAATACGGATCGATCGCCGCCACGGCGCAGATCCGGTACTCGTCGGTCGCGCGGTCACCGGGTCGGCGCAGGCCGGAAGACCCCTCGTTGCCGGCCGAGAAGAGCACCACGGTGCCGAGCAGTTCACAGTTGTCGATGTAGCTCCAGAAGGTCTGGTCACATTCAGGGTACCCGTGGCTGCTGACGAGCCCCCAGGAGTTGGAACACACGTGGGGCACATCCCATGACGTCGCGGGGTCACCATCCGGGTCGGTCATCCATTGGAAGGCCTCGATGGCATCGGCAACGGTCTGAGCAATGCCCTCACGATCGATGGGAGCGGAAGCAATCCACTGGGCTCCTGGGGCCACCCCCACGATCTGGCCCGGCGCGCCGCCGGCGATCGTTCCCATGGTGTGTGTCCCGTGGCCGTTGTAGTCGTACGGGGGGAACTGGTTGAGATAAGGATCATGCCAAGCCCACTCCTGGGCGTAGCCGGGCTCGTTGCCTCGCCATCGACTGGCAAGACAGGGATGGCTTCCGTCGACACCCGTGTCGATGTTGGCGACGATCGTTCCCTGCCCGTCGTAGCCGGCATCCCAGCATTCATCGGCACGCACCGCGATCACCCCGGGCTCGGCCACGGCACCACGAGCACCTCCCACCGGTTTCGAATCGGGCTCGACCGGAGCCACGAGTTCGATCGGATGATCCAGGTACATCATCATGACATCGTCACGCTGAGACAGCAGGCCAATCGCCTCGACCGAGGCGTCGACCTGCACCAGGTTGGCGATCCAGAACGAACGGTGCCCGGCGACCTCTCCCGAGGTCTCCAGCTGTTCGATCGCGGCCAGCAGTTCCAACTGGGAATGCTCGGCCATGCCCTGGAGAAGCTCCATGCCGATCTGGTGACGATGGGCACGTGTGGCCCGCTCGGCCTTGAACTGGTCGTTCAACGCGTCATAGTCGAGTTGATCATGGAGGTAGAGAAGAGCCTTGACATGTTCACCCGGAGCCGCAGCCTTCATGGCCGCTTCCAGGTTTGAATCAATCTCGGCTGCGCCGAATGCGGCTGCCGGCAAGGCGGCAAGAAGCAACATCGCGGTTGCATTTCGAACTGTCATGTTTCGCAATCCTCATCTTGGGTTGAAGTAGGCGGTATTCGGCAGCACTCAGTTCCCCCAGTACTGAAGAACGAACAGCAGTTCGTTCACACCCACAAATCCGTCGCCGTCGAAATCGGCGGGGCATTCGGGGCAGTATCCCCAACTGGAAATTACTGCAAGAAGATCATCAACGTTCACGTGCCCGTCGCCGGTCACATCTCCGGGAACGACCTGCACGTCGGGGCGAGCAGTGACCTGCGCATCGACCCCGATCAAGAAGCCCGCGGAGTCCGTCACCATCGACAGGATCACGCCTGCAGTGGAACCGGGGGGAATGATCGTCGGCAGTTCAAGCGGAACGTCCGGCAGTTCCAACGGAGGATCGAGCACCTGCGTGTCACCGAGCTGCTCGTTGAAATCAAGCAGCACAAGGTGCTCATCACCCGTGTCGACATAAGTTCCACTGATCAGGGCCGGCAGTGTGGTGGGAGGGAGTTCCACCGGAACACCCAGCACGCTGCCGCCTGCGGTGACGACCAGCATGGTGGGAATCGCGAAGATCCAGGTTCCAGGCTCTCCGGATTCGACCAGGAGACCGGACGAGACCCCCTCCATGGTGAACGACCAGGAGGTCAGCTCGCCGGATCCGAGTGGCACGGGAACCTCGAAGCCACCGATAAAGAGGGAGTCGGGACCGATGCTGCGGAACGTTTCGTAGAGCATGATGATGGAATTGTCGAAGGGGATCGATACACCCTCGGCCATTTCCAGGGCCAACCCGTCGATGGCGATGAGCTCGAGATCGGTATCGATGCTCAGGCCGAACGCGCCCACGGGCTGGAAGGTGCCACCCCCGGTGCTGAGCTGGTCCACCGACAGGCCGATCGGATTGTTGCCGGAGCCGCCCCACAAACCAGGCCGGGTCTGGGTTCCTTCCGGATTGGCGTCCGGGTCCCAGTCTCCGATGAGCGTCCCACTGGTTTCGATGGTGGTCTCATACTGTGCGGTGACAGTGCTTGAGCCCTCATCGATGATCCAGGCCTGTGAGCCGGCATTCGCCGAACCGCCTGCGAGCCCTGAAATCAACATGAGCATGATGAATCGCTGAAACTGCATGTGTCTCCTCCCCATCCCCTGGTACACCTGCCAGCCTATCGGCCACTCCAATCCGAGGCAACGGTGCAGTTGAAAGGTAACCCAGATTCCTTCAAGGGGCCGCGAATTGGCGGGTGTAGAGCTGGAAATACCGGCCACGTGCGGCCAACAGCTCGTCATGGGTGCCTGCCTCCATGATCCGGCCCTGATCGATCAGGAGAATCCGATCCGCGTTGCGAACCGTCGACAGTCGATGGGCGATGATCACCGCGATTCGATCCTGCATGACCGCCTCGATGCCATGTTGGATCTGGCGCTCCGTCTCGGTGTCGACGGAGGACGTCGCCTCGTCCATCACGAAGATCTGCGGATCGGAGAGGACCGCCCGAGCCAGCGACACCAGTTGCCGCTGGCCGGTGGAAAGCAGGCTTCCGCCTTCCCCCACCTGCGTGTCGTATCCCTCTTCCATGGCGGTGATGAACTCATGCGCATCCACACGCCGTGCCGCCGCCTCCACTTCATGCGCCGTGGAGCCTTCAAGGCCGTAGGCGATGTTCTCCCGGATCGTCCCCGAGAACAGGTGCGGCACCTGCAGAACGACTCCGAGGTTCGAGCGCAGCCAATGAAGGCTTCGCTGGCGATACTCGACATCGTCGATGTACACGCCTCCGCTCGTGGGCTCGTAGAACCGGCACAGCAGGTTCGCAATGGTGCTCTTTCCGCCGCCTGTGGCTCCCACGAGGGCGATCGACTCTCCGGCCTGGATGGACAGGTCGAACTCGTGGAGCACCTGCTCCCCTTCGACGTACGAGAATCCGACGTTGCGGAACTCGATCGACGAGATGTGGGTCGACCCCCCGTCGCTGCCCACTGATGATGCGGGATCGTTCATCTTCGCAAGACGCATCAGTTCGACAACAGCCTCCGAATCTCGAATCTCCGGCTCCGTGTCCAGCAGATCCTGCACACGCTCCGCCGCGGCCTGCGCCGCCTGCATGTCGGTGAATCGTCTCGCCAGCTCCTGGATCGGCATGAAGAAGTTCACGGCGTACTGCATGAATGCGATGAGCATGCCAAGGGTCAGGCCACCCACCTGGACATCCATGCCGCCACGCCACAACGCGATGCCGACGCCAATGCTGCCGATGGACACGACCATGGGGAGGTACACCGCGGACTGCAGAGAGTTCCGCAGCGACCAGTCGTGCATCTCACCGGAAAGAGTCTGAAACTCCCGAAGGTTCTCCTCCTCACGGACGAGTGTCTTGGTCGTGCGAATGCCGGAAATCGACTCGCTGAAGTTGGACGTGATCAGGGAGTTTGATCGACGCATCATCCGGGAACTTCGAAGAATCTTCCGCTGAAAGTATGCCGTCGTCATCACCAGCAGCGGCATGATGCACAGGATGGCGAGAGCAAGCTTCCAGTTCAACAGGAACATCGCCAGGATGATCCCCCCGATGAAGCTCGTACCCCAGAACAGGTCAAGCATGAACCACGGCATCAACGACGACACCTTCATGCAGTCGGATGTCAGCCGCGACAACACCCATCCCTGTGGCCGCACGTCGAACCAGGAGAACGACAACTCCTGCAGCCGACCGAAACTCTTCGTCCGCAGGTCGTAGGCCACCCCCGTCGAAACCCGCCCCGCAAGCGTGATGAAACGCCATGCGATGAAGCAGCTGATGAAGATCACCCCCATGTAGCCGCCCCACCAGATCATGATGCCTTCGCCGCCCTGGATGATCGAATCGATCATGAAGCCGGTGATCAGCGGCATGAGGGTGTCCATCGCGGCCATGCCGACTCCACAGGCGCCCAGTCCGATCATTGATCCGAGGTAGGACCTGGCATGACCGAAGATCCGGCGCCAGAGCCGGACATCGATCCCCTTGGGCAGGTCCTGCTCCTGGAACATCAGGTCATCCATGCCCCACCTCCCATTCCGCGTCGGGCGACTGAATCTCCCACAGTCGGCGGTAGAGGCCTTCCTCCAGGATCAGTTGCTCGTGAGGGCCCTGCTGTACGACGCGGCCCTGATCCATCACGAGCACCTTGTCGGCATGCATCAAGGTGGCGATGCGGTGCGCGATGACGATCGTGGTCTGGCGATGGTGGCGCCGCTTCAACGCCTCGAGAATGACAGACTCCGTTTCGGTGTCGACCGCGCTGAGCGCGTCGTCGAGCACCAGAATGTCCGGGACCTGCAGCAGCGCCCGGGCAAGTGCCACACGCTGTCGTTGCCCTCCCGAAAGAGTGACGCCCCGCTCCCCAACACCGGTTTCGTAGCCCTGTTCGAACGAAAGAATCGAGTCATGGATCTCCGCCGCCACGGTGGCCTCGTGCATCTCGTGCTCGGCTGCGGAGGGACTGGCCAGGAGAATGTTCTCCCGCAACGTCTTGGAAAAGAGGAAGGGCTCCTGCAGCACGACGGCGATGCGGGCCCTGACCCGCTTGCGATGCACTGCGTCGAGTTCCTCGTCGCCGAGGCGAATCGATCCCTGTTCGTAGTCGTAGAGCCGAAGCAGCAGGTTGACGATGGTGCTCTTGCCGCACCCGGACGGGCCGACGATGGCGAGCGTCTGGCCGGGCTCGACACTGA
The DNA here is from genome assembly GCA_029245245.1 of Phycisphaerales bacterium. GTDB lineage: Bacteria > Planctomycetota > Phycisphaerae > Phycisphaerales > SM1A02 > UBA854. The sequence goes on from JAQWPT010000032.1 coordinate 17,470, forward strand.
AACTCACCTCGTGCAGAACCGGCGAGGATGCCCCATGCGAAAAGGTGACCGCATCGAACTCGATGCGGTTGCCTACGGGATCCGCGTGCGTGAACGAACTCGTCATCGACTCCCGGGGCGCCTGCAGGATGGCCCGGATTCTGTCGAAGGCGACCGTGGCTCGACCGAGATCAGACAGGATCCGCCCCATCTGCCGGACTGGCCAGATGAACATCGCCACCGCAGTGAGAAAGAAGTAGAAACTGCCGATTTCAAGCAGGCCGTTGACAAGCAGAATGATCCCGACGCCGACGACGATCGCCTTCTGCGCCATGCACATCAGATCCGAGAGCGACCAGAAACGGGCCATCAGGGCGTAGAGCCGATAGTCGAGATCACGATGCACGACGTTGCGCTGGTCGAACTGCTGGATCTCATGGTCCTGCCGTGCAAAGGCTCGCACCACCCGTACTCCCGAGAGGTTCTCCTGGATCGCGCTGGTCATGCGACCTTCCGCCTCCTCCTTCAGGCGAAACAGCGATCGGACCTTCGAAAAGAACAGGAGTGAGAAGGCCGTGATGAAGGGTATGGTCACCACCGCAGAGAGGGTCATCCATGGGTCGATCATGAGCATCAGCGGGATCGGCAGCAGCAGCAGCAGAACGGCTCGACCGATCTCGACCATCTGGTTTGCCAGGAACATGCGAATCGTGTCGACGTCGGACGTGCAGCGCTGAACGAGATCGCCCGTCTCGTGACCGTCAAAGTACTCGCTCGGCAGATGCTGCAACGTGTCGAAGACACGGTCACGCAGGTCGACGATCACGCCTTCGCTCGCCTGGGCTGACCAACGACCTCTCAGGTAGGTGAACAGGCCGGCTGCGATGGAGAGGGCCGCCACGACCACCCCGGGAATCCAGAGTGCATCGACGAGATGCTCACGCCCACCCATCAATGGAACCAGCCATTGCACGAAGACACTCGGAGTTCCGGACTGGTCCGGATCAAGCACGCCGTCGATGACCACCTGGGGAATCAGCGGGACCATGTACAGCAGGCCGGCCGAGACAAGCAACGCCGCCAGTGCAGCCACGTAGCGGCCGCGATAGCCCCTGGTCAGGCTCCAGAATGTAATGGTGGGCGTCGACATGAATCTGCCATTGCGCATTGAAGCGGGAGACGATCAAACCGCCTCCCGCCAAGTCGTGAAGTCAAATCAAATACCACTCAATCAGTTGTCATCATGATCGTGGTTGTGGTCGTGGTTGTGATTGCCATCATGGTGATGGTGATGACGCTCACGCTCCTTGCGTTCCTTGTCCTTGTCCATCTCGTTGCCAATGATGTAGCCGGCAACGGCTCCAGCTCCCGCACCGATGAGGGTGGACTTGGTATTGCCGCCGATGGCCTGCCCGGCAAGAGCACCGCCGCCTGCACCGACGAGCGCACCAGTCTGGGCATCATCTCTGCACCCCGTGGCGAGCAGCGCTCCGCACAGCAGGGAAACGGCACACGCTCGGCTCGTTCTGGAAATACGGTTCATCGGTGTTCTCCTTGGTTGAATACCCATATCCTACACCAGCGAACCACCGATTCCCCCCCCCTCACCCCACCTTATCGCACGCGGATCTGCTACAAACACGGCCGTGACACCACCAGCCGCCAACCTTGAAGGCTCCACCGGACGGTACCTGGCCATCCTTGCCCTGCTGCTGGGCGCGATCGCGATCGCCTTTGCGGGAATCTTTGCCAAACTCTCCATGGACGCGGGGTACCTCGGACCACTGACCAGCGCTTTCTGGCGATTCGCACTGGCCATGCCGTTCTTCCTCCTGGCCATGCTCTTGACGAAACCGAGCAAGCCCCGCGACCTGACCAGGAAGATGATCAACCCGCTGTGGCTGCTGCTTCCAGGACTCCTCTTCGCCGGGGACATGGCATTCTTCCACACCGCGTTCTCATTCACGACGGTGTCCAATGGAACTCTCCTTGCCAATCTTCAGGTCTTCATCGTTGGAATACTCGCATGGTGGCTGCTCAAGGAACGGTTCAATGCACTGTTCCTCATCGGTGCCATCATCGCATTCGGCGGCATCTGGCTGCTCGTGACCAACGACGAAACCAAGGACTACGCGTCGGACCCGACACTCGGAAACATCTTCGCGATCGGCACCGCATTCTGGTACGCCTCGTACTTCCTGATCATCAAGTGGCTGCGACGTGATTTCAGGGCCCTGGAAATCATGGTTGTCACCACGATGGTGGCGACCGTGATCCTCTTCCTGGCGGTCATCCTGATCCCCCAGGACCGGGACCACATGATTCCCTTCTACAACGAAAGCATGCCCGGGGAATACACGAAGGCATGGATCTACCTGGTCCTGCTCGCAGTGGTTCCACAATGCATCGGGCAGGGCTGCATCGCCTGGTCACTCTCGCGACTCCCGGTCAGTTTCTCCGCGGTCGTGCTCCTGCTTCAGCCGGTCTTCGCGGGCTTCCTGGGCTGGATCATCCTGGCCGAGGCACTGAACAACTGGCAGATCGCCGCCAGCATCGTGGTCCTGGTGGGCATCCTGCTCGCCAAACTGGGCACACCGAGCCGATGACCTCGACCGACGCGAGCCTTCGATACATCGAATCCGAACCACGTCGTGCATCGGATCACACGGCTCCGCTGCTGATCACCTTTCACGGATACGGAAGCCACATGGGCGATCTTCATGAACTTCGCCACCTTCTTGATGATCGACTGCACGTCGTCAGTGCCCAGGCCCCCATCGACCTCGCCCCCTCGGGCATGCCCGGAGGCTGGGCGTGGTTCGACCTGCTGTTCACTCCGGGCGAAGGAATCGGCTACGACGAACCCAGCGCCGCACGTGCCGTCGAACAAGCCGATGCATTCGTGACCGAGACCATGCAGCGACTTGGCACCGAACCGGATCAACTGCACCTGCTTGGATTCAGCCAGGGATCGATGATCGCGCATGCCCTGCTGCTGCGTGGCTCGACACCTCCGGCCGGGGTCGCCGCCTGTTCGGGGCGGCTCGTCGACGAGGTCTTCGCCGCACGACCCGATCCGGATCGCCTGCAGGATCGTCGCCTGTTTGTTTCACACGGCCGATTCGATGATGTCATCCCGGTCCAGTGCGGTCAGGACATTCGCGACTGGTATCAACCCACCGGCATTGATCTCGAATACCACGAGTACGACATGGCACATGGCCTCGACCAATCCTGCATGCAGGACCTCGCCAACTGGTTCACGAAGACGATCGACGGCTGACGCTGCGGCCACACCACCGATTGCATTCGCATCAGACGACCACCAGGTACAGCAGCACGCAAACGACGATGACGACTGCCGCGATCGCGATCATGCCCCAGCAGCCCATGCCGCCCTGCTTGCCTGTGTCCGATCCATTGCTCATGCCTGGCTCCTGTAACTGGTGAAGCAGTGATCATCGCCATCGAGAACACGGCCGTCAACTACTCTCCGTATACTGGTCGGACCGGAACGACCGGCAACCACACCTGGAAGGAACGACCAATGGCCTACACCCTCCCCGATCTCCCCTACGCCGCCGACGCACTTGAACCCCACATCGACGGCACCACGATGACGATCCACCATGACAAACACCATGGCGGCTACGTCTCCAAGCTCAATGCCGCCCTGGAAGGCCACGATGACCTGGCTGCGATGAGCATCGACGAGCTCTGCACCAACATCTTTTCGATCCCCGAGGAGATCCGCGGCGCCGTTCGCAACAACGGCGGTGGCCACTACAACCACAGTCTCTTCTGGACAATCCTCGGCTCCGGCGGCAGCGGCCCCGATGGCGATCTTGCCGAGGCGATCAATGCCGCCTTCGGATCTCTCGACGGGTTCAAGGAGCAGTTCGCCGCTGCAGCGGCAACCCGCTTCGGATCCGGATGGGCGTGGCTCTGCGTCAAGAACGGCGGGCTGAGCATCTGCTCGACTCCGAACCAGGACAATCCCCTCATGGGTGAAGGCTGCGGAGGCACCCCGATCCTCGGGCTTGATGTCTGGGAGCACGCCTACTACCTGAACTACCAGAACCGTCGCCCCGACTACATCACCGCGTTCTGGAACGTCGTGAACTGGACCGAGGTCGCCTCTCGATACGAGGCCGCCAAGGGCGTGACGGTCTGACCCACCGCTGCAGATGATCAAGCACTCGCGGGCTCGGCGCCGACGCCGGGCCCGCGTCGTCATCTGGGCCAGGTCACAGGGCCAGGCCAGTCGCCTTCAGCAGCACCACCAGCAGGCCGTACAACGCCAGCATGGTCACCACCGAAATTGTCAGTGCCGGCCAGAACGTCAGCCCGCCCTTGACCAGGGCAGGAAAGATCAGAAACATCGGCAACGTCGGCAGCACGAGCCAGAATGTGGCGGTGGAGTACTCCGAGATCTTCTCCGCCTCACGCCCCTCCACATGCATCCAGATCATCGAGATGATGCTGACGATCGGAAGTGCCCCCAGCAGGGCCGCCGCGATGATGTTCCGCTTGACCACCTCGGTGATGCCCGTGATCAGGGCCACGTTGACGAGGATCTTGACGAGGGTGAGCATGGCTCGATCTCCTTGGCCCATGTAGACGCAGCAAGCGTACCGGGAAGTAGACTTGACGGCATGACCAGCGACCAGACCATTGCGATCGTCCGCCCCGTCCCCGATTCCATCGGCTCCTGCGAACTCACGCACATGGACCGGGCCCCCATCGATCTGGCGACCGCCCGCCGCCAGCACGAGGACTACAGCCGAGCCTTGGCGAACCTGGGGTGCGAAGTCATCACGCTCCCCCCCCTGCATGCGTACCCCGATTCGGTCTTCGTGGAGGATCCCGCCATCGTGCTTGACGAACTGGCCATCCTCGGCCGCTCCGGAGCGGAGTCGCGTCGAGGCGAAGTCGATTCCGTCGCCGAAGCACTCACTGCATTCCGCAACTGCCGTCCCATCGAATCGCCCGGGTGCATCGACGGCGGTGACGTACTGCAGATCGGACGACGCATCTTCGTCGGCATCTCCTCCCGGACCAATGAAGCGGCCCGATCCCAATTGCGAGCCATGGCCGAACCACTGGGCTACGAGGTGATCGCGGTGCCCCTGGTCGAGTGCCTGCACCTGAAGACCGCTGCCAGCGCAATCAGTGAGGAGGCCATCCTCTGCAACCCGGAGTGGGTTGACCCGGCCGCATTCACGGGCACGGACACCATCGAAATTGATCCCGCCGAGCCCTTTTCTGGAAATGTCGTACGGGTGAAGTCGACCCTGCTGGCGGATTCGGCCTGGGCAGGCACGAACCAACGCCTCGTAAAATCGGGGTTCGACGTCGTCGAAATACACCTCGGCGAACTGTCGAAGGCCGAGGGCTCGGTCACCTGCTCGTCAATCGTCTTCAGCCGACAACCCCTGAGCCACCATGCTTCCGCACACCCGGGGCAAGGATCAACTGGGCGATCATGATCGCCACATACATGACACCGATGACAGTCTCCACCACCGTCACGGAACGGGCGAACGGATTCAACGGAGTGATGTCCCCGATCCCCAGCGTCGTCAGGCAGATGAAGCTGTAGTACAGAAGGTCGCCGAATGGCAGCAGGTCATGCTGGCGTACCGCCTCGTCCACGTGAAATGCATGTGGATCGATCTCGTAGATCACCGTGTAGATGATGGCGAAAGTCACCCCGATGAGCATGTATCCGGTGATTCCCCCATAGACCGGGTGATCCTTGAGATCCTCGCGAATGAAGACAGATCGCACGATGAGCGTGGTGCAGAACCCGTACATGGCCACGGCAGCCAGGGCGCGCAGCCAGAACACGAGCCCACCGATCTCCATGTGGGATACGGAGTCGAGGATCAACACCAGCACCCCGAGTACGACCAGGGAAATGAACGACCATCGCTGGCCATGCAGGACCAACACTCCGGCAATCGGAACGAGGGAAAACAGGACCCGCGCGGGCCAATCCGGCAACGTGTTGGTGGGGCTTTCGAACAGCGGGTAGAAGAGCAGAAGCACCACCAGGGAGACCATCAGCGGAAAGGATCTCCCCTGCATGAGCTGCTGGAACATGCGGAAGGGGCCAACGTGATGTGAGTTGCTTGAAACCATGAAATCCCGCCTTCTCATCGGAGGAGAAGCAGTCCGGACTCCAGAAGCCCCGCCTTGATATCGGGAATATCTCCTCACCATCGCTGAACACAAGTTCCCCGCGCAAAGGGGCTTGGACCTCATTGGAATCGGCATGAAGGAATCGAGGTCCCCCTGCAGTAGAATGACCGATAGAAGAATATCTTCATGGTCAAACCCTCTTGGAGGATGCTGCACATGGACCAGAACAAGGACGACATGGGACTGCTGGGAGAGTTGGCTTGCCTTCTTCTCTTTGTTGGGCTGATCTGGATGATGGTGCCGGGCACCGTCAGCACCACCGATGGAAGACTCATCGTGACCCCGGATTACATCCCGCTCTATCTCTTCGGGATCGGCGTTGTCGGAATGATCCTGCTGAGCATCCGATCTGCCTTCAAGAGCAGCTGATTTCTTCACTTTCAGCATGCGAGGCGACATGGCCCACGCTCCCTGGAGCGGGCCGTTTGCCTGTTTTTCGCTCGACCACGCCGGGTCCGGAGTAGACTGTCATTGAAGACACCGCATGGACCGTTGAACACGTGTCCAGGATCCACGACTCACCGGACTCAGGCATGAATACTCCACAGGCGAATCACCGAACAGCATTCACCCTCATCGAGGTCCTGGTGGTCATCGCCATGATCGGGGTCCTGCTGGGCGTGCTGATCGTCTCGCTCAGCACGGTCCAGGACTCGGCCAAGACCGCCTCGGACCTTTCAAACCAGTCCCAGATCGTCAAAGCCAACATCAACCATGCCACCGATCACAAGGGGCGACTGCTCCATCCGCGAACCGTCGGCGATGACGCCAGTGGCGGAACCGATCTCACCCAGGACGCCCTCGACCGCATGTGGGTCCGTGATGACTGGGAGACCCCCAACACCATTCCGACGGCCGCAACCGGGGTCGAGGCTCTGCAGGCCGGAGCGGCCTGGGAATACATCGGCAACGAAGACTCCTACCGCTCCGCCAGCGACCCGAGCGTTCGACTGCGAAGCTACTCGCTCAATGCCTTCGTCGGCGTGAACAAGGGTGCCGATGACTACAACGGCTACGCCGGCAACCCGCCTCCCAACCTCGGGGCCAACTACATCCCGTGCCCGACTCTGTCGCGCATCCCACTCCCCTCACGCACCCTCGGATGCATCATCGAGGAGGATCCGGAGTACCCCAACAATTGGAACGGATTCCTCGTCCACCCCGGGTGGCCGAGCACCGCGATCCCCCAGTGGATGGACATTCCGGCATGGGACTGGACCCCCGGGCGTGTCACGATCGCGTATATGGACGGCTCTACGGAAAACTACCGGCTCAGCGACTACGAGGAACTGACCGAGATGGTCCAGGACCATGATGTGATCCATGAATCAGTCGACTACGAGTTCTTCAAGGACATCATGCTTCCCGGTCGCGTCCAGAACTGAACACATCAAACTGAACATGAAGCACGCCTCCGCGAACAAAGTTCGTGGAGGCGTGCTTTGCTGCCGCCCGGCCCCAATACGGGCGACGTGAACGTTTCAGCAGCAGGATCACCTGCGAGGAGCTGGACGCCGTTCGTCCTTACGGGCCTCCGCACCATCATCCCTGCCGTCGTCGCGACGTACCCCGCCTTCGTGATCACGGTCACGATCCTGGCCGGACTCGTCATCGCCCGACCCTTCGAACCGGCTGATCGCCTCGACGAGATCCCGCAGGTCAAGCCGCTCATCCAGATTCACGTCGTACTCGGATTCGTACCCAAGATCTGAGATGTGCAGCAGGAGACCATTGATCAAGCTGATGTCGTAGATGAACTTCGGAGGCTGGTATCCCTCGATGACCAGGACTGCACCGGTCTCCTGGCCCGGCAGCCCGGTGGTGTTGGCCAGCGGAGCCCCGGCGAGGATCGCCGGCTTTCCGTCGTACATGGCAATGTCCACGCTGTAGCCGAGTTGGCTGTCAGGGCCGAAATCGAACGGGTTCTGGATCGGGATGTCCACCTGATCAACGACATCGTAGTTCGACGTGCTGGTCCCCGGCGAACCGGTCCAGTTCGCCTCGTCGACCATGTACTTCACAAGGAAGATCGAATCGGTGGTCAGTTCACCGCCAGCCACGTAGTGTTGGTTTCCAAGGTGATTCGTGATGCCGATGCCACCAAATGTGCTGGTGCAGACTGCACCGTTGCCAAGACCGCCGGCAGCCACGGCACCATCGATATCCATGATCTCCATGGCGAGTGGGCCCTGGAGAAGTCCGAGGTACGTCGAAAAGCCGGGTCCGATTGCGTTGGGATTGATCTCGAACTGGTGCAGCATGGTGCTGCCTCCACCAAAGACGGTCAACAGGTAGTCGCCATCACGCTCGACCAGATCGACCTTGCTCCCGAACCGATAGTCGGCCTGACCCGACGGACATGGCAGGTAGTCGATGTGAGTCCAGTTGCCCGTCAGCAAGTTCTGGGCGAACACGTAGACGCCACCGGAGCGCGCCTGCCCGTTAACGGTTCGACCCGGTGCTCCCACCGCAATGAGCTGCTTGGCGACGCCGGCGATTGCGACCGATGCACCGAAACAATCGCCGTACTTCATGAAGGGCCCCTGATGCATCTCCAGCGAGTTGAAATCGACGATCAGTTCCTTCATCGAAAGACCATTCGGGTTTCCAGTCGACGTCGCGACAAATGCCCGACCTGGAGTCTTGTCATGGCCGAAGAACGGGTTTCCAGGCGCCCCGATGACGAAGTTGGTGGACATGACCTCGGTCGTAGCCGAATCAACGCTCCATCCAAACGCCTCTGTCTCACCATCGGTGCACTTGAGTTCGATCGGGTAGCTCCACTTGCCAAATTTCGTGCGAGAGTAGAACGCCACACTGCCCTGGTAACTGTTGAGATCTTCAGATATGGCAGAGGTCATCGGAATGCCGACGATTGCGTTTCTTCCGTCGGTGGCCACCGAGGCTCCGAAGAACTCCCACTCGCCAGGAGAAGGGTCGATGAGTTTGCTTGCCACCAACTCCGGAGCCTCCCAGGTCTGACCGATCGTCCAGAAGGAGGCTTCATCCTGACCCACCGACACGATCTGGTCGCCCGTGAGCTGGAAGAGGTCTTCGATATGACCATAGGTGTCGTACGAGGACCGGCACATGAAGAGCGGCACCCACAGGTTCAGTCCGATTCGTTCGAACACGCAGATCTGGCCGGACTCGTCGGCACTTGCCGGCGCATGCGAAGGCTTCCATTTGGAATCGAGGACGACAGCGTACTTGCCCGAAAGGATCGTCTGCCCGGTGACTCCGAGCTTTTTGGGCTTGGACCACGAACTGCCAGTCCTTCGGAAGATTGAGCCGTTTGCCGCAAGAAGATCGCCTTCAAGGTCATCGAGTGTTCCGTTATTCACGAAACCGGGGGGGGCTTCGATCGGATTCCAGTATGCTCCTGATCGCTCGCAGACCCCACCCTCCGACGCAGCCAGAACTCCCGACAGCCGCATGTTGGCCGGGTTCGAGCCGATCTCATCCTTGTTCGACCATGATCCGTAGAGCAGACGGTAGAAACAGACCGTATCACCACCTTTTCCGATGACGAGCCAGTCGCCATCGATGTCCAGCGCAGCGTTCATTCCAAGTTCATCGCCAGGACTGCCGAGGATGATCTGCTTGGGAACCCATGCTCCGGACTCGAAGTGGTACAGGTGAACTGCCCCGGCAGGGACGGACTCGCTGCCGATCTTCTGGCCTGGGGCGGATACAGCCATCCAGTCGCCCGAAATTCGAACCGTATCGGCGAACCCCGTGCCCTGTGAGCCATTCACCATGATCACACCGTGATCATTCCATTTGCCATTGAGGTAACGCAACATGACAACGCTACCGCCGACATCCTCCTGCCCAACGGCTGTCCACTGCCCGTCGGAGTCGATGGTGGTGGCCCAGTACAAGTCTTCATGCACGATCATCTGCTGCTCAACGTGATCCCATGGCGATGCCACGGCATTGGCTCCAAATCCGGCTATTGCCATGGTGCTGCACATGAGACATGTACGGAATAGTGTGAGGTATTTCATGGTCGGGGTTCCTTTCAACCGCACCTATGCACCACACGGCCGGAAGTGTGATCTCACACGAAATTCGTCAAGATTTTGAATATTTGGGCACTGGCGGCACTGAAGCTCCAAGTGCAGTTGGAACAGAAACTTGTGTGTTTTACAGGATCCAACCCCCCTCTGAGACCGTAGTGAAAGGTAGCCCCCCCGGATCGCCGTGTGCGAAGCGGCGATACGGGGAGGGTCGATGCAGAAAGGAGCAGGCATGGACCGCTTGCGCACAACCGGGACAGAGAGCATTTCAAGTACACCCGTAAGACGACCCTGGACCAGGATCGGGCTCTTGTCACTCATCATCGCCCTGTGCGCCGCTGGCCTGGCCAGCACATCACCGAGTGATCTTGGTGCGGCCACCTGCACAGTCACGCTGACTGAAACCGTGATCAACCCCGATCTCGTGGAAAGCCACCTGCAGCAACCAGAGTCAGCCCCGATGTCCTTCCGAGTCAGGACCGGAGGCTACGAGACGAATACTGGCCGGTAACTGGACCACCTCGCGGGCTCTATCGCCGGTTCACAGCATCGGAATCTCGTTTCAGCAGATCGACCATCCTCACTGGTGCCTTCTCCCACTATGGTGGAATGATGCACACCACCAAGATCGTCATTCCAGCAATCCTGCTTTCAGTTGCCGCAATCGCATCCGGCCGAGGCCTGGTCGGCCCCGACGTGGTCTGCTGGATTGCCGCCGACGGGCACGACTATTACGGCAGCGTTGATGGCATCGGTGGGTATTCCACGGGAACCACCTCCTGCAACTGGGGCGATATCCCCGCTGCCTGGTATGGCGGCACGACCGAGACTCCCTTGATCGCCCAGAACGCCTACCGGCTGCACGAGGGGCGATTCGAACAGATCGGCATGTCATGGCTGAAGCACTCCTTCTGCGCCTTGAGCCAGTCAGGATGCGGCGAGTGCCAGAGCACCGATTGTGACACCCTTGGAATCGGATGCGCAGACACCTATGGAGCCGGCCTGAACTCCCATGGCAGCGGCCCCCGTTCGGTCGTCAATGCCGTCACGGGCGAGTACCCCTACCCGTTCGGGTTGAGCAACTCCGGGCCCAGCGCCATTCGAGGCAACCTGCAGATCAAGGACATCGACATGGAGCCGAGCCTGAACCCGGGAGCCCGGTATTTCATCGAAGGCCAGTACGTGTGCCCGGATGAGGACGAGTTCAGCACCCAGTTCAACAACGCCTCCTGGCGGGAGGTACTGGTCCAGGACGTGGGCGTCATGACGAATCTCGGCGACACCGTGGTGGCCGAGGCCGCCATCAAGGCCTGGAAACAGATCGATCCGGACGTGGTGGAAACGGAGCACCTGATTCCCGGCGACGGGCTGGTGATCCTCTCGGCCAAGGCCGTCGACCTGGGCAACGGGTACCACCGCTACGAATACGCCTGCTGGAACCAGAACAGTGACCGGAGCATCGGCCGGTTCACGCTACCGCTGCCCTCCGGGGCCACGGTGGTGAACATCGGCTTCCACGACGTGGACTACCACAGCGGCGAGGTCATCGACTCGACGGACTGGACCTGGGACATCGCCGGCTACGCGATCACCTGGAGCACCCAGTCGTACGAAGAGAACGAAATGGCCAACGCCATTCGCTGGGGCTCACTCTACAACTTCAGGGTCGACGTCTCCGCCGAACCCATGGAGGGCGCCGTGCTGCTGGGCCTCTTCAAGCCCGGCCCGGACCCGGACCAGTACCTCTCCACCATCGTGCCCATGGGCGCGTTGATCGACCCCTGCAACCTGCCGCTGGGAGCATGCCCGGTGGACATCGATGGCAGCGAGTTCGTGACTGTTGACGATCTCCTGGAGGTCATCGGGCAGTGGTCCGACTGCGGCGACGGAACCTACCGCCCCACCGCCGACGTCAACGGAGACTGCTGCGTAACCGTTGACGACCTCCTGGAGGTCATCGGCCACTGGGGCGACTACTGCGGGCCGACCGGTGCATGCTGTCTCCAGGATGGATCATGCACCGACGTGTCCCAACTCGATTGTGACGATCAAACAGGTACATTCCAGGGCGAGGGAACCAACTGCTTCGCCGTCGAGTGCCCCATTCCAGGAGCCTGCTGCCTCGATGCGGACACCTGCATGGAGATGCTGCCCGGCCCCTGCGAGGATCTCGACGGAAACTTCCGAGGACCTGCGTCACATTGCAGCGACATCGACTGCAGCCAGAGCGAATACAACGACGACTGCCAGGACAGCTGGAGCGTCGGCGACGGGCTCTGGGACTTCCAGACGCTTACGGCAACCACCGACGGCCCACAGCATCCCGAGTGCAAGTACAAGGGACAGACCTTCAATGACATCTGGTTCCGCTACGTGGCCCCGGCCTCGGGCATTCTCGTGGTGAGCACCTGTGACCTGGCGGACTACGACACGGATCTCGTGCTGTACGAAGGCTGGAACTGCTACGACTTCACGATGATCAACTGCTCCGAAGACGCACCCGACTGCAGCGGATACACCTCCCACATGGAGTCACCGGTCATCGGTGGCCAGCAGTACATGATCCGCGTCGGCGGATGGGAGTCCGGCGATTCGGGGACGGGCCAGTTGCTGATCGACCTCCTGGACTGAACCACAGCACCCACGAAACCACCCCCCGCCGGCTGGTGCCGACGGGGGGCGAGTGGGGCCTGGAGCAGGAATCACGTGCTCAGCAGGGTCCCTGGCTGTTCATCACTTCCAAGGCATCGAGGATGTCCACGACACCGTCGCCATTGAAGTCCCATGCCGGATCGGGTTGCCACGGCTGGTTCAACGCCATCAGGAGCATGATGGCGTCCGCGAGATCGACGGTCCCGCTGCCATCGAGATCCATCGGGCAGCAGTCAGCACTCATGGTGTTTCCACCCTGGTCGACCCAGAGCCCCTCGATGTCGTTGGGCGTGTTGTCACAGAAGATCGAGTTTGCGATCCATGGCTGATCCTGGGCGTAGATACCGCCCCCGGTAACCGTGGCCATGTTGCCCAGGAACCGGCAACTGTTGATGTCGGGCTGGGTATCGATGACCACAAGGCCCGCGCCCAGGTTGGCTCGATTCGATGAGAACTCGGAGTCCGAGATCTCCGACTGTCCGGAACCGAGGTACGCACCGCCTGCCGCCCAACTGCTGTAGTTCCCCGACAGGGTGCAGCCACGCAGGATCGACGTGCAGTTGCCATAGGCCAATCCACCACCGGTGGAACCGGCAGTATTCTCGGCGATCATGGTTCCCGCCAGCATCACGTTGGCGTTGTATGCCAACTGGGCACCACCGGCGAGCCCTGCCATGTTGCCCGTCCAGGTTCCGTCAAATCCCTGGTATGACCCATTCATGGTGAAGAGCCCCGCACCCAACCTGGCCGAGCACTTCTGGAAGATGGACCCCTCGTCAGTGACGAGGGCCTTGCTCGTCCAGCACCCACCGCCCTGGGAAACAGCGACATTTCGCTCGTAGTTGCAGGACTTCATGACCAGGCTGCCACCATCCTGCCAGACTCCTGCACCATTGCCCGCCGTGTTTCCACGGAGGTGGGATTCCTGCAGATCCAACTTGGAAAAGCCGGTTGCGTAGATTCCGCCACCTTCCTTCTCGGCCTTGTTGATGCCGAGTTGACCACCGTGGACAAGAAGCCAGGTTCGCTTGGCATGGATTCCACCGCCACGGTCGGCGCTGTTGTCAAGCACCCGGCAGTTGACCAACTGGACATCACAGACCTGCGCATTGACGGCAAGCATGTCACAGGCGGAGAGTGCACCGCCCAGGGTCGCCTCGTTGTGCTGCAGGAGACAGTCCTGCAGTACGAGTTTCACTGCACCACTGGCACATCGGGCGCCCAGGGCTCCACCGAGTTCCTCGGCACTGTTTCCTGTCATCGTGCATCCTGTGACCAGGGCATCCGCCTGACCCGAACCAGACAGGACGGCCATGGCCCCGTAGGCCCTGGCTCGATTGCCGGTAAACGTCGTATCGGTGATGACCACGCTGCCCTCGAAGGCCAGCAGAGCCCCGCACATCGAGAATGGCTGAACAGCCTCGTTCTGCCTGAACTGGCAGGACTCGATGGACAGGCTCGTCCACTGGGCGTACAACCCGCCAGCATGCGAGGCGGAGGCGTTGCTTGAGAAGATGCAGCCGGAGAATGTCGCTTCGGCGTTGATGGCGTACACACCACCGCCATGGCTGGAGGTGGTGGTGTTGCTGATGAACTCGCAGTCGCTGAAGTAGGGCGAGCCCCCATCGATCCAGACTCCACCACCGCTGGCAGCACTGTTGCGTACGATGCGGCATCGGTCGATGCGTGGGCTGGCTCCTTCAAGGAGCAGGCCGCCACCCTTGGTGGCGCTGCCAAGCTGGACGGTCAGGTCCTGCAACTGCGCCGTCGATCCTTCGCCATTGACGAAGCGAACGACGGAATCGTTGAACTGGGCACCCGAGAGCATGGTGAAATCCATGCCGGCACCCTTGATGGTGATGTGCTTGCCCTGGAAGTCGACCTGTTCGTTGTAGACGCCGGCCGCCAGTTCGACGACATCGCCGTCCTGGGAAGCCTGCACGGCATCTGCGATCGAGTTGAACTGCTGCGGTACCTGGAGCAGGCCTGCCCAGGCAGGAGTTGCCAGAGACAGCGCAGCGACAGCGAAGAGGGTAGTGGTACGGTTCATGGTGTCATCTCCTTGCGTGACCGGCTCTGGCCGGTGATTCCGGGTGGGGACTCGTGTCCTCCACCGAGGAAGAAAGCGGTGAACTGACGTGCTGTGCGCGCCGAATCGGGGGGAACCTGGAGATCGCATGAAATCCACCAGGCAAGGTCCGATGGCACCTCTACGCCCCCTTGGAGTAATCGTGTGCCCGAAGATCCCTCATGGCCCCTCCTGAGGCACGCAAGGCCCACGAACGGCCAAATCCATCCTTGTGCCGGCATCGCACAGATGGTTCAATGGACTTCTGGAGGAGGAGAAACGATGACCATGCGAACCATGACGATGGCCACCCTGCTGCTGGCCGCCGGTGCCCCGGCTGCCGTGATCGATGTCCCCGGTGACTACACCAGGATCCAGGAGGCCATCGATGCTGCAACCAGCGGAGACACGATCTCCATTGCCGCCGGCACCTACAACGAACTGATCGATTTCACGGGCAAGTCCATCACCGTCCATGGCGCCGGCCCCCTGCAGACCACCATCGACGGCACGGGCATCGAGGGATCCGTCGTCACCTTCACCAGTGGCGAAGGCCCGGACAGCATCCTCCGTGACGTAACCATCACCGGAGGCACGGGGACCATCGCTCCCGACCCGGTCTTCGGCAACGTCCTGTGCGGTGGTGGCCTGTACCTCTTCGGCTCGTCCCCGACGATCCAGAACTGCCTGGTCACCGGGAACACCACCTGGGGCGGCGGAGGCATGTTCAACCTGTTCTCGAGCCCGAACGTGGAAGAATGCACCTTCAGGTCCAACCAGGCCGAGGGGCATGGCGGCGGGTCCTACAACCTCGATCACTCCGACCCGAAGTTCACCGACTGCGTCTTTGAACTCAACGACGCAGTGTGGGGCGGCGGAATGACGAGCACGGTGGACTGCTTCCCCACCCTGACCGACTGCGACTTCATCGCCAACACGATCTACAGCGTCGGCGGAGGCATGTTCAACCGTTCCCGCAGTTCCCCCACCATCACCGGGTGCCTGTTCTATGGCCAGTTCCAGTCAGGCAATCCGCTGGGCAACGGCGCAGGCATCTGTTCGTACGGGGTCGGCAACGGCGGAGGGCCGTGTTATCCAATCATCTCGAACTGCCACTTCGAACAGAACACCGCCAACGGCGACGCAGGTGGCATCGCCCACGCCTACGAAGTGTTCGCCACCGTGACCGAGTGCTCCTTTGTCGGCAATCGTGCAGGCCGCAACGGCGGCGGCATGGCCTGCATGGGCAACAAGGACCCGTATTCTCCCAGTGATGCCATCGTGATCGACTGTTTCTTCGAGAACAACCATGCCGACGAGTACGGCGGCGGCTTCCACTCCCGCCATAGCGCCCCCTCGGTCTCGGGCAGCGTCATGCAGATGAATACCGCAGGACTCGGCGGCGGCGGAGCCGGCTTCGAAAACAGCCCGTTGGCCGCCATCGGAACCACGCTCTTCTGTGGAAACCTCCCAGGCAACACGGACGGCCTCTTCGACGACCAGGGCACGAACACCTATGACGACGAGTGCCTCCCCTGCCCCGGTGACATCACCGGCGACGGCACGGTGGGCGTCGACGACCTGCTGGCGGTGATCGCCGACTGGAACGACCCGTACACCGTCGATGATCTCCTGGAAGTCATCGCCAACTGGAACGCGACCTGTCCCTGAGGAGCCGACCGGGCGAACCTGCCTGCTGATCAGGCTCAACTGGCGCTGCGGGCGGCGGGCTTGGGACGCGTGAAGACGAGTTTCATGTCATCGCTCGCCCTGGCATCGCAGCGATAGCCTTCGAGATTGAACTTCCGAAGGTCCTTGATGGTGCGCGGCCGATGCTCGGCCATCCACCTGGCCACCAGCCCGCGGGCCCGCTTGGCGTGGAACGAGATGAACTTCTCCGTACCGCCGCTTCGCTGCAGGAAGGTGGTCTGCAGAACGTCCACTCCCAGGGCATCGAACTCGACCGCCTTGGAGTACTCGTCGCTGGCAAGATTCACCAGCACGTCCGCCTTGATGTCGGCGAGGTCCTTGCGCAGTGTCTTCGTGATCGCGTCTCCCCAGAACTCGTAGAGATTCGAACCGGCCTCGGTCCGGAGTTTCGTCCCCATCTCCAGGCGATACGGCTGGATGACATCCAGTGGACGCAGCAGGCCGAAGAGGCCGCTGAGAATCCGAACATGGTCCTGGGCCCACTTGAGCGAGCGGGCATCGAGCGACCACGCTTCCATCCCCTGGTACACGTCGCCTCGAAAGCACATTGCCGCCGGGCCGCGTGGATTGGAACGGGCCCCGAAGTCCGACCATCGCTGCGCATTGAGTTTCGCCAGCTTGTCGGAGATCGACATGAGTTTCGAGAGCTTGCCCGCGGTGTACCCCTCGAGGGTCGCAGCCAGATCCCGGGTGCGTCCCGGGTGCCGGGGCTTCGTGGCGGTGATGCCCCCGGGCACGGCATCCATGTCCAGGGTCTTGGCGGGTGAAAGGATGGCGAGCAGTCCAGTCATGGCGGGAGGATACTCCAGGATCGCCCCGGGGAGTGCCTGTACGAGCCTTCAGGTGTTTCCCCTCAAACGGTTCTTGACCTGCGCCTGCTGAACCGCTGCAATGGCAGATGGAGGAGGGAACGAACATGCCCGCACATCGAATCACGATCCTGACCAGCCTGGTCATCGCCAGCATGGCCATGCATGCCCAAGCAGGAGAAGGCTGCAGTTACGACTGGACCTGCTGGAACATGTACCCCTATGACGAGGTTCCCGTCTGGACCAACGACGAGCCGGGCGCCCCGGGGCAGTACGACCCCGATGTCCCCTCCCCGCTGCTGATCTACCTGCACTCCAACGGCCCCTACGGGGGAACGGGCGTGGGCGAAGAGGACTTCTGGCTGCGGCTCTGGCCTGCTGGCCAGGACGAATACGACTCCTTCGCGGGTCTGAAGAACTGGCCCATCGAGTACGTGCCCCAGGACGGTGGCCCACCCCAGGAGACGGGCTGGATCTACGCCCTTCCCAACGGGGCCGTGGACACACCCAATGACGCGACCTGCGCCGACGTGGGCAGCTGGGCCTACTGGCGATACTGGAACGCCACCCCCAACTGCTGCGCCTACAACTGGTACGAGGAAGGCTCCTACACCGAGGTGAGCTGGGAGGCCCCTGACCACGCGACCTACCTGAACAACCTCATCGCCTGGATCAAGCTCAACTACAACGTGGACGAGAACCGGGTGTACATCTACGGCTATTCCAACGGCGGCTACATGTGCCACCGCATGGCCTGCGAGAACGGCAACTCCGGGTTCTACGGGTACCCGGACCCGGATGTCGAACCCAGCGGCGACATCATTCCACCCCAGGCCATCGCCGCGGTGGGCACCTATGCCGGCGTGACCTTCATGGATCCCGAAAACTGCCACGGGGTGTGGCCCACCAACGTGCTGCACACCCACGACATCGGCGACCAGTCGTGCCTGTACGCCGGCGGCCTCGACCTGGACTTCGCCGGTGAGTGCTACCCGGGCTACCCGCGCCCCTACCCCGGAGCCATCGCCACCGTGAGCTCATGGATCTTCATGAACGAAACCACCGGCGACGGCGAGATCCTCGAACCGGTCCAGCCCTTCGACCTGGCCGTCCCCTACAGCACGGCGCAGGTCATCAACTGGCCCGGTGGCCGCTACGGGTCGACGGTTCAGCACTGGCGAGGCATCTTCGGATCCCACGGCGCGACCTTCTCCAACGACTACCGCAACCGGCTCATCCAGTGGTTCCTGGAGAACCCGCGACCGGACTACCTCATCGGTGAACCCTGCGTCGGTGATCGTGACGACGACGGTACGGTCGGGGTCAACGACCTGCTGATGGTGATCGCCGGCTGGGGCGCACCGTACGACGTCGACGACCTGCTGCTGGTCATCCAAGCCTGGGGCGAGTGCCCGTAGAAGCAATCACTTGGCCTTGTCGATCCGCATGTGGTCGAAGAGCTGGTTGTCGAGGTCGTAGGCGAAGAACTCCAGCGTCCCCCCGTTGACCCGCACCATGCAGTAGTGGTGTCCCAGGCGCACGGTGTTGTTGAAGTCCGGCCGGACCGGACCCGGGGCCTCCAGGCTGCCACCACCACCGCCGGTGATCGTGTACACCACGCCACCCTCGTCGACCGCCTTGCCGCCGTCGATGGGCCACGTCCGCTCGTAACTGTGAATGTGACCATTGAACACCACGTCCACGTCGTATCGGTCGTAGAGCGTCGAGAGTTCCCTCGCCCGCAGGTCTCCGCGGGTGCCGCGTCCTACCCAGGTGTCGCCGTAGTCGTTCTCGTCCGATGAATACGGGGGATGGTGGTGCACCACGAATTTCCAGCGGGCATCGGACGCCGCCAGCGCCTGCTCAAGCCACCTGTACTGCTCGGAGTCCGGACCGACGTTGCGGTTGGTGTCGATCATGAAGAAGTCCGCGTCACCCTGACTGAACTGGTAGTAGTACTCCGGTGCCGGCAGTGAGAAGTACTTGTAGTAGTGCCGCGCATCCTGCTCGTGGTTGCCCAGCACCGGGTACATCGTGACGCGACCCAGCAGCCCGTTCATCCCGGGAAAGAACTCGTCCGTCCAGTCGCCCTTGAGCGAACCGGTGCCGGTGAGGTCGCCCGGGTGCACGATGAACCCCGGCCGCTGTTGCCAGATGTGCGTGGCGATCTGGCTGGACACCACCGGGTTGTCCTGGGTGTCGCTGATGATCGCGAAGGTGATGGGCGTTCCCCGCGGGGCCGCGGTCTGGAAACTCAGCACCTCCGACTGCAGCGTCTGCCCGGTGTCATCGACGAGGTCGAGCTGGTAGAAGTACGGTTCGTCCGGACGCAGTCCAGTCAATGCCACCTCGCCGAGCATCACCGGCTCGACGACGGGCACCTGCCGGTCGAATTCGGCCGTCTCGCCGAAGCGGACCATGCCGGTGACCGGCCGGGTCGTCTCGAACATCACGCGAATCGAGTCCCCGGTGGCGAACTGCAGGAACGGCGAGACCTGCCAGTCGAGTTCCTCCGAGACCGGACGCTCCGGGGGGATGCGCACCGGCAGCGCAGCCCGATCCGCATGGTGCTCGAACTGGTGGCCGATCCAGTCGGGCCCGGCGGCCATGTCGTAGAGCCGGACATCCATCAACCGCCCCACGTGGGGGTGGAACTCGTTGTCATCCACGTAGGACCCGAGCATGACCGGGGCCGCCTCCGGGTAGAGCAGGTCACCGGACTGCGCGGTGGTCTCCCCATCGAGTTTCCCGTTGACGAAGAGCCGGGCCCTGGTGCCGTCGTAGGTCGCCACCACGTGGTAGAGACGCCCTTCCTCGTACGCGGTCCTGCCGGTGAGGTAGGTCATCATGCCGTCACCGTCGTCGGCGCCCACCGTGGCGAAGCCGAAGGTGAAGTGCCGGTTGTCGTAGCCCAGCACCCACCCCTTCTCACGGTTCTCGTTGTCCTGCACGCAGCCGAGGATGCCGCCCCATTGCCTGGGGGTGGTAACCGACACCCAGGCGGAAATCGTCAACTCCCGCGTCGGCAGTTTCGAAGTGATGTCCGAATGGTCCCCGGCGATGACCAGGCGATTTCGCTCATCCAGCTCCGCCCCACCACCTTCCTCGGCGGGCACGAAGTGCAGCACGTGCTCCATCGTGATTGCCGGGCCGATGTGGGCGTTCAGCGTGCTCTCGCTGACCGACGACTCCTGCAGTGGATACGCAAGCAGCGGATCCGGGGCGTCGTGAAGAAGCATGGACAGGACGATGAGGGTGAGTGCATTCATGGCGGCAGGATAGCGCCGCAGGCCTGCCATGACAAGACGAGGTGATCACCGTGAGCGACGGCTCAAGGCGTCCACCACAGAGTCGCCAGCACCGCGCGGTGGTCCGAGGGCCAGTCCTCGAACTCGATGTCACTGCTGGGATCTCCGGCATCGCCAAGTACCAGCACGCTCCTGGGCTGCAGGTTGCTTGACACGTGGATCATGTCGATGCGATCAAGGACCGCCGTCGGCTGCGCCGCGAGTGCGTCCTCGAACCCCGTACTGTCGAAATTTCCGCGTCCCGGCGAATCCTTGATGTACCGAGGCGTCCAGGTGGTCCCGGGATCCGCCACCTCGTTGGGACGAATCATGCGAAAAGCATCGACCATCGGCGGCAGGACCGCACCGGGCTCGAGCCCCAGCTCATCACGATACGACTCGGGATCGGCAAGCATCGACGTGCCTTTCCAGGCAATTTCATACTTCATCATCGTCTCCGTCGGATTGTCCATCCAACGCTCACCACCCTGCTGGACATACCGGGCTGTCCAGTCCAGGTGCGAGGGTTCGTTGAAGTCACCACCGACGATGACCGGCACCCCCGCGGCCAGCGATGGCTGGACGGAGCGATACGCATCCGCATAGACCTCGCCCTTGTCGACCATGCGAAGAATCTCCTGCACGTCGACTGGCTGGTCCGCAAGCAGCCTGGTCCGTATCTCGTACGGTCCGTACGGGTACGGTGGCCAGTGCACGTTGTGCACGACGAACGGACCGTCCGGGTGCATGATGCGCGACGTGTTCTGATTGATCCCTTCGATGGGATAGCGTGCGTACACGGCCTGTCCACGCTCGCCTCCGCCGCGGCGGTGCCACGCAGGATCGTTGGCCTGCAGAATCTCGATGATTCGCATCTCACCGCCCTCTTCCTGCACGAGCACCACGTGTGGATCGACTCGCTCGATGGCCGCGGCGATGGCCGCATGCCGCGGCTTCCCAGACAGCGGACTGGCTCCATTGGGCCCGGCGCCATTGCCGCCGGTGAGAATGTTGAAGGCGAGCACGCGAAGTTCAACCGGGGTGGCAGGCGCCGAAACCATGGGGACCGGCGCCGCATTTGCCTTCCGCCACTGCATGTCCACGAGCACGGCCCCGTGGTCGGAGGGGAACATGCGATCCCGCACCTCGATGCCGTCGTCTTCCCAGGGAGTCGGCAGCACGGTGCCGGCGACCGGGTGCAACGTCCAATCCCCCTCGGGACGGGCGGGGTTCTTCAGGTAGATGCGATCAATGCGATCGAACCCCTGCGGCGTCTCGCCCGTGCCGCGGAACATCGGCGACCAGGTGATGCCCGGCTGCTGCACCGGATCGGGATGCACGTCTCGAAATGAATCGCTGAATCCCGCATCGTGCATGGCCATGCTCACCGGCAGGTCCAGGGCCCGGCGGCGCTTGAAGACCCGGGCGGTGTCAGTGGTCCAGTCCAGGTGCGAGGGCGTGTTCCAGTCTCCACCGACGATGACGGGAATGTCGGCTGCAAGATGACCTTCACCCTTGATGTGCTCGATCAGCGCGGTGACCTCGGGCAGGCGGGCCGAACGCTCATGCTCGGCGGCGAGCAGCTGCTCGTCGGTCATGTCGGGATTGTCGCGGAGTTCGTAGGTAATGAACGCGCGGTAGTCGAGCCAGATGCTCCAGGCCAGCAGTGAGCGACCACGATCATCGGTCAGCAGCGCTCCGAGACCGTGCCACTTGTGGTGGAAGAACGTGGCCTTCATCTCCAGCGGGGTCAGCACGCACAGGTGCGGGCTCTCCCCCTGGTGGTAGTTCCAGTCAAGCTGCTCCGAGAGCCACTTGCCGAGCTTCGGCCGCTCACCGTCGATGTCGTAGCTTTCCTGCATGAGGATGACATCGGGCGCGGCGGAGCGGATGACCGCCAGCGTCTTCTCGGGGCCCTGATCGACATCGTTGGAACCATGCAGCACGTTCCAGGCCATGACCCGGAGCGAGTCGTCACTGGAGGGCGCCAGTGGCGAACCGGCAAGCATGGCGGCGATGACGAGGGCGGCAAGCATGAGGAAACCTTTCACGCAGTGGGAAGATCGACTACGGACGCAGGAAGAGATACACCAGAACATACAGCAGCAACTGGATCACCGACATGACCAGGGCGATGCCGATGCCCGCCCCACGGCCCGGTGGCGTGATCGACAGCCGTGGACCGCAGAATCCCGGCGTGGTCAGGTACCAGTACATCCAGGCACTGACCACGACGTTCACCCCCGGCAAGGCGATGAACGAGAGATCCTGGGCATGCGAACCCAGCACTGCCATCAGCAGGAACACCAGCAGCAACGTCGACATGGCCCCGAGGAACATGACCATGGCGCACGAACTGCAGGCGGTTCGCAGTGACAGCGACTCACCGGTGGCCACGACGAACATGGATTGCAGGACCCATCCCTGGAGAATGACCAGGACGATCAGCGAGATGCCCACGTCGATGGCACGTTGAAGATCGCCATCGAGGTCCAGGGCCAGCCTGGCACAGACGAGGGCGACCAGGAGTGCGAATACGATGCGCATCGAATGCTCCTGCGCACGACCACCACTCAGTGGCCGAGGTGCTGCTCCCCACGATCCTTCGCCAGGTCGACCTGCTGCTGTCGCTGTGCGTAGTTCGCCTTCTGCTGCGACGTGGTGCGATCATGGCACCACGGGCAACTGACACCTTCCTCGAACTGCTCGGATGCCCGATCCTGCGGGCCCACGGGACGACGGCATCCGCGGCAGAGTTCGTACGAGCCCTCCTCGAGCCCATGCCCCACCGACACGCGTTCATCGAAGACGAAGCACTGGCCGTGCCAGAGGCTTTCGTCCTCGGGGACCTGCTCGAGGTACTTGAGAATGCCGCCCTCGAGGTGGTAGACCTCCTCGAAGCCCTCCTGCCTCAGCAGTGCCGTGGACTTCTCGCATCGGATCCCCCCCGTACAGAACATGGCCACTCGCGGCTGCTTCGACGGATCGAACCGGGCATCAAGCCATGCCGGCAGTTGTCCGAACGATTCGATGTCTGGATTGACGGCATCCTTGAAGGAGCCGATCTCGACCTCGTAGTCGTTGCGGGTGTCGATGACGATGACATCCGGGTCGTTGATCAGGGCGTTCCAGTCCTGCGGCTTCACGTAGGTGCCGACCAGGTGGGCCGGATCGACACCGGGCACGCCCATGGTGACGATTTCCTTCTTCAACCGGACCCGCATCTTCCTGAAGGGCTGCTTCGAGGCCGTCGACTCCTTCCACCGCAGGTCAGTCAACCTGGGGTCGGCACGAAGGAACTCGATGACCGCCATGACGCCTTCAGGCGTACCGGAGATCGTGGCGTTGACCCCCTCGGCGGCAAGAAGCACGATGCCACGCACCTCGTTGGTCTCGCAGCATTCGCGGACCGCCGCCTGCATCGACTCGAGGTCGTCGAGCGGGGCGAATCGGTAGAAGGTTGCAACAAGAAAGGACGACACGCGGACTCCATGGAACTGATTGGTCCCGCCATGATAGTTCATTCACCAAGGCCCCCTGAAACAGTCCGCAGGCTCCGGCGCGTCGAGTCTTCGATGTAGTTCTTGCTTCTGTCCCGATGTGGCCTATAGATAGATGCACAGGAGTTCACATGCGTGCCCCCATGCTCATCCTGACGTACGCCCTGACCATCACCAGTACCGCCTGGTCGGCGACGCTTGATGTCTGCCCCACCGGCTGCACCTTCGCCTCCATCCAGGATGCCATCGATGCGTCAAGCGACGGCGACGTCATCGAGATCGCCGCCGGGACGTACCACGAGTTCAACATCAGCATCCAGCAGAAGGCGATCACGCTCCGGGGCGCGACCGATCTCGATGGCATGCCCGCCACGACGATCGACAGCCTCGGACTCGGGGACAACATCATGGCCTTCTTCGCCGAGGAGAACGACACCATCATCGAGCACCTGGTCTTCACCGGAGTCGCCGGCGGCGGCTGGGCCGCGGTGACGATGTTCCACGCCCGCCCGACGATGATCAACTGCACCTTCGTGGGCAACGAGACGACCGGCATCGGCGGCGGCGTCTACAACCTCAACGGAGCGCCGATCTTCATCGACTGCCGCTTCATCGACACCACCGCCAACAGGGGCGGCGGCTACGCCTGCTGGGAGACCGGCCAGCCCGACCACCCGGTCTTCCTGCGCTGCACCTTCTCTGGCAACACGGCGGCCCTCGGGGGCGGGTTCGCGAACCTCCGAAGCAGCCCCGTCCTCACGGAGTGCGTCTTCATCGGCAACACCGCCACGGAACGTGGAGGTGCGTTCTTCAACGAAGGCGACGATTGCTGCGAACGCTGGTTTGGTGACGTCATCATGGAAGCATGCGTGTTCGAGCAGAACACGGCGGCGGACGCAGGTGGCGCGATCTGCAACAGCACGTTCGGAACGACCACGCTCGACGGCTGCACCGTTACGGACAATGCGGCCGGTCTTGAAGGCAGCGCCATCGCCAGCAGCATCGCCACCATGGCGATCCTCACCGACAGCACGGTGTGCTCCAACACCGGAACTGCCGACCAGATCGACGGACCCGTGGAACTCGACGGCACGAACATGATTGTCGATGTCTGCCCCGTCGACTGCGACGGCGACATCAATGGAGACGGCCAGGTCAACGTCACGGACCTGCTGGCCGTCATCGCCGGCTGGGGCACCCCCTACGACGTCTCGGACCTGCTGGCGGTCATCGCCGGTTGGGGCGCCTGCCCATAAAGGGAAGAGAGTCTTCACCTGCGACCAGGAACGAAAGAACCCCGCTGAAATAGCGGGGTTCTTGAAGTGGGCCATACTGGACTTGAACCAGTGACCTCTTGTGTGTCATACAAGCGCGCTAGCCAACTGCGCCAATGGCCCGATTCACACAGGATACCACACCCCTTGGAGGTGGCAAGCGGTGGGGATCAGGCCTGGTCGCCGGTGTCACCCGTGGAGATCGCCTCGATCGAGTCGATCTCCAGTCGGAACGGCCCCGCCTTCTTGTCGTACATGTAGAACTCGATGCCCCGGACCTGCTCCGGTGCAATCCGGCCTCGCAGCGCCTGGCCGAAACTGGTTCGCTCCATCTCGGCGATGGGAATCACCACGTCCATCCAGCGATTGTTGACGGTATCGAAACGCGTCCAGTACGACTCGCCGCCGAAGCTTCGGCCTGAACGGGTCCCGATGATCCACGTCCGACCGTCACCCTTGAACCGCACCCGCAGCGCATCGGCGCCGTCGCAACTGCCGCTTGGCACCGGGGCCCGCATCGATGAGAACCCCCCGTTGTTCCGCAGCGACGTTTCGCCGTCGAAGATCAACGTGCCATCACCAGCACGGATGCGACCCGACGAGCGGCCCCCCATGACGCCATCGAGCACGATGTCGAACACGTCGACGCTGCCGGGATCCTGGAAATCGAACAGCACTCGATCCACCGGAGCCCGGGCGTCAACCTCCATGCGTTCACTGAGCAGCGCGTCCATGATCCGGCGATAGGCCCAGGCCTGTTCCGTCGCATCCCGCTCCTGCGCGATCTCACGCAGCCGATCCGTGATTGCATCCCGGACCATCTTGTCGAGTCCGAAGTCATCGACCGAGACTGCCGCTTCCAGGGCCGTGGCGTAGACCGCCGCGCATCCTGCCGGGTTGTTGCTGTTGAACAGTGGCACGCCGCGCTCGATGGCGTTGACCAGGAGGATTTCCAGCGGTGACTGCTGCACCGGGGGGATCATCACGCGGTCGATCGTGTGAATGACACCATTGGAGGCTCCGATGTCCGCCGCCTGCACCACGGCATCATCGACCAGCAGTCGATCACGAGCCGTCTCCAGCGACAGGGTTGTTCCAGCGAGGGTGGTCACCTCAGATGTGCCCACGAGGGTGGCGGCATCAAGTCGTCCAGGAACCACGTGATGCAGCAGGATTCGCCCGAGTTCCGGCCGTCCCGGCTCGCTGAGGAGGTACTCGATGACCTTGGAATCGACCCGGGCGAAGGCCTCGTTGGTCGGGGCGAACACGGTGACCGGCCCATCGGCCGACAATGCCTCCACCAGCCCGGCGGCCTTGACCGCCGTGACCAGGGTCGACAACTGGTCGGCTTCCACTGCCTGCTCGACGATGGTGGGCTGGGCACCCAGGGGAAGTGATGCGGCCAGTACGACGGTCTCGATGAAGAACATGCTGCTTCCTTGATACTGAGGAGAATGAGGGGGAGTCCAAAAGATACGCCTCGGCCTGCGGGGGAACAAGTGTTTCGAAAATCATTTCAGCCGCCCGCTGGTACCATTGCCGCCATGACGAATGAACCAATGACCATTGCCCAGTTCCAGGCCCTGATCCGGGACCGGTACCACGACACCGATGCCGCTCGTGGCGTCGCCCCCACCTTCCTCTGGTTTGCCGAGGAGTTCGGCGAACTGGCCGAGGCACTCGCCAGGCAGGCCCGCGGCGACGGGAAGCAGGAGAACCTCGCCGAGGAGTTTGCCGACGTGCTCGCCTGGCTGGCCACCCTTGCGAACATCACCGGCGTCGACCTGACCGAGGCCATTCACGACAAGTACATCGAGGATGGTGGTCCCGAGGGCACCAAGTAACCATGGGACGCATCGCCGACATCCTGGCCGAGACCCGATCGGCCGAGCGTGGAGCCCTGATGCCGTTCCTCACCGCGGGCTACCCCGACCTGCAGGCCACCGAGCAGATCCTCCCGGGCATCGACCCGGCGTGGGCGGACATCATCGAACTCGGCATCCCCTTCTCCGACCCCATCGCCGATGGACCGATCATCGCCGCCTCCATGCACGAAGCACTGCTGGCGGGCATTCGCCCCGGAGACGTGTTCGACCTTGTTCGTCGCATTCGCAGCGATGTCTCCCAGGGCCTGGTGGCCATGGTCAGCAACTCGATCGTGGAACGAACCGGGACCATCCCCTTCATCGAAGCCGCGGCCGCCGCCGGCTTCGACGGGCTCATCATTCCCGACATCGACCTGGATCGCGTGGACGCCATCCTGCCGACCATCGATGCCCACGACCTGGCCTTCAGTCTGCTGGTGGCCCCGACCACCAGCGACCAACGGCTCGAATCGATCCTGCCCCGCTGCCGAGGCTTCGTCTACCTGCTCGCACGGGCCGGGCTCACCGGCGTCCGCAGCGAACTGCCAGACATCAGCCCCCAGGTCCAACGCATCCGCCAACGCACCAACCTGCCCATCGCCGTGGGCTTCGGCATCAGCACGGCCGAGCACGTCTCCACCGTCCTGGCCTCCGCCGATGCAGCCATCGTCGGTTCCGCCATCGTGCGGTCCATGGGCGAATCCGACGATCCAGCCCATGCCGCCCTCGAGACCATCAAGGACCTCGCCGGCGGACGTGCCGCGGGTGCCTGATCGCAGCGGGATCGGCTACCATGACCGGTCTGCACCCCAGCCCCGGAGAATGCCATGAGCGAGTCAAGCCAGTACCAGGTCGTCGTCGAAGATGCCGGCCCCGCCCGCAAGCGGATCACCGTCACCGTACCCAGCGACGTTGTCGACGCCCAACTGTCCAACCAGATGGCGACCATCAGTGGCAACGTGAACCTGCCGGGCTTCCGCAAGGGCAAGGTCCCCCGCTCGGTCATTGAGAAGCGGTTCGGCGATGCCGCCCGGGATGAGACCCGCACCGAACTTGTCCGGGAAGGACTCAAGGAGGCCATCGAGAGTCACAACCTCGAGATGCTCCAGCAACCCGAACCAACCGAGGATTC
Organism: Phycisphaerales bacterium; assembly: GCA_029245245.1. Classification (GTDB taxonomy): domain Bacteria; phylum Planctomycetota; class Phycisphaerae; order Phycisphaerales; family SM1A02; genus UBA854. The sequence continues at coordinate 45,972 of JAQWPT010000032.1, forward strand.
CGTCCCGGTGATCGAGTCCGGAACTGACTTCTCCTTCACGGTGGAGATGGACGTGGTCCCGGAGTTCGACCTGCCCGACTTTGCAGGCATCGAGATCATCCGCCCCACCCTCGAGGTCGAGAAGGAGCACCTCGACGAGGAGATCGAACGCCAGTGCCTTCGCAACGGCAAGGGCGAGACCCTCGAGGACGGCTTCCTGCCCGGTGACCGCCTCCTCGGACGCGCCACCTGCACCCGCAAGGGCGAGGACGAATCGTTCTTCACCAATGAACAGACCCTCATCGTGCTGCCCGACGCCGGAGAACGAGGTGAAGTGCTCGGCCTGATGATCGATGACGTCAACGCGATCTTCGCAAGCCGCAGCGTCGGCGACGTGGTGCCCATCACCATCGACGTCCCCGAGCACTATGAGCGAGAGGACATCCGCGGCAAGACCGTCAACGTCGAATTCCAGGTGCACGTCGCCGAACGCATCGAACCCTGCAGCATCGAGGAACTTGTCGAGGCCTACCAACTGCCTTCGGCTGACGTGCTCCGCGAGCAGGTCCAACTCGCCCTCGAGCAGCGTCGGGACGAGGAGCAGTCCATCGTGCTCCGCGACCAGGCCCGCGAGAAGGTCGTCGAGCAGATGACCGTACCCATTCCCGAGAATCTCTCGGCCGCCCAGGTCTCCAACCACCTCGACCGCGTCCGACTGGGTCTGCTGGAACGAGGCGAAGACGAGCAGGCCATCGAAACGAAGGTTGCCGAAGCACGCGAGGACACCGAGAAGATGGCCAACGACGGCATCAAGCTCATGTTCCTGCACCAGCGCCTCATCAAGCAGTACAACATCAACGTCAACGAGCAGGAAGTCAATCAGCAGATCGTCAAGCTCGCGATGAACCGGGGGGTCCGTCCCGATGAACTGCGGTCACGCCTGGCCCAGAACAACCAGCTCGGCCAGATCGGCACCCAACTCCTCGAGAACAAGGCCGCCGACGCGATGGCCCAGCAGATGAAGATCGTGGACATGGACGCCGAGCAATGGAAGAAACTCCAGGGCGACATGGCACCCGCTGCGGACGGCAAGACGACCAAGAAGAAGACCGCTTCCAAGAAGAAGTCTTCGAGCAAGAAGACCAAGAAAAAGACGTCCTCATCCTGAGACCTTGACCATGGACCTCCCCGTCCAGAGCCTGAGCCTGGCAACAGGGCCGGCCCTCGAGCCGGGTGAACTCTTCAATGCCATCATGCCCTGGCTGCTGGTCCTGCTGGCGATCGTGGTCATCGGCTGGATCATTCTGGTCATCCTGCGACGCTCCTCGAGAGGATCCGGCTCCCTGCAGGACGACGGGTTCACTCTTGGGCAACTCCGCCGCATGCACAACCAGGGCGAACTGACCGACGAGGAATTCGAGCAGGCGCGAATCGTGATTCTCGGGCACCACGCCAAGAGCAGATCCCCCGACCAGCCACCCGAGTCCGATACGCCCGGGGGCGGAGAAATCCCACCCACGGAACCCTGATTCCACCCCCTTTGAGACGAGAAAGACGCACCGGCTTTGAAATCGACCTTTCAAAGGCCGCAAACCAATGTCACACTGCAGCGGATCCGGAACGTGCTTTCCGGGGAGACGGCCCGGCGGGATGGACCCCGCGGGTACACTGGAGGAGGACCAGGCCCCGTGGGGGGAGTGGACTCAATACGAGTGGGAGACGGATGGTCCCGTGTTTGATCGAGTACCAGAGGACATGATTCAGCGGATGGTGGCATCGGCCCGGCGTCGAGCCGGTGATGGCTCCGTGGTGCTTTCCGGCGAAGGCGACGGCCCCAAGCCCTCCGCCCCGGCCCCTGTCGGCTCCGGCACCAACGACGGCGATGATGTCGGCGGTGGCTCCGGTGGTGGCGATGGTGGCGATGGCGGTGATGACGGCGGATTCCGCGGTCGCCGCGTGACCACCTGCTCCTTCTGCGGCAAGACCTCCCGCGAGGTCGGACCGATGGTCGAAGGCCCGAGTGACATCTACATCTGCTCCAACTGCACCGACCTCTGCCAGAACATCTTCCGCCAGGAAAAACGGCGAATGAGCAGCAATCGGCCGCTCTTCACCACCATTCCTTCACCACGACAGATCAATGAATTTCTCGACCAGTACGTGATCGGGCAGTTGCACGCCAAACGGACGCTTTCCGTGGCGGTGCACAACCACTACAAGCGACTGGCCCATCTCGAGAACGAGGACTCCGAGGTCGAACTGGACAAGTCCAACGTCCTGATGATCGGCTCCACGGGCACCGGCAAGACCCTGCTGGCACGCACCCTCGCGCGGGTACTGAACGTTCCGTTCGCCATCGGCGATGCCACGACTCTCACCGAGGCCGGCTACGTGGGTGAAGACGTCGAGAACCTGCTGCTGAAACTGCTCCAGTCGGCCGACTACGACCTTGAAGCAGCCCAACGCGGCATCATCTACATCGATGAGATCGACAAGATCGGCAAGACGTCCAACAACGTGTCCATTACCCGTGACGTGTCCGGCGAAGGTGTGCAGCAGTCCCTGCTGAAGATGCTCGAAGGCGTCGTGGCCAACGTCCCTCCCCAGGGCGGCCGCAAGCACCCCGAGCAGCAGTACATCCAGATGGATACCACGCACATCCTGTTCATCTGTGGCGGATCCTTCGAGGGACTCGAGGAAATCATCCAGCGGCGAATGGGCAAGCAGCGCATCGGCTTCCTGGCCGAAACCGGCGAAGAAGTTCCCGAGGTCGCACTTGCCGACAACCTGGAGGATGAGAGCAACCTGAACCTGGTGACTCCCCAGGACGTGCTCTCATTCGGCCTGATCCCGGAACTCATCGGCCGTCTTCCGATCATCACCCCCCTGCTTCCCCTCAACTGCCCGCAGATGGTCCGAATCCTCACCGAGCCCAAGAACGCAATCATCAAGCAGTACCAGCACCTCTTTGAACTGGAGGGCGCTTCTCTCGAGTTCACGGCCGATGCCCTGGAAACCCTGGCTGAACAGGCCATGGAGCGTGGAACAGGTGCACGGGCCCTTCGTGCGGTCATCGACAGCTACATGCTGGACCTGATGTATGACCTTCCGGAGAGAGAAAACACGTCCGTCACGTACGTGGTCGATCGCAAGGCCATCGAGACCCGGGCCCCTCTCAATGACATTTCCAGGCGATCCAAGACCGCCTGATGGCCCCAAGGCCCCGTTTCCCGGGTGCCTGCCCCTTGAAACCCTCGCCTGAACCCGTATAATCCCCCTCTTCCCCGGAGGACATGCGATGGGACGAGTTTGCCATTTCACAGGTGCACGGACGACAGTGGGTCGAAAGATCCATTACCGAGGACTCCCCAAGTACAAGGGTGGTATCGGTCTGAACATCTCCGGCGTCTCCAAGCGGAAGATCAAGCCCAACCTGCAGCGGGTTCGAGCCCTCATCGATGGCCAGCCCGTGCGGATCAAGGTTTCTACCCGCTCCATTCGCAATGGGCTGGTGGTCAAACCACTGAAGCGCAAGTACGGCTGGACCCGCCAACAGAAGGCCTCCACAGGCACCGCCTGAGCCGGGATTCCCGGACTCAATGAAAAATCGAGTAAATCTGGCGTGGCGGCCGGGTTTTTTCCGAATTTGACGGTTCGTTCGTTTGACCGAATCATTCAACGGCGTAGTGTAAGAGAGTACGAGGCTCGGATTTCACCTCGGGGTGCATCATCTTCCCCCCTTCCATGGGCGGCGTAAGAGACTCCCAAATAATGCATCCGAGCCCCAGGAACAAACAACTGAACTGATGGAAAGATTCCCCGTCACCATGTGGTGATGCGGTGGATCCAGCCCGCGTTCCGCACTCGTGCAGACGCGGGGCAGAGTTGGGTAGAAGCCCCCAGGGGGGCGTTCCGGGACAGGTGGCAGGTGGCTGTAATTTTCAGGTTCCATGACAGCACGCGGCTCGGGTTCACACCCCGCCGAGATCGATCCCCGGAGAGGGATGCGAGGCAGGTGCACCATGGCTGACCGAGTCGAGATCGATCGAGTCAAGGAAGTCACGAACCTCGTGGAAGTGATCGGTACCCACATTGCGCTGGAGCCAAAGGGCCGCGAACACGTGGGCCTCTGCCCCTTCCACGACGATCACTCTCCCTCGATGGCGGTCGTAACCCACAAATCCCAGTCGTTCTACAAGTGCCACTCCTGTGGCGCCAGCGGAGACGTCTTCAGCTTCCTGGAGAACTACCTCAAGATCGAGTTCGGCGAGGCCCTGGAAATGCTTGCCGAACAAGCTGGGATCACTCTCAGTTCACGCAAGTCGTCTCCTGAGGATCGGCAACGTCGTTCGATGCGGGAACGGATCCGGCTCTCCAACGATGCCGCCACCTCCTTCTTCCAGAAGGCACTTGCCCATCCGGAACACGGCCGACTGGCCCGCGCCACCATCGAGGCCCGGGGCATTTCCAGTGACATGGTCGAGGCGTTCCAGATCGGCTGCGCCCCCTCGGGCTGGGATGAACTGCTCAAGACGCTGGGCAACCGCAATGAAGCCCTCGAATCGGCCCTGGCCGCCGGACTGCTTCGAGCACGCACCGGCAGCGACGGCCACTACGACTACTTCCGCAACCGACTGGTCTTCCCGATCTGCAATGAATCCGGACAGCCCATCGCCTTTGGCGGGCGAATCCTGGACGAGGAAGACAACCCCAAGTACCTCAACAGCCCCGAGACCGAACTCTTCCAGAAGGGCCAGACCCTCTACGGCCTGAACATTGCCCGCAAATCCATCATGGACAGCAGCATCGCCGTGGTAGCCGAAGGCTACACCGATGTCATCGCCTGCCACCAGGCCGGCTTCCGAAACGTGGTGGGCACCCTCGGCACGGCCATGACCGACGACCACGCCCGACTGCTGTCGCGCATCGCCAACACCGTGATCCTGCTCTTTGACGGTGACGAGGCGGGCCAACGAGCCGCCGAGCGGGCCCTCGAGGTCATGCTCCATCACCCGGTGGACATCCAGGTCTGCATCCTGCCCGACTGCATGGACCCCGCCGACCTGCTGCACCAGCCCGATGGAGAAAGCCGCTTCCGAGAGTTCCTGAACAAGAGCGAGGACGTGCTGCGATACGTACTCCAACGGTTCGAGCGTTCACTGAGCAGGCAGGATTCCATGTCCGGACGACAACAGGCTCTCGAGGCCTTCGTCAACGAACTTGGACGACTGGGACTGACCCGCGTACAGGGCCTCCGACGTTCACTGATGTTGAACAGGCTTGCCGACCTCATGCAGGTCTCACTGGGGACCATCGAGACGATGCTGTCGGCAGCGGCAAGCCCCTCTCGACCCGCTGCGAACGATGCCCCGACGATGAACTCGCTCGTGGACACCTCCGTGTTCACTACCAGCGACCGGACCCTGACCCGAGGCAGGCAGTTGGCGGAGAAGGAATACCTCGCCGTTCTGCTCTTTGAACCCGACGCGGCCAGCCGTGAAGGGACAGCCCTGCTGCCCCTGGACTGCTTCCTTGATGAACGAACCCGGCTCCTGGCCGGCGAACTGCTGCCCCGCATCACCGAGGGCACGGCCACCACGGTCCAGGACCTTCATCGCGAGGTCTCGGATGAACGCATCCACGAACTTGCTTCCCACCTGTGGTTCATGGGCCAGACACTGGTCTCCGGGCCCAGCGACGAATACGACCCGCGCACACCGCTTGCACGCGTGACCGAGGCCCTCCAGGGCTGCATGGATCACGCCCACACCGAACAGCGGTTGGCGCACTTTTCAACGTCGTCCGACGACGACTCCAAGGCGCTCCAGGACATCCTCGATCGGCTGCGCGATCAAGGTCTCAGGGCGGCCGCAATCCACCGAGACAACCGGAGCTGAGAACGACGCAGTAATCCTCCCGACGCACCGGGAGACTCCCAGGCGACACCAGACCCTCCTGCGACGAGGGCAACCAGTACAGGATTCCGACGATCATGAAACTACCACACCTGCATCCAAGTCTCCGTTCGCTTGTGCAACACAGTCACACCCGGAAATGGATGAGCTACGAAGAGCTCAACACATCCATTCCGGACGAAATGGTGCACCCCACCAAGATCGACCAGTTGTTGATGACTCTCGATACGCTTTCGATCGAGTTGATCAACTACCAGGATCGACGACTCCGTGGCGGTGACCCCTTCTACGCCCCGCTCCACACGAACCTGAAGTTCAAGCGGGACAGTCCGTACATGACCTTCGGGATCAAGATCGAGGAAATCCACGTCCAGCAACAGGGTGATGGCGAAGAGTCCACCAACACTCCCGCCAGCGCCCACGAATCCGGCGATGGACTGCTTGATGAGGCCGAGACGGAAGCCGCCATCGAGGAGGTCTCCACCAAGCGGATCGATGATCCAATCCGGATGTACCTCACCCAGATGGGCACCATCCCGCTGTTGACGCGGGAAGAAGAGATTCGCCTGGCCAAGAAGATCGAGACCACCCGGATGATCTTTCGTCGCAAGGTCCTGGAGTCCGACTACGCCGCACGCCAGGCCGTTGAGATCCTCCAGCAGGTCCACAATGGCGACCTGCCCTTTGACCGCACAATGCGGATCTCCACCGCCGAGGACAATGCCAAGGAGAAGATCGCCTCGCGGATCCCGGTGAACATCGGAACCGTTCAGCGGCTGCTCAAGCGAAACGAGCTCGACTGGGAGCGTCTCGAAGGCACGCGGCTTGACAAGGCCTCCATCTCCGAGATCTGCCGAAACATGAACTCACGCCGTCGCAAGATGGCGACGCTCCTGGAGGAATGCTGCCTTCGCACCGCGAAGATCCAGCCGCTGCTCCGCAAGATCCAGTCCATCAACCGGAAGATCGCCGAACTTGGACGGGAAATGGAACGTGTCAAGAAGCATCCCGATCGCTACCACCCCGAGGATCGGGAGGTCATGGAGGAGGAACTCCGTGGGCTTCGCAGCCTCGTACTGGAGCGTCCCGGCGACCTGCAGGACCGCACCCTCGGCATGGAGCGGGTCTTCAACGAGTATGAGCAGGCCAAGCGGGATCTCAGTGGTGGCAACCTCCGCCTCGTGGTCTCCATCGCCAAGAAGTACCGCAACCGCGGGCTCCCCTTCCTGGACATCATCCAGGAAGGCAACACCGGCCTGATGCGGGCGGTCGACAAGTACGAGTACATGCGAGGCTACAAGTTCTCGACCTACGCCACCTGGTGGATCCGGCAGGCCATCACCCGTGCCATCGCCGACCACGCCCGGACCATCCGTGTTCCGGTCCACATGATCGAGACGATGTCCAAGTTGCGTACGATCCAGAAGCGACTCCTGCAGTTGATGGGACGCGAGCCGACGATCGAAGAACTGGCCGAGCAGGCCGACATGACCGTCGACGAGACCCGCCGGGTCATGAAGATCTCCCGGCACCCCATCAGTCTCGACCGGCCCGTTGGCGAGTCCGAGGACTCCCAGTTCGGCGACTTCATCGAGGACGAACGGCAGGAAGCCCCGGCCGAGACGGCCACGAGCGACATGCTCCGAAGTCGAATCAACGATGTCCTCAAGACCCTCACCTATCGTGAGCGTGAAATCCTCAAGCTGCGCTACGGCATCGGCGACGGGTACACCTACACGCTCGAGGAAGTCGGACGCATCTTCAAGGTCACCCGCGAACGTGTCCGCCAGGTGGAATCGAAGGCCATCCGGAAGCTGCAGCACCCGGTTCGCCGACGTCGACTGTCCTCGTTCATCGAGGAGCAGGGCACCGACAACATGGATTGACCATTCAACACGCACCCAACTTCGCGGGGCTCGGATCTTGATCCGGGCTCCGCGTTTTTTTGGTCAGCGCGAACTGGTGTAGTTCTGGAACGCTTCCCGGTCGCGTTCATGCGGACGGATGACATATCCGATGCCGCCGTCGAGGGAGACTCCCCGAAGCATCTGCAGGCTGATGCCCACGGCCGCGATCTCCTCGAGGGTCCGGGTGAAGGATCCATGCCCGGCATCTTCCCTGAGCAGCGCCACCTCGCGTTCCACAAAGTGAAGATCCGTCGATCGCAGAAACATGCGGAGTTCTTCCGCACTCTCGGCGATGCAGTTGATGCGGGAATGCGGCATGTCCAGGGAACGGACTTCAAGCATCACCAGCTGGATGTCCCCCTTCCGCAGTCGCGACGCGAAGGAGGCGAGCTGCCCCGGAGTATCGGGCAGCGAAATCGTGAACTCGGTCATCGTGGCCCAGTCTGCCATGGCACAACTCCTCAGCCTGCGGGGCTGCGTGGGATTCCCTTGAGAACATGGTCCAGGGCTTCACGAAGTTCATCGGGCTCGGGCAGACGCCCCCGACCCTCGCTTCGGCAGGCCTGCCAGCCTGGAGCAGGCTCGATGATCGTAAATCCATCATCGTCCAGTTGAGCGATGTTCCGACGGGTCGATGGCTGGTCGAGCATTGTTTCGTTCATCGAGGGAGCGAGCAGTACCGGCGTACGACTGCGATCGATGGAAGCGGCCAGCAGACTCACTGCGTTGTCACAGCGACCGGTGGCCAGTTGAGAAAGCATGTCCATCGAACATGGGGCGATGAGCATCGCGGCCGCCGAACGAGCCATGTGTATGTGCGGCGACTCCCGTCCCTCGCGTGCCGTCCATGGACACGTCACGACCTCGCGACCGGTGAGGCTCTGGAATGTCAGGGGACCGACGAATCGGGTCGCCGACTCCGTCATGGCCACGACCACGGAGTGGCCATCCTGAACGAGCTCGCTGACAAGGGACGCCATCTTGTACGCAGCGATTCCACCAGTGATCCCGATGAGGATCGTCTGTGGTGCATTGGCTGGTGTTGCTGAAGGCACTGAACCGCCTCGGTCAGAGGACCGAGTCATCCGTGCCGTCTTCGGCGGGGTCCTCGACCGCCCATGTCGGGGCGATCTTGTCCTGGAGAATCTCTTCGATGACCAGCTCCAGGTCGGTACGACCATCCCGCTCGATCAGGGGGCGAGCCCCATCAACGACCAGTTCCTTCATACGCCGCTGGATCAGGGCACAGAGCTTGAAACGGCCGCCCAGTTTTTGGACGATTTCATCGCTGCGAAGGGCTTCGATCATGGGTCGGTCTCCTCGGAACCAGGGCGAAAGGGGCACCCTTCCACGCCGCTGAGCACCGTATTCTAACGGCAGACCCCTCTCACGTCGAATCACCGGGTGGACCGATGTACAATCCTGTGCTTTGCCCTTCCCCAAGCGGGGGTTCCAGGACATGCGTCCAAGTCTGACCAGAATCCTCAGAAAGACCAGTATCCGCCTCGGCTTCGAACGAGACTGGTATCTGTACATCGTGGCCGCGGTGATTGGATTCGTCATGGCCGTGGTGGCAACGGCCTTTATCGCCCCCCTGCGTGCGGTTGAAGAGTGGGGAGTGTCCATGGGGGGCAATCCCCTCCTGCTGTGGCTGGTCCTGCTGTGCCCGGCCATCGGTGGCCTCATCGTTGGATTCCTTCGCCAGATCATCCAGGCCCGGGACGTTGGGCCTGGCGTCACCACCCTGATGTACGCGGTCCTCAGACAGCGATCACGAATCCAGGGCCGAGTCGGCCTTCAGAAGTGGCTGTGCAGCACCGCAACCATCGCGTCCGGTGGCTCGGCCGGGGCCGAAGGCCCCATCGTCAACATCGGTGGCGTCATCGGCTCCAACATCGGGCGCATGCTTGGCACCCGCAGCCAGAACACCGCCACCCTTCTGGGGTGCGGCTCGGCGGCCGGCATCGCGGCCGTGTTCAACGCCCCCATTGCCGGCATCTTCTTCGTGATGGAGATCCTCCTGCGAGACTTCTCGCTGAAGACCTTCACGCCCATCGTCATCGCAGCCGTGGTGGCATCTGCTTCGACCCAGGGAATCCTGCACGACAGCGCGATCTTCGATGTCGGCGACGGGTTCATGACCAACGACGAGTTCTTCAGCATCGGCCAGATTCCCATCTACCTTGTCCTGGGCCTCGCCAGCGGCATCATGGCCGTGCTCTTCATCCGATCTCTGAAGTTCTCCAGCGCCTGCTTCCAGCGAATGCCCGTCCCGCACAGCCTGAAACCCGCCGTGGGTGGACTGATTCTCGGCCTGCTGGGCCTGCTCACCCTCATGCTCACCGGCACCATCGAAGTGCCCCTGTTCTACGGCAATGGCTACCCCGTCATCACGGAGTTCCTGGATCCCGCCACCTACCTCGAGGGCGGCCAATCCGCCTCACTGGGAGGATTGGCCTTGCTGGTGGGGCTGCTGCTGGTGCTGAAGGTCGTGGGCACGAGCCTGACCATCGGATCCGGCGGCGCCGGGGGCATGTTCGCCCCGTCCCTGTTGATCGGCGCCGCGCTCGGTGGGCTGCTTGGGCTCGCTCTTGAAGGGCTTGGCTGGCTCCCGCATGGCTCGCCCGCGCACCTCGCCCTGGTGGGCATGGCCGCCGTGCTCGCCGGAACGACCCATGCCCCGCTGACGGCCATCCTCATCGTCTACGAGTTGACCCAGAGCTACCAGGTCATCCTCCCGTTGATGTTCGCAGCCGTCATCAGCACCATCGTGGCCCGCTCCATGAATCGAAACAGCATCTACACCTCCCGTCTGCACGACATGGGCATTCGCGTGGGGGTGATGAGCGACCTGACGATTCTCCGCCGGCTGACCGTCAGCGACGTGGCCCTGCGCGATCCCGTGATCGTGGCCGAGAACGATCCGGCCCAGGATCTCCTGGAACTCAGCGAGTCGCACCGGACCAGCAACATCATCGTCGTCGACGAACGAGGCAACTACGCCGGGATGGTCACCTCGGACGACCTGAAGTCCGCCCTCATCTACCGTGAAGCCATTCCTCTGCTCCAGGTGCATGAACTGGAACGGAGCAACCTCCCCACCATCACCACGGACGATACGCTCGACATCGTGCTTGAGAAGTTCTCCCACAACGATGTCGACGCATTGCCGGTCTTCGATTCCAGTGACGTGGACCACGCGGTCGGCCTCATCACACGAAGCCGCCTGATGCAGGCCTACCAGACTGAACTGGATCGAGACTGACCATGCGGGAGCAACCCGGCAGACGTTACCTGTTCCCCCGGCACCGACGCCTGCTGCGATCGTCCCAGTTCGAGCGGATCTACGGCCAGGGCCACGCCATCCGCCGCGGACCTCTCCTGGTTCACGCGCTTCCCAGTGAATGCGAGACCCGCATCGGGCTGTCGGTCTCCCGGAAGGTCGGCAATGCGGTGATCCGCAACCGGATCAAGCGTCGATTGCGCGACGCGTTTCGGCGACTCCAGCACGATCTGCCGGGACGGTATGATCTGGTCGTGACCGTGCGACGGCACGATCCACTCTCCCAGACCGAATACGACCGTCTCCTCCAGAATGCCGCAGACGCATTGCACACTCGATGGACACCCCCCGACCAACCAACCAGGGACTGAATGCCACGCGACCACCTGCTCGCCGTGGCGCAATGGGCTCCGTCCTCATCGGCGGCATCCGCGTGTACCAGGCCGTGGGCAGTCCGTTCTTCGGTCGGCATTGCCGATTCCAACCGACATGCTCCCACTACGCCGTGGAAGCCATCGAGCAGCATGGCTCGATCCGTGGCAGTTGGCTGACCGTTCGACGACTGCTTCGCTGCCACCCCTTTGGTGCCGCGGGGTGGGACCCGGTCCCCTGCCGTCATGATCACGACATCGCCGAGGAACCATCCTGATGAACCACCCACCCGCCATCTGGTGCATCGGCCGCAACTACGGCGCCCATGCCCACGAGATGGGCGACGTGCCCAAGGAGCGACCGACGGTCTTCTTCAAGAACCCCGCCTCGGTCATCGCAGACGGTGATGCGATCATCCTCCCCCCGATCTGCGACGAACACGGCCCCCAGGTCGACTTCGAAGGCGAACTGGCCGTCATCCTCGAACGTGACCTTCGTGATGCATGCGAAGACGAGGTGCTTGAAGCGGTTTCCTATGCGCCGGGCAACGACGTGTCCGCCCGCTGGTGGCAGCGTGAAGGCAGCAACGGCCAGTGGAATCGTGGCAAGAGTTTCGACACGTTCTGCCCGATCGGTACCCCGGTGCCTGCCGCCCAGGTTCCTGATCCCCAGTGCCTGCGACTCGTCTCACGGCACAACGGCAGGATTCTCCAGGAGGCCTCCACCGCGGACATGCTCTTTCCAGTCGCCACCTTGCTGACCGAACTCTCCCGGGGCACCACCCTGCTCGCCGGCACGGTGCTGATGACCGGCACGCCCGGTGGCGTCGGCTCCAAGCGGACACCACCGATCTGGCTTGAGAATGGCGATGTCTGCGAAGTGGAGATCGAGGGAGTCGGCCTGTTGACCAACCCCGTCCGCCACGACTGAATCAGCGTCGCTCGACGTCCGCGGGCCTGGCTTCCTTGGCGGCCTCGGCTTCCCTGGCTCGCTTCAACGCCATCTGCTGACGGAATGATTCCAGCCCAGGAGGCTCCGGGAAGGCCTCTTCCATCGAGATGGCACGCCCCAATGGGTGCAGTGACAACTGCCGGCCAAGCTCGCTCTCGAGTTTGTCGTAGGTCCGCAGTCGGATCTGTGGCTCCAACTCGTCGACCTGGGCCCAGATGGTGATTCGCTCCTCCATGGGCATGGTCGGATCGATCATCATCTGCAGGAAGGCGATCTCCGCACTCTGGTCCAGTTCACCGAGGATGTCCTTCATGCGATCGGACCCGAGCTTGGTGGAGTAGTCGATGAACTTGTGGTTCCGGTAGTAGTCCGTCACCGTGCCGGCGAACTTCACCGCTTCCTTGTAGACCTGGGGCCGGTTCTGCCCGACGCCGACACGGAAGCCGTACCGGAGCGAGGCTGCAACATCACTGATTGCCAGGTGCGGCTGCCGATCGTATTCACCACGGGTCTCGTTGGACACGAAGATGTCCAGTGGCATGGCGTACTGGTTGTTGGGGGGGAATCCGCCTCGCCCGAAGAGGGCATCGAGTCGATCCATCAGCTCCTGCGCCCGCTCGATCTCGCCCTGGCGGTAGAGCTCGCGGATCGATGAACTGAGGAAGTTCTTGATGAAGATGATGAACGTCTCACCACCGGCACCCCGTGCATCGAAGTACTTGGTGTAGAGATCCTCGAACATCCCGTCGATGGTCTCGATGAACCGGGGTTCGGGAAATCGACCCGGGATGGACTGTTCGAATGGGTCGAAGTGAATCCGACCGTTTCGAGCCAGCCCCTGGAGAGCCTGAATCTGCAGGCGATCGTTGTTGATCAGGTTGTAGATCTCATCTGGATTCGACATCCGCTGCTCAGCCTCCTGAGTCCCCTTGCGGGACCAGTAGAGGGCATGGGCCTGCGGATGCCGCCAGTCGATGGGGCCGAGGTCGCGCGTGTACTCGTACATGCGCTGCGGATCCATGTTGAACTCGTCGATGAGCACCTTGCGACGCACGTACCGAAGCAGCGTCTCCCAGGCATCCGCGTAGGCCGGGTCGTTCCAAAGCGTGTCCAGGAGAAGGAACAACCGGTCGTTCCGTGCCCGCAGTTCTTCAGCGGCACCGAGTTCCTTGGCGACGTAGGATTCCTCATTGATCGCCTGCCACCAGGACATCGTTCCGAGGAACCGACGGTCCAGGTCGAATGGTTCGGCATTCTCATGCAGAGTCGAGAAGTCTCCACGCAGCCGCTCCACGAGCTCAATGACTCCCGGTGTTTCAAGTTCCGCCTGCTGCAGGGTTGCTGGCGCATCGGCGATCGACTTGATCCATTCGATCCGAAGATCTTCCTCTGCCGGCGGTTCGCCCAGCAGGCTGTGCCAGATCCGCGCGAACTCCAGCTTGTAGTACAGGTGTGCATCATCGCTCACCCCGTCAAGCTTGTGGGCATGCCAGAACGCAAGGTCCTTGTGAAGGATCAGATCCTGCGGATTGATCCGCAGCCCCTCGTCCCGCAGCAGTCGAATGCCGGCGTTGACCCATTCCCACCGTTCCTCAGGCGTATTCGTCGCCACCGAGATGTTGTAGGCCATGTTGTGGCCATGGAAGGACCAGACAGGTGCGAATCGAGGCTGCAGTTTCGTGATCAGATCCGCATCGGCCATGACCTCGTAGTAGAGGCCCTGCTCCTTCATGAGATTGACCTTGATCCAGAGGTAGTCCACGATCAGACCGCGGAAGGCACCGATGGCCGTCCCCAGGGCCACGAAGGGTGGCGCTCCATCCACCGTGACATCGGTGTACCGCAGGCCATGCTGATCGGACTTGCGGAGAATGGTAGGCAGCAGCAGCCCCGCGGATACGAAGGCGGCGATCATCAGGACGATGGCCCCGATCTGGATGGTGCGATCACGAGACATGAGAGGGACTCAGGACTGTCCTCCACTGTAGATGGCCAGTTGGCGGTTCCGCAGGACGATGTATCCCAGTACGAGCGAAATGCCCGACCAGATCACGGCAAGTCGCAGGAAACTGCCAAGAACCGTGCCCCAGGACACGACGAGGCCGTTGACGAGGTCATTGGTGGGCCTGTACTGCCCAAACGCCTCGAGCATGAAGACGGTCACTTGGGCGATCTTGCGAATGGCCGACTCGAACAGCCACTGGATCACGTACCCCATGTCGTCCCATTCCACTCGATTGGCCTCCACCGGCGCGTAGTACTCCAGCGAATACGCCAGGTACGGCCCCATGGTGGCCGCCATGAAGATCGTGAAGGATGAAAGGCAGGCCACCGGGAAACTCAGGAAGGTGGCGCAGCAGATGGCCAGTCCGGCGAGAAACCCGAGCTTGATGAGCATGACCAGCATGGCCCGGAGAAAATTGGCCTCGAATCCCCCCACCCGGTAGAGCACCTCGAAATCCTCTTCGTCGAAGTAGATCTGGGCCGAACCCTCGAACGAGGACATCTGGGTGAAATTCACCACCGTCACCGACATCGTGCCATCAGGACGGACAAACGATGGTGGGAACATCGCAAAGTGCGACATGGTGGGCACATATTCCCGCACGATCATCGTGTCAGGATCCTGGTTGAAGATGAACCCGCAGGAGAATGACTCCGAGGTGTCCGAACCTCCGATCAGGAATCGGTAGCGCAGCGTCAGCGGAGATCGTGAACCCACGCACTCACCGAGATTGGTGAAGGTGAAGGTTCGCAACCCGGGCTCTCCGTCACGCCCGGGTGGAATCATCCGCCGCGTGAAGTCGAGCTCACGCTCGTACTGGCGGCGAAAGCGTCGCTCGAGGTATCCGGGAATCTCGTCTTCGGTCTCTCGAAGTGGATCGTTCTCGAAGGCATCCTGGATGTACTGCTGCAGCAGCTCCTCCGGGATCGGTGGATACTGCGGCAACTGGGTGCTGCGTGCCGTGAGCACCTCCTCCGTGACCGCCAACCGATCCATGTCTCCCTGCACGCCCTCGGCGACATCCGTGGTCCGCAGGTACTGGATGTAGAGGAAGGTGGAAATCCCGGCGATGAAGATGATGATGGCGTTCAGCAGGACGATGCCGATCCACTTGCCGAGGATGTAGCGGAACTTGCTCACCGGCTTGCACATGATCTGCCAGATCTGGCGATCGCGGATCTCGAAGGAGACGGTGGCGCAACCGAGCACGATCGTCATGCACGCACAGAAGACGAAGGTCATTCCGACGCTGCGACTGATGAACGTCTGCACCCGGTGCCGCAACGGCGAATCCGGATCCAACCAGAACGGAAGCATCGGCAGCAGAGCCAGCAACAACACGATGAAGATCAGTGAAATTCGACTTCGCGACGCCTCCTTGATCACCGTGTGCGCAATGGCCTGCACCTGGTGCGGCGAACTGATCAGCATGGAGACGATTCGGACCAGGAGTACGAAGGTGAAGACGAGCAGTCCGAATCCGCCGATGGCGAACATGAAATCGCGGCTTCCCAATGACCACGCGATGAGCACGGCCACTCCCGTCCCCAGGCAGGTCAGCAGGAACGGATACAGGAGGCACATCCACGTGATCAGCAGCAACCATGCTGCGCACGTCAGGTAGAAGATCCAGGTGGTCGTCGGCTGCTGCAACAACCAGCTCGGCGCCCACTGGGGAATCGTGTCCTGCAGCATGAGCATGATCGCGAACCGTGCATCCGCCAGCTCTCCCTCCTGGTCGAAGAGGGTCGGCAGCAACAGTGGATCCACGCTCCGCACGACTCCGTCAATCTTCACGGACCCGGTCTCGCGAAGGGTCGTGGCGAAGCGATCGCCCTCGGGGCCGGTCAGGGCGTTGACGATCCCCCGGGCGGAGGAGTCGTAGGAGTAGCTCGTTGTCAGCAGCGGTACGAAGTACCCGGAGACGGCGACCAACGCGATCACGGAGAACAGTACCCGGACCCACAGCCGCTGCTGCAGTGCGGTCAAGACTCGATGGAGATTCCGCAGGCCGCTCATTCCCGGGACTCGTCCGATTCGTCAGAAGCAGCGGGACGGTCGATGAGGTCATCGATCATGGAGTGGTCGACCTCCGGTCGTTTCTCCTGTTCGCCCTGAACCTCGCGACTCCGCACCTGGGGTTCCGGTGCCGCAGCCGTCAGCCCCTCGACCACGGCCTTGACGGTCTTCTCCTGCGCAGCCACGGCCGGCTCTTCGTTGACTTCGTGGGCACGAGCGGGCGCCTCCTGGGGAGTATCGGATGTCAGCGAGCTGATGAGGCCCTCGCCTTCCTCCTGTGCGCGAAGGAAGTCGGCGGTCTGCCCGGTCTCGGTCACCCCGGCGGTTTCGATGTGCTCACGCCGTGCTTTCTCGACGATGTCGAGGAACAGGTCTTCGAGCCGCTGTCGTGGCTGGCTGACCTTCTCGATGGCCAGGCCCTCTGTTTCGCGGATGACGGCTTCGACCCGCTCAATCGTCTCGGGCTTGAGCCGCGGCACCTGGATGATCGTCCGTCCGGTGTCTTCGAGGAGTTCGTCGACCGTGCCCTCGGCTCGAATGGTTCCCCCGTAGAGCATCACCATGCGATCACACACGTCCTGGACGTCCGAAAGCAGGTGCGAACTCAGGAGGATGGTCTTCTTCCGACTTCGAAGGTTCAGGAGGAGGTCCTTGACCTGCTTGGTTCCGATGGGATCGAGCCCTGACGTGGGCTCATCGAGAATCAGGAATTCCGGATCGTTGATCAACGCCTGGGCGATGCCGATGCGTCGCGCCATGCCCTTGGAGAACTCACCGATGGGCCGGTGGGCAACGTGGGTAAGACCGACCATCTCCAGCAGTTCCTCGATGCGGGTCTTGCGGGTGGCTCGATCAAGCCCGAAGAGGCGACCGTAGTAGTCGAGCGTCTCCTGTGGATTCAGGTACCGGTAGAGATAGGACTCCTCGGGCAGGAACCCGATGTGCTTCTTGACCGTGACGTCCGAGGGAGTTCGGCCGAAGACCGTCAACTGCCCCGAGGTCTTGTGGAGCAGACCGAGGATCATCTTGATCGTCGTGCTCTTGCCCGATCCGTTGGGACCGAGCAGGCCGAAGATCTCGCCGGGCTGGATCTCGAAGTCGATGTGATCGACCGCAAGAGCCTTGGTCCGCATCCAGAAGTCGCGGAAGACCTTTGTCAGGCCAACGGCCTCGACAATCGGGTTCGAAGATTGCTTCACCATGTGAGCTCCAACTCCAGTACCGGGCCCGGCATCATTTCTTGTCCAGTTCTTCGGACCGCAGTCCCTTGACCCGACCCGCGTCATCGAATTCGAGTTGACGCCCGGCACGCCCGGCTTCCTTCATCTCGTCGACCCGCTTGAGAGTGGATCCGAGCAGGTCCAGGTCACGATACGTGGCCTCGAGTTCGCGACGCTGCATCTCGGTGCGGCGACGGATGTCCTTGACGGCCTGCAGGCCGGAGAGGTCCAACGCCATGGATCCCAGTTGCCGCGGAACATACATCACCTCGACGTCGGGACGATCCATGACCTCGCCGTAGACCTCGAGCCATCGCTGGGCCACCACGAGCTGTGGGTGCTCCCGGTACGCATCAAGCAGCCCCTGGAAGCGACGTGCTTCCATGCCGACGCTGGTGTCGATGTTCGCAAGGTATCCGTAGGCGTTGTTGATGTAATTCGATGAGACACCTGCAACCCGGTCTCCATCGAAGAACGCGTTGATCTGTTCCATGATGGAAGCCGCATCGGGGGAATCCAGTTCCCATGCTTCCTCGTACCTGTCAATGAGATTCGTCAACTCGGCGTAGTATTCGCCGGTGGTCTTGATCAGCAGTTCGTCCGCTTCCTTCTGGGCGGTCTGGATCACCTGCTGTGCCAACTGCCGATTGACCGTGAACTCCTCAAATGACTTCTGGATGAATCGCGGCGGCAGGAACTTCTCCTCGAGAATCACATCGACGATCCTGATCCCGCTGTCGACGGCATTGAGAGTGGCCTGCGCTTCTGCCCTGATCAGGGCCCGGAGCTCCTCGGCGGACAAGGTCTCGCGGAGCTGCTGGAGAGTGTGCTTGGCACCCACGTGCACCACGGCACGTTGGATTGCCAACTGCACCAGGCGAGGCGGAGCGCCGGCGGGAAGCTGCTCGATGAACTCCACTACGTCGGCCACCTCGTACTGGACCGAGATCTCGACGTGGGCAAGTTCTCCGCCCTCGACCAGCACCGATCCGTCCCTGCCGGGCACGAGTCCTGAACTGGCAAGAGTATTCTGGATGGCATCCTCTTCATTGATGGCTCCACCGGTGGAAGCCAGGAAGGCCCGGCCATCGGTGGCGGTACGGGGCTCGGTTCCCACGACCACGAACCCACCCACCGGTGCAGGCCAGTTCATGTGGAACCCGGGGCCGAGGCCCTCGATATCGTCCACACGTCCCCACGTGGTGGCCACGCCGCTTTCGTTGTTGCCGATTGTCTTGAATCCGGAGAAGAGGAAGAGCACCAGGAGCACGATGATGACGAACTGGAGCACACGGAAACTCATGTGCAACGCGTCGGTCAACGACTTGTTGGCGGGATCCATGGCTTCCCGCAGCGCCGCTTCGGAACCAATCTCCGCATCGACGTTGAACTCCGCCGAGGCCACGCGGCGCGCGGGAGCCTCGATGTCCATCGGCTGCGGCTCGATCGGGACGTTCAGGTCCTGGTGAGGATCGTTGGGAGAGTCGTTCACGGCGACACTGCTCCGGAACGTGCGGTCTGGTTGGAACCCGGGGCATCGGGAGCCTTGGCGCCCCCACCATCGAGACGCTCCACGGGCTGCGGAATCGGATTCTCCGCATCCGGTGCCTGGATGTTCATGAGGTGCCAGGGCGCGAAATCAGTCTCAAGAATGACGGTGGTGTTCTCCGCCAGCGCCTGTTCCAGGGCGTCGAGCCAGATCAGGAAGATCGCCAGATCCTCATCCTGCGACATCTGCTGCAGGTACTTGGCAGCCTGCTCCTCGCCTCGGGTTCGAATCTCCTGGGCACGCTGGGACGCGAAGGCAAGCACCTTGTCTGCCGTGGTCTTTGCTTCCGAGGTGACCCGCTGCGCTTCAGCCACACCGCGAGCCCGTTCGTTCTCGGCCAGGGTGTCGCGTCGCGCCTTCATTCGCCGGATCACGGCCTGCGACGTCTTCTCCTTCAGCAGGACGCGACTGACACCGGTGAAAATCGGATCGACGCCTTCGGACTTCACGGACTGCATGCGGGAGAGGATCTCCGCTTCCGCCTCCTGGAGCTTGCTGTCGGGGCCGAGAAGCTCGTTGAACCGGTACTGGCTGAGGACCGAGATCGCATCGCGGAACTTGGACTCCAGGGTCGGGAAGGCCTCCCGCACGGAGGCGTAGCTCTCGTAGAACTTCAGTGGGCCATCGCCGTCGGTCTGGATCTTCCAGAGCATGAATGCCTCGACCACGATCTGCTGCCCGTCCTTCGTCTGGAGGTTGTCCATCGGGGACTTGAGCAACTGGGTCCGGGTATCGAAGGTCTGCACCGAATCCGCGAAGAACGGGAGGCGAAAATGCAGCCCGGGCTCGCTGATGATGCTGCTCTGATCAATCTTGCCGAACCGACTCCGGATGCCCACCTCGTGGTATGACACGGAGTAGGTCATGCTGAACAGGATCAGCACGGCCAGGATGATGAGTCCGACGACGATTGCAACCAACTTCTTCATTGGGACGATTCCTCTTCCAGGGACATGCCTTCGAAGATCGTGTTCGGCGAAGCCAGATCACGCAGCTCCACCTTGACATTCATTCGCTCGGGCGCAATCCCGACGATGTACTTCCGAAGGTCATGCAGCTTGCGAACATAGGTCTGCATGATGGATCGCTGCCGATAGAGTTTCGGAGCCGCCTGGTACGCGGCCACCTGACTCTTGACTCGATCCGCTTTGGCCCGCTTCTCCATGATCTCCACCCAGCGATCGCGCTCTGCGGACTGGATGAGCGAGACGGCCGATCCGCCACCCTGCTGGAGCAGCTGCTCGGCATTGATGATCTTCCCCGCGAGGAGCTTCCGAGCCGCCACGGCTTCCGGCGAACCGATGCCGTGGGCGGAAACCGCATTGTCCAGCGACTGGCGGGCATCATTCGTGCTGTCGATGGCGGCTACGATGCCGTCGATGCTGTCCGTATTGCCGGCAATGGCCGTGTAGAGCGTGATGCGATTCCGCTCGGCATTGGCTACCAGCTGATCACGCTGCTGGATGGCCAGCGGCAGATCCTGGAAGTCCTTGGCGGCGTCACCGGCAGGACGGATCATCGGGATGTTGATGGAGACGACCTGCACGCCGGTTCCCAGGGAATCGAAGCGATCCTGGATCAGTGATCGCAGTTCACCGGAGAGTTCAGCCCGCTGGTCGGACAGGACATCATCCAGTGAACGAGTGGCCATGTACCGGGTCGTAACCGAGAGGGCCAGGTCCCGCAGGCCCCGCTCCCGGTCCGTGAGAGTCTGTCGCCGGGCGACGTGCTCGGTTCCGAAGCTGAGGTACCGCAAGAGGCCCGGCTCACCGGATCCGGCATCGGGCTGAATGTGATAGTTCATCATCAGGAGCATGTCTACGAGGGCGTAGTCGTCACCAAAGTCGTCGTTCTCGTCAGTTTCACCGACAGGATCGACATCGGCGGCTCCAATACCCAGTCTCGACTTCCCCACGATGAAGGGGTCAAGTGTCTGACCAGGTGGGAGTTGAATCTCGTCTTCCCAGAGAAATCCACGCCGACGCATTGTGTCCATGGGTGTCAACGGCAGTTGACGAACCATGCTCACGTCATAGAGGGCGGTGGTTTCAACCGGCCAAGGGAGCTTCCAGAAGAATCCGGAATCATGGATCTGTGTGTCGCCGGATCCAACGATGGCTCCGGATCGCAGTCGAAGCCCCTGCTCACGACCGCCGACGACGGCCAGGGCCGAGAGGGCCACGAGAACGAACAGGCCGAGCACGATCAGCCACGCGCTGCTGCGCAGCAGGAGCTGATAGCCCCATGAACTGGTGATGTCGAATCCAAACTGGTAGTTGACCGCGTCGTTGATCGAACGGACGAAACTGTCCGGAGTCGCCAGCAGGCTCAGGCCTCGCGAGTCGTAGGCCGCTCGCGGCCAGTCCCCGCCGATGCGAGGGCGGTACATGTTCAGGATGATGTTCAGCACGATCTCGATGGCGATGATGATCATCAGGATCGGAATCAGCCAGGCCACCACCCCGATCACGCTGTCAATCTCGAAGAAACGGAAGATCGTACCGATGACCACGCCCATGAGCACGATCACGTTTCCGACCATCACGCCCGCACCGGCCCGGAGATTCTGCCAGACACCAAGTGCCGCCATGCCCGCGAGGTAACGGGAAAAGATGAAGCAGACGACCGCAAATCCGAGTCCGATGGCGATCAGCCAGCCCTTGTTCTGCGTCAACGAGAGCTCAGTTTGACCCGAGTTGTCGGCGATGTCCGAGAGCTGGTCGAAGATGATCCAGCCAAGCGTGATGAGCATCAGCACGACAAGCATGCTTGCCGCGGGCAGGACCCACTTGTACATCAGTCGCAGGCGACGGGCGGCGGTGCGGATCTCGTCACCGGATCGATCGAAGATCGATTCGGCCCCGCTGCCGGATGCAACCAGTTCACCTTCTTCGAGAGCCTCCAGCCGCTCGAGCTTGTGCTGGTTGAAGATGATGATCATTCCCAGCCAGACGATCAGTCCAACGTAGAGGTACCACGAGGCGTACTCCGCCGTAGTGTCACCGGCACGAAGACCGAAGATCAGCAGAACCGTCGCGACAACGAGTTGAAGCAGGAATCCAAAGGCTGCGATGTTCGTCGCACGCTGATAGGCAAGGTGGTCGATTCTCATTGTTGAATGACTCTTCCCCTGTGCCTGGGATCCTGTCCTGATGGCTGAAACCACCCGGGAGCCCGATTTACGGACTCATACCCTCTCTACGGTTCGCCCCCTCCCCCGGGTTCACCACTGAGAGCGGCAATGTAGCAAAAAGAGAGGAATGGGGCCCTCCAAGGCCAGTTCATGGCCATCAGGTCGGCATTTGTGGGGAAATCCACCCGAACTCCATGGCCTCGGTGCGGGTACCATCTGCAACCCGATGTTTCAGCAACTCTTCGCCATCGCACGCAACACCTTCTTCGAAAGCATCCGCCAGCCGATCATGTTGGTGATCCTGGTTGCGGCGATGGTGATGATCGTTCTGAGCAACCCCCTCTCGGCCTTCACCATGGACGAGAACCAACGGATGCTCATCGACATCGGACTGGCCACGGTGTTTCTCGCCGGAGCCGTCCTTGCAGCATTCGTTGCCACCAACGTCCTGGGACGCGAGATCGAGAACCGAACGGCATTGACGGTCATCAGCAAGCCGGTCAACCGACCTGTTTTCGTCGTCGGCAAGTTCCTGGGCGTCACGGCCGCCATGATCATCGCCGCCCTCTGCATGACCTTCACCTTCATGCTCGTGGAACTGCATTCCGTCATCGAGACGGTCCGGGACCCGATCCACCTGCCGGTCGTTTTCTTCGGGATCGGTGGCGTGATTCTCGGCATCGCGGCAGCCGCCTGGTGCAACTACTTCTACGGCACGGTGTTCTCCAGCAGTGTCATCTGCTTCGTAACGCCGCTCCTGTTCCTCGCCTACCTGCTCGCACTGAACTTCGGACCCGAGTTCGACTCGCGGCCGTTTCTCCAGAACTTCAAGGACCAGATCTGGCTTGCCGTCATCGGCATCATGGTCGCCATCGTCGTGCTCTGCTCGATCGCAGTGGCGGTCTCGACCCGTCTTGGACAGTTGATGACCCTTGTCGTCACGGTGGGCCTCTTCATGATGGGCCTGCTCTCTGACTGGATCTTCGGCCGCAACATCTCCCGCATCGAGGAGAACTGGCTGACGTTGGCCCGGAACCAGGGTCTCACCACCCAGGAGGAACGCACCCGTGTCATGCAGTGGGCCAGCGGGGAGATCGAGGAGACGACGAAGATCATCGACGTCTCCAGCGTGCCCCTGCTGGACGTTCCCGGTGTCACCAACGGTGAAATCGCGGAGTGGACCTTCTCCTGGATCGGGTACAGCGTGCTGCCGAATTTCCAGGTCCTCTGGCTGTCGGATGCTCTCACCCAGAACCTCGTGATCCCTGGCGACTACCTGTTGGATTCCATCATCTATGGCGTGCTCTATGCGATCGCGATCCTCGGCATCGGCATCTTCCTCTTCCAGCGACGTGAAATCGGTTGACGAACCAGGCGACACCACCGCCTATGATGGTCATCGGACCAGCATCGTGAACCAGCAGCACAAGAGCATCCGGATCCGCGGCGCGCGGGAACACAACCTCGATTCAGTCGATGTGGAGATCCCGCGTGATCGCCTCGTGGTCGTGACCGGTGTCTCGGGCTCGGGCAAGAGCTCACTCGCCTTCGACACCATCTTCGCCGAGGGCCAGCGGAAATACATGGAATCGCTCAGCGCGTACGCGCGGCAGTTCCTGACCCAGCTCAGCAAGCCGGATGTCGAATCCATCGAGGGACTTCCACCCACGATTGCGATCCAGCAGCGAAGCGGCGGGCACAACCCACGATCAACGGTCGCGACCACGACCGAAATCCACGACTACCTTCGCCTGCTGATGGCCCGCTGCGGTACTCCCACCTGCTGGGCCCCGGTGCGTGGCGGCACATGCGGGCGGCCCATCGACTCCACTTCGGCTTCCCAGATCGTTGACCGCCTTGCCGATTTTCCCAACGGGTCAAAACTCATTCTCTGCGCACCGGTGATCCAGGGCCGCAAGGGCTACCACCGTGACACGGTGGCGCGGCTGCAGAAGGAAGGGTTCGTACGAGCCCGGGTCGACGGCGAGATCATCGACATCCGCGCAGCCCTGGCCGAGGGAGGCGAGAATCCCCTCTCGATCGGCCGCTACGTCAAGCACGACATCGAGGCGGTCGTGGACAGGATCACGATCAAGAACGGCGTTCGCCCCCGGCTGGTCGATTCGATCGAGACGGCCCTTCGCATCGGCGAGGGTCGGCTGCTCGCGCTGGAGGGAACTGGTGCAGAGGAGATCGTGCATCGCTTCAGCGACCGGATGAGCTGCCCCGATCATCCTCAGTGCAACCTCGACGAACTTGAACCTCGACTGTTCTCCTTCAACTCCCCCGCCGGAGCCTGCCGGACATGCGACGGCCTGGGCACCATCGACGAGTTCGACGAGTCGATGGTCATCCCGGATGACTCACTGGGCATCAGCACCAAGTCGATCCCCGCCATGGCGGGCCGAGGGCGGCGAATGAATGCGTGGAACGCACGGCAACTTCGCAAGTACTGCGAAGGAATGGACGTGTCGAAGACCACCCCGATCTCGGAACTGGACGACGAGCAACGACACATCCTGCTCCATGGCTCGGACGGCCCGAAGAAGCGAGGCGAGTTCCACTTCGAAGGCGTGATCCCGATGCTGGAGCGACGACTCAAGCAGACGGAAAGCGAACTGGTGCGGGAGCGACTGCGTGGCTTCATGAGCACCGCCACCTGCACGGACTGCAATGGGGCGCGGCTTCGTTCGGCATCGCTGCACGTGATGCTCGAGACGGTCGACGGGCCCAGGTCCATCGCCGAACTCTCATCTCTGACGATCGGCATCGCTTCGTCGCTGCTGCTGGATCCACCACTGAGCGCCTCGCGCCGCATCATCGCGGAACCGATTCTCAGGGAAATCACGGCCAGGCTCGGCTTCATGGAATCCGTCGGGCTGGACTACCTGTCACTGGACCGGGCTGCGAACACGCTCTCGGGCGGAGAAGCTCAGCGCATCCGACTGGCGACCCAGGTCGGCTCCGGGCTTGTCGGCGTCTGCTACGTGCTCGATGAACCGACGATCGGCCTGCACCAGCGTGACAACGACCGGCTCGTGCGAACGCTCCGGAACCTGGCCGACATCGGCAACACCGTGCTCGTGGTCGAACACGACGAGGGCATGATCCGAGCTGCTGATTACGTGCTCGACATCGGTCCCGGCCCCGGCGTGCACGGCGGCAGGGTCGTGGCCCAGGGCACTGTCGAGGATCTCGAGAACGACCCGGCCTCGCTGACCGGCCAGTTCCTCTCGGGCCGACGACGCATCGAACCGGCGCAGACACCACGGACCGTCGACACCGATCGCTCGATCGTGGTGCGCGGAGCCCGAGCCAACAATCTCCAGGGCATTGACGTGGCCTTCCCCCTGGGCGCCATGACCTGCGTGACCGGCGTCTCCGGCTCGGGCAAGTCGACGCTCGTCAACCAGGTCCTGCTCCGCGGCGTGAACCGAAGCCTGCATGGCAGCCGCGATGTACCGGGAGCGCACGATTCCATCGAAGGACTCGATGCCATCGACCGCGTGGTGGCCGTCGACCAGTCCCCCATCGGCAGAACACCGAGATCGAACCCCGCTACCTACACCGGCATCTTCGACGGCATCCGCAAACTGTTTACCGCCACCCGGGAAGCCAAGATCAGGGCCTACCAGCCGGGTCGATTCAGTTTCAACGTCAAGGGTGGACGATGTGAATCCTGCCAGGGTCAGGGCGTCCAGAAGATCGAGATGCACTTCCTGCCTGATGTCTTCGTCACCTGCGACGACTGCCAGGGCAGCCGATACAACCCCGAAACCCTCGAGATTCGATGGCGTGACCGGACCATCGCCGATGTGCTCTCCATGACCGTCGAGGATGCAGTCGACTTCTTCGAAGCGCACCAGAAGATCCATCGGATGCTCTCGTGCCTGCGTGACGTGGGACTCGGGTACATCAAGCTCGGACAACCATCCACCACCCTTTCGGGCGGGGAAGCACAACGAATCAAGCTGGCCCGTGAACTCGGCACCCGGCAGCAGGGCATGGTGCTCTACGTGCTCGATGAGCCCACGACGGGGCTGCACTTCGCCGACGTGGAGAAACTGCTGCAGGTCCTGGACCGACTCGTCGATCGTGGGCACCCACTGGTCGTCATCGAGCACAACATCGATGTCATTCGGCATGCCGATTGGATCATCGACCTCGGACCCGAGGGTGGCGACGGTGGCGGACTCGTCATCGCGACGGGAACACCGGAGTCGATTGCCGAGGAGGCCGCGAGTCACACCGGCCAGTTCCTGGCCGCGCCGATGCCTACGCCCGCCTGAACACCAGCCAGCGGTTGCCGAACCAGTTGAACACCAGGCCGAACGCGGAACCGATCACCGATCCGAGCAGACCGGCCAGTGGCAGCACGGTGGTCTCGCTGAAGGACCAGGTCACGAAGTAGGTCACGATCAGGGGGATCGCGCAGATCGCGACGAACCCGAGGTACTGCCGGACGATGGAGCCCCGGGCATCCCAGAAGGCCAGTCGCCGGTCCCAGGCGAAGTTCCAGGTCATCGTGAGCACGATGGCGATGAGAATGCGCAGCCATGGCTCAAATGAACCGGCAAAGGCCAGGTCCAGCAGTGCCAGCAATCCCGTGTACACGCCGATGCCGGACAGACCCACGAGGGCGAATGGAAGGAAACTTGCCAGGCGTGGATACTTGAAGCGACAGAGATTCAGGATGTGCAGCAGGTACTCCCACTGCACCCGCAGCGTCAACTTGCTCTCCCCTTCGCAACGCGTGCTGAAGTGGATGGGAACCTCCACGACGTTCCGGCAGCGACACTTGACGATCAACTCCAGGCCGATCTTGTAGCCGATTGGATCCAGCGGCGCCCCGGCCTTCCAGGTGGACCGCTTGATGCAGAAGAATCCCGACATCGGATCACGCACGGACGTGAAAGGGCGTGCCATGACCGTGGCGATCTTGGAGTTGACCCAACGCAGAACACCCCAGCCGTCCTCGGTGGAACCGCCGGGCACGTAGCGTGATCCCAGTGAGAAATCAGCACCGTCGTCAAGCGCCTGGGCCATGGCGGGAATGGCCTCCGGAGGATGCGAACCATCGGCATCCATGACCAGGAGAATTTCGTTGCTTGATTCGTCCATGCCACGAAGCACGGCACTGGAAAGACCTCGTTCCGTGCGGCGGACGATGAGTCGTTCCCAGGAATTTCCACGGGAGGCGAAGAGTTCCTCGGTTCCGTCGCGCGAGTCATCGTCGACGACGATGACCTCGAGATCCCACTCGCCATCGCGCAGAGCAGCAAGGCGATCCAGGAGCGTGGGCAGGCTGCCCGCCTCCTGGTAGGTGGGGATGATCACTGAGATCGCCCGCGACTGGATGGGACTGCTTTCCGTACTCACCATTGCATCCTGGTTGGTTCCCCTGACGGACCATGCCCGGGGCCTGTTCTCCATCGGCCGTTCCCCGTGACGACCTGAACCGAGCCCCTGCATTTGGAAGCCCTTACGGGGCGAAAGGATCTGCTCCGGCCTTGGAAGCCCGTTGACGCGTCTTCAGGAGGGCCGCGCAGAGATCGAGGTCCCCCTCCGTCGTGATCTTGATGTTGGCAGGATCACCAGGGACGACGTGCACCGGTTCTCCCAGCCGCTCCACCGCCTGGGCGTCGTCCGTCACTCCCGCCCCCTCCTGCTCGTAGGCCCGCAGAATCAGTTCCCTTCTGAAGACCTGCGGCGTCTGGGCCGCGACGAGTTCCCGCCGATCCGCCGTCTCGAGAATCTGCCGTGCCTCAACAGCCAGTTTCCCGGCATCACCGAGAATCGAGTCGGCCAGCACGTCGCCGCCCTCTCCAGCATCCACCGAGGCATCCGGATCAATTCGCTTGATGGTCGAGGTCATGTCGGTGGCGGGGACGACCGCATCAAGCCGCGCAGCGGCGGTGAAGATCCGATCCAGCAGCACGTCGTCGATCAGGGGGCGTGCCGCGTCGTGGATCGCGACATGCGTCGCATCCTCCGGCACATGCGACAAGGCGCGCTGCACTGTCTCCCACCGGTCTTCACGTCCACCCTCGACCAGGGTGACTCCATGGAATCCCAGAGCGGCCCCGTAGCGATTGCGAAAGGCATCGAAGTCGTCCGGCGGGCCGGCAACGATGATGGCCGACACGTCGGAGCGTCGCGTGAAACACTCGATGGTCCGAAGCAGAACGGCCCGGCCCCCGAGATCTCTCGCCAGCTTGTCGTCACGACCGAACCGTGTTCCACGGCCGGCGGCGGGGATGATCACGCAGAGATTCATGAGCCTTTGGGATCCCGGACGAAGCCGATGACGCTGAAGGGTGCTTCCCAATTGGCGGACTTGAGCAGAAGTTTCCCGCTATAGGCACCAGAGGTGGTGCTCGCCGGGGTGATGCGAATCAGGAGGTTCATCACCTTTCCATCGGGTGCAGGCGTGCTGGAGATCAACTCGGCCTTGAAGGCCGGGGTATCCGAATCCACCATGTACACGGGATCCGACGTCGTCGGAAGACGGTTGCCGTTGAGTGGAAGCATGAAGTCCACCGATCCACCAGCATCCACCGGGTCGATGACTCCGAAGCGATCGATGGTGAACCAGGGACGGCTGCCACGTGGCTGCAACCGGTGAATGCGATGGTTCAGCGCAACCCCGACCAAGGGGGCTCCGGGATGATCCGTTTCCACCATCCAGAATTCGGGCACCAGTTCACCAGACTCGTTGAGTCCTGTCTCGGGGTCATACCCTTCGAGATTCCATCGCACCTGATGCTTCAGTGACAGCATGGTCGAATCGACCACCGGGATCAGGAACTCCGGATCCACTCCGCCGGACTGGGTGACTCGAAACGGTTTATTGTCCGCACTGGTGAGTTGGATGATGCCCTTTGTCTGGTACGCCGGTTCGTCGTATCCCTTGGGGTGCATGCGGATATCCGACGGCTCGATCTTCACCGGAAGCGAGATGAAGCCCTCGATGCCGATGGTTGTCGGCGCATGCGCGGCATACTGGAGGATCACTTTCACCGTGCTCTTGTCGGCCTGCCGCAAGCCGGCGGTCATGGTGGCCGTCACTGGAATCTCGTCCCCGGGCTGGAGCACTGTCGGCTTCACGTCGACCATGGTGCATGAACACGACTTCTTGCTGCCAAGGACTTCGATTGGTTTCGATCCGACATTTCTCAATTGAACTGTTCTTGAAGTGACAGATCCGGGAGCCATGAGTCCGAAATCGAATCGCTCCGGCGCCACCCGAACCGTAGCTGGTTCGAGGCTTGCCTCATCCACCACAGTGGCCTGCGAAGCCGACGCAGGGGCTGGGACCGGGGCCGCCACGGGGGGGATCGCCCGGGCAACTGACGATGGCTTCCTGTTCATCGACCTTCCGAGGAAGATGATGGCCAGCACCAGCAGGCCGGCGACACAGAGCGTCAGGATCATCTTTGGCGCAAGACCACGTCGGAACGACTTGATGCGGGATTCTGAATGCATGATGACAGTGTATCCCGAGCCGGGAACTGGCAGTCAACACGGTTTGACGAGCAGCAGCCTGAGGGCGAAGATGCCTCGCCATGGCTGTGCATGCACCATGACTTGAAGCCGAAGTGGCGGAATTGGCAGACGCGCCGGATTCAAAATCCGGTTCCCCTTGGGGAGTGTGGGTTCGAGTCCCACCTTCGGTATTGATTGATCCTGGGCCAAGCCCCCGCGGCGGGACACCCACTTCCATGGGCCAGAACATCCTTCGAGACTTGTTTGAATGAGCAAGCGAAAGCGAATAGCCCGTGCAATTGGCTGGGGAATGATGATTCTTGGGGGAATCCTGATTGCATTCGGCCTGTTCTATGTCACGGTTTCAAGCCGATGATGAGGATGAATCCCTTCCTGATCCGTTTCAGCAATATTTCTTGAAACGGTTCGCACCTTCTCCCAGGGCCCTGCGTACAGGGGAAACCCGGGGACGAAGGCCTCGATTCGAGGGATTTCAGGAGGCCACCCGGTGCAAGTAGCGCCACCCCTCTTGTGGGGAACACCATGCCTGTGGGGCTGGGGGCGCAATGTGGGTCGTGCCACAACCAGAGGTGCAGTGCATCAACACTGCATGCCGTACCCGCCGGAAGACCTGTCTTCCGGCCGGCCGAGGATTGTCCCATGAACCTGTCCACGCATCACAACCAACACCCGGGCAACACCAAGAAGGATGAAGGACCACTGCGAACGGACAAGTTGCTCTCACTGCTTGGGGGCAACGTCCGATTCGAACTGATCCGTCATCTGGCCCAGCAACCTCAGTCTGTTTCCAGCCTGGCTGAAAAACTCGACCAGAGCATCGGGCTTGTCAGTCACAACCTCAGATTGCTTCGCCAGCACGAACTGGTGGACGTCAAGCCCAATGCCAGACAACGCATCTACAGCCTCTCGCAGAACATCCGTTGCGAGCAGGCCGATGCACGGATCCGGCTGGTCTTCACGCTGCCCTCCCAGGACAAGATCGCCCTGGATGTGCCGCTGCCACGCGAACAGGAAGCCTCGACACCCGTCCCTTCCATCCAGGTCCAGCCAAATCCACTGGGGCGGCATACGAATCCTGCCTCCTGAGTCGTCTTGTGGAAGTCTTCACCCGCTCCAGCATGGGCTGAGCACACCAAATCCATCCTTGATTTCGATCTTCATGGCTTGATTCCAATGATGATCGAGTACCCTTGAGCGGACCGGTCGGCGTACATGGAAGGCACGCCGACCGGTGTCAATCACCTGAGGATGGAGAGAAACAATGCCCCGGACCACCTTCGCCTGCTTGGCGACCCTCGCGGTCGCCGGATCCGCTCTGACCCACACCGCCCTGGCGACAACCTCCGGGACGGGTCTCACGGAGCAACCACGCTTTGGCCCGAGCAACAACAATCCCACGCAGTTGCAACTGCGGGGTGTGCTCGCGGACTGTGATCCCGGCAATTCCACCATCATCACCGAGAACGTCGATCACACTACGATCAACACAACCGGCTCCCTGAACTGCAGTACCAACGACGGCACCTACAGTCATGCCTACGGCCGGTACCACGATCTCTCGGCCTACAGCAATGGCGAGGAACTCGAACTGGTCTGCGTCCACTGGGGACTCGAATCCGCCAGCCACGCCCTTGCGGTCGACGTCAACCTCTACCGTGATGTCGATGGCAACGCAGTACCCAACAGCAGCCCCGGGGACCTGGTTCTGCTGGCCACCAGCAGTGCGACGCTCATCCCCGGAACCACCCACTACCACACCAGCAACTTCGGAACAGAATGGGGCGGCAGTTTCGGGCCCAACGACCTGATCTTCGTGGAACTGGTCGTCGCCGACGGTTCGATCCCCAACGAGTTCGGCGAACCCGCCGACCATTACGTCGGGACCAACAGCCTCGGACAACTCAGCGAAAGCTGGATCCGTACGACCGATGGGTTCTGTGGCCTGGGTTCCTGGACGACGATGACCAACATCGGCTTCTCGGATCTCCACTTCGTGGAGTACATGGAAGTCCGCGAGGCTGCTCCCAGCGATCCCTGCGAGGACCTCCTCCCCGAGACCTGTGCAGGCGACATCTGGGGCCCGGATGACGGGCCGGACGGAGCGGTCAATGTCAGCGATCTCCTCAAGGTCATCTCCGACTGGAACCAGAGCGGCGACGGCACCAGCCGACCGACTGCCGATTGCGCACCGCCTCCCATCGGCGACTGCACCGTCGATGTCTCGGACCTCCTGAAGGTCATCGGCGACTGGGGAAGCGATTGCGGCCCGATCCTCACCGGGGCATGCTGCATCACGCCGGGCAACTGCCAGAACGACGTCGCGGAAGCGGACTGCACCGATGGCGACTGGACGCAGGACCTCAGCTGCAATGATCTCGGGTGCGACGTCATTGAAATCGACCTTGCCCTCAACGAGATCCGCACCAACCAGCCCGGCGCCGACACCGATGAATACGTGGAGATCACGGGTGATCCCGGTGCTTCACTGGATGACTACACCTACCTCGTCATCGCCGACAGCAACACCGTTGGCGACTACGGGATCGTCGAGGAAGCCCTTCTCCTCACCGGATACACCATCCCCAGCAGCGGCTATTTCCTCATCGGCGAGGAAACCATGACCCTGGGCGTCCCTGATCTGACTATTCCCCTGAACCACGAGAACAGCAATGCCGCGACCTACATGATTGTCCGCGGTTTTACAGGCTTTCTCGATGACGACCTCGATACCGATGACGACGGCGTGCTGGACATCACCCCCTGGCTGCTGATCAAGGACTCCGTTGCCTTCGTGGGCCCAGATCCTTCCCTCGACAACGCGGTGTACTCCGATACCCTTGTCGGCCCTGACGGCGACTACGTTCCCGCCCACGCGATCCGCTGTGGCGCCAACGACTGGAACACCGGCTGCTTCGAGCTTCTGGGTGATACGCCCGGCACGAACAACGACTGCACCACGGGCGACAGTGATGGCGACGGAATCTCCGACACCTGCGACAACTGTCCGGATCTGGCCAATGAGGACCAGAACGACTGTGACAACGACGGCACCGGCGACGCCTGCGCGATTGCCGACGGCATCGTCCTGGACTGCAACGGCAACAGCATTCCCGACAATTGTGAAACCGACTGCAACAACAACGACATCCCCGATGACTGTGACATCGCCGATGGTGCAGGAGACTGCGACGGCAATGGGATCATGGATGACTGCGAAGAAGATTGCAATGGAAACGGCACTGCGGACCCCTGCGACATCCTCAGTGGCTTCTCGATCGACGACAATGGCAACGGGGTCCCCGATGAATGCGAAACCCCGGTCTTCGTCATCAACGAGATCAATGCCGATCCTTCCAGCAACCCCGATGGCACATATGGCGACGGGGATGCCAACGGCGACGGCGTGGGCCACTACGGCGATGACGAGTTCGTGGAGCTCGTCAACTACTCCGGCGACGCGATCGACATGAGCAACTGGACGCTTTCCGACGCCGTGAGCCTGCGGCACACCTTCCCCATCGGGACCGTACTCGACGACCAGTGCGTGCTGATCCTCTTCGGTGGCGGAACGCCGACCGGCGATTTCGGCGGCGCGATCGTCCAAACCGCCTCCGAGGGCTACATCGGCCTCAACAATGGTGGCGACACCGTCACGATCGCCGACGAGACGGGAGCTGTGGTTCTGAGCGTGACCTACGGGAGCGAGGCCGGGGAGAACCAGTCCATCACCCTGGTCCCTGATGTCTACGGCAGCGACTATTTCAAGCACTCCGAGGTCGCCCCGGATGGCAGCCTGTTCTCTCCGGGCTATCGGATCGACGGCACCCCTCTGGGAACCTGCGAGCCGCCGCTGGACACCGATGGCGACGGGATACCCGATTCCATCGACAACTGTGACCTGCCCAATCCGAACCAGAACGACTGCGACGGTGACGGCATTGGAGACGTCTGCGAACTGGCCGACGGAACCCAGATTGACGACGACGGCAATGGGGTTCCCGACGACTGCGAAGGTGACATGCCCACAACGCTGTGGATCAACGAGTTCCACTACGACAATGCGGGCTCGGATGTCAATGAGTTTGTCGAAGTGGTCCTGCTGGACAGCGTTGACCCCTCACAGGTCACTTTGACGCTGTACAACGGAAGCAACGGTTCAACCTACGGAACCTTCAGTGTTGGAACGGAGTTCATCCTTGGAGAATCTGGTGCAGGCTGGACCGTCTATTCACTGGCGATCAGTGGTATTCAGAATGGCGCCCCAGACGGACTTTGCCTTGATCTTGGTGGCCAGGTTGCCCACTTCATCTCCTACGAAGGCTCCCTGACAGCCACAGAGGGGCCTGCATCAGGCCTTACCTCAACTGATGTGGGTGTTGCTGAGACATCAGCAACCACAGAAAACTCCTCTCTGGGCCTTACAGGTGCTGGTGGCGCCGCGGCTGACTTCACCTGGGCGATCCAGGTAGACATTGCTTCGAATGGCTCATCCAACGACGGGCAAACAATCACGGCACCCTGAAGAGTGGTTCAAACGATGATTCAACTCATGCACTCCCCCCAGTTTCACACAGGGGGTGGT
This sequence comes from Phycisphaerales bacterium, assembly GCA_029245245.1. Lineage (GTDB taxonomy): Bacteria > Planctomycetota > Phycisphaerae > Phycisphaerales > SM1A02 > UBA854. The sequence goes on from JAQWPT010000032.1 coordinate 80,393, forward strand.
GAGTGCATTTTTCGCCGTATAAACCGATAAACCACCGTGACCCCTCCTGAAGCACTCGCCAAGGACCTCTGGCCAAAAAGAGCCGTTTCATGGCTAAGAATCGCGGACAAATACTTGACATGGTGTGCCTTAGCATTCATTGTAGGGGTGTGCCTGCAAGTCCTTGAAGCCATGCTTCGAGTTGCAGGTGAGGAGAGAGGTGACTGCAGCATTGCTGCAGTGCACATGGAGAAGAAGGAAGAACTCTCCAAATCCTAAGGATTCCACACCGACTGTTCGTCGGTGTGTATCAACCTCGTGTGTGTGTGTGGGTTGGGTCCTATTTGTCGTACCTGGCATCCGTGTCAGGCTTTGATTTAAGAGATGTGTTCGCTAGGAGGGGAATACTCATTATGAAAACCCTACCGTCTTGTTTATGTATCCTCGGTTTCGCGACCGCCTCTCTTGGCGGCGCTGGAACTATTCTGCTCGACAACATTGGACCGGAAGACGGCTCCAATCTTTACGGCGGATATGGTGGTGCCAACCAGATCTTCGAAGCAGGCTTTGCTGCTTATGATGTCGGCACCCTCGAAACCTTTGACAACCCTGATGGCCTCGGTGCTGTTGGTGTACAGGCAGTCGTTTCCGGCTGGTCTGGCACCGCATACGCCGGCCCTGATGGAATCGAAGGCTGGGTCGTCAGCTTCTACTCGGGCTCAGGCACCACTGGCGCCTACTGCTCGAGTCTTGTAGGCGACCTTGGTTATTACAACCTGCTGCCTGCGGATGTCACATATCAGCCCGACTTCGCACCAAATACTCAGGATCCCGCAATGGGATGCTTCCTGGTCACTCCGGGTCTCGGTGGAGGCAACGATCTTCCCGCCGGTCTCAACACCGTCGGCTTGATGCCCATCAACCCCTTCGGGGCCAATGGCCAGATGCTCATTACTCAGGTCGGTGCTGCTGGGATTGCCCAGGACCCCGACTCCATCTTCGCCAACCCTGCTGGCGGCTTTGGTAATGGAGCATGCACTGACAACCTCGGACTCGCCGTGGCACTTCGTGTCTACGGTGGTACGCCTGACCCCTGTGGTACGGCTCTCCCCGAGATCTGCCCCGCAGATGTCAGTGGTCCTCTTGACGAGCCTGATGGCTACGTCAACGTCAGCGATCTCCTTGCTGTGATCGCAAACTGGAATGCTCAAGGCGACGGCACCTTCCGTCCCACGGGCGACTGCGCACCGCATCCTGATGGCGACTGCGAAGTCAACGTCTCTGACCTTCTCGCCGTTATTGGTGGATGGGGCAGCGATTGCATCGCAAAGGGTGCATGCTGCTACAGCGACGGTTCCTGCATTGATGACGTTGCAGAAGCTGACTGCTCCGGCAGCTGGCTTGGCAACGCCTCGACCTGTGGCGAGTGCTTGAGTGGTGCATGCTGCGCTGCTGACGGCTCCTGCTCGCAGGCAACTGCTGACGGATGTGCTGGCAACTACCAGGGCGACGGTACCGACTGCGGTAGCGTTACCTGTGGTACTGCACCTCCCAATAACACCTGCGCAACTGCAGCTATTGCTTCAGACGGTGAAAACTTCGTCACGACCGTTGGTGCTACCACCGATGGCCCTGCCGATTTCAACGTCTGCGACAACTTCGACGTTGAGCAGAACTACAACGATGTGTACTACACCTACACTGCTTCCTGCGAAGGCATCGTCACGGTCACCCTGTGCAACACGGTTGACTTTGACTCCCGCATTCAGATCTATGCTGACTGCACCTTCGCCGATCAGATCGGTTGCAACGACGACGCACTGTCCGGCACCTGTGGCCTGACTTCCGAAATCAACTTCGGCGCTGTCGCTGGTACTGAGTACATCATCCGAATTGGTGGATACTCTGATGGCGGTACCGGTTCCGGTACCTTCGTCGTCGGTTGTGAGGAATATGCTCCGGGCGCTTGCTGCCTGGGCACAGACCTCTGCCAGGAAGTTCCTGATCAGCTCAGCTGTGAAGGTTTCGGTGGTACATGGCAGGGCAACGGCTCCGCCTGTGCTGACGTCGATTGCGACCCCACGCCTGATAACAATGCCTGCGCAGACGCAACGGCAGCTGTTGAAGGCCCGAACGCTTTCGATACTTCCTACGCTTCTCCCTCCGAAGGGGATCCTGACGACACCCTGTGTGCCGACAGCTTCCTCGATTGGGGCGGTTCGCCTGACGTGTGGTTCTCCTTCGCCCCTGGTGGAGACGGAACCCTCACCCTTGATACGTGTGACGCCGCTTCCTACGACACCTCCCTGGTGCTGTACGAAGGCGACTGCACGACCAAGGTCGTAGTTGCATGTAACGGTGACGGAGCTGGCTTTGACGGTTGTCAGGCCTACTACTCCGCCATCGTCAATCACCCGGTCACGGGCGGCAACAACTACCTCATCCGTTTGGGTGGGTGGAATGCCTCCACTGGTCCGGGCACGCTCACAGTGTCTTACACGTCTGCATCCGCCGTTGGCGCATGCTGCGTGAGCGATGGCACCTGCGCAGGTGACAACTTCACCTACGACGAGTGTGTCAATGTCCTTGGTGGTCTCTGGGCCGACGGCGCACTGTGCGCCGACGTGAGTTGCCCGCAGCCGTACCTTGGTTGTGATTCCAGTGACCTTGAGTCCGACATGGTCGGAACCAATGGTTACGTCTGTGTCTGCCCGACCGACGGGTTCAATACTGACACTGATGATTGCAATGGTGGCGCCAACCAGGCAAGCCCGAGCTACACCGCTTACACCCTCGGGTCGTACGTGTGTGGCGAAGCTTCTGTCTACGTTGACTTCACCGGCGGAACCTATCGAGACCTCGATTGGTTCACCAATGCAGAGATTGCACTCGGCGGCATGATGACCCTGACTATCGGGTCCGATGCTCCCAAGTACTGCCTGATCTATGATCTGGTATCTGCAGGCAATGGTGGTTACATCAACGAAGCCGGCTACTACGCCGTCGCTGACTATGATGCACCCGCTGGCGACAACGTGGTCCTGACTGGTCCCATCGATTGGGATACGACTTGGACCTGTGGTAGCGGTCTTGAGACCTATACCTTCGGCGTTGATTTCGCGGCTCCGTAAGGAACTGTGAAAACCAAGACGCGATTCTCGAGTCGCGTCAAGGCTACTTGCCTTACCCCGCCCCCCGGCTTCGGCCGGGGGGCGGTTCTTTTTCCGCCAGGTAATTCGAGTACTCTTGCGAGATGAAAATCTCAAAGACAACTCGCAGCATCATGCTGCGGATGATGTTGGCAATGCTTGCGATCGATGCCCTCCTCGGCATCTCGCTGGTGCTGGTGGAGGACGATGATCTCCTTCTCAAGGCAGCACTGACGGCACTCTCACTCTCGTGCACACTCGGCCTTCTTCTCGTCGGCTCCAGTGCCACCCAGACTCCAAGGTGGGCCCCCCTGGGCTTCGGGCTGATCGGCATCGTGCTCATGCAGTGCATCTGCTCCCTCCTGCTCATCTGGGGTGAGGAGCTGCTGCCGAACATGTTCACCAGGCGTGTGACCGCAAGTTGGGCGATCCTGTTCTGGGCCACCTTCCCTTTCTGCATCGCCCTGCGTGCAGCCGGATACCGATCCACCAGAGCCATGGGATTCGTCGCCGCGGGCGGAACCCTGCTGGGCTGCATGCTGCTGCTGATCGTGGCATGGGCCAGGTGGAACACGTTCAATTCATTGGGGCTTCCCGTCACCGTCTCATTCGCGATCGCGACATGCAGTTGGATCGGTGGACTGGGCCTGATCGCTCGGAACAGGCGACCGGCTCGCTGGCAGTATCTGGCGATGGTGCTCGCCGCGATCACGGCAGTACTGTGGGTCTACACCGCTCACCTTGAACAAGGTCGCAGCACCGATACCTGGGGATCGCCGATCCTGAACATCACCGTCGCCGTTGGACTGCTGACCCTGCTTGCAGGCGTCATCGCGATCTGCCTGGCCATCCCGCTGCCCCTTGCCATGCGATGGCTTCGTCACCTGACCATCGTGACCACCGCCGTGGCCATGGGCGCCCAGGAGTTCACGGTGATTACTGCCGCCGACTGGCCCGATGACCTGTCGACCCGAATCACCGGCGCCGCGTGGATTCTCAGCACATGCTGCCTCCTGGCAATGTTCATCATGGGATGGAAGGATTCCTGGGATCGGGAAGACCGGCAGAACGGACGCACCATGTCAATCCAGTGCCCAGCCTGTGGTCGCAAACAGCATCGACCACTCGGACGATCCGCATGCGATCGGTGCGATCAGCCACTGTGGCTCTGGTGCCGCATGGTCCAGTGCCCCTCGTGCAACTACGACCTGACCGGTGCCACAACGCCCCACTGCCCGGAATGCGGCCAGGAGATCCGGGTTCCCATGGAACCACCTGAGTTCACCGTCAGCGGCGGGGAATGACCCTCGTGCGATCCACGGCCACGTCGCTGCCATGCACGACCTGCTCCATGCCGTCAGGCCACGTGATCCGGATCTCGTCCACTTGATCGCTGGAACCAAGACCGAATGTCACGGGAAGTTCGACCTGTGACAGGTAACTGCGAGTTGGCATGACCTGGCGTCGCTGTGTGACTCCGCCGGCATCGATCTCGACCCAGGCCCCGATTGCATCCGGATTGGCCCCGGGCTGCTCCAGGCGGAGGCGGATCCAGTGATGGCCGAGTTGCTGGTCGTTGCGAAGCAGCAGCGGACGATCCCCCGCCTGCGTCACGATCACGTCCAGGTCACCATCGGCATCGATGTCCGCATAGGCGGCGCCGCGACCGACGATCGGAGTCACGAGATCGCCCGCAGTTTCAGAGGGCACGAGTTCAAAGCAGCCCCCACGCTGAGCCCCTGAGTTCCAGAACAACTGGGCCGGCTGCCGGTATCGCTGGGAAGGCTGGACCTGGCTGATCTCCTCTTCGAGGTGCCCGTTGGTCTGGAAGAGATCAAGCCGTCCATCGAGGTCGTAGTCGAAGAAGAACAGGCCGAAGGAAAGGAGCGGCCTCGTCGGCGAACCGATGCCCTCGATGATGGCCTCGTCCGTGAACAGCATCGGATCCCGATCGGAGACGTAGAAACTGGTCATCTCGTTGGCGAAGTTGCCGATGCCGATTCCCAGCAGGTGATCGTTGCGGTAGTGAGCCGCATCGATTCCCATGGCCCCTGTCGCTGAACCACGATCATCGAACGCCAGGCCACTCTCCATTCCAATCTCCAGGAAGGTGCCATCACCCTGGTTGTGATAGAGAAAGTTGCGGGTGGTGTCGTTTGCTACGACCAGGTCCATCGCGCCATCGCGATCCAGGTCGATGGGAGCCACGGCAAGCGACTTGCCGACCGGTACCCCGGTGCTCGCATTCTGAACATGCATGCCGGCCGCCTCGGAGACGTCTTCGAACGTGCCATCACCGCGATTCCGGTACAGGTACGGCTGCGAACCTCCGTACTGGATCGGAGGTCCGTAGGCCCGATCCTGTCCGTTGAGGGTGAAGTTCAACTCGCTGTCCTTCTCGGCCGACCAGTCGACGTAGTTGGCAATGAAGAGGTCGAGATCCCCATCACCTTCCATGTCGAAGAATGCGGGGCTGGTGCTCCATGTTTCAGAATCCCCCTCGATGCCCGCCTGCGAGCTGACATCAAGAAAACGCCCCTGTCCCAGGTTGCGGTAGAGGCGATTGTGACCGAGCCCGGCGATGAATACATCCGGAAGCCCATCGGCATCGACATCCCCGACCGCCACGCCGGTGCCGTACATCGGCGAGTCGAGCCCGGATCCCTCGGTCACATTCGTGAATCGCCCTGTACTGTCGTTGGCGTAGAGAGCCATCACGTCCGCTGGTCCGCCCCGTGCCTTGGAACCAGCCCAGGGCATCGCGTTGACCAGCAGCAGGTCCTGGTCACCGTCGCGGTCCATGTCCAGGAATGCGGCTCCGGAGCCCATGGTCTCGGGCAGGAACTTCTCTCCTTCGGCACCGGACTCGTGGACGAAGTCGATGCCCGCATCAGCGGTGATGTCGGTGAACCGGACGTCGGGCAGAACAGCGAGATCCGGAACCAGCGCCTCGGGAGCCTCGATCTGCTTCGTGATGACCACCTCGGTCTCATCTGAACCACCGAGAAACAGCAGCATCAGCAGCAGGGCGATCCCGGCGAGAATGCCCACCACGAGCAGGGACCACCAGAAGACCACGCCGATGACGGCATCATCTTCGGGGACGAACTCCTCATGGTGTTCCTGTTCGTGCTCTGGAAGATCGCTCATCGTGAATCCACTTCGGTCTCCGCGTCCAGTCCCGGGGCCCCTGGTCGCTGGAGATCGTAGATCACGACCGCCTCGGATGCACGATTCGCAGCCGGGTACCGCCTCCGGGCCTCGGCGATCGCCCGGTCACGGGCATTGTCATCAACCTTGTACCGGGAGTGCATCTCGGCGTGATGGCCAGAAGCCGCTTCATCACCGAGCTCGGCATGAATCTGCTGCAGCGTGTAGTGGGCTGTCGCATTCTCGGGGTCCAGCGCCAACACGCCATCGAGAACCTCCACCGCCTCGGCAAGGAGTCGATCCCGCTCCGCCCGGTTGGCATCGCCGCGCTCCTGGCGGGCACGCTGGTACAGGGCATTGCCAAGTTCGTTGAGCACCCGGTAGTCCTTGGAGAAATCGAACCCTCGCCCCTGTGCCTGGGCAAACCCCCCATCGGTCACCTGCCTGAACTTGCTGATGGCCTCGTCCAACCGACCATTCTGCTTGTCGACAAGACCACCGAACCAGAGCAGGTGCCACTGCCGGGCCTCGTGATCGAGTTCGTCGGCCCGATCCAGAGCAGCTGGCGCCTCCTCGGTAACCCGTCCCTCGCGCAGGTACACACGGGCCAGGTTGATGGGCCCCTCGCTGCGTCCAAGTTCCTCGACCCTCTGGAAAGCGGCCTCGGCACCTCGAAGTTCTCCCTGCCCACCCTTGCGAAGGAGTCCGATGCCGTAGTCGTTCCACCGGACCCACTCCTCCACGTCCTCCTCCATCACCGCACCGGGCGCACCGGAAACGCCGGCGACCGGCAGGGTCACCTCGTCGCGGGCGAGCACCGTGATCGGAAGATCATTGACATGATCCGGATCATCCATCACGAACTTCATGTATTCCGCGTCGAACTTGCGGTACTTCAACTCGGCGGTGATGGTGATCGGGGCGTCCAGATCCTCCGGCACCGTGAACCCGTAGTGCACGACATCGGCTGCACCAGGTGGAATCTGGTGGTTGTAGAGAGCCGTGAAGATGTCCTCGGCATTGCGGCGGTTGATGCGGTAGCCGTCGCGGTCCACCACGAACGAGTTGACGAAGTGGGACCATGAGTCGACATCGTTGAACTGGTCCTCCATTGCCCCGCTGCGACCGATGATCCGGTCTCCACTGCGTACGACCACGTCCAGCCAGACCTCGTTGGAATCCGCCGTCCCCTGCGTAAAGAGATGCCCCATCTTCATGGTCCGGATGACTGCTTCCAGGAGGTACCGGTCCCCGGGCTCGAGCACCGGGATGTCCGGACCGATCGGAGCAATCAACGCTCCATCGATGGCTCCGTCACGACGAAGCCCGAAGAGATCCAGCCGCATCACACCCTCAAGGAACTCGCGATGCTTCTCGATCGCCTCCTCCGGGCGAGGCATGTCGACCATCGTGGGAATGGCGGTGTTGGCCGAGGGGAACATGTGGTCGTGCACGGTCGGGACACCGGACGCATCACGCACCCGGGCCCCGAAGTCGTCCGAGGCCATCAGCGGCATGTGGCAATCGTTGCAATTCACCTGGGCGACCGGGGGGTAGTAGAAGCTGGAAACACCCTGGCCGGAGACGCCGCTGAGCCAGAAGGAGTCGTAGTGATTCTGCCCGCGCAGCCAGCGGTACCCGTTGAGCTCCTCGGGCAGGTGCACTTTGTGGCAGGTGCCGCAGAACTCAGTGCTCTGGTGCAGCGGCTTGAGGAACGTCTTGCGATGGAACTCCGGCTTGGCCTTGACCAACTGGCGATTGATCCACTTGAGGGTCGGATTGTCACTGAAGGCAAACGGATAGTGCACCGGCTCGTCGATCGTGTAGTCGGCATTGCCTCGCACGCTGTTGACATGGGAGATGCTGTGACACACCGTGCAGGTGATGCCGGCATGGGCCGTGACGTCATTGAGCATGTCGTACTCGGGGTCGTTGAACTGCCCGCTGAAGAAGGGAACCGGATCATGGCAGCCGGCGCAGAACCGCGATGCATTCACGTTGCCGTCACGCTCCATCGAGAACTCACGGGTCTCGATGACGGATGCAAGGTACGCCGGGTTGTTGAACGAACTGAACTTGTGGACTCCATGCATCCAGCTGTCGTGGATGTCCGCGTGGCATTCCAGGCAGTACTCGTCATTCTGGAGAACTTCCGAGTGAATGAAGTCGCCACTGACGGTCCGGGCCTGCGACGGGAAGAAGTAGGTGTCACCTTCCGGATTGCCCTCCACGTTCCACTGCCTGGGATCCTGCGCCTGCAGCACGATCATGACCACCGCGAAGCACCCGGCGACGACAGCCCACCCCGCCCCCACCTTCCAGCGGATGCGCCGACCGGCCAGGCGATGCAGAACGAACAACCACATCACCATCAATGGCGTGATCACGTGCAGCCACCAACTGACGGAACGCACGACCTCATTCCGCACCACGAACAGCCCATCGATCCGCAGGAGGAGGAAGCCCGTCAACAGCAGGATGATCGCAGTCGTAAACAGCGCGTACCCGGCCCGCACCGCACGACGATTGGGGCGATCGTGGGCATTACGGATGTGGAAGAAGCCGAAGACGATGATCGGCAGGCAGATCGCCAGCCCCAGCACGAGGTGGGCGATGAACATGTTCAGGTAGAACCAGTTCTCGTAGGTCTCTCCCGTGGAGAGGCCCAGGACACGAATGCTCACCAGGTAGACGGAATTGACCACGAGCAGGGCGAACAAGGCGAAGATCACCGCCAGCAGCCGACGCAAGGCCGGACCGATGACCGGGACGTACCGCCTGCGACCTGCCGGAGCGGGGCCCTGGGATGGCTTCTGGTCGCTCACGAACGACGTCTCCCTGGTGGACCGGGACGCGGATCGCCCTGCGGCGACCCTGAGCCTGAACATTTCATGAATGCATCATCGACCTCCCCCATTTGGAAGACAACAGGAAAAACCGAGATTCCGCCCACAGGCGGCATTTGTCGGTCCATCGACGATCATGGCTCAGAAGCCGGATCGGTACCTGGTATTGAAACGATCATGCAAGCGTGGATGCGACTGAATCGAGTCGTGCCGGGGAAGCGGCCCCACCTGCTCCCCCCCGCGAGTGGCCAGGTCCATGTCCTTGCACCAGCCCCGGACGTCAAGCACGTGCTGACGCGTCCAGCCCTCATCCAGTCCCACCGACTCGACGTCCCAGCTCAGGCTGATGGCCTCCCCGGTTCCGAAGATCGCCAGGTTTCCATCATCCGAAGCGACCAGTTGATCCGCTGGACCGAACGCCGTGTAGAAGCCACGCTGGGCCCGCATGTCCGCAAGTGGTGCCCGGTCATTCCAGTCGTAGCCAGGCAGAAAGAACGGACCGGTGAAACGCCGCGGGTACCCGGCACCGAAGACTCGGGCGGAGTCGAGTGAACGCAACGCCTTGACGGCTCGTGGACACGGCTCCGACCATGCCACCTGGATTCGATCCCAGTAGATCTGCAGGTTCGTGACCAGCCGCAGTCGCCGGCATCCTGATGGCAACCCATCGAGCGAAACGACCATCTGCCGTGGCATGCCGGCGGGATAGCCGAACCTCGGCAACACCTCGATCCATCGACCCTGTTCATCTTCGGCCAGCAGTGTCGGCGGGTCGTAGGAAGCCGAAGCCTGCCACGCTGCGAACATGGTCTGTGAGTACGGATATTCAACCCATCCGTCGATCAGCAGGAACGGTGCACCGGGTCCGGATTCGATTTCCAGGGGGAACTCCAGCAGGAGGTCCATGGGCTCGGCCAGTCGACCGAGGAACCTTCGATCGAGTTCACCGGGCTCCACAGGCTCCAGGTCAGCCGTCTCGACATCACCTGTCACATCGACCGTCCCGGACCGCACCGCACGCCGAGGCGTCATCGCCTCGCGGTAGAAGAACGGTGCTCCAGTTGGCTCCGGGGGCCCCGTGGCCATGCGATCATCGATCGCCAGCGACCAGCCGGGAGGCAGGTCCCAGGTCTCAAGCATGGCGGCATCCAGGTAGCAGAGTTCTTCCATGGGCTCGGCAAGGATCAGTTCATACCGACCATCCCGTGGCACAAGGGCATGCTCGGGCAGCAGGATCCGTTCCCACGGCCTCGGTGTCGAAACCGTGTCCTTGTCCAACGCAAAGCCGATCCCCGCCACGCCAAGGCAGTCCGTGATGAACCGGTACTCCTGTCCATCCCAGGCAAAGAGCACCGGGCAGCTCGACAACTGCCGCTGGGTCTCCACGATGTCATGCACCTCGTGCGAGGAGAGATCCAGTTCCGTCTGGAACACCCCATCGGACCAGTCGATCGCAATGAAGTCCAGAGCACGCGCTCCGCCCAATCCGATGCTCATCGGCTGCAGCCCCTGCCCGGGGCCGGAATCCATTCGCAGCGTTCCCGTCACCGTCCATCGTGAACCGGCACGAGCGGCCACCTCTGTCCCGATGCCGGATGGATTCGATCGCATCGAGGCACCCGTGTCGGTTCGCCCCGTGAACCGGAGTGTGGCGAAATCGAATCGACCGGGACCCGGTGGATACACGATCACTCTTCCCCCCTGCGCAACGGCGAAGGATGGCCCGTGGATTGGATCAAGCACCAACGGCGAAGAGCACGGGCCAGCGGCATCTCCTGTCATCTGGACCCCACCTTCGACTCCACTGGATGCGAGGAACCACCCGGATGATCCCGACGCGACAAGATCGAGCCGACCGTCACCAGTCATGTCCACCAGTGCCAGTCGCTCGGGACGGACTCCGGACGTCTTGAGCGACACCGTCGTCGGTTCCCAGCGTGCCCCGCCCATCGGCGACCACCACTGGATGCTCTTGGGTCCGGTGGTGCAGATCGAAAGGACACCATCCGCGTCGATGTCACCAGCAACTGCAGCCGCAACATGGGCCGCCTTGAGCAAGGCGTATTCCTCGCCGCCGGCCTTCCAGTCCCAGAGGCGGTCGTTGATGTAGATGTCATGCGGAGCGGACTCGTTGAGGACGATGAGATCAACGTCCCGATCACGATCGAGGTCCGCCACCATCACCTGCCGTGATGCCGGTGACGTGCCCAGCAGGCCCACCTCTGAAGCGATGTCCTGGAACGTGCCATCACGATTGTTGTTCAGCAGTGCGTTGGGGCCATCGGAGTTGACGCAGAAGATGTCGAGATCACCATCATGATCGGCATCGAACATCGCCCCATCAACGGTCCGCAGTGAAAAGCGATCGCCTTGAAGCGGCTCGCTCCGTTCCCATGTGTCGACGGCAGGTTGCAGCCAGAGCTCGTTCACTCCATCACGGCAGAGGTAGGCATCCACTCGACCGTCATCATCGACGTCGCCCCACAGCACGGCGAGCACGGAATCAACCCCGGCCAGCGGGTGCCCGGGCTCCACGGTGAGGTGTCCACCCACGTTTCGAAGGAAGGCGTTTCCATCACGCCCCCCGCTCACCATCGCGTCCACGTCCCCGTCACCATCCACATCGCACCCGGTAAGCGAACCCGTATCCAGCGACTGCATCGGGATCGCAACGCCTTGCGGCGCCCCGAACACCATTCCCTGGGGGCGTGGGGATGACTCCGCCGACGAATCACCGATCACGATGGCCATGGCCTTGGGTCCCATTCGGGCGTACTTGATCTCCGCCAGGTGCGCTCTGGGATTCATTTCCAATCGAGTGAAGAGTTTGAGCATCGCCGAGGAATCATCGGTGCGACCCAGCCGACGATAGACCTGACTGGCTCCGTACACCGCGCTTCGCAGGTACGGGTCCAGTTGCATCGCCTGTTCGTAGTACGCAATCGCCGACTCATCATCACCGCTCTGGGCCGCGCACTGCCCGGCGTAGTAGGCGGAGAAGGCGTCCGATTCGTCCCTGGCCAGCACCGTTTCGAATCGACTCCTGGCCGCCTCGGGATCTTCCAGGTAGAACTGGAGAATGGCCGCCGTGTAGATGGCCCGCAGGTGGCCCGGGTGCTCCTTGATGATGGTCCCGAGTTGCTGGAGAGCCTCGGCTTCATCTCCTTCTTCCTGCCGATTCAATCTTGCGATTTCACGATTGACCAGCAGGTCGGGCTCCTCGGGATGCGATCGGGCCGCCTGGTCGAAGACCTCGTAGGCCTGTCGGTAGTCGTATTGGCCCATGAGCGCCACGCCACGATTGTTGGCGGCGATCGTGGTGGCATCCATCGGCCTTGAGGTGGCGTCACGCTCCTCGTCACAGCCCGGCAGAAGCAGCAGGATCGCCAGTGCCAACCATGCAAACCGGTCAATGCTCATGCGGGACTCCCTGGGAACGAGCCGACGCGATCCGATCTTCGAGGGAACTGCTCGTGATGGGGTGGACCTCTGCAGGAGCGAGGTGACCCGTCCGCAGATAGTCATAGGCTTCGCTGCGCAGGTGGGAACGCATGTCGTGCCCGAGTCGTCGCTCCCGCTCGTACCGGAGCACATCGATGGCGATTGGCGCCACCACAACACGCTCCCCGGGACCGGCATCGGCCTGTGACAGGATGCGCCCGTCGTAGTCGACGATCATGCTCGAGCCTGGCCAACTGAAGGGTGGGAAGTGCTCACGACTGGCCCCCTGGTTGCACGCAACGACGTACGCCGTGTTCTCAAGTGCACGGGTGCGGTTGATGAGCGTCCACCAGTCCATCGGGGGCTGTGATCCCCAGGGATCCATGTACGCCGAGACCCGGTTGATGACCTCGGCCCCGTTCATCGCCAACTGGCGAATGGACTCGGGGAACAACCAGTCGTAGCAGACCGCCACTCCGATGCGACCGATCTCGGTGTCCGCCACCGGGAAGTGGTCTCCTTCCGGATCAAGGTCATGCGGCGATGCGCTCACCTCCCATGGAATCCAGGGGTTCACCTTCCGGTAGATGAGCTCGATGCCACCAGGTCCCACCAACACGGTGGTGTTGAAGATCACATCCGATCCGTGTTCAGGAACATGTTCCAGAAAGGTACCGGTCTGGATCCAGCACCCGTGCTCGGCACAGAAGTCGGCGTATGCATCGACGTGCTCATTGGGAACCTCGACGGCAAGATGCCGATTCAGTTCCTCGACCGTGGAGTAGATGGGGGCGGCGTGAGCAAACTCGGGGAAGACAAACAGCCGGATATCGTGGTTCGGCTCGTAGGCAGACAGGGTCTGCTCAGCCATCTGAATCATGGCCTTTGTTCGATCCTGGATCTCGCCTCGCCTTCTTGGGGCCGGGAAGTCGGTCTGGCAGGCCGCTGCATAGTACGGATCGGGCATGTGGAGCATTCTAGCCCCCTCACGCTCCAACGCGGCTGTATGATCGAGTTCGCATGCATTCCCGAAGGCTCATCATGGCCTGCCTGATCATGGCACCAGGGATGGGCTGGACCGGCTGCGATCTGCCCGACCAGAGCACTGCGCAAGCCCCCATGCCTGCCCCTGAACCGACGGTGCCCTGGTCGAGTTTCAACTCCCGTGTTCAGGCTGTACTTCAAGCCGGCCTCGGAGCGGTCAGTGCCGCTCCAGACGATCCCACGGTTCGCCTCCGACTCGCCCAGCTCTACCACGGCAACGGGCTGCCCAGGCAGGCCATCGAAACCTACCAGCAGTCCCTGGACATGGAACCCGGCAACTCCAGAGCCTGGTACGGGCTGGCGCTGCTCCTGACCCAGGAGGGAAGAATCGATGAGGCAATCGATGCTCACCTTCAGGTTTCCCGAAATGCCCCTGACTACGCACCCGCCATCTGGCACCGTGGGTACCTCCTCCTGGACCTTGGCCGGCATGCCGATGCCGAACTCGCCTTCCGTGCCACGATGGACGTCGAGCCGACCTCACCGGCGGCTCGTGTCGGCCTTGCGCGAACAGCGTTGTCGGACGGCAGGCCGGGCGATGCCGTCCCTCACCTCGAATCACTGCGCGCCGTTGTCAGCAACTCCTATCTGGACTTCCTGCTCGGTCAGGCCTATCGGCGACAGGGCCGGATCGAGGAAGCCGCCCTGCTGCTTGCGAACGTCAAGGGCGATCCTCCTCAGTTCGAGGATCCCTGGCACCAGGTCATCCTTGATGCCGGCGCAAGCACCCAATCCCGCATCGATCGCATCGATCGACTGATCGATGCCGGGAACCTTCGCGATGCCATGACCGAAACCCGCAGCGCGATCGAAGATGAACCGGAAAACCTGGTGTTGCTGAACCGACTCAGCCATCTCCAGGCGGCATTGGGACAGCAGAAGGCGTGCATTCGAACGCTCAAGCGGGCGCTCCGCATCGATGAAGCCTACGCACCAACCCACCTGAGCCTTTCCTACCAGTACCAGGCTTCCGACGACCGCTCCCGGGCCCGGGCCCACGCCCAGCGAGCCACCGAATTGAATCCGAACATGGCCCAGGCCCACATGCAACTCGGCATCTTGCGCGTACAGGAGCAGGACCTGCCGCAGGCAATCGAGAGTTTCGATACTGCATTCGCACTGGGCATCCAGGACACTGCTGCACGTCATCAGTACGCCCATGCACTGACCCGGACCGGACGATTCCCCGATGCACTCAAGCAGTATCAGCTGGTCCTTGCCCTGAATCGAAATGACGGGCGAAGCTGGGCTGGACTCGCCGACGTCTACCTTCTGCAGAACAACCTCGCGGCGGCCAGGGATGCCGTCCAACGCGGACTGGCACGAGCCCCCGACTCCCACCACCTGCAGACGATGGCTCAAGTCGTCCAGGAACGCATCCAGTCCGAAATGAACACGGGCACGCAGCCATGATCCGCAGCGCCTTGATCACCGGCCTCGCCTGCCTGCTGCTGGCCGGATGCGGAGAGTCTGCACCCCCGCAACGCACGCCGCCCGCCACCGCCGCGGCACCAGCACCTCCGGCGGCACCATGGTTCGTCGATGCCACCACGGAAAGCAACATCAACTTCAACTGGACAAGTGGACAGTTCGGCGACTACCTGCTGCCGGAAATCATCGGCGGTGGCGTCGCCCTCCTGGACGTCGACGGAGACAATGACCTCGATATCTACCTGGTGCAGGGCGGCGAAATCGAGTCCGCCCTCGACTCCAGCCGCACGAACCCCGCCTCAAATCGACTCTACCGGAACGATGGAGACTGGCACTTCCAGGACATCACCGAGGAAAGCGGCGCCGGGAATACCGGGTATGGACAGGGTGTGGCAACCGGGGACTACGACAACGATGGTGACCTCGATCTCTACGTGACGAACGTGGGACCGAATGCCCTCCTCCGCAACGATGGCAATGGGCGATTCACCGATGTCACGACTGCTTCCGGCACGGCCCACCCCGGCTGGGGGACCAGCGCTGCGTTCCTTGATACCGATCGGGATGGTGACCTGGACCTCTACATCACCAACTACATCTCCTGGTCACCGGAAACGGAACTGGACTGTTCGCTGATGACTACCGGACGGGACTACTGTTCGCCCCGGAATTATGATGCCCCGGCCCGGGACGTGCTCTACGAGAACCTTGGCAATGGCCGCTTCAGCGATGTCACCGCCAAGGCCGGCATCGACACGAGCATGGGCAACGGGCTCGGCATCGCCTGCGTCGATTTCGACGATGACGGGTGGACAGACATCTTCATTGCCAACGACGGAACCCGCGATCTGCTCTGGCACAACCAGCGCGATGGCTCCTTCAAGGACATCGGCCTGCTCGCCGGCTGCGCGCTTGATGATGAGGGGCGTCCCAAGGCCGGCATGGGCGTCACCGTGAGCGACATCGATGACGACGGTGACATGGACCTGCTTGTCTGCAATCTCACCGGGGAGTCCGACTCTCTCTTCCGGAACGAGGGAACCTACTTCGTCGACATCACCGCATCATCCGATCTGAGGACCACGACCAAGCCGTTCACCCGATTCGGCATGGCCTGGCTTGATTTCAACAACGATGGGTACCTGGATCTCTACGAAGCAAATGGTCGCGTCCTGCGGAGCCCCGTGCCCGAGGGCGTAGATCCCTACGCACAGCAGAACATGCTGATGCGTGGCTCCAGCCAGGGTGTCTTCAGCGAAGTCCTGCCTCGAGGTGGCGTCGTTGACCCCATTTCCCTGACTTCCAGGGCGGCGGCGTTCGGAGATCTGGACAACGATGGAGCCATGGACATCATCGTGGTCAACCGAGATGCTCCGATCACCCTGCTCCGCAACATCGCCCCCGATGCGGGCCACTGGATACTGCTGCAGGTTCTTGATGAGCATGGGAGGGACGCGATCGGAGCCGTCGTCTCCGCCAGGATCGGCTCCAGAACCCTCAGTCGTCCCCTGCTGACCAACTACAGCTACCTGGCCGCCAACGACCCCCGCATCCATCTGGGACTGGGTGCCAACAAGTCCGTGGACACTGTGACCATCCGGTGGGTGGATGGGACTGCCGAGACCTTCGGTCCGCTCGCCGCCGATCGGCAGCATGTGCTTCAACGCGGCTCAGGACACTGAAACGCAGGGTCCGATAGTCCTGCCCCGGTGCGGCCAGGCCCGATCGTTTTTTTTTGACGCCCCAACATCCTGTGGGTACGCCCCCACGGACCCCGGCCCATCGTGGGCCATGCTGTATCTGGCCTGATTCCCAGAGCGTCCGGCCAATTATCAGTTGGACGGACACCCTGCCGCATGTCGACATCAAATCCGTCAACACCATTCCAACGCAAGGGGCCGACATGTTGAGCAAGCAACAGCTGATGGACGGGATCACCGAGATGAATCCAACCGCGGACCTTGGATGGCTTGACAGTTTCGACAAGCCCGCCCTCCGCCTCTATCTGGATCACCTCCAGGTGACGATCGAACCCCGGGGAACCAGTTGGCTCCGAACCAACGAGACGACCGCCGTCGTCTGCCGCCGACCTGCGGCCTGACCGACCGAACAACACGAACAAAGGCACGCCCGGTGACATGGCCCTCGTGGTCCTGGTGGGACACCGGGTGTGTCGTTTTTGGGGTTCAGAATCGAGGTGCCTTGGGTGCATCCTCGTCGAACTCCTCATCCTCTGGAGGAGGCAGGATCGTGTCACCCTCGTCGGTCAACATCCGGAAATCCGGCGTCGGCACGTGTTCCTTGAGACCAAGTTGATCGTAGGTCCGCATGAGCAGGCGATGCTCAAGGAGTGAACGAACCTTGGTCAGCAGTTCCAGCTTGTTGACCGGCTTGGCGATGTAGTCATCCGTACCGCACTCCACCGCTCGCTCGAAATCTCCCACCTCGTTCAAGGCAGTCACCATGATGATCACGATCTCGCTGGTGGTCGGCTGCGCCTTGATCTTCTGGCAGACCTCGAAGCCTGACATCCTGGGCATCATGACATCCAGCAACATCAGGTCCGGCGCGGATCGATCAATGGCCTCGATCGCCTCCAGTCCATCGGTAGCGGTGGTGATCCCGCACCCGAGTTCCTCCAGGTAGGCCTGCATCAATTCCAGATTCTGAAGGTTGTCGTCGACGATCAGGATCGAGGCCTCGGAAAGATCCGGGGGCTGGATGCCTTCGGGCAGATCGGAGGAGGGGGCCATGCAACACCTGTGGGACTGTGGGGAAATACGAGCCCTCATCCTACCACCGGGAGGCGGGAGGCGGGCCTGGTCCCCTCCATGAGCGATCCGGACCGGTCCCCATGGCGTGTTCCTGATACACTGGCAATTTCCACGGGAATCTGAAGGACGGGAAACGGACCATGTCGAATTTCACACGCCCAATCTGGACCGACGAGTTCTCCACGCCGACGATCGAGTCGCTTCGAGGCGAACTTGAAGCCACGAGTCGACCACTCTTCGACCATGCCCAATCCCTGTTCATGGACATGGACGAGATCGAGCAGGACTTCGCCTGGTACGGAGATTGCTGGCACTGGGTCATCACATTCTCCCTGGCCGATCACCATGATGATGAGCCGCTTGGCATCATCATTCCATCCCCCGAAGACCTCCAGGTGGCCATGCCGATGGACCAGAAGTTCCACAATTCGGTTCCCACCAAGCGAATGAAGCGAATGATCAAGGATGGTTTTGAACTGGCAGCCGAGCCGTTCCACACTTCATGGGCCGTCTGGAGCATCACCACCACCAGCATGCTCACGGACCTCGGTCAGCTGGCCAAGCAGAAACTCCGCTGGATCCTCGACAATCACTGATCCGTATCGGCAGGCAGGACCTCTTCGACCGGTTGCCAGCGATCGCTGCGCCAGACCCGGCGATCGAGATCCAGTCCCAGCAGCGACCCGAGGTCGTGCGACTCGAGACTCTGCATCGGCCTTCCCCGCCAGGCCATCAGGGTCGCCGACCATGATTCCTCTCGACCACCGAGCAACCGCAACTGCACCTGCAGTTGAGCCACCTGTTCCGCCTGCGTCAACCGTTGCCGAGATCCTGATTCCTTGGACACCGACAGGTCATCGATGAGCCGTTGCATGCCGCCGGGAATCTCATCCTGGTAGACAAGCAGTCGTTCACGGACACCGGGAATGCTCCTGAGTCGCCGCCGGGCGTCCAACACTTCTCCCGATCGTGCGTACGACAGCACATCGAACGCAGCAATGGTAGCGCGATCTGTCTGGCCGAGCACGACGCGGGAATCCGGAAGCAGCCCAGCGGACCGTCCCTCCTGCAACTCGATCATCGATCGCAGCGCCCGGATCGTCGACTCGTCCTCGACCAGTTCGATGATCCCCAACAGGCCGCTGGTGCCCCACTGCTCGGGATCGAGGGTGACCGCAAGAGCGTAGAGTCGAATGGCGAGACGCCGTTGCCGGGCATCCGTGGCCACATCGGCCACTTCCTCGGCCCGAAGGAAGTACTGGGAGGGATCCGATGGATCCAGTGCATCCAGTTGCCATCGTACAGCCGTTGAAGGGGCAGCCGCAGCCATGAATGAACTCAGGACGATGATGCCTGCCAGGGACAGCAATCGGATCATGTTCCACCTCCCCGACCGCCCTGTTGCAGTTGCGAAAGAATGAACCTGATTCGAATCGACCAGAGTTCGACCACCGCGGTTTCCGTCAGCAGCATCTGCTCGACGACATGCACGGCGCGATCTCGCTTGAGGACCAGGTCGGATTGCAACTCGTCGAGCATGCTGGTTGCGCCGGGCTGGACCTGCTTCATCCAATACACCAGCAGTTCATGCATGGCGATCTGTTCAACGAGGAAACGCTGCAGCGAGTCGCCAGAAAGCATGAGCCGGGCAGTGTGTCGATCCTCCCACTCCCGTCCCCATGGCCATGGCTCTCCGTCCTGGAGTGTTTCAAGATGGTTCTGCCAGGCCGCAGTCAGTGCATGTGCAGATGCCTCTGGGGAACCGGCCGGATCGGCCGCCCAACCCAGGCCTTTCGATTCACGCCGCATGGATCGAGCAAGGGACTCCGACAGTGCATCGATCTGGCCGGATTCATTGAGACGAAGAGCCAAGGCATGATTGACCATGGCCAGGCGTGCCTCGATGGGCCAGCGCGTCGCACTCGGGCGAGGAAGTTCAGCCCCGGTCAACGATTCGATGAGCCCGGTCACGTCGACCGTCGCGGAAGCCTGCGGGAGCCGGTCAACCATTGCCTGAGCCATGTTCGGACCCAGGCTGTACCGGGTCTCGATGAGGTAGTGCGCCGCTTCACGAACACCGATGTTCGCGGTCAGCGCCTCTGACGCCAGGAGATCGGCATCGATCGGCCCCAGGTCGTCGCCACCATGCCGTTCCAGTTCCTGCATCATGTCGATCTTGTCGGCACGATTCCGGGCGCGGACGCCGTAGAGACGAGCCCACTGCCCGTCGACGCGCCCCCCGAGGCTGGTGACATCACGATTGAAACCGCGTGGATCGGAATCCAACAGGTCATCGTACTGCTCAAGAACTCCTTCCAGTTCATTGAGCACGGACAACGTGTCACCTCCATGGCCCGTGACCAGGCCATCCGCTGCTTCCGCCAGCAACCGTTCCAGCAGCAGTCGGTGAAGCATCGGAAGCGTTCCACGATCACGGTCCACCGCACGAGCCTGCTTGAGCAGCGAGAGCCAGGTCTCCGCCAGTTGCGGATCGAAGCCTTCGGGTATGCCACGACCCGGCATGCCCACGATCGCGGTCGGCCGTGGCCAGGCCTGGGCCAGCCGTGCCTGGATGCGACGCCGCATGGGCAGGTCCGCATCCGGAGCCACGACGAATCGCCGCTCGTACCATGGCGTCTGTTCGATGGTGGCCAACGAACTGCCGAGCACCCACAGGTCCGTTGAACTGATGGCGGGATCCACGAACCAGCCGAGCACGGCACTGCGTACGCCGGCGGATTTGTCCCAATCGAGCTCGACCAGAAGGCGACCCAGCACCATCTGTGGGACTTCCGGTCGCGAGAGATCTGCCTGGGTCTCCAGCAGTTGCCGTGCCGCCTTCAGCAGGATCGCCTCACGCCCGGGCCCGTCATCGATGACGGCAAGGCATCGGAACCAGAGTTTCCATGCCTCCGCCGCCGTCGCCCGCACATCAAGGCTCTCCACGAGTGACGGGATGCAGGCCGAAAGCCAGACCAGGACGCCATCATTGAAGGTGTCGGGGATGGCCTGCCGCCCGAGGGAAGTTCGAACATACTGCGTGGCAAGCGATCTCGCCGCAGGGGAGATGGTGTCGATGCCGACCAGGGCGCCGGTCATGCCACACTGCCAGGCTCCCCTGGGAATCGACAGTGGCTCAGCGGTGACCCCCGGACTCGGCGGAGCCAATGCTCCCAGCAGCGGTCCTGCGAGTCGTGGATTGGAACCGGTGACTTCGAGGACGCCGGCCATGGCCTTTCGCATGTTCTTCGCGGTCGTGGGGTCCGCCCCGAACCAACCCGTCGACGCCACGTCGATGGCACCCTCCCACTCCTCCTTCATGCGCCGATCGATGTCCTCCATTCCGACTGCATGTCGCGACAGCGAGTAGAGCGTCTGGATCGTCTCTGAACTCGCATCGACATCATCAAGTACTTCCGCCGGAAGCGGCTTCAACGGCAGTACCAGCGTTGACGTGAACGGGGCCAGGGGAACCTGGTTCACGCTGCCTCCTCCCGACTCGCCTGCAACCATGTCCAAGGCATCACGTGACTGCTTGAGTTCCAATGTCCCCGCCTGCTGCACACCGCCTGTTGTATCGACGAGCAGCAGTCGAAGCATCAGCAGCAGCGCAAGGATTCCCAGGCCACCAAAGAGGAAGCAGAGTTTGACCAGGGACCGGTTGTCTGATGCCCGAAGTTCCGGCGCGTACTGTCCGACCACCCGCTCCACGAACCCCGGTTCCATGGCACGCTGGGAAGATGATCCACGCCACGCCGGCCTGGTGGCAGCCGCAGGCAAGGCACTCAATCGAACGACCGAAGTCAATCCGCGAAGTTCATCCACCATCTCCAGGGGCGACAGGCCGTGCATGGCTCCGATGGACGCCAGGCGGGAACGGGAAACCGCATTCCATCCCCCGCACGATGCGAGTACCTGCATGAGCTGCACCTGGATGGTCGTCAACTCCACGGAGGCTGCCGAGGGAGGCGTGGCGGTAGTCGATGGAATCGGTACTTCCGCCGGCGTCTCCACCCGCCTCGACGCATGCTCCACCTGGATGTCCTGCCACTGGTCCGGATCCTTGAGTCGCGATGCAGCGTCCCGAAGCGTGGCCCGCGCCGCCTCGGCCATGCTCGAACGTCCGTCCGGGTGGTCGTAGATCCGGGCCAGGCGGGACACGAGCGCCGCGTCCACCACCGGGCCACTGCACGAACTCGGGTCAAGCCCCAGCAGTGTCAAGGGATCGCTGTCCGCCGGAACACCGATGAAGCGCATCGTGGGGTCCGGACGGCTCATGGAGCACCACCGTCGGGAGTCGTCCCCAAACGCCGGTGGATGGCTCGAAGCCGACTCCCCCACGGTTCCGGGCCCCACCCTGGAAAGAGCACCTGGTGCTGCTCCAGCACGCTTCTCGCATGCTCATGGTCTGCATGTTCCAGCAGTTCAAGCAGGTTGGTACGCGCTTCGAACCACGCATCGGAACCGGAGGACGTGCCGTTCATCAGGATGCGCCAGCAACGCATGGCCTCCTCGGTTTCACCCTGCGAAGGAGAAAGGAGCCCGCGTCCACGGAGAAACTTCTGGTTGCGAGGGTGGACGGCGAGCAGTTGCCCATACATGAGCCATGCATCTCGTCCGACGGATTCGTCCCTGCTGCCAAGCCAGGATTCAAGACCGGCGGATGCGACGATGGATGCAACGGCAACCATCCCGGGAGATTCCATCGCTTCGGATACGGACGCCTCCTCCTGCAGCAGCAGGCCCCCGTACCAGATCAGCCGCTGGGCATCACTGCGCCGATCCATCGATGCATCGGCTGCCACCCAGCGATCCCGGGTGAACCGGAAGAAGGCCCGGATCGCAAGCCGGGTCCACAGTCCTTCTGGATCCACCTCGATCAGCCTCTCGACCAGCTGCTGGGCCGCTTCAATCCTGTCGCGTGCCAGGTCCAGCTGGACCGCCCGGTAGGCGATTTCATGGGTGTACCCCTCCGGAGGCTGGATGGCCATGGCGTCCAGTTCCGCCAGAGCGTCAAGTACCGTGTCGGCTGCGACAAGGCGCTGCAGCCCTTCATCAAGAGCGACCTCGAGAATACGTCGACTGCGGGCGATGGCTCGCCCTGCTGCCTGGGCGTCTGTACTGCCCGCTTCCATGTCGAGCATGAACAGCGGAACGGCGATGGTCAGGTATTTTCCACCGCTTTCAACTCGCTGCTCCTGCGTCCCGGAGGCAAAGAGCTGGTAGAGCATCCGGGATGCGCCATGCTGGGCATCGAGCCAGGCAGAATCCTGATCGGACACCGACAGGAGCTGTTCAACCACATCCAATGACGGCTCCGCACCGGCGGCCCGACGCACGGCGAGCTCGCCCGCCCTGGCACCATCGGGAAACATCGACAGGTACCGCTCCACGAGCGAGTCCAACCGTTGAATCGATTCCGCCTGTTCATCGATGTGAACCACCTGGTCCTGGCACACGATGGCCATCCACAGCGACTCCTCGTAGCGATCCCGATCGTTCTGCTCCAGGACCCAGAGGAAGCGGTCCCGGGCATCGGCGTAGCGGCCCTGCGAGTACAGGCACCAGGCAAGCAGTGATCCACAGCCAGCCTTCGCCGTACCCCATCGATCCCGATCGGACTCGGCAAGCGCCATCGCAAGCAGTCGCCCGGCCTCCTGGTATGCCTCCCGGGCCTCATCCGTTTCCGGCACGCCATCGGCATTGGACCTGGACTTCGCCTCCTGGAAGTTCAGCACACCCCGCGCGTAGGCCAGGGCGAAGCCACCACGATCGGCCAGGACTTCGCCATAGCGTTCAACGAGGTCATAGAGATGATTCAGTGCATTGCGTGCCGCCAGTTCCGCAACCGCCCGGTCCGCAAGTTGCAGAGCCCAGGCGTCTCCTCCCGCCTCCAGGGCATGGACGGCGATCAGGCGCCACCATGTCGTGGGGATGATGGTGCCCGCCTCCTGCAGGTCGTCCACCAGCATCGACGCTCGCTCGTACTCCCCGTTGTCCAGCAACACCGCCAATCGCCAACCCGGAAGCATGGACTGGATCGATTCGGACACGTTGGATTCTTCCAGCAGGTCGAACCAGAGCATCGTGGTGACCGAACTGTGCGTCATGCCGCGGCTCGCTGCCATCCCGAGAATCGACCAGGCGATGACATCCTCACTGCGCAGATCCCTTGAGACGTACTCGGGCTTGATGAAGCCGGGCTCCAGTTCAAGGAGTTCCGCGAAGATCGCCTCGGCCTGCTCCGCCAGCATCGGGTCACTCGACAACCAGGCCCGGTAGTAACTTGCCCAGCCAAGCAGGTACCGCGTGCGGCGCAGCAGTTGTTCCTGCCGAGCCAGCCGCTCTCGACGAGAGGTCGCTCGGAAGGGAGCCCCCCGCTCGATCGAACGTGCCGTGCTCTCAAGGGCTCGCTGCGTGCGGGCCTGGACCTGCTCCAGTTCCGTAATGAGTTCATCCAGTGTCTCGATGGCCTGCTGCGTCTCGCCGAGATCATCGAGCCGAAGGCGATGCCGCTCGGCGACGTCCTCGGCGACCAGGTAGCGGCCATTGATCAGTTCCACCCGCAGATCGTCCGCCTCTCCGGCGGGAATGCCCTTGAGCAACTGGAGCCCACGCATCTCCAGGTATGCCCTGTCTCCACGGTCCTCCGCCGTCATCAGCAGGCGGGCGTAGAGCCTGGCCAGCCGCTTGGCCGCAGCGGACCTGGCATCGCCGGTCATGGAATCCATCTGCTGCTCGAGGTGAATCACGAGCAGACGTTCCAATCCCCGTGATTCGAGGAACGACGACACGTCATCCGCCCTGGCCGAACCAGCCATGAGGACGCACACGCTGAAGACCATGGCGAGAAGATGGCTACTCCTGAGGCACATACGTCACCTGCTGAAATCCGGCGTCACGTGCCGACTGCACCGCAGCCAACGCGAACTCCACCGGGATGCCCGGGGATACCCGGACGAATACGCCGATCTCCTTGGGCAGATCCTCAAGCACCCGTGTCAGGGACGGCAGGTCATGAAGCATGCGATCACCGATGATGTACGTGGATCTCCCCTTGAGTTGAACCACCTCGATGACCTGTGGCTGGTAGTCGACTTCCGCTCCGGACGTCTCCGAATCACGTGTCTGGATCGAGGACGTCAACTGGTCTTCGGGACGAGCCATCACCGTGCTGACGATGAAGTACACCAGCAGCAGGAAGGTTACGTCGATCATGCTGGCGAGATTCAGAGCCAGGCGATCCACGCGTGCACGTGATTTTCGCGCCTGGAATCTCACGGCGTCCTCCCACGGCCTCCCATGGCCGGCACTTCCGTGCCCATCCGGGCCGCTCCCACTCCAACCTTGTGCAGCAGTCGAACCACCTCGTTCAACCGCGTGGTCGATGCCCGGGCATCGGCACGCACCAGGACACGGGCCTCCGTAGCCCCCTCGCCCACGAAGGTGTCTCGGAGGCGCTGCTCAAGTTCATCAAGTTGCAGCGGCGTCTCGGAAACCGACAGGATGATGGATCCGTCTTCCTGGATGTTGATCACCAGTCCGGCTTCCTCCGATTCATCCCGCTGTTCGCCGTCGAGCTTCGGCAGTTCCAAATCGGCCCGGACGTCACGAGCGAACTCCGAGGTCACCATGAAGAAGACGATGAGCAGGAAAACGACATCGATCATGGGAGTCAACTCCACCATGAGCGTGCGTGTTCGAGCTCGTCGACCGGAGAATCTCAACGGGCCGACCCGCTGGAACCGGCCCCGCTGTCCTCAAGATGCAGCAGAAGCCGCTCGATCTCTCGCCCGGCCTCGGATGCAAGGGCATCGATCCGGTTTCGAAAGTATGTGAAGAGTGCCACGCAGGGAATCGCGAGAATCAGCCCCATCAAGGTGGTGACGAGTGCGAGACTGATGTTCGATGCCAGTTCCTCGTAGTTGGAACCTGCGCTGCGCGAGACCGAGTCGAATGCGCCGACCATGCCGATGACCGTGCCGAGCAGGCCCAGCAACGGAGCGATCGTGCCGATCACTCCAAGTCCGTCCGTCGCCCTGTACAACCGTGCGGTCTGGTCTTCACCAGCCTCCTCGATGGCGTTCTTGATCTCGAAGATGCCGAACGCGGATCGCTGGAACCGCAGCAGGCCGGCTCCCATGACACGGGTCAGGAAGGAATCATGGATCGGATCGAGGCAGTACTCCAGTGCCCCGTCGAAGTTGCCCGTGGAAAGCCGCTGCTCCAGTTCCAGGAGTTGCGCCTCGGGCAGGACCGAGCTTCGCCGGATCTGGACGAAGTGGTAGACCACCAGCCCGAACGCCACGATGCTCAGGGCGATGATGATGAACCCTACCGTTCCACCCGTAAGGATGGTGTCCCACCACGTCTTGGGGACATCCGGGATCGATGCGCCAAGGAACATCGAGGCTGGAATCGTGATACTCATGGAGTCTCCTTCTCCGGAAGCGTTGCCATGCCTTCGACGCCACGTCGAAGTACGGGATGGGCAGGGTGCATGCGTCGAAGATCCGTCCGCATGCGGCGAGCCGCATCGACATCATCGTGCGCGTCGAACTGGTCGGCCATGATAGCCATGGCAACCCCCGACAGGTATGGCTGGGCCTGTCCCCAGCGGGCAGGCACATGCGACAACGAAAGGAGGCCTCGTCGTTGCTGGCCCATGCCCGGTTCCATCAACAACGAGCGACCGAGTTGGAAGCGGATCCAACTCTCCACCCATGGATCCGGATCCGTGGCCAGCATTGCTTCCAGGTCCGCTCGTGCCGACTTCCGCACGACATCATCCTGATGCAGTGCATTGATCATCCGCCCCAGCAGGAGGGCCCCGGAGGATTCGAGAATCACCTCGTCCTCCAGATCGACGGGGTCGATCTTCTCTCCCATCGACTGCCGGATGCTGCGGCCATAGAGCGAACTCAGCAACGCCAGCGATTCGTCGTCCCCCGCGTCCCAGGATTCCGTCGCAGGAATCCGTGAGGCCAGTGCCGGCCCCCGGATCCAGGCCGGAGGAAGGTACGGAACAAGCCCGGCATCGACGTCCACAAGATGGATCAGCCCCGGGCTTTCTCCACCGATCGACGGGGGAAGCAGTTGCGCATAACTGTCGGTCTTGATGCCAAGTCGGCGGAGCCTGGATACTTCCAGCGCTGGCAGCAGCGCGGCATCGAGCTCTCCGCGCTTGAGTCGACAACGAAGCAGTCCTTCCGCGACGACCAGTGCCGTTTCACTCGTTCGCCCGATGGTGCCGGGAAAGAGCACCTCGAAGATGGGTTCGGCCAGTTCGGTATCACCCCGTTCAAGGCGGGTTCGAGCCCGCCAGAGCCGGGCCCCCTGTTCAAGGAACTGCTCCAGTCGCGGAAAGCGGTCGTCTTTCGACTGCACATCGGAGATCCGATCCCAGGACAGGACCACCGGGGTGGCCCCCTCGACCTTGATCCGGACACCGTCTTCATCGAGACGCGAGATGCTGCCCTGCATCGGATCCCCGCCCCCCCGGGGCACGACGAGATCCGTGGCCAGTGTCCCAAGCGCGATGCACAGAATGGTGAACGACGTCATGGTCCCCCCGATTCAACGAAACGATAGACCCCACCGGATTCGAGGGCGATCTGCATGAGCAATTCCTGGCTGGTCGCCTCGCCGAATGCGATCGTATTCACCACGGTGCGAAGACCGCGATTGTTCAATGCGGCCACGTTCGCCGCCTTCATCCTCGTGATATCGCCGTCGGTCAGAAAGAAGATGACGTCAGGACGTTCATCAAGCCCGAACACCCGCTTGAATGCCGGAAGCGGATTTGTTCCGCCATTGGCGTGCAGGCCCTGCACCCAGTTGGAGATGCGACGGATGATCGGCGCCCGCGCCAGCATCCATCCCTCCTGGCCCGGCGGCTCCTCCGTGCCATCGCTGTAGAACACGATGAAGAACTTGGCAAAGTCCGGCAGGGCTCGGATTGATCGGCGGAGTTCCATCTTCGCCTTCTTCATGCGATCCCCTGTCATGGACCCGGACATGTCCACGATGTAGGCGAACCGGCGTCCGGCAGTGGTGATGCCGAAGAACGATCCCGCGGCTCCGGAGCCGCCCAGTCCGGTGACGTTGCTGCGCGAGCCGGCACCTCCGAGGGTCGGCGTCGAGCCAACGCCGGTGATCTCCAGCAGGGCCGAGCTGCTGTCGGCGGTCAACTCGCTCTGCTGCCGCTGGTCCAGCAGCTGGTCGAGACTGGCCAGTGCCTCCTCGGTCGGTTGCGTCAGATCGCTTTGCGGCAGGTCGGTCAACTCCTCGTCCGGGAGCAGGGTCGCGATCGAAACCTGGAACTCCTGGACACCCTGGGCCGCCCGGGCCCGATCAATCAGGTGAAGCCCGATCATCAGGCCGATGTGACAGAGGACCGAAATGAGGACCGCCCACAGCAGGAGATTCCGCAACCGGGAGCGGCGGATCAGCTGCTGGCGTTCCCGCAGTGCAAGCACCTGGGCGGCAAGTGAACCGGGGGAGACTGGTTCAGCCCCTCTGGATGTCGGCCTCTCATGCATCTATATGGTCCTGCTCGAAGCATATACCGGATCCTGGCCACGGTTCACTACGGAGCCAAACCTGGCGGACATTCCTTGGTCCCTGCTTGACCCTGCCCGCCTCAGCGGGTCCAATGCCCTGCAAGGAAACCTGTCCAGGCATGTCGAAACAGCCCTTCTACCAACGAGTACTCCTGAAGATCAGCGGGGAGAGCTTCTCCAGCCCCGGTGGGTTCGGCATCGATGCCGATGAACTCAAGACCATCGCGGGCGAAATCGTCTCCGCCGCGGCTTCCGGCACCCGGATCGCCGTGGTCGTGGGAGGAGGCAACATGATCCGGGGCGCGGACCTTTCCCGCCGTATCGAGATCGACCAGGCCACCGCCGACTACATGGGGATGCTTGGAACAATCATGAACGGCATGGCGCTCAAGGAGGCCATCGAGGGACTGGGGCACGAGGCCAGGGTCATGTCCGCCATTGATGTCCCGGCGATCGCCGAGCCGTTCATCCGAAAGCGGGCCATGCGGCATTTCGAGAAGGGACGAGTCGTCATTCTCGTCGCCGGAACAGGCAACCCATTCTTCACCACCGATACCTGCGCGTCCCTTCGAGCCACCGAGTTGAACGTGGACATCCTGCTGAAGGCGACCAAGGTCGACGGCATCTACGACTCCGATCCGATGAAGAACCCCGACGCGAAACGCTACGACGTACTGAGCTACCAGGAAGCCCTTGAACGCCAACTGGGCGTCATGGACCTCACCGCGCTCTCGATGTGCATGGAGCGGAACCTGCCCGTCGTGGTCTTCGACTTCAAGGCCGATGGCAACATCCGCAGGGTGATCGAAGGCGAAGCAATCGGCACGCTCCTGACCACATCAGAAAATGCAACGAAGCCGAGATCGACCTCGGCCAGCCGATCCTGAAGTACACGAATGCCCACAGATATCCAGAATACCTGTCGCCCCTGGCGCCATGAACACGCTGACCCGAGGAACCGATCATGAGTAATGACACCTTCCGCGAATGTCGATCAAAGATGGACAAGACCATCGAGCACTTCGAGTTGGAACTGCGTGGCATTCGTACCGGTCGAGCCAGTACGGCACTCGTCGAGTTTCTCAAGGTCGAATGCTATGGATCGCTCTGCGACCTGCGTGATGTCGCGGGCGTCAGCGTACCCGAGCCCACCCAGATTCTCGTCAAGCCCTTCGATCCCACGACCAAGAACCCCATCGCGAAAGCGATCGAATCGGCCGAACTCGGTCTGAACCCACAGGTCGAAGGCGACGCCATCCGGATCCACCTGCCACCTCCATCCGCCGAGCGTCGCAAGCAACTGTGCGCCCAGGTCAAGAAACTGGCCGAGGATTCGAAGATCGCGATACGCAACGAGCGACGTGATGGTGTCAAGCAGGTGGAGTCGCTGGTCAAGGACAAGAGCAACTCGTTCTCGGAGGATCTCGGCAAGATCTCGCGATCGAACATCGACGATCTGACCCGGGACATGACCAAGCGGATCGAAGACATCAGCATCCAGAAGACGCAGGAGATCGAGCACGCTTCCTGAGGAAGGGGCTCGATCCGTTCAGAACTGCTTCCGAAGCCGGGCCGGGGGAATCCCCATCTGCTGCCGGTACTTGACGACCGTACGGCGGGCGATGTCGATCCCGCGTTCCTTCAACGCCACGGCGAGCAGTTCGTCGCTCAGTGGATGGGCGCGATCCTCCCCTTCCACGATCTCACGCAGAATCTCCTTGACGGCTTCCCAACTGACGTTGCGCCCGGATTCCGTCTCGGTTCCGCCCGAGAAGAACCGCCGAAGGCGGATCATCCCGCGTGGAGTCTGCATCCACTTGTCGGCCACGGCCCGACTCACCGTCGCCACGTGCACACCGAGTTGATCGGCCACATCGACCATGGGCATGGGCTTGAGATGCTGGGGACCGAGATCGAAGAACTCCCGCTGCCGGGACAGCACGACATTCACGACCCGCAGGAGCGAGTTTGATCGCTGGTTGATGGACTCGATCAACCACTGCGCATTGCTGACGTTTCGACTGATGAAGCCTCGGGTTTCCTTGTCGAGCCCATTGTCCTTGGCCATCTCCCGATAGCGTGGAGAAACGCGAAGCGGCGGGAGCATCCCGTCGCACAGCGCCGCGATGTACGCGTCGGCCTCCTGGTCGAACTCGACGATGACATCGGGGATGATCGGAGGAACGTCGACCTGAACCAGTTCCAGTCCCGGTGACAGGTTCAATCGGTGCATCAGGTTCATGGCAGAACGGACCTGGTCGAGTGTCAGTCCGGTCTCGGATGCGATCCGTGGCAGACGATTCTGAACGAGGTCTTCCATGTGCTCCTCGATGAGCCGCCCGACCACTTCCCAGTCTTCGCTGTCGTCGCTCTGCTGCTGGCACGCCTCGACCTGCAGAAGCAGGCATTCCTTGGTACTGCGGGCTCCGAGGCCCGCGGGTTCCAACCACCGCTGCAGGATCGGCAGAGTGTCCTCCAACTGCTGCAGCGTCATGCCCTGCTCGACCGCTTCCGAGTTCTGCTCGAGGATCGTCTCGAGATCCGTGCCGAGCAGTCCCTCGTCGGTGATGTTCTGGATCAACAGCGTCCCAGCCGCTTCGGCATGCTCGTCGACCTCCGCGAAGGTCCACTGGTGCTGCAACTGGTCGGCCAGCGGAGTGCCTCGCCCCTCAAGGTTCGCCATGGCATCCATCTTCCAGTCCCGCTCCCCGGACTGGCGGGAGGGCGAGAAACTCGAGGATGAATACTCATTGTCCATGGCTTCCGAGTAGTTCGTCTCCAGCGATTCCAGTCGCTGAAAATCGTCGGCGCCGTCCGTCTCCTCTCCGACGACCATCTCCTGGGAATCGATGGTGTCTTCGGTCCCCTCCTCGGGAACCTCTCCGCTGCCGTCTCCTTCGGCGATGTCCAGGGCGATGTTCGATTCCAGTTCCTGATCCACTCGTTCCTGCAACGCCAGCAGCGGCATCTGCAGGATCTCCATGGACTGGATCATCCGCGGGCTCAGCTTCATCTGCTGGCCCAACTTCATGTGCTGGTTGGTTTCGAACTGCATCATGGGTGATCCCGGGAGTTCAGCGACCGGCCTTCGGCGACTCGTTCGATTCTACGTCGTCACGCGTGCCATGAGCGGGAGATTCAAGGCAATCAACCGAAGGTTTCATCCTCGAGCAGTTGGCGGCCCTCCAGCGCATCGGCAAGCACCGCGGCACTGGCGTACTCCAACTGGGTTCCGCTGGGAAGCCCGCGAGCCAACCGGGAAATCCTGATGCCTCGCTTGGTCAATTCCTCGGCGAGATACAGGGACGTGCTGTCTCCTTCGAGGGTGGGATTCAAACCCAGGATGACTTCCTTGACCGTGGTACCGCGGCAGTTTCGACTGGAATCCTCAATACGATCGAACAGGACACCGATGGTCAGATCGGCCGGATCGACTCCCGCCAGTGGATCGATGCGGCCCGTCAGCACGTGGTAGACACCGCGATAGATTCCCGTCGCCTCGATGCTCATGAGATCGCGTGGCTGCTCGACGACGAGTACCGTTGATGCATCACGCTTGGCATCTGCGCAGATCACGCAGGGGTCGGACTCGGTCAACTGGAAGCAGACGGAGCAGCAGGCAACCCGCTCCTTGGTGTCCTCGATGGCCCGGCTGAACTGCCGGGCTTCATCCTTGGATCCCTTCAGAACATGGAGCGCCAGGCGAGTCGCCGTCCGGCGACCAATGCCGGGCAGGCGTTCGAACGCTTCGATGAGCCGTTCCACCGGATCGGGATAGCCACTTCGTCCTGATGCCATCGACACTTCGTCTCCTCCCCTAGAAATCCAATCCGCCCGGCGGCAGTGGCAACCCCATCTCCGAAGCAACCGATGCGAGTTTCTCCTGCACACCCTCGCGGGCCCGCTCGAGGCCGTCATTGATCGCGCTGCGTATCAGTTCCTGCAACTGGCCCGGTTCGAGCGAACCGGCCGCCGTGTCGTCAATCTCGATCGATTCAACTTCCATCCTGCCATTGACGACGACCCGGACGGTGCCGGAGCCGGATTCTGCTTGAATGGTCATGTCACCCAGATGCGCCTTGACCTCGGCCATGCGCGCCTGCATCTTCGGCAGGTCCTTCATCATTCCGGCCAGGGAGGCCATTCCTTTCAATCCATCGAACATCAATTCGACTCCTTCCGTGCTGCACTCGGGTCGCTCTCGACCTCGATGACCATTGCATCAAACTTCTTCAACGCCGATCGAACCTCGGGATGGTTCTCCATCGGCGACGCTTTCGTGGTGGTACCCGGCTGCTCCATCGGTTCCGTTGGTTCATCGATCTCGATGGAGATCGCCCGACCGATCACCTTGCCCACCAGGCGTCCCAGGGCATCCCGTCGGGCCGGTGATGTGCCACCCTTCGCGTCCTCATCCTGCTCGCGACCAAGTCGCAGCACGCCGTCGGCATACGCCAGTGGGCGAAGACCTCCGACCGTGGCCTTGGCGCTTGAGGTCGTGGCTTCGTCGAGCACGCGGCGCCACAGGGCATCCGCGGTCAACGGGGAGTCGGTCGCTGCCATGGGCGGAGGCGCCGGCGATTCCCGGATCGGTTCCGGGATCGGTTCCTCCGCTGGCGTCGGTGGTATCGGCGGCGATGCAACCCGGGTGGGCGACGCGGAGGGAATTCCCGCCGGCTTCACACGTGGTTGACTACCTTTTTTTTTTGAAACTGGCTCCGGCCCACCCTTGAGCAGCGCAGGAATACTCGCAAGGTGTTCGGCCATGCTCAGGCGAACCAGCAAGGCGTCGAAGAGTGCCCTCGAGGAAGCCGTGAACCTGGCATGCCGTGCGGTCGCCTCGCATCGAGCGATCATGTGCAGGACTCCTGCAGCATCGATGCCTTCCGCTCGCTGCCCGAGTACCTCCCTCGCCTCATCAGTCAACGGCAGCAGCGGCGTATCGATTCCGCAGGTCGTTGCGATCAGGAGGGTTCGAAGTGATTCGGTGAGGCTGTCGAGCGCCTGGTCAATGGTGATGCCTTCCTGCAGCAGATCCTGCCCCACTGCGAGGGCCTCGGCCGCATCTGCGGCCAGCACGGCGTCGAGCATCTTCTCGATCCTTGACTGGGCGGGCAGCCCCAGCATCTCCTCGATGAGTTCCTTGGTGATCCGCTTGGGATCCGCGGCGAGCAGCCGATCGAGAATGCTCAGGGCATCACGCATGGAGCCCGCACCGAGGCGGCTGACCTTTGCCAGGGCGTCGGGTTCCGCCTCCACTCCCTCCTTGCCGAGGACGTGCTGGAGGTGCTCGGCGATCAGGTGATCCGGAATGGCCCGGAAGTCGAATCGCTGGCATCGACTCTGGATGGTCTGCAGGACGTCATTGGGCTCGGTCGTGCAGAGGATGAACTTCACGTGCTCCGGCGGCTCCTCCATCGTCTTCAACAACGCGTTGAAGGCATCACGGGTCAGCATGTGGACCTCATCGATGATGTAGATCCGATACGGGCTCCGAGATGGCTTCAGCCCGGCCGATGCGATGAGATCCCGCGCTTCCTGAACACCACGATTCGAGGCGCCGTCGATCTCGATCACGTCGAGATCTTCTCCGCGCATGATGGCATCCGAGATCGCGTCCGCCTCGACGAGTTCATCCGTAACGTTCAGTTCCCGCGCAAGGAGCCGGGCCATGGTCGTCTTGCCGACGCCGCGCGTTCCGCAGAAGAGGTAGGCATGGGCGATGCGATTGGATGCCACCGCGTTGGTCAGCGTTCGGGCGATGGGCTCCTGCCCCACGACTTCATCGAAGTCGCGTGATCGATATCGCCTTGCCAGAACGGTGTAACCCACGAGCCTGCTTCCTTGCTGGAGCGGTGGTTCCGCTCCTTGGCGGGCACCCCAAAGGTGCCCCGTTGATCCACGCGAGGGACGGGAAGGGCGGCCAGGAAACCCACGGCTCGATCGACATCGCTTATGGCTGCTGCGGTCAAGCCCTGACCAGATTCACAAGCCGAGCGTCCATGGGGCCCGACCGCCCTTCCAGTCCGTCACGGTCGTTCATGGTAGCCGCCAAAGCGCCTCTGGTACACTTGCAAAGATGAGTTCACAGGACCCCAACACCAGCTCTCCACCCACGGCAGGCGGCACGCAGCCACCGATGCTCGCAGTTAGGCCCACGGACAAGGAAAAACCGCTGGTGCTGTTCACGGTCCGCCTGATCTACATGGTCCTGATGATCGCGGCCTCCATCCTCCCGTTCGCGAGCATGAGCGGGGCCTCACCCCTGGACATGCCCCTGATGGATTCCGTGGCCCCGTTCCTGACCACGATCGCGGTAGCCACGGTCATTGTCCTCCTGGACCTGCGAACCCCCAAAAAGCAACTCTCGGTGGTCGTCGCCATGTACCTGGCGATCCTCGCGGGACTCCTGGCCGCACTGGCGATCTCGGCCCTCATCGACCTGATCGCCGATGCCTGGGAGTTGCCTGAAACCAGCGTGTCCCTGAAATACCTCACCCTGCTCAAATTGGCGACCGGCATCACCCTGTGCTACCTCGCCGTCTCGATCGTGCTGACAACACGTGACGACATCCGTCTTGTCATCCCCTACGTGGAGTTCTCCAGGCAGATCCGTGGGATCCGTCCCATGCTGCTGGACACCTCCGTACTCATCGATGGTCGCTTCAACGCCTTCTGCCGCAGCGGCTTTCTCGATGCCCCCATCCAGGTGCCGAGATTCGTCATCGATGAACTGCATCGACTGTCCGACTCCAGCGACCGCCTCAAGCGTGAGCGAGGCCGACGTGGCCTCGACAACCTCCGGACTCTCCAGGAAACACCGGACGCAAACGTCAGCATCGAGGAGATGGATGCTG
Source organism: Phycisphaerales bacterium (assembly GCA_029245245.1). GTDB lineage: Bacteria > Planctomycetota > Phycisphaerae > Phycisphaerales > SM1A02 > UBA854. The sequence continues at coordinate 115,626 of JAQWPT010000032.1, forward strand.
CCGAAGGCATGGTCGATCAGGAACTGATCCAACTCGCCCAGAAGGAACATCTTCGGCTTGTCAGCACCGATTCAAACCTGCTCCGGGTCGCGGAGATCCGCCGCATCCCGACCCTGAGCCTCCATGATCTGGCCATGGTGATGCAGGGCCAGGTGACCCCCGGTGACACCATGCTGCTGGAAATCGTTCGAGCGGGCGAAGGTGAAGGCCAGGGCATCGCCTACCTCCCCGACGGAACCATGGTCGTGGTCGAGCATGCCGCAGAGATGATCGGGCAGCCCGTTGACGTCGTCGTCACCAACATGCTTCAGACCAGTGCCGGCCGCATGGTCTTCGCGAAGGCCACCCCCCCCGCCCCCGGCAAGTGACCCGGGAGCCGATGCAGCGATCGACTCGATCCGGGTATACTTTGACCTTTCCACTGAGGAGCCGACCATGTCCCCCGATGCAGGGCGCGTCCGATCCACCCCGATGGACGCCGAGACGATCCTGATCCTTGATTTCGGGAGCCAGTACGCCCAGTTGATCGCCCGGCGCGTCCGCGAGGCCGGCGCCTTCAGCCTGCTGATGTCCCCCGATGCATCCATCGAGGAACTCGCGGCACTCAAACCCAAGGGAATCATCCTCTCTGGAGGACCTGCCAGCATTCACGAGGAGGGATCACCACGGTGTGATCCCCGGCTCTTTGAACTCGGAGTCCCGGTCCTGGGAATCTGCTACGGCATGCAGTTGGGGTGCCACCTGCTTGGTTGCCCGGTGGATGCCGCCGAGTCCCGGGAGTACGGACGAAGCCGAATCACCATCACCGATCACAGCGATCTGCTGGCCAGCATCCCCAGCGCCACGACGGTGTGGATGAGCCACGGCGACCAGGTCTCCGATCTGGCCGAGGACTTCGACTGCCTCGCCTCGACCGATACCTGCCCCCACGCGGCAGTACGACATCGGACCATGCCCTTCTACGGGCTCCAGTTCCACCCCGAGGTCACGCACACTCCCCATGGCGTGGACGTACTGAGGAACTTCCTCTACCAGATCTGCCGGTGCGAAGGCACATGGCGAATGGCAAACTTTCTCGAGTCCGAATGCGAGCGTGTTCGCAATCAGATTGGGGAAGGCCGCGTCATCTGCGGACTCTCCGGCGGCGTCGACTCCTCAGTCGTGGCCGCTCTGCTGGCCCGAGCCGTCGGAAACAAGCTCACCTGCATCTTCGTGGACAACGGCCTGCTCCGAAAGAACGAACGGGAACTGGTGGAAAACACCTTCCGGGACCATTTCGACATCGATCTTCGCGTGATCGATGCTTCGGCCGATTTCCTCGACGATCTCGACGGCATCACCGATCCGCAGGAGAAACGGCGACGCATCGGCCATCGATTCATCGAGGTATTCCGAACCGCAGCGGCCGATGTGGCCGCAGAAGGCGGCGGAGACTTCCAGTTCCTGGCCCAGGGCACCCTGTACCCGGACGTCATCGAATCCGGCCATGGCCATGCGGGCCAGGCAGCCAACATCAAACTGCATCACAACGTCGGGGGCCTGCCCGACGACCTGGAGTTCGATCTCGTCGAACCACTTCGCGATCTCTTCAAGGATGAGGTCCGCGGCCTCGGCGAAGTCCTCGGCCTCCCCCCGCACATCGTCTGGCGACACCCCTTCCCGGGACCGGGACTTGCGGTTCGCTGCCTCGGGGCGGTCGAACTCGACAAACTCGATCTCCTGCGAGAGTGCGACGAGATCCTGCTGGAAGAGATTGTTTCACACAATCTCTATCGCAGCACCGACCAGGTGTTCACGGTGCTGCTGCCCGTCCAGAGCGTCGGGGTCATGGGCGATGGCCGCACCTACGAATCCGTGGTCGCGGTTCGAGCGGTCGAAACCTCCGATTTCATGACCGCGGACTGGGCCCGCATCCCCTACGACGTGCTGGCAATCGTCAGCAACCGGATCATCAACGAGGTCCCCGGGGTCAACCGGGTCGTCTACGATATCTCGTCGAAACCACCCGCCACCATCGAGTGGGAGTGATTTTCCGCCCGTCATCGGCATGCCCGGTACCATGATCGGGTGACGAATACGACCACGATGCAACGTGTACCTGAACTCCTGGTGGAGTTCTACAGCCGCCCAGGGTACCTGGCGATCATCCGCCACATGATCGACACCCTCTGCGGTCGTCTTGGATTCACGCCCGCCGAGTCGAGCCAGGTCTGCCTCGCCGTCGATGAGGCCCTGTGCAATGTGATTCGCCATGGGTACGATTCGGCACCGGACGGCCGAATCCGCCTGGCCGTGCATGAATACTCGGAGAAGGGTCGGCTTGAGATCCTCATCGAAGATGATGCGAAACAGGTTGACCTCGATACCATACGGTCCCGCGATCTGGAAGATGTCCGACCCGGGGGCCTTGGCGTGCACCTGATCAACGAGATCATGGATGATGCCGTCTACGAACACCGCAAGGAAGGCGGCATGCGACTTCTGATGTGGAAAAGACTGCCAAGGACCGCTGAGCCGGCCAAGGCCAACCAGGAAGTGGATGCAGGGGAATCATGAAATGCAAGTGAACACGGAACAACGCGATGGAGCTACGATCGTCCGACCCGAGGGCGACGTCGACCTCTCCTCATCCTCGACACTGCGGACGAGCCTCCAGGAAGCCCACGAATCCACCGAAGGCAAACTGATCATCGATCTTGCCAACGTGAAGTACATGGACTCATCCGGTGTAGCGACTCTGGTGGAATGCCTCCAGCTCTCGCGACGCTCTGGCACTACCCTGCTGCTGTGCCAACTGCATGAACGCGTGCTCTCGGTGTTCCAGATCGCTCGACTCGACGGCGTCTTCGACATCGTTCCGAGCCTCGATGAAGCCCTCGCCCACTGACACGAACTCTCCGGATCACACGATGTCCGAAGCCGTTTCCGAATCAACCCGCCTGTCCACACTGCTGCGAATCCTCGATCGATGGGGCGGCATGTGGAACGCGGTCTTCGCCCTGTTCGGCGGCCTGTGGCTTGTACTGGCGGAGGTCACCGTCTGGATCACTCGGGGCATGACGGACTCCAACGTCCGCATCGGGCGATCGGCGATCATCAGCCAGATTGTCCGTGTCGGGGTCAAGTCGATCGGCATCATTCTGCTCGTGTCCGGCTGCATCGGCCTGATCCTCGCCATCTCCATGCAACCTCCGCTGGCGGAACTGGGGCAGCAGAACAAGATCGCCAACATCGTGGCCGTCGGGGTCTTCAGGGAAATGGGGCCTCTGATCGCCGCCATCGTCCTGACGGGGTTTGCCGGAGCCGCCATTGCAGCCGAGATCGGCACCATGGTGGTCGGTGAGGAGATCGAAGCCCTTGAGACCCATGCCCTGAATCCCATCCGGTTTCTGGTGGTCCCCCGGGTGATCGCCACGATCCTGAGCCTGTTCCTGCTGACGATCCTCGGGGACGTCATGGCGGTCTTCGCTTCCGGCGTCATCACTGTCAACTTCCTGGATGTTCCCCAGGAGGTCTACATCAACAACACCATCGAACAGTTGAAGATGTCGGACTTCACCACCGGCCTGATCAAGGCCGCAACCTTCGGCACGCTGCTGAGCGCCATCGCCTGCTACAACGGGCTGAAGGTCACCGGCGGAGCTGCCGGCGTCGGCAAGGCGACAACCGACACCGTCGTCCAGACGGTGGTCCTGATCATCGTCGCCGACATGGTATTCGGCGTGGTGTTCCTGAAACTCGGCTGGACCTGATCGAACTCAGTCTTCCTTGCCGTCCTCCACTACTTCCAGCAAGGATGCCTGGATCATCATGCCTTTTTCGGTGGACCACATCGCAAAGGCGTAGCCGCCAAGGGTCTCGGCCAGTTCCTTCATCAGTCCACTCTGCAAGGCCCGCTCTTCCTTCATCTCGGCCCGAATCTCTTCGGCGAGTTCCGGATCGTCCTCAGCGAGCTCCTTGAGGGACTGCTCCATCTGCATCTCTTCGATTTCCATGGCATCGTCCATGTACCGGAAGGTGTCCTGGACGCTCCAGCCACTGAGAGAGCGATCGGGCAGTACTGCAAGCCCAGCCTTGAGGTTTGGCGTCAACTCCAACTCGCCGCGATTTCCAACGTTGCGGAGCGCCTCCTCGATTCCGGACCTGTTTCCCATCATGACGTAGTCGCCACCCATGGCCACAGCCATGTCTCCGGCCGAGAGCATGCCGGGCATGCTCATGCCGCTTTCCCCGCCGAGGGTGTAGATGGTGTGCCCCTGGAAATCACCCTGCTCCATGCCCATGTCGCTGGCAAGAGTCGTGAAGGCATCGTTGAACTTCTGCGTATCCTTGGACTCCATTGCCATGACCGAGATCACGCTGTCCATCGTGATGGGACGACTGATCGATTCCATTGCGACCACCGTGCCATCAAGACTGTCAAGCAGGGCCGAGAGGGTCGGCTCGATCTGCTCCAGGGACTGCATGCCCTGGGCCTGGATGAACGGGTTGGAGCGGATGATTGTCTTGATCCAGTCGATCACCCCCGCGAAATCGAAGTTGTACCGGCCCATGCCGTAGATCTCGGTTTCGAGCAGCGCCGGAAGATTCTCACGGTCTGAATTCCGTGACATCAACTCAATGATGCCGGACTTTCCTTCGGGCATGTAGAGCCCGGCCCTGGCCTGCAGCATGGCGGGCGATTCACCGGCCTCGATGCTCATTCCAAGCGCGTTGATCTTGCCGGTGGCGGCTACGAGGGTTCCACCCATGAACCCCATCATGCCTGAACTGTCGAACGCGGAGACCATGTCCGCCATGTGACTGGTGAGCAGGACCACTGACGGGCCTCCGTCACCGATCATGCCCATGATCCCCTTCCAATCATCGTCGTCTGCAAGCGGGCTCTCGACGTCTTCGCCGTCGAGCCCATCCATGGCCCGCTCCATGCCGGTCACCGAGGATGCAAAGAGCAGGATGCCCTTGTCCTCATCCATGTAGCCGTAGAAATCCATCGAATCCAGTGAGGACATGTCCGGACCCATCCGGAATCCACCGGGCTGTTCGTCGGAACTTTCTCCACCGGGGACCATGAGGCAGTCACGACCTGCGACTTCGATGGTCTCGCCACCCTCCTTGCGAGCCATTTCGAACAGCTCGTCGATGTGCTCCTTCATCATGTCCATGTTGCCACGAAGATTGACATACCCCATTACGTGAGGATGCACTCCTCCGGTCTCTGGATCAGACTCGGTGTACATGGCCATGCCGAAGCCGATCTGTGAAATCTGCTCCATGACATCGCCATCTTCACGCATCTTGCGCATCGCTTCCACCATGGGGCCGCTCCCTGCATCCATCATCGAATCCATGTCGATGTAGTCCTCGCTCCACAACATCTTGCTGAGGGGAGAACCCTGCATGCGAGTGACGATGGGAGCAATGTCATCCATCGAAACTACGAGGACCGAGGTGTCGGGAGCAAAGCTGCTGATGGTGAGATCTGCAGCGGAAGCGGCAGTAGCTCCCGTAAGAACGATGGCGGCCATGGTTGTCTTGATCACGTCTGTCTTCCTTCTCGAACAGTGAATGCGAGTCAGGGGCGAAGTTGCGGCGCAACTCCATCCTCCTGCCTGGCTGGAGGCTTCTGGTAGTTGTGGCCGGCATTCGGGTTCATCTCGTCGTAGGCGAATGCCTCTCGATTGCGGATGAAATCCTTCACGTACCGGGCGGGAATCGCGAATCCAAGGTTGTCCCCGGATGGGATACCCATGTTCGTAATGCCGATGACTTCTCCCTTGGTATTGAAGAGCGGTCCACCGGAGTTTCCGGGATTGATGGGCGTGTCCGTCTGGATGTAGGACAGGCCGTCGAAGTTGCGTTGGGTCGTGGAAATGACGCCCTCCGTCATGGTCTGCTCCATGTTCAGCGGGTTGCCGATGGCGAAGACCGGCTGGCCGACCATGATCCCTTCGTACGATTCGATGGGCGTGTAGGGGAACGCGTTTCCACGGGGATGGGTCATCTTCAGCAGGGCCAGATCGAGGTGGTTGTTGACCGCGACGATCTCCACGTCCTCGACCGTAGTCCGCTTCTTGGTGCCATCGGGCTGGGGAACCCAGATGATCGCACGAAGGTCCTGTTCACCCTGGATGACATGGGCATTGGTGATTGCGTATCCATCCTCGTTGATCACCACCCCGGAACCGATTGCTCCGGGCGTCTGCACCTTGATGACACTGGAAGACACCCGCTGGGCCTGCAGCTTTGAACTGAGCTCGCGGGGGTTCTGGACCGTGTGGTAGAGATCGTCGCGAATGACCTTGACCTCGTCATCACCGGATTCCTCAACCTCATTGACGTCGTTGTTGTCCAACTCGATGACCATCGGCCCGATGTCGAGCCACAGCGTGGTGTCGTTCTGCTTCAGGAGCGTGCCCTCAAGCCGCTTGCCGTCATTGAGCACGACGATGTCACCCACGGTGGCATCAACCATGAGCAGTCCAGAGGCGACAATGGCCGCAATGATGAAGAATCGCATGGTCAGTCTCCTGTCGGGGAATCAATCCGCGAGCGGGCCAGTATAGGCCCTTTGGGTCTACCGTCTGGAGAATCCACCCCCACCTGCCACCACCGACGCAGTGCGGCTACCATGACCCATCCCCAGCGGATGGCCTCCACTGGGACAGGAGATCAACCGCCATGTTCTGCCAGTCCACCCGTCCCGTACTCGTGATGACGACCACTCTGCTGCTCGGATCCGCCGCAGTGGCCCAGGAATCCTCCCTGCCGGACTACTTCGGCTTCAGCAGCCTGGATGTCATAAAGATCGGGGACGATCCCGGCCCGATGATTGCAGCCGATCTCAACGGCGACGGACTGCAGGACCTGCTGGTTCTCAACAATCACGACTCCCGGATCGACGTTCTGTACCAGAAGCACGATCCAAGTCCGGACATGGTCGAGTCGCCCAAGCGAACCAACGAACTTCCCGACCACTGGCGCTACCGCCGGGAGACCATTCCCCTTTCGGACTATGCCAACGCGCTGCGGACCCTCGATGCCGATGGCGACGGGGACCTCGACATCCTGTACGCGGGTCGCGGACGAATCGTGTTCCTGATGCAGGAATCTCCCGAGCAGTTCAAGAAGGGGCGTATTCACAAGATCCGTCAACTCGAAGCCGGGCAGGGCTCGTTCACACTGGCCGACGTGCTGGGCTCCAGCACCCTCGACCTCGTGAGCATCGTCGACGGAAACGTCACGGTGTGGCCGCTGGAAGGCGATGACCTCGGCAAACCGGTCACCCTCGCTGCCGGGCAGAACGTCAAGGGCCTCGTCCCCGCAGATTACGACGGAGACGGCACCATCGACATCGCCGGCATTGTTCCCGACGATCCCGCCCCGATCCGGATCTGGTTCGGCCAGGGATCTGCTGGACAACGCGGGCTCGGTGCCCAGGTGATCTTCGAAATGCCGCCGATCACGGTCTTCGAGGCTGTCCAACTCCCCGGGCTTGCCGCCTCACGCATCGCGGTCATCGAACGAGCCTCCAAACGCGTCGTCGTCTACGACCTCGCCAGCGAGCAGGTCGAAGACACCGGCAACCGGGACGCATCCTTCGTCGTCCACAGCTTTGACGATCCGGGCAACCGGGACCGGGCCCAGACCGTGGTGGACATCAACGGCGACGGACTCCATGACCTCGTGGCAACCGACACCCGCGCCAACGCCATCGTGGTCTACCACCAGGAAGCAGGGCACGGCATGAGTTCCGGGGAATCCTTCGCCACGCTGTCGGATGTCGGCTACATCGCCGCGGCGGACACCGACAATGACAAGATGGCCGAGGTCTTCGTGCTTTCCGAGGACGAAGGCGTCGTGGGCCGATCGAAGATCGAAGGCGCCGAGATCGGGTTCCCCCGGCCGATGTCGATCTCCGACGGCTACACCCCGGTCTCCATGAACCTGGTTCAACTTGAAACCGGGCCGAAGCTCGCCGTCATCGCCGCAGACAAGCGAGAGTACCTCATCGACCTGATCAACATGGACGGCACCAGTGAGACCATCGAACTGGGATCGATGAGCCGGGCTCCCGACACCATCATGGCCGTGGACGCCGACCAGGACGATCACATGGACCTTCTTCTGTTCACACGCGAGAAGCCGATGATCATGCTCCAGTCCACCCCCCCCACCGAGGGTGAGGGCGAGCCTGAGGATGAGGACAAGCCAGGCTTCACCAAGCGTGAGAAGGAGGACATGGGGCAGTTCGGCCTCGTGGCCAAGGCCGCTTCGGACAACACCACCACCTTCGACATCGATGGCAGCGGCAGTGAAGAACTGCTCATCGCCGACAAGAACTTCGTCCGGGCCGTCCGCTACGAAGCAGATCCCACGGACGGAAGCAGCCCGGGGTGGCAGGTGGTCAAGCAGATCAATACGGACGACCCCGACTCCAGCCTGGTGTCGCTGACCACCATCGGTCGACGCATCATCGCCGCGGACAAGACCAACAATCGACTGGTCGTCTTCGAAACCGATGCGGATGGACGCTGGGGCGAGTCCGAAGCACTGAACGTCCGGGGGTTCGCCCTCGGCCCCATCTACGGGGGGCAGTTCACGGGTGACGACGAGGCGAGCATTCTCGCCATCGGCGACGACGGGTTCGCCGTGATCCGCCTCGGCGGACAGCGACGCTCTCTCGAGGAGGTCGCCGCCTGGCGAACCGACGAAGAACGGCGATTGCACTACGACCTGGCCGTCGGCGACATCAATGCCGACGGGTATACCGACATGGTGGCACTCGACGCGGGTGAGCAGATGTTCGAGATCTTCACCTTCGACGGCGGCGGCGAAATGCTGCACGTGACGAACTTCAAGATCTACGAATCGAAACTGTTCGGCCGAGGCGAGGGGCGGGAGTACCAGCCTTCACAGATCCTGATCGCCGACCTCACCGGTGACGCGGCGCACGACGTCGTCATGATCGTGCACGATCGCATCCTGCTGTATCCGCAGTAGAACTCAGCGATCTTCGATCGCCACGTACGGGGCCCCATGGGGGCCGGTGTACTGGCATCGAGGACGGATCAACCGGTTGTCCTGGTGCTGCTCGAGCACGTGGGCGGCCCAACCGGCATTGCGACTGAGCGCGAACACCGGCGTGAAGAGGTCGATCTCCAGACCCAGCGAGAAGTAGGTGGTCGCCGAGTAGAAGTCCACGTTCGGGTAGATGCCCCGATCGCCGACCTCTCGTTCCATGATTTCCTGGATTCGAGTGCTCATGGCATAGAGATCGTGATTGCCGGTTTCGTCGGCGATCTGCTCTGCAAAGGTCCTGAGGTACTTTGCACGGGGATCCAGTGCCTTGTACACACGATGGCCGAAGCCCATGATCTTCCGCTTGTTGGCCAGGGAATCCTCGACGAACTCGTCGACCTTGTCGATGCTGCCGATCTCCTGGAGCATCCGCATGACGCGTTCGTTGGCACCGCCGTGCAGCGGGCCACGGAGGGTGCCGATCGCGGAGGTCAGCGATGAATACATGTCACTCTGAGTCGCGATGGTCACCATGGCCGAGAACGTCGAAGCGTTGATGCCGTGGTCGGCATGCAGCACGAGGCAGACATCGATGGCTCTGGCACTTGCTTCGCCCGGCATCTCGCCGTTGAGCATCCAGAGGAAGTTGGTCGCGATATTGAGATCGGGCTTGGGAGCCACGGGATCCTTGCCACTGCGCAGCCGGGAGAAGGCCGCGATGATGGCCGGCGTCTTGGCCAGCACCTTCAGGGCCTTGCTGCGTTCGGCTTTGAACGACTGGTCATTGCAATCAGGATCGGTCGTGCCCATGGCCGAGACCATTGTCCGCAGCACGTGCATGGGCGAGGCATCCCGAGGAACGAGCCGAAGCATGTCCATCAGGTCCGAACCGATTTCATACTCCGAGCGGATCTCCGCCTCGAACGCGGCAAGCTCATCCGCAGAAGGAAGGCGATCATTCCAGAGGAGGAAGACAACTTCCTCGAATGTTGAATGGCGTGCAAGAGCGTCGATATCAATCCCGAGAAACTCGAGCACGCCCTTCTGACCATCAATGAAGGATTTGGTCGACTCACCGATGATGGTGTGATCGAGTCCCTTGTCCATGTTCATCGTTACTGTTGCCTCGGCCATCGGTACCATCCCGCAGCGGCTCAGGCCACTGCCAGCTCCATGTCGAACGTCACGCTGCCCCGGTTTCCCTCAGGAAACACGTCATGTTCGTACTTCAAACACGACTCGGACCCACCTCAGGGCCAGCCAAGCCATTCTAGGGCAGCACACCTCCCCTTTCAATGACCACCCTTCCAGAGGGCAGTAGACCTGCCTCGGGCCTACACTGTCACGTCGTGTTCATCCCCATCGGAACAGATCGACCCACCCGGCGGCGCCCCCGCGTCGTGGAAACACTCATCGTCCTGAACCTGCTTGTGTACCTCGCAGGCCTGGCCGGAAACGTGTTTGGTGGCATCTCCTTCGAACAGTTGACGAACTGGATGATGCTCTCGCGGGGCGATTTCCACATCTGGAACCTGTTCACCTACCAGTTTGCCCACAATCCTTCGGACATCCTCCACCTGGTCTTCAACATGATCGGCCTCTGGATCTTCGGCACGGCACTGGAAGACCGCCTCGGACACATCAGCCTGCTGGCGTTCTACCTCATCGGAGGATGCGTGGCCGGCGCGGCCCACATGATGGAAACGGTCGCCCCGGTCATCGGCGCAAGCGGTTCGGTCTGCGCCCTCATCGGCGGCTTCATCGCCCTCTTTCCCCGCAGTCGGATCCGCGTTCTGCTCCTGTTCATCATCATCGGCATCTTCGAGATCGGAAGCCTCTGGGTCGTGGGGTTCTACGTCCTTCTGGATCTCGTTGGCTGGGTCGCCCCCAGTGGTTCGGCCACTGCCTACATCGCCCACATCGCGGGCTACCTCTACGGATTCCTGCTGGCCATGCTGCTGCTGGCGGTCGGACTTCTCAAATCGGATGATTTCGACATGTTCTTCCTCTGGCGGCAGTCGCGGCGGCGTGCCGCATTCCGCAGCAGCCTCAAGGGCGGTGGATCCAGCACCCTGGACAACTCCACTCCGGATGCCAATGCTCTGGTTCCGGGCATCAAGCGTGTCGACCCCAAGGAGGTTCTCCGACTGCAGAAGATCAGCGAGGCAAAGGCCGTGGTGCTGAAACTGATGCGGGAGTCGAGTTTCAATGAAGCCGGATCCGCGTACAACGACGTCCTGACCCTCGACCCCCATGCCGTGCTCGGCGATCGCATGCAACTCGATCTTGCCAATCGGCTCTATGCAGATGGAGATCGAACCATCGCCGCCCTTGCCTACGAACGGTTCCTCGAGCACTACCCCATGTCCACGGAAACCAACCAGGTCAAGTTGATGCTCGGACTGCTCTTCACACGAGAACTGCATCGACCAAACGAAGCGCGTGAACTGCTCAGTGACGTGGTCACATCGATCAACGATGAATCCCACCGGACGCTGGCGCAGAATCTTCTGGCGGAACTGGGTCCCCCCGGCGCGGAGCCCGCCACATGAGTACATCCTGGTCCCAATCCGGAACCGGCCCGACGCGGATCAAGATCTGCGGCATCTCGGATACCGGAACCGCCCTTGCTGCGGTGGAAGCCGGCGCCGATGCGATCGGCTGCGTCCTGGCTCCGAACTCTCCACGCACGGTTTCTCCTGGTATCGCCATCGAGATCGCCTCGAACCTCCCTGGGCACGTTGAACTCGTCGGCGTCTTCGTCAATGGAGACCTCGATCAAGCACTGCTGCCATGGCAGCCGCGGTGGACACAACTCCACGGCCAGGAGGATCTGTCCATCGTGGAGCAACTGAGCGGCCCGGTCATCCGGGCCATCGCCTTCGACGAGGACCTGATCCGACGGTGGGATGCAACGCCGGGCGTGGATCGGCTTCTCGTCGACAACCACCAGCCCGGCAGCGGCCACTCGTTCGATCACGATGCATTCGCCGAACTTCGCGAATCACTGCAGACTCCCCTGGTGCTCGCCGGCGGACTGACCCCGGATACGGTCGGGAATGCCATCCGGCAACTGCGGCCCTGGGCCGTGGATGTCAGCAGCGCGGTCGAATCCTCACCGGGCGTGAAGGACATCGGTCTCATCCGGGAGTTCTGCGCCGCGGTGCGGAATGCGGACGGATGACCAACCTGCACCTGGCCAACGCACGCATCTGGACCGCTGATCCGGATCAGCCCACCGCATCATCGATGACGATCCGCGGCGGCCGCATCGTTGCACTCGACACGGCACCCACCGATGAACCTGTCATCGACTGCCAGGGTGATGTCATCACTCCGGGCCTCATCGATTCCCACATGCACCTGCTGCTGGGAGGCGCCTCCCTGGAGACGCTGGACCTTTCCATCGCCCGGTCCCGGGACGAGTTCGAGGCCCTCCTCGCCGACGCACACGCTTCCCTGCCACCCGACACGTGGCTGCTGGGGCACGGGTGGTCGCAGGACAACTGGCCCGGCAACGCCATGCCGGACCTGGAATGGCTCCGTGGCGCAGAAGATCGCCCCGTGGTGTGTTGGCGCACCGACTGGCATGCCGCCCTGGTCAATGCCCCGGTACTGCATGAGTGTCGACTGCCCGATGACGACACGCTTGAGCAGGAAGGTGGCCGCCAGATGCGGTTCAGTGATGGGCGTCCCAACGGCCTGCTGCTGGAAGCCGCAGCCTGGAACCACCTGCAACCGAAGATTCCGAAGCCATCTCCGGCACGAAGTCGCGAACACCTGCTCGCAGCCCAGCGACACGCCCACGCACTGGGTCTCACCGCGGTCCGTTCCATGGAATACACCCGGGACATCCTCGACGTCTTCGAACCGATGCGGGACAACCTCACCCTTCGATGCTCCCTGGTCCTGCTTGATCGTGAACTTCCACTTGATCTGGACTGGGTCGACGGGTTCACACAGGACGAGGTGCTGTCGATCAGCGGGTGCAAGACGTTCATCGACGGTACGATCGGCTCCCGGTCGGCTCGGATGATCGATGCCTGGGACGATCGACCGGGCGATCACGGCATGCTGGTGGAACTCGCCCTGGCCGGGCGACTGGAAGAATGGCTCGATTCCGTGCATGCTTCGGGACTCGATGCCGCTGCCCACGCGATCGGCGATGCCGCCGTACGCATCGCCATCGACCTGCACGAACGTGCGGGTGATGGGCGACTGACCATCGAGCATGGCGAAATCCTCCACCCCGACGATCTTGATCGCGTGGATGGCGCGTGGTTCAGCATGCAACCACTGCATCGAGCCGATGATGGCCGTGGTGCGGTGGCCGCGATGGGAACGACGCGAGCTGCCTGGCTGGCCCCGTTCCGAAGCCTGCAGCGGGCCGGGGCCCGATTCGCCTTCGGATCCGACTGGCCGATCGTGTCCTGCGATCCGATCCTGGGCCTCCGATCCGCCGTCACGGGGAAGACAATCGACGGGGAGGCCTTCCACTGCGAGCAGGCCATCGATGTTGAAACAGCGATCCTGGCCTATACGAGCAATGCCGCCGCATGCTGCCGTCTCGAAGGATGTGGCATGCTTGGTCCGGGCGGATTCGGCGATTGTGTCCGTTGGACAGGGGATCCGATGCGGGTTGGATGCGGTGGCGAACACCCCACGCCCCATCTGACCATCTGCTCGGGCGTTGTCGTCTACGATGCACGAACGAGGACTGAATGAACGACGCACCATTGACCCACATCAACGACCAGGGACACGCCACCATGGTGGATGTCTCAAGCAAGCCGCCAGTGCGACGTGAAGCCGTTGCAGAGGGGTGCTTTACTGCCCGATCCGACACGATCGACCGACTGCTTCGTGGCGATCTGCCGAAGGGGGAAGCCTTGGCCGTGGCGCGAGTTGCCGGCATCCAGGCTGCCAAGGACTGCTCGCGGATGATTCCGCTCTGCCATCCCCTGCCCATCGAGCACGTCTCGGTGGAGTTTCACCGCGCCGATGCCACCACGCTCCACATCCGAACCTCGACCATCGTCATCGCCCGGACCGGAGTCGAGATGGAGGCTCTGGCCGCCGTGATGGGTGCCGCCCTCTGCCTCTGGGACATGACCAAGGCCATCGATGATTCACTCTCGATTGATTCGATTCGACTCGTTGAAAAGAACAAGGCAGAGAACTGATCACCATGCTTCGACCACTCCTGCTTGCATCCTGCTGCACGCTTCTGGCACTCGGAGGAAGCTGCGATGACGACACGTCCCGCAGCACTCAGGCCCAGGTGGCTCCGGAGACAACCACGTCGAACCAGCAATCACTGCTCGATTCACTTGATGTCTCGGACACGATTGACACGTCGGCCAGCAGCACCGAACCCGACGACCCGACCACGGCGATCTTTCTGGGCCTCCAGACGAGCAAGCCGATCACCTGGCTGTGGCAACCTCCCAAGCGAAGCATGCGGAAGGCGAACTACCTCATTCCAGGGCGAAATGGGGGCGAGCCGGCCGAGTTGATCGTGACCCATTTTCCTGAAGCTCCGGGAAACACGCCCGATGCGAACATCAGACGATGGACGTCACAGTTTCGATCCACCGACGGTGGCCCCGCCCCGGCGGACACGACCACGATGGTCGTCGGCACCATGCCGGTGACCCTCATGGAGATTCACGGTGAATACATGGGCATGGGCGGCGCCTGGCACAAGGCGGACCAGCGCATGCTCGTCTCGATGGTCCAGGCCCCTGCCGGATCAGTGTTCATCAAGATGCTCGGGCCTGATGACACCGTGCTGGCCAACAAGGACGCCTACATGGAATTCATCCAGGGGCTCAAGCCGATCAGGTAAGGCCACTCAGGCCGATGGCGTGAAGGTGGCCCCGGACCGGACATGGCAGTTGATGAACCGGCCTTCCAGGCAATACTGGAGGTCATCATCACTGCCAAGCGACAGGGTCATGGGCACGACCGATTCGATCACCACCCGCCCCTGCTCGGCATCCACCTCGATGACACGACCGGCCACGATGCGCGGCTGGCCCATGATCGGCTCGATGAAGATTCCCCCGCCCTCTGCGGGATGGACCTTCAACGCCTCGGCCTCGATCCGACCCGAAATGCGTTGACCAGCCTCGGCGCCGATGGTCGCGGTGGGAACAAGCGACAGTTCATAGGAGTTGCCACTGGGCGCCAGCACGAGTCGACTGTCATCGACTTCACGGATCATGGCCCGGGTTGTGGAGGCATCATGCATGGTCGACGCATCCTACCCCCCCGGCATCCGATCTGGGGACACCGAGGAAATTCGCAATGAGAGCAGGCCCATGGTCGGACAGGAAACTCTCGGGATGAAACTGCACCCCATCCATCGGTGCTCCCCCATCGACGGGCTTCCAACGCAGGCCCATGACGTCACCATCCTCCGTCCACGCGCTGACCTCGAAGTCACTGGACACCGTGTTGCGGTCCACGATCAGGGAGTGGTACCGGGTGGCCGTGAAGGGATCGGGCAGGCCCTGAAAGATGCCACGCCCATCATGGTGGATGTCGGAAGTCTTGCCATGCATGGGCGTCTCATGGCGCCGGACGACCA
This sequence comes from Phycisphaerales bacterium, assembly GCA_029245245.1. Taxonomy (GTDB): domain Bacteria; phylum Planctomycetota; class Phycisphaerae; order Phycisphaerales; family SM1A02; genus UBA854. The sequence continues at coordinate 131,239 of JAQWPT010000032.1, forward strand.
TCCCGTGGACATCCGCAATGGTCTGGTGCCCGAGGCAGACGCCCAGGATCGGGATCCGGCCTGCAAAGGCGCTGACCAGTTCGGGGCAGACACCGGTTTCCCGCGGAGTGCACGGACCGGGCGAGATCACCAGGTGCGACGGCGATCGTGCCAAGGCCTCGTCGACATCGATGCGATCGTTGCGCACGACATCGATGGTCTGTCCCGGAAGCAGGACACCCATGCACTGGACGAGGTTCCAGGTGAAGGAATCGTAGTTGTCGATGAGGAGAATCATTGGAACGAGCGCACAGGGTATCGAAACCGGCGGCGATCGTCTCTGGATTCAGGCAGCGCTTTCGGTTCCAGCGACTCCGTCCCTCGTCACGACGAACAGGTCCGTCGTGATCGGATACGGCAACCGACGGAAATCACGCTTGACCTTCTTGCAGAGACGGTCGACGAATCCATGCGGTTCGTAGGACATCGCCACGAACATGTCCCTGGCCGGTGCGGCGACGTAGAAGTCACCCTTGAGTTCCGGGGCCAGTCGACCATGCAGTGAACCCATCAGGAGGCGGGCGGCGTCGTAGCCGTCCTGGGCCGAGAAGATCGCGGCACGCCCACCGTCCTCCGAATCCACGATCTGGATCTTCAGGTCCGGGGCGTAGCGGACGAGATTCTCGCGGGCATACTCGTCGAGTTCGTTGATGGAGATCTTCCACTTCATGATCTGCTCGATGGTGATGCTCACCGTCAGGCGGGGCATGTCGATCACGTACACGATGACCGTGTCGTTGACGAACGGAAGGTGGGCGACCTGTTCGCGATCGAGATGGTTGAAGATCGACTGAGGCTGGATGCGCGGCATGATCCGGGTGCGAGCCAACGAAAGCGGCAGCGGCGTCTGGGCGATCGAGTCGCCTTCGAGCAGTCGACCGAGAAAATCATCCACGATCTGACTGCCGAGATCCGGATCGCAACTCACCATGCGGTAGAGATTGTTCAGATCCAGGTGTCGACCACCGATGCACAGGTCCATGGGACCAAGCAGTTCGACTTCACGATCGGTGATCTGCTTGCGGATGATTCGCAGAACATGTTCACAAAACGCTTCTGGTTCGCGCGGCAGATGTGCCATGACGACCTCCATTCGAGTACGCATTTTTCGGCTCGTAATGTGCTGTCCGAGCCTCGTCCCCACTTCCCCATCGGTCGAACCAGGACCGACCTGAAGGGGAAGATCCATGCATCCATACGCAGAATGAAGGCGTTCGGATCTCCTTGAAGCAGGATTCCATGATCCAAGGTGCAAATCGCCGTTTTCAATGCCCTCAGGAGGCGGTACCCTGTGCTTCATGGCCAACCACCTGAGCATTGGTGACATCCAGATCGGCCCTGGGAAGCCCTTGGCCATCCTGGCAGGGCCCTGTGTGCTGGAAGATGCCGAGACGAACCGGCACATTGCCGGCTTCCTGAAGGGTTGCTGCCAGGACCTTGGACTCCCCCTGATCCTCAAGGGCAGTTTCGACAAGGCCAATCGCACCAGCATGCGGTCCCACCGCGGCCCCGGCATCGAGGAAGGCCTGGACGTGATGGCCTCCCTCAAGGAGGAGTTCGGCCTCCCCCTGACCACCGACATCCATACCCCGGAGCAGGCCGCTCCGGCGGCGAAGGTCGTGGACCTTCTGCAGGTGCCGGCTTTCCTGTGTCGCCAGACCGATCTGCTCAGCGCCTGCGCCGAAACCGGCCGCCCCGTGAACGTGAAGAAGGGACAGTTCATCTCACCCGCAGAGATGACGCATGTGCTTGAGAAGCTCGAAGCCTGCAAGGCCTCCGGCTGCATGCTGACGGAGCGAGGCACCTTCTTCGGGTACCACCGACTCGTGAACGACTTCACCGGACTGGGAGATCTCATGGACCTCGGAGCGCCGGTCTGCTTCGATGTCACCCATTCCACGCAACTGCCGGGGGCCGGTGCCGATCAGACCGCGGGACGACCGGATCGAGCCGGGCTCCTCGCCCGGGCCGCCGTTGCCGCCGGCGTCCACGCACTCTTCATCGAATGCCATCCCGAACCCGCCCGGGGACGCAGCGATGCCAGCACCATGCAGACTCTTGAACAGACCGGGCGGATTCTCCAGGACGCGGCGGTGATCCATGCCGCCCTGCAGGAAAGCCATGCTTCGGCATGATGTTCCACGACGCCATGCGGCGCCTAGGATGTAGGCATGAAGTGCGATCTTTGCAGCAAACCAGCCGTCGTGCATGAGGTCACCATCTCCGGTGGTGCCAAGAAGGAGGTCCACCTCTGCCTCGAGCATGCCCAGGCTGCGGGAATCGCGATCCCCGGCCAGCAACCGATCAACAAGGTGCTGTCCAAGTTCGTCATCGGCAAGAAGGAAGGCATGGGCGAAGGCCACCGTCGCTGCGGAGGGTGTGGATGCACCTTCGGCCAGATCAAGCAGGCGAACCTCATCGGCTGCCCGGAGTGCTACCGGGCCTTTGAGGAACCCCTCGCCCAGTTGATCGACCAGTCCCAGTTCGGCAATACGGAACACGTGGGGCGCATCCCACGCAAGATGCACACGCCCTCCCACAACGAGATCCGTGCCCGGAAACTCATGCGGGAACTCGATGCCGCCGTCACCGCCGAGCAGTACGAACGGGCCGCGGAACTCCGGGATCGACTCAACGAGTTGACCACCAACGTCGAGCACGAGGACGAGTCCACCGAGGGGAATGCCGGCCCATGACCGACGAAGCACGTCTTCCGGACCCTCGCCTGGATGCTGACGACCGAGACGTCGTGCTCAGCAGCCGGGTTCGGCTGGCTCGCAACCTCTCCGGACAACCCTTCCTGAACCGTGCTTCCGAAACCCAGTGCGCAAACATCGTCCGCACCACCCAGCACGTACTGCTGAACGCCTCGATCTCGGAAAAGATCATCTGGATCGATCTGGATGAGATCAACGCCCACGACCGAAGCCTGCTCGTGGAGCGCCACCTCATCTCACGCAACCTCGCCGAGAGCACCTTGCACCGCGGGGTCGCGATCTCCGGCGATGAACAACTCAGCGTGATGGTCAACGAAGAGGATCATCTTCGGATCCAGGTCCTCCGCCCGGGCTCGAACATCGATTCAGCTTTTCAGCAGGTTCGGTCCACGGACATCCAACTCGAGCAGCAACTCGATTTCGCCTTCAGTGATCGCTGGGGGTACCTGGCCGTCTGCCCGACCAACGTCGGAACCGGAATCCGGTTCTCGATCATGGTGCACCTGCCGGGACTGCGGATCACCAATGAACTCGGCAAGGTTCGACGTGCCGCCAAGGAGCTGCATCTGGCTGTCCGTGGCTACTACGGCGAAGGATCCGAGTCTTCCGGAAACATCTTTCAGATCAGCAACCAGGTCACCCTCGGCTCCACGGAGGAAGACCTCCGGGACATCTTCACCGAGCGCATCGTGCCGGCACTCCTTGACTACGAGCGATCCGCCCGCCAGGTGCTGCTCAAGCGAAACCCGACCCTGCTCGACGACCGTGTCCACCGTGCGTTGAACATCCTCCGCTCCGCCCGACTGCTCAAGGTGGAAGAGGCCATGAAGCTGCTCAGCCGTGTCCGACTCGGCGTCTGCCTGGAACGACTCCATGTTCCACTGCCGCAACTCGACGACCTGTTCATCCAGATCCAGCCGGCGCACCTCCGCCAGCACGTCAACTGCGCACTGAACGCCGAAGAGGAACTCGAGATCCGCGCTTCACTGGTTCGGGAAGTACTCAAGGACGCGGACTGAACCAGCCTGGCTCAGGACGCCTCGTCAATGGCCGTGGCCAGCGCGAAATCTCCCTCGGTCAGGCCGCCGGCATCGTGAGTCGTCAACGTCAAGGTCACCTTGTTCCACCGGATCAGGATGTCCGGATGGTGCTGAGCCGCCTCGGCCATTTCGGCCACGGTCTGGACGAACGCCATCGAGCCAATGAAGTCCTCATGGGCGAATGTCCGCTGTATGGACTCTCCATTGAGCGTCCACGCCTCAAGGTCAGCGAGGTGCTGCTGCACTGCATCTGGATCCAACTTCTCCATGGCCGGGTGCCTCCTGGCGCAGGGCTCCATGCCCCACCCCGTTGCCATACCATCCATTGCACCCGGCGACCTGTCAATTGGACGTGCCCCCATGCCCACTGATTCATCATCCAACCCCACCGCCAGCTCCCGGCTGGCCCCCTCACCCACGGGAGCATTGCATCTGGGCAATGCCCGGACCTTCCTGGTGAACTGGGCCCTGGCGAAGACGCGAGGGTGGCGGCTCGTGCTGCGGATGGAGGACCTCGATGGTCCACGAATCAAACCCGGGTCGGAGGCGGAAGCATCCGAACTCCTGGCCTGGATGGGACTGGACTGGGCCGGGCCGCCGCTGACCCAGTCTGATGATCTCTCTCCCTACCGCGAGGCCATGCAGCACCTGTGCGACGCAGGCCACGTGTTCCCCTGCGCACTGAGCCGAGGAGAGATCAAGTCCGCAGCCAGTGCTCCGCAGGAAGGAGCCACCGACTCGGCCTATCCCACCTCGCTCCGGCCGGAAACTGCCGGTTCCTCCATTGCATTCCTCGAGGAAGACCACAACTACCGATTTCTGGTTCCAGATACCACCGTGGTGATCAACGACCATTTCGCCGGTGACCATGCATTCGATCTGGCCGGCACCACCGGCGACTTCGTGACCTGGACCCGCCGGGCCACCCCGGCCTACCAGTTGAGCGTTGTCGTCGACGACATCCGCCAGGACGTCACGGATGTCGTACGAGGAGATGATCTGCTCGAAAGCGCCGCACGGCAGACCCTGATCTACAATGCCCTGGGTCATCCACCTCCGCGGTGGTGGCACCTGCCGCTGGTCCTGGGCCCCGATGGACACCGCCTGGCCAAGCGACATGGTGATACGCGACTGTCGGCCTTCCGCCGGCTGGGCATGACCGCACCACGCCTCATCGGGCTGCTCGCGACCTGGTGTGGATGCAGTTCGGCACTGCAGGAGATGACCATGGCCGAGTTCCTCGACGCATTCGACCTTGATCGCATTCCACGTGATCCCATCACCTTCACCGAACAGGAGTACGCATGGCTCGTTTCGTCATCCTGATTCTGCTCACCCTGCTGCTGACCGCATGTGGTGATACCAGCACACTGCGTACCCACGACACGATTGAACTCGGTGGTCGTACCTGGAAGATGGAGCTCGCGATGGACGATGCCGCCATTGCCCGGGGGCTCATGGGGCGTACGTCAATGCCGCCGGGCGAGGGCATGCTGTTCATCTTTCCCGACACGCAGGTTCGTTCCTTCTGGATGGGAAACTGCCTCGTGAACATCGATCTGCTCTTCCTCGACGGCCGAGGCGTGATCGCCGCCACACACCGAATGAAGGCCGAAGCCCCCCGCGGCCCCGACGAGTCGGAACTGGCCTACCAGGCCCGCATGAAGCACTACTGGAGCGGAGTCCCCGCCCGATTCGCCATCGAGGTGCCGGAAGGGACCATCGACGATCTGTCCCTGGCCCCCAATCAGAAAGTGGATCTCGACGTGGAAGCCCTCAAGGAGCTCCGAAGTCGGGCCGATAGCCTCCAGGGCCCCTGAAACCAGGGTGGCCCGGGAGGCTTCCTTGGAACACACGGTCCACATTTCGATGCTCGTTGCCCCGCATGCCCACGAGGATGGATGCCGCCTGGCCCGTTCACTGGCCGCCGCCTGGCCGTTCCCCACGCCACCGCATTTCACGGTGGATGCACACCGTGACCTGCACTCGAAGCTCATCGAACATGCTGATGCCATGGTGATCGACATCAGCCAGGAATCACCTCCCAGTGACGTGGTGCTTGAACTGCTCGCCCTTCGCGAAATGGGGCTTCCCATGATCGTGCTTGGAAACGATGCCGGCACCTCCGGGGCGCTCTGTGAGCATGACCTGCTGCACATCGACCGAAACACCGACCCCGAAGTGATCACCGGAGCCCTCCTTGGAATCGCCCATCGACAGGGCGAGGTGGCGTCCCTGCTTCATGAAACAGGACGATCACGCCAGCAGATCCATCAACTGGACCGGCAACTGGACCGGTTGAACATGGAGCTTGAGGATGCATCTCGACTGCAGCGGGACAATCTGCCCTCCCCCGTGCAGAACATTCACGGTGGCTCGATCGGCACCCTCTGGAAACCAGCCGGCGTCGTCTCCGGCGATCTCGTCACCGTCCTGGACCTCGGAGAACAACGCACCGCCCTGCTCGTGGCCGACGCCATCGGACACGGCGTACCGGCGGCGATCCTGTCGATGATGATCCAGCGGACGATCATGGAAGCGTACAACGGACAGTCCAGGTCACTGCTGTGGTCACCATCGCAGACGTTGAAACGTCTCAATGAATCACTCCTGCAGCAGGCTGGAACCGACACCCGCTTCGCCACGGCCATCTATGCCGTCTACGACGGCGCCACCAACCACCTTCATGTCGGGGCGGCCGGTCACCCCGCACCCATCGTGGCCCGGGCCGATGGCTCCACTCGTCGCCTGGCGGCTCAGGGCCCCCTGCTTGGCATCTTTGCCGATGAAACCTACGTGGAATCCAGTTGCCAACTGCGACCAGGTGACCGCATGGTGCTCTACTCCGACGGCATCGAGCAGGCATCGCTCTGCACCATGCAGAACAGCGGAGCAACAGGCCAGGTCGCCATCGAACAACTGGTTCGTGAAATCGCCGATGCCGGAAATCCAGCCACCTTCATCGAGCGGATGAAGGAATCACTGGAACTCGATGCCACGAGGCGAACCACCGATGACATGGACGACCTGACGATGCTGTGTCTCTACGTCGACGAAGCGTCCGGCGCCTCCACGCGAACCGCAGCCTGAACAATCATTCCCACTGGCGTGACTCGATTGCCCTGGCGACGAGCCGCGCAAGCATGTCGCACTCGATGTTCACGCTGGATCCTGGCTCAAGCCTCCCCAGCGTGGTCTCCTGCAACGTCACCGGTATCAACGCCACGCAGAAGCGATCCTGATCAACCTCCGTCACCGTCAGCGACACGCCGTCGACGGTGATCGATCCCCGTTCCACGACCAGGGCGGCAAGTTCGCCGGACAGTCGACACCACACCCGGACATCGCCTCCGTCCCTGGTGACCGAGTCGATGATCCCGACCCCGTCCACATGCCCCTGCACCATGTGCCCACCAAGTTGATCCCCGACCCGGAGGGCGGGTTCGAGGTTGATCTCGTCACCGACCTGGAGCCCACCGAGAGTCGTCAACTCCAGGGTTCTGGGAACAACATCAAACTCGAGTCGGACCAGACCGGCCTCCTCGACCGGGGCAGCCGACACCGTCAGGCAGCAGCCATTGACGGCGACGGAGTCGCCCATGGCAGGCAGGTCCATGCCAGGAGCCTCCACCGCCAATGAGATGCCCCGGGCCTCTCCGGCTGCTCCCGGGGCCGCCTGGAGCGGCGTCAGGTCCTTGATGCAACCAAGATGCTGGATGAGCCCTGTGAACATGGTGTCCCTCGGGCCTGAGGATATCGATTTCTTGACGCACCCACAGCGAGGGCAGATACTGCCTCTCTTTCCCGAGGTCCCGGCAATCCGCCGGTGCACCCTGCTGACCTCCCACACCCCCCACCCGAAGCGCACCCCACCCATGCCACACGGACTACGCATCAGCCATCCAGACCGCTTTGCACATCGCTCCGCCTTCATGGTGGCCGGCTTCGCCCTGCTGCTGACCACCCTCGGGTGCCAGCCCCCCAACAAGAGCACCTCCTCCGAACCGGAGAAGAATGCCCAGCGACTCGCTCGACAGCAGTCTGTGCGTGATCACCTCGAGCAGACCTACACCATTGGTCCCGTCACGGCCGCACAGTTCGGCTATGACGTCCAGTGGCAGTTCCCGGTCCCCGGCCAGAAGATCAACTTCATGACCCCGCAGGATGACCGTCTGTTCATCCTCACGGACATGAACGACCTGATCTGCCTGCAGGCGGACAACGGACGTCGAATCTGGACAGTATCGGTGGCCGGCACACTCCAGAATGTGCACTCTGTCACCTACCTGTCCTCCCAGGAACTGGTCCTGGTCCTTGCCGACAACATGTTGCTGACGCTGGATTCCAACACCGGCATGACCCAGACAGCGATCATGGGCAAGTCACAACAGGACCTGGAGTGGCTTGCCAGTACCCCGGGCGCACTGCACGGTGAGTACCTGATCTACGGTTCACGCAGCGGCCAACTGATCTGGCAGGCCTGGCAGGTCGGCTTTGCATGGAAGGCCTACCAGGTCGCCCATGCCCTGCGACTGAGCCCGATCATCCGCAGCGGAGTCGTCTGCTGCACGAGCCCCGAGGGCATCGTCTCCGCCTTCACGGCCACCACGGCTTCTCAACTCTGGAACACTGAACTCCTGGACAACATCGTCGCCCCCCCTGCTGCAAGCGATCACGCCCTGTACGTCGCGGGCATCGATCAGCACCTGCGGGCCTTTGATCTCCACAGCGGTCGCACCCTCTGGCGCGTCCTGACGGAAAGTTCGCTCGTGGACAGTCCCGTCCTCATCGGACAGCACGTGTACCAGCAGATCCCGAACAAGGGACTTGCCGCCTTCGCGGCCCTGCCCGTCAACAAACTTGATGGCGAACGGACCTGGATCTGCCCCAGCAACACCGGCAGTGTCCTGACGCGAAACGGCAGCAACCTCATCACCTGGGACCCGAATTCACACACGATTGCCCGCGTTTCAGTAGCGCAGGGCACTGCAGTGAACTCCAAGGAGTTTCCCCGGATCACCGACGTGATTTCTGATGGGCTGGAAGAGGGAACACTGCTTGCCATCAGTGAAGATGGCCGACTTGTCTGCCTGAGCCCGCTGCGCTGATCCCAGCCGGAACCAACTACGCCCCCATGGATCGCATCCCCATCACTCGAGCCCTCTTGTCCGTCAGCGACAAGACCGACCTGATCCCATTTGCGCGATCACTGTCCAACATGGGCGTCGAGCTGATCTCCACCGGCGGCACGGCCCGCGTCCTGTCCGAAGCCGGCCTTGACGTCACTCCCGTGCAGGATGTCACCGGGTTCCCCGAAATGCTCGACGGGCGTGTCAAGACACTCCACCCACTGGTCCATGGAGCCCTGCTTGGCCGCCCGGATCTCGAAGAACATGTCCAATCGATGGACGAACACGGCATCGTTCCCATCCAGCTCGTCTGCATCAACCTCTATCCGTTTGAACAGACGATCCGGCGCGAGGACGTCACCGATGATGAAGCCATCGAGCAGATCGACATCGGCGGCCCCTCCATGATCCGTTCCGCGGCCAAGAACCACGCGTTCGTCAGCATCGTCACGGCACCGCAGCAGTACGACGAGGTGATCGACGACATCCGCCGAAACGAGGGGGCCTCGTCCACGCAGATGCGGCGGAAGTTGGCCTCCGCCGCCTTCACCCGGACCGCGACCTACGACACGGCCATCAGCGACTGGATGAGCCGCGAAGGCGACGACCCCTTCCCCCCCGTCCTCCATGTCACCGGTCGACGAAGTCGAATTCTCCGGTACGGCGAAAATCCTCACCAACGAAGCGCCCTGTACGCCACGCCCGGCGAAGGCGCCGTCCAACTCGCCTCGGCCCGACTCCGTTCCGGAAAGCCCCTGAGCTACAACAATCTCAACGATGCAGCCGGTGCACTGGCCCTCGTCAACGACCTGGCCATCGTCGCTCCCGACCAATGTGCCGCCACCGTCGTCAAGCACACCAACGCCTGCGGCGCATCGGTTGCCGATGGGGCCGTCGATGCATTCCTGGCCGCATGGGAAGGTGATCCCAGGGCCGGGTTCGGTGGCATCGTGGCCGTGAGCAGTCGAATCGACGCCGAACTCGCCGCCACCATCTCCGACGGATCACGATTCCTTGAAGTGATCATCGCCCCCGCCTTCGACGAAGATGCGATCGAGATACTCGCCGAGCGATGGAAGAATGCCCGGCTGCTGGAAGTCCCGGGCATCGGATCGCTGCAGCCACAGACCGCGACGATCCGAAGCATTCCCGGTGGCCTGCTCGTCCAGGAGCAGGATTCACTCATCGCCGACCCCACGAAGTGGTCCCATGCGGCGGGCCCCGCTCCGGACGACGCCATGCTCGAGGATGCCCGGTTGATCTGGATCGTCTGCAAGCACCTCTCGTCCAATGCCATCGCCATTGGTGGCGATGGCCGGCTCGTGGGCGCAGGCACGGGACAGGTCGATCGCATCGGAGCGTGCGCACTGGCCATCGAACGAGCCGGCGATGACCTCCTGCCGCTGACTCGGAAGGTCGCGGCCTCGGACGCCTTCTTCCCCTTCGCCGACGGCCCGACACTCCTTGCCGACGCCGGCATCCAGTGCATCGTGCAACCCGGTGGCTCCAAACGCGACGACGAAACAATCGAACTGTGCAATGAACGCGACATCACCCTACTGCTGACAGGGGTACGTCACTTCAGGCATTGATTCGCTTCAGCCCGTCGCCCCGATGCTGACATCAATGGGCTGGACGCTGGGCTGATGCGTGGGCTCGACCGCGATCTGCAGCGGCAGGCGTCGCCCCTGCCCGTCGTAGGGGATGTTGTCCTGGTCAATGATCCGCTGGATCGCCATGATGCCCTCGATGAGCATCTCGGGACGCGGCGGACACCCTGGAACGTATACGTCGACCGGCACGTACTGGTCGATTCCCTGCACCACGGCGTAGGTATCGAACACGCCACCCGTGGAAGCACAGGCACCCATCGAGATGACCCACTTGGGCTCCGTCATCTGCTTGTAGATGTGCTGAAGCACGGGGAGCATCTTGACACTCACCCGCCCCGCCACGATCAACAGGTCGGCCTGTCGAGGGCTGAATCGAAAGACCTCCGCACCGAAACGCGAAAGGTCGAAACGGCTGGACGCCGTGGCCATCAACTCGATCCCACAGCATGCCGTGGCAAACGGCATCGGCCAGATACTCGAACGGCGCGCCCAGTTGATCACGCGGTTGAGCTGCGTGGTGAGGATTCCGTCGACAGGAAGGGCGGCTTCGAGACCCATGGGTGCACTCCTGAACCGGTGAATCCGGTCCGCTGCGAGGACTCATGGTAGGCCCAAGGGCCGATGCACGCCACCGAAACTGGTCAGGCGGCTGCCGCTGCCTCGACCTGCGTGGCAGTGGCGGGCTTCGCCTCCAGGGTGAACAGCCTGTCGATCTTCAGCATTCTGAAGAGCTGAGCCAGTCTCCCTCGAAGTCCCACCAGGCTGGTGGGCACGCCGAATGCGTCAGCGGTATTGCGTATGTCGATGCACATCCCAAGCCCGACGCTCTGCATCATCTGGACGCTGGAGACGTCCAGGACCATCGTGCGCAGGGACCGCCCATGCTCTCGCAGGGTGCGGTGCACCGAGGCCGCAATGATCGCCGCCTCATGATCACCGACCCGAGGGGCGGCGATGCAGACGTAATAGACGCCGTCCTTCAGAGACGTGCTGACGTACGGATTAAAGACGTTGCTGTTCATCTGGTTCTCTCCCTGATCTTGCCCGGTTTCTCTCACTCCTCTCCCATCGTGCGGATCCCATCTCGTCATAAGAGGTGCCATCAAAGGCCCGCCTGTGATGACCCGCTGAGCCCGGGAAACCCTCCCAGACCGACCAGACGGACTGCCCATCACGCTTTATCGGCCCTGAAATGATCTCAAATCCGATCTGCAAGAATGAAACAAGGGCGCTGCATGCTTCTCGCCACTGGTTCGTTCTTCCAACGAAATCCACCACCGGAACCCCTCCCCATGATTCATGCCCTGGCACTCACGATCCTCCTTGGCAGCCCTGCACTGGCCGCTGAGCCGGCCACCCCTGCCACCGCGCAACTGCCTCCCGCTCCAGGTTCCAAGATGGAGCCGGTGAAGCCACAAGAGTTCACCCTCGTCCAGCGACCCATCCAGGAAGTGCTGCAACGGGCCCAGTCCTGCCTGGACGATTCCTTCAAGGCCCACGAGGACCGGTTCTGGGTCATCCTCACCAACGCGGATTACAAGAGCATCAGCCACATCGGCCGTGATCTCAAGGCCACCCGTCACCAGTTCACACGCCTCTGCCAGGTCCTCGGTTCCGCACGCCCCATGCCCAAGTACAAGATGCTCTGCATCGTGTTCACCGAACAGAAAGACTTCATCAAGTTCTCCTCCACCTGCGGCATCAGTGCCGGCCTCACAGCCGGCATCCACGGATACTTCTCACCTGCCGACCAGTGGATCGTCTTCTACGAACCCCGCGGCATGCCGATGTTCAAGGAAGCCCGCGATGGACTGGCCAAGTCCGAGGAGGGTCTGGCGAAGTTCGAAGCCGAGAAGACCGACGACCCCGTCGAGAAGGCTCGCCAACGGAAAATGGCGGAATCCTGGGCGGAGCAGCTCGATCAACGCCACCATGATCTCAATGATTTCGAGCAGGAACTGCAGACTTCGATCACCGTTCACGAAGCGTTCCACCAGCTCAGCTGGCTGTCGGGCTTCGTAGACAACCGGGGAGGATGGGCCTACTGGCTCCACGAAGGATTTGCCACGAGTTTTGAAACGGATGACACCGCCTACGCATTCGGGCCGGCTCAGGAATCGACCATGCGGCGTGATGCATTCCAGCAGATGCTCGCGGACAACGACCTGCTCCCGCTGCGGACGCTGCTTGCCTTCCGGAGTTTTGGAGCACTCCCACCGGATCGAGTCAGCGTGTTCTACCAGCAGTCCTACGCGTTGGTGCGGTGGCTCTATCGATTTCGACGCACCCAACTCAACGGCTACCTTCGTTCCCTGCGCATGCGGGAGGACCTCGTCTTTCCAGATGACGATCTGAAGATCTTCCAGGAACACTTCGGGCCCATCGATCGACTGGAACGCCGCTGGCTGCAAGACGAGATGGATGACTGGAGCGTCAAGCAGGCGAAGCCGAGTCGCCCCTGAGTCGATCCCGTTGACGGAGATCCGACAGTCGCTGTGAAACCATGGTGATCTCCAGGCCGTACAGCACCGACAGCCACATCAGGTACATCCAGAACATGAAGACCGGGACGAATCCGAGACTGCCCCCCAGCGGACTCGATCGCACGGCGCCGTCGATGTACAACGTGAGCATCCACTGGCCCGCCAGCAGCAGCATGGTGGCTGAAGCCGCTCCGAGCATTGCCGGTCGCGGCCGGACCTCCCTCGCTGGAATGCACCGGTAGCAAAGCTGCAGCAGCCACCAGAGCATGATGATCGATGTCACCGATTGGAGCAATGGCGCCACCCATGGCCAGAACTCGATCATGGCGGCCGCCTCCTCGATCATGCGATCCAGCAACCACACTGCGATGACCGTCAAGAGCGGAGCGACCAGGATCACACCGATGTAGATCCAGATCCGTCGCTTGATCCACCCCGACGGGGTTGAACGACTGATGATGTTGAAGGTGGCATCCACTTCCTCGACGAGACGGAAGGCCGAGTAGAGCACCACGGCCAGACCGATCCAGGTCAGCCCCGTCAGGTCCATCGCCATGGCCTGTTCGGCGAGCTGGTGGACCCACTGCACGAGGTCGACAGCCTCCGTCCCGCTCCCGGAGGGCACACCGATGCTGATGTCCTCCAGGTGAAACCACTTGGTCAGATCGTCGACGCTGTCAACGAATGTCTTCTCACTGATCATCGCCTTGGTCAGCGAAGCCGCAAGGACGAGCATCGGCAGCATGGAGAAGAGCGTCCGAAACGTCAGCGCCGCAGCATTGGAACCGGCACGATCCCTGCGCAACTGGCGATAGGCGGTCACCCACAACTGCCACATGAATCGAACGAATCGCTGGCCACGAGTCAACTCGGCCTGCGGGATCCGCTCGATCTTGCGAAGGAACTCACGCAACTGGTTGATCCTGCCACCGGCCACGCTCACCCCTGTCGTGACGCCAAGCGTCGTTTCAAGAACCGTACTGGGCGACGAATGCGATCATGACGGCGACCCAGGCCACGCCGTTGAGGGTGGCCCCGATCACGGCCGGCTCATGGCTCTCCCCACTGGTGGTGGTGCCGATGAGCCCGACGACGAATCCAATGATTGCAGCCAGGCCGCCAAATGCCATGATGATGGCAATGGTGAACGTGCCCCAGGTGATCCCCGCCGACGGATCAAGGACCTGATGCGGGGCACTGTTCCACGGCACTCCAAGTACTCCAAAGCCGATGATCGGAGTGAAGATCTCCACGCACCAGACAATCACGCCAATCGCCAGGGACGCAGGCCCCAGTGGAGAAACGCGTCCAGGAGCAAGAACCGCATGAGCCATGATCAGATCCCCTTGTACTGTCAATCCCTTATCGGCACATGGTCGCAGGACCGACCAACGCACGGCTGGCACCCGCCGGCGACCCCCGGTAGCCTACTCGATTCGAAACACACGGATCCTCACCATGCCTCCCCAGGATGACTTTCAACTGCCACCGCCCCCCCCGCCACCGGCCGACCCTGGTGCCGGCTGGAGCAGCGTGGCCGGTGATGATGAGGGGAATGACGGCAGCGCCTATCGTGAAGCCTCTCGTGGTCAGCGGCTGCAGAAAGTCATGGCTGCCGCCGGAGCCGCCTCCCGGCGTGACTGCGAGGAACTGATCCTCAGCGGCGAAGTGCATGTCAACGGCACCCTGGTGAACTGGCTGCCGGCATGGGTGGACCCGCAGAGGGATCACATCGTGGTCTCCGGGGAAGGGCTGCGCACCAATACTCCCCTTGTGCATGTGCTGCTGTTCAAACCCCGAGGCGTGGTCTGCTCCAACGACGACCCGGGTGATCGACGGCGTGCGATCGATCTCGTGAAGCATCCCTCCAAGGCCCGGCTGTTCCCGGTGGGCCGCCTCGACATCGATTCCTCCGGCCTGCTGATCCTGACCAACGACGGTGAACTGGCTGCCCGCCTGACCCACCCCCGACATGGCATCCGAAAGGAATACGAGGTCAACGTCCAGGGCGAACTCACCGATCGGGAAATTCTTCGACTCCAACGCGGCATCCTGCTGACCACCCGGCGCCGCTCGCGACGTCGCCAGGGGGGACCGGAAGCCGTCAAGCGACATGCCGCGTCATCGATCGAACTGATCCACCGGGACCGGGACCGCACTCGACTCAAGATCGTGCTTGCGGAAGGTCGAAATCGCCAGATCCGCCGCATGATGGCCAAGTTGGATCACCCGGTGAAGAAGCTTCGCCGGACGAAACTCGGCCCCTTGACCCTCAAGGGACTCAAGCCGGGCTACTGGCGTGAACTGACCACCGGCGAAGTCGATGTGCTCCGTCGAATCGGCAAGGATTGATCACGCATCGCCGGCGGAGTCCTCTTCCACCGGTTCGTCTTGGAAGACCTCTCGCTCGATCCAGTCGGATTCGCTGCGAAGTTCCAGGGTGATGGGTTCACCCCACTGCTCCTGCTGGCACGAGATGCGATGGGTGCGGACAAGTTCGAGCAGCCCGAGAAACAGGCCCAGTCGCTGGGACGGGGTTCGGCCTGCGAACGTTTCCTGCAATGACAGCGTGCTTCCACCACGACGCTGCAACCGGTCCATGAGATCCTGCTGGTAGAGCTCGATGGGAACTTCGTCCATGGCGACGTGGTGGTCACCGAGTCGATCAAAATCGATCGCCGATGCAATGTCCTCGTAGGAATCCGCCAGGTCCATGACGTGGACATCCTCCAGATCGAGGCCGTCGGTGTCGTCGACACGCATTGCCTCATCGGAGGGCCGAATGCGGACACGGACGCGACGCTCCTGGGCGGTGCGGCGTCCCTCCAGTTCTTCGGTGGCGGTGCGGATGCGCTGGTAGGCCAGCAGTTGCTGGACCAGGTCCTGCCGCGGATCGGTGAGGTTGTCACCCACGCCCTCCTCGCCCTCGCTTCCCTCGGTCTGGACCGGGGCCAGGGTGCGGGACTTGAGTTCCATCAGGGTGGCCGCCATGACCAGGAAATCACCCGCCAACTCCATGTCCACCGCGTCCACCTGCCTCAGAACCAGCAGGTACTGGTCCGTGATCTTGGCGATGGGAATATCCTGAATATCCACTTCTGCACGGTGAATCAGGTGCAGAAGCAGGTCCAGTGGCCCCTCGAAGGAGTCAAGTTGGATGGTGTAGTCTTCCTGGATCGAGGGCATGCGTGTCCGTCTCCGGGTGGGCGGGGAGGAATGGACCGGTTCCCGGTACAATGGTGGCCGAGGAACCGTGCCTCCATCATACCGGACGATGACTGCTTCCCCATCCAATTCGCCGGGCCAGGACGATCTCTCCTTGAAACGAGAGGAAGCCACTGCGTGCATCACCGATGTGCTGCGGTGCGAAGCCGAGGCCATCGAGCGGATCGCCGATTCCATCGCCGCCGACCCCAGTGGGGCCGAGGCCGCACGCTGGGAGGCTGCCGTCGAACTGATCGCCTCCTGCGACGGGCATGTCGTCGTCAGCGGCATGGGCAAATCAGGACTGATCGGGGCCAAGATCTCGGCCACCTTCAGCAGCCTGGGCATCCCCTCGAACGTGCTGCACCCCGCCGAAGCGGTCCATGGAGACCTTGGCCGCATTCGAAAGGGTGACGTGGTCATGCTCCTGTCCTACTCGGGCACGACCGAGGAGGTCCTGAATCTCGCGGCGATCCTCAAGGCCGACGAGGTCCCGCGGCTGGGCATCTCCGCTCGACACGATTCCCACCTCGCCGAACTCTGCGACGTGCACCTGGCACTGGGTGACCTGGAAGAGGCAGGCACACTGAACCTGGCCCCCACCACCTCGACCACGGCCTGCCTGGCCTGTGGCGATGCCCTGGCCATGGCTGCGGCCGGCCACCGACGACTGACGGAGGACCAGTTCCACCGCCATCATCCCGGAGGGCTGCTTGGCAGCAGCCTCCGGAGCATTGAAGAGGTGATGCGACTGCGTGTCGGGGACAACCTCCCCGTCCTCTGCCAGGACCTGAGCGTCCGGGATGCCCTCCACGAGGCGTGGAGCGGCGAGGGACAGCGTCGAGCCGGAGCCATCGTGCTCGTCGACCAGACCGGCCGGCTCAGCGGCATCTTCACCGACGGTGATCTGCGTCGCCTGATGATGGAGGGTGCCGAGGGACTGGATCGGCCAATGAAGGACGTGATGACCAACCGCCCCCGCTGCCTGACCCTGGAGGATCGCGTGCGTGACGCTCGGCAACTGATCGCCGAACACCGCATCGACGAGATTCCCGTAGTCGACGCCGGTGGGAAGCCCATGGGGCTCATCGATGTGCAGGACCTGATCACGATGAAGATCGTCCAGGAGTGACCACCCCACCGGCGGTCACGCCCTACAATGCCAGCAACGCAGGAGGACCTGGGATGGATCCTGAAACCGCCGGCGGAATCCGGCTCCTCTGCCTTGACGTGGACGGCGTCCTCACGGACGGCCGGCTCGTGTTCGACAACAACGGAAACGAGCTCAAGCGGTTCCACGTCCGTGACGGGCTGGGCATCAAACTGTGGCTTCAGGCCGGCCACGAGGTTGCCATCATCTCGAGCCGGAGCAGCCAGGCGGTTACGCGTCGAGCTGCCGAACTCGGCATCTCCCATGTCCACCAGGGCTGCACCGACAAACTCGTCGCGCTGGACGCCGTCTGCGCCGCAACGGGACTGGCACCCGGCCAGGCCGCGGCCGTTGGTGACGACCTGCCGGACCTTCCCGTCCTGAACACCGTGGCCATGCCCATCGCCGTCGCCGATGGGGCCAAGGAAGTCCGCAACGCAGCGGCCTGGGTCACCACGACACCCGGTGGCCATGGTGCCGTCCGCGAAGTCATCGAGCGACTGCTTACGGCACAAGGATGCTGGGACGACCTGCTGACCCGATGGCAGACCGTACAGCAGGGAGGGTGAGTCATGGAAGATCCCGGACACCTCAGGCGATTGCTTCTGAAGGGGAAAGATGAATCCCCCAGGACATGGACCCCCTGGCAACTGACCATGGCCGGCGTCGTCGGCGCCGTGGTACTGCTGGGCATCGTCCTGCTCCTGGATTCGAGCAGGCCGAACCAGGCTGATGAACTGGTCGCCGAAACCGAGGTCGTCGATCTCGTCGGCCCCCGCCGCCTCAACGAACACGAAACCGCATCGGGAGGAATGCTCGATCCGGACATCGGACTCGACCTGCCCGCCGGTGGCTGGGTGCAGATCGCCGATGGCGATGGCAACCTCGCCCAGCAGTATCGATGTGAGCACCTGGATCCGAACCCGCCGGAATACCCGGCACACTGGATCGACATGGTCAAGCCCCAGGTCGAGCTGTACCTCAGCAACAACCGGCTGGTAACCATCACCGGCGATCGAGCCGTGGCCTACGCCCCGAGCCGAGCCCTGGAAACCGGTCGGATCACCGGCAACGTCCGCATCAATCTCTACGAACCCGTCGATGGAGCGATCGCTCAGCCATCGCTGCACCCACCGGACATGGAAATGCGTACCTCGCGGGCGGAGTTCGACAACTTCCTCGGCAAGATCCTGTGTGACGATCGCATCGACCTGACCACGAGCACGGAGACGATGGTCGGCCACGACCTGCAGATCCTGCTCAACAGCCAGGCCGATCGCATCGAGTTCCTGACCCTCGCACACCTGGATTACCTGCTGATGCAGCCGGAACAGGACGCCGTCAGTCTCAAGATCGATCCCGAGTGGCCACCACGAACAACCGTGCCGCGACCGCGACTGACCACCGGAAGCAACCGGGCCATCCGCCCCGTGCATGCCCAGGTGCAGCCGGCGACCCCGGACACCTCGGACACGGTCTTCTACACGATGACGCTGCACGAGAACATCCGCATCCTCCAGGGTGACATCCGTGACGGCAAGGTCGTCACGGGCGACGACCTGCACATCACCTTCTCGATGGAATCCAACTCCCTCTCGAACCAGGCTCGGGATCCGAATCTGGACCCGGTACCGATGGCCCGGGCGATGTCCTGGCCCCAGTGGCTGACCTGGATGACCATCGCCAACAGCAGCGCCCCGGTTCCCGGTCCCGATGACATCCTGCTCACCTGCGATGGCGGCGTCAGCATGATTCCACTTGAGGATACGGACGCAAGGCCGGCCTCCCCCGAGGAAACGCAGGCGGAACTCGTCGGCAATCCGGTGTACATCCTGGATTCAGCCAAGCTCACCGAGATCACCTGTCGGAGAGTGTTCTACCACTCGCTGGCCGACCGCTTCGACCTGGTGGCCGACGAGGGTGGCGAGGTTCTGGTCAAGGACAATCGACTGCGGGCCCGCGGCACCCACCTCTGGATCAGCCCGGAGAACGGGCAAGGCGGCTTCATCGATGCCGGCGTCGTGAGCATGCTCAGCGACGAGCCGAGCCCCTCCCAGGCAACAACGGCCCCACTCCAGGCGACGACCACTGCCGCAGTGCTCACCACCGCCAACGAGCCCCTGGCCATCCGCGAAGAAACACCCGAGGCCGAGTCGCCCCAGACCGAACTTGACATCACCTGGACCGGCGGCGTGGACCTGTCATTTGAACCGACCGAGAACAGCGATCAGCCTCTGCTGAAGCAGATCATCTTCAATGGCGATGTCGACGTGCAATCCGTCGACGGAGTGATCTCCTGCCAGCAGTTGAAGATGCAGTTCGACAAGAACGAGCAGGGCAAGGCCGTTCCCTCGCGGATGACCGCCGTACAGCAGGTGATGGCTCGCAACGACGACCAGACGATCTGGGCCGATGATCTCGATGTCACCTTCGCCCAGGCCCCGGAGGACGAGCAGAAGCCCGCCGACACCTCGACCGACTCGGAGTCGCTCATCGGCTCCAACACCCGGGTCCAGGATGTGTTTGCCAAGGGAGACGTCCAGGTCCTTCTGGCCGATGGCGCCCGAGCCTTCGCGGACAATCTCCAGGCCGATGCCGCCCAGGAAACGGTGGAACTCACCGGAAAGGACGTGGTGATCGCGCGGGACGACATGCTCATCGATCACGGCCGAGAGGTCACCCTGCGTCGCAAGGACGGAACCGCCCACTGGGAGGGACCGGGCCAGGCCCGCCTGTTGACACGCCCACTGGAACTGCAATCGGAGACCCGGATCGAACGCCCCCAGGTGCCCTCCCGTCGCAAGGGCGACCCACCCACCGTGACCATGCGGGCGAGGTGGAACGAGTCCATGGACTACGACAGCGAGTTCAACGACGGAGCGGGTGAGATCAAACTCTCCGGCGGCGTCTCCGTCATCGCACAGCCGACACCGGAAGAACGCAACCAACTCGACGGACGGACCTTGATCCTCCAGTTCGCCCACGCCCCGGATGAACGCGGGGCTCCCGCTTCCCGCACGAAGTCCCCGAGTCCCTTCGACGCGTCGGGCTCCACCTCGCGGGTGCTCGAGAACCTCATTGCACGAGGTGATGCGAAACTGGAACAACGGGCCTGGCAGACACCGGATCGCGAGGGCGAGCCGCGAATCTTCTACATCTCCGCCAAGCACCTGACCTGGAACGACATCAAGGAGGAAGCCGAGGTCATCGGCAATGGCGAACTGGTCATCCGTGATCCCTTCACCGGCGAGGAGCCCGATCCCGATCAGGAGCGAGGGCTCTTCAAGGGGCCGGGAACGTCACGCTTCGTCTGGACACGCCGCCTGGACATGGAACGAGATGCCGACGGCGGATTCGACATGTCCATGGAAGGCAAGGTCGAGGGAATCTACCGTGGTGCGACGGAAGAGGATGTGGCCAGCATCACCGCAGACCGCATCGAGGCCCGCACCAGTCCCACCGCGGATCCCCGCAAGGAACAGCAGCGAAACCCGAACGAAAGCGTGCTCGACCTCGGCGACGACATGGACATCGACCGGCTGCTTGCCCACGGGCAGGTCTACATCGCCACCCCACGCCGCCGGGTGGACTGCAACCATTTCGATTACAACGTGGGGACCGGCCTGGCGAAGGTCTCCGCCATGGAGGGGCGGACCGTCTCGATTCTCACCGAGGGATCCCCGACTCCAGTTCGGGCCGGCAGCGTGCTCTGGAACATGGACCCGGCCATCGACACCATCACGATCACCGGGGCCCGGGGCGGGGCCATCAACCCCTGACGCACAGGCTCCCCGACTCCCTACAATGCACCGCATGGCTTCGACGATCGATCATCCAACCCTCCGGCGAGTTCGTGATTCCTTCCCGGACTCGAAGTTCCAGGCCACCGAGTTCCGCGGGCAGGCAACCCTGATCGTCGAACCCGGCGACGCTCACACGGTGCTTCGCTTTCTCCGCGAACACCCCGAATGCGACTACGCACTTCTGAGCGATGTCACCGCGGTGGACTACCTGGACTACCCAGCTCCCATGCCCGGCCGATTCGCCGTGGTCTGGGTCCTCCGAAGCTTTACCAGCAACGACCTGCTTGTCGTCAAGACCTTCCTTGATCCGGAGGGCGACACCACCGGAAACGATCAGGATCCGGGCCTTCGCATCCCCTCGGTCTGCGACCTCTGGCCGGGCGCCGAATGGCGTGAGCGAGAAGCGTACGACATGTTCGGGATCGAGTTCACCGGGCACCCTGATCTGCGCCGCATCCTGACCTGGGGAGACTTCCCCGCCTTCCCGCTTCGCAAGGACTACCCGTTGCGCGGCCGTGGCGAACGAGAGAACCACGAGGTCGTCGATCGCGATTCGACCTGAGGCCACCTCCGGGAATCTTCTGGATCACACTCCACGCGTCGCCGGTTCCCAGATCGCCTTGTGCAACTGCGGCTGCAACTGCACGTCGAGACCATCGGCGAGTATCCACTCGGCCAGGGTCCGCATCGGGAGTGCCGCGCATCCCTCGATCTCGCGGCAGGGAGCCTGCTCATTGACCGGCGAGGCGAGAATCGCTCCCACCCGTTTCCCGAGGTCGTGGCGGTCGATCATCTCACGCATCCATTCGTAGTCGGCGCGGTCCACCAGGACGAACTTCACTTCGTCCTCGCGGCGAAGCTGCTCGATGTTCGGCCAGTGGTTCCGATCAGACTCACCACTTCCGGGCGTCTTGAGATCGAGAATCCGGATCACTCGGCGATCACAGGGACTGATGTCGCATGCTCCTGACGTCTCCAGGAGCACGGTCCATCCAAGGTCGCAGAGCCGGCCCATCAACTCATGTACAGGCTCCTGCAGGAGGGGCTCCCCCCCGGTGATCTCCACCAGTCGACACGGCCAGGATGAGATCGATTCGATGATCGCATCGATCTCCATTCCCTCGCCCTCGGTGAAGGCGTATTCGGTGTCGCAGTAGCGGCAGCGCAGGTGGCATCCTCTGAGGCGGACGAAGACGCAGGGACGACCAATCCGGGAGGATTCCCCCTGAATCGAGAAGAACAGTTCGTTGATGAGCAACCTGGACATGCCCCAGCAGCCTAGCAGGACCCGAGCCGGGGGACACGTTCCGCCCCCCTTTCCCCGCCAGCCGATCACCTGTATCCTGCCCCGTTCACGCATCCTCTGCGCGAGTGGCGGAATTGGCAGACGCGCCAGCTTGAGGTGCTGGTGGGATTAATATCCCGTGGAGGTTCGAGTCCTCTCTCGCGCATTGACCGGCCCCGCAGGAAGACCCTGCGGGGCCGTTTCGTCGATAGCATGCAGGTACTGATGGCCCAGAACAACTCCAGCAAGGGACCCCAGGAACCGGTGATCGAGAACCGGAAGGCGCGCCACAACTACACGATCACGGACACCCTCGAGTGCGGGATCAAGCTCAAGGGCTCCGAGATCAAGTCGATCCGGTCCGGCCTGGTCTCCCTCGCCGAGGGCTTCGTCATGGCGACGGAACAGCCGATCTCGATGACCTTGCACGCCGTACACATCGCCGAATACGCTCCGGCTGGCTCGCATCGCCAGCATGCACCGACCCGAACGAGATCACTGCTGGCACATCGGCGTGAGATCAAGAAATGGGCCATCGCCGCTCGCTCACGCGGGTGCACGATCGTGCCCCTGAAGATGTACTTCGTCGACGGGCGTGCCAAACTGCTGGTGGGACTCGGCACGGGCAAGAAGAGTCGTGACAAGCGACAGGACCTCAAGGCTCAGGAAGCCAAGCGGGACATCGATCGAGCCATGAAACGACGCTGATCAGGCTGCGGACGAGAGCATCGCGCCGTCCCGGGCCCGAACGAACACCCGCCGATCCACTGTCGACGAAGCCTTTGCCGCGTACATCGCCTCGTCGGCATGACGAACAAGATCCTCGGCGGTACCGGGACCGGACAGATCCCGGTGCCCTACCCCGATCGACAGGCCGATGCGCACCGAACCAAGATCCATCTCCGCCAGCCTGGCATCGAATACGTCGGAAATACGTTTGGCCACGTGCATGGCCGCATCCACGTCGGTATGTGGCATGAGGATGCAGAACTCATCCCCCCCGTACCGGGCTGCGACGTCAATTTCACGGCAGTTGGCGATGATGACTTCACCCACGATGCGCAGCAGTTCATCGCCACGCTGGTGGCCAAGCTGGTCGTTGAGCTGCTTGAATCCATCCAGATCCAGCATGAGGAAGGCCATGGACAGTTCGTGTCGCTGCGCTTCGGCCCAGCGGCCTTCGAGCATGAGGTTCAACCATCGGCGATTGCTCAGTCCCGTCAACTCGTCCGTGCGGGCCGTGACTTCCAACTGACGAATGGACTTTTCGAGTTTCTGGTTCAACACGGCCAGATCAGCCATGGATCGCCCCAGATCCTCCTGCAGGTTTTCATTCTCATCCCGAAGCTGGCGATGCACGAAGGCTTTCTCGACCGCAAGCGGTACCGTCGTGTTCTCGTGCCCCGTGAGCAGGATGAACTCGGCTGCACCACCTCGGATGGCATCGACAGCCATCGCTGCATCAGCCTCCACTCCGGTCATGATCACCGGCGTATCCGGTGCCGTGCCCTGCATGAAGACGAGCACCTCGAGCCCGCATGCATCCGGCAGCACCGAGGCGGTCAGCACCACGTCGAAGTGTTCCATGTCCAGGGCATGCATGCCCGCCAGCGATTCCACTCGATGGCAGTTCGTCGCCCCGGTTCGATCCGGGGAATTGGACAGCGACTCCTCGATCCGACGGGCTGTCTCCCCGTCGGGTTCGATCAACAGCACCTGGAGTGAATCCAGTGTCATCATCGATCGCTTGTCACCTTCCGTCATGGCACACAAATCCCCCCACGAGACCCCACTGAGAGCTCCCGTCCTTCACAACGTCGGAAAGTCAGCCCCTGGATTCAACCCTGATCGACCGTCCGGAGGGCATCCATGCTGCCAGAGGCCTCCGAACCTGCAGGACCCGTACAAGTGGACCTCTTCAACCGCTCCAGAGATCGCGGATCCACTCCATCGCCTCATCCTGATCCCGGGTCAGGTGGCCTTCCCGGACAACGTACAGGGTCTCTCCGGCCGCCTCGTCGTGCACCCCACGAACGCAGTCGAGCACGTGCCCGACGAACTCGTCCATCGGAATCTCCGCTCCCTCCGGCAACGTGATGCCATCCAGTGCCGCCCGCAGCAGCGGGGTATCGATGCAGCCCGGAGCCAGTGCAAAGGCGCGGATTCCTGCATCGGCCTCAAGGGACTCGATGTGAATCGAACGCATGAGCCCCTCGATGGCGGACTTGCTCATTCCGTAGGGCCCACCACCGGGCAAGGGGTCGATCGAGGCCAGGGACGAGATATTGATCACCACGCCTTCAGGCGATTCCGCGAGCGCCGCCCATGCTTCGCGAACGAGAAGTGCCGGAGCAATGGTGTTGACCACGAGCGTACGCTGCAGCGTCCCGAGGGTCATTTCTCGAAGCGGAACGAGATCCGCGATGCCGGCGATGTTGAGCAGGACATCAAGACGATTGAATCGTTCCAGTACTTCCGGAACGATCCGAGCGGTGTCCTCGTGATCATGCAGATCGACGCTGCGAACCAGTACCTCGATTTCATGCTCGATCGCGATTTCCTCGGCCAGCGACTTGAGTTCGTCACCTCGACGAGCCGCGATGGCGAGGTCGTGGCCCTCACGGGCAAACGCAATGGCGCAGGCTCGACCGATGCCCGAGGAGGCACCGGTAACCAGGGCGACGGGTCGTGACATGACCGGGAACTCCGCTCAGAAATTCGCGACGTCAACCGACGATGCGAGCGATGTCATTGTAGAAAGTCACCACGAACGCGGTTGCGATCAGGAGGAGGCCGACGATGGCAGCGCCGTTCTGAAATCCGATCGAGGGGGGCCGCCCCTTGATCGACTCGTAGATCAGGTACAGGAACAATCCCCCATCGACGATGGGCAGGGGCAGGAAATTGATCACTGCAAGGTTCACGCTGATGAGCCCGAGGAAGAAGAGCAGGTAGCTGAAGCCCCTGTCCGCCACCTTGGAACCGATGTGCACGATTCCTACCGGCCCCTGCAGGTGCTCAACCTTGACCGTGCCGCGGAACAACCGATCGATTGTCAGGTACGTCAGGACTGCGAAGGACGCGGTCTCCTGGAGCCCCATGACCATGGCCTTGAACGGATTGCCGTCCGCGTGCTTGAGCACGTAGAGGTGCTCGAACAGGAAGAACGGCAGCGAGGGGTTCCATCCCAGCATCGACAGATCCGATGACCAGGCAGCATCGAGCGGGATCTCCACCGTGCGCAATGCCTGGCCGGGAGTCGGCTGCATGACCACCATGGTCATGGACGATGCCGAGCGGCCTGCCGCCTTGTGCATGGCCTGCCAGATGTCCCGCCACGTCGACACGTCCACACCGTCGATCGAGAGGATGCGCGATGCCCCCAGCAGGCCCAGGGACGCCACCGGGGTCGACACGAGCATCGGAGCGTCTTCGCCATCCCCGGAGCTCGCGACCGAGTGCATCGGCTGGGCCAGCAGTGGTTCATTCCATGCATAGCTCGGCGTCACACCCATCAAGGGTCGCGGATTGAAAATTCCCGTCTCGGTGATCTTCGCGACAACATCCAGTCGTTTGCCGTCCCTGAGGACGGTCATCGAAACCGACCCCGCCCCATGGTCCACGATGGCCTGGCGGAAGGTCTGCATTCTCGGCGCCTGGTGGCTTCCGAAACGCAGCACGATGTCCCCGGGTTCCAACAACCCGTTGTTGGGGCTGTCGGCTGAAATGGTCGTCAACTGCACAAGTGGCACCAGACCGAGCAGCCCATCTTCGAAGCCCACGAGCGTACTTGGAGTCGCACCCGGGTACCGCAGCTTCTGCCACTGGGGCACGGGCTCCAGTTCCACCGTTACGGTCCGGCCGGTGCCGCGGACATCGTCTTCCGGGACGACAACCCAGGTCGTCATCAGGCCTGCACCGTTGCTGGACTCACTCAACTGACTGTATGCCTCGTAGTTCCACACCGGTTCTCCATCGACGGTGGAGAGGGTCATGCCCGGCTCGATGCCCTGGCCCCCGAGGCCGATGCGATCAAGGTACGACGGCAGCAGGGGAAACTCATCGACGGGCAGAAGACGAGTCGAGGACGCCGGCATGATGCCGATGCCCATCAGGCCCGAAACGGGTTCGGTTCGTGGCCGCATCGTGAACTGCAGCGGCTCACTGACGCCCTCTCGCTGTACCGTGAAGTGGAGGTCCACGTCGGGACGCCCCATCGCCGTTTCGATCTGCAGATCACCGAACGTCGAGATGGTCTTCCCATCGATGTCGAGTACGCGGTCACCCGGCAACAGTCCAACGGCATCCACCCCGAGGGCGACTCCGTTTTCAGGCACTGCGGTCGCCGCCGGTGAACCGGGATCGACCTGGCCGATGATCGGAGATTCGAACCGCACTCCGATCGTGAATGCCACGAGAAAGAGGACGCCGGCGAAGATCATGTTCATCACCACTCCAGCGCTGATGACGACCATGCGCTTGCCGATGGGGCGCTGGTTGAAACTTCGCTGGTTGCTGCTCGTGGCCGCGGGATTCACATCGTCCTGGCCGAGCATCCGCACGAACCCTCCCAGCGGCAGCCACCGCAGGGCGTACTCCGTCTCCCCGAGACCTGCTTCGGAAAGTTCATCCTCACTGAGTGCTCCGGGAAGTCGGCCGGTTCGGCGTCGAACATCCTCGTAGGTCGAGCCGAAGCGAAATCCAATCCCCTTGCGCCACGAACAGATCGGAGGGCCGAACCCGATGGAGAATCCCTCCGTCCGGATACCGGCCCACTTGGCCGCGAGAAAGTGCCCGAGTTCATGAACGAAGATCAGCAGCCCGAAGCCGATGAGGATCACCAGGATGTTCAAGCCGGAATTCAGCAGGTCCATGTCGATTCCCGTTCGGCCGGGTCCCCGGCTTGTCTCACCAGTATCGTTCGATCAACTTTTCATCGTTGAAACGGAGGCGGTGTCCATCGTGTCGAGTACATCATGAATGCAGGCCCGCGTCCGGGCGTCATCCTCAAGGACGATCTCCAGGCTCGAGGCGGGCCGAGGCGTGATCTCCCGCAACCCCGTGGCGACGAGTTCGAAGATGCCACCAAATTCGATCCGGTGCGCCAGGAAGGCCTCCACTGCGATCTCGTTGGCCGCATTGAAGATGGCACCGGACGTTCCTCCGGCCCGGATGACATCCAGTGCCATGCGAACTGACGGGAACACCTCATGATCGAGTTGCTGGAAGTCGAGTTGCCGCAGGGCCTGCCAGTCCAGGCGGGGCCCACAGCCCTCGACTCGATCCGGCCACGTAAGGGCATACTGGATCGGTGTCTTCATGTCCGGAGGGCCACACTGGGCCAGCACCGAACCATCGACGTACTCCACGAAACTATGCACGATCGACTGCGGGTGCACGATGACGTCGATCTGCTCGGCCGGCAGCCCGAAGAGCCAGTGCGCTTCGATCACCTCCAGGCCCTTGTTCATCAGCGACGCCGAATCGATCGTGATCTTTCGCCCCATGGTCCATGTCGGATGATCGAGGGCCTGCTCGACACTGGCCGAGCGAATGCGATCGGGTTCCCACGTACGGAACGGACCGCCTGACGCAGTGATCACCAATCGGCGGATCTCGTCAACGGATCGACTGCTGCGAAGGCACTGGGCGATGGCGGAATGCTCGGAGTCCACCGGCAACAACTTGACCTGGTGCTCCTGGACCAGCGGCATCACGAGTTCTCCGCCTGAAACAAGGGTCTCCTTGTTCGCCAGAGCGATGTCGCATCCGATCCGGATCGCTTCCACCACGGCTTCCAGCCCGGCGGCCCCGACGATGGCGGCCACGACGAGATCTCCCGGGCGGGCCACCTCGGCCACCAGTCGATGTGCCGCATTCGGACCACCATGGACCGTGCGGTCCTGAATTCGATCTGCAGCAGCCTCATCACGCACTGCCACGTGTTCGACATCGAACTCCCTGGCCTGCTCCAGCAGCGCCTCCGCCTGGCTGGCGACAGCGAGCCCGACGACGTCGAACTCCTGCTGCTGGCGGTTCAAATGGCGAATGACGTCAAGCGTGCTGACACCAATTGAACCTGTCGATCCCAGCAGGATGACACGACGGGGAGTACTCACGCGTCCTGTTCCTTGGCGGCATCGACTTCAGACTTGCTCAGGCCTCTTCGGCTGGCGCCATACAGCGTGCGCCGCTGAGGTTTGGGCTTGGATTCTGTTTTTTCAGCAACCGCCGGGGCAGCCACTGCAGCGGTACTGCCCTCGGATTCGGAGGCGGCGGCACCGGATGGCTTGCGACCACGCCCACGACCACGGGATCCACGCCTTGATCGTTTTTTCCCCGACGTACTCTCGCCGGATGCCTCCCCGGAATCGTCCATGGAATCACCCGTCGCGTCCTGGGAACCGGCACCTTCATCGGAGGATGTCGTGGTCTTCTTCCTTCGGGAACGGCGGCGGCGTTTCTTCTTGGGAGCCTCCTGCTCGTCACCATCCTCTTCCGATGATTCGACGGACTCTTCGCCATCGGATGCGGACTCATCCTGTTCACCGGAACCTCGTGAACCACGTCGCCGTCGGCGACGGCGGCGGCGGCGAGGCGCTGCCTCGTCACCAGACTCGGATTCCTTGTCGGCAACCTCCGGCTCGGCCGGTTCGGTCACCTCCACGAACCAGCCCGCGATGATCTGGGCCTGTTCCGGGGTCACCATGGACATGTGGTTCTTGACAACCCACGTCTTGACCGACTCATCCGTGCTCTCTGCGATCCGGCGGAGGATCTCCTTGGAATCGGTGTCGATCTTCTTGGCCAGCACATAGAGACGGGACGGGGAATCGATCGGAGGCTCCACCGACACGGGAGTCGACGACGGCTTGCGACCACGTCCACCACGGCGACCACGGGATCGGCGGCGGCGGCGGCGACGCGTACCATCTTCCTCTCCGTCGCCATCCTCACCTGCATCAGCATCAGGACCAGCCGCATCAGATGCGGCAGCCTTGAGTTCCTCTTGCTCGGCTTCCTCGTCGAGTTCCTCCAGTTCCTTCATCAGTTCACCAGAGAGCGCAATCGCAGCAGCGTCGGCTGGAGGTGCCGTGTTGCGGCGGCGGCGGCGACGGGAACCGCTTCGGCCACCCGTGCTCTCTTCGTTCTCCACGACCGGATTGGATTCCTCGTTGGCCAACTCCTCGATGGTGGGCATGGCGGGCTTGATGAGCCGCTCAAGTTCCAGGTCGGTGTTCGTGGAATCGTAGGCGTAGAAGTTCACCCGGTCGGCGGCGATGGTCTCGCTGACGCGGACATCGACCTGCTTCTCAAGCTGCTCCTCCAGAACGGTCAGATGCCTGCGGCGAGTGGACAGCAGAACGGACGCGACTTTCGAGGAGACGACCACTTCGACTCTCGCCACGTCACGATGCTGGAGCAGGTATCCGATGTTGCGGACGACGTCGGTTGCGACGGAATCCGGCGACTTGATCTCTCCCTGGGCGTCACACGCGGGACAGCCGATGAAGTGACTCATTCGCATGCTCGGCCGCATGCGCTGCCGGGTCATTTCCATGATTCCGAACTCGCTGATCTTGAGCACCGTAGTCCGGGCTCGATCCCGCTCGAGGTTCAAGGCGAATCGATCCTCAACCTGCCGACGATGTCGCATGTGTCGCATGTCGATCAGGTCATTGATGACGAGGCCACCGAGATCACGCAGTCGCAGTTGGCGACAGATCTCGTCGGCGGCTTCCATGTTCGTATTGAAGGCGTTTGTCTCACTGTCCTTGGCAGAGCGGCTCCGTCCCGAGTTGACGTCGACGGCCACGAGGGCCTCGGTCTGATCGATGACCAGTCGTCCGCCCGAGGGAAGGGACACCTCCCGCTGGTGAATGACGTCGATCTGCCGTTCGATGTCGAAGGCGTGGAAGAGAGGCAGTCCCCGGCGATACCGGATGATCTTGGGAGCCGATCGCGGAGCAATGACTCGAAGGAAGGCGTTGCAGCGTTCCAGGGCGGAATCAGAATCGACGATGACCGCCTTGATCGAAGGTCGCAGCACGTCGCGAATGGTCCGGATCAGAAGATCCGACTCCGTATAGAGTTCACAGGGCGCTCCGACCGACTCGTTGCGCTTCTCCATGACCTTCCAGAGACGGGTGAGGTAGGCCACGTCCCGCTTCAGTTCGAGCTTGGTCCGTCCCATGCCGGCGGTTCGCAGGATGAACCCGAAATTGTCAGGGAGATCGAGTTTGTCGAGGACATCACGCATCGATCGCCGCTCGTCATCGTCTTCGACCTTGCGGGTCACTCCGACTCGTCCCATGTTCGGCATCATCACCATCATGCGGCCGGGAATCGACAGGTAACTGGTCAGGGTCGGTCCCTTGGTACCGATCCCCTCCTTGAGCACCTGGACGATGATCTCCTGTCCCCGCTTCAGGCAGTTCTGCATGAGCGGACGATCACGCCGGGCTGTCTTTCGCCCGACCTTCTCGGTCTTGCCTCCACCGGGGAAATACTTCGGATGGAGGTCGGAGATATGGAGAAACCCACGCTGGGCATGCCCGAAATCGACGAAGGCCGCCTGGATGGCGGACTCGACGTTGGTCACACGCCCCTTGTAGATGTTGCCGACACTGCTGGTGGCAGTCACTCGTTCAGCGTAGAGCTCTTCGAGATGCCCGTCCTGCAGGATGGCGATACGACATTCCTCTCCGGGAACATCGTTTACCACCATCAATTCGTCTGGTTGAACTATTTTCTTGGTTGCCACGTCGTGGTCCTTCCTTGTATGGACCAACGATCCCGCGGGCGTGCAAGACCACACTCGACAGCCAGAACTCCCCCGCCCGATGTTGCATCGGACCCGGAGCTGCGACGGCCTCGTTCCGCCCGGGGGGCGTACTTGGCTGCTCGTCGGTGAGCGTCACGGGATATTTCTGCTGTGGTGTGGCCTGAGTCACGTCGTGGTTCGTCGGTTTGCCGGTCGAGTTGGGGAGCCGCGAGGCATTCGAACCCGTCTTCCGGCTGGATGTTGTTCGGTCTTCCAGAAATGTTCGGCAATGGGCCAAGGGCCTCAATCGCCGTCCAGTTCAGGAAGCACGGTCTTAAGTTCGTCTTGGAGACATTTCAGCGTCCTGCGCTCCGAATCAAATGAGCCGACCTTCCTGGCCAGCCGCTCGCACTGTTTGACGTCTACCCGACGGATAACCTGCTTGACGCGAGGCACCTGAGCGGGGACGAGGGACAGGGTCCTGAGACCAAGCCCTATCAGCAACATAGTGTAGGTGATATCGCCGGCAATTTCACCACAAAGGCTTGTCTCGATGTTTCTTCGCTTCCCCGCCCGTAGAACCGCCTTCACAAGCCTCAATACGGCAGGATTCGTCGCGGTGTAGAGGCTGGCAACCCGCTGGTTGGATCGATCGACCGCCACGGTGTACTGGATGAGATCATTCGTCCCGATCGAGAAGAACTCGACATCCCGGGCGAAACTCGAAGCCATCAAGGCCGCGCTGGGGACCTCGACCATCATGCCCACGGGCATGTCGGATCCGATGGAGACCCCTTCGTCCTCAAGTTCCTCCCGCGCGTCACCGAGCACGAGTTTGGCCTGCTTGAGTTCCGTCATGGTGGTGATCAGTGGAAACATCACTTTCAACGGGCCATGGGCCGAGGCCCGGAGAATCGCACGCAGTTGACGCTTGAACTGTGGAAGGTGCTGGAGGCTGTATCGGATGCTCCGAAGACCGAGGAACGGGTTGCGCTCCGGTTCCATCGCCTGCTGCTGGGTGAACTTGTCAGCCCCGAGGTCCAGGGTCCGGATGGTCAACGGTCGGCCATCGAGCAGTGTCAGGCAGTGGGCGTATTGTTCGTAGAGTTCATCTTCCGTCGGCTCCGTGGTCCTGGAGAGGTAGAGAAACTCGGTCCGGTACAGGCCGACTCCTTCACCACCGTACTTCAGCACGGATTCGATCTCACGCGGAAACTCGATGTTGCACATCAGGTGGATGTGCGTTCCGTCAAGCGTGACCGACTCCAGTTCCGACGCCGCGGTGACACTGGCCAGGGTCTCTTCCTGGCGACGGACCCTGCGACGATACTGCTCGATCGTCTCCTCATCGGGCTGCACCACGACGGTGCCCGTATTGCCGTCGAGGATCACCAGATCGCCTTCATCAGCGTGCTCTGTCAGGAACTGACAGCCAACGACCACCGGCATGCCCAGGGCCGCCGCAACGATGGACGTGTGATCGGTTCGGCCCCCGAAATCCGAAGCCAGTCCGACGACATGGGACTCACTGAGCGACGCGGCCTGCATCGGGGTCATTTCATGGGTGATGATGACCACCGGCTCGGTGATCTCGGCCAGTCGATCCTGTGATTCTCCCAGCAGGTGGTCGATCACGCGACGCTCGAGGTCGAGCACGTCGCGGGTCTTGTCCCGGAACACGGCGGAGCCCATGGCCCGGAATCGATCGGCGAGGTTGCTGAAGGCTTCCGAGACCGCGAATGCTGCAGACACCGCTTCATCCCTGATCCGCTCACGCACGGGATCCATCAATGTCGGATCGGCCAACAGGCCGAGGTGGAACTCGAAGATCTTGGCTGGCTCCCGGCCCAGGTCGGCCTCGGCCCGATTCCGATCCTGCTCCAGCGAGGTGCGGGCATCAAGAATGGCCTGTTCGAGCATTTCCAGTTCGCGAGGGACAGCCTCGCCCGACACCTCGTGGTGCGGGATCCGCTCCCGGAACTGCTCCAGCAGAAACGCCTTGGCAATCACAACCCCGGGCGATACAGCAATGCCTTGAAAGGTCTTCATGATGCTGCCATCGGGAACATAGCCCCCACCCCAGGCGGGGCTGATTCCCAGGTGCATCCATTATAGGGAGTCCCCGCTTCAACCCCACTGGAATGCCAAAGTCATTCCGTCAAGAGGTTTGCGTCGTACAGGCCTCCGGGCTCAACCCTTCGCCGTGAGAGTCCTCGCCTCCACCCTCGGGCCGTGGCACCCCGTTCCAGAGGTAGAAACACCCTCGCTTGATGTCATCGAGAATCATGATCAGGCATGGAAGCAGAAGGAGAATCAGGACCGTCGCGCTCATGAGTCCGAAGGAAATGGCGATTGCCATTGGAATCAGGAATCGGGCCTGGAAGGACTGCTCGAGCATCAAGGGCGTCAGGCCCAGGACCGTGGTCACCGTGGTCAGGAAGATCGGTCGAAGCCGCTCGGCCCCGGCTCGCAGCAGTGCCGTATCCAGGGAGACTCCCTTGTCACGTTCGTCCTGATAGAAGTGCACCAGGATCAGGGAGTCATTGACGACGATTCCACTGAGCGCCACGAAGCCGATGATGCTCAGGAACGTTAGCTCGTAGCCAAGCAGAATGTGCCCCCAGATGACGCCGATGATGGCGAAGGGAATGCCCAGCATCACCGTCAAGGGCAGCGTGTAACTCCTGAACAACCAGGCCAGTATGCCGTAGATCATCCCCAGTGCAGCCATGTAGCCAAGTGGCAACGACGCGAAGGCCCTGGACTGTGATTCCTGGCGACCACCCAGCGAGATGTCCAGGTCCGGATAGGACTTGATCCAATCATCGATGGGAAGTGATGCCATGACCAGTTCCGGACTCAGGCCCTCGGCGGTTTCTGCGGTGACGGTCATGGCCCGGGACCGGTTTCGTCGCCGGATCCCGGCGTAGCCCGAACCATCACTGAGTTCCACGACCTCGGCCAGTGGGATTGACCGGCCGTCGGGCGAGATGACCCACATCGATTCGATCGCGGACAGGTCCGCCCTGGACAGACCCTCGGCGCTGACACGCACATCGATGTCCTCGCCGTCAGCAGCGAAGACGTGGGCCTCGTCACCATAGACGGACGCTCGTACCTGTCGTGCGATGTCGGCCACCGTCAGTCCCAGCGCAGCCCCGGAAGGACGCAACCGGATCTGCAGTTCATGCTGCCCATCGAAGAGGTCGTCCGAAATGTCGAAGACCCCCTCGTAGATGGCCAGGTCGTTCTTCATCCGCTCCGAGAGGGCCATCATGCGATCCATGTCCTGCCCACTGATGTAGACAGTGATGTCCTTGCCCCCCGGCCCGCCGCTGAGTTCCTCGACCGTGAACGACTCGACCCCGGGAAGCCGGCCTTCCAGGGAAGCACGGACATCCGTCATGATCGTGGCCGCATTGCGGTCGCGAACCTCGGCCGGGGTCAGTTCCAGGAAGATCTGTCCGACGTTGGTCGAACTTGAAACACGCCCGGACTCCATGTTCGATGATGCCCCGACGATGGTGTTGACGACCTTGACTTCAGGCTGTTCGTGCAATGCATCCTCGACCCGAAGTGCCACCGCCTTGGTGTGTTCCAACGGGGTGCCGATGGGCATTTCGAATTTCACCATCACGCTCTCGGCATCATCACTGGGAAGGAAGTTGTACCCCACCCGACCACCGACCATGAAGGCGAGTGAGAACAGCAGGACCGCAACGGACACCGCCAGCGTGAGGTACCGGTACTGGAGCATGGTGCTCAGCACGCCGACGTACCGTGGCACGATCCGCTGGAAGATCAGGTGATCACGTTTGCGCTCGAAGCGTCGCAGTCGCCCTTCCTTCCTGGTACTGGCACCATTTCGATCCCGACGAGCCAGTCCATGCCCCATGTGACCGGGCAGCATCATCAGGCATTCGATGAGGCTCATGAAGAGCGCAAGCGACACCACGATCGGCAAGGCCCCCATCATGTCGCCGATGCGCCCCTTGATGAATGTCAACGGCAGGAAGGCGACGATGCTGGTGAGCACGGTCGCCACCACCGGCCACTGGACCCGGCTGGCACCATCGATGGCCGCTTCCAGTCCACCCAACCCCTGGTCATGCCGGGCCTGGATGCTCTCACAGACCACGATGGCATCATCGACGAGCAGTCCGATGACCACGATGAGCCCGAACATCGTCAGCAGGTTCAGCGTGGTCCCAGTCCATTCCATGAGGATGAGGGTTCCCGAGAAGGCGATCACGAGCCCCATGCCCACCCAGAAGGCCGCCCGCCAATTCAGGAACACCATGAGAGTCAGGAAGACAAGCACCGCTCCGTAGATCGCGTTCTCGGTCAGGAGACCGAGTCGACCTTCCACGAAACGAGCCAGGTCGGTGAATGTCGTCATCTGGATGCCTGGTGGGAGCACGTGAGTGGAGTTTGATCCAAGATCCCATGCCTTCTTGACGTCCGGATTGATCATCATGTCCACGGTGGACATCGTCAACGGCTCGCTGTTTCGACCGTCCACGTAGGCACGGACCATGCGTGCCATCTTCACGATGTCCTGCTTGCCCGCTCGCAGCGCCGTGAGACTCACGGATGGCGCGCGATTGAAGCGGACGCTCATCGGACGATCCACGAAGGAGCGGTAGACACGGGCGATATCACCAAGTCGAACTACGTCGCCATCGGGTTCGGCCACGATGACGATGTCCCGGATCGACTCGCTTTCCTCGGTCACACCCATGGTGCGAATGCCGATCGTGCCCCCACTGGTCTGGATCGAACCACCGGGAATCTCCCGCATCCAGAGGGAGACGGCCGAGGACACGCTGGGCAACGGGATCCCATAGCGAACCATCGCGTCCCGATCGACCTCGACCCGGATCTCGTAGTTCCGAATGCCGCCACCGAATGCCAACTGGCCCATGCCCGGCAACGAGCGGAGTTCATCGCGTGCCGCCCGAGCCGCCTGCTTGAGCACCTCTTCGTCGGCCTCACCGTAGATCTCGAGCATGATCACCGGCAACTGGTTGTCGATCTTGGTGACCTGGAGCCGTTCCGCGTCCTCGGGCAGATCCTGCAAGGCAAGGACCGCCCGCTCCACTTCATCGACCGCGGCATCGATGTCGGTGATCTCCTCGCGGAACGTCACCATGATGCTGCCACCACCTTCGACGAGATTCGTACGGATCTCGTCGACCTCCTTGAGTTCGGAGACTGCATCCTCGACCTTGCGAGCGAGGGACTCCTCCACTTCTTCCGGTGAAGCACCGGGGTATGGCAGCGAGATGGACGCTCGATCCGGGGCGATGTCGGGGAAGAACTCACGTCGCAGCGTCAGCGCGGACCATGCCCCGAAGACCAGGATGGCCACCATGATGATGTTGACCGGGACGGGATTGCGAACGCTGAAGCGAGGAAGACTCACTGCGGTGTTCCCTCGTCCGTCTTCAGGGAGGCCAGTGCCTCTGAACTGGGCACGACCGACACCGGCAGTCCATCGGTCAGGGATCGCGTCGGAGTCACGACCACGAGTTCACCAGGCTGCATGGGCGTCTCGAGGACCAGCCAGTCCCGATCGGGCAGGCCGCTCTCGTCCACCGAGAGGTTGACCGCATGAGCCACCTGAACCGGGATGCTCTGGATCCGTCCGTCACGAACCAGCAGCAGGC
Source organism: Phycisphaerales bacterium (assembly GCA_029245245.1). Classification (GTDB taxonomy): domain Bacteria; phylum Planctomycetota; class Phycisphaerae; order Phycisphaerales; family SM1A02; genus UBA854. The sequence goes on from JAQWPT010000032.1 coordinate 168,135, forward strand.
GGTCATTGAGGACGGATCGGCGCGGGACCACCCAGGACTGCGTACCACGGGAACTCTCCACCTCGCCCCGGAGAAACATGCCCGGCGCGAGATAGTCCTCGTCGCCGATGACCTGTTCAAGTTCCACGTACACGGTCGTCGTACGCGTGGTCGGGTCGTCTTCGGGCGCGATCCGGCTGACGGTGCCCTCCCATGCGAGTTCATGTGAACCGGTCGCATTCAGCGTGACGGTGTCACCGATCCCGAGTTCGCTTCGTACCGCCGCCGAAAGTCGCAGCGGTACCTCGATGGTGCTCGGATCGATCACCCTGGCGACCCGGGATCCACTGGTGAGACTTTCACCGATCTTCACATCCACCGACTCGATGAAGCCGGTCAATGGGCTGGTGATCCGGCAACGATCGATCCGCTGCTGGGCCAGTTGCAGGCTGGCTTCCTCGCTGCGCTGACGAGCCAGCAACTGGGTTCGCTGGGTTCGCAGTTGATCGGCCTGTTGCCGCGACGTGATCAGGGCGGACTGCTTGCTGATCAGGGCCTGCCGCAACTGGTCGACTTCCCGAGGCGGGGCCGCATCTCGTGCGGCAGCCTCCTGGATCCGCTGGAAATCACGCTGGGCGATCTGCACTTCCTCCTCCGAGAGATCAAGGCGATCATCGGCCGCCTTCTGCTCCAGGGCCAGGGAAGCGAGTTGCGATTCGATGTCGGCGATCTGCTGGTTGGCGATCGTTCGCTCATGGATGAAATCCGCATCGTCGAGTTGCACGAGCAACTGGCCGATGGACACGCCATTGCCGGCACGACTGGATCGGGGCAGCTCAACCACCGTCGAGGTCACGCGGGTGGGCACATCAGCATGACGAAGGGCATCGGCCACCCCGTAGCCTTCGAACTGCCGGCAGACATCCCTCCGGGTCGATTCCAGGACGATCACGGAACGAGCCGGCTTGGCATCGTCGGACATCTGGGCCTGCGGAGCCGTCATCACCAGCATGCTCATGAAAAGCACTGCCAGCAGCACGACGATCGTGCCGGCTGCGAAGCGCGTGATCCACCGAATGGGCTGGTTCACCTTGTTTTCCATGTTTGAGGACCCCTGGAGACGCCTGGTTCTCATCGACCGGGACCAGAAATGGCCGTGAACGAACCGAGGAGATCATTCTAGCACTCGAACGCCTGAAACCCACCGATCATTCCGACCCCACCCCTTGCATTGCCAGCCATCACCGCCACCGGCTAGGATCCTCGAAATGACTCCCCCCGATGCATCCCCCGGCCACGCGGAATCCCCGATTACGATCGAGGAGGTCCGACACGTGGCTGAACTGGCACGCCTGGCCATGTCGGGGGAAGAACTGGAAGCATGCCGTGGCGAACTGGCATCGATCCTGGGCCACATCGCCACCATCAACGGTGTGAACGTCGAGGGCATTGCCCCCATGGCCCATGCCATCGACATGTCCAACCGACTGTCCGAGGACGTGCCCGGGGAATCCCTCTCCATCGAAGACGTGCTCTCCAACGCCCCCGCGGTTGAAGATCGATACATCGCCGTCCCCAAGGTCCTGGATCCGGGTGACGGAGCATGAGCGATCACGGAACCATCGCTGATCTTGCGGCACGCATCCGCACTCGGGAGACGACAGCTGTCGCGGCGCTGGAAGCATGCCTGGATTCCATCGATCGCCACGACGGAGCCATCGCCAGTTTCCAGTGCACCTCTGCCGACGTCGCCCGTGCGCGGGCCGAGGCGATCGATCGGAGAATCGATTCCGGCGAGGATGTCGGACCACTGGCCGGTGTGCCCATCGCGATCAAGGACAACATCGTCACCCGGGGTGAACCAACCACCTGCGGCTCACGCATCCTCGAGCACTTCCAGAGCCCCTACGACGCCACCGTGATCCAGCGACTGAACGACGCAGGGGCCGTGCCCTTCGGCAAGACCCGGTGCGACGAGTTCGCCATGGGTTCGGGAACCGAGTACTGCGCCTTCGGCCCGGTCCACAATCCGTGGGACACGTCGCGTGTTCCTGGTGGTTCGTCCGGTGGCAGCGCTGCCGCCGTCGCTGCAGGCTTCTGCCCCGCCGCCCTGGGCAGTGACACCGGTGGTTCCATCCGGCAGCCCGCGTCACTGTGCGGCGTGGTGGGCATCAAGCCGACCTACGGTCGCGTCAGTCGCTATGGGCTGGTCAGTTTCGGCCCCAGCCTCGACCAGATCGGCCCCTTCGCCCGGACCGTCGAAGATGCCACGCTGGTCCTGCAGGCCATTGCCGGTGAAGACGTCCATGATTCCACGACCATCGACACGCCGGCGGAGGACTACCTCAAGGACCTGCATGTCCCCATCGAGGGGCTTCGCATCGGACTGCCCCGCGAGTACATCGACACCGGCAACGACGATGCCGTCAACGACATGGTCAATGCCGCCGTGGAAACCTACCGCGGACTCGGAGCCGAGATCGTCGACGTGCAACTTCCCCTGACTGATGTCGGCATCGCCACCTACTACGTGATCGGTCCCGCCGAAGCCTCCAGCAACCTCGCCCGCTTCGACGGAATTCGATATGGCCGGCGTGTCCCGCCAGGCCCCGGCGAGGAACTCTTCGACCTCTACGCCAAAAGCCGCGGCGAAGGATTCGGTCCCGAGGTTCGGCGCCGAATCATGCTTGGCACCTACGTGCTCAGCGCCGGCTACTACGACGCGTACTACAAGCGTGCGCTGCAGGTCCGTCGCTTGATCCGCCAGGAGTTCGAGAACGTCTTCCAGCAATGCGACGTGCTCCTGGGACCGACCACCCCTGCTCCCGCCTTCCCCATCGGATCGATCTCCGACCCACTGACGATGTACCTCTGCGACCGCTACACCGTCAATGCGAACATCGCGGGCATCTGCGGCATCTCGCTGCCCGCTGGATTCGCCGACGCCAACGGCTGCACGCTGCCGCTGGGACTGCAACTGCAGGCACCGGCACTTGGCGAAGGAACTCTCCTTCGCGCGGCACGCATGTTCGAAGCGGCCACGAACCACCACGCTCGGACTCCGGAACTCGACCCTGCGGCGACGGGTTCCTGATGGCGGCTTCTTCACACGTCGTCGGCATCGACCTCGGTGGCACCAACACCCTGGCGTGCGTAATGGACTGCGAAGGCCGGATCCTTGCCCGGGTCCATCGTGAAACGGGCGCCACGCGAGGAACCGAAGCGGTCATCGACGGACTTGCCGATGCGACACGCGACGCCTGCAGTGCTGCGGGCATCGACCTGGCCGCGATTACTGCCGTGGGCATCGCCGTCTGCGGCGCGGTGGATCACGAAGCGGGCATCGTGCTGGCTACCGGCGCCCTGGACTGGAAGGATGTCCCCCTCTCGGCCAAGCTGCACGAGCGACTGGATCGACCCATCGTGCTCGAAAACGATGTCAACGCGGCGGCCTGGGGCGAGTACCGCGCTGGCGCCGGACGTGGCGCCTCGGGCATGCTGGCAGCCTGGGTCGGCACTGGTATCGGCGGCGGCATCGTGCTCGACGACCGCCTCTACCATGGCCCTCGGGGAACAGCCGGCGAACTTGGACAGACGATGGCCGACACCACCGGTCGTGAGCCGCGCATTCTCGAGGCCATCGCGTCACGAACCGGCATGCGCAGCCTTGCCGCGGAACGAGCGAGCGACCATCCGGATTCGACGCTGCTGGCCGCCGTCGATGGAGACTGCAATGCCATCGGCACTGCGCACCTTGCCGAGGCCTTCGAATCAGGTGATCCACTCACCATCGACGTGATCTCCACCGCGGCCGCCGTGCTCGGCTCCGCCCTCGCCAACGCCGTCACGCTGCTGTCGATCGACACCGTGGTACTCGGCGGCGGCATGACCGAATCACTGGGTGATGCCTGGCTCCAACTGGTGCGATCCCGGTTCAACGAGGACGTGTTCCCTCCCCAGGCCGCACAGTGGTGCCGGATCGTGCCGACCGCTCTGCATGCGGACGCGGGACTGGTCGGTGCAGCGATGATCGCCGCCGATCACGTCGACTGATCAACCGTTGCCGGAGCGAAGTGGTTGCACCCGCTTGATCGCCCCGAACTTCCTCATCCAGGAGAGGAAGGACGATCGCAGTGCGCGGCATCGCGTCTCCGAAGGGTCCTCCCCCGGCCAGGGACCCGCGGTCACGGTGGCATCCACCCATGGAGCCTCGGCGAGTCGACGAACCGTCACGGTGGCCGGCCAGCCCTGCACCGACGTCAGGTCGTAGCGAACCTCGTCGTCGCTGAGATCTTCATGTCGCAGCACGGCCATGTGCACGGACTCCGAGGCCTTGTCCATGGCCAGCGGCACATCGGACCACCGGATGCCATTGGCAGGAAGCAGTGCCAGGGGTTGCCCACTCCGGGGAGTCGCGTGGGCGGCCTCGACCAGGACGGCGGTCATTCGCTGCTCCTGCTCGCGGCTGAGTTCGTGGTTGGACGGAGGCGCCATCTGGACATTCGAGGCCGGGGCACACCCGGGCAGTCCCCCGAGGCACAGGACCGATGAAATCCCAAATGAAACGGCGATTCCAGGTACGTGAAGGCTGGTTTTCCAGATATCCATGCTCATCCTCATGGCCCAGACCATACCATGATCCCCTGGAAGTCGGAATGCGGTCTCTGGGGGTGACTGCCCCTTTCAGACCGATACTGGGGAGGACCCCCACCCCCCCGACCAGGGCCGAGAACGGAAGCACCAATGGCCAAGACAGGTAAGCACAAGTCCAGTCATGGCCAACGGAGGCAGGAACTCCGCCGCAATCTCCCCAAGCCCACCACCACCCTGAAGACGGCCCTCATGCGACCCGAGTTCATGCGCTCGGGCCTGATCATCTTCTGCTTCCTGATCCTCACCAGCCTGCTGGTGATCTGGTCCCGGGACCAGGTCCTCGTTCGTGACGGGCAACTCATGAGCGAGACCCGGGTCAAGCGGCTCGACTACGTGGTGACCGACCAGGCCGCCACGGAGAATCGGCGCGAGGAAGCGCTGCGTTCATCACCCCGCATCTACGAGATCAACCGAAACGCGATGAGCCGACTGCAGTCGGAACTGGAGGGACTTCCCACCGCCGTTGCCGGGCGCACCACGCTCGATGAACTGGCCGAGGAGATCCGCACCAAGTTCCACCTCGACGATGCTGCACTGAAACTGCTGCAGACGATGTCCATCGACGGCGAGCCGACGCCACAGTGGACGGGATGGGTCCAGCAACTGGTTCACCCCGCCGTGCTCTCTCGAACCCCGATCCTCGACGAGCAGGAGTTCCAGCTCTACTCGATCACGCCGATCCCGAATCGACTGCTGCTGCAGGACGATGGACGGCGTGACACGCTTCGAGCCGAGGCGGTCTCGTTGCAGACCCTCGAAGAGGAACCCGATGACCGTCTGGTCGTGGACATGATCCTTTCGGCCGGCTTCCCCGCCTCACTGGCCTCGACCATCGCCGGGCGCATCGCATCGGAAAGCCTGCCCACGATCATTCTTGACGGCCAGCTCACCGAGAGCACTTCCCTGCAACGGGCCGCGAACATCGAGCCGGTCCTCGTGGAACACCAGAAGGGCCAGGTCCTCTACAAGCGAGGCGACATCCTGACCCCGGCCCAGTACGAGTCCGTGCTCCTGGAGACCCAGCAGTTCGGTCTGCTTGGCAGTTTCTCCGACCGATGGCTCTCGCGACTTGGCCTCATCGGGCTCCTGGCCGGACTGGCGATCTTCTTCGCCGCCTACGCCACCACGTCGTGGCCGAAGATCGCCAGGAACCCGCTGCGACTGATCGCCCTGTCCGTCCTGATGACGGTCATGCTCAGCGTGTCCGTCTTCGTCAGTGCCGAAGCCGTGGTCTTCCTCTGGGCCGCGACGCTTGCCCCGATTCTCTTCGTCTCCATGGTGGTGCGACTGGCCTACGACCAGCGACTGGCGATCTTCCTCGGTGGCGTGCAGGCGGCGATGACGGCCCTCGCGCTCCACCTGGGCATCGGATGGTTCATTCTCGCCATGGCCGGCAGCAGCGTGGTAATCGGACAGTTGCGTGAAGTACGCGATCGGCACAGCCTGCTGCATGCTGCCCTGCTGGGTGCAATCGTCCTGTCCGTCGGCACCATCATCCTCGGGCTGGTCGAACTGCCGATGGTCCCCGCGGTCTGGCTCCAGTTGCTGGGCCAGGCGGTGCTGGCAGCGGCCGCGAGCATCGGGGTCGGGTTCCTCGTCCTGGGCATTCTCCCGAGCATCGAGCGGGCCTTCAGCATTACCACCGGCATGACGCTCGCCGAACTGCGCGATCCACGCCGCCCCCTGCTTCAACAGTTGCAGCAGCGTGCCCCGGGCACCTACAACCACTCACTGCAGGTGGCGAACATCGCCGAGGCCGCGGCCGATGCCATCGGCGCCGACAGCCTGCTGGTCTACGTGGGCGCCCTGTACCACGACATCGGCAAGATGAACAAGCCCGAGTACTTCGTGGAGAACCGAGGCGAAGGTCCCAACAAGCACGAGAACCTCAGCCCGGCCATGAGCCTGCTGGTGATCATCGGGCACGTCAAGGACGGCGTCGAACTGGCCCGCGAATACAACATCCCCCGCCAGATCATCCACTTCATCGAGGCCCACCACGGAACGACGCTTGTCGAGTACTTCTATCACGCCGCCAAGCAGCAGGCTCAGGAAGATGAGAACGTGACGGTCGAGGAAATCGAGTACCGCTATCCCGGCCCGCGACCACGCACCAAGGAAGCCGCGATCCTCATGCTCTCGGACTGCGTGGAATCAGCGGCCCGGGCCATGACCGAGCGCAAGCCCAGCCAGATCGAGCAGCTCGTCCGCGACCTCTCCATGAAGCGATTGATGGATGGCCAGTTCGATGAGTGCAACCTGACGTTCACGGAACTGGCCCAGATCCAGGCTGCCATCGTCTCTCGCGTCAATGCGATCTACCACGGGCGTGTCAGCTACCCCGAGGAAGATGCGGACGAGCAGCAACCGATCGCAAGCACCGCCTGATTCAACTCAGGAACATGAACCCCAGGCCCCGATGACCGCCAGCAGGTCGAGGATGTCGATCGCCCCGCTGTCGTCGATGTCCGCGTCGCATCCGCCTGGCACCTTGCAGGGGCCCCACTCGGCAATGACCGAGAGCAGGTCGATGACATCGACCGCGAGATCACCGTTGATATCTCCCTGGCAGGAGTCGTCGATGATCACGATGTCGTCGAGATCGGATACGACCGCAGTCTCGTCGATCACGGCTTCAATGCAGTAGATCTTCAGTCCATTGGTCTGCAGGGTCGTTCCTGCATCGACCACGAGGGATTCGACGTACATCGCCTCGGCCGCGCGGGCCCCGGCGTCGTTGACATGGGTGTCGATGAGGCTCACATTCGCGGTGGCCGGACCGACCCTGAAGACCGACAGCGGGAAGTTCCCGACTTCGCCGGCTCCGAAGCCGTCCATGACCGCACCACGATCACGGCTCATCACCTCGACCGACTGCAGAGCTCCCGTTCCGATGCAGCGAAGTTCCGTGTCCGCGAGATTGAACAACTGGGCATCGGTCGCGGCGATGTCCACGTGGCCCTCGACCGAGAGTCGCAGGCCCGCAGGCAGTTTCATCGCGGACGAGTCGCCGCAGGCGAGGTCGCCGAAGACGGCGAGCCCATCGGTATCACGCTCTCCGCCACGCCCGGAAACGTCACCGGTGATCGTGCCCGTGTTGGTCAGTCCTCCCAGCACGGTCAATACCCCGTTCTGGACGTTGATGACACCACTGGTGGAGTTGTAGAGCATTCCGATGACTTCCAGGTCGGCCTGGACGTTCATCGTGCCCGACTGCACGACATCCTGTGAATCCAGGATGCCAAATCCATTGAACACGCCGGAGAATGACAGGTACTCGGTGTGCGAAATCGTGCCACCGAGCAGCGACGTGTTGCCATCGAAGTCGATGTCACCATCACCCATCTCGAGGATCGCCCCGGGTCGAATCGTGACTGAACCGGTCGCGGTGAATCCCATGTCGCTGCTGAGCAGCCGGGTGTGCACACCCAGCGGAACCTCGACGTCGCCGTCGAAGTACAGGGACTGGTCCTCGCCTTCGGCTTGGGACATCAGCACGCCATCACCGAGAACGACCGAACCGCCAACGGGGAAATCCAGGCCTTCCCAGGCCGTGAAATCGACCTGTGTACCTGTGAAATCGATTCCTGGTTCGCCATCCAGCGCATACTGGAATACGCCGATTGAACCCGAGTTCAGATCGTCGTCGACGAACTCGAGCGCCTCCGCGATCGATGCGTACGACGTGCCCCACGTGTAATTCCAGCAGGCGATGCCTTCGCACTCGTCCAGCGTGCCGTTCACGTCGTAGTCACGGCGCGGCTCGTCGTGGATGTCGCAGTCGTCGGGAATGCCGTTGCCGTTGCAGTCGTCATCGCAGGAATCCGGGATTCCGTTGCCATTGCAGTCGCTGCTGGTTTCGTCGGCCAGATCACACTCGTCGGCAATGCCGTTGCCATTGCAGTCGGATTCGCACTCGTCGGGCACGCTGTTGGCGTTGCAGTCGACGCTCGTGCCATCGGCCAGGTCGGTGACATCATCGATGCCGTTGCCGTTGCAGTCGCTGATGGGCAGGTCGTAGACGTAGACCGCTCCGGAGTTGGTCGCGACATCGTCGTCGTTGTACGCTCCAGCTACGACCGTGTTGCCATCGAACCCGATCGATGCCCCGAGAAAGTCGCTGCTGCCGGGACTGGTCATCGTCAGCAGGTGTGTCGCGACCCAGTTGTCGCCACGGGCTTCGAAGACCCAGGCGGCCCCGTCGTTGCTTGCGCCGATATCGGCACCGTTGGCTCCGACCACGATGCGATCACCCTCGATGGCGATGGATGCACCGAAGCCCGATGCCGAATCCCCATTCGGATCGGACAGCGTCGCCAGGAGTCCCCAGGTGCCGCCATCGAGTTCATACACGTAGACGTAGTCGTCGATGCTGCCCCACGGCGCAGACACCGCCAGCAGCGAACCCTCCATGGCGATGGCCTCGCCGAATCGACTGTTGCCATTGCCCGTGGTCGGATCTTCGAGCACCTGCATCTCGATGAACGTGTCCCACTCGCTGTCCTGATGAAAGAGATGAACTCGACCGGATCCTGCGGTGGACAGGGCCGCGTAGTCTCCCACTGCGAGCCAGTGTTCACCCATCGCGACCTGGCTGCCGAAGCGGCTGCTCGAGGCGAGATCGGTGGGAAGCACGGTCTGGTTCTCAAGCCAGATGCTGCTGTTGTAGTTGAAGATGGAGACGGCACCGCTCTCAGCGCCGGTGAAGGACGCGAGTGGACTGCCGATGGCCACGTTGTACCCGTACATGGAGACATCGGTGCCCCACTGGTCACCACTGCTTGCCGCGGCGGGCGGGATTTCCTGGTTCTGGCTCCAGTCACCTGCATAGAGGAACCCGGTTCCCATGTTGTACGTCGGGCCGGCCTCGCCGAAGCCCGGGGCGCCGATCACCAGCGTTTCAAAGGTCGTGAATTCGAGCGCGGCACCGAACTCTGAACCGTCGGCCACCGATGCAGGGTCGATCTCGGCCACGAGGGCCCAGGAGCCGGACGTGCGATCCCAGACGTAGACGATGCCCCCGTCATCATGTCCCGAGGCCTCCGGGGCCCCGGCTGCGATGTAGTCGCCGAAGATGTCCACCGACGTGCCGGCCCGGGCATTGTGGGATGTGTCAGTCGGCAGGAGCTTTTCGCTCTCGGTGACAACAACCCAGGAATCGGACCTGGCACCAGGACTCAGCAGGCACAGGGTCATCGCCCCGACGGTCAACATGTATCCAGTACGCATGGCGCTATCCTCCCCAGGTGGCATCCATCTCGATTATCAAGGTGCACCCCTCGCCACGCAAGGAAAACCCGATCGAATGGCCTTAAGGCGGTAAAACTAGCCCATTTCAAGCACACGCTTGACCGCGTTGCTCACGGGCAGTGAACCGACGCTTGATCGCGACTGCCATGTTCTGCCGACACACCGGGCCCCTGGTGCAGCATCGCCCCGGAAGACGTGCACGTGGATGCGTCGATGCGAGAGCACGTGGGTAAACGAGCCCAGGCGATCGATGCCCGCCAGTTCGATGCCGCAGCGCCGGCTCACCTGCGAAGGCACCAGTTTCCGCTTTGATTCCACCGTGGGCACCTGCCAGAGGCCGGCCCAGATCCCGTCATCCCCCCGCTGCTCCATGAGCAGCCTTCCATTGCGACGAACGACCACCGCGTGGTGATGCACCTCGACCTTGATCGCAGCCCGCTTCGGCGGCGGAATGCGTCCCTGCCGCCCGGATTGTTTCGCACTGCACCCCGCCGCCACCGGGCACGCGCCGCAGTCGGGTACGCCCGGCGTACACACCAGGGCACCGAGTTCCATGAGCCCCTCGTTGAGATGATCAGGACGATCGCAGGCCTCGACGAGTGCACTGGCGCGCTGCCAGGCACGATCGATCGCGTCCCGCGAAGACGGGTCGGCATCGTCCGCGTGGAGGCGGGCCAGGACACGCTGCACGTTTCCATCGACGATGGGCACGCGCCGGCGTCCGGCGATGGAGGCGATGGCCCCCGCCGTGTACCGGCCAACGCCGGGCAGTTCCACCAGTTTCTCCGGATCAAGCGGAGTGCGCCCGCCGAACTGATCCATGATGTATTCCGCCGCCCGCTTGAGGTTCCTTGCCCGCCGGTAGTAGCCCAGGCCCTGCCACATGGCGAGAACCTCCTGCTCGTCGGCTGCTGCAAGGGAGGCCGGATCAGGAAAGCGTTCCATGAAGGGCTCGAACTTCTCGAGCACCCGGGCGACCTGGGTCTGCTGGAGCATGAACTCGGAGACGAGAGACCGCCACGCGCTTCGCCGGCTGCGCCACGGCAACGACCGCCGGTTCGCCATGAACCAGGACTCGATGCCACGTGCCTGCTGCTGGGGACTCGCCATGGCTGCATGCTAGCGAAATCAAAAAACGGAACGGCCCCTGGTCCATGAACCAGGGGCCGACCGCATTTCTCGATCACCAGCGTCACGGCTGGCCGAGGTCTTACCATATGCATCCAATCTCATCGCAGTTGAGACCGAGATGGAACATGCCCCCTTCCAACTCGCAACTCCATTCATCGACAGATTCATAGCAGAACGGAACGCCTTCCATCTCGACACAGCAGGCGCCGAAGGGCTCCTCGAATTCGCCGCACTCACCCGTGTCGTATACGTACTCGCAGGTGACCTTGGGACTGAACTCGCCCCCGGCCGAAGCGCAGTCCTCAGCAGACACCTGGTCCATGCAGCTGGGCGTGTTGTCGACATCGATGCAGCAGGCCCCGAGCAGTTCACACTCGAACTCACCGCAGAACATTCCTGGATGGAACGCCCCGTCATTGCCGATCGTGCACAGGTCGAAATCGAGGCTGTCAATGCACGTCAGCGAACCATCAGGCAGTTCGATGCAGCAGGCGCCACCGAAGCCGCACTCGACGTCCACGCAGGCGGTGTCGGCATGAAACACCCCGGCCATGGACGAACACTCATCGTCCCCGATCGACTCCATGCACATGGCCGTGCCGTCCATCGGATCGATGATGCAGCAGGCTCCGACGTGGACCCACGGAAGGCAGTCCAACTCGCTGCAGGTCACGCCCGCTCCGGCGAATTGGCCACCAATCGCGTAACACGACTCTGCGGAACCGTACGGCATGCAGTCGCCGGACGAGAGGCAGCACGCCCCGTATTCGTCGGGGAAGCCGCCGCACACCTCGATGCCGTACAGGTAGTCGCACGTCACCAACTGATGGAACTCGCCACCGGCCGCCGTGCACTCGTCACGATCGACCGAGTCGGTGCAGACCGACAGCCCGCCTTCATCGATGCAGCAGGCCCCACGCACATCGCACTCGATCTCGTAGCACGATGCGTCGAGATGGAACACACCCGAGCCGAAGGCCGTGCAGTCGCTCTCGAACACGATCTCCACGCACGCCGATTCGCCGGTGTACGGATCCTCGTAGCAGCAGGAACCATAGGTGTCCCACGGGTAGCAGTCCCATTCACTGCATGCGATCCCGTCGCCCGCGAAGTCGCCGTCCGCGTCGTAGCAGTCGGATTCCGTCATCGAGTCGATGCAGTTCCCGTCCTGGAGACAGCAGGCTCCGGCCGTCACCGTACAGGTCATGGAATCGCAGGGCATGCCGTCGCCGGCATAGATGCCGCCCATCGAGAGGCAGTCCCATGAATCGTACGCGTCGAGACACACCTGGCCGTCGATGCAGCAGCCGCCCCACTCGCAGAGCGTGCTGTCGCAGAACTCGCCGTCGCCGAGATAGTCTCCGCCGTAGTCGTAGCAGTCCTCGACGAGCATCTCCTCCATGCACTCGCCATCGACGCAGCATGCCCCGTACACGCATTCGTCTCCCCAGCCGCCGATGATGGCAAGGAGATCGACGACGTCGACGGTTCCGTCCTGATTCGCATCCGCAGGACTGCCGGCGCCGGCGTCACCCCAGCTGGAGATCACCGCCAGGACATCCGCGACATCCGTCGAGAGATCGTCGTTCACATCGGTCGGGCACGGATCGGCGCACCGAACATGCGTGATGTGGTCGTCATGCGCCTGCCCTCTTGCGTTGACGCGAGGCTTCATGTTTCCGTCGAGACGAGATTCGTTGAGCGCACCCTTGAGATCGTTCCACTTCAATCGGAACGAGTAGCGGTTCGGCTCTGACACATCCGTACACACCAGCTTCAACTCGGTCGGGGAGACCCATTCCGGATCACCGAATTCCACCCTGAACTGGAGGATCGTGGGAATGGAATCCATGTCGCAAGCGGTGTCGAACCTGTAGAGGACCTCGTCACCGATCTCGATCGGGCACGGCGCCTCGACCTCCTTGACCGCCGGCGCAAGCGTCGTATTCCCCTTTCCCGCCATCGACAGGCCGAGCCCCTCGATCGCCTTTGCATACGGCCGGTGCTCGATGCCCCGCTGCCCATCCATCTTCGTGAAGGTCTTGATGACCTTGAGTCGCTGTGCGCGAACGAGCACCTCCTCGGGGTTGCCGGCCGACACGCGCGCACCGGCTGCGATGAACTCGTCGTTCAACGTTGCGCCATGGCAGGATCCGACGTAGATGAGCCCTCCGGGCATCTTCCCGTAGGTCGTGATGAACTTGCCGGTCACACTGATGTCGTACGCATTCCGATTCATGCCGGCGATCACCATCGTGGCATCGACGCGAGGCTGGTTGGTCACATTGTGCTGGAGGTAGTTGGCCAGACGGGCGTTCCGCCATGCCAGCCCGGTCGCATTCAGGGCGTAGGGCTCGACCGACAGGGTGTTCACCCCGCCATGGGTCGTGATCAGCAGCGTGCCGTAGTTCTTCTCGTTGGATGCGATGATCTGATGGAACGAGAGCAGATTGCATGCCGGCGGGTTGTAGCCCAGCCCGTTGTTGAAATCGATCTGCGCCTGCCCGGCAGTGGCATACTTCTGTCCTCTGCCGCCCTCCACCGAGCTGACACTCATCCGGTACTGTTTTTCACCGCTGTCATTGGACCACTTGTATGCGGCGAAGAAGAGTCCGGTGTGGTCATCACCGTCGTCGTTGCCGGGCACCTGGTTGGCGTCGCCTTCGCGCCCGGCGCCCCTGCCTTCGGATGCTTCGACGGGCAGCGCGACGCCAAGCGGCTCGAGTCCGTGCAGGCGCCTGGCCAGATCGGAAGCCACCGGTTCGAGTTGCACGACGGATCGGATCATTCGATGCCGCGCCTCCAGCGACAGTCCATCCGCGGCGGCCTCCTGCCAGGTGCGGACCGCCTTCTGCCTCATGCCGTCGGGCGTCGCGAAGAACCAGTCACCTTCAAGCACGACCAGCCCTCCCTGTTGCAGCGTGGACGCGAGCAGAGACGCCTCTTCCCTCCACGCCGCGAAATGTTCGCGTGGAGTGGTATCGCTCCAGTCATCAAACGAGATGATTTCCGAGAAGGCGAGATCGCGGTAGGTCAGCCGGACCGCATTCCCCTCGATCGCCTCCACATCCTTCACGAGCGGATTGCCGACGGCCTCCGCGGCGGCGGCGGCGACGGCTCCGGCCTTTCCATCCCGCATCGCAGACTGCCGATGCGTCTCGAGCATCTTCATGTGCAATGCATGCATCTGGATGTCGCGGGCCGTGACCTCGACGCCGGTCTCGGACCTCGTGGCACCGATCACCCTGCCATTGACCACCCGACGGCCATCCTGCACACCGAACTGGATGCGTCCCTGCAGCAACTGGCCGTCATGAATGACCGCAGCATCCGAAACTTCTTCGAAGACGTCAACCTCGTCACCTCCCTTCACGGATTCCGCAGCAGGGCCGTTTCCGGCAAGCACCGAAGTGCAACATGTAATAGACAGGATGCAGCCCGCCAGGATGGCGGCGCTCTCACGGTAGAGATGTGGGTTTGGCACGATTTTCTCCTCGTCGCAAAAAATGGTCTCTCTGCTTAGCTCTTGCGATGAGGGGGTCGATCTCGCACATGAATCTCAAAGATTGTCAGGTATGTTCTGCCAGCGCCTGCTCGAGTCGCTTCTTCAATGGCGGCCACCGGGTTCCCGGGGCCCGGCAGATCGTCAACCAGTTGCCATTGAGCAGCAGGTTCGTCACCTTGCCACCCTCAAAGATCGCCTGGGCCAAGGGATGATCCCCCGCCGCCTCGCAACGGAGAAAACTGACCGGTCCATCACTGACGGACCCGTCCAGCCAGCACTTGAGGGCGTCTGGATTGGGGGTCTCTTCGTACTCGGTGATGGCAAGTGGCATCGATCAGGCTCCGGGGCGGATTCGGACGATATCCTCCTCGCAGACTCTTCCCATGTCCACCGGAGCCACGATGCCGCAATCCGCGTACAACCCGATCCGTGGCTGGATCATCTGGGCCGTGGCGACCCTGTTCGTGGTCTACCAGTTGATGATCCAGAATGGCTTCGGCGCGATCTCGGACGACGTAAAGAAGGACCTCGAACTGTCCATCGTCTCCACGGGCGTGCTGTCGGCCTCCTTCCTGATCGTCTACAGCCTGATGCAGGTACCGGTGGGACTGATCCTGGACCGAGCCAACGCCCGCTTCGTACTGGGCATCTCCGCCCTGCTCTGCGGCCTGCTGGTCTACTTCTTCTCGCAGGCCGAATCGCTGTGGGGTGCCATTGCGCTGCGTGCCTGCATCGGGGCCGCCGCCGCGTTCGCGTTCACGGGCGCAGGCGTCATGGCTCGACGCTGGATCCCCCCGTCCCAGTTCGCCCTGGCCATGGGCTTCATCGACTTCTCCTTCGGGCTCGGGGCCGTCATCGGCGATGCCGGGTTCGAGGCCTGGCTGGCCCATGGCACCTGGCGCCAACTGCTGGAGATCATGGCCATCATCGGCGTGGTGATCGGCGTGCTCATCCTCCTGATCGTTCGAAACCGTCCGCCGCGAGGAAGCCACAACGCCCCGGGACACCGCCCGGACAAGGTGGGCCTTCGAGAGACCCTCCAGGCACTCTGCAGTTCGAAACAGGTCTGGCTTGGCATGGTGTTCTATGCCGGCATGTGTGGAACCATGTTCAGTTTCGGCGGTCTCTGGAACATCAGGCTGCAGGAGAAGTTCGGCTTCTCGGTGCAGGATTCCGTTTCGCTCAACAGCATCCTGTTCCTGGGCATGGGACTCAGCGCCCCCGTCTGGGGATGGCTGTCGGACCGGCTGGGGCGGCGCAAGCCGTTCCTGGTCATCGGTGGCGGCGGCAGCGTCCTCATGAGCGCCGTCATCATCTTCACCCCGTGGGCCCCGTTCCCCTATGCGGCCGCGGTCATGTTCATCCATGGAGTGTTCCTGGGAACCTCGGTCCTGGTATTCGCCGCGGTCTGCGAGAAGGTCAACCGCGAGTACAGCGGGGCCGCCATCGGAATCGTCAATGCCTCCGGCTGCTTTTTCGGGGGCGTGCTGCAGATCATTCCAAGCCTCATGCTGGATGGGAACAAGACGAGTGACCTGGCGGTCTTCCAGCGTGCGATGGCGATCTTCACCATCTTCCACGTGCTCGCCTTCATCGCCGCCCTGTGCATGCAGGAAACCCGACCGGGCTGGGCCCGCGAGCAGCAGGACGAGGCTGAGCCAAGCCAGTCGACCTGATGTGGAATGTCTGGTCAGCCTTCGCTCTTTGCGGCTTCGTCCGGTTCATTGGCCGAAGGCGAACGAAACCACATGCCCGCAAGAACAATGAAGACGATCCCGACGCCGATCAGGGATACGACGGCTGAGTCAAAGAAGCGGTCGAAGAAGTAGAACCCGTACCACTTGCCACTGAACACAACTCCAACGCCGGTGGGATTCGACACCGCCCACTCTGCGTTGTTCCAGGTAAATCCCCAGCCTGTCACGTAGAGAATTCCAACGAGCAGCACCAGCATCATGATCGAGCCCAGGCAGCCCCCCGAGCCCGCCTCGGTTCCGGACTGGGCCTCCGGCGCCTTGTCAGTCTTTGTCTGATCATCCATCAGGCGTCCTCCTGTTCATCGGGGTACTCGGCTTCGATCGCAACTGCTTCACCAAGCAGCTCCGCTTCGATCGAATCGTCACCGGCCTGCCGGGCCAGGTCGATTCGCTCACGCAAGGTCACGGCCAGGTCTCGATTTACATGTGGAAGAAGTTCCGAGGGAGCGAGCCCGAGCATCTCACGTCGCAACTGAATCTCGTCATCCTTGGCGGCAGCAGCTGCATCCAGTCGGCCAAGCTTGCCCAAGGCTGCAGCACGACGGTCGTGCACAACTGCGATCGCGTCCACAAGCAGAAAGGACTGCCCAGACAACTCCACCGCCTTGCGACCATGCGACAGTGCCTTTTCGTAGTTTGAGAGCGCAGGATCGAACTGACCCTCTCTGCGATCGACATCACCAAGATTCACATACGCACGGCGAAGTGACCCAAGGACGCCGGGCGTCTCATCAGACCTGTCGGCAATGGCAAGACCGTGCTCAATCGACTCCTGATAGAGCACACGAGCCTGGCTGAAGTCACTCATCATTTCATGGTCAATGGCAAGCGATTTCAGCTGCTCAGCAAGCACGTTCATCGCCTGCGGCCCTTCGCCATGCAGCTCGATCCACAAGCGGGCCAACCGGACTGCTTCAGCGGCATGACGCTGAGACTCGACCCTTCGACCACGAACATCCTCATAACACGATCGGTCATTAGAAACAAGGATGGATAACTCCAGCGACATCGGAGTATCGCCATCCCGCTCACGCATGTCCACGGCAAGTGCCGCTGCTTCGTCAAGCCTCTCTGGGCTGTCATGATTGATGTTCGTGATCCGAATGATGAGGCTGCGCGTTCGACC
>JAQWPT010000034.1 GCA_029245245.1 Phycisphaerales bacterium
CGCGCCTTTACCCTCGTCGAACTGCTGGTGGTGATCTCGATCATCGCTCTGCTCGTTGGAATCCTGCTGCCGGCCATCAGCCGCGCACGTGACAACGCCCAGGTCGGCCAGGCCAAGAGCAATATCCGAAACGTCCACACCGCCTGCAACCTGTATTCAAACGATCACAAGGGCAAACAGTGGATCGGCGCTCCCGAAATGCTGTCCGCGGGCCCCGACGGAAGTTGGACCGGCATGACCGCCCAGAATGCACTGAACAACTGGGCCAACCGCTACCACGTGTCCCAGACCGGCGGCGCCGGCACCAAGGCCACGATCTTCCCGGGCATCGCTGCCTGTGAAACCGATGGCGGCGGACACTGGTACTCGACGGCCGTCGACAACGTGGCCCCGTACCTCTTCGACAGCGGCCTGACCACCTCGGTCAACGGCCTTGCCCGCACCGGCTCCTGGCGGGCCACCAACACCCGGCAGATCGCCGAGTACATGGAAGACAAGTGTTACCACAAGGCCTACTGGTCTCCCAAGGACCGCGTCATCACCCGTGAACTCCAGCAGTGCTGGGACGGCAACGGCACGATGTGCTCCACGACACTCATCGACGGCAGCGGAGTCCTGGACATCCCGCTGCTCCTGCAGCCCAGTTCCTACTCATGGTCGCCTGCGAACATGATGAACTGCTACGTGTTCGAAAAGCCCGTCGACGGCAACGACCCCCAGGATCACTTCCATGATCCGATGTCCTTCGCCGCCGGCTTCCGAGCTCCTACGATGAGCCAGGCCAAGTTCTCAAGCCAGAAGACCTACCTCATGGAAGTCCACTGGCTGCAGAATCTCACCACCGGTGAGTGCGGTGCAAACTGGTCCAGCGCCACTGCCGCTCCGTACCACGTCCCCGCCGGCGATGGCAACGACAGCACCTGGTCCTACGACGGCTGCTACCCGCACTACTTCAACGCCTCCTGGCGTTCCATGCCCGTCGCCAGCATGTGTGACGGCAGCGTCACTGGCCTGTCCACGGAAATCGCTGAGAAGCACGACTACGTCGTGGCGGGGCAGAATGGCTCCACTGGCGATACGAGCGGATACGACGGCCTCTGGCACCGTGGTGGACCCAACGCGGAAATGGGCTTCTTCGTTGAATGCCGCTCCGACTGGGGTCAGTGGTCCGGCCACACCCACACCACCGGCGGCATGTGCGAAGGCCGGGATCTCCTCGCAGAGGACTGAATCCCACCACGCACCACATGATGTGATCACCACCCGCGGGGAGCCAACAGGCTCCCCGCGGTTTTTTTGCCGTAGATCGATATTGAACTACGCCTGAATGAATGGAATACTGGCATCCCTTTGGATTGAAATGCAGAATCCAAGCACAGTTCCCGTAGAATCTGGTGCTCACGGCCCGACTTCCGCCGAAGCCCTTGGACAGCCCACGATGCCGAATCGAATGAAAACCCGCCCTGCCTTCACGCTCGTCGAACTGCTGGTGGTGATCTCGATCATCTCCCTGCTCGTGGGCATCCTCCTGCCGGCGATCAGCCGAGCCAGGGACAATGCCATGGTCGGCCAATCCAAGAGCAACATCCGAAACGTGCGTGTGGCTGCCGACATGTACATGAACGATCACAAGGGCCGTGGCTGGAACGGCACCCCGAACATTCTCTCCCGTGGCCCGGAAGGCGAATGGACCGACCTGACGGCCCAGAACGCCCTGATTGCCTGGCGCAATCGGTACTGGACCATGGAACAGGGAGGCTCGGGCAACAAGATGACGATCCCACCGGGTGTGCAGCCATGCGAGACGACGCTTGGACGCCAGTGGTTCGTCGACCTCCAGTCCTGTGATGAAGTGGACCAGGTCGTCCCCTACTGTTACGGAGAAGGCTTGACCACGTCACCACGCGGCTACGCGCGACAGGGAACCTATCGATTCCCCAATACCCGCCAGATCGCCGAGTACATGGAAGACAAGTGCTACAACAAGGTCTTCTGGTCTCCAAAGGATCGCGTCATCACGCGGGAACTCCAGTACTGCTGGGACGCCGAAGGAGGCACCTGCGCCACCACCCTCAACGGTGATCTGGATGGCGAGTACGCCGTGGACATTCCCATGCTGATGGTGCCGAGTTCCTACGCCTTCTCTCCGCCCAACATGGTCAACAGCTACTGCTACCGGAAACCGAAGCCGGACGAGAGCCCGAACGAGGCATTCACCGACCCGATGTCCCTGCCTGGAGGGTTCCGTCAGAACACCCTTGCCCAGTGCAAGTTCTCCAGCAACAAGACCTACCTGATGGAGATGCACTGGCTCCAGAACCTCACCACCGGCGAATGTGGTGCCCGATGGGCCGATTCGACCTACACCTACCACTACCCTGCCGGCGACGACAATGAGGACACCTGGTCCTACGACGGATGCTACCCCCACTACTTCAACGCCTCCTGGCGATCCTCTCCGGTCACGGCCTTCTGCGACGGACACATCGAGCAGCTTTCAACGGAACTTGCCGAGAAGCACGACTACGTCGTCGCGGGACAGAATGGATCCGCCGGCGATGTTGCCGACTACAAGGGACTGTGGCACCGGGGAGTCGCGGGTGACGGCCAGAACGGCTTCTTCATCGAATGCCGCAGCGACTGGGCCCAGTGGAGCGGACACACCCACACCGCCGGTGCGATGACCGAAGGCGTGGACCTCCTGTCTGAAAATTAACCCTCCCGGGATCCGCCCCGATCGCCCCTCTTCCTGCAACCCAATCGCGGCGTTGCTGTAGAATCAGGCCATGAAGCCCACCTCCACTCCGAAGCAGACCTCGCCTGCTCCGATCTACACCGACATCCTCGACATGGTGGGCAACACCCCCATGATCGAACTGAACCGCCTCGATACGGGCCCGTGCCGCCTCCTGGCGAAGCTCGAGTGCCTGAATCCCGGCAACTCCATCAAGGATCGAATCGCCATCGCAATGATCGATGCCGCGGAGCGGGACGGTTCCCTCAAGCCCGGTGGCCACATCGTCGAAGCCACCGCAGGCAATACCGGCATCGCCCTGGCCCTGGTCGGCACGCAGCGAGGCTACGACGTCACCGTCGTGGTACCCGACAAGATGAGCGAAGGCAAGATCTCCCACCTTCGCGCCATGGGCTCGGAAGTCATCATGGCACGGTCCGATGTCGAGAAGGGGCATCCCGACTACTACCAGGAAGTTGCCCAGCGAATCGCCGACGAGCGAGGCAGTTTCTACGTCAACCAGTTCTCCAACCAGGCCAATGTGCAGGCCCACTACGACACCACTGCCAGTGAAATCTGGGAGCAGACCGGGGGACAACTCGATGCGTTCGTCGCCGGGGTCGGCTCCGGCGGAACTGTCAGTGGCGTGGGGCAATTCCTCAAGGAACGCAACCCGGACATCCAACTCATCCTTGCCGATCCAAGTGGCTCGGTGCTCGCTCCACTGGTCAACGAAGGGCGAACGGTCTCGCCGGGCACCTGGCTGGTTGAGGGCATCGGCGAAGACTTCATCCCCGACATCCTTGACCTTGATGTCATCGACGAAGCAATCCACGTGGACGACTGCGATGCATTCCTCACTGCCCGGGACATTCTTCGCAAGCAGGGGATTCTCGCGGGGTCATCCAGCGGCACGCTCGTCGCCGCCGCACTGGAGTGGTGCCGCCGGCAGAAGGAGCCCAAGACGGTCGTCACCTTCATCTGCGACAACGGGGCCAAGTACCTCGACAAGATGTTCAATGACTTCTGGATGATGGACCAGGGATTCCTGCAGCGCAAGGAGCACGGCAACCTCCGTGATCTGATCGCACGCCGCCACACCCGCGGCGAAGATTGGACGCTCCAGCCCACGATGCCCCTCCTTCAGGCGTTCAAGATGATGCGGCTCTACGACGTCAGCCAGGTCGCGGTTCTCGATGAGAGCGGATCGGTCTGCGGCATCATCGACGAGTCCGACGTGCTCCTGGCCGTCAGTTCCGATCCGGCTGCGTTCAAGCAACCCATCGCCGACTTCATGACCAGGAAACTTGAAACCATCTCGCCCGAACAGGACATCCGCACCCTCCTGCCGATCTTCCAGAATGACAAGATCGCGATCGTGGTCGATGATGGCCAGTTCCTCGGTCTCATCACCAAGATCGACCTCATCACCTACCTGCGAAAGCAACTCCCGTCCTGAGTGGAACCAACACGATCATGCAGCACGATTCAATGCAACCAGGTACCAAAGCCGTTCACGGGGGCCAGTCACCCTGCCCACTGACCGGAGCGGTCATGCCACCGATCTCCCTGGCCTCCACCTACGCTCAGGCGTCGCCGGGAGAGCACCAGGGATTCGAATACACCCGAAGCCACAACCCCACCCGATACGCCTGTGAGCGATGCATCGCCGTCCTGGAAGGCTCCACCATTCCCGAGGACGTGGATCCATCCTGCGGCGGGTACGCCTTCTCCAGCGGACTGGCAGCCATCTCCACGGTGCTGGACATGCTTGACAGTGGTGATCGGGTCGTCGCCATGGATGACCTCTACGGTGGAACCCACCGGCTCTTCAGCAAGGTCAAGGCTCGTTCCCAGGGGCTGGAGTTTGCGTGCGTCGACCTGTCGGACCCCAACGCTCTGGCCGAGGCCGTCGATGAACGGACTCGCTTGATCTGGGTCGAAACCCCCACGAATCCCATGCTCAAGGTCGCGGACCTGGCGTCCATCGCAGAGTTCGGCCGGTCGCACGGAATCCTCACCGCCTGTGACAACACGTTCTGCTCCCCGATGGTCCAGCGCCCCCTGGAACTGGGTTTCGACATCTCCATGCACTCGGGCACGAAGTACATCGGCGGACACAGCGACGTGATCGGCGGCTTTCTCGTGACCGGCAACGCGGAGCTGGCCGAACGCATCCGATTCCACCAGAACTCGATCGGCTCCGTGCTGGGACCGTTCGACTCCTACCTGATGCTCCGGGGCATGAAGACCCTGGCCCTGCGCATGCGTCAGCACTGCGCCGCGGCGATGCACCTTGCCACCTGGCTCGAATCACACCCCCGGGTCCGGAAGGTGATCTACCCCGGGCTGGCAAGCCACCCGCAGCATGAAGTGGCCACCCGACAGATGCGGCTCGACGGCGCTCCCGTTGGCGGCGGCATCATCTCGGTTGAACTGGATGGCGATCTCGATGGCACCCGTCGCATGATGGAGACGCTCTCGATCTTCACCCTCGCCGAATCCCTCGGCGGTGTGGAATCGCTTGCCAACCACCCCGCGATCATGACGCATGCCTCCATGCCACCCGAGAACCGGGCGGCACTGGGCATCACGGATTCCCTGATCCGGCTCTCGGTCGGCATCGAGGACGTCGCCGACCTGCAGGCGGACCTGGATCGCTCGCTCGCAGCAATCGGTTGATACGAGCCGTACCCGCCGGCGATCCTTTGACTATGCTTAGGCCATGGAGATGCTCCGCCTCGACCTCGCCGGCTGCACACGGGATCGAATCGGCGATGCCGGCCTCGGCAAGGACGACCTTGCTGTCAACCAGGCATCGCTGCAGGCCCTGATCAAGCAACTGCATGGCTCCGATTGCAACGGCATGGACCGCTGGAGGAAGCTTCCGCACGACCCCCTTCGTGCCGATCACCTCGATGCCGTCAACTCGGTGCTGGACGCCCTCCCCGGGGATGTGGAGAACCTCGTAGTGCTGGGCATCGGCGGCAGCGCCCTTGGCGCAACCGCCCTGCATGCGGCACTGAATTCACTGACATGGAACCTGGTGCCTCGTGACCAGCGTTCGGGGCCGAGGCTCTTCGTCCTGGACAACGTCGATCCGGACCTCGTCGGTGCCACGCTCCGGGAAGTACGCCGAGTCGATCCCGATTTCCAGCGGACGATCTTCAACGTGGTCAGCAAGTCGGGCGAAACGGCGGAGACAGCGGCCCAGTTCGCGATCGTCCAATCGATGCTGGAGCATGCGGGACCTTCAAGCACCGCTCGCATCGTCGCCACCACCGATCCGACGCACGGCACGCTTCGTACGCTGGCCGATGCACGCGGTTGGCCGACCCTGCCGGTACCCGACGGTGTAGGAGGACGTTTCAGCGTGCTCTCCCCCGTCGGTCTCTTCCCCGCCGCAATGTGCGGCATCGACATCCAAGGGCTCCTCGATGGAGCGGCTGCAATGGATGCCGCCTGCCTCGATCCGGACCCCGCGGCCAATCCCGCTGCGCAACTGGCCTGGACCCTGGTCTCCATGGCCCGCCATGGGCGCAGCAACCACGTCATGATGCCCTACAGCAACCGGCTCTCCCCGATGGCCGACTGGTACCGACAACTGTGGGCCGAGTCACTCGGCAAGCGTCATGGACTGGATGGCGCCATCATCAACGCCGGGGCGACCCCCATCCGTGCCCTGGGTGCCACGGACCAGCACAGCCAGATCCAGCTCTACCGGGAAGGTCCCGACGACAAGGTCATCGGCCTTGTCGCTCTGGGAGAACACGATGAACGCGTCCCGATTCCCGTACGCGATGATGCCGAGACACTGCAGTACCTCGGCGGCCATGATCTGGTCGAACTGCTCGACGCCGAACGGCTTGCCACCGAATACGCCCTGGTGGAATCACGGCGACCGAATTTCACCATCACCATTCCTCGACTCGATGCACCGTCCGTGGGCCAGTTCATCTGGCTCTGGCAGATGACCACGGCCATGGCCGGAGCACTCCTTGGCATCGACCCGTACGATCAACCAGCCGTTGAAACGGGCAAGCAGGCCACATTCGGTCTCATGGGACGACCGGGATACGAAGATTGGTCACGACGGGTGAAAGATACACTCGGCTGAGTCGTTTACCATCTGACCATGCCTCTCTACGAATACCGCTGTGAAGAAGATGGAGACACCCTGACACTCCTCAGGTCGATGGCGGATGCCGATGCGCCTGTCGAAGATCCCGAGGAACTTGGTCGCGTGTTTCATCGGATTCACAGCACGTTCCAGATGGATGCCACCACTGCTCCCCGTGGAGGCTTTGACAGCACCGGCGGCGGCTGCGGCTGCGGTCACGGCGGGTGTGGACACTGACCATGCCCACCGCCTCCTCACTGCTCCGCCTGATCGCCGCCCTCAGTCTCTGTGGCCTGCTGGCAGGCTGCCAGGGAAAACCGGATACGGCCGCCTCTTCACCGCCCTCGTGGTCCATGATCATGTACAGCCTTGATGGGAACTCCGGCAGAACCCCTCCCTCGGATGCGAACTATCACGGGTGGACGATCCTGCAGACCTGTCCCATCACGGACCTGGAGCAGATGAACTCCATTCGGCAGGCACTGCAGCAATCCATCGATGACAGTGACGGCCGAAGCATGCGATGTTTCATCCCGAGGCACGGACTTCGAGAGATCGATCTCCAGGGCCGCGTGGTGGACCATGTCATCTGCTTCCAGTGCCTGAACTACCACGAATACATCGACGAACAGAGCAGAACTTCAGGAACGCTCACGAGATCCGCGAAGGACACGTTCAACAAGATCCTGTCCCAGTGCAACTGACCGGGCTTCCGCAGTCACGCTGAATCGAAAAAGGATCGCGGCGACCTTGAAGGGCCGCCGCAATCCGGATTCAGAAGGGAAGTTCGTTTCGATCTATCCCAGCAGGGCCAGGACGGTTGCCGACTGCGTATTGGCAACCCCAAGGGCGTACATCGCCGCCTGCTGGATGATCTGAGCCTGGGCCAGGGCGGACGTCTCATAGGCAATGTCCGCATCACGTACCTGGGACTGGGCCGCAGTGGTGTTCTCCATTGCCACAAGAAGACCGCGCACCGAGGAGCCGATCGTGTATCGCTGGAAGGCCCCGATGCGTGCTCTGGAGAGGGTCACGGAGTCGATGGCTTCGGAGATGATCCGCTCGGCCAAATCGGTGTCGCCATCAATGAGATTCGCCGTGTTTCCCGCTCGCATGCTGGCCAGGGTGCCGGAATACCCACCGAGCGATCCAGTGGTCACCGATTCAATGCCCAGTGAAGAGACCAGGTCGCTCTGTGGATCCATGTCGAACTGGAATGAGGCGCCACCGCCCATGATCTGGAAGTTCGTCGATCCCTGGTTGAGATTCATCAGTTCGGTCATCTGGAACGACATGTCCACAAGCGTGTTCATCGAGTGGACTTCAAGCCCCTTGGACACCGAAAGGACACCATTGACCAGTACCTCGGCATCACTTCCCTCACTGCGATATTCCGGCCAGCCGGTCGGTGCGCCACCGCCACCGGGGTCGCCATCATAGATGTGAAGAACGCCGGCATCTTCACCCTCGATCACCCTGGCCTCGACGAAGGCATCGCTGCCGTAATCGCTGGAGGTCAACACGATGGATTCACCTGCAACACTGACGGCCGCTTCGACACCGGTTTCGCCGGTGAACGAGTTGATGATGTCGACCATGTCGGTAATCGTCGTGCCGGGAGCGAAGGTGAACTGCTGTACCCCGAGCGTACCACTGAATTCGAAGGTGACGGAGCCCCCACCGCCGTTGAAGAACGTACCACTCGCATTGGTGGAATCGACATCGATGAACATCCCGGCCTTGGCGGCGGGTGTCTGCACATCGATCTGCACCGGGACGGACGAGGCGCCTCCCTGGCCGAGTCGAGCCGCATGAATCTGCAGCGACTTGATGTCCGTGACACTCTTGTTCTCGACCACGTAGCCCAGTTCGCCATTGAGCAGTTGCTGTCCGTTGAAGGTCGTGCCATTGGCGACATGATCGATCGCCTCGAGAATTGCTTCGATTTCCTGCTGGCGTATGGTGGGATCGAGTCCGCTGTTGGACGTACCGTCTCCGGCACCAAGCACGATGGACTGAAGGTCCAGCAGCAGCGTGTTGAGCTCCTGCAGTCCCGCATCCGCCGCATTGAGCATCTGCTCGGCCCGGCCGGCGTTGCTCATCGCGGCCTCGATGCCCACGAGATCGGACCGATGCGATTCACTGGCGATCAACCCGCTGGGATCGTCGGCTGCCCGGTTGATGCGAAGGCCGGTACTGAGGCGTGTCAGTGACTGCTCAAGCAGTCGAGTCTGCTGCATCAGCGATCGCTGTGCAACCATGGAGGCGTAGTTGGCATGGATGGTATTCATTCGAAACTCCCGGGCCCTTGTGGCATCAACAGTCCTCCCGAGTAGCGGGTGCAGACCAATGCAGTCCTATCGACGCTGGTTCCAATGCAGGCTGAAACACGAAGATCGACGTCCGAGAACCACAAGAAGACCTCCTCCTGTACCCATGAGAGGCGTGCCCCGGTGGACGGGCCGCGTTTATCGGACATTCCCCGTGCCATCAGGCCGTCTCCGATCTGGGCACAACCGTCTTGGCGATCCTGGTCGCAGGATTCACACGCTCTCCATGGCCCTTGGGCCGAGAGGCCTTGAAATCCGGATCCGCCAACGACATCGCCTGCTCGTTCTCAAGCCGGATGGCGTCGTAGACCTCCTTGCGATGGACCGGGACATGCGGCGGCGCCTTGATCCCGATCCGTACCTTGTCTCCCCTGATGTCGATGATGGTCAGTTCCGTGTCATCACCGATCATGATCGTTTCATCTCTGTGCCTTGACAGTACGAGCATTGCTGGGTCCTTCCAAGTGCTCAGGATGCCTCATGCATCCAATCGATTCATTTACGTTCCACGAATGCCGATCAGGCGGAAGCGGCCTTTCGTTCGTCTGTCAACTGCGCGATCTGGTGGCGAGTCGTCCATCGCTTGTCCGCGAGCACGAGCTGCATCGCATCCTGGTTCCGCAGGTTCAATACGAGCGGGCCCTGCAGGTTCGCGGTCAGCGAGTTGTCGTACTTGTTGACGATTACGAAGACTTGCGCGTCCTCGATCCGCTCCAACTGCAACGTCACCATCTGCTCCTTGCGGATGATGGCCTCGAACTCCGGCACCCAGATCTGAGGATCCGTGATTACGAATGCCAGTTCCGGCGCCTCGACCGACTGCAGCCAGAAGAACACACCATCCTCATCCGGCTGCAGGAGCACGAATCTGGTGTAACTCGAAAATCCGAGCAGCCCGGACGAGAACTCGAGGACGCGATCGTCATCGACCTCGACAGTTCCAAAACGTGTCGTCTGTACGTTCATGTGAACGCTCCATCTCTGTGCGGCCTCCCACATCCAGGGGTGGTCCCCGTGCACATTCCGTGCAATCGGGGGGACATCCTGTCCCTTCGTCCGGAGCCGGCCGTAGGCCCCGGCGTGTTGTTCCGTACCAGTTCGGTCATCCCAGAAACTCCAAAAGGCTCAGGGATGAGAGTCTTGCCGTCGTTGCCAGGCTCGCCTGCAACTGTTGTTGCAGGGTGGCGAACCGCATGCTTGCATCCGTGTAGTCCACGTCTCGAAGCTGGGTTCGAAGTGTTTCGTCCATGATGTTTCGCGATTCGAAGCGGTTGATCGCATCCAACACCATCCGGCTTCGGTGGCCAGCCTGGGCCCGGGCACCAGCTGCACGCTCGATGTCTCCCTCGAGCTTCTCCATGATCCGACCCACGGCTCCTTCATCGCCACCGAGCATCGCCGACCGCAGGTCCATCAGGTGCGTAAACACGCTTTCCACCGCGACCCGGGATCGATCCTCACCGGTCAACGTCGCCGCATCGACCGAACCAAGCATTCCGAGTTGATCGGGAGCAAGGGAGCCGTTCATCGATTCCACAACCAGTCGACCGCTTCCGGACGTGCCATCGACCAGCTCAATGCCATTGCCGGTGGAAGCCAGTCGGACGGACAGCGGCGGCGGATCACCAAGGGCGAGCAGTGCCGCGGAGTCGATGGCATCAATCACGTCCCCGACGTTCGTGCATCCCTGGAGATCGACTTCGAACGAGGAATTGTCATGCAACGTGATCTTGAGATCGGACAGTCCCTCGAGGATGTCCACACCGGCGCCGTCGTTGAAGTCCGACAACGAGGTTGATCGCAGCATGGATCGGATGCCGAGATCCGTGGCTGTCGAGCCTCCACCGACCTCACCGATGCTCATTCGGCTTCCTGACACCTCGTTGTGCATGTGCAGTCGATCCCCGGACTCGGAGATCTCCACCCGGATACCGATGTCCAGGTCCTCGATCATCTCCATGACGTCCCCGATCGTCTGGGCCGAGGAGAGGTCCAGATCATGCACCTGGCCGACATTCTCGAGTCGGATGGTGCCCAGTGTCATGCCCAGATCGGTGATCGCGGTGCGCTCGGTCAGGCGTGGATCCAGATCGGCTCCCGCATGCGGACCGGTATCGGCCCAGTTGCCCAGCAACCCGAGATCCGCCGCGGTGCTTCCATCTGCAAGTTCGTTCACCTCGACGGTTGTTCCCGCCGCAGGATTGATGACCAATCCCTGAGACCCGAGTGAGAACACGCCGGGCACCGCAGCCTCCAGAGCCGCGAGCACGTCATCCATGTCCTGTGCCCCGGACAGGTCCACCTGCACATCAGTGCCGGGAGGCGTCGTCGTGATCCTGAGCATTCCCAGGTCCACGCCGAAGCCTCGGGCCCCGTTGAGATCTTCCAGTCGCGTACTCCCGGACAACAACGGGTTGAGATCGTGGTCCCCTTCCACCCGGTTGCTCAGTGAGCCGAACACATCGGCCCCGGACATCGTCAGGGGCAGCGAGTGCAGCAGACCCAGATCAGTGAGCATGCCGCTGCCGATGCCTCGGTAGCGATACCCACCGGCGAAATCGATCAGTGGCGAACGCCCGGTGGCGGCCCCGCCGAAAAGGTGCAGCTCGTTGTGGGATCGATTCGCCAGCGACACGATCTGCTCGAGCAGTGCATCGATCGCAGCGGCATCAGCTTCGGCGGAACTCTCCTCCTGGCCTGATCCAAGGTAACTCGATGCGAGGCCCTTGGCTTCAAGAAGCAGGTCCGAGAGTTCTCCGATCGTCGCGTCCACCACGGACAAGGTGCTGTCGGCGAACTGGAGATTCCCCAGGTGCCGCATCCGCTGGCTGATGATGGAATCAAGGGAGAAGATCGACTGGGCGGTCAATGCGTCGTCGGAGGGACGAAGGAGCATTCGGCCGGTTGCCAACTGCACCTGCGTCCGAAGCAGGTTCGTCTGGGTGCTCTGCAGATTGCGCAGCATCAGCTGAGAACCGAGCAGCGAGGGGAAACGACCGAGATTGGTGGGGATGGTCAACATGGCAGGTGCAGGATCAGACGAGGTTCATGAGTATTTCAAGAGTTTCATCGACGACCGAGAGGTACCGTGCAGCGGCTTCGAACTGGCGTTCGTAGGCGAGCAGATTGATGGTCTCCTCGTCCATGGACACGCCGGACACCGACATCATCTGGACGGCGAGGCTCTCGCGAACGAGGGAGGATGACTGGAACATGCCGGAACTGGCCCCGGTCCGCACGCCAAGCGTGCCCACTGAACCAGACCAGAAATCCCCGATCGACTGGTTCTGCAACCAGGCACTCTGGGCATTCTGCAGGCCGGCAATGGCAAGCGCGGTACCAGTGGATCCGTCAATGTTGCCGCTGCCCAGAGCGAGCAGTTCCGGTGAGGCCAGCAGATCTGCACTGATCCCGATGTCCGCGGCGGATGATCCGGTGAAGAAGGTATTGACACCGATCGCGGCCAGCACGCCGCTCGTGTCCTCGGAGAACGTCATCTCGAGGCCGCCAGTTGCCCCGAGTTCCAACCGCCCGTTGCCATCCACGCCCGCGGTGATGGCTCCACCGCTGGCCGCAGAGATCGAGTTCGCGACATCCTGAAGACTCATGGTCTCCGGGTCGATCTGGATATCGAACGAGTTGACCACCTCACCTGTTTCTGGATCACGGAGGTGGATGGTGAACTGACCATTCTCAACCGGGAAGTTCAGTCCACTGGCGGCATCGGAAAGGCTCACGGCCGGATCGTTCAGCGATACCGTGCCCGTCAACTGTTCCCATCCTCGCTCACCCTGGCCCTGCGAATGCAGTCGATTCACCTCGTGGATCAAGGCGAAGGCAAGGGTCTCGAGCGCCTGGCGGGCCGGGCCGATGGACTCGGCCTGCTGCTCCAGCAGCCCCTGGAGGGAACCGCCGTTGATCTGCAGTTGAGAACCATTTTCGGCCACGAGAATGCTCATGGTGGCGACGCCGTCGGCATCGACATGGCGTACAGCTTCCAGCCCCCGTGAATTGTCGCCGACAAGCACTGGCGTGGAGCCGACACGGAGTTCGATCATGCCACCGGACACTTCCGTTGCCGTGACATCGATGAACTGGGACAACTGGTCCACGAGCAGATCCCGCTGGTCACGCAGTTCACTGGCCTCGTTTCCCGAACCCTCGTAGGTTCCGATCTGCCCATTGAGCACCGCAATCTGTTCCAGCAACTCGTTGGCGGCATCCACCGTGTTTTCGATGCTGGATGTGACCTCGGACGCCAGGCCGTCGTATCCAGCCGCCAACTCGCTGATGCGGGCGGCGAGGACCTCGCCCTGCTGCAGGGCGATGGTTCGAAGCGAGGAATCCGTGGGCATGTTGGCCAACTCGGAGAAGCTGCCGAAGAAGGCGTCCAGAGCACTGGAGAGGCTTCCCTCGCCCAGTTCATTCTGCAGCGTCTCCAAGGCGACAAGGAACTGCTGGTCCACCGCCAATGATGCTTCCCGGCTGATGGAGTTCCGGTACCGGGCCTGCAGCGCAAGATCGATCTCACGGTTGATCGAGCCGATGGAAACGCCATTGCCCATGTACATCCGGGTGCCAAGGACGCCACCCTGAGCCGGCAGGAGATGAATGGATCGACGATGGAATCCCGGCGTGGAGGCATTGGCCATGTTGTGGCCTGCGATCTGGATCGCGGCCTGCGATGCGAAGAGCGCCGAACGCCCGATTTCAAATGCACTGTGATAACTCATGGGTGCCTCCCGGTCTTCGTGTCGTCAGGACTGAAGATCGACGTTGAACTCCAACTGGTTTTCCCGTGCCATTGTTCCAAGCCGTCCGTATGTTCCAGGTCGTCCGAGCACGCCGTGCACTCCCTGCAGGAGTCCGCCCATGTGCTTCGACAGTGAACCAACCGCATTTCGAATCACCGCACACCGAAGTCGTGTCTGATGCACGAGTGGCCGAAGTCGGGCGATTGCTTCACGTATTCGATCACCGATTTCGTCCGGAGCCTCGGAGATGATGGCGTCGATGGTTCCGCTCCCGGAGCCGGTCCGCGATTCGGACCATGCACCCACAAGCTTCATTCGTTCGGATTCCAGTCGCTGCATGCCCAGTGCGCAGGATTGCTGTCGTCGACAGGCTTCGACGAACTCGTCCATCCGCCCCGACCGCAACGCCTGTTCGCTCTCGTCGATGACCTTGAGCATGGTGGCATGCGCCTGTTCCTGGGACGCGAAGTTCTCCAGGAGTCGGTCGAAACATGCATGGCCTGTGGCGGTCGTCATGCGGTCACCTCCATGGTGCTCGTGGGCATGTTGGCCTTGAACTGTTCCACGATCGAGTCGACGAGTCCAAATCGCGAGGATGAGGTGATCTCATCGGAGATTGCCTGGTCGAGCAGCGGACCGAACCGACGTTCCATGACCCCCGGCTTGAACGGTTCCTGCATGAACTCTCCGCCCTCGCGGATGGAGCTGAGGACCGGCAGTATCAGGGAGGATGAAACGAGCTTCATCGCTGCATCACGAACCGTCGCCTCGCTGTCCAGCATCGCCGCGAACGGCATGCCCTCGGGCAAGGCCGCGAAATCGGCAAGCGGCGCCGGTGACTGGCCGACCGAGAGTACGGATTGAAGCGCGGAGGCATTCATTCGCTGATGATCTCCGCGTGCAGTGCACCGCTTCGCTGCAGTTCGTAGATGATCTGAATCTGGTCCTTCACGGGCACATTCATGCCACGCATCTGTTCCAGCATGGTGTTCAGGTGCGTCGACTCGCGAGGAGCGTCCTTCCTCGCGTCAAGTCCGATCCAGGTCCCCTGGGTCGGCTCGGCCGCCCCCTGCCCGAACACCAGTTCGTATTCGGGTGAAATGCTGTTCATCCTCATGTTGGCGTGGGAGATGGCAACCGGTCCGATCTCCACGTCCTTGGTCACGATGATGGTCCCGGTCTGCTCGTTGATGACGATCCGCGCACCGACTTCGATCAAGGTCGGATCGACCGGTGTGTTCAGCAGCGCGGCGATGAACGGAGCCGGGTCGGCTCGGTCGGCGGTCGGAACCAGCACGTCCACCGACTTGGCGTTTTCCGCCGCCGCCAGTCGATCCACTCCGCTGAACTCGAAGGTGCTGTTGACGATGTCAGCCAGTCGGGCCGCCATGGGGTAGCCGGCGTACTCGTCCTTGAGAATCAACTCGACGCGACCATTGGAGACCGGGTTGGTCTTGATGTCACGGACCATCTGGCCGCCGTTGCGGACGCGGCCACTGGTCAGGTCCGTCCCTTCCAGGATGATCTTCCCCTGTGCGTAGGCCATCAGCGGCGGATTCGCCGCATGCGGTGCGGGAAGCCGGAGCGGCGAGAAGACCAGCCGGCCACCCTCGAGGCTGGTGGCGTTGTAGGCCGTCTCGATCTGCACGTCCATCTGGTCGCCATCCACGGCTCCGAACTCAGGAACCTCCATCGTGACGTAGACCAATGCGATGGCATCGGCCTTCTTCAACTCGTTGAGGCTGGTGACGGGGTCACCAAGGTTCTCCAGCAACATGGCATACGGCTTGGTCATGACCCAGGAGTCCTTGGAACTGTCCCCGGTGCCTGCCAGACCCACTACGAGACCGAGGCCCTGCAGGAACACCCGGTCCTGACCCTTCATGCGGACCAGGTCCTGAACGCTGGTGGCGGTGGCTGTTTTTGCGCCCAGCGCAATGATGACGGCCATCACCGGGAGTGCGAACCCGCTCAAGATCTGTTTCACTGGGGACCTCCTGTCCAATTTCGTTATCCACCCGAAGGAAAGCACATGCCGTGCCAACAGGGTTCAGGCGATCCACGGCCTTCCCCGAAGCTCCTGCCCGGTGGACCTTGACAGCCTCTGCCCGGCGCGGTCCCCTGTGCCGGTGATGACCTGCCATGCCACGACTTCCCGGCTCCAAGGCCTCGCAGCCATGCTGCTCGCCATCGTGATGGTGATCGGTGGATGCCAGGCGAATCACTCGACCAACGTGCCCACGCGGACCTCGGCGGCGGTGACCGACATGCCCGATGGCGATGAAGGCACTCCCGCCCGCCCGGCCATGCAGGAACGGCCTCTGGCCATGCTCAATGACGAGCCTGTGACCATTTCCACCATGCAGGCCCGGCTGGTGGAGCACTCGGGTGCCGAGACCCTGCGTGAACTTCGCCTGGAAACAGCACTTCGCACGACCCTGCAGCTCTCGGAGCTTGCCGTTGAACAGCAGCACCTCGATCGGGAAGAAGCCCTGTTGCTGGAGCGTTTTTCCGATGACGAGGACACGGCTCGAATGGTCCTGCAGACCCTCCGACGCAATGACGGTCTCGGACCCGAGCGATACGGTGCCCTCCTCTGGCGCAATGCGGCTCTCCGCCTGCTGGTACAGAAGGACATCGCACTGACCCCCGCCACCGTGCAGCGACTTCACCGACTTGAACACGGCCCTCGCCAGGTGATCCGGATTCTCGTCGTTCCCACCCTCCAGGAAGCCGAGGAACTGCACGCTCGCCTTTCCAATGGCGAGGACTTTGGTGCACTGGCTTCCACGCGATCCATGGATCCCAGCCGCGATCGAGGCGGACTGCTGGACCCGATCAGTTCCGAGGATCCCACCTGGCCCCAGGCACTGCGGACCGAGATCGTGGAACTTCAGCCAGGAGCACTCTCTGGAATCGTCTTCCTCGACGATCGCTTTGCCATTGCCCGCCTGGAACGAACCCTGCCCGCGGACAATGTCGACTTCGAGTCGGTCCGCGAGGAACTCGAAAGCACCGCTCGGCTCAGCCAGGAACGTCTCAAGATGGCGGAACTGGCCGGCCGACTGGGAGTTCAGCCGCGTATCCGGGTCCTGGACCCGGGCCTTCGACAGGCCTGGTCGGTGGATGAATCAGCTTCGGATACGGGTCCCTGATCAGGCTCAGCTGCGAATCCAGCCAAATCGCGCCAACGAGATCGGCAACAGGACGATCACCGGCAGGAATGCACCCAATGCAGGCGAGATGCCCGGCAGCGGAACGAGCATGAAGGTCGCCACGACGAGGTACAGCGGCACCACCACCACCGCGCACAGGAGACTCCGGGCCAGCAGGCTCGTGGGTTCACGGTGCATGAAGAACGGCAGTGCAATGAGCATCACCAGGATGTTCACCAGGATCGAAGCCCAACGAGCGTACCGGCTGCGGCGAAGCGCGTCCGCTTCCTGCACATCGGGGCTTTCAAGCAGTTCGTTGATCTGACCAGTACTGAGCATGCCCGTGTACTGTCCGAATCGCCGCACGGTCAGCAGGCCTGGCGACAGATCCGTCGTGAACCGTTCGAGGGGCTCGGGCCGTGACGCCATGGTGAAGTCCTCGCCATCATGCTTGATCTTCACCACGGTTCCAGCATCGAGCATCCAGCAGAGTTCCTGCTCGTCCCAGGTCGCCGTGGAGGCACGGATCCGTTCCACCGTCCGCCCCTTCTCGTCCCGGATGATGATCGACGGATTCTCCAGTTGTCCCTGGATCGGATCGAAGGCCGGAGACTGCATCAGACGCCCCTGGGAATCCATTGTGAATGGAACAGGAAAGGCCGATGTGCCCTCCATGCCGATCTGGTCGTGCCCGCGGAGCAGCAGCGGTGCCAGCCGGGGAAGCACCAGCTCCTGGTTGACGACCTGCAACAGGCCGAATCCCAGGACCACCCAGAGGATCGGGGCCGAGGCTCGGAAGAGGCTGCGACCTGTGGCAAGCATCGCCACCAGTTCGCGACTTCGGCTCATCTGGGAAAGCGTGAAGGCGACGGCGCCGATGGCCACCAACCCGTGCAGGTAGGCATAGAACTGGAAGAACTGGGGGCCATGAAAATTGAATGCAAGCAGGAAGGCCATCGACAATCGACGGATCAGCCCGACATCCTCGGGCAGGCGATCACGTGCGACTTCGTCGAATCGCTCAAGGTTCAGAATGATATCGATCGTTGCTGCGAACAGGTACAGCAGCAGAAAGAGGATGAGGAAGTTCACCAGCACCCGTATCACGATGTAACGATCAAGAATCTGCACGAACAATGACCGGTAGACGGTTCCTTCAGTGACGGGACAGGCGCACGAAGCACCCACAGATGAGCAGGAGGAGAATTGCACTGCCGGACCACATGATCACGAGACCGAGGGTGACACTGCCCGCCCGGATCATGCTGCTGCCGCTGGAGATCAGGACAAGGTCCAGCAGCGCGGGAAGAAAGGCCCAGAGGTAGACCGACAGGGGAAGACTGTGCCGCATGAGCATGGCCAGCATCGCTCCCAGCAGCAACAGCAGGAACGCCGTCAAGGAGAGTGCATACCGACGATTGAGCCGGCTGATGACCTGCCGCTCGAGTCCGGAAATCTTGAAATCCAGGTACTCCAACCGTTCCACGAGGATTGGTGACTTCCAGGCGGGGTCGATTCCATCGGCGATCACGACGACCTCCTCCAGAGGCAGCGACGAGTAGTCGATTTCACCTCCTACGGGAACGACCAGATCAGGAACAAGAATCCGTTCACGCGTATTGGAGCGAATGGAATCCGGTAGATCCTCGACGGTCAGATCAAGAAGTTCCAGGTTGTACTGCTTGCCCTGGATGCCTCCCTCGGGGCGGCTCAACAACTGCGTACCCTTGGACAGGAACTGGCGGCTCGGCACTCCGTTGCTTCGCTCGATGATCTGGACCGGAGAACCGTCGAAATTCCGAAATGCGTTGTGAACGACGATGTCCGCCATGATCTGGTATGACCGGCCCATGGGCCCTTGCTGAACAAGATTGACCTCGCCATCACGCGCAACGATCTGGTACAGCTGGCTCGACACGTCGATGTCACCAAGGCAATCGACGATTTCCATCCGGATACGATCAACCTGCGGGTAGGCCTGGGGGTTGTCATGGATGTACAGCAGTTCCGATCGGGTCATCGCCCCGGGCTCACCCATCTCGGGGCTTGGAATCGGAATGGCATGGGTCGGTTCCAGCCTCGGGAAACCACGCAGATCACCAGTGATGCTGTCGTAGGAAACAGCATCCTCCATGACCAGTTTCAGAAGAATGGCGCCCGGCTTTCGGTAGATGTCGATGATCGCATCCGCAGCCGTGACGTCCGTGAGTGACCGTCCCTTCTTGTCGAGCTGGGCGGCGATCATCTTACGAAGGCGGATGCGCTCATCGGCACCCGTATCCTGCGGTTCGTCGTAGATCTCCACGTGCTCGGCAAGAATCTGCATCCCTTCGAACTCGAACGGAACACCCTTCTCGACGGAATGGGCGATCATTCGCGTTACGTCCCCCGCCAATGTCTTGGCCATGAGGCCATAGAACTGGGGAATCACCGTCTGGGTCAGCAGGATCATCAGCAGGGTCAGGAAGGCCCCGAATGCAATCACGGGGGCCAGGATCATCTGGTAACTCAGCCCGACCACCGACATGGCCAGAACCTCGTTGTCGCTGGTGAAGCGATGGAGGGCCAAGGTGCTTCCGAAGCCCGCCGAAAATGGGAGGGCGTACTGCAGCATCGGCACCATGGCGAAGAAGACGTACTTGACCGCCTGGCCAGCCGTCAGCAGCGATTCCCCTGCCAGAGGCTTGATCACGGCTCCAAAGGCGATCACGGTCACCAGCACACCAGTGGTGATGAGGATGACCCTGATCATCTCGAAGAGGATGTAGCGGTAGAGCCGCAGCGGCATGGTCAACAGTATCCCATCTGGGGTCATCAGGCCGCGAATCGGGTCCTGCCGGCCCGGAATGCGGTCCGAATCATCGTATCGACCTATCGGACCCCGCCGTGACAATCTGGGGGGCTGGTGCGGCCTGGGTGAGCCCGCATATCCCCAATCCACACGGACTGGGTTCGATGCACCGAAGACATGGCCCCAGCAATTCGACGTTGGAAGCAGCGGTGCATCCCAGTGGCCGGATCCACCCGCTCATCCCCCAAGGCCACGAGGAGACGCGGATCACAGATGGAACCAGTACCCATCCATATCTGTCGCATCCAGGCATCCTCATGCCGGGTGTCACACCGCCGCAGCCGCTCCACGAGCAGCCGCAGGGGGCTGACACTCGTGGAGTCCCTGCTCGCCTCCGCCCTCCTGCTGACCGTCGTGACCGCGGTACTCTCGGCTCTTTCGGCCGGCTACCAGCATGCTCGCGAGGCCCAGGGGCTCGTCACGGCAAGCCTCGCCGCCGAGCACCTGATGGCCCAGGTGACCTCCGACACCTATGCATCGATTCCCGACTGGAACGGGTGGGACGAATCCCCCGGAAGTCTCGTGGGCGAATCCGAATCCGATCTTCCAGGCCTGTTTGCGCTCGTCGGCAGGCGGGTGCTTGTCGAGACCGGCGAACACGCGCTGGAGACCCTCCAGGTGCTTGTCAGCGGGGTCACGGTCACGATCGAGAGCTACGACGACACGGGCCGGGTCCTCACCCGCCTGGTGCGGTTCATTCCGGAGCCCCAGGCATGATGCGGAACCAATCACATCCCGGCCGCCATGCTGGAACGCGCCGCGGGTTCACCCTGCTGGAGACGATCCTCGCCATCTCAATTACCGCCATGGTGGGAGCCGGCATCGCCACGATGATGGCCGTGCTTGGATCGGATGCGAGCATGCAGTACGACCTCCGATCGGTGCTCGTCCGATCGAGTGCCGCCCAGTCCCGCCTTTCGGCCTACATCGCCCCCGCTCGGTGCCTTCTCGAGGCTGATGCTGGTGCACTCGTCCTCTGGTTCGACGATTCGCGGGACAGCGACACGATCCACGCCTCGGAACTTCGATGGATCACCCATGATCCGATCACTCGGCGGGTCAACGTCGAGTTCGTCTCCTTCCCGGCCTCATGGTCGCAGTCCGCCCGCGCCCTGGCGGACACCGAGTACGGACTGTCGACCAATTGGGACGTGGTCCGCAACGAGTTCGATGCCCGTGATCTGCTCGTCAGTGTCCCACTGATCGACGATGTCGAGACGATCACCTTCCAACCCGACGACGCACCCCTGATCGACGCACAGGTCGTCGAAACCGAACTCGCCATGGCCACCTCCGCGGACCCCATCCAGGTCACCCTCACGGAATCCATCCGGATGCACCATCCCCCGACGCAATGAACACCTCCCTTCGTCCAACCCGACATGAACGTGGCGTGGCCCTCCTGCTGGTCCTGGTCGCCATGGCCACCGCTACGACCCTGACCATCGGGTGGCTGGCAAGCCAGGACAACGCAAGCCTAATCGGCCGCAACGTCGTCGCGACCTCCGAGGCCAGGAGCGTGGCATCCAGTGGACTCGACCTTGCCATCTCTGTCATGCAGACCGAAACGGACTGGCGCACGAAGCACCAGGACGGTGTCCTGTTCCGAGACCTTGCCGTCGGCGATGGCACGATCCACCTCTCGCTGCTGGATCCCACGACCAACCTCCCCCCCACCAGTGAGAGTGTTGAGATCCACGTGATCTCGACGGCGACCGTAGGCGCGATCTCCCAGAGCGTCGCGGCGTACGTCTCACTGCTTGGCGGAGACGAAGACGAGGATCTCCAGCAGAACGTCTCGGGATTCGCCCTCTTCTCGTTGTCGACCATCGAGATCAATGACAACGCCACCGTGGCAAGATGGTCCGCAGCCCCGGCCAGTGCGCTGGGTCACCGACTTGCGATGGGCACGGCCTCGAGTGCCTCCAGGAGCGTACGCATCGGGGACAACGCCGCCACGATCGACACGACGCTCTATCACGGCCAGGGACCGTCCCCCGCCCTGATGATCAACAGCACCGAGTTCGATGTCAACACGATGGAGTTGCCGTGGCCACTCGCACTTGATGGCGCTCAGACTCCCCTGGACTCCAGCACTGCATCCATGCCGTCACCCGGGAACATGGGAGCATTGGATGAAGTCCCCGCAGGTTCACTGCGACTGGGCTCCCATGACGTGCTCCATGTCTCTCCAGCATTCCCCCTGCTGGTCGAAGGCGACCTCCTGCTTGATCCCGGAGCACGGCTCGTGATCGAGGGTGATGCCCGACTGCAGGTTGGCGGCACCCTGGTCATGGACGACGCCTCGATCGAACTGCTGCCCCATGCCACGCTGCATGCCGTGGTCGCAGCCGGAGCCGTGATCAGCGACTCGCGCATCGGCTCAATGGATGGGTGGATCGACCCGAATCGAATCACGTTGTCACATGGCGCCGACGATACGTTGGCCCACACATGGCACATCAGCGGCGACTCCAGCCTCACTGGATGCATCGATGGGCGAGCCATCGACGTCGTGCTGCAGGATGATGCGGTCGTCCAGGGGCGAATCGCCGCCAACCGCATCACGCTCAACGACTCCTCCTGCCTGCTCTACGATCACGGACTCTCCGAAGGCATTGGCCAGCCCCGGGCTGGAAGACTCCTCCACGAGGTTCGGGATTCCCGCCGGAGCAGAAGTCGATTCCTGGATCGACTGCCTGGAGCCTTTCTCGATTCAATGCGTGCATTGGGTGATGATCGGGACTGGAATCAACGTTCATGGCCCAAGGGAGCGCGAACCCGCGGCAATGCTGGACCGTACCGGGGATGGCGGCATGACCCGACGCCCCGGCCGGTACCGGTCGAATGCAGGCTGCTGACCCATGGCATCGATGCATGCTCGTGGGAAGCAATGGTGCTCCAACAGGAGGGCAGACAATGAGACGTGGTATCAGCCTCATCGAATTGATGATCGTGCTTGCGATCATGGCCATCGCCGCCATGCTCGTCATCCCATCCTGGGGCACGACAGCAACTGTCCGGGCCGATGCGGCCGCCCACATGCTGCTCAGCGACATCGAGTATGCCCAGGTCCACTCGATCGCGAACCCGGATGATCCCATCGGCGTCGTACTTGCCAACGATGGAACCGGCTACTGGCTGTCCTACCAGGACGAACCGGAAATTCCGATCGCCCGCGGCGACAGCGGCGATCCCTACCAGGTGGTCTTCGGCAAGGGTCGCGCATCGTTCAGCGACGGCGTCTTCGCCTCCGCTGACAACGTGCCGGATGGCATCCTGCTCTTCGACGCGCTTGGGGGCCTGGCCAACCCGACCGTGGACCCCGCCTACCTGTTGTCCTGCGAAGATGCCGAGGTCCGGATGACGGTGCGCGCCGGCACCGGATTCATCCAGATCCATCACTGATCGGCATCAGCCGCAATCACCCCAGACATCAAGAATCGCAAGCAGGTCACTGATGTCGACGGCACCGTCGCCGTTCATATCCTCGATACAACCACTGCATGCACCCCAGCTGCTGATCACGTTCAACAGGTCATTTACATCAACTGCTCCGTCACCATCGGTATCCCCGTCACACTCGTCGGAAGGACACGTATGGTCGCTGCCGCAGACCGATCCAGGGCCATGGAACGTGGTGCCGATGCCGCTCTCGCAGTTGTACTGTGGGACTTCGGCGCAGTAGCCGTTGGACAGGCAGCAGGCACCGATCGGGGAATCGATGTCGACCACCAGGGACAGCCTTGCGCCACCGGGCCAGGAGTTCATGACATTCACCCCGGAGGTGGTGGACACGTACAGGCAGATGACCAGGCCATCTTCTGTCCGAGCCGCCTCGATCTGGCTGGCGGGAATGTTGAACGAGAAGCCGCCTCCCCACATGTAGAAATAGTTCGACCAGGAGGGGGAGTTCATGACCGAATACGCCAGGGTCGTCGTCAGGGAAGAGCTGGCGGGCTTCACCGAGAAGGTCGCATTGCCTCCCATGTCGTTGTACTCGGTCACGCCCTTGAAGGACGCACTGGACACGGTGGCATTTTCCGGCAGGTCCGAGAGGTCGAAGAGCCAGAGGGCAGCCCCCTTGCTCTGGACGCAACTGCCGTAGACCGTCTGGCAGTTCTGCGTATTCGTGTAGCTGCCGTCTCCATACGAACCCAGTGCATTCCATGTGCAGCAACTCGTCGCTCCGAGTCTGTTCGTCTGGGACCAGGGAATTTCGATCGTCTCCTGGGCTCCGCCGAAGGCGGAAGACGACCACATGATCGTGGCAAGAAATGCAACTGATGCGAAGCGTTTCATTGGCATGTACCCCAATTGTCCATGACGTTGAGAAGATCACTGATATCGACCGATCCACTGCCATCCAAGTCGGCAGCACAATCGGCACACGGTCCCCAGGCACTGATCACAGCGAGCAGGTCGATCACATTGACCTGGCCGTCATCGTCGATGTCACCGTCGCACCCATCGGACGGACAGGTGCTGTCCGATCCACACGTCGAGCCCGGTCCGTAGAAGACGGTGTTCTGTCCATTTTCACACGTGTGCTGGGGAAGTTCGGCGCAGTAG
Organism: Phycisphaerales bacterium; assembly: GCA_029245245.1. Taxonomy (GTDB): domain Bacteria; phylum Planctomycetota; class Phycisphaerae; order Phycisphaerales; family SM1A02; genus UBA854. The sequence goes on from JAQWPT010000034.1 coordinate 24,517, forward strand.
CCGTTGGACAGGCAGCATGCTCCAATCGGCGAGATGCCGTTGATGATGATGCGAGGCGCGAGATTGCCGTAGTTGATGTAGGACACCCCGCTCCACGCGCTACTGGAAATCTGGGTGCAGATGTAGCCACCAGCCAGGCCTTCCACAAGGACTTCCGACGTGAGTTCGTACGAGATCTGGGATCCCGTGTACGACTGGGACAGGAGCATCATGTCCCCGTTCGTCCGCATTTCACTGCAGTAGGACGAACTCAGGATCTGGTTGTCCGCATCGATGTAGATTCCGCAGTAGTCCTCGAAACTGGTCTGCGGATGATTCCAGGTGAAGGTCGCTGCACTCACCTCGAATCCCTCGGGGAGGGCATCGGCAATCTCGAATCACCACGCAACGCGCCGCCTCGACTGCCCACAACCGTAGATTCCGAAATCCTGGCAGGTCATGCCCGACAGGTACGAGGTGTTGCTGTTCTGGTAGGTAGTCGGACTGCAGCACGAACTGTCGTCGATGACGCCCGATTGCACCGGGTACACGACGATCTGCTCAGTTCCCGCCAGTACGGTTCCAGCCGACAGCAGCAGTGGTAATACGATCGCAACTCTCATGATCCTGTCTCCTTGCAAGGACCAGAGCAGCGTGAACCATCCAATCAAATCGATGTGAAACCACCCCCACAAACAGGGTCGTATCGCACGTTTCATGATCACGAAGGCACAACATGCTCCGCGTCTCCCGGCCGATCACACATGAATCGACCTAACATGGTTCGCCGAAGCGAACACGACGTGGTACTGGTGAACCTCTCAACGGAGCATTCCATGACTCCATGAGTCCGGAAATCGTGCCGGACTCACTGGTTCAACCAAGCGGACTGAATGATATCAAACTGTACTGAGATTACTACACCCAAAATACGAACCACGAGATACTGCCCGGAATCGGGCACCATCCCGCGATTCCTACTCACAGCGGAGTGGTGACAAGACACCATGCATGAAATTGGAGAGCAACTCAAAACTGCTACGATCAGCGAGATGACGAAGCAGGCGATTCCATGCGTGGTGATGCGAGGAGGGACCTCCAAGGGGGTGTACCTTCTTGCCCGGGATCTCCCGAGCGATATCAACGAGCGTGACCGGCTCCTGCTGAGCATCATGGGATCCCCGGACCCCCGCCAGATCGATGGACTGGGTGGCGCAACGACGCTCACGAGCAAGGTCGCGATCGTTTCGACGTCGAGCCGTGAGGACTGCGACGTCGAGTACCTGTTTGCCCAGGTTGGAGTGGATACCAGCGTTGTCGACACCGGCCCCACCTGCGGCAACATGCTCACGGGAGTCGGCACCTTCGCGATCCTGCGCGGCCTCGTGAAGACCAGTGACGGGGAAACGGACATCCGGGTCTGGGACGTCAATACGGAATCACGAATGAACATCGTGGTTCCAACGCCGGGTGGATGCATCGAGTACGAAGGTGAAGCATCCATCGACGGCGTTCCCGGAACCGCGGCCCCGATCCACGTGGAGTTCCTGGATGTGCTGGGCCCGACAACCGGACGACTCTTTCCCACCGGCAATTTTCGGGATGTGATCGAAGGAGTTGATGTGAGCTGCATCGACTCGGTCAACCCCGTGGTGCTTCTGCATGCATCCGACCTTGGCGAATCCGGTCACGAGGATCCGGCGCAACTGGATTCGGACCACCCGATGCTCATCCGGCTTGAGGAGATTCGGCGGGGCGCCTCGCTTGCCATGGGCCTCGGCGATGCCACCGACCGCGTCCTGCCCAAGATCGCCCTGCTCTCACCTCCCATTGCCGGGGGCCACATCTGCTCCCGATACTTCACCCCCACCCACTGCCACGAAGCTCATGCGGTCAGCGGCGCCATCGCGGTGGCAATCGCCGCGCAGTGCCCCGGAACGGTTGCCGAGGACATTGGCAGGCACGAGGATGGTGATCGACGAACGGTGACCATTGAGCACCCCTCGGGGCACCTCGACGTCGTGTTGCGAATCGACCCGGACCTGCCACCGCCGGATGCCGTGATCTCGGCCGGAGTCATCCGTACCGCTCGCCCGATCATGGACGGAACGGTCTTCGCCTGAGGCGTCAGTATTCCTTTGCAGCCCGACGCGCCTCGGACTTCGCCCGGCGGGTGGCACGTGGAGGAATGACCTTCTTGGCCAGCCCGAGTTTCTCGAGCAGCTTGATCTCGTAGTAGGTGACGTCGAACTCCCACCAGCGATGCTGGTTGGAGGCGCTGGCCGGATCGTGGTGGTGGTTGTTGTGCCACCCTTCACCCACCGTCAACAGGGCAACCAGCCAGTTGTTGGTGCTGTGATCGTCGGTGTCGTGGTTCTTGTAGCCGAAAAGGTGTGACAACGAGTTCACCGACCAGGTGATGTGCCAGACGGCGACGGTGCGAACGATTGCTCCCCAGATGAAGAGGCTCACGCCGAACTGGAGGGCACCCATGGCGGTTCCATCGATCGCCCAGCCAAGTCCGTACCCGACGGCGAAGAAGGCCATGGTGTGCGCCACGTAGATCCAGACCCAGAGCCAGCTCTTCTCGAGCTTCATGTAGAAGGGATCCTTGAGGATGTCACTGGCATACTTGCGATAGGTGTCGATGTTGTGCGTCCGCTTGTTGACCACCAGCAGCCACCCCACGTGCCCCCAGATGAAGTTCACCAGTGGGCTGTGAGGATCCTCGTGCTCGTCGCTGTGGAGGTGGTGGTACCGATGGGTCGCCACCCACTTGGCCGGCGTATCCTCGAGGCAGCACAGCGCCATGACGGTGAAACCGTGCTCCAGCCACTTGGGAAGCACGCAACTGTGATGCGTCAGCACCCGGTGGTACAGCATGTTGATGGCCTGGCCGAAGACGTGCACTCCGACCACCATGACCACCAGGCCGGTCCAACTGAATGCCCAGGGCCAGATGGCCACCAGGGCAAGCAGGTGTACACCGATGATCGAGATCGCGTAGGGCCAGTTGATGCTGCCCTTGATGACGGCATCAGGAAGCGGCAGGACTGGCTTGGCACCGGGCTCCTCGTAGGGCACCGGGATCGGCACAGGCGGTGACACCGGAGCCGATGACGTGGCAGGGGTCGAGCTGGGTTTGGGCAGCTCGATCGCAGGGGCTTCAGTTGGGGGCGGAGTGGTCAAGCGGGCTCCCATCCCTGATCATCCTGTCAAACCGACGATTGGCCCCACAGGAATGTGTGATCCATCACGTTGTCGTCCCATTCTAACAGAATAGGCACCAGACAGCCGCGGGGCTCATTTCAGGCCGTATTCCTTGAGCTTCCGGTAGAGCGTTCGCTCACCGATCCCAAGCATCTCGGCAGCCTGCTCCCGGTTTCCACCGGTCATCTGCAGTGTCTGCCTGATGGCCTCCTTCTCCAGGCGGTCAAGGCCCACACCGGCCAACCCCCCCAGGTGGAGGTGCTCATCGTGATCACTCATTCGGATCTCGTCGGGCACATCATTGACGTCGATGACTTGATTGGTACTCATCACGACGATTTTTTGAACGATATTGAAGAGCTGCCGCACGTTCCCGGGCCAGTTGTAGGCAACGAGGCGAAGCATGGCGGGTTCACTGAACGTCGGCGAGGGCCGCTCCAGTTCGGCCGCGAAACGGCCTGCGGCATGGTTCACGAGCAGCGGGATGTCTTCCCGTCGCTCCCGCAGTGGCGGGATGTGGATCTCGGCCCCGTTGATCCGGAAGTAGAGATCCTCTCGGAATTTTTCCTCGTCGATGAAATGCTGGAGATCACGGTTGGTGGCACTGATGAATCGGACGTCAGTCGATCGCTCCGTGTTCGAACCCAGCCGGATCACTTCCCCGGTTTCGAGCACACGCAGAAGCTTCGCCTGCATGGCCATGGGCATGTCGCCGATCTCGTCCAGGAAGATCGTGCCCTTGTCCGCATATTCGAACACGCCCTCTCGATCCTTCTCCGCCCCGGTGAACGCCCCCTTGATGTGGCCGAACAACTGGTCTTCCAGCAGGGATTCACTCTGCCCGGCACAATTGAAGGCCACGTAGCGTCGGTCCAGTCGCTTGGACTGGTTGTGCACGGCCTTGGCGATCAGTTCCTTTCCGGTGCCGGATTCACCGGTGATCAGAATGGGGATCATGCTCGGGGCGACCTGGCGAATGACCTGGATCACCTTCCGGATTCCGGTGGACTCCCCGATGATTCCTTCGAAGCCGAAGGCGGAATCCACCTTGCCCCGCAACTGGGTGTTGTGGTGACGGAGGTGGACGGTCTCGCAGGCTCGATTGACCAGGTTGCGGAAGACCTCAAGGTCCAGCGGCTTCTCGATGAAGTCGTAGGCTCCTCCCTGGAGGGCGGCTTTCGCAGTCGCCACGTCCCCGTGGGCCGTCACCATGATGGTCTCGGCATCGGGCTGGTGTTCCTGCGTCATCCTCAGGACATCCAGGCCCGAGGTCTCTTCCTCCATGCACAGGTCGGTCACGATCACGTCGAAGTTGCCGAAGCGGAGTTCCTCCTCGGCAGCCTTGGCTCCATCAACGATGGTGCAGACATGCCCCACTCGCCGCAGGGCCTCGGCCATGACCTCCGCGTGGTCGACTTCATCGTCCACCAGCAGGATCTGGGCGTGCAGGTCATGTTCCCCGTGTTGCTCCGACATCGGGGCACAGTGTACCCACACCGCACCCACCGAGGCCGAAATGTCCAGCAAGCGAGCGCCAGGCGGCGATAGAATGACTGGATGTCCGAATCGACGCACACCGAGCAAGGCATGATTGACGCATGCTCGAAGCCCCCACGCCGGGCGGGTCGCCTGGCTGCCATTTCCCGGGCTGATTTCATCGGGATCGGGGGCTGTGGCATGTCCGGGCTGGCCCGAATGCTCCATTCCCTGGGCATCGAGACCTCGGGCTCCGATGCCCAAACTTCTCCGGTCACCGACGCCCTCATGGCCCAGGGACTTTCAATTCGAACCGTCCAGGACGGGATCGGCCTGCCCTCCAACCTCGACCTGCTGGTGACCTCCGCCGCGATCGCCCCGGACCATCCCGAGGTCCTCGCCGCCGAGCAGCGTGGAATCGAGATCCGAACCTACGCCGAGGTACTCGGCATGGTCCAGGAAGGCCGCACTGGCGTGAGCATTGCCGGCACCCATGGCAAGAGCACCACTGCGGCCATGCTGTGTCACATCCTCGTCTCGTGCGGATTCGATCCGAGTTTCATCATCGGAGCCAACTGTGACCAGATCGGTGGAGGCAGCCGGACCGGGGCCGACACCATCCCCCCCAACGGTCCCCTCGCCGGTGACCCGGGCATCCTGGTCTGCGAGGCGTGCGAGTTCAACCGTTCCTTCCACCAGCACCGACCAACAGTGGCGTTGATCAACAACATCGAGGAAGACCACCTCGACATCTATGGTTCACTCGACAGCATCATCGATGCCTTCCGGGAGTTCGCGCTGAAGTTGCCGCCGGCCGAGGATGGCGGCAGCCTGCTGATCGCCCACGACGAGGCCCATCGACACCACATCACTCCCCCGCTGTCGTGCCACGTCGCGACCTTTGGATTCCACCCCGAGGCTGATTACCAGGTGGAGTGGAACCCCGCCGTCCAACGAACCGGCATCCTGCGTGACGGGATGTGGACGGCGCAGTGGACGAACCCGATGCCGGGGGCTCACAATGCATTGAACGCCGCCGCCGCAGTGATCCTTGCTCACCAACTCGGTGCTGAATGGGATGATGCCGCAGAAGCCATGGCCGCCTTCAAGGGACTCGATCGTCGCACCCAGCGCCTTGGAACTCGCACCGTGGATGGCGGCTCCGTCATCGTCTACGACGACTACGGGCACCATCCGACCGAAATCGAACGAACCCTCAAGGCCCTCCGGAACCACGAACAGCCTGAACGGCTCATCTGCGTGTTCCAACCACACCAGCACAGCAGAACCCGGTTTCTCCTCGAGCAGTTCGCAGAGAGTTTCGCCCAGGCCGACGAGGTCCTGGTCCCGCCGATCTACTTCGTCCGGGACTCCGAGGCGGAGAAGCATCGAGTCAGTGCCGTCGACCTGGTCCGGAGGCTGCAGGACCGGGGGACCGCCGCCCGGCATGTCGACACCTTCGACGCCATCGTTGAGATTCTCGAACAGGATCTCGTCGCCGGCGATCTCCTGGTGATCATGGGCGCCGGCCCGGTCTGGACCATCGGACGTGATTTCCTCGACAGAAGCACGCCATGAGCAACCAGGCTCGTTCGCAGCTCTTTGGAGACCTGGACGTCACGGTCGAGCTCGACGCGCCCATCGGAGCGATGACCTGGTTCGGCATCGGTGGCAAGGCCGATGCCCTGGTTCACCCCCACACCAAGGACGCACTCGTCACCCTGGTGGCACGGTGCGCCCAGTCCCTTGTCCCCATCCGGGTTCTCGGCAAGGGCGCCAATCTCCTCGTGGATGATGACGGCGTCGACGGAATCGTGCTGATGATGGACGATCCGATCTTCAGGGAACTGAAGTTCAACCGAAACGGTCCGGTCCATCGCCTCCATGCCATGGCCGGTGCCGATCTCTTCAAGACCGTCAACGAACTTGCCCGGCAGGGTCTCTCCGGGATGGAACAGGTCGCAGGAATCCCCGGAACCATTGGTGGCGGACTGCGGATGAACGCTGGTGGCACGTATGGCTGCATCGGGGACAACGTGGAAACGGTGCAATGCTGCTCAATGTCCGGTGAACTGCTCAGCTATGACGCTTCCCAACTCGAATTCTCCTACCGGAGCACCAACATTCCAGAGGGCATCGTGCTCTCGGCCACCTTTACCCTGCAACCAAGCCAACCCGTGGCCGTGCGTGCTCGGGTACGTGAGATCTTCGCCGCCAAGCAGGCGGCACAGCCGATGGCCGACAAGTCCGCCGGCTGCGCCTTCCGGAATCCGAACGATCGGGAGGGCACGCGTGTTCCCGCAGGACGATTGATCGATGAAGCCGGCCTGAAGGGACTCACCGAGGGTGGTGCCACCGTGAGTACCCAGCATGCCAATTTCATCACCACCAATCCCACCGCGACGGCCAGCCATGTCCGAAAGCTGATGGCCCTTGTGCAGCAACGGGTCATGGACCATCATGGAATCCAACTGGAACCCGAGGTCGTGACCTGGGAACGAACGGGAGTCGCGTCGGAATGAAGGACCTGGACCGAATCCGCGTCGCCGTCCTCATGGGAGGACCGGACGAAGAGCACGAGGTCAGCCTCGCCTCCGGCTCCGCCGTGGCGGCCGCTCTTGCACGAGTGGACGGCATCGAGGTGGAATCCCGGGTCATCGACACCATCGATGCGGAAGCACTCCTGCGACTTGAAGCAGACGTCATCTTTCCCGTGCTCCACGGCCCATGGGGCGAAGGTGGAGGCATCCAGCGGGAACTGGAGCAGGCCGGTGTCCCGTTCGTCGGTTCGGGTACCCGGGCCTCAGCCATCGCCATGGACAAGGTCCGCACCAAGGAACTCGCCGCCGAACTCGGGGTCGCCACACCCGCATGGCAGGTCCTTGAACACGGCACCGAACGGGCCCTTGCCGCCCCCGCCGTTCTCAAACCACCGGCACAGGGGTCGAGCATCGATCTCTTCATCTGCCGGAGCGAAGACCAGTTGAAGCACCACCGTGCACAGTTGCATCGTTCCTACGAGACCGTACTCGCCGAGGCCTGCATCACCGGACGCGAAGTCACGGTGGGCGTGGTCGGCGACGCGACCCTCCCCCTCGTCGAAATCATCCCGGCCGATGGGTTCTACGACTACGACGCCAAATACAACCGGGACGATACGGAGTACCGTGTCGATCCGGACCTGCCCGACCTGCTCACGGAGGCCTGCCGCTGCAACGCCCTGGCCATCGGACGAGCACTGGGGTGCCGCGATCTCTACCGGGTCGATTTCATCGTCGATGAACAACTTCCCTGGATGCTCGAGGTCAATACCATGCCCGGCTTCACGGACCATTCGCTCCTGCCGATGGCGGCCAGGGCCGGCGGACAGTCCATGGAATCCCTCTGCCACGACCTGGTCCGCATGGCGGCGACACGTGCCATGGGCGAGCCCACCACCCGTCGGTAAGCATCTCCCGGGACCGGGAATGAAGGAACACCACCCTGTTGGTCGATGCCAAGGGGACCCGCCCCTGGATGACCCCACGCATGCGAACCACCTTCACCCACATGCTCTCTCTCCTGCGATCCGCCTGCGACCGCTGCATGGCCCCACCTGTCACCGGGTGGCTGGGCGGACTCGCCTTCGTGACCGGGGTGGTCGTGGCCCTTGCCTTGAGCGTGGATTCGCTGCGGGCCCGGGTGCATGCCCCCGTGCACTCGGTCACGATTCGATTCCTGGATGCCCCGTCGTGGGTAGGCGACTCGCTCCATGATCACCTCACCAGTCTGGCAGCTCCCTGGCTGCTGGGCACGAAGCTCGACCGCGTGGACCTGATCAACGCCCGCGAATCGCTCATCGCATCCGGGTGCTTTGCGGATGTCGTGCAGGTTCGAAGAGGCGGCAGCAGCGTGGTGGAGATCGATGCCGTCTTCCTGAAGCCACGTGCCCGTGTGCTTGATGTTTCCGGCCCCCTGCTGGTGGACCGCGAAGGATTCGTACTGCCCGCCGGGTACCGCATCGGAGAAACCACGCACCTCGTGCACATTCTCAACCCGGCCTACGCCGCGCCGGATACGCCCGCCAGCCGCTGGCTCGGCGACGACATGAACGCTTCGCTGCAACTGCTCGACACGCTCGACGACCAGGAATGGTTTTCGCAGATCACCGCCATCGATCTCGGCGACTACGACATGCAGCGACAACTGGTCCTGGTCACCGAACTGGGAACACGGATCCTGTGGGGCTCTCCCCCCGGAAGAGAAACCGTCCTGGAAGCACTCACCCACGAGAAGATCGAACGACTCACCTGGCTGCATACCTACCATGGGCGAATCGACCAGCACCATCGCGGGGAAATCGACGTCACGGATGCCAGCATCGTGATCAAACGATGATCTTTCCCAACGTCGACTGCGGCCGGGTTGTCAATACCGGCACCAGTTGTCAAGATGCCTCTCGATGAGTTGGCTCTTCACTTCGATTCTCATCCTTGCCGAGTTGGCGATGGTCTTCGTACTCATCGCCCATGTCCTGCTGCGACGATCTGGAACCTCGGAAACCAGACTGGCATGGATCCTGCTGATCACGATCCTGCCCATCGTTGGCGCACTTGCCTACCTGCTGCTGGGGGCACCCAGAGGCAACCGCCAGATTCGCCGCCACGCCAGCGTCCGTGGCTGCTTCCCAGGCATGCTGCGAACACGCAGCCAGGACCTGCCCAAACTGGATCCAGACGTCCCACGCCATTACCAGCAGGTCTTTTCGCTGATCGAAGCCGTCTCGGATACCGATGCCATGGCGGGGCACGAACTGGAACTGCTCGCCGGTGGCGATGCCTTCTTCGCCCAGCTCATCAAGGACATCGATGCCGCCACGACATCCTGCCACCTGCTGAGCTACATCTACCTTGATGATGAAGATGGCCGCAGGGTCGCCGAAGCACTGATCCGCGCCAGCGGACGCAACGTGGCCTGCCGTGTTCTTGTCGATTCACTTGGATCAAAGGGATTCATCAACTCCAGTACGAAGCAACGCATGGAGGCAGCCGGAGTCCAGGTACACGAGGGGCTGCCGACCCGGATTCTCACGATGCTCTGGGCCCGCATGGACGTCCGGAACCATCGGAAGATCGTCGTGATCGACAACACGATCGGCTACATCGGCAGTCAGAACATCGCCTCCGAATCGTTTGCGCCCAAGGCGCGGTATGCACCCTGGGTGGACTGCATGGTGCGCATGCATGGCCCCGGCGTTCACGATCTGCAGGAACTCTTCATCGAGGACTGGTACCTCGACAGCAACGAGGAACTGAGTGGTCTCCTCCAAGCACCACCAGCGGTCCTGCAATCGAAGACCACCGCGCAGATCATCGGCAGTGGACCGAACTTCAGGAACGAGGCACTCAGCCTCGCCTTCCAAGCCACCATCAACGCGGCGGAAAAGAACCTGACACTCACCACTCCCTACTTCGTACCGGACCAGGCTACGACGGTGGCCATTCAGAGTGCTGCGATGCGAGGAGTCCACACCACGCTCATCCTTCCGGCCCGGAATGATTCGAAACTCGTCGCTCTCGCCAGCTCCGCCCAGTACGAAGACCTCCTGAAGGCGGGTGTCAAGATCCACCTCTTCCAGGCGGGACTGCTGCACGCCAAGACGATGACGGTGGACCACCAGTTGTTCATGGTCGGCTCCGCCAACCTGGACCGGCGGTCACTGCAGTTGAACTTCGAGGTCAGCCTCTTCGGGTGGGATTCGGACTTCGCAGCCCAGCTCCACTTCCTGCAGATGAGCTATCTCCAGCAGTCCACCCCACTGGACTCCACTGCCTGGGAGAAGCGAAGCGGGTTCAAGCGACTGGCCTGCAATGCCGCTGGACTCCTGGGGCCACTGCTCTGAATCAGGGCAAAAACCACCCAGTTTCACACCTCAGCCCTGAAACTGCCCTCAATACGTGCTTCCTGTTTCTTTTTCACCACGTGCTGGCATGCAACGTATTGAAATGAAAGTGCTTGGGAGTACAGTGGGGACAAGGAATGGCCCAGTATCTGGGCCCTGAGGAAGAGAAATATGGCTCGAAACATGCCATCGGTATCAGGGCGGACTGCCCTGATGACCTTGTGTGCCTTCGGACTGCTGTCGCAGTCCGCCGTGGCTGCGCAACTGCTCATGGAAGGTCCGGGCATCGCCCTGGAACTTCACTCGGGCATCATGGCCGGCACCCTCGATGACGGCATCCAGACCTTCTCCAGCGACGACCTCTCCTTCATGCAGGAGCAACTGGCCGAAGACGGCATCGATACCACCGGGCGCATCTCGATACTGCTCGCGGAGACCGGTAACGGATTTGCCTTCATCAACCTCTTCGACGGATCGGCCACCCCCCTCGCAAGCGGCACGAACGACAGCACGCTCGGATTCAACAGCTTCATCGGCGGGAATGCCGAACACCATTGGAACACCGATGCGGGTGGATCGATGAGCTGGTTCGACTTTGGCCTCACCCAGATGGTTGACGGTACGTTTGAATGGCAGACCGGCGTCACCTCGGAAGGATTCGCATGGTCGAACCTTGAGGAAGGCGAGACCGGCACCGTGAGTTTCGTGGACCTCGGCCTCGACAAGTTGATCCCGGACATGATGCTCCAGTACATCACCTTCAACGGCGTGTCCTGGGAAGTCGAGGCATACGATGACTTCGACGCCGATGCCACCCAGTACAACGTCAGTTTCTACGTAACCGGTGTTCCCGGTCCAGCCGGGATCGCAGTGCTGGCACTGGCTGCCATGCGGCGACGCCGACGGCGACACTGACCGGAAGCCGGCCTGCCTACGGGCAGTCACCCCACCCGCCAATCACGATCAACAGGTCCTCGACATTGACGACCCCGTCGAGATTCGCATCGGCGCTGCAGGTGCCGGTGCAGGCCCATTGACCAATCACCAGCAGCAGGTCGTCGACCGTGACCATTCCGTCACCGTTGATATCCCCTTCGCACGGCTGCTCATCACAGGCTCCAGACACGCAGGTGGTCCCCATGCCCATCCACTGGGCTCCGAAGGCGAGACAGGTGCTCTCCACGAGTTCGGTGCAGTTGCCTGTTGCAAGGCAGCACGCGCCAAGTGGTTGCGGGCAGCCCGCGTCGAGGCAACTTGTGGAATCGCCCTGGAAGGCACCACCGCCAAGATCGCAGAGTTCCGGAGTCACCGCGTCCACGCAGCCTCCATCGGGAAGACAGCAGGCTCCCTCCGGGAAGCAGATGAAGTCGGAGCAGGATTCGGTGCCGTAGAACAGTCCGCCACCGAGGCTGCACAGTTCGGCATCCACCTCGATGCATTCGCCGGTGGACTCGACGCAGCAGGCACCCGTCGGCGGCGGGCAGGTAATGTCGCCGCACTCGACGAGGTCACCCTGGTAGGTCCCACCGATGGTGTCGCAGTCCTCCTCCGTGAATCCGTCGGAGCAGGTCCCGTTCCCTCGGCAGCAGGCACCGATTGCCGGCGCGCAGCCCTGGGGAGTCACCGAAGCACGGATGACCCAGTCACCACTTGGCCGACAGAATGACGGCAGGGACTGGAAGTTCAACCAGCCCTCTCCGCACAGGCAGAAGGTGCCCGTCACCAGGTCGACCCAGTTTCCGGAGGGAGCCCCCAGTCCACTGGTATCGGTGCAGAGAAAGGCGTTGTTGTTCGGGTTTGGAGCCTGGATGCAGGGAGTTCCCGGCTCGTTGTGCTCATCGATGCGGATCCCGACCGAAAAGCCATGGCTGCCATCGTCCTCGATGTAGATCTGGTCCGGATCCTGGGGATCCACGAAGAACTGCAGGATCGTGCCGGTCGTTCCCGGTGGCATCACCAGGTGCGGCAGGATGACGTCGTCCGATGAAAACTCGGCCACCAGGCTCCCGCTTCCGGGAGCGCCCTGGTAGATACGGACCGTCCACTGGGTCGTAGTCTGCCCAATGGCGCTGGACGTCGCGAACAGCACCTCGAAGAGGTCCAGCCGAAGTGGAAACTTGTCTGCGGGCAGCGTGTAGGAAGCAGCCGCGGTTTCGCCTGAGACCATGCCCATCTGCAGAACGTACTCGCCCGGCCCCCAGTCGGAATCGGTGTGCGTCCACGATTCCTGCGGACATTCACCCCGTGTTGCTGCGGGCATGTTGATCACTTCCACCGCTGCGGGATCGATCGGCTGCCCCGGAGCCTGCTTCTTCAGCAACGACGGCCGCAGGATGATGCGCTGGATGGTGACATCCGTCAGCGTCTCCTGGAGAGGAGCGCGAGTTCCTTCCTGGGCGAACGCCAGGGATGGGACAGCAAGTACTGCAGCAGCGATGATCGAATGGTGGCGTCTGGTCACGGTGTGCCCTCCACCATCATTGTGCTGGAGAACGGCATCAAGTCAATGAACAAGACGCCTGACGGGCACCAGTGATGCCATGAACGGCCTCCAAACCGCCTTTTTCGAGCAGGGACCTTCTCAGTCGGCGGCATGCGGGGGCCTGGGATCCCGCAGGAAGAACGACAGGATGAACGCGACCAGCATCCCCGCGGGGAGCAGCAGCAATGCCGTTCTGAAATCACTGGGCGAATGAGTGGCGTTCTTGACGCCCCCCTCCTCGAGATCGAGCAGGAGACCCACCGACCATTGCCCGAGGCCTGCGAAGAGCATCTGGGTGAGATTGACGAATGTCAGCGCCGTGCCGCGGGCGTAGCAGGGATTCTGTTCCATGGCCATTGGAAATGCCAGGACAAGCACGCCGACGACGAGCCCGAGGCACAGAAGGGAGATCATCAGGATCGGCCCATACCCGGGGCCGATCAGCAGCAGCCCGCATGTGGCCAGGACTCCCAGTCCGGTCAGGAGTCGAAAGAACACCGCACGCCGTCCAAGATGGTCCGACAACCAGCCCAGGCAGGGCCCACCCACGGCCAGGCCGACGAAGATGAATGACACCACTCCCCCCGCGTCGCTCTTGGAAACATGCAGCACGGTGGTGAGGTATTGGAAACCCCAGAGTGCGGCGAACGCTCCGATCGGCAGGTACACCAGCCCGGTGATCAGACTCAGCAGCAGCGTCTGCCGGTTCGTGATCACCTGCCTGATGCAGGCGAGCACGCCCGGGTAGTTCGTGTTCCCAGCCGTATTCGATGCATGCACATGCTCCATGAACCAGTCCGGCCGGCGCGGGACAAGCAGGAACTGCATGGCGGCAAGCACGAGGCCCAATGCGGCGAAGCCCACCATCACGCTCTGCCAGCTGGTGCGATCGACCAGGAACTGAAGTGTCGATTCCGCCATGATGGCACCAAGCATGCCGAGGGTCACGGTCAAGCCGGAGATCAACGCGATGCGTCGACCGGGAAACCAGATGGTCGCAACGTAGACGGTTCCCACGTAGGCGAAGGCCGAACCGAATCCCATCAGGAAACGCCCGGCACCGAGACCGAACAGCGAACTCGCCATGGCGAAGAAGATGGCGCCGATGGCACAGACGATTGCGGCGATCGTCAGCGGGATGCGTGCACCGAAACGATCCAGCAGCACCCCCACGACCAGTTGCATGGGTCCGTAGGCGTAGTAGTAGAAACTCATGCTCAGGCCGATGTCACCGGCGCTGACACCGAGCTCCTGCTGCAACGGCCCCTCGATGACCGCGGGCATCACCCGGATCATGAACTCATACAGAAAGAAGAGGGCCGGAATGGACCAGGCGATCCACGCACGAGTCGCCCCTTCCGCGTAGTTCAGGTGCAGGTGCTGCTTGCTGTGGGTCAGGCCGGCCATGGTGATCCGCAGAGTGTAATCGACCCACTCCCCGGAGCACCGCGGATGGATACAGTATGGGCATGCCCAGCCGGGACGACATTTCTCGACGTGACCTCTTTCGAATCCGTGGCGGCCTTCTACGCCGGATCGCGGATGCCGCTGGAGAACAGGCGACCCCTCGCCAGGTGCCGACATCGTTGGCACTCCTCCAGCGACCCCCGGGCGCGGTGGCCGAGGGCCAGTTCCTGGCTGCATGCACCCGCTGTGGCGACTGCATCGACGTCTGTCCACCCCGTGCCATCATCAAGGCACCGGAGGCGGCCGGCAACCGGGCGGGCACACCCATGATCGACGCGCTGCGATCACCCTGCGTCATGTGTGACGATCTGCCCTGCATCGATGCCTGCGAACCCGGCGTGCTGCGCCACGACCTGCCGGTGAAGATGGCCCATGCGTCCGTGGACGAATCCCTGTGCCTGGCCTGGCAGGGGCAGGAGTGCAATGCGTGCGTCGACAACTGTCCCGTCGAGAACGCTCTCTGCGTGGTCGAAGGCGAGGGCGAACTCGCCGGTCCCCGGGTCGACCCCGTCGCGTGCACCGGATGCGGGGTCTGCCGCTGCGTCTGTCCCGCACCGCAGAATGCGATTCGCCATCGCCCGGTCGATGAGCGGCCCTTCGCCGTCCTCCAGAGATGAAAGCAACCTCATGCACATCGGCCTTGCATCCTGCACGAAACTCCCGGAATGGGAAGTAGATGATCAACCCCTGGTCGAGGCGTTGCAGGAGCAGGGAGCCCGGATATCCCAGCCAGCCTGGGACGATGTTGACTTCGACTTCTCCAGTCTCGATGCCTGCCTCGTGCGGACGACCTGGGACTACGAGCATCGGCGTGACGAGTTCATCAAGTGGGCGAGGAATACCGATGCGTGCACCGCATTTTTCAATCCGCCGGCCATCATCGAATGGAACACGCACAAGTCCTACCTGCGGGACCTGGCCGAGGCGGGTGTTCCGTCCATTCCCACCGAATGGCTTGAAACGGGAGCCAGGGTCGATCTGAACGCCCTGCTGAACCACCGTGGGTGGACCCGTGGATTCCTGAAACCGGTCGTAGGCTCGACAGCTCGTGGCACCTTTCGCTTCAACACCGACGACGCCAGCCTCGCCGAGGCGCAGGCGTTCCTGCAGGAGCGGCTTGGGATCGAGGACATGATGGTTCAGCCTTACCTCGATCACGTCGAGACCGGTGGCGAGGAATCCCTCATGCTCGTCGATGGCCAGGTCACCCACGCGGTTCGAAAGGTCCCCGTACCCGGCGACTACCGCGTCCAGGATGACTTCGGCGCCACCGATGAAGTTCTGGAACCGGATCCAGGAGACACGGAGTTCGCCCGCCAGGTCATGGCAATGGTGGCCGAACGGTTCAAGACCGGTCCCCTCCTCTACGGACGCGTCGACCTGCTCCGTGACGCGTCGGGCACTCCCCTGCTCAATGAACTGGAACTGGTTGAGCCCTCGTTCTTCTTTCGACACGGACCCGGAGCGGGCCAGGCTCTTGCCACCGCTCTCCTGGATCGATTGGCGTGATTGGGATCACGATTCGAGCAGAATCGCGTCCGGCTCGCGTGCCTCATGCACGCCGCTGCAACTGACGGAGGCCTTGAAGCCCGGCCGCAGGGCCACGCTGAAGCATCCACCGCCTGCGGTCAGGGCGACGAGGCAGACCTGGTGCCCCGCATCGAGTTCATGCGTCGACCGGATCCGCTCAAGGACCTCAAGAAGTGCCGCAACCGGTTGGGCCCCTCGCCGCATCGCTTCCACGGCAAGGAACGAACCACAGCAGCCCATCACCAGTTCGCCACTGCCCGTGGCCGCGACGCCCGCCACCTCCGGGTCCACGTACAGGCCATGACCGATGATCGGCGAGTCCCCGACCCGGCCGGGAAGTTTGAATGGTGCTCCGCTGGTCGAACAACCACCGGCCAATCGTCCCTGGGCATCGAGAGCAAGCGTGCCGATCGTGTCATGGTGCTTCCAGTCACCCTCCCCGGCGGAGAACAGTCGCCCACTGCCCTCCTGGTCCACGGGGCGAACCCCATCTCCGATCTGGTCTGGAATCGTGCCGTCGCGCTTCCACTGCTCCCAGGCGGCCCGAGCGGCCGGGGACAGGAGTTCAGCCGTGGGTTCACCCAGCTCGTCGGCAAAGGAATCCGCTCCCTCCCCGACGAGCATGACATGGCTGGTTCGCTCCATGACTCCCCGGGCGATTCGAACCGGGTGCAGGTGCCTGCGAATGCAGCACACGCTTCCACAGTTGCTGGCGGAAGTCATGACGCAGCCGTCGAGGGTCATCACTCCCTCGGCATCGGGCAGCCCCCCGTACCCCACCGAATCGATCTCTTCGTCAGCCTCGATTGCACAGCAGGCCGCTTCGATCGCATCGAGACTGGTGCCCCCAGCGGCAAGATCATCCCAGGCCAGCCGATGACCACGAAGGCCGAATGACCAGGTTGAAACCAGGGTTGGGGAATGCGGTGCGGGGGGCATCAGTGCGTATTTTCGGACCAGGAATGATGTTTGGAACCGGGCTTGGGAACCCACCAGCCCGGATGCTACACTGGATTCCCGACGAGCCCCCGCCCTGCCTGGCGGTGCGGCTCGTTCGCCTTGGAGGACCAGCATGGAATACATCACTCAGGAAGACAAGGATCGACTTGAGGGCGAACTCAAGGAGCGGATTCACCGCCGCAAGCAGCTCTCGGACCGGATCGGGCAGGCACGCGAGATGGGTGATCTCAAGGAAAATGCGGAGTACCACGCTGCCCGGGAAGACCAGGGCATGAACGAAGCCCGCATCAACGACCTCGAGGAAAAACTCGCCAACGTCGTGATCGCCGATACCGAGGAAGTACCCGACGACATGGTGTTCGTCGGGACAACGGTTCGACTCAAGGACACCGCCACCGGCAACGAGGAATGCTACAAACTCGTGGGCGAGATGACCGGTTCCTTCGTGGATGACGTCATGGAAGTCACCCCCAGTTCAAACCTCGGCCTCGGCCTCATCAAGGCCCGTGTCGGAGAGACCATTCGAGTCGATCTGCCGCGTGGGGTGAAGACCTACGAGATCCTCGAGATCATGTGACGCCACGTCACGGAGTCGATCACACATGCCATCCCCCCCGACCCAGTGGACCGTCTACCTTGCCGGGGAAATCCACTCCCACTGGCGACAGCAGATCGAGGCCGGCGCCGAAGCCGCCGGGATCCCGGTCATCTTCACATCACCAGTCACGGATCATGATGCAAGCGATCGATGTGGTGCCGACATCCTCGGCGACCAGGACGATCCCTTCTGGCTTGATCACACCGGGGCAAAGATCAACGCGATCCGGACCCGCACGTTTCTGAAGCAGGCCGATATCGTTGTCGTTCGATTCGGCGAGAAGTACCGCCAGTGGAATGCAGCCTTCGACGCCGGCTTCGCCGCGGCGCTGGGGACCCCGTTGATCATTCTCCATGATCCCGAGCATCGGCACGCGCTCAAGGAAGTCGATGCCGCGGCGCAGGCCGTCGCGACGACACCCGAGCAGGTGGTGCAGTTGCTGACCTACGCCATCGAGGGTCGGCTCAACTGATCAGCTGGGTTTCGCGGACCGGTTTGCCCGGGCCGTGATGAACGACCGTACGCAGAAAACCATGAACACGAAGCAGAGTACGGCCAGCAGTCCCTGGTCGACCAGTTTCGTCACCGATGGTTCGTCACTGCCGAGTCCCTTGAAGAACATGGAGATGCCTCCGGCCACGCCGACCACCGCCAGCAGGACGTTCAGGTGCATCACGTGCTTGCGAACGGCAGGCGCCAGGGCCGCCACGAGGCCGAAGCCGCCGATGAGAATTCCGAAGAAAGCCGGGATGGCCGCGGTGAATCGGGCCCCCTCGAATCCGGCCAGACCCCAGAAGACGAGGCCCTGGATGATCAACAGGACACCGAAGAGAATGGACAGACGCGGCATGTTCGGTGCGTTCATGTGAACCTCCAGGATGAGGCACATGGTAGCACGTTGACCACCGGCTCACGGAGTACCGGCACCCCAGTTGCCAATGACCAGCAGCAGGTCGTTCACGTTGACCGCCAGGTCACCGTTGACATCGCCCTGGCAGAAGAAACCCGCACAGGCCCAGTCGCCGAGGACCAGCAGAAGATCTTCCACGCCGACGTGACCGTCCCCGTTGGCGTCACCGACCAGAATCGTACCGTCGATCGAGAAGACCGAGTCGCTGTCATCGGATCCGATGTTCCCGTCGGCATCGCTCACCATGACGCGAATGATCGCCTGGTCGGTGTCGATGTCCGGCACGGACCAGAACCAGGACCCGTCGTCGGCGGTACCGGCGATGAGGGTCTCGAAACTTGCCCCGCCGTCGGCGGACAACAGGATGTCGGCCGACCGGCTTCCAAGCACATCGTCGTCATCGCTGATCCAGCTGATCTCGACGACATCACCGGGGTCGTAGGTCGAACCATTGTTCTGCGAACGGAGGTACGCCACTGGATTCGTACCCCCGGAATTGGCAGGGATGTGCATGCTGATGCAGTGGAACACGCCCGCGGAATACGCGAGGCTGTCACCCCAGATCTGCACCACGGTCCTGCCCGGCATCGCCGCCTGCACGACCGCGAGCGCGTTGCTGTCCCACGATGAACTCAGATCGCTGTACTTGGGGAGCAGGACCAGGTCATTGCAGATCACCATGTTGGTGTAGGTGTAGTGCGTCCAGCCGGACGTGTAGGAGTTCGTCCGGTACACGTCCCAACCAATGGACTGGTAGTACGCGGCGGCGTCATCACAGATGTTGTCCTGGGTGCTGCCGGAATGGTTGGGCCAGTCCGAAATGATGATCGACTCGTCTCCGACGATCTGCATCCACATGTCGATGTGCTGCGTGGAGTCCACCGAGGTCGGAAACGGCGTGTGGAATTCGGTGTCGACGTTCTGGTAGTCCTTCCAGATCTGCCAGATCTGGGCTTCCGAGTAGCCGGGGTTCTCGTTGTTGATCAATCGCGTCGCAGCCGATGGGCCCGCTCCGCTGACGTGGTAGTTGCCTCCGCCATGGGTCAATGCGTGGCGGTAGTAGCCGAAGTTCATCGCGTCGGCGTAGTGGTAGTTGAAGTCGTCATCGTTGGGGCGAGGTCGGTTGTAGTTGTGATCCACCACTGCCCGGCAACCACCCTCGTAGATCATCCGAGGGCCGTAGTCCCGGATCCAGACCGTATCGGTGCTTCGTACCAGCGTGATGATCCGATTCGGATCCGCACCCTGGGCAATCATGCTGTTGCGGGCCGAGTTGGCCTCGCTGCTTGAATCGCAGGCGACGTAGACGTTCGCATTTCCCGTGGTGGTAATCTGGGCCGCCATCTCGGCGATGGTGCTGGTGAAGCTCTCCCAGGCAAGAACGATGCCGTCCATGGGCTCGTATTCCGATGCGCAGGTGATGGGCCCCAACGGCGCGGGTGTGGAGGGCAATCCTCGGGTGTCGTGATGAGAATCAAGCCAACGCTGCTCGACATCAGTCATGTACTTGGGAATGGTGGCTCCCTCGGGAAACACCAACTCCCCATCGACGATGTCAGGCTGGTCCTGGCTCGCCGGACGTGACATCGAAGTCGAACCAGCGAGTGTTCCAGCAAGAACCAAGGTTCCCGGAATGATCAGGGACAGGGCACGAATGGGCATGGGTTGCTCTCTCTCCAGCGTTCAATCAAGGGGACCGACTCCCCGATCTTCCATTGGAGTCCAAGAACCGGGGTGATTCAACTCCACACTGCCAAGATGGTCTGAAAGCACGTCTCAAGAGGCCCAAAAATCGTCATTCGAGGGCCATCTTGTCCGTCTGGGGGCCCAGGGCCAGCAGAAGGGCCGTCAGCAGTCCGGTCACGGCCATGACGGTCAGGGCGGCCGGAAACTGGTACTCCTTGGCCGCAGTCAGGGCCGCGAGACCGAAGATGATCTGTGGACACAGGGCCCCACCGATGTGGCCGATGCCGTCCGTAATCGAGACACCGGTAGCCCGCACCGCCGTGGGAAAGACCTCCGCGGTGTAGGTGTACATCATCGGAATGATCATCGAGATGGAGATCGCGGCCACGAACCCCGCCACCATGATCATGATTTCGGAGGGGAACCAGCCGATCAACAGGAGCAGGACGGTCCAGGCCAGGGCGAGCAGGGCGCAGGACCATTTCCTCGCTATCCAATCGCTGGAAAAGATCGCCAGCACCGCACCGACGATGAATCCCATCGAAGCGATGCCGGTCAACCAGAGGCTCTGGCCGAGTTTGAACCCCTCCTCGACGAGGAGTTCACTGGACAGTTCAAGCCAACCGTAGTTGCCCGTGTAGTAGAAGAACCAGACCAGGCCGAAGAACCACAACCGCTTCCGGTGTGGAGCGCGAAACAGGATCTTGAACCCCTTCTCCAGATGAAGGGGTGCGGCCGTGACACTCGATGGAACGAGTTCCGGCAATGAACCACCGCATCGGGTTCTCGAACGCGCCTCGGCCTCCTCGATGACGGATCGAGCCGCCTCAACGCGTCCCTGGTTCAGCAGCCACCGTGGTGAAGCCGGCATGTGCCGGCGCATGAAGCAGATCACAAGTCCGCCAAGGCCACCGAGCAGGAACAATGCCCTCCAGCCCCAATCGAAGTTCGGTACCAGCAGCACGCCGGCGAAGGGCACGACGGCGAAGCCGAAAAATCCACAGGCTACCGCGATGCTCGTGTAGCGGCCCCTCGCGCCCCGCGGAGACATCTCCCCCATGTAGGTCGTGACGCCAGCGATTTCCGCCCCGATCCCCATGCCGGAGATGAATCGCCACAGGAGCACCATCCAGAACTCCCAGGCCGTGGCGGTGAGAATGGAACCGACGGTGAACAGTCCCACCGAGATGTAGAGCCCGATCCGGCGACCGAACCGGTCCGCGATCCGGCTGTCCAGGAAGGAACCGAAGATGTAGCCGATCAGGCTGGTCGTCACCGCCCAGTTGACGGTCGACTCGGTGACTCTGAACTGCTCCTGGAGCACCTTCAGCGACAACCCGATGGTGATGATGTCGAAAAACGAGAAGAAGAAGCCGAACCCCACGACCACCAGGAGGCTCCAATTCCAGGGCCACTTCTCCAATCGATCGAACCGGGCGAGCAATGCTGTCCCGTCTTGATGTGTCGCAACCGGTGTCATCACTGCATTCGGGTCCCAGGGAGCTTTCGCTCCGCGTTCACTCTCCAAGCGAGTATGCTTGCGAGCATAGCCGATGCCCACGAACCCCGAACACAATCAGTCCGAACCTCGACCACTCGACGAGTTGCGTCAGTCCATCGATGGCCTCGACCAGCAGATCGTCGACCTCCTCGCCCGCCGGGCCGAACTGGTCGTGGAGGTCGGAGAATCCAAGCGGGACACGAACACGCCGATCTACGCACCCCACCGGGAGCGAGCCGTGCTCGACCGGATCCAGTCCCTCAACAAGGGGCCATTGTCGAACCACACCCTCGAGTGCATCTACCGGGAACTCATGTCCGGTAGTTTCTCGCTTGAGCAGGCTCTCCGCATCGGCTACCTCGGCCCACCCGGCTCGTTCAGCCACCTTGCCGCGGTGCGACACTTCGGCCGCTCCGTGGACTTCGCGGAGTTCGGTGCCATCGAATCGGTCTTCCGTGCGGTGGCCTCCGGCCATTGCCAGTACGGGCTCGTTCCCTATGAGAACTCGACC
The DNA here is from genome assembly GCA_029245245.1 of Phycisphaerales bacterium. Lineage (GTDB taxonomy): Bacteria > Planctomycetota > Phycisphaerae > Phycisphaerales > SM1A02 > UBA854. The sequence goes on from JAQWPT010000034.1 coordinate 46,708, forward strand.
GGGGGCAGCGTCACAGACACCCTCGACGCGTTCCAGGAGTACGAGGTCACGGTGTACGCGGAAGCGCAGATCGAGATCAACCATTGCCTCCTGTCCAACGTGCCCAAGGACCGCATCAAGCGCATCGCCTCGCGACCCCAGGCCCTCGGCCAGTGTCGCCAGTGGCTGGCGCGGGAGTTTCCCAACGCCGAGCACGTCGCCACGGCCAGCTCCTCCCTTGCCGTCCAGACAGTGGTGGACTCCGAGGATGCAGCCGCGATCGGGTCCTCCCTCGCAGGTTCCCTCTATGGGGTGAACGTCCTCTTCGATGGCGTGCAGGACAAGCCCAACAACGTGACCCGCTTCCTGGTCATCGCCATGGAGCACGCCCTCCCCACGGGCAGTGACAAGACCACCATCTCCTTCGTCACCAGCCATGAACCAGGAGCACTGGTGGATGTGCTGGCTGTGTTTCGGGATGCCGGCATCAATCTCAGCCACATCGACAAGCGACCCAGCGGCCGGGAGAACTGGCAGTACATGTTCTTCATCGACGCCGACGCACACCAGGACGATCCCACCATGCGGGATGCGATTTCCAAGGCCCGTGCACTCTGCCGGATCTTCAACGTCCATGGCGCCTACCCGAGGGCCGAACAGGTTCTTTGACCCACCAGGCACAGGCACCGGGTACCATGGATCCGGACGTCCCCATGGTCGACATCGAACGCACCACCACGGCCCTGCTCGAAGGCCTCTTCGACCACAAGAACGAGGCGGCATGGTCCCAATTCGATGCTCGCTACCGCCCCATCGTCATCGCCTTCTCCAGAAAGCTCGGACTGAATGAATCCGACGCCAACGATGTGGCGCAGGAGACCATCTTCCAGTTCCTCAAGGAGTACCGGGAAGGAAAATACGACCGCGAACGTGGTCGCCTCCGCTCCTGGCTGGTGGGCATTGCCCGGTTCCGCATCGCCGGGATCTACCGCAAGAAGGGCGTCAAGCGCGAGTATCGCGGCGAATCGGCCATGGTCACGCTTCCGGACGAGATGGAATGCTCCACGCTCTGGGATACCGAGCGACGTACCGTGATCCTCCGACTTGCCCTGACGGAACTTCGAGCCACCACCAAGTCGCATGACCGGACCATCCAGGCCTTCGAGATGGTCGCCCTCAACCATGTCCCGGTGGCCACCGTCGCCAAGGAACTGGAGATGAGCGACCAGGAGGTCTACCTGGCCAAGAGCCGCACCGCCAAGCGGCTGCGGCTCATCATCGAGCGACTGGACCAGACCTACGACGAGGACGCCTCATGACGTCCGAGGGAAGCGAAATGCATCCCCCCCGTCCCACCCACGAGCAGCTTGAGGCGATCGCAGCCGGCGCCACGATGAGTTCGCAGGTGCTGGAATACATCAGGCACTGGGACCAGGATGGCACCATCCAGGCGGAACTCGAATCGCTGCAGAAAGACCAGGAGTTTCTCGCGGAGTTCATCGAGGCCAACCGCGATCAGGTCAAGGGCCCCGCTCCCATCACGGAACAGCAGGCACCCGATGGCTACGAGATCATCCGGGAACTCGATCGTGGCGGGCAGGGCGTGGTCTACCTCGCACGACAGATCCGGACCAAGCGTGAAGTCGCCCTGAAGATGATTCTCCAGACCGCATTCACCACCGAGCGGCAGAAGCAGCGGTTCGAACGGGAAGTCGAACTCGTCGCCTCGATCAAGCATCCCAACATCGTGACGGTCTTCGACAGCGGGGTCACGCCCGACGGGCGCCTGTTCACCGCGATGGAGTACATCAAGGGCGTTCCGCTGAACCTCTTCCGCATCGCGGACGGATCCGAGACCGGGCGGGAACCGGATCTCGTTGAACGCATCCATGCCTTCCTGAAGGTCTGCAACGCCGTGACGTCCGCTCACCTGCGTGCGATCATCCACCGTGACCTCAAGCCCCTGAACATCCTCGTCGACGAAGAGTGCGAACCCCACGTACTCGACTTCGGACTTGCCAAGGTGGTCGGACCGGAGGCCATGACCGACTCGGCCATGGCCGCGACCGCTGCCGGAGAGTTCATGGGCACCTTCGCATACGCTTCCCCCGAGCAGGTCAGCGGCGATCCGGAACTGATCGATACCAGGACCGATGTGTACGCCCTGGGCGTGATCCTCTACGAACTCCTGCTCGAGGCCCGGCCCTACGAACTCGGTGGCAGCATCAACGACATGATCAAGGGCATCATGGACGTGCAGCCGATCAAGCCCAGCTCGATCGATCCCGGGTTCGACCGTGATCTGGAAACGATCCTTCTGATGGCCCTGGCCAAGGACACCGATCGGCGGTTCCAGTCGGTGCGGGATCTTGCCGACGACCTGCAGCACTGGCTGGATGGCGAACCGATCCTCGCCCGACGGGATGATGCCTGGTACGTGCTGCGCAAGTACATCACTCGCCACCGGCTTCCCGTCTCGCTGGTCGCGGGCTTCATCCTGCTCCTGATCGCCTTTGCGATCACGATGTCGGTGCTCTTCACCAAGGTCGCCCTCGCCAACAAGCGACTGGCCGGAACTCTCGGCATGGCGTCGCAGGTCATCGCGTCCGCCGACCCGGAAAACAACCAGAAGGCCCTGACTGCGACCACCGCGGTGGACATGCTGGAAGCCTGGTCCACGGTGGTCAACGAGGATCTCGCCGACGAACCGGGGATCAGCGTGCGGATCTACAATGACCTGGGTGAGAGTTTCATCGGGTTCGACCGCTACGAACAGGCCCAGGAACACCTGGAGCAGGCCCTGGAGGCCCTGGCCGATCTCGACGAGGGCCCCAGCCTGGAGCGGGCCCGGGCCCTGCACAACCTCGGACGCATCGCCTACAAGCGGGCAAAGTGGGACGATGCGTACGCGGCCTACGACCAGGCTCTTGAAATGAGACGGCTCACTCCCGAAGCAAGACATCTTGATGTTGCCGAAACACTGCAACACCGTGGAGCAACACTGCGGCGTCTCGGCAATCTGCCGGCAGCGGAAGACGACATGAACGAAGCCCTTCACATCCTCGAAGGTGCTCTTGAACGGAGCAACCTTGCTTCAGAAGATCACAGGATCCGCGGCCAGATCAGTTCGACTCTGAATGGACTCGGGTTGCTGCATTCGAAGGGCAACCCGCAGCTGTCCATCGAATACTACAAAAAAGCCATTCGACTCCACCGCACCGATGAAGACGAAGTACCCGATGCAGATTGGCGAATCGGCCGCCTGCTGCACAACATCGCATTGTGCCAGATTCGACTCGGCGACTTTGATGGCGCAAGAGCATCACTGGAATCATCCTTGTACATCAAGGAGGCCGGCCTTCGGCGCCTGGAGGAGGAAGCCACATCCAACAACGACATGGATGCGGGCAACCAGTTGCAACTGGCCAACAGCCGCTATGCCCTGGCCGCTGTCCAGCACGAACTGGACCTGAAGGAAGATGCGTGGGAGAACGCTCAACAAAGTCTGCAGATCCGCCTCCTGGTGCTCGATGAGCAGCACCCGAAGGTCCTCGACAGCCGCCTGCAGGTCAGTGAACTGCTGCTGGCCAATGGCAAGGCCTCGGAATCACTCGAAGAACTCCAACTGGTCCACACCCTGCGCCAAGCCCGGGGTGACAGTGCCAGGCAACTGGCCGAGATCGACCTTCTGCGCGGCCATGCCATGTTGGAACTCGGACGACACGAGGACGCTGAGACGATCCTGGCCATGGCCTGGACGGAACTCGATGCACTCAAGCACGGCCGAGCCCACGAAGCAGCGCTACTGCTGGCAAGATCCTGCGATGAACGCGGTGATGCGGAGTCGGCGCACGCATGGCGCGATCGGGCGAAGGCCGGGAATGAAGAACCGATCAGCGGCGGCGACGGCGGGACCTGAGTCCGGCCAGTCCGAGCAGGGCCAGCGCACCGGGAGCGGGCAGGGGGATGAACTCGACGCCATCCAGGTGCAGGAAGTAGCTGCCGATGTCACCATCCTGGGTCCAACCGATTTGGGGAGCGTTGGCACCCTGTCCTTGTGCTCCGTAGACGCCGAACAGATCGTCACCTAAATTGAAGATGGATCCCTGGGCACTCACCGGCTGGCTGTTGAAACCACTGATGGCGATGTAGTACCGGCCGGGATTGACCAGTTGGAACGAGCCGTCGGTACTCGAGTTTCCAAGGAACGACAGCGGCGTGGGCTCGCCGTCAATGAACGAGTTGTCGTTGCCCAGAAGGCCACGTCCCTCTTGATCAAAGAGCCAGAGCATGGTGTTGAAACCACCGTCGGTCGGCGCGAACTGCAACCGGAAGATCTCCGGATTTGAAATGTAGACCTCGTAGACGTCCTGGAAGTCACCCTCACCCCGGTTGCTCCCTGTGAGCGCACCGGTGATGGTGTTCAGGGCGCCAGCACCCGTGAGTTTCTTGGCGTTGTTCACGTTGGAACCAGCGTCATCGTCCTCTTCGTGATTCGGTCCCTGGATCGCACCCAGCGCGGTGGTAGCGGTCAGCGCCGTGGCCGCAGCCAGCAGCGAAAGCATCTTGATGTTCACGGTTCTTCTCCCTGATGTAGGGTGAATCCTGCAACTCACCCGGGTTCTCTTCCGCTTTCAGCCTACCAACGTGAGGTCCGGCTGCAAGAACTATCCGGTGAGCAGGGCCCTGGGAATGCTTCAAGGGCTCTTGGATAATGGAAGAAGGGCAGAAAAACGCCCTGGAAGGCACTGAACATCCAATCGTGATTCTTCATTTTTATCTCTCCCGGCGGGTGGATCACCGTCCACCTGCCAGGGGCAATCGGGTTCGAACTCGAGCTGGACATGATTGGCACGGGCGTGGAGGCTGCCCTGGAACCGCAGGTGATCACCTCGTCGAGCTCGGTGCATCCATCGAAGCACCTGGAAACGGGAACGGGTCGGGAGAAAGACCACGTCGAGAAGTCCGTCGGTCATGTCCGCGTCCGGAGCAGGGTTGAACCGGGCCCCGTATTCCGCACTGTTGCAGATGAAGCACCATCCGGCTTCGTGTTCCCTCACCATCCGGCCATCGAGTTTCAACGTCATCGAGACAGGCCGCCATCGCCAGAGCTGGCGGAGGATGCATGGCAGGTAGTGCCAGTGCCGGATGGACTTCCGGCGCCTCGAAGCGAGGTCGTGCACGACTGCGGCATCGAACCCGCAGGAGGCCATCAGCAGGCAGATGACGCCGTTGGCACGGGCCACGTCCAGTTGCTCGACCTGTCCCTGTTCCATCGCACTGCAGATGGCCGAGTAGTCCGCGGACATTCCCAGGGTTCGGGCCAGGAGGTTCTCGGTCCCGCATGGCACCTGCCAGGTCGGTGTTTCGGTTCGCACCACGCTCTCGGCCACCAGCCGAACCGTTCCATCGCCACCGACGACCAGTGCCGCGGATGCTTCCTCCAGGGCGGGGTCCAGCCACGAACGGGCATCCTCGAGACGCGTGGGAACCTCGACGACCTCGTACCCGTCCCCACGCAGTCGCTGAGCGAGTGCTCCGGCGACGGCCTTGCTGTGGCCCGCACCGGAAACGGGGTTGGCGATGACGGCGACGTGAGACATGTCCTGCAGGGATTCCATGATTTCCAAATACCAGGCACGCACCCGATGCCCGGCTCGGCGTATGGTGCAATGAGCACGATACGCGGATCACCTTCAACGTGCGTACAACTGGACCCAGATCGTGACCACACTCTCCAGACGACATTTTCTGCACCGCTCCATGGCGATGTCCATCGGTTTTGCCGGTTTGCAGCGAGTCCTCGCCCAGGAGACCGCCCCACTGCTTGCCCGCACTGCCCCGGGGTACGGCCCACTCCTGGAACAACCAGGTTCATTCGTGAGTCTCCCGAAAGGATTCCACGCAAGCCTGCTCTCCCCCGCCGGAGAGACCATGAATGACGGACTGCTCGTACCCGGCAAGCACGACGGCATGGGGGCCATGCCCGGCCCGGATGGATTGACGATCCTCGTACGCAACCACGAGATCTCCCCAGGTCACAACACCATCGGTCCCTTTGATCCCGGTGGCGCCGGTATCGGTGCCATCGACGCGTCACGCATCTACGATCCCGGAGATCCGAACGTGGAAGGCGCCGCCCCATCACGAGGTGGAACCACCACACTGGTCTACGACACCAGAAATGGACGCGAACCCGGTGGCCTGCTCCACCATGCGATGAGCCTCGTCGGCACCGAACACAACTGCGCTGGGGGAATCACCCCACGCAACACCTGGATCACCTGCGAGGAGTCGGTGGTCGGACCCGGTGACGATCTGGGCCGAGCCCGACCCCACGGCTACTGCTTCGAGATTCCAGCCACGACTACCCCGAGCCTCGTTGCGCCGGTGCCGATCGTTCCAATGGGTCGATTCAACCACGAAGCCGTCGCGGTGGATCCACACACCGGCATCATCTACATGACCGAAGACCGCAACGATGGCGTGATCTACCGCTACATCCCGGTGGATGGTGATCGCCTGCTTGAGGGAGGTCGCCTCCAGGCACTGGCCATCGTCGATGCACCATCCCGCGACCTTCGCAACTGGCCCAATGAATCCGCCCCACTGGTGCCGATCAAGCCGGGCGCATCCTTCGCGACCCGGTGGATTGACGTGGACAATGTCGATTCCCCAGATGATTCACTTCGCTACCAGGCTTTCGATCGCGGTGCGGCACGCTTCGCCAGGGGTGAGGGCATGTGGTACGGCAACGAGGGGATCTACTTCGCCTGCACCACCGGAGGGCTCACCCAACGAGGCCAGATCTGGAAGTACATTCCCGCTGCTCCGGCCATCGAGGCGGCGGGACCCGGCGCCGAGGGAGGTGGGCATCTGGAACTCTTCATCGAACCCAACGACGCAACAGTCATCGAGCATGCCGACAACCTGACGGTTGCTCCCTGGGGCGACCTCATCGTCTGCGAGGACGGACTTGAGGATCAGTACCTGCTGGGCGTGACGCCCACGGGATCCGTCTACCAACTCGCCCGCAACCAGATCAACCAGTCCGAGTTCGCCGGCGCCGTGTTCTCACCGGACGGATCGACGCTCTTCGTGAACATCCAGAACCCGGGAATGACCCTGGCCATCACCGGACCGTGGCAGCAAGGACCGCAACGCGGATGATCAGTGGATCACTCGCGGCATGCCCAGAGCACGCCGCAGGTCCATGATCTGCCCTGAATGGGCGCCGTTGTGAAAGGCGATTCTCGATATGAGATCATCAACCCGGATTGGTGCATCGTGCCACAGCACGGTCTCTTCCACCGAGTTGAGCACGAGCTCTCGCACTGCCTGGGCAAGCCGTTCGCACGCAGCTGAATAGATCTCGCATCCTCTTTCAAGCGTCGGATAGCGATCACCATCGTCGACCGGCACCGAGCCGAAGCAGACGGATTGCGTATCGAAGCGGACCGCATCTCCCCTGGCTCCATCTCCCTCGATGAAGTCCGACTCGGTCACCGGCATGCCGTCGAACATGCGACTCAACTTGTTCATCGTCAGTGCACAGTGGCCCAGGGTCCAGATCAGGTGATTCGGGAGGTCGGCTCCCTGCCTTGTCCGTGACGCTTCATCGAAGCCGTCCACAAACCGCAGCATCAGTCCCTTCGTGGACTCGATGAGGCGAGCAAGTGCCGCCATGTCAGTCCTGATCATGACGTTGAGTCTCTGTTCATGCTGTAGGTTGATTCTGCTGGACGGACCGCCCGGGCGAACCAGCGGGGTCGGCGCAGCCCACCGGGCCCCGGGGCGGGTCGAACCTGCTTCATCCAGTCCCGGTAGACATCCATCGACTTCGACGGATCCACGACCACGTCCCCGTAGCAGTCCCCGGGCGACGCCGGCCGAATGCGGACCTTCTGGTGCCAGCAGTGCATGCCGGATACCGGATCAGGCTGGACCGGAAAGACCAGGTTCTGGTGCACGCCGCCATCGGTCCACCAGATGCGCTGGCTGTCGGGGTCGTCACTGGCGAAGGGGGCGATATGGTCCACGCGACGGAATCGGATGGCACCGTCCTCATCTTCTTCCCGCACCACCTTCGCACTGGCCCAACGGTCAGTGCCGACATCATCGAAGAGCCGCCAGCGGCCCAGGTGATGCGAGCAGGCCACGACCCCGGGTCGAATCGCCTCCGTCACCCAGGCGCGGTTCACGAAGTGGCCGATCGCGGTCTCGAGCCGCACCAGCGAGTTGGACTCGATCCCCAATCGCTCGGCATCTCTGGTGTGGATCCAGACGGGGTTGGTGTTCGAAAGCTCGTAGAGCCACTTCGCATTGGCGGAGCGGGTATGGATCAGCGTCGGCAGTCTGAACGTCGGTACCAGCACCATCTCCCCGGCGTCCACGTTCATCTCGTCGATGTGGACATGGCTGCGGATGTATCCGGGCATGGTCTGCTCCGGCCACTTCCAGTCCTGCATGGTGGCACTGTGCAGTTCGAGTCGCCGACTTGGTGTCGGAAATCCAACGACCGGTCGACCGTCAAGTTGCAATCCCACCGGCGCACCGTCGCGGAGGATGGTGCCGCTGGAGTCGACATCCGTACCCGTGGAGTCCTCAAGTGGCGACTCGTGGCTCCGGTAGGCCTCGTCCTGCACGAGGAACGCCCCGAACTTGCGCATGTAGGCCAGCGGGTCCAGGCCCTCCTTCGCGGCGGCCTCGGGCAACCCCGGCACCGAGTGCTCGAAGATCCACTGGTAGTACTCGCCGATGGTGATCTTCTCACCGGGCCGATAGGGCGATTCGTAGTGCTTGCGGATTCCGAGCGAACCATCGGGATCGATCCGCCAGGACAACTCGATCCAGAACTCGTCTTCTTCCCAGACCTCGCCGGGGTTGGCCTGCCAGGTGAACTCCACCGGATCGCCCATGCGTTCGCGAGCAACACGAAGTACGGGCTGTCGGAACGTGATCCACTTGGCGGCATGGGTCTCCTGGCTGAGCAGGTCGTGTCGCTCGGCGCCCAGGCCCATCGGCAGCACGTAGTCCGCGTACTGGGCCGTCTCGCTCCAGGTGGGAGTCAACGCGGCATGCACGCCGATGCGAGACTCGTCGCGAAGCATCCGCTCCCACATGATTCCATCAGGATTGGTCCAGACAGGGTTGTAGACGCGCGTGAAGTACGTGTCGATGCGACCCCGCCCCTCCTCGACCATGTGCGGCAGCAGGAACGACATCTCGTGGTAGGCCAGCGGGAACTCGGGTGGGTAGAGCAGCTCGTTCCACCGCTTCTGGGGCGAAGGAGTGTCAAACGGCTTGGCGACGAACTTGTTGTGCGAGTTCGGGTTCGTACCGCCCTCGGCGCCGACCGCGCCCATGAGCACCACCAGGAACTGGAGGCAGCGGGAGACCTGCCAGCCACCGAGATTGCCGGAGGCTGCATTGCGCCAGACATGGGTCGCCAGTGCCGGTCCGGCGTCGCCGATGGCCCGGGCGATCTCCCGGATCGAGTCCACGTCGATGTCGCTCTCGGCCGCGGCCGCTTCCGGCGTGGCGTAGTCATAGTGTTCGATCAACGCGGCGATGAATGCATCGAAGTCCGGCGGCGTTCCGGGCTTCATGAATTCCAGGGTTTCACGCCAATTGACCCACTGCTCCACGAACTCGCGGTTGTAGAGGTTCTCTTCCAGCAGGACACGGGCGATCGCAAGCAGCAGCAGCGGCTCGGTTCCCGGTCGAGTGGCCAGCCACCAGTCCGCGCGGGACGCGGTGTTGGACAGACGGACATCGATCACGCAGAGCTTCGCACCGGCGTTCATCCCTTCGACGATGCGCTGGGCATGCGGGTTGAAGTAGTGCCCCGTCTCCAGGTGGGCCGAGAGCACCAGGATGAACTTGGCGTTGGCGTGATCCGGTGATGGACGGTCGGCACCCGACCAGAGGGCATAGCCGACGCGGGCCGAGGACGAACACACGTTCGTATGCGAGTTGTGGCCGTCCACGCCCCAGGAGCGGAGCACTCGATCCATGTAGCCGTCGGCGCCGGGCCGCCCCACGTGGTACATGATCTCGTCGTGGCGATCCTCGATCAGCGCCGCCCGCATTCGACCGGCAAGGTCGTCGAGCACTTCATCCCAACTGACCCGGGCGAACTCGCCCGAACCTCGTGCCCCCACCCGCTTGAGCGGGTACAGGATGCGCTCGGGATCCTCGATCTGGTTCAGCGTGGCCGGCCCCTTGGCACAGTTGCGTCCGCGGGAACCGGGGTGGTGCGGGTTGCCCTCGAGTTTCCGGATGGTCTGGCCCTCGGCATCGACCCAGGCCATCAGCCCGCAGCCGGCCTCGCAGTTGAAGCAGGTCGTGGGCACCAGCATGGAATGCCGTTCGACCTTCTTCGGCCAGGCGCCGGGATCGAGATCGACGACGTCATCCCACGTCTCCACCGGTGGGTAGGTCGCGAGTTCGATGACGGGCAATGGAGTGTCGGACTTGGACATGGTGAAACTCAGGAAAGCGGTGGCAGTTGGCCAGCGCGAACGTAGGCGTGTTCATAACAATAGAGACCAAGCAGCAGCGCGATCGGACCGGCATAGGTAAATCCAATCAGGACACAGATGAATCCGGCCACTGACAGGATGACGCCGTCGAGAAATGCGGGAGACCCGAAGAGTCCGACGGTGCCGAGGAACGCAGCACCCTGCCGGGCATTTTCCGTGGGATGACTTCCGTACCGCTCGGCGAACGCAAGACCCAGATGGACGAGCACCAGGCTCAGCAGCAGAATCGCCAGTGCAGTGGTGCCCGCAGGAGCCGCGATCAGGAATGCCGCACTGCCCATCAGCAGGGCCGAGACGACCAGGTGCGGCAGCAGCAGCCGGCCTTCCCAGAGATCCCGCCCCTTGCACTGGGCGAAGAGAAAGGCCGTGTACGCGGCTGCGAACAGGCCGAGCACCGCGTTGGGCCAGCGCAGGCCGTCGGCCAGGCCATCGGCACCGGCCAGGCGCAATACGAGGATCCCCACCGTCAAGGCGCAGAAGGCCCCGAGTATGACGCCCCCCTTGACCAGCCAGCTCTTCCAGTTCGGACGGGTCAGCAGGCGGTAGAACCGCATCGGCCTGGCCAGGTCCTCGACCAGCAGCAGCAGCGTGACGAGAGTGAACACCAGGGCCAGAAGTTCCGGCAGCCAGTTCGCCCGCCAACCGGTGAATCCAAATGCCCCGATGAAGGGTGCAAGCATTGCGGCGCCGGCTGCAATCGACTTGGTGAGCAGGTAGAGCGACACTGGCCAGCCCCATTCCACCTTGTGCCCCACGTCAAGTACCACCTGGGCGTCGGGAACCGTCGGGACCGATGCCGGCCAGGGCTCGGGCTTCGTGTCCTGTCGCTGGCTGAAGAGGTAGGTGTCCGGTCGGGCAGCCCGTCCCGGCTGCATCGCGATGGCGGCTGCTCCCTTGTAGTGGACGTTCGGGCTGGTCCCCTGCTCGGGCCGGCGGACCTGGGTCGGATTGTTCTGCACGAGCAGCGACACCTTGGAACCGGGATCATCGAGGTCACCGGCAATGATCGCGTTGGTCGGACAGACCACTGCGCAGGCCGGCTCCAGGTTCTGCTCCACGCGATGAGCACAGAAGTGGCACTTCTCCACCGCGCCCTTGTCCTCGTTCAGGTAGATCGCGTCATAGGGACAGGCCTGCATGCAGGCCCGGCATCCGATGCAGGCATCACGGTCGATGTCCACGATGCCGTCATCACGCTTCTCAAGAGCATTGACGGGACAGATGGTCACGCACGGCGCATCGGTGCAGTGGTTGCAGCGCTGGACGAGGAAATGCCGCTTGATGGCGGGATAGGTTCCCTCCTCCACGTACTTCACGGACGTGCGGAAGTTGCCGACCGGAACGTCATTCTCCGACTTGCACGCGACCGTACAGGCGTGGCAGCCGATGCAGTTGTCGTGGTCGATGACGAACCCGTATTGCATGCAAGGAGTGTAATCGCTGGAAACGATAACCGCCCGTCCTCGCAGGAGGACGGGCGGTCGGGTCGATTCGATTCGATTCGATCAGGTTGTTCAGCTCTCTTCCGAGAGTTTCCTGTCGATGGTCTGGAGGATGAAGTTGAAGACCGGAAGATCCGATTCCGGCACCTGGGTACGTTGTGCTTCCAGGAGTCCTTTCATCATCGCCAGCTGGTCTACCGGGATGTTGTCGATATTGTCGAGGAATTGCTGGACCTCGGCCCGCTGGGCTGGAGTCAGTGCGTCGAGGCTCATCTGCTCCGAGGCCGTCTTGGCCGCAGCCTCCTTGGACGGCTCGGGTGCCGCCGGAGGCGTCCAGGCCGTCACGCCCTCGATCGACAGGTTCCCGAGGTCCCGCATCTGGGCCGTGGACGCCACAACGTCACCGCCGTCGGGCTGGGCCCTGCCACCGATGTGCTCAGCGAGAAACTGCTCCGTGACCGAGTTGAACGCCATGCTGTTCTCCGGCCGTGCAAACCCGTGTCCCTCGTCCGGGAAGACCACGTAGGTCACCGGAATCTCGTTCTCGTTCATGGCCACGACGATCTGGTCACTCTCGCTGACCTTGACCCGCGGGTCATTGGCCCCCTGGCCGATCAGCAGTGGTCGCTTGATGTTGGAAACGTGTGTCAGCGGCGAAATCGAGTCGAGCCATTCGGTCTCGTCAGCCCCACCGACGCGTTCGGTGAACATGACCTTGATCGGCTCCCAGTACATGGGAATCGTCGAGAGCAGCGTTCCCACGTGGGATGGGCCGACGATGTCGACACCGCAGGCCCACTTGTCTGGATCGCGGGTCATGCCGGCAAGGGTTGCGTACCCGCCGTAACTGCCACCCATGATCGCAATATGGTCGGGATCGGCGATGCCCTGCTCGACTGCCCAGTCGGCCGCGTCGTTCACGTCGTCCTGCATCGCGTGGTACCACTGGCGGTTGCCGGCATTGAGAAACGCCTTGCCGAAACCAGTCGATCCACGGAAGTTCGGCGACAGCACCGCATAGCCACGGTTGGCCAGCCACTGGTGGTACGGGTTGTAGCCCCAGGAATCACGGGCCCACGGTCCACCGTGCACCAGGACGACCATTGGAACCGGTCCATCCGCATTCGGAGGAACCGTCAGGTAACTCGGAAGCACCATGCCGTCGCGGGCGGTGATCTCCACCGGCTTCATCTCGGCCAGTTCGTACTTCTCCATGTCGGGTCGATTCGAGAAGAGGTACCGCCCCGTCTTGGAGTCCCGATCGTAGATCCAGTACTTCACAGGACCGCGGTCCTGCTCGTACGCGATGATCCACGTCTGGTTGTCGAGCGTGGCATCGGTGATGTTGGGATCCCCCTCGTCCATCGCCACAATCGCGTCGTAGTCGGGCTGCAACTCGGGATCGAGCACCGTCCAGGTATTGCGGAGGTAGTTCGTGGAGACGGCCTTGGGCTCGTGCGTGATGGGGTCGGTAAACACGCCACCAATGTCGGCCTTGTCGGATGCGAAGATGACCGTGGGGTTCGATGCTCCGCCTTCCCGGGCTTCCATGGAAACCAGGGCCGACGTATTGCGGTTCGTCGCATCCATGGCATACATGGTCTTGCCATCCTTGGAGAAGCCCATTGGCTGACTGTTCATCGCGTCTTCCATGGGCACCTTCATGAACTCGTACCAGTCGCCATCGGCGCTGTCACGCAGTTCGAAGAGTGTTCCCCCATCTTCCAGCATGCGGGCGCGACCTCGAATGGCCCATGCATCATCTGGCATCATGCCCACGTAGCCATCATCGTTCTGGAAAATGAGTTCCGACTCGCCGGTGCGAGTGTTCATCCGATACATGTCCATGTTCTGCGGATTGCGCTGGTTCATCTGCACCAGGATCTCGTCCGGGCGATCTCGATGCTGACCGGCGAGGGAGGCCTTGACCCCCTCGTGCGGTGTCAGGTCGGTGGTGGTCTTGGAGGCGAGATCGACTGCGTAGACGTGGGTGTCCTCGTTGCCACCCTTGTCCTGCATGTACAGCACCTGATCACCATTGACGGCCCAGGTGTAACTGCGGATCGGACGGGTGGTGGAATCCGTCACGACCTCGGCGTCGCCACCATCGACGGGCATGACCCAGACATTGAGTACGCCCTCGTGGGGAGCGAGGTAACTGAGTTTCGTGCCATCGGGGCTCAACTGCACCCCGGCCCGCTCCGGGTTACCAAAAAAGACCGTACGAGGGATCAGGCCCTTGTCACTTTTGGCGGCGTCTCCTTCCTGGGCCCATGCCAGGCCGGTGGTACCCGGCACGACGGCCAGGGCTCCCAACAGAAGTGCACCCAGGTACAGGATCGTGGAACTCGGCATGACGTCACCTTTCATTCATCTTGAGAAAATGCGGCCGCTGGGCCGCGAAGCGGGGATTGTACGCCATTCCACGGCGTCCAGTTCGCAATGTTCCCGCCCTGATCAAAGGAACAGTAGAACAGGAAAAACGGCCAATATTCCTTCAGTGATTACTGATTTGCAGCATATTGACAGTAGTCGTGGGGGCTCAACGCAGGAACGACATGCCCATGCACCACCACTCAAGACGGCGTCAGGTCACCCCGACGCGTCCCTTCTCCTGCCTTCTGTTGTCCCTGGCGGCGGCCACCCTCTGCGTGCCGGCGATGGCGGAACTGTCCGAGCACCATGTCCTGCTGCTCTACAACAGCAAGGTGCCCGTTTCGCTGGCCATCCGCGACGCCTACATCGGGCACCATCCCGGCGTCCACCAATTCGACCTCGACCTGTCCTACCCCGTGACCGACGAGAACTGGCCCGACTCGACTCCTCCACCGGAGGGTCTGACCAACCACTACATCACCTCGGCCAGGTTCACCGAACTCTTTGTTGATGATGACAGCGCCTTCCAGCAGTACCTCACCGCGAATCCCGAAGTTGTCGCCATTGCCACCACCCGCGGTCTGCCCGCAGTGGTCAGTGACAACTTTGCTCCGCCGGTCAACCACGATGCACCGTCCACCGAGAACATCTGGGGCAGTTTTGAAGGACTCCTCTCCCGCTCGGGAACCGGTATCTATTCCTGGCAGGATGGGACAACGACTTCGCGGCAGAATCCGTACCTGGGGAGTCAGCTTCCTTTCCTGGAGGCCCTGGATCTGTGTGGAGAACACGATGGCATCTGCCCCGGCGAGCTGTACCTCGCCTCACGACTCGACTCCAGTCGCTGCATCATCGACTACGACGACGATGGAACACGCACGTACCTTGATGGCGTGCTGGCGCTCATCGACCGTTGCGCCGAACCGATTCCGGTCAACACGTACGCCACGACGATGGTCTACGACGACAATCCTCCGGAAGGCACACCCGGCGCCGATCAATGGTGTACCCACGGAATCAAGATCCCCTACCAATTCGAACTCTCCCAGGTCTCCTTCTGGCGGGACAACTGGTGCCAGATGGAGGACAAGACCGAGCAGTTCCTGCACGGTTCCAATCATGATGCTTATGACCCCGAGACGGACGGCCCCTTCATGGAATACCCACTGGTCAGCCTGATCACGATGGGGCGGAATCATTGCGGAAGTCGTGACAATCCGGACGAACCTGCGTCATACGACTACATCCGAAGATACACGGCGCACCCTGCAGGCTTCTTCAACAGCATCGAGTCCTACAACGGTCAGTGTCTGCACAAGTTCAACGCATCCCCTGACGGCCACGGCCAGGTGCTGGACTGGATCGGCTACGCCGGCGGTTCGTTCGCGACCGGACACGTCCAGGGCGTAGATACAGGAGAGTTCACCCAGACCTTCATCGGCATGCAGAACCTCTACCACAACGGTTTCAGCTGGGGCGAAGCCGTCTACACCTTTCTGAAGGTGGGTGGATACAACTCCCCCATCGGTGATCCGCTGGCCCGCACGGTGCTCATCCGACCGGACATCAACAATGACTTTGTCGTCAACGATGACGACCGGGAGATCGTGATTGCACACATGGGCACGAGTGGCCCCGAAGGTGACGTCGATGGCAGTGGTCTCGTCGATGAGGCGGACCTGGCCGAAATCGACATCGCCTTTGGTCGCGAACGACCCGACATTGAAATTCCGGACCCCTACACAGGACTTGGTGCCTGCGGTGACGTGAACTGGGACGGAGTGACCGACGTCGGGGACATACTCATGATCATTTCCTGGTGGGGTGAATGCCCCCTGCAGGGCGACTGCCATGCAGACACTGACGGCGACTACCAGGTTGCAGTCAATGACCTGCTCACCGTGATTTCCAAGTGGGGCTGGCTCCCCGGCGACCTGGATGGTGACGGTGACATCGATGTCAACGACCTGCTGATGATCATCGAGATGCTCGGCGCTGTTCCCGGCGACGAGAACTGGAACGAACAGGCGGACACGAACTGCAACGGCATCATTGAAATCGTCGACATGGCCTACATCATGGTAATCGTGGATACGAGCTGAACATGCAATACACTCACACACCTGCTTCCCTGCTTGCCCTGATCATTCTCGCATCACCAGTCGCCGCCGCGATTGAAGAAGAGAACCTGCTGCTGCTCTACAACAGCCAGGTGCCCGTTTCGCTGGCCATTCGCGACGCCTACATCGCGCACCACCCCGGCGTTCACCAGTTCGACCTGGACCTGTCCTATCCCGTGGCCGACGAGAGCTGGCCCGATTCAACCCCTCCCCCTGAGGGCATGACGAACTACTACATCACCTCGGCGAAATTCACCGAACTCTTCGTTGATGATGCGGGAGACTTCCAGCAGTACCTCACCGCGAATCCTGAAGTTGTCGCCATCGCGACAACCCGGGGCCTTCCCGCAGCCATTACGGACAACTTCGATCCCCCGGTGAACCATGCAGCACCATCACCCGACATGTGGGGAAGTTTTGAAAGCCACCTCTGCCGCTCTGCCACCGGCATCTTCAAGTGGCAGGACGAAACGGACACTGACACCCAGAATCTCTATCGAGGAAGCGAGCGTCCCTTCCTGGAGGAACTGGCCGAGTGCGAAGATGGAGGCATCTGCCCTGGTGATCTGCACCTGGTGACGAGGCTCGACTCGGGTCGCGGCAGCGTGGATGTCGATGGAGACGGAGTGAAGACCCCACTCGACGGTGTTCTCGCCATGATCGAACGCTGCGTTGAACCGATCCCGGTCAACACCTACGCCACGACAATGATCTATGACGACAATCCCACCGATGATGATCCGGATTTCGGCGAGTGGTGCACCCATCCGATCAACTTCTACCACAATTTCCTCGGTGCGATGATCTCCTTCCGTCGTGGAAACTTCTGCCAGATCCTCGATCGCAGTGCTCAGTTCCTGCACGGCCCCAATGACAATGCGTTCGATCCGGCAACCGATGCCGACGCCCAGGCCTACCCCATCCTGAGCCTGGTCACCATGGGTCGCAATCATTGCGGCAGCACCACCAATCCCGATGAGCCGGTGAATGCCGACTACATCCGGCGGTACGAAGCCCACCCCGCCGGGTGGTTCACGAGCATCGAGTCCTACAACGGCCGCTCGCTCCACCAGTTCAATGCGTCACCAGGCGGACACGGGCAGGCGCTGGACTGGATCGGCTACTCCAATGGCTCGTTCGCGACCGGACACGTCCAAGGTGTCACGACCGGGGAATTTTCCGCGACCTACATCGGCATGCGCAACTTCTACCAGTCCGGGTTCAGCTGGGCTGAAGCGGTCTACACCACACTGGGGACCGGTGGCTACACCACGCCGATCGGCGACCCGCTTGGACGCGTCCGCCTGGTCAAGCCGGACATCAACCTTGACTTCGTCGTGGATGACCTCGACCGGGCCTATGTCGTTCATCAACTCGGCACACCCGGTCCCGAAGGTGACATCGACGGCAACGGGATCGTCGACGAAGTCGACCTGGCCGAACTTGACGCCGCCTTTGGTCGCGCAAGGCCGAACATGGAACTCGATCCCGTGGTCTCGACATCAGCGTGCGGCGATGTGACCCGGGATGGCATTGTCGACATCGAGGACATCCTCGGTCTCATCTCACAGTGGGGCGACTGTTCACCGTTCGACGATTGCACAGCGGACACCAATGGCGACGACCTGGTCGAGATCAATGATCTCCTGCTCATCATCAGCCGCTGGGGGTGGATGGCCGGTGATCTCAATGGAAACCTGCTCGTCGACATCGACGACCTGCTGCTGATCATCTACGCCATGGATGCGGTGCCCGGTGATCCGCAATGGAATGACGGTGCCGACACCGACTGCAGTGGCCTGATCGACGTCAAGGACTACATGTATGTGATCGCCCAGATCGAGGGTTTCTGAACCCAACCCACTTCGAGCAGGCATCATGCACAACCAGCGAAGTTGTCCACATGCTTTGCACTCGTTCATCCACATGGATTTCACCAACTTATCCACCCCGCCACCCTGGGAACGCAGCGAGAAGCGAAGTACCTAGGATCTGTCCATCGTCATTCGTCCGTGCGAAGCGCGATCGAGGACGATGGCCTGAGGGGAGAACGGCTTCACGCATGCGAAGCTGAATCCAACGGCCCAAGCAAACCCCGGATCGGAAACGATCCGGGGTTTCCGCATTCGGGCCCGAACCTTCCAACCTCTCATGCACAACGATGCCGATAGAGTGCAGGTTCCATGGTTCCCCTGCTGATCGCCATCCTGTCGGGCCTCGGGTTCATCGTCGCCTACAACACCTACGGGCGGTGGCTGGGGCGGCGCATCTTCAACCTTGCCTCGGGAAAC
This sequence comes from Phycisphaerales bacterium, assembly GCA_029245245.1. GTDB lineage: Bacteria > Planctomycetota > Phycisphaerae > Phycisphaerales > SM1A02 > UBA854. The sequence continues at coordinate 65,460 of JAQWPT010000034.1, forward strand.
CAGACCCCGGCCAGCCGACTCGAGGACGGGCATGACTACGTGCCCACGAGGCGGAGCATCATCTTCGGGCACCACTTCACCTCGATCGCCGGGACCGGTCCCATCGTCGGACCCGCCATCGGCGTGCTCTGGGGCTGGCTGCCCGCCCTGCTGTGGGTCGTCCTCGGCTCGATCTTCATCGGCGCCGTGCACGATTTCGGCAGCCTGCTGGTCAGTCTCCGCAACAACGGGCAGACCATCGGTGATGTTGCCGGCCGCCTCCTGAATCACCGGGTCCGCCTGCTCTTCATGATCGTCCTGTTCATCGGACTCACGATCGTGCTGGCGATCTTCGGGCTCGTCATCGCCGCCGTCTTCAAGATGTTCCCAGCCGCAATCTTCCCGTGCCTCGTGCAGATCCCCCTGGCGGTGTGCATCGGCAGCTGGCTGCAGCGTCGCGGAGCCGCCCTGCTGCTGCCCTCCCTGCTTGCCCTGCTCCTGATGCTCCTGAGCGTGATCTACGGTGACGTGGGCATCCTTGGAAGTTTCAACGACGCCCTTGCCGCCCTGCCCATGATCGCCTGGGTGGGCATCCTGCTGGTCTACGCCTACATCGCCTCGGTCCTGCCGGTGTGGATGCTGCTGCAGCCACGCGACTACATCAACGCCCTCCAGCTCATCGGATCGCTCGGACTGATCGTGGTGGGCCTGGTCGTGGCCGGCCTGGCCGGTGGAACGCCGGTTGGAGACGATGCCGTACGCCCGCCCCTGGAGATCGTCGCCCCCATCTTCCAGTGGGATCCCGAGGGTGCGCCGTTGATCATCCCGTTCCTGTTCATCACCATCGCCTGCGGAGCCATCAGCGGCTTCCACTGCCTCGTCTCCAGCGGGACCACCAGCAAGCAACTTGCCAGTGAAGATGATGCCCGCTTCGTCAGTTACGGCAGCATGCTCACCGAGGGCTTCCTGGCCGTACTCGTGATTCTCGCCTGCACGGCCGGCCTGGGGCTGGGCATCACCAGCAGCTCGGGCGGGATCATCACCGGCGAAGCCGCGTGGGCCGAACGATACGGATCCTGGGAGATGGCAAATGGTCTGGGGTCGAAGGTCGGCGCCTTCGTGGACGGAGCGGCCAACTTCATCGGCTCACTTGGCATTCCCGCGGGCATCGCCGTGGCATTGATGGGTGTGTTCGTGGCGTCCTTCGCGGGAACCACGCTCGACACGGCGTGCCGGCTCCAGCGCTACGTGGTCCAGGAACTGGCCTCGACTCCGGGAGCGGCGTTCAAGCCGCTGCGCATCTTCCGCAATCCCCACGCCGCCGCCGGCCTCTCCGTACTGCTGGCCGCCGGTCTCGCAGCCGCCCCCGCCACGGGCGACTGGTCCTGGGCCTCGATGGGCACGGGCGGCCTGATCCTCTGGCCACTCTTCGGGGCCACGAACCAGTTGCTGGCCGGCCTGGCGTTCCTGGTGATCGCCTGCTGGCTCTGGCGAAGGAACAAGCCGGTGTGGTTCCTCAGCGTGCCCCTGCTGATCATGCTGGTGATTCCGATGTGGGCGATGATCGACCAGGTGTTCCTGGGCACCGGCCATGACGCCTCATGGCTGCACGACGAGCAATGGCACCTGGCCACCATCGGCATCGTGACCATCCTGCTGGAAGGCTGGATGATCATCGAGGCGGTGTTCTTGCTGCCACGCATCCGCGGGGTGCTTGAGGACACGGCCTGCGAACTGGATCAGTTGAAGATGCCGGCGAGGATGTAGTAGAAGACGATTGCCAGGCCCGCACCGGCCGGGATCGTCACCACCCAGCTGACCGCGACATCTCGAACGGTTCGCAGGTTGAGTGCACCGATGCCACGGGCAAGGCCGACTCCAAGGACCGCGCCCACGAGCGTATGCGTCGTAGAAATCGGCAGGGCAAGCCATGAGGCGAACACGATGGTCGTGGCCGCTCCGAAGGTGGCACTGAAACCGCGACTCGGAGTCAACTCGGTGAGCTTGGTGCCCACGGTCCGCATGACCCGCCAGCCCCATGTCGCCAGGCCGATGGTGATGGCAATGCCACCCAGTGCCAGGAACCAGCCTGACACGGCGACCTGCGTACCGACAACACCTTCCTTGATCGTCTCCCAGGCTGCCGCCATGGGGCCGATCGCATTGGCGACATCATTTGAGCCGTGTGCAAAGGCGATGAAACAGGCACTGATGACAACAAGGTAGATGAAGATACGCTCGACCTTCCAGACGGAACTTCGCTGGTTGACCGTCGAGACCGGCTCCTGCTCCATCGCGGCACTCAGCATGTCCACCTTGTTGAGGACTTCCTTGACTTCATCCTCCACCGCCCCGCTGGACATGCCCTTGGCTCGTCCGAGGTGCTTCTTGGCCCGGCTCAACGCGCGACTGAGGTACAACTGCCTTGCAGAGTTTTCTTCAACCTCGCCATCGGCATCGTCGACATCGATGCGGCGCACCAGGATCGCAGAGATGAAGGCGGCGACCAGGCCGATTCCACCGGAAATGAGCAGTGCTTCCCACAGCGGCAGGTCAACGCCCTTGAGTCGGTGCTTGAGGCCCTTCATGACGAGCACCATCGACAGAATGGTGAACACCACGAAGACCATGCAGGGAGTAAATCGGCGCGCAGCCTCCACCGGTCTCGGATTATGGAAGATCTTTCGCATGATGATGTTGAAGATGAAGTAACTGATGATGCCACTGAGAACAGGTGACACGATCCAGCTGGCGGCAATGGTCCCGACCTGGCCCCAGTAGATTGCATGGAAGCCCTTGTAGACGATTCCGAAACCAAGGATGGCCCCGACAATCGAGTGCGTCGTGGACACCGGCCAGCCGAAGTAGGAGGCGATCAACAGCCATGTGCCCGCAGCGAGCAGGGCGGCAAGCATGCCGCATACGAAGAGCGTCGGTTCCGCCGAGAAGATCTCCGGATCGACGATCCCCTTGCGAATGGTGTTCGAAACACCGGCACCGGCAAAGTAGGCACCGGCAAACTCGAACACGGCTGCAATGATGACCGCTCGCCGGAGTGTCAGTGCTCCGGACCCGACGCTGGTCGCCATCGCGTTGGCGACATCGTTGGCACCGATGTTCCACGCCATGTAGAAGCCGAAGACGATGGCCAGGATCATCAGGGTGTTCGGGTCGGCCACCCCCGCGATGGCATCCGAAACAGTGGTTGCAAGCGTAAGCATCATCTTTCAGCGTCTCGACGTGTTACTTGATTGCGAGCATGATGCGAACGCGATTCGCCAGTTTTTCGGAGTAGTTGCTGAGCCCACCGATGTCCCGCAGGAGATTCCGCCACAGCAGGAACTCACCCTTGGACAGATCGTCCTCGTTGGCAAAGAGCGCCTGGAGCATCTCTCGCTGGATGACATCAGCCTCGTGTTCGAAGAGCGCCACCTGGTCGACCATCTGCTCGACACGACTGGCCTCTTCCCCGCCAAAGCCCATCTCCGCCAGTTCGTCCAGGTCGGCGATGATCTTCCGAACGACACGGAATGCCTGGACGTTCTTTTCGATGAAATCGGAGAAGTGCTCCTTGAGCGGATCGATCAGGGGCAGCTCCTTGAAGGTCAGGAGCACGCCGATGTCCTCCGCCTTGTCGGCAATGGAATCCTGGTCCGCGAGCATCGCCATCAACGTGGCACGGTCGACCTGCATGAAGAGGCCGCGGGGCAGCGAGTTGCGGATGTCGTTCTTGACGAGGTCCGCATTGTGCTCGAGCTTCGAGACATGCTTGGCCTTCTCGCAGATCACATCGTGGGACATGCCTGCCATGAACCCCTCGAGGATCTCCACGATGCCATTGACACATTCCTCAACCTGCTCCATGTGAACCTGAAGCGGGGTCAGAGGCGAACGACCGAAAAGCTTTGCTACACCGCGCACCTGTTATGTCCTGTGCATGCCTGATCTGAAGACGATTTTGTGGGAAGCGTACCCGATCCAGACTGGTGTGACCATGCCCCACCACTGTTCGTGTGGACAGCCCAGACTGGTTTCCAGGAGACTGCCGATCCAACTCCCCCCCAGCCCACTCCACGACCACCAAGACGCCAAATCAGGTCCCGTTTGACCCCGGGACCTTGGTCCGTCAGGATGTCCCGTCCACACCATGCTGGCCCTGCCCAGATCCCCGCCACGGCCTGATCCCGGCCAGAAAGACATGCAGTTCAGATGAAGGTCGGCATCCCCCTCGAAATCCACGAGAGCGAGCAGCGGGTCGCAGCCGTACCTTCAACGGTACAGCAGTTGATCAAGCTTGGATTCGAGGTCCAGGTCGAGGCAGGAGCCGGGTTTGGTGCCAGGATCTCCAATGGCTCCTACTCCCAGGTCGGCGCCACGGTGGTCGAGGACACCAAGGAACTCTGGAGCACCAGCGACCTGATTCTCAAGGTTCGCGCCCCGGAGCAGAATGAAGCCGGTCTCCTTGCCGACGGGGCGAGTTTGATCAGTTTCATACAACCGGCAACGAATGCCGCGCTGCTGGAGCAACTCGCGGCACGGCATGCCACGGTCTTTGGTGTCGACTGCATTCCACGCATCAGCCGGGCGCAGAAGATGGATGCCCTGAGCGCCATGGCCAACATCGCCGGTTACCGGGCGGTGATCGAAGCTTCCTACGCCTACCCCCACTTCCTCGGTGGACAGATGACGGCGGCCGGTCGCATTGATCCAGCCAAGGTCCTGGTCATCGGCGGCGGCGTTGCGGGACTTGCTGCAGTGACTGCTGCCAAGGGACTTGGAGCCATTGTCCGGGCCTTCGACACACGCATGGCCGTCAAGGAACAGGTTGAAAGCCTCGGAGGTGAGTTCCTCGTGCTCGACTTCGACGAGGCAGGTGAAGGAAGCGGCGGCTACGCGAAGGTCATGAGCAAGGAGTTCATCGAGGCCGAGATGGCCCTGTTCGCCCAGCAGGCCATCGAGGTCGACATCATCATCACCACCGCCGTGATTCCGGGGCGCGATGCCCCGAAACTGATCACCGGTGGCATGATCGAAACCATGCGACAGGGGTCGGTCATCGTCGACCTGGCCGCTGAGTTCGGTGGCAACTGCGTACTCACCGAACCGGGCCGGATGATCGAACATCATGGCGTGAACATCATCGGCTTCACGGATCTGCCGAGCCGGATGGCCACCCTCTCCAGTCGCCTCTACAGCAATTCCGTACTCAAGTTCATCGAAGAGATCGGCGATGCCGGGAACTTCAACATCGATCATGGCAACGAGGTGGTCCGAGGCGCACTGGTGCTTGAGAATGGCGAAACCCGCTGGCCCCCGCCCAAGGTGGTCAAGCCCGAGGGCGATCCCTACTCGGTGGATGTCGGCGAGCGCCCAGCCAAGGTGAAACCGGCCGAAACTTCCGACGCAGCCGTCGAATCGAATACGAACTCGATCAGCGTGGTGCAGACGTCCGGCATCATCCTGGGCATCCTGGTGCTGATCGCGATCGGCCTCTGGGCCCCGGCGGACTTCGTGTCCCACTTCACCGTCTTCGTGCTGGCCTGTTTCATCGGCTGGCAGGTCGTCTGGAACGTGAGTCCTGCCCTCCATACCCCGTTGATGAGCGTCACCAACGCCATCAGCGGCATCATCATTCTCGGCGGCATGCTCCACCTCTCAGCGGACTCGACCACTGCCGCCATCGTGCTGGGCGTCTTCGCCGTCTTCTTCGCCACCATCAACATCTGTGGCGGATTCCTCGTCACTCGGCGAATGCTCGCCATGTTCCGCAGGTAGCCCACGACCTTGAACGAAACCCTCGTCACCATCGCCTACCTCGTCGCCGCCGTGCTCTTCATCCTGAGCCTCGGCGGGCTGTCGAAGCAGGAGTCGGCTCGTCGCGGAAACGCCCTGGGCATCGCCGGCATGATCCTGGCACTGCTCGTGGCCGTGCTCAGCGACGACGTATCACGCTACGGGTGGCTGATCCTCGCCATGGCCCCGGCCGTGGTCATCGGTGCCGCCCTGGCCGCACGCGTGCAGATGACGCAGATGCCCCAGCTGGTCGCCCTGCTCCACTCCTTCGTCGGGGCCGCCGCCGTGCTCGTGGGCTTCGCCAGTTTCGTCGACCCCCATGCGGGCATGACGACGTCGGCCGAACTGATCGTGCACTCGATCGAGATCTTCATCGGCGTGGGAGTCGGTGCAATCACCTTTACCGGCTCCATCATCGCCTGCCTCAAGCTGCATGGCTCGATGTCGGGCAATCCGTTGATTCTGCCCGCGAGGCACCTGCTGAACCTGCTGGTCCTGCTCGTGACGGTCGGACTTGGCATCTGGTTCGTAATCGGCCACGACCACCTGACCCTCGGCATCGTGCTGCTGATCATCGCCACGATCCTGACAGGCCTCTTCGGCATCCACATGGTCATGGCCATCGGCGGCGCAGACATGCCCGTGGTGGTCTCGATGCTCAACTCGTACTCCGGATGGGCCGCGGCCGCCGCCGGCTTCATGCTCGGAAACGACCTGCTGATCATCACCGGGGCACTGGTGGGCAGCAGCGGCGCCATCCTCAGCATCATCATGTGCCGCGGCATGAACCGATCGTTCATCAGCGTCATCCTCGGTGGCTTCGGCACGGACAGCGGTGGCGGTGGTGGCGGCAGTGCCGCCACGCCCGAGGGCGATGTGACCTCGATCGAGGCCAGCGAAGCCGCATCGTTGATGCGACAGGCCAAGCGCATCGTGATCGTGCCGGGCTACGGCATGGCCGTCGCCCAGGCCCAGCACGTGCTCGCAGAAGTCGTCCGACTGCTTCGCGACGACGGCATCGAGATCCGATTCGCCATTCACCCGGTCGCCGGCCGCCTCCCTGGACACATGAACGTCCTGCTCGCCGAGGCGAACGTGCCCTATGACATCGTCATGGAAATGGACGAGATCAACGATGATCTTCCCGAGACCGACCTCACCCTGGTCATCGGGGCCAACGACATCGTCAACCCCAGCGCCGAGACCGATCCCCACAGCCCCATTGCCGGCATGCCGGTGCTGCAGGTCTGGAAGGGAAACAAGGTCATCATGATGAAGCGAGGCATGGCCACCGGCTACGCCGGCGTCGGCAACCCCCTCTTCTTCAATGACAACACCTCGATGCTCTTTGGCGATGCCAAGGACAATGTCGACGGCATCCTGGCCGCATTGAAGAACTGAACATCGACCTCACGGTGATGGCGCCGGCTCCAGCCGTTCTTCCACCAGTTCAACGGCTCCTTCGATGTCGCCCTGCTCCCGGATCATCTGGTTCGCTTCGCTGATCGCGGCCTTGACCTGCTGGACCTGGTCGGCGGCAAGTGCGCGGTCCGTGTCTCGAAGCAGGTTCTTGATGGTGATGGCCTCGCGGTACTGCGATGAGATTCGACCGAGTTCGTACCCGACCACGCCACAGACGATGCACGACCATGCCAACGCGAAGATGATGAAGCCGATCTGTCGCCGGCGGGGCATGTCGCGAAGCATCAGAAGGATCGCGATGACGGCGGCAATTGGAATGAGCAGCAGGAGTATTGTCATGTGATCAGTAGACCAGGCAGGGAAGGCAGGAACCTTCAAAACCGCACGCTTCTAGGATACCCCTGATTCCGTCGCCGCAGGGCGTCGACAGAACTACAGCCGGATTGAGTACGATCACCACATGCCGCGCCGCATCGCATGCCTGTTGTCAGTCTTTACGTTGGTCTCGTGCCCAGTGCTGGCCCAGCAGGGCGACCGATCCGGGGAGGCGCAACCTCCACTGCCGGACACGCTGGATATCCCCCACGCTCTCCCCCTGTCACCCGAAGACGCGTTGCGGAACTTCAGCACCCACGAGGGCCTTCGAGTCGAACTCGTGGCTGCGGAACCGCTGGTGATCGCACCCGTTGCCCTCGACCTCGCCCCGGATGGACGGATCTGGGTGGTGGAGATGCCCGGGTACATGACCGACCTCGAGGGCAGCAAGGAACTGGAACCCAACGGTCGCATCGTCGTACTCGAGGACGAAGACGGTGACGGTCGCATGGACCGCCGAACGGTGTTCCTCGACGAACTCGTGCTGCCCCGGGCCGTGCACGCCCTCGACGATGGTGCACTCGTAGTTGCCCCTCCGAATCTCCTGCATGCCCGTGACACTGATGGCGACGGCGTCGCCGATGAAACGATCGTGCTGGACGACACCTTTGCCGGGCTGCACAGCCCCGAGCACGCCGGCAACGGGCTCCGCTTCGGCATGGACAACTGGCTGCACTGCTCGCAGCATCCCTGGGAATACCGGTTCATCGACGGCACGATGCAGCGGCGAGCCGTACCGGCCCACGGCCAGTGGGGAACGACTCGTGACGCCTGGGACCGCTGGTACTGCACACCCAACTCCTACCCGCTCATGGCCGATCTGCTCCCGAAACACTACGCGAAACGCAACTCCGCCTTCCACTGGTTTGACGGGGTCTACGCACGCGTGCCCGCCGACACCGGCATTCACCCGGCTCGGATCAACCCCGGTGTCAACCGCGGCTACCAGGATGCGACCCTGCGTGACGACTACACCCTTGCGTCCTTCACCGGAGCCTGTGGCCCGGAGATCTACCTCGACGACACCCTCGGCGAGCCGTACCGCAACTGCCTGTTCGTCTGCGAACCCTGCGGCAACTGCGTGGAACTTCGCCGCATGATCGATCACGGACCCGACGCACCGGAAGCCCGCGTGCTTGACGACGGTCGCTCCCCGCTGGCATCGACCGATGAACGGTTCCGGCCGGTCCATGCCCACGCAGGAGCCGATGGCGGCCTGTACGTGGCCGACCTGTACCGCGGCATCCTCCAGCACAAGATCTTCATGACCACGTTCCTTCGCAACCAGGTCATCGACCGGAAACTGATCACCCCGGTGGATCGAGGACGGATCTGGCGGCTGGTTCCCGACGACGACACCATCCGAGCCCTGCCCGACCTTGCAGACCTCAAGGGAACGGAACTCGTCGGCATGTTCGAGGACGATCGGGGCACCGTACGCCTGCTCGCCCAACGCAGCATCGTGGAACGCAATGACCTCGCTGCAATTGAATCACTCCAGTCGATGGCTGATGGCGACGCACCGGCAATCTCCCGGGCCCATGCCCTCTGGACCCTGGCCGGACTCGATTCACTGGACGTACCGCGTATTGCCGCAGCCATCACCGACCCGGACCCCCAGCTTCGAATCCAGGCAATGCGACTGGCCGAGCACTTTCCGGATTCGTCGCCGCTGCACGAAGCGGTGCTCACCGGGCTGGAGGATTCCCACCCCGGCGTCCGCCGCCAGGCCGCCGCCTCGCTCGGCACGATCGCCCCGGGTCGATCCGCGAACGCACTGGCCGAAGCGATGGCCACACATCCCGACGATCGAATCCTTCGTTCCGCCGCCATCGCCGCTTCCTCCACGACCGAGATCGACCTGCTGGAGATCCTGGCCTGGCATGATCGGTGGTCCCGCCCCAGCCCCGCGGGCATGACCACCCTGCAACTGCTCGTGCGAACGATCCTCGAACGAAAGGATTCCGCATCCACGCTTCGCCTGCTTGAACTGCTGGCGTCGCTTCCCCCGGATCGCGACTGGATGACCGAGTCGATCGCCACGAACATCGTCGACGTCCAGCGACTGCGCACGGACAGCCCCCGCCCCCTGCAAGTGGACGAGGCACCGTTCGACTGGGAGGCCCGTCTCGCCGAGACCCCAGATGTCGCCGGAGGCCTCCTGGGCCTGGTCGACCTGCATGCCCGCTGGCCCGGCCGCGAGGGCTTCGAAGTCGAACTGGAGACCAGGGGCCTTGATCCCGACGAGGTCGCGCTGCTGACACGGGGAGCCGAACGCTACACCCACTGCCTCGGATGCCACCAGGCCAACGGGCGGGGACTGCGAGGGTTCTACCCTCCCCTGCGGGACTCATCGATCGTCACCGGGGACGCCGAGCCGCTGGTCGCCATCCTGCTCCATGGCATGGAGGGGCCGCTGACGATCGATGGTGTCACGTATGACCAGCCGATGCCTCCAGCTCCATTCGCCGATGACACGGACATCGCCGCGGTTGCCACGTTCATCAGGACTTCCTTCGACAACGATGCCGGCGCCATCGCCGTAGACGAGGTTGGCCGCATCCGCGCGTCGATCTCGGATCACAGGGGCCCTTGGACACTGTCCACACTGCGAGCCCGGTTCCCCGATGCCCACTGGCCGAACGTGCAACCCTAGATCAGCGGCCCGGTGTACTTCCCTCGGCAGCGCGAATGCGATCCAGGTCCGCCTGCATGGTCGCCACGATCTCCGGATGCTCGGCGTAGAGGTTGGTGGTCTCCCCGGGATCGACCGCAAGGTTGTACAACTGTCCCGCCGGCTCACCGGCTTCAGGTTCGAGCCGCCTCGGTGCCGTGAATCCTCCCGAGCCACGACCCTCGATCAGTTTCCAGGGGCCGCTGCGAACCGCGAACATCCCGTCCATCGAGTGATGGATCGTCGCGTCACGCAGCGGCTTCAACATCGGCACGCCCTTGAGCAGCAGTGAGAGATCCATGCTGTCTTCACCACCGGGCCCACTGGCCTCGATTCCTGCCAGGGCTCGGCACGTTGCGTACCAGTCGACGAGGCAGACGACCTGGTCACAGGTGGAATTTGCCGGCACATGTCCCGGCCATCGCACGAGCATGGGGACACGATGCCCCCCCTCGTGGATGTCCGCCTTCTGGCCTCGCCAGGTCCCGTTGGCTGCATGCCCCCACTGCTCGATGTCCTCGGGCAACCAGTGGGCCCCGTTGTCACTGGTCAGGACCACCAGGGTGTCATCAGCGATGCCCTGGGCATCGAGCGCATCGAGGATCACACCCAGGGTCGCATCCACTTCCGTCACGAAATCGCCGTACCACCCCGCTTCACTGGCCCCTTGGTACGGCTCCGTGGGCATCCACGGAGTATGTGGTGCCGTCAAGGGAACGTAGAGCAGAAACGGAGACGCATCCTGGGCATGCTCGGAAATGAAGGTGACTGCCTCGCGGCCGATGCGAGGCAGGACATCCTCGAAGTCGAATCCCGGGGACATCGCCCCGGCCCGGATGAACCCGTCTCCGCCTCGACGACGCGGCTCGCTCTTGCCGACCTGCTCCGTCAACGGCGCTTCAAGCCTGTCATCGATGATCCAGCCGTAGGGTGGAATGTCCAGTGACGACGGGATCCCGACGTACCGGTCGAACCCGAACGTCGAGGGGCCCGGTACGAGCGGAGCATTGAAGTCGGCGGGCTTGGCATCGCCCAGTCCAAGGTGCCACTTGCCGATTCCCCCGGTGCTCCATCCCGCATCGGACAGCATCGACGCAATGGTCGGACGATCCGGTTCCAGCAGGCAAGGATCATGCCCCCAGAGCACGCCGCTCTTGAGCGACGATCTCCAGGCGTACCGCCCGGTGAGCAGCGCGTAGCGCGTCGGGGAACATACTCCCGACGGCGAGTGCGCATCCGTAAAGCGCATCCCCTGGCGGGCGAGGCGATCCATGTGGGGCGTGCTGATCCTTGAAGATGGATTGGCGTGTCCCGGGTCGCCTGAGCCGAGGTCGTCGGCCAGCACGATCACGATGTTCGGTGGTCTCGTGGCATCCTGCGCCGGTGCGGCGAGCAACGACAAGGCGACAACGGCCAGCGACATCATTCCTCGTGGCCCTGCCCATGCTCCTCTTCGAGGTGCTTCTGGAACATCGTCGTGAGCATGTGGATCTGTTGCTGCTGGATCTCCAGCAGTTCCTCCCACTTGTCGATGCGCAGCTCGTCGACCTTCTCATGCAGCGAGAGGATTTCCATCTCCGACTTGAGATTGACCTCGAAGTCCTCGGCAGCCGACATGCGATCATTGATCGCCTGCCTGTTCTGCGACATCATGATGATCGGGGCCTGGATGGCCGCGAGCATGGACAGGAACAGGTTCAGAAGGATGTACGGATAGGGATCGAACCCCTCCTTGTCCGCCAGCATCATGGGCAGCATGATCGAGTTGAGTACCACCCAGGCAATCAGAAATGCGGCGAACAGCAGGATGAACGTCCAGGAACCCCCGAAGGAGGCGACCCCGTCAGCCATGCGCTGGCCGAAGGTCAACTTTTCTTTGTCCGACTCCGTATCCGCCGCCTGCTTGGATCGATGAAGAATCTTTTCGATCGCGGCATGCTCGAAGTTCGAAAGCGTGTGATAGCTGCGCTGGAAGAAGTTCCGAATCCTGTGCTCTCTGTTGTCGTGCATCGACTTCTCCTGGAGGTGCTTGAACCGAGGATAGTCCGCTCTCGAATCTCTACAACCTGAAGACGTTGAATAAAAAACGGCCTCGGCATGCTGCCAAGGCCGTTTTGAAGCGAGGCGGACGGGACTCGAACCCGCAACCACTGGATCGACAGTCCAGAACTCTAACCAATTGAGCTACCGCCCCAGGTCTCTCCCACGCCCTCAAAGGCGTGGACGGGACAGTGTATCACCAGCCCCTCGGGGGTCAAGATGCCCGTTCTCCACGCTCTGAGCCCCTCCAGGGGGCTACTTCGCCTCGAACCAGGATGGCCCGGCGGCCACGTCCACTACCAGCGGCACGCGAAGCCCCTTCATCGCCCCCTCCATGGTTTGAACCAACAGGTCCGTGGCGATTTCCACTTCATCCCCTGGTGATTCGATGACGAGTTCATCATGAATCTGGAGCAGCATTCTGGAACCCGGGCACGCCTCGGTCAGCCGGGAGGGAAGGTGAATCATGGCCAGCTTGATGAGGTCCGCCGCCGACCCCTGGACCACCGAGTTGATGGCGAGTCGCTTCCCGAGTTCCCGCACCTGCGGCTGGCTGGATTCCAATTGCGGGATTGCACGCTGACGTCCCTGCATCGTGGTCACGTAGCCCTTGGATCTGGCCTCCTCGACGCATTGATCCATGAACGACTGCACACCGGAAAATCGGGTCTTGTACCCCTCAATGAACGAGGCCGCTTCTTCCACGTTCACGGCTTCGCCCAGTCGTCGAGCGAGACCCCAGGCTGTAATGCCGTAGATGATTCCGAAGTTGATCATCTTCGCTGCATTTCGCTGATCGGAGTCCACGTCCTCCGGGGCCACACCGAACACCTCACCCGCCACCGCCTGGTGAATATCGTCTCCACGGTGGAAGGCGGCGATGAGTGCTTCGTCACCACTGAGGTGCGCCAAAAGTCGAAGCTCAACCTGTGAGTAGTCGGCGGCCACGAGCATCGACCCTTCTGCGGCCTTGAAGGCACGGCGGATTGCACGCCCTTCCTCCGTCCGGATCGGGATGTTCTGGAGATTCGGATCCGATGAACTGAGCCGGCCCGTCGAGGCTCCCGTCTGGTGGAAGGAGGTATGCACACGGTGCGTGTCGGGGTCGATGGCGTCCTTGAGGGCAACGAGGTAGGTGCCCACGAGTTTGGCCAGTTGCCGGTACTCAAGCAGGATCGCGGGAATGGGCGTCGTGACGTCCGGGTTCGCATCGAGTTTCTCAAGCACCTCCTGGTCCGTCGATGGGCCGGTCTTGCGCTGCTTGATGGGCTTCAATCCGAGACCCGGAGGTTCGGCGCCCGGCGCGTTGAAGAGCACTGCGGCCAGTTGCTTGGGAGAATCGGGATTGAACGAATGGGGTGAAGCGTCGATGGCAGCAGCACGCAGTTCAGCGGCCCGCTGCGACAGTCGCTCACGCTGGGTGTCCAGTTCGTCGGGATCGACGCGGATGCCGGTGTACTCCATGTCGGCCAGGACCGGGACCAGCGGCATCTCCAGGTCCTCGAACAGCGAACGCAACTTCTTCGCATCGAGTTCGGATGAGAAACGTTCGTACAGGCGCCAGGTGATGTCCGCGTCTTCGGCAGCGTAGATCGCCGCCGTGTCCAACTCCACCGTATCGAACGTACGCTGCGAACTTCCACTCCCGATCAGGACGCTGATGGGAATGCAGTCCAGGCCGAGCAGCCCCCGTGCCAGCGCATCCATCCCATGGCTGGGGCGGGACGAATCCAGTACGAAACTCGCGATCATCGTGTCGAAGAAGGGCCCCTGCACGCTGACCCCGGCATGGCGCAGCACGTTCATGTCGTACTTGAGATTGTGCGCGACCTTGACCAGGGAGTCGTCAGTCAACAGAGGCGAGAGCAGTTCCAGCACCACGGCGGGATCCAGGTGGGACGTCGCCTCCGGCGATCGCATCGGAACGTACCACCCCTCCCCCGATCCACAGGCAAGCGAGATCCCGCACAGGTCGGCCTGCATCGGATCCAGTCCCGTGGTCTCGGTGTCGAAGGTGAACACGCCGGCCGATCGCAACCGCTGGACAAGGGACTCCAACTCGCCACGTGTCCTGACGCAGTGGTAGGTTGCCCCGGGGTCCGCGGGAGCAAGTTCGTCGACCGCTTCCCCGAAGAGTCCGCCCTCGATTACCGGCGCACGCCTGGGCGCAGCCGCCGGAGTGGACGTCGCCCCCGCGATGGTTTCAAGTTCGCTGCCGAACGATCGGAATCCCAGGTCACGAAAGAGCGACTGGGCCTGGGAAACTGCAAAGTTGCCCGGCTCGACCACGCAGGCACCGAGTGCGAACTCCATCTCGACATCATCCCGGAGCTTGACCAGGTCACGGTTCAGGGGGAGAGCGTCCTTCGATGCCACCAGGTTCTCGTGCCGCTTGCCCTTGATCTCGTCGATGTGCTCGTAGATCCCGTCGATGCTGCCGTACTCGAGTACCAGCTTCGCAGCGGTCTTGGGACCGATCCCCGGAACCCCTGGAATGTTGTCGACGCTGTCACCCATGAGGGAAAGGATGTCCACCACCTGCGACGGCTCGACACCCTCGGTCTTGAAGACGTCCGACGGCGTCACGGAGACGTCCTTGTGGATGTCGAAGAGTTCCACCCCGTTGCGGAGCACCTGCGTGAGGTCCTTGTCCCGCGACAGGATCCGGATCTCCAGGTCGGGATCCTCCTGTGCGAGTCGTCGAACGACGGTGGCGATGATGTCATCGGCCTCCATGCGCTCCACTCCAAGCACCGGAACGTCCAGGAGTTCAAGAAGTTCAAGGCACCGGGACACCTGCGGTGGCAGGTCCTCGGGCGTCTCGCTGCGGTTCGCCTTGTAGTCCGGATACAACTCACTTCGAAACGTACCGCGATCGCCGCCGATGTCGATCGCCACCGCCAGGTAGTCCGGACGGTAGTCGCGAAGCAACTTGATGAGCATCGCGGTGAACCCGTACGTCAGGTTCGTCGGCTCCTGCGTGACCGGGGAGTTCATGCCGGTACGTATGGCGTGGTAAGCCCGGAAGAACTGCGCGTAACCGTCGATGAGGTAGAAGGTGCGGGCCATCGAGGCGTCCTCAGCCCCCGTCCCGCGCAGCCGCAGCCTCGGCAAGACGCTCCAGCGCTGCGGATTCACCCGGTCCCGGGCTCATGCTTCGCCGCGCCTGCACGGTGCGTGTCACGTCCATGAACTTGCTGAACCGGTACACCCTGGCTCCCTGGTCGGTCAACCAGCTGAAGGCGGGGACCGTGGTGGGCGGGGCCGCGGTGGTTGCGATCATGGATCCGGTCCCGATCACGGACCCCGTCATCAGTCGCGTGGAGATGGCGGTACGCACGTGGTCGCCGATGATCGATCCCATGAACACCCGGCCGGTCTTGGCGGACTGGGACTCCGGATCCAATCGGACGATCACCTCGGAATAGGTGTTGAGCAGGTTCGAGTTGGTCGTCCCCGCCCCGAGATTGACCCAGGACCCCACGAGGCTGTCGCCAAGGTGGCCGTCATGGGACTTGTTCGAATGAGCCTGGAAGACCGTCGAGCCGACTTCACCGCCAACGCGGCAGTCGGGACCGAACGAGCATCGCGCCTTGATCACCGCCCCATCGGAGATCACCGTCCGGGGGCCGATGAAGCAGGGGCCAATCAACACGGCATTGCAGCGGATGACGGCCTGGTCATCGATCACAACCGGTCCGGCCGTGGTGTCGGCCACCACGCCCGGCAGGACCTCTGCGGTTGGATGCACATGCACGGGATGGTCGCCATGGACATGCAGACGATCATCGGCCATCAGTGGAACGGGACACGTCGACAGGTCGTCCAGGATCGCCGCCTCGAGGTGATCGAGAATGTCCCATGGGTACCGATAGACCACGGCCTCCACAGGCGTCCTGGTCACGTCACCGGGCAGTGTTCCTTCCCGCAGCCAGGCTTCGGCATCGGCCCGGGGGAGATTGGCCATCACCACTTCCCCATCGGCGTTCACCAGCACCGAGGATGCCCCGGGAGCCTTCATCGACTCGAGGCCGGACCAGCGTCCGTTGACGCACAGCAGTGCATCCCCCTCGGGCAGTTCGTTGACGGGGCGATGGGCCGTATCGGCATGCACGTCCGCGAGTGAATCCGGAACCCAACTGGCAACAGGTTCACGAGCCAGCCGGCGTGCGATGCGCTGCGATGTCCACTGGGCCCCGCTGCGGAGGCGGAAGGCGGGCCGGAGATCCGTCAGGGGACCAAAGCAGCCCTGGCCGTCGTCATGAATGATGAAACCCGACATGGTGCTCCCGAGTACGTCGCATGCGTCAGACCGTCGATCGTCGACCGACACCATAATCGAAACGCCACAGCGGCATCAGTTGGAACAGCACCCAACCCACCGGGATGGCGAGCACCCCGGAGAGGATCGCATCTCCGGCCACACGGGCGAGTTCGCCCAGGCCGAAGGGCACCACCTCTCCCCCCGTAAACGGCAGCCAGTACCGCACGAGCCCGATGATGGTCATGACGAATCCACTGCTGAGTACGCAGAGCATGGTGCAGACCGCAACGGTCAGGATCCGGTTTCTGAACACCATGGATCGGATCGTGAGGATGATCCATGCCCCGAGCGTGAAGCCCAGGGCGTGTGGCCCGATGATGAAGACCAGTTGGGATCCCTCCATGGAACCGGGAGTCAGATCGGTGATCACACCCAGGACCCAGGCTCCCCACAACACGCAGTCGGTACGACCGAAGAGTGCGATGAAGGCGACCAGGCAGCCCGCGAAACTGGGGGTGATGAACCCGAGGGTCCGCAGGGTCATCGCCCCGGACAATCCCATGTCGAGGGCGACTGCCAGGCAAGCGGCCACGATGAAGACCATCCACCTCATGGCTGAAGGTCCCCGGCGGCCAGGTCGTCAGTGTCACCGGCCAGCAGCATCACGTGGGGCAGTTCGAAGAGTTGGAACCGGGGGCGGATGATCACCAGATCCCGCAGCGGGGCCTCGTCAAGTTGGCGAACCGACTCCACGTTTCCCACATGCAGCGCCTGCGCCCAGGCCGGCCAGCCGGGGTCGGCAAGGACGACCTCGTCTCCGGGAGCCGTTGCGTATCGGTGGTTGATCTCGCCGGCGAAGGTGCCGTCACCCAGTGGCTTCAGCAGCATCCGGGGCGGCGGAGCCGCGAGATCCGGGTCCTGCGCATCCACCAGCACGGCCTGCACCGGACCGGTATCGGGATGCGTCACCGGCAGCACCGTGACGCGAAATGGTGAAATACGTACCACACGCCCCACGAGGTACTGATGCTTCCACGTCGCAACATCACCCTGGAGGACTCGATCCGCAATCTCCGGCACAAGGTCAAGTTCGACGGCGGAGACCACGTCGCGTGGGTCCCGCCCGGTCACATCCGAGGGAAGGATCATCGGTGGACGCGGTGCACGGAGAACGGACTCGGGCAGGTGCTGCAGCAGTCGAAGCTGGGCCGCGAGTTCCTGGGAACGAAGCCGTTGTGCCCGATAGAGCCGCTCATAGCGATCCCGTTCGGTCTCCAGCAGTTCCAACCGGCCTCGCAAGTCCTCCGTGTTCAGCCCATCGGAGGCATCGACGGGGCGAAGCATGCCGGCCAACCGGTTGCCGGCATGCGCGACGGGAGTGATGGGCAGGCGAATGACGTCGGAAAGATCACGAGTCCAGTACAGCCAGTTCGTCGGCAACAGGGCAGCCACCACCGTCAGCAGAAGCACGAAGGGGTAGACACGCGGTATGCGTTCCGTGGCTCGGAACATCGTGGCTCCTCACCGGGGACTGGGCCGATCAGAGATCGTCCATGTCCGATTCCATGGTGGACTTCCACTCTTCGAGGTTCTCGAGGTAGGTGCTGGTACCCCGTGCCACGCAAGTCAGTGGGTCGTCGGCAATCGAAACATCCAGTTTCGTCTCCTGGTTGATGACCACGTCGATGCCACGCAGCAATGCCCCGCCACCGACAAGGCAGATCCCGTTGTCGATGAGGTCGGCAGCCAGTTCCGGTTCGGCTCGATCGAGTGTCCGCTTGACCGCGTCGACAATCGATCGGACGGGGTCCTGAAGTGCTTCCCGTATTTCCTCGCTGGTAACCTCGGTCCGTCCCGGCAGGCCGGTGGTATTGTCCCGTCCGCGGACTTCCAGCGTGGTGTCATCAGTGACTTTCGCAGCGGAGCCGATCTCGATCTTGATCCGTTCCGCGGTCTGCTCACCGACGGTGAGGTTGTAGGTCTTCTTCATGTGCTGAATGATGGCCTCGTCGAAATCGTCTCCAGCGACACGAACCGATTCACAGGTTGCGATGTCGGCCAGGGACATGATCGCCACCTCGGTCGTCCCACCACCGATGTCGACCACCATCGATGCGGTCGGTTCGACGATGGGAAGCCCGGCCCCGATGCCAGCGGCCATCGGTTCCTCAACGAGGTACACCCGACGAGCCCCGGCACGCTCGGCCGAATCAAGCACGGCCCGCTTCTCAACCGCGGTGATCCCCGAGGGCACCGCGATGACGACGCGGGGACTGATCAAGCGAGAGCGACCGGTCGCCTTGCGAATGAAGTAACTGAGCATCGCCTCGGTGATCTCGAAGTCGCTGATCACCCCGTCCTTGAGTGGACGGATCGCGCTGATGGACCCCGGGGTCTTGCCCAGCATTTCCTTGGCTTGCCAGCCAACTGCGTTTCCATTGTTCAGAACCCTGTTGGTCCCCCGCTTTACCGCGACGACGGAGGGTTCATTCAAGAGCACACCTTCGCCACGCACGCTGACGAGCGTGTTGCAGGTCCCAAGGTCTATGCCCATGTCAACGCTGAACCAGCCGAGAATCTTATCCAGCAGCACCGTTCGCCCTCCTGGCGCCCGGGTAAGGGCGTGTCGCCATCATACGGCAACGGCATCGAACCTGTCGACGCCGTGGAAGATTGTGGATGAACTGGAAGCCCTCAGTCCAGGACCTTGAAAACCCCGCCATCGTCGCTCGTGTCCGAGCTCGAGGAATACTGGATGTTGTGGAAGACCATGACGAGGCAACCGGCCAGCAGAATCAGGGCCGCGACCCCGGCCAAGGCCGTGTAGATGTCCACTCCGTCGCCACTTCGCATCACTGGTGAGTTGAATCGACTCATCCTGGTCCTCCCCTCAATCCTGGCCCATCAGGGCATAGGCCCGATGGCCGATCTGGACCGTGCCCCGCTCGGCATGCTCAAGGGAGAGAATGCCGGTCGAGCGATTGATGTCCACGTCGATGATTCGCAGCTTGCCGATGAAGGTGCCCGCATCCCCGATGGTGAGGATCCAGCCAGCCTGGACTCCGTCCCGGGATCCGGCATCGATTTCGACCAGGATCCGGTCATCCCCACGGCTCACATCGAGCACGGTGGATTCCAGGTTGCGATCGGGAGCAATGCCCTCATCAAGGCTCATGCCCTGATCGCCGAGAGCGCCGAACCGAGCGACGTACTCGGAGATCTTGTTCAGAGCACTCGCCTGCTGGTCGCGGAGATCCTTGAGTTCCTCCTCGAGCTTGCGGCGGGCTGCAAGGGCCACCTGCAGTTGGCTGTCACGCTCGCGGAGCGCGTCATCCAATTCGATCTTCTGCCGCTCGGCGGTGATCGCACGGGAGCGGAGTTTCTGAAGATCGTCGACGAGCACCTTGTTGAGCTCGCTGTTGGTCTGGAGACTCTTGACCATGGTGCGGCTGGTCGCGCCATGCTCGGTCAGGGTGAGGTTTGCCGTGAGCAACTGCGACTCGAGATCGAGACGTCGCTTGTCACACTCGGAGATGCTGGACTGCAACTGGGACAGCCGCTGGCTGTAGTCCTGCAGTTCCTGCTCATGTCCTGCAACGGCTGCCTGATGATTCTGGCGCTCGCCCTGCAACTGGTTCGAAACCAGTCGATTGGACTGGGAAGAAGCCATGGCCTCGGACTTCCAGTGCTCCTGATTCTTTGCCGACACAACAACCAGGGGAACCATGAAGATGGCGAGCAAGGTCACCAGCACGATGAATATTTTCGTGAGAATATGCACGATGCAGCCTCAATCAAACAGGGGGGCAGTCGGGTCCACCGCAGTGCAACCTGCGTCCACGATGGGAAGACCGACGATCGCCGACACTCGGCGATCAAGTTTTGTATCCAACACCCCGAGGTATGTCAATATACCTCATTTTCCTGCTGGACAATCGAGGGCGAACTGTTTCGCAGAGCGGCGGCGGCCGCGGCAACCTGGACCCTCGGATCCTGGTCCCGCATGAGCAGGGACAACTGGGGTCCATAACGGGCTGAATCCAGTGTTCCAAGGACGCTGGCAGCCTGAGCCCTGATCTCGGGCTGCTGGTGGCTGGTGTTGGCCAGAACGACCTCCACGGGAACCCGTTCGGGCTCAATTCGGGCCAATGCATCGCAGGCAAGCAACTGGATCTCGATCCCAGGCTGGCGGGGCCCCTGTCCGGTCGCAAGTTCCTGAAGATTTTGAACCATCATCGTGTCCCCACTGCGGCCGAGCATCTGGCACGCCATGGCGGTCAGTTCGCCACGCTCGCTGGGCGAGAACAGGGCCGCCCGGATCACTTGACGTTCCGATTCATCACCGAGTTTGACCATGGCCTCCGCCATCACGAGATCGATGGTCTGGACCCGAGCCGCCTCCACCTGTCGCATGTGCCGCCCCACCCCATTGCGAATCAGGGTGATGGCTGAAGGATTTCCAATTTCCCCGAGCACGTACGCAGCATTGGCCTTGTCGGTTGGATTCGATCCGAGCACCATCGACGCCAGCGGAGTGAGGTCGATCTCGATCCCGCACCGGTCGAGGCTGTACATGGCTGCCGCCTGAACCGACGGGCTGGAGTCCTCGAGCATGGGCTGCATGAGATGGGACAGCGAGCAGAGATTTCGAAGTCCCACCGTCATCACGGCGACGAACCGGACGCCCTGGTTGGTGTCCACCATGCCCCGTCGAACAACCTCGTCGATCTGTTCGTCGACCGGCTGCAGTCCCTCGATGGCATGGGCTCGCATCAAGGGGTCATCCGACTCGGACGCCTGCATCAGCAGGTCGATGGCCGAAACCCGGATCGATTCATCCAGGACCTGGATCTGCGGAAGCGTCTGGTGCTGCAGCGTGGGACTTCCCGGCCTGATCACCGAATCCTCCCGGCTACTCCAGCGAGCACTGCCGGGGTTGGGTTGGCACCCCGTCAGCAGCAGCAGTGCACAGGTGGCGAACAAGTATTTCATGATGAACATCCTACTCCCGTCTCGCACCGTTCGGTCTCCAAGTCCACACCAGCAGCATCCCGGCCAGAACGAACATGCACCAGGCGACGGCATCACCGATGTACGCACCATAGATCGTAGACCGGCTGTCCAGTGCTGGCTCGACCGGCAACCATCCCCGGACCTGGATCGGCAGGGATGCGACACGCCGCCCACAGGAGTCAAAGAGCGCCGTCTGGCCCGTATTGACCGCCCGCAGCAGCGGAACCCGGTTCTCGATGCAGCGAAAACGAGCCGCCATGGCATGAGCCATGCGAGCTGGTCCATGGTCACCGAACCACCCATCGTTGCTGAGATTCACAAGGAGATCCGCCTGCTTGACCCCGTCGGGATAGACCAGTTGCCGACAGAGGGGAGCAATGGTGTCCTCGAAACAGATCGGTGTTGCCAACACGACGGGCGATGCCCCCACTCCGCCGAGTTCCAGTGGATCGTACGAGTCACCCCGGTTCAGGTCGAAGGTCATTCCGGCAGCACCGAATGCCATCACCTTGTCTTCCAGCCACGGCCAGTGCTCCACGTAGGGCAGGTACTCCCCGAACGGGGTCAGGACGATCTTGTCGTAGCGATCGATGCCGCCCTCCGGCCCGACGAGCACCGCGCTGTTGTAGCGGTGGATCGCTTCCAGTCGCCGGGTTCCATCCTCCTCTACGAGTTCCAGGTCGAGCCAGGTGGGGCTGCCCACCAGCATGGAGACATCCAGCAGCCGCGCAATCGCCGTGATCGACTGCGGCCAGTGAAACAGGTAGTCAAAGCCACCTCCCGCGCCCCTGATGAACTCGGTCGTCGGCGATTCGAATCCCAGCCCCGGGGCCATCGTCTCGGGCCAGACCACCAGGTCAGGCTGCTCCGCTTCGACCGCCTGCCGTGTCATCTCGATGAAACGAGGGACATCCTGCTGCTGGGCGGCCCAACTCCAACTCACCTTGTTGTCCTGGGGCAGATTCGTCTGGATCGCCACGATCCGAGGCCCGGGCACGAAGACATCATGCTGCCCGAGCCGCCATGCCCCGTAGCCGATCGAACCGGCCAGAAGCAGGCACACCGTGATCAGGCTGCCGGTCGATCGACGCTCCTGGCTCAAGAGATCGAACAGAAGCCCGGCGACGGAAAAGACCAGGATGCTTCCCCACCAGGAACCCACGAGATCCGCCGCCTGTACCAGCAGTGGCCAGTGGATCAACGGGTGCCCGCTGTAGTACCAGGGGTACCCACCGAAGACCACGAGTCCTCGCAGGCACTCCACCGCAACGATGACCAGCGGGGCCACGATGGCCATGGGCCAGCCACCGATGATCGGATCGCGACCGAAACGGCGAAACATCCATGCCGACAGCACTGTGTAGAAACCGAGGTAGACCGCGAAGACCGGGTAGCCCGGAGCACTCACCGACATCGTCCACCGCTGGATCCACAGCCACACCAGGGTGAACACGACCCAGGCCGACAACAACAGCAGCAACGTGCTTCGTGCCCCGGTGGCGGCGCGGATCACCGCCAGGGCCGAGATGACGACCAACGGCCAGACATCAAGCGGAGGAAAGGCCGCCCACCAGCACAGGCCCGCCACCACCACCAGCAGCCAGGTGATTCCGGCGCGGTCGAGACGCGGTTGCATCAGTTCGTGTGATGGATCCCCGGGCGTGCCGGATTCACTTGCCTGCATAGTCGATGAGACTGGAGATCTCGCTGCGAAGGTCGCTGCGATGCACGACCCGGTCGACGAAACCACACTCCAGGAGGAACTCGCTTCGTTGGAATCCCTCGGGCAGTTCCTGGCGGATCGTCTGCTCGATCACGCGTGGACCGGCAAAACCGATCAGTGCCTTCGGTTCCGCGAGGATGACGTCCCCCAGCATGGCGAAACTCGCGGTAACACCTCCGGTGGTCGGGTCGGTGAGAACGGAAATGAACAGGCCACCCATGTCGTCGAACCGCGCCAGCGCCGCAGAGGTCTTGGCCATCTGCATCAGTGACAGGCCCGATTCCATCATGCGTGCTCCCCCGGAAGCGGCAACCACGATCAGTGGAAGGTTTTCCTCGGCCGCCGCCTCGGTGGCCCGGGCGATCTTCTCTCCCACGACCGACCCCATGGATCCGCCGAGGAACGTGAAGTCCATGACCGAGAGAATGACTTTCCGGCCCTTGATGAAGGCGGTCCCGCAATGCACGGCATCATTGAACCCCGTCTTCTTGCGGGCAGCGGTGATCCGATCCGGGTACGCCTTGATGTCGACGAACTCAAGAGGATCCAGAGAGATGAGCCCCTCGTCCATGCCGACGAACGTGCCGGGGTCGGCCAGTTGCTCGACACGCTGGGCACCGGTGAGACGGAAGTGGTGCTCACAGTCCGGGCAGACGTTGAGGTTGTTCTCAAGGGACCGGCGGAAGAGAATCGAACTGCAGGACGGACACCGAACCCAGAGCCCCTCCGGAACGGGCTTCTTGCCCGTGGGGTGCCCGGCATCGACATCGGACCAGCTTCTTGACTTCAAATCAGCCATGTGGACCTCTCTGCATCGACACCAGCGCGTCAGCGGCTCCAATGACCCGAACCCGAAGCCACATCAAGTTGCTTCGGACAACGGTGCGAATGGTGACAACTGGGCGGGGCCTCGTAAAGCCCCCGGGTACTCGTTTTTTGAGTCGAACCGACCTCAGGCACCCCTGAGGGCGGTAATGGTGGTTGCAAAATCCTCGGATCCGAAGATGGCGGAGGCCGCCACGAGCAGATCACAGCCCGCTTCGCGGCAGTCGGAGACGGTCTGGAGGTTCACCCCCCCATCCATCTCGAGCCGCTGATCATCGCGGAGTCGCTGGGAAATCGCCTTGGTCTTCTCCAGGACATCCCCGATGAACGACTGCCCTGAGAAGCCGGGATTCACGCTCATCACGAGTGCAAGATCCACCTCGGAAAGCCAGGGCTCGATCGACTCCCATGGTGTCGGCGGGTTGATGGCGATGCCCACCGTGCAGCCGGCATCCCGGATGCACTTGATCACGTCGGCAGGATCCTCGTCGGCCTCGACGTGGAAGGTGATGTGCCCGGCTCCCGCCTTGGCGAACGCCTCCACGTAGAGCGTCGGCGCAGTCACCATCAGGTGGACATCAAGGAAGACATCCGGCAATCGGCGGTGCAGCGAAGCGCAGAGCGCCGGACCCATCGTGACGTTTGGAACGAAGTGTCCGTCCATGACATCCAGGTGCAGGAGGTCGGCACCGGCGGCAATGGTCGCTTCGCAATCGGAACCCAGTGCCGCAAAATCAGCGGACAGGATCGAAGGTGCAACGAGTGGTTTCGTAATCCGGCCCGTGATGGGATGCGTGCTGGACATGATCGACATGTGCAATCCTTGCGCGGTGTACTGAGTTGTGTCAATCCGAATCGGTGGAAGACGCCTGCAGTTCCGCCTGCTTCTTCCGGAATTCCTCGAGCTTCGGCCGGTACTCGCCCTTCTTGCGGGGCTTGGCCATGAAGTAGGCCTTTTCCTGCATGACAACCGCCTTGTCCACGTCGCCACGCTGGAAGTGAACGATGGCTTCCGACATCAGGAACCGGGGATCGCCGGGACGCCCGTTGACACGAGCCGCCTGGGCAGCCTCGAGGGCGATATCGAGATTCCGCTGTGCATCGGGAATCTTCGGCTCGTTCGCGATCATGATCGCCAGCCACGAAAGCAGTTCCGGATCGTCCGGGTAGGAATCAATGGCTTCCTGAGCGTGCTCGTAGGCCTTGGCGGGGTTCTTCTGCTCGTTCATGATGACCATGAAACGATCAAGGACGAGGAAGTAGAAGATCCTCGGGTCACGCTGAATGACCTCATTGGTCAGGTCGTCGTACTGACCCCAGTTCTTGAGCTTGCGTGCCTTCTCGATGGCTTTCAGGTGGGAGGCCGCCTGATTCATCAACTTCCTGTTGTAGCGACCGGCAATGATCTTCTCGAGGATCTCGCCGAAATCAGCTTCCAGTGGGTTCCCGATGAACTGGACGTTGCCCTCGGGCCCGACGATGAATGCTGCGGGAATCCCCTTGAGCCCCGCGGCCTTGAACCAGGCCCGCTTCGTTGCCGCACGCTTGTCGACGGCGACGGTGTAGTCCATCTTCCGCCCCATCTTGCGAACGAACGACTTGACGAGTTCGGGGTCTTCATCGGAGATGCCGATGATCCGCAACTGGTCCGGCTCGTACTGGCTCTGCAACTCGGTCAGGTGCGGGATCGATTTTCTGCATGGACCGCACCAGGTCGCCCAGAACTCGACGACGTACGTGGTGCCGGGGTCGATCCCGGTCTCATCACCCTTGACCCACTCGGCAATGGAGAGTCCAGGGGCGGGATCTCCAACCTTGAGTCTCTGGCCGATCTGGGCCTCCGCCGGGCTTCCCCAGGCAAGACCGATAAGCACGATGGTGGTGAGACAGATTTGCTTGAACATGAATGGGGTCCTCTCAAGGTCGAACTCAGCCGCAGGAGTTGCCCTGCGAAGCGATATGCCATCATACCGCCCGATGGCCCTGCAGCATGAACTCTCCCGGCCCGGTTGGGCTTGAAAGGTGGTTCACGATGCCTGCAGAGTGATCTTGGACGCGTAAAGGTAGCCAGGGTTCCCGGCTTCATTCAGGCATTGTCCAGCAAATGCACCGACGGAAACGAGCGGCCCTCGAGCATCTGAAGGCTGGCTCCTCCCCCCGTGGACACATGGCTGACTCCCTGGGCACATCCGAAGGCCTCCATGGCAGCAGCCGTTTCACCTCCACCGATGATGGAGATCGCTCCCTGACTGGTCGCAGACACGACCGCCTCGGCCACGGCGCGGGATCCCGTATCAAACGGAGGGACCTCGCAGACACCCATGGGACCATTCCAGACGATGGTGGAGGCGGTTCGAAGCAACGTGGCCGCGGCCGCTGACGACTCGGGCCCGATGTCAAGCCCCATCAGGTCACCCGGCATGTCCCCGGCAATGGCTTGCGCATCCCCGGGATGCTTCGGAGACGGGGCGCAGAGGCTGTCCACCGGAAGCAGCAGTCGTGTTCCCGTCGACTCGGCCTGCTCCAGGATCCTGCTCGCCGCATCGACCATGTCCTCCTCGAAGAGGCTGCGACCGATCTCGACTCCCAGCACCGACAGGAACGTGTAGGCCATGCCGCCGCCGATGACCACGGCATCCACGCGTGGCAAGAGGTTGCCGATGGCACCCAACTTGTCGGAAACCTTCGCACCGCCAAGCACCGCCACGAAGGGCGGCCTGGCATGCTCGATGGACTCCGAGAGGAAGGTGAGTTCCGCCTGAAGCAACCGACCGGCGACCCGTGGGCATCCAGCCATGGCCTCCGGAACACCGACCATCGATGCATGATCACGGTGGGCGGTACCAAAAGCGTCGTTGACGTAGATGTCGCCGAAGCCGGCAAGAACAGCGGCGAACTCGGGGTCATTCTTCTTCTCACCGGCATGGAATCGGAGGTTTTCCAGAAGCACGATGGAACCCGGCACCGACGCATCGACCGCAGCCCGCGCTGCCGGACCGATGCAGTCATCGGGAGCAAGGGTGACATCGACATCCGGCAGGAGGTGCGCCAACCGCTCGGCGACGGGCTGAAGACTGTATTGCGATTCGAATCCCGTTCCGGAGGGGCGTCCCAGGTGGCTCATCAGGACCAGCCTGCCGCCGCGATCAAGGACCGACTGCAGCGTGGGCAGGGCCATCCGGATCCTGCGGTCGTCAAGCACGCCGCCGTCCCCGGTCAAGGGAACGTTGAAGTCCACCCGGACCAGGACCCGTTTGCCGGCAACGTCAACTGCATCGATGGGTACCTTGGCCATGCACATGCTCCATGTTCAAGACGGGTACGGTACCCGAGTTCGAACCGACGGGATGCGCCATGACCACGACCCCTCCAGACCAGCAGACGATCCTCATCCTCGGCCCCACCGCCGGCGGGAAGACCTCCCTGGCCCTGGGCCTTGCCCGCCTCCTGGAACCACGTGGCGAATGCATCGGGGCGGACTCGATGCAGGTCTATCGCGGCATGGACATCGGAACCGCCAAGCCCGATGCGGCGGAACTCGGTGACATCCCGCACCACCTGATCGATGTCGTGGAGCCAACGGATGCCTTCACGGTTGACCACTGGCTCAAGTCGGCCGCACACTGCGAACAGGACATCATCAGCCGCGGCCGGGTTCCCATCTTCGTGGGAGGAACGAACCTCTACCTGCAATCACTGCTTGGGGGATTCCTGGAGGGACCGGAACCAGACCCCGTCCTTCGTGCCGAGTTCGACGCGTTGGACACTCCGGCCCTGCGAACACGACTGGAGTCCGTCGACCCGGCAAGTTGCCAACGGATTCACCCCAACGATCGGCGCCGCACGATCCGGGCTCTGGAGGTGCATGCCCTGACCGGCAACCCCATCAGCATGATGCAAGGACAATGGGAGGCTGCTCCACGACGAACCGACGTCCGGATCATCGGCCTCCAATGGGATCCCGAGGACATCAACCCCCGGATCAATGCACGAGTGAAGTTGATGTTCGAATCCGGCTTTGTCGAGGAGGTTCGAGCCCTCCGGGACGCCGATCGACTTGGCCCCCAGGCCGCTGAAGCCCTCGGCTACAAGCAGATCAATGAACACCTTGCCGGCCTTCGATCCCTCCAGGACACCATCGAGGAGGTGAAGATCCGTACACGACGCTTCGCCAAGCAGCAGAGGACCTGGCTGAGGCGATTTCAGCATGTCTTTGGTGGATTCTGGTTCAAACCTGCCGGTTTGGGCACGGAAGACTCTGTAAACAAAGCACTTACAAATATCAACTCCGGGCCCGCCTCCCCCGCTTGAACTGGAAAAAACGGAGTTGGTGGGCCCAGGTCTCCACACCTTTTTTCTTGACAGAGCCAGAGACGCCGATACAAACACCCCCTACCCGGCGGCCGAGGTTCCATTCCTCCCGCTGGAGATCTGGGCGGAGATGGTGCTGACGTCGGCACCAACCGTTCCAGGCATGGTTCCCCGCAGGAGACTGATCAGCACCCATGGCCACCCAACTGGTCATTGTTGAATCCCCGGCCAAGGCCAAGACCATCAACCGGTACCTCGGATCGGGGTTCACGGTGGAGGCCTCGGTGGGGCATGTCCGCGATCTCCCCAAGTCAGCCAAGGGCCAGCCGGTCCCCGGCGTGGACATTGAGAACGGGTTCACCCCGACCTACATCCCCGTCACCGGCAAGAAGAAGGTCATCGCGGCACTTCGCAAACTCGCCAAGACCGCGGATGAAGTCTGGTTCGCGACCGACCTCGACCGCGAAGGAGAAGCCATTGCATGGCATCTCGCCGAGGAATTGAAGATCGATCCCACCAAGGCGAAACGCGTCGTCTTCAACGCGATCACCAAGAAACAGATCGAACAGGCCTTTGAAAAACCCAACGTGATCGACATGGATCGCGTCAACGCACAGCAGGCCCGCCGCATCCTCGATCGGATCGTCGGGTACCAGGTTTCCCCCCTGCTCTGGAAACGAGTCGCCGGCGGACTCAGCGCCGGTCGCGTCCAGTCCGTCGCGGTCCGCCTGGTCGTCGAACGCGAGAAGGAGATCCGGGCCTTCGTTCCGGACGAGTTCTGGCAGGTCGACGGATGCTTCGCACTTGATCCGAAGCGTCGCGAGGAACTCGAAGCGTCCTGGGCGACCCTGCACGCCGAAGCGGCTGCTGCGGAAGGCGCAAAGCCCGTCACGCAGAAGGAACAGAACCGCTGGCTGCGTGATCACAACGCACTGTCCGCAGGCCTCGTCGAGATCGGCGGAGAGCGGTTCAACCTCAGGATCACCGCGGAGGGATTCGAAGCCGTCGTCGAGGAAACCGCACGCCTGAGCAGGGACGACGCTCATGCAGAACACATCCGCTCACTGGCTGCTGCCATCGGCATCACTGATCCATCCGTGGAGACCACCGAGGATGCCAAGGGCGTCGGCCCCGCCACTCGTTGCATCAAGGTCGCGGGCTCGATCGATCCTGACGCCCGATACACAATCGACTCGATCACGCAGAAGAAGTCGAAGTCTCGACCGGGAGCTCCCTTCATCACGAGTTCGCTGCAGGCTGCCGCCGCCAACAAACTCGGGTTCACCGCATCGCGGACCATGCGGGCCGCTCAGAAACTCTACGAGGGAATCACGATTCGCCGCGAGGGCCAGGTCGGCCTCATCACCTACATGCGAACCGACTCGACGCACATCTCTCCGGAAGCAATCCAGCAGGTTCGTGCCCACATCGAGGATACGTACGGATCCAAGTACCTCCCGGCCAAACCGGTCCATCACAGTTCGACCAACCGTGCCGCCCAGGAAGCACACGAGGCGATCCGACCGACCGATGTCGGGCGTCATCCCGATTCCCTTCCCGCATCCATCGACGAGGACCTGCAGAAGCTCTACCGCCTCATCTGGAACCGGTTCGTCTCCGGACAGATGGTTTCCGCCGAGTGGGATCGAACGGAAATCAGGATGAAGCGCAGCGACGTCGACAGCGGCGCCGTGTTCCTGACGAAGGGACGCGTGCTCTCGTTCGACGGCTACTACAAGGTCTCCGGAGTCCCCGTGTCGGAGAACGAACAGACGCTTCCCATCCTGAAGGAAGGCGACGTGCTCGCCCCCTTCGCCCTCGATCCTCGACAGAAGTTCACGGCTCCACCGTCGCGATTCTCGGAATCCTCGCTGGTCAAGCAGCTCGAGAAGGAAGGCATTGGTCGCCCATCCACCTACGCATCGATCATCGACGTGATCCAGCGGCGCAACTACGTGGAGAAGATCGACCGCGCCTTCTGGCCGACCTACCTGGGCGAAGTGGTCACCGACAAGCTCATCGAAGCCTTCCCGCAGTTGCTGGACATCGGCTACACCCGATCGATGGAGGCCGACCTGGACAAGATCGCCTCGGGCAAGGCGGACTGGACCGAGATGCTGCAGGCGTTCTACGGCCCCTTTACGGAGGCCCTTGAATACGCCTACGAACACATGACCCATGCGAAGGCCGAGACCGAACCGGCCCGGTATGCCTGCCCGCAATGCGGCGCAAGGACCGAATACCGACTCGGCAAGAACGGTCGATTCCTTTCCTGCACCGACTACCCCGACTGCACCTTCGCCGCCACCGTCGACCGCGACGACCGACCGATGCTCGTGCAGCGTGTCAACGTTCAATGCCCGGAGGATGCGTCCGCCATGGTGCTTCGGACCGGACGGTTCGGTCCCTTCCTCGCATCGGTGAACTACCCCGAGACCAAGATGGTGGTGAACCTCGACAAGAAGGGACAGATCAAGTACCCGTCCATTCCTCCGCTGGAGACGGATCTTCCCTGTACCAAGTGCGATCGAATGCTCTACCTGCGGCGAGGCAAGCGAGGACCGTGGCTCGGCTGCAGCGGGTTCCCCAAGTGCCGGGGACGCGGCAAGTGGGCCGATCTCGAGGACGAGAAGAAGACTGGACTCGAGACCGCTCTCGAAGCACACGAACAGGAAAATCCCCAGGTCCTCATCAAGGATCTCGAGGGAACGGTGATCGAGGAAGGCACGCCCATCGACGTGCTCATGATCACCGAAGAGGAAGAACAGCTCGAGATCCACCCGGACGTCAAGAAGGAAGAGGCGTGACCGAATCGTCCACCCCTCGACTGAGCGCACCAGATCGTCGACGCACGCTTCTGGAAGTCGCCCTCGCGACCTTTCTCGAACGTGGCTACGCCAGGACCACCACCCGCCTGCTCGCAGATGCCGCCGGGGTCACGGAACCGATCCTGTACCGGCACTTCGATGACAAGGCCGATTGCTTCCTGTCCACGCTGCAGCATGTCGTCGATCACCTGGACGACGAAGTCGGGATCGATGCGTTCGCCGGCCTGTGCATCGCCGCACTCGATGGACCGATGGATGCCGGATTCATTCGCCGACGCGATGCCCTCATCCAGGCCGGACTCACGGAACTGCAGCGGATTGATCCTCCAGGCAATGGACCCGACATCCGCAAGACGCTGGAAGCGGGCATTGGCCGGCTCGTCCTCGAACGAATGCAGCACCGCAGCGGCTGACCACCTACAATCCAGAGATGGAACGACGACCAACACGAAGCTTCACGGTTGGAGATGACCGGACCGGCCGGGTCGGGATCGGCGGAGACAACCGCGTCTCGGTCCAGACCATGACGTCCGGGTACACCTGGGACATCGATGCCTGCGTGGCTGAAATCAATCGAATGCACGAGGCCGGCGCCGACATCGTCCGTGTCGCCGTTCCCCAGCGCAAGGACACCGAGGCCCTGACCGAGATCCTCGCCCAGACGAAGATTCCGATCGTGGCCGACGTCCACTTCCACTACAAGCGGGCCCTGGAAGCCGTCGAAGCCGGCATCCACAAGATTCGATTGAACCCCGGAAACATCAACGATCGCGACCAGGTCAACTCGGTCATCGATGCCTGCCGTGAACGGGGCATCCCGATCCGCGTCGGCGTCAACGAGGGATCGATCATCGAGCGCAAGGACAAGTTGCAGCGAGCGGAGGAACTCGGAAAGTTCTTCGCCGACCGGCACCAGGGGCACCTCATCGCCCTGATGATCGCCAAGCTCGAAGAGTACATGGACATCTTCCAGGAGCAGGACTTCCATGACGTGTGCATCAGCGCCAAGTCCATGGATGCCCGCCTCGTCATTGAAATCTACCGCGAGATCTCACAGCGTTTCGACTACCCGCTCCACCTGGGCGTGACACACGCCGGCCCGAAGGAGACCGGAGCGATCCGAAGCGTCGTCGCCCTGGGATCACTGCTCTCCTCCGGCATCGGCGACACCATCCGGATCAGCTACGCCAGTGACCCCGTGCACGAGGTCGAAGACGGACTCGAACTGCTCTACTGCCTCGGGCTTCGCAACCGGGTGGGCGCCGAACTCATCGCCTGCCCGACCTGCGGTCGCATCCAGGTCGACCTCTTCACCCTTGTCCAGGAAGTCCGCCGCAAGCTCGCCAACGAGATCGAGGTACCCATCAAGGTCGCGGTCATGGGCTGTGTCGTCAACGGACCCGGCGAAGCCGAGGGCGCCGATGTCGCCGTCTTCGCTGGTGACCGCCGGGGCATCATCTACGTGCAGGGCGAGCGGGTCGCCAACGTCAAGGAAGAGGAGATTCTCGATCGGCTCCTCGAGGAATGCTGCCGCTTCCAGGAACAGGTCCGAAACGGGGAAGCCAAGCTTGGAGAAAAGCGGGTCGATATCGTGCCTCCCGACCCCCTCGGGGAACTCGGCAGCGGCGTCGACAAGATCGCCGCTGGGCAGGTGGAACAGGTCACAATCGACAAATCCTGATTCTCCGACTCGATCCCGGCGTAGACTTCCCTGCACAGCAGCATCACGGATCGCGCCCGATGAACACACGACCTCGACACACGACCGCCTTCACGCTCATCGAGCTGCTGGTCGTGATCGCCATCATCGCGATCCTCGTGGCACTGGTCAGCGTGGCCATCCAGTCCGCGTATCGTTCCAGCACCAAGATCAGTGAACTCAACAATGTTCGCCAAGTGGGAAACGCCCTGCTGATGTACGCCGGATCCAACGATGATCGGCTGGTACGGGGATGGCAATCCACCGAGGTCCAGGCGCTGACCGAGAAAACCATCGTCTACCCGGACTTCGTCGAGATTCCACCCGCTCCGACCTTTCGGCCCTCGGATGAGAACATCGCAGGGCCCTGGACATGGCACCTGGTGCCGTACATTGACGACGCCGATTCGATCATGCGGTCGCACCTGGACAGTGAAGACCAGAGACTGGACCACTACGTGGACCAGGGATACGAGTACGCCCACGAACCCGCCTTCGCCTACAACGGGTGGTACCTCGGCGGACAATGGGATTTCTGGGACCCCCACTTTCCCTCCCCGCAACTTCGATTCGCCAGCGTCGAACAACTCGACGGTTCAGTCGTGTCGCCGGTGGTGCGAACGATCCCCCACGTCAAGAATTCGACCGAGGTCGTTGCGTTCTGCTCCGCCTTCAAGGCGGATGGACCAATGAGCGGGCCGCTTGATTCGGAGTTCACCAAAGGCACCTGGCTCGTCGAGCCGCGATTGCTCGCCAACGAGATGCAGTGGGGCATCGACGAAGCCGGAGCATTGCACATCCACGACGAGACACATGCCCCCCTGGGTCGCAACGGTGGTCCCCCGGTTGCCTGGTTCATCGACGGACACGCCGATACCCAGTCCTTCGAGGACCTTGCCGACCAGCGTCGTTGGATCGACCGTGCCAGGCCCGTCGGTGACCAGCTCGCCCGTGACTGGACCCACGAGGATGACGTGCGGTGAAACCTAGTCGGTCTCTCCGGCTTCGTCGCGTTCCTGTGCTTCACGAGCCAACCGAGCCTTGCGTTTGATCTGGGCCAGCGCGAGACGCATCGACCTTCGGATCGACTTTCGATCCCTTTCGCTGAGCGAGGACTTGGCGAGGTCGACCGAGATGGCGGCGTCCCAGCGTGTTTCAACTTCCTCGTATCCATGCCCCAGCGCGACCAGTTGCTCGGCCATGTCAGGCATGTGCGCCGCACCGTAGAGAATCGCGACCGACTTCACCGTCGGCTCACGTTCGATCATTCGATCAAGATCCTCAAGCGGCACGCGGTTGCGTTCGACCACGATGACTTCGTGGAACCCCTCCCCGAACTGCTGGTCGGCGACGTTCAGCACCCCGGGTGTTCCCAGGAGTTCGATGAGTACCACCTTGATGCCATCCGAGACGGCGCCATCGGACAGCGAATCGCCGATGGGGATCAGGGCCAGCATCATGTTGATCAACTGCGCAGGAATCGAGGATCCCGAGAGCATGTCACCCAGCACATCGAACTGCATGCCACGCTCGGCAAAGGCGGCTTCGATCTGGCCGACGCTCATGTCACTGACCCGCCAGTTGACCGCTTCGTACGGCATGGACTCCAGTTGAAAACGAAGTCCCAGTGCATCGGCAAGCATGGCCTGCAGGTTCCGTGATGTCGTCGTCAGGTCGTCGCCCGTGAGAGGCTGGACCTCGATCACCAGGTCGTCGTCCGTTCCGGGCTGTCCATCTGCAGCGACACTGGAGATCTGGAGCGTGTCGTTCTCCGCGTCATGCATGAATACCACTGGCCGACCCCAGGCATCCACCGTTGCGGCCCGGACCCAACCACCCATGCGAAGATCGATTCCCTCGGCGCACTCGGCGAGTTCCTCGGCCGATGCCGGTGGCTGATCACACCTGGCGGCGATGCCGGCGAGCAGGTCCAGCCCGTCCTGGGTGGACGAACGACGCTCGGTATCGTTGCCCGCCAGGTGGGGGCGGGCTCCCGCGGGCATCACCGACTCGTAGAGCACCACGTCCACGCTCGACAACATCGTCGAGAGCGAGTCGTAGTACCCGTCGTTGCCGATGTGGGTCACCCCCACCAGCCAGACGTCCGGTACACCGGAGTCGCCCGGCGCGGTGTAGCGACGTGATGCGATTTCAAGCACGGCCTCCTGGCCCGAACCATCCAGGCTGCGCGTCCAGAACTCCGATTCGGTCTGCGCATCGGATCCGACAAGCATCCCGGCAAGCAGGAGCAGGATGGCCCCACTCATTCTTCCGTGTTCCTCGCCGGCAGCCCGATCTGCGCCGAGGCGATCAGGGTTTCCAAACGGCCGATCGCATGGGATGACTGAGCACGGAAGATCATGTACGGGAAGAGTGTCACCAGTGCCACGATCAATCCGAAGGCAGTCGTGATCAGCGCCGCCGCGATCCCACCGGCGACTTCACGCGGGTCGGTGAGGTTGGACTGGCTCCCCAGCAGTTGAAAGGACTGGATGATGCCGATGACCGTACCGAGAATGCCCAGCAGCGGCGCGGCGGTGATGATCGTCGAGAGCACCACCATGTATCGATCGAGACCACTGCGCACCGAGTCGACCGCCTGCATGGCGACGGCATCGGACGATCCCTCCTTGACGAGCCGAAGGATGACCCGCCCGTAGGGGCTGCGATCGTTCTCGACCATTCCCTTGACCCGGGAGGCATCCCCCTGCCGCAGCGCCTCGTTGAGACCGTCCAGACGCTCAAGGTGGCTCCGGCCGGTCAAGGTGATCCAGAAGCAGATCCGCTCGATGATCAATGCCACGCTGCAGATGCTGAGGATCAGCAGCGGGATCATCACGTAGCCACCGCGGTCCAGCAGCATTTCCAGAGTGTCGAGCAGGTGTCCCATCGACGGTATGATACGGAACTGTGAACCTCACGGGGACCGACACGCCATGACCACCGGACACGCCATGCACGAGACCGACCTCTTCACAAGACCTGCCGCAACCGTCGAAGCGGCTCTGGCCGCTGCGGTGGATGGATCTGGACTGCCCGATCACCTCCTGGAAGCCACCCGCTGGGGCGTGCTGGGCGGCGGAAAACGGCTGCGGCCGGCCCTGGTCCTGCTCAGTTGCGAAGCCGTCGACGGGCGAACCGACGATGCCGTGCAAGCCGCCGTTGCGCTGGAATTGATCCACTGTTTCAGCCTCGTGCACGATGACCTGCCGGCACTGGACAACGACGAGCTCCGGCGTGGACAACCGACACTGCACGTCAAGTCGGGCGAAGCCATGGCGATCCTCGCCGGCGACCTGATGCTGTCGATGGCATTCCAGCAACTGCTGGAATCACCCCTGGACGCGTCAATCACGTGCTCCCTGGTTTCGGAACTCGCCGGCGGCACCACCTCGATGGTCGTCGGACAGGTCTACGACACGCTGGGTGGATTGCCCGAACAACTCGACCCCCGCGAGCAACTGCAACTGGTACATCGCAACAAGACCGGCGCACTGCTTCGCGCAGCCTGCCGCATGGGCGGCTACTGCGGGCGGGCCGATGAACAGAGCCTGCAGAGCCTCACCAGTTATGGCGAAGCCGTGGGACTGATGTTCCAGGTGGTGGATGACCTGCTCGACGTAACCCAGACCGCCGAACACATCGGCAAGGCCACGGGCAAGGATCAGGACATGGGAAAACTCACCTTTCCCGGCCTCCTGGGAGTGGAAGCTTCCCGACAGGTGGTCGAGGAACTCGAAGAACGCGCCCTGGATGCCCTGAAACCACTGGGAACAAATGCAGATCCACTGCGTGATCTGGGACGTTTCATGGCGATTCGAACGAAATAGACTAGACTGAGGCACTTGAGGGGTCATCATGCGGGGGCAAACCGCGATCGTCCCCCATCCCAGGCGACGGAGATCAGCATCCAATGGATTCCACCCCCCTCCTCCAGACCATCGGCTCTCCAGCCGATCTGAAGCAGTTGTCGGTCGACCAGTTGACCGACCTGGCGGCCGAGATTCGGAACGCCATCTGCGAGCAGGTCAAGAAGAGCGGAGGGCACCTGGCACCGAACCTCGGCGTGGTGGAACTCACGATCGCCCTGCACTACGTGTTCGACTTCGGACACGACCGCCTGCTCTTCGATGTCGGGCATCAGTGCTATCCCCACAAACTGCTGACCGGACGAGCCAACCTGTTGCCAAAGCTTCGCCAGCGCGACGGCATGGCCGGGTTCCCGGAACCACGTGAATCGAACTTCGACCTGTTCTCCGTCGGCCATGCCGGCACCGCGATCTCCACCGCCGTGGGCATGGCCCGTGGCGACCAGCTCCGCAAGGAATCATTCTGCCGGGACAACCCGGACGGACGGCGCGTGGTGGCACTCATCGGCGATGCGAGCATCGTCAACGGCGTCGCCATGGAGGGACTGAACAACGCGGGAACCCTGAATCGCCAGATGCTCGTCATCCTCAACGACAACGGGATGAGCATTGCCAAGCCCCAGGGCGCCGTGGCCAGCTACTTCGACCGCATCCGGATCAACTCCGCCTACCGGTCCATGAAGAAGACCGCCAAGGATCTCTTCAAGTCGATCCCGGGAGGCTCCACCCTCCGCGACATGTCGCACCGGTTCAGCGAGATGGCCAAGGAAGCAGTGACCGAGGACAACTGGTTCGAGAAGTTCGGCCTCCTCACCGTCGGTCCCATCGATGGCCACGACATCCCCACCCTCGTCGACATGCTGTCCGAGGTCCGTGACTTCGAGCACCCGATGGTGCTCCACGTGCACACCGTCAAGGGCAAGGGATTCGAGTTCAGCGAAGGCGATGCCACGACCTTCCACTCTCCAAAGCCATTCTCGGTCAATGGGTGCCGCGTGGAACTGAAGTCCTCGGGCCGCAGTTTCACATCCGCCTATTCCGACGCCATGTGCAACCTGATGGAACGGGACGAATCCATCGTCGCCTGCACGGCGGCCATGCCCGACGGCACCGGCATCAAGCAGTGCCTCGACCGCTTCCCGGATCGCACGTGGGATACCGGCATCTGTGAATCACACGCGATGGACATGATGGCCGGACTGGCCAAGTCGGGCATGAAGCCCTTCATCGCCGTGTACTCCACGTTCCTCCAGCGAGCATTCGACCAGGTGTTCCAGGAAGTCGCCCTTCAGGGCCTTCCTGTCCGCCTCTGCCTCGATCGAGCCGGACTCGTCGGCGGCGATGGCGCCGTCCACCACGGTTTCTGCGACATCAGCATCCTCTCGGTCTTCCCGAACGCCGCGCTCCTGACGGCGATGGATGAACCGAGCCTCAACGCGGCTCTGGAGTTCATGCGGACCTACGACTCCGGCCTGTCCTGCATCCGGTATCCCCGCGACAACGTCAACAGTCGCTTCGAGGACGAATGCCCACCCTTCGAACTCGGACGAGCCCGCCCACTGGTGACCCACGACGCTCCGGACATCGCCGTGCTCGGGTACGGCACCATGGCCCTGACGGCGATCGATGCCGCCGAGGCGATCGGACCGGATGCGAAGATCGACGTATACGACGCGCGATTCGCCAAGCCCGTCGACACCCAGTTGATCAAGTCGCTCCTTGAGCGCAACATCCCCATCGTGACGATCGAGGATCACACGGTCACCGGCGGATTCGGCAGTGCGGTTCTCACGGCGGCCCACGACCTTGGGCTCGACACCCGCGGCATCACCCGACTCGGACTGCCGGAAACGTGGATCTACCAGGGCTCACGCGATGAGCAGTTGGCCGAGGCAGGACTGGACACCGACAACGTCATCCGCGTCCTGCGGCAGGTCATGGCCGGGGATCCGATCCCGATGGTCCTGACCAGGCCGGTCCCGGCTACCACCGCCTGATCGACGAACACCATGTAAAAACCACGAAGCGCGTTCCTCAAGACGCTTCGTGGTCATTGCGCCACGTCAGGGCAGGTGCCCGGCAAGGTGCTGTCGGCGATCCAGGGGCATCAGCAACATGGCGATCGTCTCGAAGAAACGATCGGTCAAGCGTTCGAATTGCGCGTAGTGCCGCTCGGTGTCGGCGTGCAGGCCCTCGAGATCCAAGCCGATCTCCCGGACAGTCGGTGCATCATCCTCGGCCCATGCTCCAACCTGGGCCGACTCGATCTCCGGGTGATTCTGCACTCCGTAACTTCGAACACCCAGACGCCAACTCTGGATATCTCCACGGTCACCACGACTGAGCACGCGTGCTCCTGCGGGCAGATCATTGGCGGCGTCGCGATTCCAGTGAAACTGCATCCCTTGCCAGGGCTGACCCTTGTGCAGGGGATCTTCTCTGCCATCAGGCGTCAGCTCTGTGGCCGCCCAACCCAAACGAGGTCCCTCGGCCATGGTCTGCACGCTTCCTCCCAGTGCTCTGGCCAGGACCTGTGATCCGAGGCAGACGCCGAAGATCGGTACCCCGGTTGCATGGGCGTTGCGAAGCAACTCCTGCAAGGGTTCCATCCAGGGCAGGGTGTCATCGTTCGAGGACTGGGGGCCGCCGAAACAGAGCACCGCGTCCACATCGATGAGGTCGCCGGGTACGGCGTCCCCTCGGTGCAGCCGCCGGACATCGAGCCGGTGACCATGATCCTGGAGAATGGAACCCATGCGACGGGAACCGGCGAGATCGCTGCATTCAAAGACAAGGGTGGGCATGCGCGGAGACTACGCCCGGATTCGATTGGCGGCAAGCCGGAAATCCAGAGGATTTATTCCGGGATCCTGCGCATCGAGATGGTCGCGTCGTGCCCCCGGTAGTACGCCTGGGTAAATCGAACCAACGGCGTCCTGGACAGGGCCCAATCGAGCCAGTCCACCGTTGCGAAACGCCGGGCTGGCGAAAGGTCGCGGTTGTTCCACTCCGGATGTGGTCGATTTGAAAGAAAGTTGAACGCAATGCCGATCCGTGCGGCCCGGAACGCCCGATCGACCAGTTCCCGTGCCGTCTCCTCCGCCATGGCGTTGAGGGTGCCGGAGATGAAGACCCAGTCAGCCTCCGCCTCGTCCAGGCAGTCCGGCTGTCGAACGGGATCCGCAACGAGAAATCGGCAGCGGGGATCCTCAATGGACCGGGCTGCTGCGACCATGTCCTCGACGGCATCGATTCCAAGGTAGGAGGTGAAGGGGATCGACTCCTGGCACAGGTGCCGGGCGAGGTCACCCACTCCGCACCCGAGATCGAGTATCGAACCACAGCCTGACTCCGTGATGTCGGCAAGTTCCAGCAGGACCTCGAATCGGCGCACCTGGCCCTGTCGCGAACTCCACAGGGTCGCATCGAATCCAGCCCCCGAGCACTCGACCGCGTCGAGGTAGGGCTGAAGGTAGTCGGGTTGGGATCCAGGATCGATCATGGGGGCATTGTGGCAGGTGCGTCCTGCCGGAACGAGCCTCAGGATAGGATGATTCTCGATATGAAGCGATCGTTCCGCATGCTGCTGCTGGCCACGCTCCCCCTTCCTGCATTTGCACCAGGGGCCATGGCGATCGATCCGGATTCGATCAACGACACCCAGGTGCAGTCCGCACGCGCATCCATCATCGAGATGATCTGGCAGCACCAGCATCCGGACCGACATTGGGATCCGGTCACCATGCCCCAGGGCGAAAGCACCAACCAGCACCTCGGTGGGTATACCGCCCTGACGGTTCTCGCCCTGGTCACTGCTGGAGAGAGTTACCAGGACCCCCGACTCAAGCAACCACTGGCCGACCTGCAGAAGGTTGAACTGCGGGGAACCTATGCGGTCTCGACCCGTGCCACGATCTGGGCCGCCCTTCCCGATCGGTTCAGACCCCTGCTGCAACAGGATGCCCAGTGGCTGTTGTCGAGCTGGAATCTCAAGGCCGCGGGATGGGACTATCGTGCCAACCCGGAGGGAACACTCAGTCGACCATCGCCCTCCGTACGCCACTTCGGAACGCTGGCACTGTGGGCGGCAAGCCGGCGAGGCATGACCATTCCTCCAGGCCTGCTCTCGGACCTGGAAACCGTCACCATCAACAACCAGCTCGAGGATGGCGCCTGGCACTATCCCGGCAGCGGGACACCGCGCAGCAGCGGTTCGATGACCGCGGCCGGTCTCGTGACGCTCTACATCACGCAGGAACTGCTTCATGCCCGCGATGCCCTGAAACTGTCCGATGCAGACCCCTCGCCGAGCGAAGCGGCGATCGAACGTGGACTGGCATGGATGGACACGAACTACGACGCGCGAAGCAATCCTGGTGGCGGACGCGGATCGCGATTCCCCATGTACTACCAGTACGCGGTGGAACGAGTGGGCCTGGCCAGTGGTCTGCGGACCTTCGGTGGCCGGGACTGGTTCCGTGAAGGCACGGGCGCGATTCTGGATCGGCTGTTCCTGGAACGCGGCGACGAACTGGTGCTCAAGTCGGCCTACGCCCCGGGTGGGAATCCCGCCGCCCTGCGGGAACTCTGCTTTTCCCTGCTGTTTCTCAGTCGGGGTCGAGCTCCCATCGCGGTCAACAAGCTTCGATTCGACGGGCGATGGAACAACAGGCCGCGCGACATGGCCAACTGGTGTCGATGGATGAGCGAGGAGATGGAGACCGATGTGAACTGGCAGGTGGTCGATCTCGACACCGAACCTGAGAGCTGGCTCGACGCGCCGATTCTCTCCATCGTGTCCGATCGGCCACTGCCCTGGCTTGAACCGCACCGGGCCGAAATCCGAGCGTTCCGCACCGGTTCCAAGGCGTACCTGGAACGCCGCCGTGCCGGCACACTCACCGAAGGCGAACGCCCACCCAGACCACCGTCGATTCAGGAAGTCGAGCAGTTACGCCAGTACATCGACCGTGGCGGGCTCATCCTTGCGATCAACGAGGGACGCTCCGATGCATTCAGTCGAAGCATGCAGGACCTCGGAGCACTGCTCAACCCTGGTGCCGACTGGAACACGATTCCTGCCAACCACCCGATCTACCAGCATCCACAGAAGATCACCCGTCGGCCGAAGATCCTTTCCCTGCACAACGGAGTGCGGGACCAGATCCTGCTCCTTCCCAATGGGGACAGCAGCGCCGATCTGCAGATCGTGGATCGATCCTCGAAACCAGTCCTGCAGACGCTCTCGAACATCCACGCCCATGCTTCGGGCATGCATCGGACCCGGCCACGACTCGACGCGCGGGCCCGACCCTGGACCAGAGGCCGCGGCTCAACGTCGGCGACCATCGTCCGTGGCGTGCACAACGGGCACTGGAAGTCGGAACCCCTGGCCCTCAAAGGCCTGCAGCATGCACTGGGTCGTGATCACGACATCGCGTTGGAACTGCATGACCGACGCATCACCGACATGTCCCGCAGCGGCCGTCCCGACCTGCTCCTCCTCTCGGGAACCAGGGAGACGACCCTGACGGAGCAGGACTGGGCCGCCATCGAGCGATTCGTCCGCGAAGACCAGGGCGTGGTGCTCTTCGAGCACGCCGGTGGCGGCGACGGCGGCATCTTCGCCGCCACCATGGAACAGGCCGCGATGGATCGATTCGGCACCCCGGTGCGCTCCGCGGTGCGTACCCCGGTGGTCACCGGCAAGGAACTGCCTGGCGCCGTGGACTGTACACGCGTGCAATGGACGCCCTACAGCATCATGGAAGTCTTCGGTGCCGCGGAAACCGCACCACGCCTCCGCTGCCTCGAGGTGGATGGACATCCCGCCGTCTTCTTCAGCCGCGTTGATCTCAGCCATGCCCTGCTCGACCACCCTCGCTGGGGCATCCATGGCTACGACCATGAATCGGCCACGAACCTCATGTCAAACCTCCTGCTGTACGGCAAGACCCGGCGTCCAACCGGTACGGCACCGTGAAGGCACGGCAACCATCCTGGTTCCTCACGGGCACGATCGCGATCGTCCTTGGTGTCGTGATCGGCGTATGGGTGGTACCGCAGTGGCGTGCCTCCGGGCGAATCAATGATGTCGTCGCGGAGGACGTCACGACCCGGACACAGGCCTGGACGTGGTGGACCGCATCCGATGAAACAGGCGAGCCCCGTGCCGTCATGGCACTGGACGACCTCAATCTCATCCTGGAGACCGGATCCGATGATGCACTGCTGCACGGATCCGACCAGTTGCACCGGCTTGGACTCTGGGGATGGGCCACGCAGCCACCACAACTCGTGGCCAGGCATCTCCGCCTGTTGACCTGGCGAGCCCATGTTCTGGATATCGATGATGCGATCGCCCTCGTCGAGGTCGCTCCGCTCGATGCGGATCCTGCCCACGTCGTCGTACCGGCTCAATCACTGCTCGACCACCCGGATCCGGTGGTCGCCGGAAATGCGTTTCGTGCCCTGATCGCCTGGGCCGGCATGAACCCTCGCCTGCAGCAGGTTCTTGCTCGCCTCCCCGAAACACGAACCACCTGGGGAAACGACTACCGTGCCTGGCTTGATTGCGGGCCCGGACCGATCCGGATCGCATCAAGCGACACCACCCCGTACCGGGCCACCAATGCCGGCACGGATCCGGCCGACCAGGTCGCACTCGGCGCCTTGATGCTCGAGCAGATCCATGTCCGCCAGACGAGCCTTGGTTCCATCTCCGCCAAACTGGATGATTCCGACCCCCACCGAAGACAGGTTTCCGCCCTCCTCGCCGCGCTCCTTGAGCACGATGACGTTGCGCTCGCCCAAGCCATGCTCGTCGAGCAGCATCCACGAACCCGGTTGACCATGCGACTCGCCCTGGATGCAATGGGCAGACCAACCAGTGATGATCATCCAGGCGAGTTCGCATGGCGAGCCGTCCACCTTGAAAACGGAAGACTCTGGCATCCCCCGATTCTCACCAGGCTGATCGCCGGAGACCCGGCCCTCCTCCAGCCGCTCTATGAATCGGCTCTCGAGGATCACCCCCTGGACCGGGCGGCAGCGTGGAACATGACGGATCGGTTCCTTCCCGGCTGGATCACGACCGACACCAGCGAGGGCATGGCATGCGAAGCACTGGAACTCGATGCCTTCTTCCAGCGGCTGCTGGCCCGATGGCATCTGCAGCGGCGATGGCTGCATCAGGACGACTCCGGACGATTCCATGCCGCCGACTTGTGAACCGGACTCCGGGGCGCGATGATGTGGACATGAACGAACGCCCTGACGGCAATCTCGCCCTGCGTGTCCACATGATGCCCAAGCACACCAATGCATTCGGCACCATCTTCGGCGGCGTCATCCTTTCACTGATCGACCAGGCCGGCTTCGACGAAGCCCGGAACCATGGGCTGCATCGCTACGTCACGGTGGCCTTCGAACGGGTGATCTTCCTCAAGCCCGTCTACACCGGAGACGTGGTCAGCCTCTACACGCACCTGATCGATTCCGGAACGTCATCCCTGAAAATCGGAGTCGAGGTCTACGCGGACCGATACAACTCCACCGAGACCGTGAAGGTGACCTCCGGCAGCCTGACGATGGTCAGCGTCGATAACCAGGGGCGCCCTGTTCCATACAAGAGCCCGTCGACACTCACGTCGGACAGGGAGCGGGAAGCGTGAAGAGTACGATGCGCATCGCAGCCCTGCTCAGTGGTGGCGGACGCACCCTCATGAACCTCATCGACCGAATTGACGACGTCCAGTTGCCGGCACGCATCGACACGGTCATCAGTTCCCGCGCTGACGCACCGGGCGCCGAGCGGGCACGTGCACGGGGTTTCAACGTGCACATCGCCGAGGATGGCGACGTCTCCAGCCTGCTGGATCCTGACCGACACGACCTGGTCTGCCTCTGCGGCTGGTTGCAGCACCTCCAGATCGAGCCATGGATGCGCGGCCGAGTCATGAACATCCACCCCTCGCTGCTGCCCGCGTTCGGCGGACGCGGCATGTACGGACAACGAGTGCATGCCGCGGTGATCGACGCCGGTGTACCCCACAGCGGCTGCACCGTGCACTTCGTGGACGAGGAGTACGATCATGGCCCGGTGATC
Organism: Phycisphaerales bacterium; assembly: GCA_029245245.1. Classification (GTDB taxonomy): domain Bacteria; phylum Planctomycetota; class Phycisphaerae; order Phycisphaerales; family SM1A02; genus UBA854. The sequence goes on from JAQWPT010000034.1 coordinate 110,382, forward strand.
CTCCAGCGCGCCTGCGCCGTGGAGCCGTTCGATACCGCCGAAACCCTCGCGACCAGGGTGTTCTCGCTCGAATGCGACGTGTATCCGGAAGCCATCACTCTGTTCTCACAGGGCCGGCTTCGCCTCAGCGGCGACAAGGTGCAGATCACTCCTCCCCCGCATGGAGAAGGTGCGAACGGCGATTCAACCTGAGGAGTATGATGCGGCCGGATCGAGGATCCCCGGAGCTCTCCACCCAGCATGGCAGCGAACCGAAAGCACACAGCAAGAGGCCACTTCAAGCGGTTTTTCCTTCGTGGACTCGCGGTCGTCCTCCCATCGGCCCTGACGCTCTGGATCCTGGTCAAGGCCTACCAGTGGATCAGCCAGGCCGTGGCGGTTCCCATCAACAAGGGCATTCAGTACTGCATCGGCCAACTCATGGTGATCTGGCCCTCTCTGGCCGAGTTCGCAGGCGCCGCCCCGGACCAGGCACGCCTCGAGGAACTTCGCCAGGCCGCCGGCCTCGGAGCGGATGTGACCCGGCTGGATCCGACCCTCATCGTGGAATACCGCACGAGTGTCATCGCGAGTTGGTGGGACGACCACTGGTACATCCAGATCATCGGCCTGATTGTTGCGATCATCGCGGTCTACATCGCCGGGCGACTCGTCGGCGGCTTCGTCGGCCGGATGCTCTATCGGTACCTCGAACGAATGATCAAGGCCATTCCGGTCGTCGAGAAGATCTACGGCTACGTGAAGCAGATCGTGGACTTTCTCTTCAACCAGGACCAGCCCATCAAGTTCAACCGGGTGGTCGCCGCCGAATATCCGCGTCGAGGCATCTGGTCCGTTGGATTCCAGACCGGCGAATCGATGAAGTCCATTGCGACGAAATCTGGCAACTCCGTCACCGTCTTCATACCCAGTTCACCAACTCCATTTACCGGGTACACGGTCACGATCCCGAAGGACGATATCATTGAACTGCCGATCACGGTCGAGGAAGCCATCGGCTTCGCGATCAGCGGCGGTGTCCTGAAGCCCCCCCACCAGATGACATCGAAAGATGTCGTCGATCTGCTCCCCGGCAGTGAAGAAGAAGCCAAGTAGAAACCCACGAGTAGCGAAAATGAAGATCAACATCATTACACGACACGCCGACATCACACCTTCCATCGAGGAATACGTGACGAAGAAGGCTGAACGACTCCCACGGTACTTCGACCAGATCGATTCCATCGAAGTAGTGATCGACAAGATCCACAACGACTACCAGGTCGAGGTGATCTGCGCCATCGAACACGGCGATCCAATCATCGCCCGCTCGGAATCACAAGACATGTATGCCTGCATCGATCTCTGCATGGACCGCGCGGTCCGCCAGTTGACGGATCACAAGAGCAGGCTTCGCGATCGCAAGCACAATCCAGGAAGCTGAAAGAACGACCCATGAACCTGCTCGACATCGTCATCAAGGACGCAATCAACACCGATCTCCAGTCCACCGATCGTGAAGGCACACTGCTGGAAATGCTGACCCTCCTGGTCAGTAGCGGCACCGTGTCCGAGGATCTCAAGGGCGAGTTCCACAAGGCCATCATCAAGCGCGAGAAACGAGGCTCCACTGGTTTCGGCCATGGTGTCGCGGTTCCACACATCAAGCACGAAGCCATCAAGACGATGGCCGTGGCTATCGGCGTGTCGAAGTCCGGCATCGATTTCAACGCTCTTGATGGCAATCCTGTGCACAGCATCTTCCTTCTGCTGAGTCCGGAGAACCAGCCGAACGAGCACCTGGAGGCGATGGAGGCGATCTTCGGGAACCTCAGCCAGGAGACGTTCAGGCGGTTCCTGCTGCAGGCCAACTCCCCCGAGGAGGTGCTTGTGCTCCTTGGCGAAGCCGATACCAGCCAGATCGACTCCTGATCCAGCCCCCCCGACCTTCACGGCACCTGCTGCTGCAGGTGCCTTGCCCGTTTCGGTTGGAACCAGTCCATGTCCTCATCCGCCACTGTCACCATCGTCAACCGACTCGGGATGCACGCGCGCCCGGCGATGATCCTGGCGGAGACCGCGCAGGAGTTCAATGCAGACATCACCATCCGCCGCATGGACCAGGACAACGTGGTCGATGCCAAGTCGATCATGCAGTTGATGATGCTGGCCGCGACCAAGGGCACGGCACTCGAGATCAAGGCAACGGGGTCCGATGCGGATTCCTCCGTCGATCGACTGGTTGCCTTGATCAAGAACGGGTTCAACGAGGAGTAGTCTCTCCGCCCCCGAAGAAGGGTGGATGATGCAGGCCGAGTTCCTCGGCCTTGAGATCGCGATCCATCAACCGATCGATGGCCTCCCGAGGTGCCATTCCCTCGAACAGGATCAGGCTCACGGCCCGGGTGATCGGCATCTCGATGCCGATGCGGCCAGCCAGTTCCGCCACGGCACGAGCCGTGGCCACACCCTCGACGACGGAATCCGATCGTGCGGTGAACTCCTCAAGTGTCTCTCCCCTGCCAATCGCCTCGCCACAGGTACGATTCCGTCCGTGGGGGCTGAAGCAGGTCGTGGCAAGGTCACCGACTCCGGCGATGCCGAAGAATGTCTCGAGCCTGGCTCCCATCGCCTGGCCAAGCCGTGCAATCTCCGCCAGACCACGTGCCAGCAGCATCGACTTGGCATTGTCACCAATGCCAAGTCCATCAATCATTCCCGCCGCAAGAGCGATGATGTTCTTGGTGGCCCCTGCGATCTCGACGCCCACCGGATCATCGAGCGTGTAGGTTCGAATCCAGGGCACGTTCAACAGGTCCTGCACGATGTGGGCGCACGCGTCGGAGTTGGACGCGGAGATCAGTGCCGCGGGCAACCGCGCCGCCAACTCCGTCGCGATGGTCGGCCCGGAGAGCACGACAAGGTCCGATCGCTGACCGAGCACCGACTCCGCAAGTTCACCCAGAACTTCCGTTGGCCGAAGCAGCGTGCCGTTCTCCACGCCCTTGGCCGTGCTCACCAGTGGCGTGCCGGGGAGGCAGGCCGGCAGGAGCTTCGTCCAGGTAGAGCGAATGAACTGGGTCGGGATGGCATTGATCGCCACCGTGGCACCTGCGAAGGCTTCCTCGGGATCGGTGGTCAACTGCACCGCGTCGGGCAGGCGGAACCCTGGCAGACGGGCTGGAATCGCCCGCTCTTCCTTCAGTTGCTGGACGATTTCGGTGCGTGGTCCCCACATGGTCACCGCAGCTCCCCGGCTCACGATTGCATCGGCCATCACGAGGCCCATCTGGCCGGTACCGATCATCGCCACGTGGTGCTTGGTTGGCTGGGTCATGGGAAGTGATCCTGAGATGGCATTGGAGCCGATCCCGTGTTCCACCGCAATCCAAGGACTTGCGAACCCCAGGGGCTGCTGGAGCGTAGCAATCCGGTGCCCCATCCGGGAGGGGGCTATACTGCGTCCCTTTCACGGCATGCAGACTCAGGGATTCCGCGGAGCCACCCATGTCCGAGACGACCGGCCTCGAAGCAGCATCAATCAAACCCAGTGCCCTTGCCGATGAGCAGGGGCTCAATGCCATCGGGCTTGAACGTCGATTGCTGATCGCCATGAGCGGCGGCGTCTTTCTGGCCGCCTCGTGGATCGGAAGCCTTCTGGGCTCCAATGAACTTGTCTCGCAGTTCCCCGCCGCCATCGGCTCGATCATCCTGGTGATCCCCCTGCTCGTGGGAGCCTGGGGCGAGGTCACCCGCGGCCGCCCATCGAGTGATTCCCTGGCGTCCCTCGCCGTGCTCGCAGCCATGTCGTCCGAGATGTACCTTGCCGCCGGCTTCCTCGCGCTCTTCCTCTGGATGGCGAACCTGATCCTGAGCCGGACGGCCTGGGGTGCCCAGCGTGCGATCCGCGAACTCGTCGACCTGACCCCGGACATCGCCCGACTCCTGGGGACCGACGGATCCGAACAGGACGTCCACCTCTCCAAGTTGACCATCGGAAGCATCGTTCGCGTTCGTCCCGGCGAGAACCTCCCCGTCGATGGACGGATCGTCTCGGGGCAAAGCGACATCAACCAGGCGTCACTGACCGGTGAAGCCGTGCCCATCGAGGTCTCGACTGGAAGCGAGGTCTACGCCGGCACGGCCAACCTCACCGGACAGATCGACATCGAGGTGACGGCAGTTGCCGGAGAAACGACGATCGGCAAGGTGGAATCACTGATCCGCGAAGCCGAATCATCCAAGACACAGCGACAGGAGTTCATCGAGCAGCTCGCCTCCTACTACTTCTGGGTGGTTCTCATGGTTGCCGCCCTGGTGTGGTTCTTCACTACGCGAAGTACCGACGAGGCGATTCAGGACCAGGCGGCCGTCCGCGCGATCATCGTGCTTGTCGTCACCTGCCCCGGTGGCCTGCTGATCTCCCACCCCACCGCCATGGTTGCCGCGTTCGCGGCATCAGCCCGGCTGGGCATCATGATCAAGCAGACACGGACCCTCGAGGCCGCGGCCGACATCGACACCGTGATCATGGACAAGACCGGAACGCTGACCACCGGCCGATTCGAGGTCAGTCGACTCGCACCCGTCGATGGCATCGGTGGTGCCGATCTGCTCCAGGCTGCTGCCGATGGTGAGCAGTCATCGAACCACCCGCTGGCCCGCTCCATCATGGACACTGCGGACAAGGCCCGCATCGAACCAAGTTCCATCGACTCCTACGAGGAACACCACGGCCGTGGCGTCATCGCCCGGACTCCCAACGGCACCATCCATGTCGGACGCAGCACCTGGCTCCGGGAACTCAATCCCGATATCGAGGTCCACCTCGCCGAAGTCGAGGAGAAGATCGGCGGCATGTCCGGTGTGCACGTGATGCGTGACAACACGTACCTCGGCGCCGTCGGGCTCGAGGACAAGCTGCGACGCAACGCCATCACCGCCGTGGAGGAAATGCGGGAGATCGGCTGTCGGCGCATCTGCATCTTCACAGGTGACCGCCTCTCAGTGGCCAAACGCGTCGGCCAGGCCGTGGGCGTGGACTCCATCGAGGCCGAATGCCTTCCAGAGGAAAAACACGAAGAACTCAAGTACCTCATCAAGAAGGGGCACCGCACCCTGGTCGTCGGCGACGGCATCAACGACGGCCCCATCCTCGCAACCGCAGATGTCGGCGTTGCCATGGGCCTCTCTGGATCCGACATCGCGACGAACTCCGCCGGTGTCGCCCTGATGAACGACGACCTGCGACACGTACCCTTCCTGCTGCAACTGGCCCGCCGTACCCGCCGGGTGATCAGCCAGAACATTTCGATGTCGCTGATCCTCGCCGTGGTCGGACTGGCGTTGGCCGCCACCGGCACGATCCTCACCCTGTGGGTGGCCCCGTTCTACTACGCACTGGGCTACGTCATCGTCATTGCCAACAGCCTGCGGCTGGTGCGATTCGGCGAGGACTATTCGGAGCAGGAACAGTCGAGGCAACGTGTGGAAGCGGATGAAATCAACAGGCCGAGACGGCGTGCCGCCTCGATCGCCTGATCCGGTTCATTCCAGGTCGATCGAACTCAAGGTGAATCAGGCGATGGTGACAGCGTCATCCAGGTAGACATCCTGGATGGCATTGAGCAGTTGCACGCCCTCGGCCATCGGACGCTGGAACGACTTGCGGCCCGAGATGAGGCCGCTGCCTCCTGCTCGCTTGTTGATGACCGCGGTCCGAACCGCGTCCGCCAGGTCGTTGTCGCCGGATGCCCCACCGGAGTTGATCAGGCCGATGCGGCCCATGTAGCAGTTGGCGACCTGCCAACGACACAGATCAATCGGGTGGTCCGAGCACAGTTCGTCGTACATGCGCTGGTCGAACTTTCCGTAGGAGCCGCCCTCGTTCAGCGCGATGTAGCCGCCGTTGTTCACGGCGAGTTTCTGCTTGATGATGTCGGCCTGCATCGTCACGCCAAGGTGGTTCGCCTGGCCGGTGAGATCGGCCGAAGCGTGGTAGTCGGTACCACCGGACTTGAAGTCGTTGTTGCGGAGGTAGCACCAGAGGACCGTGGCCATGCCCAGTTCGTGGGCGTAGGAAAAGGCCTCGGCGATCTCCTGAATCTGGCGGCGTGACTGGTCGGAACCAAAGTAGATCGTGGCCCCGATCGCGGCCGCACCGAGGTTCCAGGCCTCCTGCACGGTGCCGAAGAGCACCTGGTCGTAGGAGTTGGGACTCGTGAGCAGTTCGTTGTGGTTGATCTTCACGATCATGGGAATGCGGTGGGCCCACTTGCGGGAGACCGAGCCGAGTACGCCGAAGGTCGTCGCCACCGCATTGCATCCACCTTCCCAGGCGAGCCGGCAGATGTTGTCGCCATCGAAGTAGATCGGGTTCTTCGCAAAGGATGATCCGCCGGAATGCTCGATGCCCTGGTCCACGGGAAGGATGGAGAGGTAGCCGGTGTCCGCGAGGCGACCGTGCCCGTACAGCGACTGAAGACTTCGCAGGACCTGCGGACTTCGATCACTGTCCCGGAAACAGTCCGCCACGACATCTGGACCTGGTACGTGCAGCAGGGACCTGTCCAGCACCGCTTGGTGCGTCAGCAGGGACTCGGCATCGGAACCGAGCAGGTCATGAATGGCGGTCGTTGCGGTCGTCGGGGGCATAGGTCGTCAGCTCCTTGCATGGGCGATCCGTAAGGGCATTCTAGCCGACTCGACCGCGTCGGACCGATTCAACCCCCCACTCCACCGACAGGGGCCCGTACCATGGGTGATCATGCCCTCCCCGGTGTCCAATAAGAAAGTCCTTGTCGCCATGTCCGGCGGTGTTGACTCCTCCGTCGCGGCTGCCCTGCTGCTCCAGGAAGATCTTGAAGTCATCGGCTGTTTCATGCGTCTGGGGTCCCCGGGTGAAACCCTGGACACGCCGATCGCCCAGGCCACCGGGCCCTCCGGCAAGCCCCTTCGCATCGGCAAGCAGGGCTGCTGCTCGATCAACGATGCCGAGGATGCACGCCGCGTCGCAGGACGGCTCGACGTTCCGTTCTACGTCTGCAACTTCAAGAAGGATTTCGGACGAATCATCGACTACTTCGTCGACGAGTACAACGCCGGTCGGACGCCCAACCCATGCGTGCGATGCAACGACTGGCTGAAATTCGGACGACTCCACGACTACGCCGGCCAACTCGGCGCCGGATCGGTCGCCTCGGGACACCATGCCCGCATCGAGCAACGCGGCGGTCGGTCCCGACTCTGCATGGGCCATGATGCCGGCAAGGATCAGAGTTACGTGCTCTTCGGCGCCCCGATCGAACAACTGGATCACATGCGATTTCCGGTCGGCGAGTTCACCAAGGACGAGGTTCGGAACAAGGCGAAGGAACTCGGACTCCCGGTGCACTCCAAGCCCGACTCGCAGGAGATCTGCTTCGTACCGGACAACGATTACGCGGGCCTCGTCGAACGCTCCACTCCCGATGCGGTCGAAGAAGGTGACATCGTCGATCTCGACGGAAACGTCATCGGAACGCATCCCGGACACCAGCACTACACCATCGGCCAGCGCCGCGGCATCGGCGTCGCCCTGAGCCACCCCCTCTACGTCCTGAACAAGAACGCAGAGACCAACCAGATCACCGTGGGCGGCAAGGAGTTGCTCCAGTCCACCGGGTGCACCGCACGCGAAGCGAACTGGCACGAGGAAGCGACCACGGCATTCCGCCCCTGCACGGCGAAGATCCGCTACAACGCCGAACCGATCCCGGCTCGTGTGCGATCCACTGCGAAAGGCGATCTCGAAGTGCGATTCGAATCACCACAGGAATCGGTCGCCCCCGGCCAGGCCGTCGTCTGCTACCAGGAAGACATGGTCATCTGCGGCGGCTGGATCCACCAACCCCTGGAAGACTGATGCCTCCGCTCACCGCCTCGAACATGGTTGCCACAAGCCAGCCCGACGCCGTGCGGGTCGGCGTGGACATCCTCGCCCGTGGCGGCAATGCCATGGATGCGGCGATCGCCACCGCCATGGCCCTCACCGTCGTCGAGCCCTGTTCAAACGGCATCGGATCCGATGCCTTCGCGCTGGCCTGGATGGATGGTGCACTGCACGGACTCAATGCCTCGGGCCGATCCCCCGCCGCGTGGCCCGATGACATCTACGGTGACCGGGACCACATGCCGGTGCTGGGTTGGGAAGCCGTGACGGTGCCCGGCGCCGTGTCCGGCTGGGTTGCGCTCTGCGAACGTTTCGGAACCATGGACCTGCCGACCCTGGCCGAGGGAGCGATTCGACTGGCCCGCGAGGGATACGTGGTGACTCCGTTGACTGCGGCCTCGTGGGCGAGATCCGCCAAACGATTTCACGACTTCCCGTCGTGGCGGAACACCTTCACGGCAGGTGGGAGAACCCCCGAGGAAGGCGAACGGTTCTTCAGCCCGGACCATGCCGAGACCCTGGCCTCCATCGCGGAGACGGGAGGAGAATCCTTCTACCGCGGCGCATTGGGCGAGCGCATCGCCGCCGATGCCCGGGCCCATGGCGCTTCCCTGAACGAACAGGATCTCGCCAACCACGCCCCCCAGTGGTGTGAGCCACTGCATGCCCCCTCGGGTGATCACCTGCTGCATGAACTTCCCCCCAATGGACAGGGCCTGGTCGCGCTGGTGGCCGCCGGAATCCTGGATCGAATCGGACACCGCACCAACGATCTTTTCGATCCGCTGACACTGCACCTCCAGATCGAGGCGATGAAATGCGCCTTCCGCGACATCAAGGCCGTGGTCGGCGACCCCTCAGCCATGACCGTCGACCCCGCATCGCTCCTGGAGCCGGAACACCTCGATGCTCATGCCTCGGCGATCGACCCGGACGCAGCCCGTGATCCGGGACACGTCGTGGTATCCGACGCATCGACCGTCTACCTGTCGTGCGCCGACGCCCATGGCAACATGGTGTCGTTCATCCAATCCAACTACATGGGATTCGGATCGGGAGTGGTGGTCCCCGGAACCGGCATCGCACTGCAGAACCGTGGCGCCGGATTCGTACTGGCCGACGGACACCCCAATCGAGCCGGTGGCGGCAAGCGCCCCTACCACACGATCATCCCCGGTTTCGCAACCCGTGATGGCGCCCCGGAGATCTCCTTCGGCGTCATGGGCGGACACATGCAGCCACAGGGACATGTCCAGGTGCTCTGGCGAATGCTCGAACTGGGCCAGGATCCACAAGCGGCGCTGGATGCACCTCGATGGCGAATCGCCCAGGGCCGACGCGTCCACCTTGAGCCCGGGTTTCCGCCTCAAACCATCGAGGCACTGGCGGCCCGGGGCCACGAACTGGAACTGGCCGAAACCAGGTCCGTCGCCTTCGGTGGTGGACAGGTCATTCGTCGAGAAAAAGATGCCTGCATCGGTGGCAGCGACCCCCGCAGGGACGGATGCGTCGGAGTGTGCTGAGAAGTCGCTACGCTGTGGACGATGTTGATCTACGCGGGAATCGATGAAGCAGGATACGGACCGATGCTCGGTCCGCTCACCATCGGCTGCTCCATCTTCTCCATGCAGGACCATGATGCGGCGACAGGCGCCCCCGATCTCTGGTCGCGACTTGATCACGCGGTGTGCCGCGGCCGGCGGGACCGTGGCGGACGGCTGGCCGTCGACGATTCCAAGAAACTCAAGGGTGCCAAGGGAGGACGACGCCACCCCCTGCATCACCTTGAGCGTGGCGTGCTCGCATTCCTCGGAGCCACCGAGGATGCGGCGGACTGGCTTGGCGCACTGGATGACATCGATGTCCTTTCAAAACTCGGCGCCTCCGTGCCCGATCATGCCTGGTACCAGGGATGCACCTCGCTTCCACTGGGCGAGGACCGTGGACTGCTGGGCATCGCCTCCGCCCGGCTGAAACGGTCCATGGCCGAAGCCGGCGTATCCTGCCGACGCCTGTCCTGTGAACTCATCGATGCGGATGCATTCAACCATGAGGTCGGGCGCACGGGGAACAAGGCCAGCGTCAACTTCGAGGCCGTGCTCCGCCGGGTCCAGGAACTGCGGACGGAATTCCGTGACCACGACCTGCATGTCGTGATCGATCGCCAAGGTGGCCGGACCCGCTACCGGCAGGACCTCCAGTACGCATGGCCCGATGACATGATCCAGGTGCTCGACGAGGATCCCCGTCTCTGCCGGTACCGACTCCGCACCAGCGGCTCCCACGACGGCGCCGGATGCTCCATCACCTTCGCACAGGGTGGAGAGGATCGACACCTTCCCATCGCGCTGGCTTCGATGACCGCCAAGTACTGCCGTGAACTACTGATGATCCGAATGAATACCTACTTCACGACTGCCTGCCCGGGCCTGGACCCCACAGCCGGCTACGTGCAGGATGCGAGGCGGTACCTGCAGGACATCGACGGCATCATCCAGGAACGTAATATCAACCGGGATCAACTGATCCGTTCCTGTTGATCTCGCTGTATTTATCATTGACAGCGGTCAATTGGTCGATAGAATCCCGTGCTACAAAGCCGAAATACTGATTTCGGCCACAGTCACATCACGGCGAACTCGAGGGGGTACACCCCCCCTGACGAACCTGCAAGGAGGATTTCCATGCAGATCGAAGATGACGAGATCGTCCGGCCCACCTGCGGTACTTGACTCCCTAAGAGAGTCGGCCCAGGCGGAAGCCGGGCCACGAGCAGACAGGTGGGTCACGTGACGTGACCCCTCCACAACCATGACCAGTGCCGACGGAAGCAGATGCTCCCGCCATGCACCTCCTTCTTCAAGTCTCAGAGACCCCGAGGGTCCTTCCCCAGGAATCCAGCACCATGGCCATTGACCTCAACTACATACGCAACATCGGCGTCTGTGCCCACATCGATGCCGGCAAGACGACCGTCACCGAACGGGTTCTGTACTACACCGGTCGAAACTACAAGATGGGTGAAGTGCACGAGGGAACTGCAACCATGGACTTCCTCGAGGAGGAACAGGAGCGCGGCATCACCATCCAGTCGGCTGCGACGACCTGCCCCTGGGACTTCCAAGGCAAGACCTACACCGTGAACCTGATCGACACCCCGGGCCACGTCGACTTCACCATTGAGGTGGAACGATCGATGCGGGTGCTCGATGGTGCCGTGACCGTCTTCGATGGCAAGGAGGGCGTGGAAGCCCAGTCCGAAACCGTCTGGCGACAGGCCGACCGCTACAACGTGCCCCGCCTCTGCTTCATCAACAAGATGGACAAGGTCGGCGCCAACTTCGAATTCAGCTTCAACTCGATCATCGAGCGACTCGGGGCCAACCCCATCGCAGTTCAGTTCCCCATTGGCGCGGGTGATGAACTCCAGGGCCTCATCGATCTCATCGAGATGCGAGCCTTCTACTTCGACAGCGGAGAACTCGGGGCGGTCATCGAGGAACGTGATATTCCCGACGACATGGTGGATATCGCTGCACAGTGGCGACACCGCATGCTCGAATCCATCGCCGAACTCGACGATGAATTCATGGAGCAGTACCTCGAGGACGAGGAGAGCGTCGATGAGGAATCCATCCGGCGTGTCCTGCGGGCCGGCACGCTTACCCGCGAATGCACCCCGACTTTCTGCGGCGCCGCCCTTCGCAACATCGGCATCCAGCGCCTGCTGGACGGCGTCATCCACTTCCTTCCGAACCCGACCGAGGTCCCGCATGTCGAGGGAACGGATCCCAAGGACGAAGACACCAAGTTGACCCGCCCCAACGATCCTGATGCCCCCTTCTCGGCCCTGGTCTTCAAGGTGGTCTCCGACACCCACGGTGATCTCACCTACTGCCGGATCTATTCGGGCACGCTCAAGCAGGGCACCCGCGTACTGAACCCGGCCAATCGGAAGAAGGAAATCATCTCCAGGATCTACGAGATGCACGCCAAGGATCGCGAATCCCTGGATGAAGTCAGTGCCGGCCAGATCGTCGCCATCATCGGCCTCAAGCACTCGGTCACGGGCGACACGCTCTGCGATCAGGGTGACCCGATCGTGCTGGAACGCATGCACTTCCCGGATCCAGTGATCTCGATGTCCATCGAGCCCATGACGACGGATGACAAGAAGAAACTGGGCGAAGCACTTGGCACGATCATGCGAGAGGATCCTTCCTTCCGCTCGAACTACAACGAGGACACAGGTGAAACGATCATCTCCGGCATGGGTGAACTTCACCTTGAGATCGTCAAGAACAAGCTTGTCCGGGACATGAAGATCGGTGTGAACATCGGAACGCCTCGAGTCAGCTACCGTGAAACGATCATGGGCGAGGCGAATGATGTCCGCGGCAAGTTCGTCAAGCAGACTGGTGGACGTGGCCAGTACGGCGACGTCGTCCTCAGCGTCGAGCCCATCACCGCCGATGAAGCCGAGGCCCAGGAACTGAAGATGAAGAACGGCATCGTCTTCGTGGACTCGATCAAGCAGGGCGTGATTCCCCGCGAATACATCCCCTCGGTCGAAACCGGAATCCGATCCGCTGCCGTCTCCGGCATTCTCGGCGGATACCCCATGGTGAACGTCAAGGCCCAGCTGGTCTACGGTTCCTACCACGAGGTCGATTCAAGCCAGGTCGCATTCGAACAGGCAGGCGCCCTCGCCTTCCGACAGGCCTGCTCCCAGGCCGGGCTGACGCTTCTTGAACCCATCATGCGAGTCGAGATCACCACTCCGGAGGACTTCTTCGGTCCCATCAGCAGTGACCTTGCCAGCCGACGGGGACAGATCATCGACTCTGAGATTCGCGGCATCACCCGCATCATCTACGCCGATGTTCCGCTCTCGGAGATGTTCGGCTACACCACGATTCTCCGCGGCATGAGCCAGGGCCGGGCATCCAGTTCCATGGAGCCCAGCGAATACCGGATCATGCCTCCAAATCTCACCGAGGAGGTCCTGGCCAAGACCTGATTCGCCACGATCCCCTCCCCAACCCAGTCTCTCTCCCCCAACGCTCCCCTCTTCGCCAGAGCATGACCCCATGTTCTGGTACGGTGGGGAGTCGTTTCATAGGGGCCAGGACCCGAAGCATGACGATCGCTCAAGCCACAATGGAAGTCGATGCACTGCTGCTGGACCGCGCTGCCCGCCGAGGACTGCGTGGACACGGGCACGTCGAACCCAACCCCATGGTTGGGTGCGTGGGCGTGGACACCGAAGGCCACGTCGTTGGTGAACGCCATCACCGGATCGTGGGCGGTCCACATGCCGAGCGGCTGCTCATCGAATCCTGTGGACATCGGCTTCGCAACGGAACGCTCTACACGACCCTTGAACCCTGCACCCACCAGGGACGAACCCCACCGTGTACCGAGGCCATTCTCGAAGCCGGGATCCGGCGAGTCGTCATCGGCTGCCTCGACCCGAATCCGGAAGCCTGTGGTGGAGCCGACCTGCTGCGAAGCGCAGGACTGGACGTGGAGATCATCGAACACCAGCCGTCCCAGGCACTCTCAGCGATCTTTCGCCACCGTGTCACGACCGGTCTGCCCTGGGTCATCGCAAAATGGGCCCAGACTCTTGACGGGCGACTGGCCACGCGAAGTGGGCACAGCCAGTGGATCAGCAGCGCTCGCAGTCGCCGGCTCGTGCATCGCCAGCGTGGTCGCGTGGACGCCATCCTCACCGGCATCGGGACCGTGCTCGCAGACGACCCCCGCCTGACAGCCCGGGATGGTCGACGTCGTCGCACGGCACGGCGGGTCGTCGTCGATCCCGACCTGCGCATCCCACGCGATGCCGCCCTGCTGCAGACTCTCGGTGATGCGCCACTGACCATCGCATGCAGCGATTCTTCGCATGCAGGCAAGCCGGACCGGGTGACTGAACTGGCCGGGGCCGGTGTCGATGTGCTGCCACTGCCACCCGTCGAGGGCAGGCTTTCGATGGCAAATCTGCTTGTCCACCTTTCCGGCGTACACAACTGCAGTACCGTGCTGGTCGAATCGGGGCCAGGACTGTTTGGATCGCTGATGCAGGAAGGCCTCGTCAACGAAGCCATGGTCTTCGTGGCGCCGATCCTCCTTGGAGATGGGGAGGCCATGCCCGTGTTGACCGGATTCGCTCCGGGAACGATCGCCGACGGGGACTCGATGACCCTTCGCTCGATGCATCGACGAGATGACGACGTCCTGCTGCGCTACGGCGTTTCGACCGGCGCAGGCACCAGCCCGTAATCAACCGGACGCAGGTGCAGCACGAGGAACTCCGGGTGCACCCGCAGCACGTTGTCCCCGTTCTCCATCGCCCATTTACCTGTCTCCGGCTGCTCTCGAAGCAGCCGAACGGTATCCAGTGGCGATCCGTCGAAGCCGAGAAACGTGACACGGGCCCGCTCAAGTTCGGCCGGGTAGTCGTCCCGTAATTCAATCTCGGTGGCCCGAAGCGTTGTCATGGACTGCAGCAGTTCCTCGACACGTTCCGGGGGCACTTCCTGGTCGTCGTACCCGGGAGCCACCCAGTACTCCAACGATCGCTGAAGACGGAACGTGCCATCGGGCCCCTCGATCTCGATCGTCTTGACGTCGGCAGGTCGCACTCGTGATGCACGGTGATCGATGAGCGTCGCGGGATCGGGAAGGATCGACGCCACGGTCCGTCCATCGAGCGACAACACGACCGGCACCCCCTCGATCATCCCGGAACGGTCCTGGCTCGCACTGCCGAGACGATCACCCACGAGCAGAACCTGCGTTTCTCCGTTGCGTGTGATGGACAGTCGTGCCACGGGAGGGTCGAGTCCGTAGGTGGCAAGGTCTTCAGGTTCATCCATCAGCACATCCGTCCATGCGGCTCGGGCGAGATTGATCGCATGGGTCCCCATGGCCTCGGCGTCCACCCTCGTCTGGATCGGCTGAACGATCGACCATGTCCGACCCGAACGTTCGAAGACGACCTCGTTGTCACCCACGGAGCGTTCGATGCGATCGACCTCGATGTCCGCCCCCGGAAAGAGACTGTGCTCGCGCCACCGAACCGAATTGTCCTGGAACACCTTCCTGGGCAGTGCATCGTCGACGACGAGCACCTCACCACCACCGTCGAGGCGGATGTAGGCTCGTCCACCAAGACCCGACTGCCCCAGTTCGATCTGTATCGTCCGATCACCAGCTGAGTAGGCGATTGTTGCCCGTGGGGGCTGAAGCGACAGGCGGGCCAGATCTCCCTCCTCGATCTGCTCGATTCGATCGACGATCCGAGTCGTCAACGCCGCTTCAATCAACTCGAGCATCGACGTGTACTGCGCCGCGTGCCGGAACGGCGCCGTCATCCACCACTGTCCGTTCTCCCGTTGGAACTCAAGTGGCGTTTCACCCTCCACCCGCAACTCGATGCGATCGACCTCGTCACGTGGCAGCTCCTCGATCGCCACCAGCGGAGTCGACTCGATGCGTCGCCGCCGATCGGGATCCGATTCGTGGATCCACCATGCCCCGACCACCAGGGCGGCTGCACAAAGCACCAGGATGAGTGTTGCTGTCCAGCGCATCAGGTTCGCCTCGCCATCCAGACTCCCACGCCCAGGAGCAGAACGATGCCCGGGAGTACGAGCATCAACAACCACCCCACGACCTGCAGTTCCGTATTCCCGATGCCCCGAAGCCGCGCGACCTCCTGGGACAGCGGTCCCTGGGCCACCAACTGGTCCTCACCGGCAAGCCACGCTACCGATGACATCATCAACTCGTGGTTTCCAGGATGAAGCAGACTGATTCGATCACCCCCCGCCGACACCGCAACGTCCGCAACATTCGACAGCATCCAGGGCCCGGACCCCACCACCATCACACGCTGCGGGGAATGTGACTCGATATCGCGTTCCACGGCATAGATCACGTTCACCGGGCCAGGAAGCTGCCTGTCTCCGCGACGAACCGGCCCAAGATCGAGCGTCGGCGTCCATTGCGTCTCGAGCCACCGATTGTCATCCGGCGCGATGGAGGCCAGAACCTGGAAGTTCCCCGGCGCCCCATCGATCGGTTGCAGCGGTACCGGCAGGGGCAATGCCAGACTCTGCCCGTTGAGCGCACCGGCCACCGGGTGCGGAGGCGGAAACTCCGTCATTTGCTGGAACATCTGCACCACGACATCTCCGTCGACATCCACGGCTTCCTGCAGGAGCACGGCGCCGGTATCGGCTTCAAGTCCAAGTTCCGCTGCAAGCGCCGCCCAGGGGTCCGGTTGTCCGTAGCGAGGAAGAAAACTCGGGTACAGGCTCAGCAGGACGGATGCCCCCTGGTCCAGCAGGTGCGAGGTGGCTTCCAGCAGTCGCTTCTCCGCGCTGCCGATTTCAAACCCGATTCGTTCCGAGGGTGCCAGCACGACCCAGACCACCGGAGTCCCGGCAGGAAACGCGGGCTGGGGGGCCAGCGCGACCGGCCACTGGGAAACGTCGATTCGGGCCGCTTCCAGCAGAGTGGTGATGCCGGTGACATCCGCCTGTTGTGGGTGGGCATCGAGCCTGGATACCTCGTCGGCATGCACGAAGACGACGGTGGGCATGGTCTCCTGCTGCATCGATCGAATCGCCGACGACAACAACTGCTCCCCACGGAACCGTTGATCCATGCGGACCGACCCCACCTCGTCCTGCCGCAGGTTCGTGGCGAAGAGCTGGGAGGCGGGGATGGCCATGGCGCGATCCGGACCGACGATGATGGCGGCCTCGCCTTCACGAAGACGTCCCGCGATGCGAGCCAGTTCAAGTGGTTGCAGCCGGGCCAGTCGATCGGCAGCCACGGCCAGGGCCGAGGCTTCCGAAGCCAGGGCGCTCGAGAGCCGGGCGAACTCGGGGGACTGCTCCGTGGGGAGGTTGTCCATTCGATCCAGCCGGCGTGAGGCCGCCTGCAACTCCATCGACCAGCGTGTGAGCCCCTGTTCGAGTATCGAACGCGCCGTCTCCAGATCGGGCAGCGGTGCACCATCATCCAGCGTCATCGACTCCTCGACCGCTTCAAGCACGAGGTGCCCCTGCCGACCAAGGAGCCGCAGCGCAGAGGCGATCGCCTCCACCTCGCGTCCCGAAGCATCCTCGCCTCCCTGCCGGGCCAGCAGGCGGTCGATCCAGTCGGCGGTCGGCCCCGCGAACGCCACCAGGTTGGAGAACGCCTCGTGGGCTGCTGCAACACTGTCCTCGAAGGTGACGATCGATTCCGATTCTCGTTCACGGAGTTGCAGCAGCAACTGGTCGTACTCCGTCAACGCGCCCGGCTGCGAAGGATCGATTCGGCGGACGTTCATGTCCGGTGCCGCCTCCGCGTAGCGATCGAGCACTTCGTCGATCTGCCGAACCACGGCCGGATCGGTATCCGAATCCACCATCACGACCGTGATGCCCCATGGCCCCTCAAGGGTTTCCAGCAACTGCTGGGTTCTGGGACTCAGGGAGTAGGAACGGGACTTGGTCGCATCGATGCGTACGCGAAGATCCGGTTGCATGAAGATGTCGTTGAGGGCCACCAGCCCGACACCCATCGCGATGGCGAAGATGATGCTGCTCAGCCAGTGCTGCGCCTTGTTGAGGGATGGATTCATGGTCATGCCCGGCGCTCCGTCTCCACGACGAGAATCGAAACCACCAGGAAGAAGAGTGCCAGGCTTGGGAAGTAGACCAGGCTCGACGTGTCGATGAGACCGATCGTGAAATCCTGCATCCGCAGGAACGGATCCCACGGTGCCAGGACTCCCCACGCCTCGGGACCGATCCAGCCCGGCAGAGCCGAGCGGGCAAGTCCCACCAGGATCCAGAAGAAGACCGTCAACAGGTACGCGATCGTCTGTGACGCGGTGACGGTGGACGCCAGCACCCCACTGGCGAGGTAGACCGCACCCACCAGGAGCAGGCCCAGGTACCCGGCGGCAATTTCTCCAGGGTCGGGTCGACCGTAGAACTCCAGGAGGCCCACCAGGAACAGTGTTGGCACCAGCAGGACCACCAGGTACCCCATCGAGGCCAGGAACTTTCCGAACACGAAGGCCCCGGTGCCCGCTGGCGATGCCGCCAGGAGTTCCCAGGTCCCCTGCCGCCGCTCCTCACAGATGGCTCGCATGGTGATGGCCGGACAGAGGAAGAGCAGGATGATCACATCGAAGGAGAACACGCCGCGGAGAGTGGCTGGCTGGCCGGGGAGGAAAACCCCGGACAGGAAGACGATGCCATTGGCAAGCAGAAACAGGGACCCGACGACATAGCCCGAGGGCAGCAGGAAGAAGGATCGAAACTCCCGGGCGGCGATGACACCGGTGAAACTCATGGGCCGGCCTCCAGAAAGGCCTGTGCCGTCAGTTCCACGAAGACATCCTCAAGAGAGGCTCCTGCACCTGATTTCGATCGACTCCGCAGGGTCTCGAGGTCTCCCTCGGCGACCACGCGGCCTCGTGCAAAGAGAACAACCCGATCGCAGATGGTCTCCACCTCGCTGAGCACGTGCGTCGAGAGGAGGATTGTCCGGTCGGACGAGAGTTCCTCGATGAGTTTGCGAACCTCGATGACCTGCAGTGGATCCAGGCCGGAAGTGGCCTCGTCCAGCACGAGGACCTCCGGATCATGCAGGATCGCGGCTGCAAGTCCGACCCGCTGGCGGTAGCCTCGGGACAGTTGGCCGATCAGTCGCGACGACGCGGCCTCCAGTCCACAACGATCCACCGATTTCTCAATCGCGGCCTTGGCATCCTGTACCCCGTAGAGCCGGGCACGGAACCCCAGGTATTCCCGTACCCGCATTTCGGGATACAGGGGGGAAGACTCCGGCAGGTACCCCACTCGGGCGGCAGCCTGCCGGCGATGGGTCACGATGTCGTATCCGGCCACGGTGATCACACCGGCCGTGGGAGGAAGCACTCCACAGATCATCCGCATGGTGGTGGTCTTGCCCGCACCGTTGTGCCCGAGCAGGCCGACGATCTCACCGGGCTGGATCTGGAATGATGCAGACTCGACCGCGGTCACCGGACCGAACTGCTTGACCAGGCCCTGGACCTCGATTCCGGCCACACCAGTGGGTCTGGCAGAGGCCGCTGGGCGATCCTGATTGAAATCAACTTCCACGGAATCCACCACTTCCCTGCAGTGCCCAGGCCCACCTCGAGGCGATACGACGCTACGCAGCGTCGTGGACTCGACCGGATCACGGGATGCTCCCGATGCGGGGTCATGGAAGATTCCCAGTTGGAGGGTCCTATTGTCAAGCAGGGAAAGCCGGCAATCCGATGGTGGACGGTTGCTGGGGCGGATTTTCGAATTACGCTTCCTCTGAAAAGCCGGAGGGGGGGTTCGAGACCATGAGTAATCTGCATCCACGTCTCCTCATCATCGAGGACCTCTCCACCGGGCCACTGGACCCGGCGGGTCTTGCATTGCACTTCGATATCGTGCCGGTTCCGAACCGAACCGCCGCCCTGATCCAGTGCGCCAAGGACCCGGATCGCCCCAGTTGGATTCTGACCCCTGGGACCAGTTCCGGCAGCCTCCTCAACAGTTTCGGAGATGCCGTCGTACTCGTTTCCGAGAAGGGCTCGGTCACCTGGAGGGATGACCGCTTCGCCGCCCTGACTCCCGTAATCCAGGACCAGGCCACGGCCTGGTGCACCCAGGCCCCCCCCTCGACCCGCCGAACCCAGTTCCATGAGGATGACCGCCATTGGGAGATCCTTCGGGCCCCCTCCACGGAAGGCACCTGGCTGTGCCTGGTTCTCGAGGTCACCAACGAACGCCGGCACCAGTTGCGGATCGAGGCCATCACCAGCGCCGGCTCCCAACTGCTGCATCTGGATCGCACGACCATCGCCAGCCTGAACGTCGCCGAGCGGCTCCGGCTGCTTGAACAGCAGATCGTCCAGCAGGTCCGTGAGGAGCTTCGATTCGACAACTTCGAGATCAGACTGCTTGACCCACGATCACGGCAACTGGAACTGGTCATCTCCGAGAACATCAACCCCCTCAAACTCGGGGAAGTCATCTACGCCAACGAAGAAGGAAACGGCATCTCGGGCTGGGTGGCGGCACGAGGCAAGTCCTATACCTGCAAGGATGTGAAGGCCGACCCGCTCTACCGGGAAGGCCTCGACGACGCAGCCAGTTCATTGACCGTGCCGCTGCGCATGCATGACGAGATCATCGGCGTCTTCAACATCGAGTCGAACTCACCGGGCACGTTCGATCACCAGGACCAGGAGCTGGCGGAACTCTTCGGAGAATACGTGGCCATCGCCATGCACATGCTCGACCTGCTGGTGGTTGAACGCTACACCGTCAGCGAGCAGGCCTCCCGCAACCTCCTTGCCGATCTGAACGATCCCCTGGAAGAGATCACGGAGGTCGCCCGCCAGTTGGAAGATGACCAGGGGGCCAATTCATCACTGACGAGCCGGCTCTCCGCAGCCGTCTCCTCCATGCGAACCCGCATCGAGGCTTCCGCCGCCGGACCACGTTCGATCCTCGATGCCGAGCAGGCACTGCACAAGATCAAGGTCGACGAAGACGCGGCCGGCAAGCGCATCCTCGTTGCCGATGACGAGGAATCCATCCGTACGGCCGTGGGACGGATCCTCACCGAACTTGGCTGCACCGTGACACTCTGCGAAAATGGACGGACGGCCCTGGCCGAGTTCGATCGAAGTGGTGATGTCGGGTTCGACCTGGTCGTCTCGGACATCAAGATGCCGGACCTGACCGGATACGAGATTTTCCAGGAGGCGAGGAACCGCTTCAAGGGCATCCCGGTGATCCTGATGACCGGCTTCGGCTACGACCCGAACCACTCGATCGTCCGTGCGTCCCAGGAGGGAATGCAGTCGGTCCTGTTCAAGCCATTCAAGACCGCCCAGCTCATCGAGGCGGTGAAGTCGGCCCTGACGACCCCGGCCTGACCGCTCGATCGACGACGAGAATCCGTTCGTCTCCGTGCATGTCCAGCCCGATACGGGCCGGGACAAGCCCGGCCTGTTCCGCCTTCTCGCGCACCGGGTCGGCCTGATCGTCACCGAACTCCAGGATGAACAACCCGTCCTCGGCCAGGAGCGGGCCGACGCTGCCGATGATGGACGCGATGACGTCAAGACCATGCACACCACCGCGCAGGGCCATTGTCGGCTCGTGCTCACGTACGCTGGCATCGAGCGTGGACCATGTCGCATCGGCGATGTAGGGCGGGTTGGTCACGACCAGGTCGAATCCCTCCTCGGGACGATTCGATGCCAATGGAGCACAGGCGTCACCGAGAACGAACTCGATGCGATCGGCTACGCCATGTCGTTCGGCATTGCGACCAGCGACATCCAGGGCATCGGCACTGAGATCGCAGGCCAGGATCTGGACCTCGGGAAGGTGCAGGGCCAGGGTGATGGCCAGGCATCCTGTGCCGGTCCCGATGTCGGCAACACGCTCGATGGCCGGAACATCACCGCCGGCAGCCCCACCACGCTGGCGATCAAGCACGCGCTGGATGATCGCCTCGCTGGCCGAGCGTGGAATCAGGACCGATGGGTCCACCTCGAAGGAGCGACCGAGAAATGCGCCTTCTCCAACCAGGTACTGCACCGGCTCATCCGCCGCCGCCCGGCGAACCAGCGGCCGCAAGCGGTCCAGTTCCTCCGAGGACGTGGGTCGATCCGGATCCGTAAACAGCAGGATGGGCTCCACCTCCAGCACGTGGGACAGCAGCATCTGGGCCATCACCTCGTGGCCCTCGATGTCCCGGGACGCAAAATGATCCCCCATCCACGTCAACAGTCGACGGGTCGTCCATGGATCCTCGATGGAATGGGTGGCCACGGGGTGGCTCCTCCTCTGGTGGGATCCCCAGCGTACAGTGGCGAAAGCGTACGGTCCATGCGATGGTCATGGACGATGGTGCCCGTCCACGCTACTGTTCCGCGCAGGAGACGCGTGATGAAGATCCTGATGCTCGGATGGGAGTTCCCACCCTACATATCCGGCGGCCTGGGAACGGCCTGCTTCGGGCTGACACGCGCCCTGGACAAGCAGGGCGAAACCGTACGCTTCGTCATGCCCGGAACCGGTGAAACCGACAGCAGCCATGTCGAACTGATCCGCGTGGATGGCTCCATGATCGAGGGGAAGGAAGACCTCGCCCAGTTGCTGCAACCTCCACGACCGGCGAAACGTGCTCACTCCCCCGCCAGCGATGAACCCGATCAGCCTGACGCCAGCTCGAGCCACATCGCCGACGACGGATTCGATCATGCCGAGTTCATCCGCATTCCCTCGACACTGGATGATCCGTACGAGTCCACGATGGACGAGGAACACGTCGAGCACTGGAAGCAGGAACTGCAACGTCAGCCACTGGATGCCGACACACCGGCTCCCATCGCCGCGCCGCCGACGGACTCCGACAATCGAGCCGCCAGCACCACGCCAGCGTCTGCTGCCACCGGCGAGCCCGGCGAGCCTGGTGAGCCTGGTGAGTCCAATGAACACTACGGTCAGGACCTCATCGGACAGGTGCGTTCCTATGCCAATGCGGTCCTGCAGACCGTCGGCGAACTCGACTTCGACGTGATCCATGCCCATGACTGGATGACGTTTCCCGCCGGGCTCCGCCTCGCCCGCGCCACTGGAAAACCCCTGGTGGTCCACGTGCACTCGACGGAGTTCGATCGCAGCGGCGAGCACACCAACCCGATCATCGAGGCGATCGAGCGTCGAGGTGTCCACGGTGCCCTGAAGGTGATCACCGTCAGTCGGTTGACCCGGGGCATCGTCACCGGACGCTACGGAGTCGATCCCGACAAGGTCGAGGTGGTCTACAACGGCATCGACCTCGATCCCGATGAACAGGGCATCGAACCCATCCGTCGCCGCGACAAGATCGTGCTCTACCTTGGACGAATCACCTTCCAGAAGGGCCCGGAATATTTCATCCGCGCCGCGGAGAAGGTGCTGTCCATCGAGGAGAACGTGAAGTTCGTGGTTGCCGGCAGCGGCGACCTGTACCAGAGCACGATCGAATTGGCCGCGGAACTGGGCATCGGCAACAAGGTGCTCTTCACGGGGTTCCTCCGTGGAGACGACGTGGACCGTGTCTTCAAACTCGCCGACCTGTACGTGATGCCCTCGGTGTCCGAGCCCTTCGGCATCGCCCCGCTGGAGGCGATGAGCCACGAGGTCCCGGTGCTCATCTCAAAATCCTCCGGAGTCAGCGAGGTGCTGACCCACGTGCTCAAAGTGGACTTCTGGGATGTGGAATCCATGGCCGACAAGATTCTCGCCGTGCTTCGGCACCCCCCCCTGGGCCAGACCCTCCGGGAACATGGCCGCTTTGAAGTCCGGAAGTTGACCTGGGCCGGGGCGGCACAGCGATGCCGGCAGGTCTACGGGCGGGCGATCTCGGAACTGGCCGCGTTGCACTGAACCATGTACCCGCCCGGCTATACTGCCGGTCCGCCATGGCGATCTTCAGACGAAACAAGAACAAGACAAGTGGACTCGATGCCCCGGCACCGGGTGCTGCCCGTGAGGGGTGGTACGACGCGGCACGCGAGCAGCGAATTCACGAAGTCGGCACCGAGTTGATCGACTCGATGCGTGGAGCCGAAAAGGGAATGCTGTCGACCTCCTTCTGGTCCGACAAACTCATGGACTGGGCCATGCAGGATGAGGCCTTCAAGATCCAGCTCTTCCGGTTCATCGACACCTTCCCCACCCTTCGCACGCCGGCCCAGGTGCACAGTCACCTCGTGGACTACCTTTCCCAGCCAGGCGTCACACTGCCGTCGGGCATGGGCATCGGCCTCAGCGCCGGCGGCCTGCTCAAGGGCACGATGACCAAGGTGGTCTCCGGCCGCATCACCGCGATGGCCGAGCGCTTCATCGCCGGAACAGACGCTGCATCCGCCCTCCCGCAACTCAAGAAGATGTGGGACCAGGGCGTGGGCTTCACCGTCGACCTGCTCGGTGAAGCATGTGTCAGTGACGACGAAGCACAGATCTACCAGCAACGCTACCTCGACCTGGTGGAAACGTTGCCGAGGTCCGTCGCCTCGTGGACACCCAATCCCATCCTCGAGTCCGATCACCTCGGACCCATCCCCCGCACGAATGTCTCCATCAAGATCAGTTCACTGTACGCCCGTACGGACCCGATCGACCCGGAGGGTTCGCTGGATGGACTGGTGGAGATGATCGGCCCGATCCTCCAGCAAGCCGGAGAACACGGTGTCTTCGTGAACTTCGACATGGAGCACTACGGCTTGAAGGATCTCACGCTGAGCCTCTTCGAGCGGTGCTGCGAGCAATTCGACTTCAAGGCCGGCCTTGCCCTGCAGGCGTACCTGCGAAGCGGCGAAGCCGATGCCAACCGCATCATCGACTGGGCGAAACGCACTGGACGACAGGTCTCCGTGCGACTGGTCAAGGGGGCCTACTGGGACGAGGAGATCATTCACGCCGACATGCATGGATGGCCGGAGCCGGTCTGGGGCCGCAAGTCGGACACCGACGCGTGCTTCGAGCGCATGGTCGATCTCTTCATCGGCGCCACCCCACGCACCAGGGACGAGGCCGGCGTCAAGCTCGCCCTCGGTTCACACAACATCCGGACCCTGGCCTCGGGCCTGGTCGCCCTGGAAGCGGCGGACCTGCCCCCCAATGCCATGGAGATCCAGATGCTGCGGGGCATGAACGACCAGATGAAGGCCGTCTGCCACGACCGGAAACTTCGCATCCGTGAATACGTTCCCGTGGGCGAGATGATTCCGGGCATGGCCTACCTCGTGCGGAGACTGCTCGAGAACACGTCCAATGAATCCTGGCTGCGCAGTTCGTCGCTGAGTGAAACGACTCCGGACGAACTCCTGCAGACCCCGCACCGCACCTGGGACGAGGATCCCGGCGAAAACCGCATGACCAACCGGGCGGAGATCCACGCACTGAGCATTCCCGTCGACACCATTGGAGACGGGACTCCGTTCTGCACCGAATCGATGCATGATTTCGCGGTGGCAGATCAACGAACCGCGTTCGCCCGGGCGATCGAAAAGACTTCGGTACCGAAGGTCGCCAACGATGCCACGATCAAGGATGCCCAGAAGGCCGTCGCCACGGCCCACGAGGCCTTCCCCGCCTGGCGAGATCGTCCACAGCAGGAACGCTCGGACATGCTGATGAAGGCCGCGGCCACGATGCGCCGGCGACGGGATGAACTCTCGGGCGTCATCATCCGTGAGTCCGGCAAGACCTGGCGTGAAGCGGATGCAGATGTCTGCGAGTCCATCGACTTCTGCGAGTACTACGCCCGCGAGGCATTTCGCTGGACGGACCGCACCCGGCTGGGTCGATACGTCGGCGAACTGGACGAGGTCTTCCACGAGGGACGTGGCGTTGCCGTCGTGATCAGCCCATGGAATTTCCCCCTTGCCATCTGCGTCGGAATGACCAGTGCCGCCCTGGCTACGGGCAACACCGTGGTCGTCAAGCCGGCCGAGCAGACTCCGGCCATCGCCCGCCTCGCGTGCGACATTCTCTGGGATGCGGGCGTCCCCCGCTCCGTGCTCCACTACCTCGCCGGTGATGGCGAAACGGTCGGAGCCGCCCTGGTCCGCGACGAGCGGATCGCGATGATCGCCTTCACAGGTTCCAAGGCCGTTGGCCTCGACATCATCCAGGCTGCCGGCATGACTCCCCAGAGCCAGCCCTTCGTCAAGCGGGTGGTCTGTGAGATGGGTGGCAAGAACGCGATCATCGTGGACGCGTCCGCGGACCTCGACGAGGCCGTGCTCGGCGTTCGCGACAGTGCCTTCAACTTCCAGGGCCAGAAATGCTCGGCCTGCTCCCGGGTGATCGTGGTCGAGTCGGCCCTGGACACCTTCGTGGAGCGACTGGTCGCCTCCACCCGAAGCCTCGTGGTGGGAGATCCTCTCCACCCGAGTACGGACATCGGCCCGGTCATCGACCAGGAGTCGGCGGATCGCATCACACGGTCCATCTCCATCGGCATGTCGGAAGCCACCCTGGCTCTCGGCGGTGATCCCCCCGGGCACCTTGATGCCCAGGTAGGCAAGCCCTTCATCATGCCCCACATCTTTACCAACGCCCCCGCCGACGGGCACCTGGCCACCGAGGAGATCTTCGGTCCGGTCCTGGCGGTGATCACGGCACGTGACTTCGAACATGCCCTGGAACTGGCCAACGCCTCCGACTACAAACTCACAGGCGGCGTCTTCAGTCGCATGCCCAGTCACCTCGATCTGGCCCGCCGGGCCTTCCGAGTCGGCAATCTGTACCTGAACCGGGGATGCACCGGGGCCCTCGTGGGCCGACAACCCTTTGGCGGCTTTGGCATGTCCGGAGTCGGCTCCAAGGCTGGTGGCAGCGACTACCTGGGCCAATTCCTCGTGCCCCGTGCAATCGCCGAAAACACGATGCGCCGTGGATTCGCTCCCGGGCTCTGAACCACTCTTCCGATCGGGTATCCTCTCGACTTCATCACCCACCATGCAACTGGAGTTCCAATGAAGACACTCACCACCATCACCGTCCTTTCCACCAGCCTGCTCCTGATTGGATGCGGAAGTCATACCGCTGACAACGCCCTCATGGGTGGTGCTGCCGGAGCTGGAGCTGGAGCCCTCATTGGTGGCCCCGTTGGAGCAGGCGTCGGTGGCGCCGTTGGTGCCGGAACCGGCGCACTCATCGGAAGCCAGCAGGACAAGGAAGATCGAGAGGACGGCGTCGAGTACAAGAAGCCGTTCCAGGACTGAACCCAGTCCGACATTCGATCCAGCAGCCTGAATCGAACCACCACGGCCAGTTCCACATTGGCCCCGCCGCTGTGATTCCAGCGGGCCAAAGCTGATACTTTTTCAGCATGCAACCAGCAAGCGAGCTAGGTTCTGCTCGTCTGCCGATGGCGTCGAGTACTGGAAGCCGTGCGATGACTGGATTCAACCGGTCACTCGATCCAGCAGCCTGAATCCAACCGCCTCGGTCACGTGCCCGAGTTCGACCTGGTCGATGTCGTCCAGGTCGGCGATGGTGCGTGCGACTCGACGCAGCGTGTCCCAGCCTCGTGCACTGAGCCCCAGTTCATCGACCGTTTCCACCAGGAACTGCTCCGCTGCATCGGTCAGAGGCACGAGGGCGTCGAGCATGGTCCCGGTCAGTTCCGCATTGGGGACCATTCCCTGTCTCGCACGACGGCGATCGATGGCGTTGCGCACCTGCTGACGAATGCAATGTGAAGATGCCTCCGCAGAGGATGACCGGGATCGAAGGACCCGGACCGGGACCGGCTCCAGCGAAACATGCAGGTCGATTCGATCAACGAGCGGACCGGAAAGTCGATCGATGTACCCACGATCCCAGGCCCCGCGATTCCGTGCACCCCCCGACGGATTCGCCGCGGCCACGAGCAGGAACCCGGCGGGGAATTGGAGCGTCGCACTGACTCGGGCAATGGTGACCACGCGATCCTGCATGGGCTGCCGCAGGGCCTCGAGCGTGGCCTTGGAAAACTCCGGGAGCTCATCCAGAAAGAGTACGCCATGGTGGGCGAGGCTGACCTCACCCGGACGTGGCACGCTCCCCCCTCCGACGATCGCAGGGCCCGACGCGGTGTGGTGCGGTGCCCGCACCGGCCGTACGGTCACCAATCCATCGCTCATTCCCTGTCGCCCTGCACACGAGTAGACCTGCGTCAGTTCAAGCATTGCTTCCCAGGTCAACGGAGGCAGCAGGCCGGGCAGTGCCATGGCCAGCATCGTCTTCCCGCAACCCGGGGGGCCAACCATCAACAGGTTGTGCCACCCCGCCGCTGCAATGGCCAATGCCCGCTTGGCCACAACCTGTCCCTTGATCTCGGAAAGGTCTGGACCGGAACCATGCCCGACGTGTACGCGACTTCGCAGCCGGTTCCCATCGACGGGCTCGAGTCGATCCATCCCGTTGAGATGTCCCACCACGTCTCCCAGGCAGTTGGCGGGCCAGACATCGACTCCATCAACCATCGCGGCCTCATCGCCGTTGGCTCGTGGAACGATGAGGTGGCGCCGTCCCGTGCTTCGTGCCAGCAGGGCCAGCGAGACCACTCCACGCACCGACCGAAGTGATCCATCGAGGGCCAGTTCACCCGCCACCATGCAACGATCCAGTCGATGCCGCCCCTCCTCGCTGATGACACCACCAGCACTGAGAATCGCCAGTGCAATGGGAAGGTCGTAGACGGGACCCTCCTTGCGCAGATCCGCCGGGGCCAGATTGATCGTCACCCGCCCGAATGGATACTCGAAGCCGCTGTTGGTGATCGCAGTGCGAACACGTTCCGATGATTCCCGGACAGCCATGTCGGGAAGGCCGACCACCGTTGTCCGCGGGAGTGTCGTATGCGAAACATCCGCTTCGATCACGCAGGGCGTCGCCTCGATGCCCTGGAGTACGAAACTGGTGATGGTGGTACCCATGCGCCCCGATCCATGAACACGGTGGTCATGGTCGGGGCGTTACTCCGCGGAAGCCGATCCCCCGCGCAATCGCTCGATCGTCACCTCACCAAGGGCTTCGCCGACGCGGTCCTCCTCGGTGATGATGATGTCCGCCCCGGCCTGTTCCAACAGGTGGTTGTGCACGTTGTACCGGGCGCGTGCCGCAATCAGCAGATTCGGGGCGAGATTTCTTGCCTGCTCGATGACCGCGACCGAGGACTGGGTATCAGGAAGCGTCACGATCAGCGATTTGGCCTGCTGCACACCGGCATGCAGCAGGATGCCGCCTCGGGCCGCGTTGCCCAGCACCACGCGATGTTCGTTGCGGCCCAGTTCCCGGACCGTGCGCGGATTCATCTCGATGATCACCGGCTCGCGCCCCTCGGCCCGAAGGCGCTGGAGCACACCTCGGCCGGCTGGACCGGCACCGACAAGAATGACGTGATCACTCAACTCCGAGAGCGACTCCCCTTCGGGGCCCGATTCCCGCAGCAGGTGCAATCGATTCATCATCCGCACGATCGCACTGGAACAGCCACGGCTGTGGCCCACCAGCAACGGAACCAGCAGCAGTGTGATCAGTGAAGACGAAGTCAGGATCTGGAACACCTCGGGGGAGATGAGATCACGCTGGCTCGCAGCGGTACCGATGACGAACGAGAACTCGCCGATCTGCGCCAAGCAGAGTGCCGAGGCGATACCGACACGGGCCTGGATTCCAAGCAGACGAAACACCAGGGCGGCCAGGAAGATCTTGCCGAGAATGATTGCCGCCGAAACGCCCAGCACGATCCAGAGATTGATGCCCGAGAGCAGCCATGGCACGTCAGCCAGCATCCCGATGGAGGCAAAGAACAACGTGAGAAATACCGCCTTGAACGGGACCACATCGGATCGGATCTGCTGCGCGTAGGGTGAGTCAGCCAGGACCAGGCCGGCACCGAATGCTCCCAGTGCAGGCGAGAAGCCCAACAGCCAGGCGATCCAGGCCGCCAGCAGACACGTGACGAGCGCCAACACGATGGGAAGATCGCGATTCCCGGTCCGCGCGGTGCTCCCGAAGA
Source organism: Phycisphaerales bacterium (assembly GCA_029245245.1). Classification (GTDB taxonomy): domain Bacteria; phylum Planctomycetota; class Phycisphaerae; order Phycisphaerales; family SM1A02; genus UBA854. Next base: position 139,903 of record JAQWPT010000034.1, read on the forward strand.
TCCGGGGAATGATCAGGAGTCCGACGAGAAAGATGCCGGCGAGGAAGCATGTGAGCCAGAAGGCCCGTCCACCCAGTTCGACCGCCACGTCGTCGAACGACGATGAGCTTCCCAGGAAACTGACCATCAGCAGCAACGGCACGATCGCCAGGTCCTGCATGATGAGCACGGACATCGAAACACGACCGTGAAGCGAATCCAGCTCCGCCCGCTCGGTCAGGACCCTGGCCACGGAGGCAGTCGAACTGATCGCGACCATCGAGCCGACCACCAGTGCCGTCGCGACGGTTCCTCCCAGCAGCAGGACCACGCCAGTCGTGACGCCAATGGTCACCACGATCTGGAGCAGGCCACCCTGCACCCCGCGAAGGCCGTAACTGCGAAGTCGACTGCGGGACAACTCCAACCCGATCGTAAACAGCAGCAGGGCGACCCCGATCTCAGCGATCTGCTCAATCTGTTCCGGCTCGGTCACAACCGCATGCAGGATGCCCGGTCCTACGAGCATGCCCGCCACCAGCGAGCCGATGATGGCACTGAGGCCGATTCGCTCGCACAGCATGCCAAGCAGGGATGCTGCACCGAGCAGGATCACGATGTCGCCAAGGATGGTGCCGAATTCCATTGTGATGGACGCTCCTAGCTCGCCACGTCCGGTCCGCCAGATACACGTCCATCCCTGTCACCCGCCCCGGGGCGGGGCAAGCGGCCGCGACTCTCCTTGCGAATCATCTGACGCAGGTGCAGACGCATGCCCTCGATGATGCCGTAGATGTGGGCCAGTGCATCGTCCGGTCCCATGGCAATCAGTTCCTCGGCCGGAATCGGCTTGCCGAACATCGTCTTGATCCGTCCACCGAACCGGGGCTTGGGACGTCCAGACGGCCATGCGTCATGAGCCCCTTCGATCGCAACGGGAATGACAGGTGCCTTCCCCCGCTTGATCAGCAGATAGGCCCCCCGCTTGAACTCCTTGATCGAACCGTCCGGTGTTCGTCTGCCCTCGGGGTAGATCACGGAGACCCGGCCTTCCTTCAACTCGTTGAGTGCCGCCTTCATGGCACCCGGATCACCCGCCCCCTGCTTGAGCCAGATTGAATCGAACGCGGTGCCGATCAACCATCCCCAGAAACGGGAATCGGTCCTGAGCGTCTCCCTCGCAAGTGATCGTGGGCAGCGAAGTGATACGTGGATACCCACGAGCACGGGGTCGAAGTGACTCTGGTGATTGCCGATGAAAATGGCTGGACCTGAATCAGGCACGTTACGAACCCCGTACCAGCGTGCCTTCCAGATGAGCCAGAGCAACGGCCTGCAGATTCCGTATGGAACGATGGTCCACCACACCAGGATGTGGTACCAGGGCAGACGGGTACTGCGGCGTTTGAACTGGTACCACCTCAACATCCGGTCATGTCTCCACTGATGCGATCCCGGGCTGCCCGCTCCATCAGGTCGACCACCTCGTCAACCTCCAGTTGCGAGGTATCGATGATGATCGCCCCCTCGGGGCAGATCAAGGGGCCATCGCTCCGTGTTGAATCAAGGTGGTCCCGGTGGCGGATGTCCTCGGTCACCTCGCTCACATCGACCTGATGACCACTGGACGTCAACTGCCTGACCCGCCGGATGGCCCGTACCCGTGGATCCGCATCGAGGTAGAAGCGGATCAGCGCATTGGGAAAGACCACCGAGCCCTGGTCACGCCCCTCGCTGACCAGCCTGGGATGCTCCTGTGCGATGCGCCGCTGGGCGCCAACAAGTACGGAACGAACCGGTGGCTGCTTGGCGACTTCAGAGACCACACCACTGACATCCATCTCGCGGATCCGTTGCGAAATATCCCTTCCGTCCAACTGGAGCTGCGGTGGGCTCTGCTTCCAGTCAAAGCGGAGATCGATCTGCTGCAGAGCCTCGGCAAGCCTGTCTGCATCGTCCACATGGATTCCCTGCTCGATCGAAACAACGGCCGCTGCACGGTACATCGAACCCGAATCGAGGTAGTCAAGCCCGAGCCGCTCGGCGAGCAGGTGGGCGACCGTGCTCTTGCCGGTCCCGGCTGGACCATCAATGGTGATGATGACACCTGTCGCTGGCCCGGTACTGGATGCGGACATGGGGATGCCTCACTCGGCGTCGATGGCGGCCTGCATGGTGTCGCGAGCCGATTGAATATCCTTCGATGGATCGCCGTCACCGACGTAGTCGATCGTCACGGTATTCATGTAACCAACACGCCGGATGGTTGCGATGCTCTCAGCCAGGTCGAAGCCCTTGTGCTTGCCCTTGCCTGTGAACTTCTCCACGCTGACGTGAATCGCTCCTGCGTAGGGAGCCAACTTCCGGAGGCGCTCCATGTCCTCTTCTTCCTTGGATCCGACTCCAAAGATGGGCATGGCACCAATGCGGAACCCCCCGACCTTCTTGATCAACTCGGTAAGTCGATCCGGATCCGACGTCATGCCATCGGCCTGGGCCAGCAGCAGGTTCAGTTCCAGGTGCTCGATGCCGGCCATCAGCCCGCGAATGGCTTCCGCGGCTCGCTCCAGCAACTCGTCCTCGGCCGGGCCACCAGTTGCTCCATGGCAACGCAGGGCCAGGGCATTGCAGCCAAGTCGATGGGCGGCGAATGCCAGTCGCTCCACACGGTCCTTGCACGAAGCCACCGCTTCCTCATCCTCGTCGCCGAATGGCAGCGGCTCCTCTTCGAACAGGACCAGGCAGGGACAAGCGGCCTTGTCGGCCCGATCCCGAAGCCGGTCGAGGTCTTCGACACCCCACCCGCTGAGCATCGATGCATTGATGTTCAAACCACGCAGGTCCAGCGTATTGATCACGTAATCAGGCACGTCCAGGAGGGTCCGAGGCGGATCAGCCTTCGGATCCAGCATGGACTGCAGTGAAGCGGTTGTCAGTGTCAGGATGAGCGACATGTGCGATGCAGGACCAGTTCTGGGGGCGAATCCGGGAGCAATCCCCGGGGGAGAAGATGCAGAGTCTATCCCAATCCTGCCAAGCCTCAAGATCCCGTCCGCCGAGGGAGGAATCGGTGTCCGAAACCCCGCCGAATACCCTTTCATGGTGCTACCATGCCTGCTCTCAGGCCCCAGGAGACCGATCGATGGCCAGCCCGACCGACTGCCTCTACACCGATTCACACGAGTGGTTCCGCAAGGATGGTGACGTCGTCACCGTCGGCATCACCCAGTTCGCAACCAATGAACTGACGGATATCACCTACGTAGAGATGAAACCTGCTGGAACCTCCATCAGTTCCGGAGATGCCCTGGGTGAAGTCGAATCGGTCAAGACCACCAGCGACGTCTACTCCGCCTTCAGCGGCGAGATCGTCGAAGTGAACGATGCCGCCGCCAATGATCCTTCCCTGCTCAACCAGGACCCCTATGGGGCCGGGTGGCTCGTGAAACTCAAGTTCAATGGTGACGGCAACTCCGATCTTCTCGATCCAACCGCCTACGATTCCAAGTACCCACTGGACTGAGCTGCCCTGCACCCACCGGGGGCGACCTGGTCCCGACGATGCATCGCCTCATGTCCGCACGATTCCAGTTGACCAGCCCGTACCAGCCCACCGGCGACCAGCCGACGGCGATCGATGCGCTGGTCAAGGGTGTGAACCAGGGGCTCGACCAGCAGGTCCTGCTCGGTGCCACTGGAACGGGCAAGACCTTCACGATGGCAAACGTGATCCAGTCCACCGGCCGGCCCACGCTCCTGATCAGCCACAACAAGACCCTGGCCGCGCAGTTGTACGAGGAACTCCGTGAACTGTTCCCCGACAGCGCGGTGTCCTACTTCGTCAGCTACTACGACTACTACCAGCCCGAAGCGTACATCCCCCAGCGTGACATCTACATTGAGAAGGACGCCTCTCGAAACGACGACCTCGATCGGCTCCGCCTCGCCACCACCAGCAGCCTCCTGTCGAGGCAGGATGTGATCGTGGTGTCCTCGGTGAGCTGCCTCTTCGGACTTGGATCCCCAGTGAACTACGGCGATCGGGTGATTGCGCTGGAGGTCGGCCAGGAGATCGACCGCCGGGAACTCCTGATCAAGTTGACGGACATGCAGTACGGTCGCAACGAGATCGAGTTCAAACGCGGACAGTTCCGGCTCCGCGGCGAAATCCTCGACGTGTACCCCGCCTATGAACAATACGCGATCCGGGTGGAGTTCTTCGGCGATGAGATCCAGCGCATCGAGCTGATCCATCCCGTCTCCGGCGAACCGCTGGCCCGGGAAACCCGGGCCTTCATCTTCCCCGCCGTGCACTACGTTCTGCCCGAGGACCAGTTGGAAGCCGCCGTCACCACGATCAAGGAAGAAGCGGTTCGTCGCTGCGCGCAGTTGAAGAAGGAAGGAAAACTGCTCGAGTCACAGCGGCTGATGGCGCGAACCCGCTATGACATGGAAATGATCCAGGAAGTCGGGTACTGCCCGGGCATCGAGAACTACGCCCGGCATCTGGAAGGACGGCCGGCCGGCTCACGACCATCCACGCTCCTTGATTACTTCAGTCATGTTCCGGGTCTGGATCCCCAGGAGTGGCTCGTCTTCATTGACGAATCCCACGTGACGATTCCCCAGATCCGCGCGATGTACAACGGCGATCGGGCTCGCAAGCAGGTGCTCGTGGACCATGGCTTCCGCCTGCCCAGCGCAATGGACAACCGGCCCCTGAAGTTCGACGAGTTCCTGGATGTCGTCCCACAACTGGTCTACGTCTCAGCCACTCCGGGCCCCTGGGAACTCGAGCAGGCCGATGGTGCCGTTGTGGAGCAGTTGATCCGCCCCACCGGCCTCCTGGATCCCATTGTCACGGTCCGCCCCGCCTCCAACCAGGTTCAGGACCTGGTTGAAGAATGCCGGATCCGCATCGAACGCAATCAACGGGTCCTGGTCACTGTGCTTACGAAGCGGATGGCCGAGGACCTCACCAGTTGGATGGATGAACAATCCCTGCGGGTCCGTTACCTGCACAGTGACATCGATACGCTCGACCGAATCGAGATTCTCCGCGACCTTCGCAGTGGAGACTTCGATGTCCTGATCGGTGTCAACCTGCTCCGCGAAGGTCTGGATCTGCCCGAAGTCTCCCTGGTGGGCATTCTCGATGCTGACAAGAGTGGATTTCTCCGCAGTGAAACGAGCCTCGTCCAGACGATTGGTCGAGCCGCCCGCCACGTCGATGCCGAAGTGATCATGTACGGGGATTCGATCACGCCCCAGATGCGATCCGCCATCGATGAGACCGAACGCCGCCGAACACTCCAGATGGAACACAACAAGGCCAACGGCATCACCCCGCAGAGCATCACCAAGGCGATTCGGCGTGGAATCGATCGGGAACTCGAGGGGCGGAGAACCGCCCGTGCCGCCTTCCACAGCGATGGAAGCGAAGTTGAACTCGATCAGGAGGAACTGCTGGAGCACCTGGAACAGGAGATGCTCGAAGCGGCCGAGAAACTCGAGTTCGAACAGGCGGCGGCAATCCGGGATCGCATGGAGGCGATCAAGAGCGGCCATGATCACGATCCGGAACGCTCATCGGCGGGGCGCCCGGGTCAGGCTCGATCGCGTATCGGCATCACGCGACCAAAACGAAAGTCATGATCAGAGCGGATGAGGTGGGCCGGCACGGGCATGCGTCCGGTACACTGTGACGATGCCCAGAGCACCCCGAGCCTGTCCTGGATCCTGCAACATCCTTCTCATCGGGGGAGGCGGGCGTGAGCATGCCATTGCCTGGTCACTGTCGAAATCGTCCCGGCTCGGGAAGCTCTGGATCACCCATGCATCCAACGCAGCCCTTGCCAAACTTGGCACTCCCTGTCCTCACCACTGGGATCCTTCCAAGGTCTTCCAGTTGTCGACCTGGTGTGACAAGCAGAACATCGACCTGGTGATCGTCGGCCCGGAACAACCACTGGCCGAGGGAATCGCCGATGCACTCTCCACTGAGCATCGCTTCGTGTTCGGACCCCGCAAGGAAGCGGCACGAATCGAATCAGACAAGGCCTTCGCGAAGACCATCATGCGGCAGGCTTCCGTACCCACTGCTGATGCACGCACCTTCACCGACGCCAACTCGGCTCGCCGCTACGTGCTTCGAGGCATCGACCGCGATCTTGAAGCCGCAGGGCTGACCACTGACGCAGCCGAACTTCGCACGTTCCTCGCATCCAATGACGATCGGGGCATGATTCAGTTCCCCGAACTCACCGACGAGACCCGCACTCAGCTCCAGGCCCACGATGAACCGTGTGTGATCAAGGCTGCCGGCCTTGCCGCCGGCAAAGGTGTCATCGTCTGCCGCAACACCCTGCAGGCCCTCGACGCCGTCGACCGCATCATGGTGCAGCGGGAGTTCGGCGCCGCCGGCGACGCCCTGCTCGTCGAGGAGTTTCTCGAGGGACAGGAACTCAGCGTTCTCGCCCTGGTCGACGGCCGGACGATCTGGATGCTGGACCCCTGCCAGGACCACAAGCAGGTCGGCGAGGGCGATACCGGGCCCAACACCGGTGGTATGGGAGCCTACTGCCCGACACCACTGGTGAACATGGAACTGCTGGACACGATTGAACAGGACATCCTGCTGCCGACCATCGACGCATTGCGACGGGAAGGCATCGAATACCGAGGCGTACTCTACGCCGGACTCATGCTTACTCCAGCCGGACCGAAGGTCCTTGAGTTCAACTGCCGATTCGGCGACCCCGAGTGCCAGCCACTGATGATGCGACTCGAAGGCGATCTTGTTGAAATCCTCTGGGCCTGCTGCACGGGCCGTCTGCACGATGTCGAACTCGAGTTCAACTCGAAGTCCGCCTGCTGCGTCGTCATGTGCTCCGAGGGCTACCCCGGGGACTATGAGAAGGGACGCGAGATCACCGGCATCGGCGATGCCTCTGATGGGCGAAATGTCATGGTCTTCCAGTCCGGTACCAACCGGGACGGCAAGGGCGCGATTCGCACCAACGGCGGCCGGGTACTCGCTGTCACGGCCCTGGGCACTGATCTGCCCGAAGCCCGCCAACGCGCGAACACTGCCTGTGAGGCGATTCACTTCGACGGAGCGTTCTGGCGAACGGACATCGGACACCGAGTCCTGTCGCCCTCGACCTCAAAGAAGCGCTGAAGCGACTCAAGGGATCTGCGGCGGTCCCTGCGTGACGCTGATCGCCGCCATCACCATCACCAGCGAATACAGCAGCATCAGCCCCGGACCGATCAACAGCAGGATCGGAGCGATCAGGCGGAGCAGCATGACCACGGCCGTGCTGGTGTTCGAGAGTGAAACACCGCCCCTGGACAACCGACCGGCAAGCAACAACGCGATCGCTCCCAGAACAAGCAGGACGAACCACGAAACGGGCCATACCCACGTGAACTGGACGATGCCGTCAGGTGCAGCGTCCCGAGCTGCCAGGATCCGCCAGTTGGCGATCAGGGCCACCTCAGTCAGCACTCCGATGATGAAGGACCACAGCAGAAGCGGCATGGCGCCCCTCTCCCTCAGGAATCAGCGAACAGTGGAGTGCCGAACAGTGGAGTGATCTCCGCGAAACCGGGGCGAATTTCCAGTGCGGAGGATGGCGGCACGGCCTTCCAGTGCTCACTGACCCTGTCCAGTGGCTCGGACACGATGAGAACCGACTCCTCGGGCAGCTTGTAGGTGTCACCGGAGGCTTCCTGCAGCGCCGCCTTGGATGTGCTGTGGTAGAGCGAAGGCGGTTCGCCGAAGCTGGCGTACCGGAATGCGTACAGGGATATGCCATTCGACGCCGCGATGGTCATCAAGAACGGCTTCTCGATGCCGGCGGCTTCGCGTTCCTCCTCGACTGCCTTGATCATGCTGCAGATCCCCTTCTTGGGATCGTTCATGAACCCGAAGGTCAAGGCGAGTTGGAAGATGGTCTCGGTATCCGTCGCTCCCCGCATCGTGGCGAAGATGGCGGGATCGATTCGGCGAGTCAGGGCATGTCGGATGTGACCGAAATCGTTGATCTCCCCGTTGTGCTGGAAGATCCAGTTCTCATGCCGGAACGGGTGGCAGTTCGAACGAACGACCTCCGCTCCCGATGACGCCCGGATATGGCAGAGAAACAAGCTGGAACGGACGTGTGCCGCGATGTCTGAGAAGTTCGTGTCGTTCCAGACCGGCCGGACATCGTGGTAGACACCCGCCTTTCCCTGGGTTCCATACCAGCCAACGCCGAAGCCATCCGCGTTGATCTCATAGCTTGACTGCTTGGCATGCCGAGACTGGTCGATCATCGAGTGCTCAGGCTTGAGCAGCAGTTCATCCATGTAGACAGGTTCACCGATATAGGCCAGCCAACGACACATGTGAGCTCCCTCCTTTGAACAGGGAGCGCATGATACCGGAGCCCGTGATCCATGTGTCAGTGGAGTGATTTTCCATTGTCAGAACAACCCCTGCCGACAACGGCGTCGACAGGGGCACGAGAAGAGAGAACATTCAGTGACTGCCAGCCGAGATGGCCTTTGGCTGCTCTGGTGGTGAACCGGGATTTGGAATCCTGAGCATGGCGATTCGGCGGAGATCACGAAGCACTTCGATCGTCCCGGCACGGGGACCACGAGTCAGCATCCAGTCGCAACCATCAATGCGGGCAACTGCGTCGTACAAGCCTTTGGCCGCGAGTTGCTCAAGAACATCACGGACAGTTCCCTTCAACAGAGTCGTGGGGTGTACCGCATCAGCACAGGGGCCACCGTCGACGCTCAGAACGACATGGTCATCCAGGCCGATGGGCGTGAACCGTGGTGGCGTGTACACGGTGATGACACCATGGACCAACTCGCTCGGGAGTGTGCCATCTTCCGATGGCACACTCCGGATGAACCTGATCCGCCCCACGAACTCATTCTCGAAGGGTTGCTCGCATCCCTGGGCAAGCAGGAGCACCACGAGCAGACAGGTCGGGTGCGGGACGGCGACCAAGGGGCTGCTCGGGCCCCCCGCCCGGCCTGGCATGCCGCCCCCCCCAGCCATGATCCTGAAAAGACGATTGATGGAAGTCATGTCCATCAGGATCACATCCCAGGGCCTCAGGAGCTGATTTCGTGCCTGAAATCACAAACCTGCCTTTTCGCCCCCCCCAATCCGAAGGGCCTTAGAGCGGGGAAACGAAGTCAGTCGACTTTTTTCTTTTCTTGTCCGTTGGCAGCTGGAACCGGTTTAGGTTTCTATCAGAACGTTGTCTGTCCGGTATGGGAGCCGGGAGAAAGAGACGGATGGCGATGTGAAAGCGAGCGTTCTTGGAGAGGAGTCCCATCATGAATGGAAATGGTAAAAAACGAGAGCGGCTGGAGCGGCTGCTTGATCTTGCGCAGGTCTATCGGAGTTGGAATCGGAAGGAGCTGGCGGGGGCGCTCGGACGTGATCCGACCAAACTCGTGCCAGGTTCCGGCAATCCAAAACTCGATCTTGTGATGCACCTTGCGGAAGCACTGGACTGGTCCATCGGAGATGTGAGCGAGTGCCTGCTGAATGAAGATGCTCTGGAAGAACGCGTCATACAGATGGAGCACTCCACCATCGACACGTTTGATTCCATGGATGCCAAGGCACTTGAAGCACATGAGAACGGGCTCTTCACCGATATGGAGCGGTTCGCCGACATGGCCTACCGCCTTGCCGAATCTCCAACCCAGCGAGCTCTGGCCTGCATTCGCAGCTTCGGCGCCTGGGATGGTCTTGGCCGGTACTCCAAGAGCCTTGAGTCTGCACAACGCGGCCTCATGGAATGCCCCATCGATGATGAAATCCGGCGTGCACTGCAATCCAACCTTGCCAACGCGTACTACACACTCTGGCACCTGGTTGAGGCACGTGCGACATCAGCTGAACTCATCGAGAACTACGGATCAAACCCACCGACAACTACATGGGATCGATGCTCCCAGGCGTTTTCGTACTACGTACTCGGCAACACCTACCGACGGCTCATCGGAACCGAGCCCGTTCATGCCGCCAAGCATGCAGGCACGACCATTCAGCATCTGGAAGCCTGCCAGGCACTGTGCCGGGAACTGGCCGAGGAAGCTCCCTATTGGGACGCCGTTGGACGTACCGCCGAGGGCGGCATCATCGAAGCCCAGGTCATCACCGGTCAACGTGATGCTCGTTCGGCCCTTGCCGACATCACCGATGCACTCGGCTCAGCCGTGGATCTTGAAGCGTTCGAAAACGCGGATTCCATTGAGAGCCATGGATGGTGGTGCATCTATGGATGCAATATCGCCATCAGGCATGTCACCGACGAGAAGGATCTCCAGAGGTACATGGCACTGTTCACGAACAAGGCCGATGAGATCGCAAACAAGTTGGACAACTGGTCGATGCGGGAACGCGTGTTCTCGATGCAGTACCAGGGACATCGTCGTTTCGTGGGATGGACCGGCCAGGAAATTCCCATGACGATCGATTCCGAAGACATCAAGATGATCACCGGGACGATGGGACGGTTCCCTCGGTTCCGAAAGACTGGATGGAACATCCTCCAGTCTGCCAACGTTGTCCAAGCCTGAGAAAGGAGGCACGTCATGAACAAGAAGATTCTTACAATCGGATCATGGTTCGTCGCCTGCCTTGCCCTCGGGCTGCTGGCACCACGAGGCTTGGCTTCTCTCGATGCGGATCCCGGATTCAGTCTGGGAACCAATCCGACGGTCGTCAGCGATTACCGGGACATCCTTGCCCATTCCAACCAGGGCGGCAAGAAGAAGCAGAAGCTCCTCAAGTACAACCTTGCCGGCCGATCCATGCCCGGTCCGGTCCCCGGACCAGATGGAGACACGGGTGGTCTTCTGGTCGAGTTCAAGGAACCGACCATGCCGATCATTGGATACACCAAGGACATCCAGGTTTTCGCACTGAACCTTACGAGCATGAGTCTTTCCGAAGGCTCCAGCGGAAACAGCGGTGGACTCGTTCCTGCTCCAGGTGGCCTGCTCCTGCTGGGGCTGGGCGCACTGGGACGCCGCAGGAAACGAAAAGCCTGATTCACAGGAAACAATGAGCCGCTCCACCACGGAGCGGACACGAAACGCGCACGACCCCGGGCCCAGTGGACCCGGGGTCGCTGCATTCAGGCATGTTCATGCCGTACGACGAATCAAGGCCATGTAGAAGCCCGTCAGGCCCCCGCCCCCACCGGGAAGCAGACGCAGTGAATGGCGCAACGATGCGTCAAACTCCTGCTCCTGCCAACTCGTGAGGCCGGACGTTCCATTCGGGAGCTCCACCGACATGGCTTCCAGGCTGTATTGGCCAGCGTGCTTCTTCAGCACACGATCAACAACGTGTTCATTCTCTTCTGGAGCGTAGGTGCACGTCGAGTACATGCAGCAGCCTCCGACGCGAAGCGTACGAAGAGCCGCGGAAAGCAGGCCCAGTTGCTGCCGGGCGAGCCGCCGAATACGACCTTCACTCCACTGGGCCAGGCCCTGGGGGTTCGATGCATGCAACATGCCTTCCCCACTGCAAGGCGCATCGACCAGCACCCGGTCAAAGCAATCGACATGCGAGGAACCGAAGGCTGCACCGGGATGGCACGTGACTTCCGCGTTTGAGACGCCCAACTGGCGAAGATGAGCCCGCAGTTTGAACAGTCGCTGTCGACTCCGATCGTTTGCAACCAGGATCCCTGATCCCTGCTGGAGTTGGCTGATCAGCGTCGTCTTGCTCCCTGGCGCTGCGCAGAGATCAAGCACATCATGTCCCGGATCGATCGAGAGTCCAACGACCGCCGCCATGCTGGACAGGGACTGGATCCAGAGGTGCCCCTTGGCAAAGGCGTTCGTCTCCTGCACGGACGATCGGTCACCGCCATGCAGGCGGAATGCCCACGGGTACCACGAAACCACCTCGGGCTCGAACCCACCCGCTTCCAGTTCGACATGCACGGCGTCACGAACCTGTTCGTCACCCTGCACCCGGACCGACAACGGCCGAGGGCCGTGGATCGATGACAGCACAGCCCGGCAACCAGCCTCCCCCGCAATCTCATTCAGTCGTTCGGTAAAGGCTTCGGGCAATGATGGAGTCGAAGCATGTTCGCCCATCACTTGCCGTCCTGGGCCTGTTCGATGCGTTGGGACCAGAGTGTCATCTGGGTGGTGTCCCCGGTCGCCTCGTAGAGATCACGCAGGCCGTTCATCGCCCGGAAAGTCTGTCGATGGCCGCTGCCGTACTTGTCGGCAAGGAGGCGATGTCCGTTGATCAGCAGGACCTCCGCTTCCTGATGCTGTCCCAATCGTGACAACGCCAGGGCCAGACCGACCTCCTGCTCGGCGGCCTGCCAGCTCTCGGGCCCATAGGAACGTCGACAGATGCTCAGCGATCGCTGGTAGGTATCGCGAGCGGCCTCGTATTGGCCCAGCTTGAACAGGACCTGGCCATACACGTTCGAGGCATTGGCGACGACTGAATGGTTCGGTCCGAAACGGGACTGGAAGACTTCAATCGCTTCCCGCAGGTGCGGCTCCGCATCGAGGTTCTTGTCCATCTTGTGCAGCACCGATCCAAGACCAAGCAGCGACTTGCCGATTTCCGAATGCCCCTCGGGGTAGAACCGGCGACGCTGCGCGAGGGACTCGCGATGAAGCGACTCCGCCTCCTCCAGTCGATCACGCTGCCACATCACGACCGCGAGATTGGTCAGGATCGTTGCGCTCATGGGTGACACCGCCTGCCCATTGTCGCGCAGATCCGCCAAGGCCTCCCGGTAGAGTTTCTCAGCCTCGTCAGATTCCTTGCGCTTGCGATGCAGCCTCGCCATCGTGATCTTGAGTTCGGTGATGTCAATCAGGTCCGGATTCGTATCCTTCATTCGCAGTTGGAGCGACTCGTTCGCCTGTGCCATCGCCTCATCGATCTTTCCCTCGCTCTCGGCGACCCGCCCCAGGGCGTGCAGAGTCGCAGCACGATCTGACAGATCACCCGGTCCATCCCAGATCGCCAGGCATGCCTCGAAGGAACTCCGGGCCTCTTCGATTTCCCCGAGCACCAGGTACAGGTAGCCGAGGTCGTATCGACTCTCGGCCACGGGCAGGGAATCAACGCCAATCGCATCGATCCGCAACTGGAGCGAGTTCTCCAGGTGCGACCTGGCCTCCGGCAGCTTGTCCAATGCAAGATAGGTGTTGCCGATCGCTTCCAGGAGCGCCGACTGGACTTCCGGCTCCACGACACTTCGCTGGTCCGCGATGCGAGCCGCCTGGTCGATCATCTCCCGAACCGTCAACTCCGTTCCAAGCCCATGTTCCGGCTGGAGTGATTCGATGATGTCCGTGTACATGTCGGTCACTTCGCCACGCATCCGGGACTCTCGTTCCACTGCAACCAGACGCTCCCCCGCGATCCGCTCGGCCTTGACCGCCCGATACCAGAGTATGGACATGGAAATGGAAACCAGGACAAGGGCCAGGACCACCCCCGTACCGACCATCAACGGCAGTCGATAGCGACGCATGACCTTCCCCAGCACGTAGGAGGCATTGTCACGCATCGCCTCGACAGGCTCGCCATCAAGGTAATTCTGCAGGTCCTGGGCGAAGGCAGCCGCAGACTGGTAGCGATGGTCTGGATCCTTCTCGAGCGACTTGAGGACGATTGCCTGCAAGTCACGCTTGATGCCCGGCTCGTGGCGGGTCAGCGGCGCCGCTTCGGTGGAAGTGATGTTCTTGATGATGTCCGCCACCGAGCCACGGACTGGATACGGGTGCTCCTCCGTAAGGAGCTCATAGAGGATGAGGCCCAGTGCGTACACGTCGCTTCGGGTATCGACGGCATCCGCATCACCCTTGACCTGTTCGGGTGACGCATAGGCGAAGGTGCCAACGAACTCCCCGGTCAGGGTCGCCTCGGTCCCCGATGACGGACCAATGACCTTGGCCACCCCGAAATCAAAGACCTTCGGTGTGCCAGTGCGGTCAACCATGATGTTCCCGGGCTTCAGATCCCGGTGAATGATGCCACGCTGGTGGGCATACTGGATGGCATGGCAGATCGAAATGAACTGCTGGATTCGGATTCGGAATGAATCCTCGTGATCATCAGGCAGTGTATCCCGGCCGAAGATGTGGGCACGGGACAGGGGAACACCCTTGATGAATTCCATGACGAAGAAACTGCTGCCGTCTGGAAGCGAACCACTGTCGTATACGGTCACGATATTTTCGTGACGGAGGGAGGCGATCAGTTCGACTTCCCGCTCGAAGCGCTGGCGGGCCCGCTCACTGGCGAGTGCACCGCCAAGCATGACCTTGATGGCGACGATGCGCTTGGTGTTTTCCTGGAGTCCCTTGTAAACGACTCCCTGCCCACCACGAAAGACCTCATTGATGATCCGGTAGCCCTCGATCTGCTGGCGTGGAGGACCGGACTTGGTGGCGCCGGGCATCGTCGACCATGCGCCGGCAAGTTTTGTCAGGAAGTCGTTTTCCTCCTGGATGCGAACGACCTCACGCATCAACTCCGTGTTGGATTCGATCTGGCCAACAAGCGTGGGGTCTTCGAGCTCACCCGCTGCATAGGCTTCGATCAGGTCGCGGGGAAAGGGAAGGGAATCGTCTCGATTCGTGGAACTCACGAATCCACCTCGTAGAGGTTCTTCAGGCGCTCGACGATTTCACGCAACTTCGTCGTTACCCGGCTCTTGGCCACGTACACATCGTGTGCCTTCATCTCCAGGATCTCACCCACCGCTTCCACCTCGCGACGATCAAACACGATCATCTCGAAGGCCCGGATGGATTTCTCAGTGGTTCGCGTGGTTCGGCGGAGTTCCTCGACCGATTGGCGAAGAATCGATCGCTCCATTTCCTGGTCCCAGATGTCCTCCAACGACCGCTCGTCGGGTACCTCCATGGCGGATGAATGACCGACCTTCTCCTTGCGTCGGCCCCGGGAACGCTGGAAATCGATCACTCGATGGCGGGCAATACCGACAACCCAACTTCTCAGCCGACCTCGCTCCCGCGAGTACCGACCCTCTCGGTAGTCTCGGAGGAACTGCAGCAGCGTGTCCTGGGCGACATCATCGGATTCACTGTCATTGAGGCCGAGTCGTCGGCAAACTCCGACGATGATGGGACGATAGCGATCGTCGAACACCTGCCAGACGACAGAGTCCTGGACGTCGTACAGACCTTCAAGGAGGGCTGTCGTCGTCGTGGTCCGCATCAAGTCATCGTGGCGGTCCATTCCTTGCTCACTGTATCAGAATCCTCTGGGGGGACACCACTGACCAGCAGTGGCGCAAGAAACAGGGCCGGCTCCAATGGAACCGGCCCTGTTGCAAATGTCATCCGCTGATGATCAGCCGTCGATCTCCACGTTGACGGCCTTGGGACCCTTCTGACCATCCACCACCTCGTAGGTGACGCGCTGGCCCTCGGTGAGGGTGGAGACACCCTCAGTCTTGATTTCAGTGATGTGGACAAATAGATCCTTCTCGCCTTCGTCCGGCTTGATGAATCCAAATCCCTTTTGATCAAAGTAGCGACCGATTGTTCCAGTAGGCATCTGTTTCTTCACTTTCAAACTTTAAGAACTCGGCCTGCTTCCCCCACAGGATACGTACGCTCGGGTTGGCAGGCTCACGCTGTATTGTAGCAGCAGCCATCACCTGCCGAAACCAGGGCAGATATGGCCTTGTGGGGCTGGAAACAGCACTTGCAGAGGCTGCCAGTTGGAGCCCCGCCGCTTCAGAGGCAACTCTCCACCCTCCATGCACCATTATCTTGATGCCTCGACAAACCGAAATTCGAGCAGGATCAGGATCACCGAAGTGATTCAGCAAGTTGAATCGCAAGCTGCCCCATCATGGAGACACAGTCGTATCCCTCTCA
Source organism: Phycisphaerales bacterium (assembly GCA_029245245.1). GTDB lineage: Bacteria > Planctomycetota > Phycisphaerae > Phycisphaerales > SM1A02 > UBA854. The sequence continues at coordinate 155,806 of JAQWPT010000034.1, forward strand.
CCTGTGAGCCAGGCGGGCCAGCGATTGACACGCTCAAAAATAAAACACCGCCTGTTCCAGGCGGTGCTGCAATGCCCTGTGTAGGACTCGAACCTACGACCCGCTGATTAAGAGTCAGCTGCTCTGCCAACTGAGCTAACAGGGCTGAAGGTAAAAAGTGTACGAGCCGGGCTCGGTCCTGTCGAGCCAGACCGACGGAGACTCAGCCACAGTTGGCGATCAGTTGGATGAGGTCCACGACATTGACCAATCACATTGATGCAGAGCCGGACTCTGCGGCCGGCGGCACGGCCGTCATGGTCGGAGCGTCCTGCTGCAGTTCCTGTACCACATCGATGACAATCTCCGCACCCCGCTGCAGTTCCGACTGCGTCGTTTCACGGGACATGCTGAATCGGACCGCTCCGTAGGGCACGTCCGCCACCTGGCAGGGCTGGCGACCGATCGCCTCGATGACCTTCGAGGGCTTCAACGCCCCGGAGGAACATGCTGATCCGGACGAGGCACAGACACCGCGTTCAGAAAGCATCAGCAGTACCAACTCCGGTTCCAGTTCTGGAAAGCCAATGCTTGTCGTGGACCACATCCGGGGAACGTCACGACCATTGACACAGGCGTCGGGAATTCGGCTCACGATGGACTGTTCGAATGCATCACGCAACGGAGCCATCCGGTCCGGTCCACCCTCTTCGAACCAACAGGATGACAATCGGCAGGCCTCACCGAGTCCCACGATCCCCGGGACGTTTTCTGTCCCCCCTCGTCGGGATCGCTCCTGGCCTCCGCCGATTACGAGCGGGTGGCACGACACCCCGGTGCGAGCGAACAGGACTCCAACACCTTTGGGGCCATGGAACTTGTGCGATGCGAAGCTGATCATGTCAAACGGGATGGTCGACACATCGGCCGGCATCTTTCCCACCCACTGTGTCGCGTCGCTGTGAAACAGAACTCCATGCTCCTGGCAGAGCGAAGCGATACGATCCACCGGTTCGATGACACCGGTCTCGTTGTTGGCCCACATCACCGTCACCAGTGCCACCTCATCGCCCCGTGACCGGAGAATCTCCTCCAGGGAGTCGCAGTCGACGACTCCACTGGAGTCGTGGGCAAGCATGAGTGTCTCGATCCCGTCACTCTGGAGATCTTCCAGCAATTCATGGACCGCGGAATGTTCGACCTGACTGGTGATCACCAGCCGGCGATCAGGGCGACTGCGCAGGGCCGAGCGGATCGCGGTATTGACCGACTCCGTACCGCCACCACTGAATACGATTTCACGCGCCTGGGCTCCGATGAAGGAAGCCACCTGTTCTCGAGCCTCGTCGACTCGACGCCTGGCCTGCTGCCCGAGCCGATGAATGCTCGAAGGATTCGCCCACGCATTCGTCAGTACCTGGTGCATGGCCTCCAGCACACTGGGGGCGGCTGGGGTGGTCGCATTGTGATCGAGGTAGATCATGTCCATGGGTGCGTTTCCAGCATTGGATTGTACGAACGGATGGCCACCACCGGAAGGATGAATCACCGTTTCACAGGTCCAAGGACCCCTGCATGGCCTTGAGATCGCACATGATTGAACTTTCCTGCACTGCAGGTACCATTCCACATCTGCACCCCACGCGGCTGTGGCGGAATTGGCAGACGCGCTAGATTCAGATTCTAGTGGGAGTAATATCCCGTGGAGGTTCGACTCCTCTCAGCCGCATTCCCCTCCAGGCAGGACAATGCCCGGACCAATGGTTCTCCATCGGCCCGGGCATCAGAACCCTTCTGAATCCTGTTGATGCAAGGATCAACCTGCGGAGATCTGCTCCGCGGGGCCTTCCGCTGCCTCTACTGGTGCCTCTTCTGGTGCCGTGTCAGCACCCTCCGGGGCTTCAGCGAGCCCCTTGGCAACCATGATGCGATCTCGAACTTCAGCGAAGAGATCCGGGTTGTCGCGGAAGAACTGCTTCGAGTTCTCACGCCCCTGGCCAACTCGAAGATCACCATAACTGAACCACGCACCGGCCTTCTTGACGATGTTCTCGGCCACTGCCAGGTCCAGCAGGTCGCCGGAGGTACTGATGCCTTCGTTGAACATGATGTCGAACTCGGCATCACGGAACGGCGGAGCGAGCTTGTTCTTGACGACTCGGGCGCGAACCCGGTTACCGATGTTCTGATCGCCATCCTTGATGGCACCGATGCGCCGGATGTCAATCCGAACGGATGAATAGAACTTGAGTGCGCGACCACCGGGAGTCGTTTCCGGCGATCCGAACATCACTCCGATCTTTTCCCGCAACTGGTTGATGAAGATCACTGTCACATCGCTCTTGGCGATGGCACCAGTGAGTTTTCGCATGGCCTGGCTCATCAAGCGTGCCTGCAGCCCCACGTGCGTGTCACCCATCTCGCCCTCGATCTCCGCTCGCGGGATCAGAGCTGCAACGGAGTCGATCACGACCACGCTGACGGCGCCGGATCGAACCAGGAGTTCGCAGATCTCAAGTGCCTGTTCACCGGTATCGGGTTGCGAAACAAGCAGGCTCTCGAGATCGACACCCAGTCGACGGGCCCATGTCGGATCCAATGCGTGCTCCGCATCAATGAACGCAGCCACCCCACCGTCCTTCTGTGCGTGAGCGGCCACTGTCAGTGCCAATGTCGTCTTGCCGGAGGATTCCGGGCCGAAGATCTCGACGATCCGGCCGCGGGGAATGCCCCGACCACCAAGCGCGATATCCAGACTCAGGCACCCGGTGCCGATTCCTGGAATCGCCCGGTTCCCATCGTTGAGCCGCATGATCGAGCCTTCTCCGAACATCTGGTCGATCTGACTGATGGCCCGGTCCAGCGCTTGGCCCCTTCCTGCTTCATCCTTGCTGCTTTTCTTGCTCATGGCATCCTTTCCATCCTTGGCAAACGAGCTGGATCGATTCCCCGATCCGGCCTTCACCTTACCACGCGTATTTTTGCTCTCGGCTTCCAGCCGTCCATTCCGCTTTCTGCGGCTCGTTTGCTTGACCATTGCTTGGCCCCTTTCATCTGGTACTTCGATCCTTGAAGGATGCTCAGGATGCCAGAATGATCGGATTTCGCAAGGTCTGTTCGGTACATATTCGGTATCTATTTTCGGATCTTGTTCGGGTTCTCCCGAATCGATCCTCCTGACCACACCGAATCACCACCCCTGATGCCCTCAGAGGCCCTCAGTCGGTCAGGGGCGGACCCTGCCAGTACTTGGTGGGCGGAGTCCAGTCCTCCAGATCAAGCCCTCGGAAGGCCTCGATGGTCGCTGAGAGGCCTTGCTCCAGGTCCACCTTGGGCTCCCAACCGAGGCGATCCTTTGCCAGGGTGATGTCCGGTCGACGCTGGAGAGGGTCATCCGGGGGAAGCGGCTTGGTGATCAGCTTCGAGTCCGACTCGATCTGGTCCAGCACCCGCTGGGCGAGATCGAGAATCGTCCGCTCCTGTGGATTGCCGAGATTCACCGGTCCCGCCAGGTCATCGGGCCCCTCCATCATCGCAAGGAATCCATCAATCATGTCGTCGACGTAGCAGAAGGACCGGGTCTGCGAGCCATCACCGAAGATGGTGATGTCCTCCCCGTTGATCGCCTGGCGGATGAAGTTGCTGACCACCCGACCGTCGTACGGGTGCATGCGGGGGCCATAGGTGTTGAAGATCCGAACCACCTTGACCTGGACGTCACCACGACGACGAGCATCGAAGAGCAGCGTCTCGGCGGCTCGTTTGCCTTCGTCGTAGCAGGCCCGGGGGCCGATGGGATTCACGTTGCCCCGGTACGTTTCCGGCTGCGGGCTGCAGTCCGGATCCCCGTAGACCTCACTCGTGGAACTGTGGAAGATCGGCGCCTGGTTCCTGCGTGCGACTTCCACCATGTTGTCCACACCGTAGACCGATGTTCGCCACGTATGCATCGGCTCGGCCTGGTAGTGCCCCGGCGCAGCTGGACAAGCGAGGTTGAAGATCGCATCCGTTTCCAGTTCCAGGGGCTCGATGATGTCATGCTCGATGAGCGTGAATCGGTCGTTCGCCTCGAGGCCGGCGATCGTCCGTCGCTGCGACGTGAGAAAACTGTCGACGCAGGTGACCTCATGCCCCCTCGCCAGGAGGCGTTCACAGAGATGGGAGCCGAGAAAACCCGCTCCGCCGGTGACCAGTACCCTGTGTCCGATGTCGCCCATTGGTGCGGAGGATACCGCAACGGCTCCATGGAGGCCCCGTGACGCTCGACCAGTCAACCCGGATCGCCGTCGGCATCATGACCGGCACCAGCCTCGACGGCATCGATGCCTGCGCCCTGCGGCTGCAGGGGCGGGGCATGGAACTCCGCGCCGAGCACCTGGGCTTCGCCTCGCTGCCCCTGGATGAACTTGCGGACACGCTGCGTCGTCTCTCGATGGGCGAGCCGACATCGGCCCGCTCCATCGCCATGGCCCGGACCCGACTGGGATCCCGCTGCAGCGATGCGGTGGACCAACTGGGACTGGATCGAATCGACCTGATCGCCGTGCATGGCCAGACGGTCCACCATGATCGCAATGGTTCCTGGCAACTGATCGATCCGACTCCGATCGCCCAGCGGCATCGTTGTGCCGTGGTCAACGATCTTCGCAGCCTGGATCGTGCCGCCGGCGGCGAAGGCGCGCCCATCACCCCCATGGCGGACTGGATCCTGCACCGCGGCGGCGGGCCGCGTGCCATCGTGAATCTCGGCGGCTTCATCAACTGCACCCTGCTGCCTGCTGAGCACGACCCCGATCCCTGTTCCACGATCGATGGCTTCGACGTGTGCCCGTGCAACCACCTGCTGGATGCGATTGCGCGATCCGCCCTGGATCGCCCCTTCGATGAAGACGGTGCCATGGCACGCTCCGGCTCGACCTGCATGGAGCAGTTGGCGCCACTGGTGGCGAGGCTGTTGGAGTTCCGGAAGCAGGAACGATCCCTGGGAAGCGGCGACGAGGACCTGGCCCGGATGAACTCCCTCGCCGAACACCTCGGCGGGGCCGATGCCGCGGCGACGACCTGCGCCGCCATTGCCACCACCCTGGCACGTTCGCTTCAACCGCATGCCGTGCACGAAGTGCTCCTCGCTGGCGGCGGCGCAATGAACCGGGCCCTGGTCGAGGCGATCAACGACGCCATGGGAGAGGATGCCGTGGTGGGCCGCCTTGAACACGGAACCCAGCGCGAGGCCGCGGCCATGGCGGTCCTCGGCGCCCTGGCATGGGACGGCATTGCCATCACCCTCCCCAGTGTGACCGGACGTGCAGACACCCATGCCCGGGACGGGTCATGGGTGCTGCCGATGGAATCGTTGAATGTTCAGACGCCGTAGAGCGGCCGCAGCTTTGCTTCCAGGTGCCGAAGCAGCGGATCCGCCGACAACGGCTTGCCGGTGACGACTTCACAGAGTTCCGCAGCCCGGTACCGCTGGCCATGCTCGTGGATGTTGCTGCGAAGCCAGGACAGCAGGGTCCCGAACTCACCCTGGGCGAACTCGTCGTGCAGGCCGGGGTGATCCTCCATGGCCTTCTCGAAGAACTGCGCGCAGTAGAGGTTGCCCAGCGTGTAGGTCGGGAAGTACCCCATGGAGGTCATCGACCAGTGGATGTCCTGCAGGCAGCCCTTGGCATCGCTGGGAACATCGAGGCCGAGGTACTCCTTGTATTTCTCATTCCAGGCTGCCGGGATGTCGTCGACATCGAGATCGCCCGAAAGAATGGCCCGCTCCAACTCGAAGCGGATCATGATGTGCATGTTGTAGGTGGCCTCGTCAGCCTCGACACGGATGAAGTCGGGCTTGACGATGTTGGCCCCGCCGTAGACGTCGTCGAAGGTGAGCCCCGCCACGTCCTTGCCGAAGCAGGACTTCAACTGCGGCTCGCACCATCGCCAGAAGGATTCGCTGCGGCCGACCTGGTTCTCCCAAATCCGGCTCTGCGACTCGTGGATGCCCAGCGAGATGGAGTCGCCCATGGGCGATCCGATGTACTTGGCGAGCAGTCCCTGCTCGTACAGGCCGTGCCCGGTCTCGTGCATGGTCGAGCCCAGGGCATCGTTGATGTTGGCGACGTGGAAACGGGTCGTCATGCGGATGTCGTTGCAGTGCGAACCACTGCAGAACGGGTGCGTGGACTCATCGAGCCGACCGCGGTTGAAATCGAAGCCGAACTGGGCTGCGACCATCTTGACAAACCGCTTCTGCTCCTCGATCGGCAGTTCGATCTCGTTGAAGGCGTTGCTCGGCGTCTTCGAGGAACCCATCACGTCGTCGAGCAGTCCCTGCAACTGCTCGCGAAGCGGGGTGAAGATCGAGGAGACCCAGGATGCAGTGCATCCCTTCTCGTAGTCCTCGGCCAGGGCATCCCAGGGTTCACCACCCTCGGCCCAGCCGTAGCACTCTGCCTTGCGGCGGAGCATGTCGATGATCTTCCGGAGGGAGGGAGCGAACATGGAGAAATCGTCCTTGGCCCGCGCTTCCTTCCAGGCGTGCATGCCCTCACTGGAGAGCTTCGCCTCCTCTTCGACCAGGGCTGCCGGCAACTTCGTCTGTCGATCGAGTGCCCAGCGGAATTCACGGATGTTCACCGCCGAGGTGCTCAGCGGATCCCCGGTGAGATCGCCATCGGACTCGCACTCGGCCAGAGCATCTGCAAACGCCGAACTCGTACTCATCTCGTGGTGCAGTTTCGCCAGCAAGGCGAGTTGGCTGCCGCGGTAGGCGATTCCACCAGCGGGCATGAAGACCTCCTGGTCCCAGCCGAGCATGCTTACGCAGCCGCCGATGAGTTGCGTCTCGCGTGCGAGGTCCAGCAGACGCTGGTAATGAGCAGGAATGGTGGTGGGTTCGGTCGCGGTCGCAGTCGTCATGGCATGCACTCCTCAGGGATGTAGTCAATCGAGCCATGGTAGCCGATGCAATCCCCCCATGAGGCAAAATGAACACGACCCCCGCCCAAGGGCGGGGGTCGTGGATATCGCGAGTCGGGGGGAGTCAATCCTCGGAAGCCGGCATGCGCTTCTCAAGGAGGGCGATGACCTCGGTAGCCTGGGCATCGGTGCGGTTGCGGGCAAGTTCCAGAGCGTTCCGCCCCGAGTTGTCCTTCGCCGTCAGATCCGAACCGGCCTCGATGAGGACGATGATCTTGTCCGTCGAACCGCTTGAATGTCCGGCGGCATTGAGGAAGGCCGACTTGCCGTTGCGATCGCGGGCATTCACATTGGCGCCGGCTTTCACCAGCGTGCGAAGTCCTTCGATCTTTCCGGTGCGGGATGCGTGCATCAGGGCCGTACCACCATCAACGGTGTCCTTGGCCTCGAGGTTCGCACCCGCGTCGACGAGGATGGGAATCGAACCGGAGTCGCCGAATCCCGAAGCCCAGATCAACGGGGTGTACCCGGTGGCTGCACCGACGGTTTCAACCTGTGCTCCGGCATCGACGAGGTCCTGCACGGACTCCGCCGATCCAAACCCGGATGTCCAGGCGAGCGGCCCACCGATGAAGGTGTCCTTGGCGTTGACATCGGCATCGGATTCAATCAGCAGACGGACGGCGGCGGGATTCTTCGAGGTTCCCGCGTGCATCAGCGGGGTGCGGCCGACCTGGTCGGCGGCGTCGACATCGGCACCGTTGTCGATCAGGACCGTCATCATCTCGACATTGCCTTCCTTGGACGCCATGCCCAGGATGCTCATCCCGCTCTTGTCCTTGTAGTTGGCATCGAGCTTCTTCTCCTTGATGCGACTGACGATCTCTTCGGTCCGACCCTGCTTGACCAGGATCTTCACCGAGGTGCTGTCATTGCGAACCCCTGGAGGCGGAACGTCGCCCTTCTTGGCGGCCTTCCCCTTCTGGCCGCTTTCACGGATGCGGCGGTTGATCTCCGCCCGCTGCTCGGGGTTGAGCTTGACCAGGAAATAGTGCTGATTGCACTTGGGATGATCGAAGTAGAAGGTGACCTTCGCATTCTTGGCCTCATCCCAGTACTGGTCCCAGTTGATCTCGACCTCGTGACGGGCCGCCGCCTCGACAGGCGTGTTCCGGAGTATCGGGGGCTGGACATTGACGATCTTGAAGGGCTGGCCGTCGATGGCTTCGAGCACGATCTTGCCCTCGGGATTTTCATCCTGGCCGAGTCGATCGGGAGTCATCTTGACGTATGCGATGGAGGTTCCTTCAACGGGAACCTTCAACTGCGGATACCCCTCCACCGTGAAGGTCACGGTCTTCTTCAGTTCACGCGCAGTGGGACCGCCGCGGAGCCGGATGGTCACATCGATGGCCTGTCCTGGATCAAGCACGGTGTTGCGCTGGAAGTCGGAGGTCGTACACCCGCAGGAAGCCTTGGCTGAAACGATTGTGACGGTTTCATTACCGGTGTTGGTCAGGGTGATCGTGCCAGGCTTGGTTTCACTGGTCGAGAACTCGCCAAGTGCAAGTACCTCGGGTGTCGCCTTGATCACCTGATCCTTGCCCGGGGCTGGGACGGGTGGCGCTTGCTTTGGGGGCAACTGCCTGATCGGCGGAGCGGGAGAGGCCGGCTTGGCGTTCTGCGCCATGGAGGGAGAAACGATCAAGAGCCCGGCCACGGTTGCCAGGGCGGTGGTATTCAAACGAAATCTCATAAGGTCAACCCTCTGGAAATTCACGAACGCACTGTAAAAAAGAGCAAGGCCACTCGACCTTGGAACCGGTCATGGTAACCCAAAAACAGCCGCCTGCCCCGGATCATCAAGAATCAAACGTATCAAGCCCGGATGGTATTGCCCCATTTCAGGGGCTTTCAGGAGGGGGGGCTCAAGGTCGGATTTTCGGGCTATGCTGCCGGACCTCGGTACGCCCGATGCGGGCATAGGTTCATTCTTTTCACCCTGGCGAGCCTTCATGACAACCTGCCCCGAACATATCAACCAGCCCCACCTCCGCAGAATCCAGCCATTGCCTGTCAAAAACGAACAGCAGCAGGCCATCGCCCTGCGTGACCCCCTGATGCTCCGTGAGCAGACGATGCTCGTCCCCGCCCAGGTCATGGTGGCGCTCCAGCAATGCAACGGACAGCGGACCCTCGATGAAATCGCCACCACCGTGAAGCAGGAGCCGGCCGTGGTGCAGCAGTTGATCGAGAAACTTGATGAGTTCGGCCTGGTCTGGGGGCCGACCTTCGAAACACTGGAGCAGGCCAAGCGCACCGAGTTGCTCTCCAAGGGCGCCTACCCCCCGCGGGCCACCGAGTCCCTGCGGCAGAACGAAGGTGAAGGTCGGGCATTGATCCAGTCATGGCTGGAACAGGAAGAGGATCCGGAAGTCGAAATCACCCCCCGAGGGTTGTATGCGCCGCACATGGATTACGGTCAGACATGGCCGATCTTCGCTGGATGCTGGCAGGCACTGCGGACAATGGCGCCCCCCGACCGGGTCATTGTCCTGAGCACGAACCACTACGGCATCGGTGACGGTGTCGTCTGCACCCGACTGGGATTCGAAACACCGCTGGGTCGTTGCGAAGCCGACACCACCCTGCTGGACCCGCTGCTGGAAGCCGTCGGCTACCAGTCACTCGTGGACGAACTTGACCACATCGCCAGCACGGGCATCGAAATGCAGTTGCCCTGGGTGCAGGCCTGCTGGGGCAACGTGCCGATCGTAGGCATCCTCGTACCGGATCCCGCCCAGCAACTCCTGGAGGATGATGAAGAACGAATCGGACGCACCGAGTTCATCGCAGCCCTGCGCAACACGCTCGACACCGTCGGGGGGCGGACCTTCATCATCGGCAGTGGTGACCTCAGCCACGTCGGCCCCCAGTTCGGAGAGCCGCGTCCCGTCGACGAGCAGCGGTGCCTCGACGTGGAACAGCAGGATCGGGAACTGCTCGGGCACATCGTGGGTTGTGATCTCGAGGCCTTCACATCGGCCATGCAATGGAACAAGAATCCCACCCGGTGGTCCTGTGCCGGCACATTCGCTGCCATGCTGGAACTGCTGGAGCCCTCGAGTGTGGAACTGATCGACTACCGGCAACAGGTCGACGAGCAGAACACCTCACTGGTGTCCTACTGCGGTCTCCTGATGGCATGATCGCCGTCGTGCAACGGGTCAAGCGGGCCTCGGTCAGCGTGGAAGAGCCTCCGCACCATGCCGGGATCGAGGCTGGCCTGCTCATCCTGCTGGGTGTGGAGGAAGGCGACACCGAAACCCAGGCGCACTGGATGGCCGGCAAACTCGCGAAGCTGCGCATCTTCCGTGACGACCAGGGACGGATGAACCACTCGGTCCTCGATATTGGTGGTGAGGCCCTGGTCGTCAGCCAGTTCACGCTCGCCGGCGACTGCTCACGTGGACACCGGCCGAGTTTCGTGCGCGCCGCCGATCCGGAGGTGGCCGAAACGCTCTACGACCAGGTCGTGCAGCGTCTTCGTGACGACCACGACCTGCCGGTGGGAACCGGGGTGTTTGGTGGCATGATGCAGGTCGAACTCGTCAACGATGGCCCGGTGACGATCATTCTTCGCAGCGGTGACGACTGAACCGACCGCTCATTCCTCTTCCGCTTCGGCATCTTCATCGACACCGGCCTGGAAGATGGACTGGGTCCGCAGCACGAGACCGCAGTCGCTGCGCAGGTGGTATCCCTGCACGTGGACCTGGTCCGTGTACCGCTGAATCTCGACGAGCGAAAGGTTCGACTGACCCGCTTCATTCTGCCAGGTGCCGAGCAGGCAGTCACTGTCTTCACCATGCTTGAGCATCTCGTTGTAGGTGCCCAGGTAGAGGTGATCCGACAGCGTCTCGGTCTGGATCGACGTCATGAAGGTGATGCGATCGCCGAAGGTCGCCTCGTGGTCTTTTTCACCTGCACAGGGCATGGTGGTGACCAGGCCACGCTCAGGCAGGCCGACCAGCGAGGGCGTCACGACTTCCACGAGGCAGATGCCCTCGTGCTCGAAGAGGCAGACGTGCCCCCCGTTGAACTGCCATGATTCGAACTCATAGCCGCAATGTTCGATCCGACGTCGATTCTCGATGTCGAAGAACTCGGGGTGAACACCGTTGCGGTACAGCAACATGTGGTAGGTCTGAAGACTGGATGTACGAGGTGCGAAGCTCATGGTGGAGGCTCTACTCAAAAGTGGTGTTGATCAAAGAAATCTTGAACGAGCTTCTCCCCTCTTCTTCTTGCTTCTTCCTCAAAGCAGAAGGCATTGTTGCAACATGCACCTTGAAGGCAACAAAAATATGGTAAGAATGTCGATTCTCAGCCACCGCAGCGACGTTTTTTGGGCTTCCAACCCGGGACCTCTCCGCCATGAACACCCAAGCCGATGCCCAGCAACGAGTTGCTCTTCAGCACCTGCAGACCGAACAACTCCTTGGGGTTGACTTCGTGCCCCTGCCCACTGGCGACTCCCGCGAGATACCGGACCCTGTTGGCCTCCAACCCCCTGCCGGCGAGGGCCCAGTGGCGAGATTGGAAGCCCTACGGCTGCAAGTCGAAGCCGACTTCCCCTTCTGCTCTTCGCTCTCAAGTGCCACCAGGCCGGTGTTCGGAGAAGGGCCGGCCAATGCCCGGCTCATGTTCGTGGGAGAAGCTCCCGGTGCCCAGGAGGACCAGACCGGTCGACCGTTCGTTGGTGCCGCCGGCCAGAAACTCGAGCAAATCATTGCAGCGATGGGACTTGAACGCGATGACGTGTACATCGCCAACATCCTCAAGGCACGACCACCTGACAACCGCACCCCAACCATTGATGAGATTGAGGCATCAGCTCCCTACCTCAGCAAGCAACTCGACATCATCCAGCCCGAGGTGATCATCACACTTGGCGCCCCCGCGACCAAGTTCATCCTCCAGACCAACGAAGGCATCTCCCGACTTCGAGGTCGCTGGGGGACATGGGAACACGAGGATCTTCGCATCCCCGTCATGCCGACATTTCACCCTGCCTACCTGCTTCGCAACTACACGCAGGAGACCAGGAAGCAGGTTTGGAGCGACATTCAAAAAGTCGTTGAACTGCTGGGCCTCCCGTCCGCATGAAATAACCATATTTCCGAGATCATGTGGAACCGGAGGATCCTTTGCATCGAAGTGATCGATGGAGACACTGTCTCCTCAACCAGCCCCCCCCCACAAGGAGCCCGGTTCGTTGTTCGTCAACGACGGGCTCTTTTTTCATCCCCGCCAAACATTCAAATGTTCATTGAAACAGGCACCCGGAACTGGCGGGTGCCTGGTCATGTCGATGAAATGCCGCGGGTCAATCCGCTTCCAACCTCTGGTCATCGCCGGAGGGTTCCTGAGCCAGTGTTCCCGGAATCAGTCCCGGCCACCAGATCAATCGTTCATCCTGTCCATCGCAGGCTCGACGCATCAAGAGGTAGATGCGGGTGCTTGCCGCCATGACGTAGGAGAAGATCCAGCCGGCCACCAGGTACTGGACCAGCATCATCCACCAGGACACGAGTGATCCACCCCAGCTCACGTACCACATGCTGGTACCGGTCTTCCCATCCGACCCGACCTGGCCGAAGATGCTCGACAAGGTGCCGGCCTCGACGTACGTGTCGTTCATCGTCCAGGTTCCCACGATCTCCGCGGTCATGTTCACCGTGAACACCGCCACCAACTGCACCACCAGCCAGCCGAGGATCAGTCCCACGAGGGCGACGATCACCGAGGCGAGCATGTGCAATGGACGATTGAGAATGTACGCGTAGGCCCGCTGCATGGCATCGCCACCCTCGCAGTTCTCGACCGCAACCGCGGGCAGCAACATGGTGCCGGAGGCCAGGTAGCCCAGGAGAATGAAGACGAGCAGGAAGCCCAGCAGCAGGACCAGTCCGTAGACCAGGGCCGTCAGGATGTTGAGCAGCGGAATGCTCATGAAGATGAGACCAATGAGCAGGAGGACTGCGCAGACCACGCCACCGAGCACGATCGGGATGGCCAGGGCGCTGAACGATCGCCACCAGGTCTCCACGCCGTGCAGCATCGCCTCACGCATGGTCAGCCGCTCGTTGGCGGAGAGCTGGCAGGCCTCCATCCGGCACAGTGCCCCACCGGCAACCGAGAGCACGAGCAGGAAGAAGATGCCGTAGATGATCAGGAACCATCCCTGCTCGGCTGACCAGAGATGGGCCGGCAGGTGGTAGACCGTACCGAGGATCGCGGTGTAGACCGCGGTGGGATGAAAGTGCACCGCGCCCTCGACGAACAGGTTGAAATGAACCTCCAGATACTGGACGGTCGATTCAAACGCCCCTCGAGGTCGGAACGAATCGATGCGGCGAATGACTCGATCAAGTTGCTCACGATCCTCGACCGGTACCGAAGACCGTGCGGCCTGCAGCATCGAAAGGACCGACTGCATATCGGGCGATCCCTCGCTGTCGGTTTCTTCACCCCAGCGGCGCTGCGATCGACGCAGCACGCCTTCCTCCTCGAGGCCGAGGTTGCCATCATGAAGACCCGCCGTGAGTCCCTCTGGGCTGACCGTCGACGGGGTGACCTCGTCCCAGATCTGACCACCGAGCATGAGCACGGTGATCGCCAACAACGAGATGAGCAGCCTCGATGGCTGGAGCGATGTTGCGACGGCCTTCAGGATGCTTCCGAATCGCCGGGCGTTGTCTGCACTGGTCATGAGCGTGGTTCTCCCCAGGTCATTCTCACCGCCGGCATGCGGGCATGTCAACGATGAACCCCGAAAGCCACCCCAGGACCACTCTCAACGCAAAACCGCCGCACGAAGCGGCGGTTGCGGGCAACTCCCCCGGCTGGACTCGAACCAGCAACCTAGCGGTTAACAGCCGCTCGCTCTACCAATTGAGCTACAGGGGATCGACGCAGCAGAATACCGTTTTTCGGTTCATGGAGCCATCCGCTCCAATGAAATCAAGCAGGACCCCTCCACCCTTGATCCCACTACCCCCCCGCGGTGCCTGCTTGGCCAAGGCTTGCAATTGGAGGAGGGCCACCTACCATGTGTGGCTTCGATGACTCCGGAAGAGTCCTCACAACCCCGGAACTGGACGAGGCGACCATGAAAGACGGCATCCATCCCGAGTACCACCACGAGGCGAAGGTCTTTTTCCGTGGCGAAGAGGTCATGACCGTCGGTGCGACCGTACCCGAGTTGAGCGTCGAAATCTGGTCGGGCTCGCACCCCTTCTTCACCGGCAAGTCCTCGTTCGTGGACACCGCCGGCCGGGTCGAGAAGTTCCAGAAGAAGTTCCAGGGCAACTACTTCAAACCCAAGAAGAAATAAGCCCTCACCCCATCGCAGCATTCACCGCCCCGGCCACTGGTCGGGGCGGTTTCGTTCAGGCCAGGATGTCGTTGACCACGTTCCCGTGCACGTCGGTCAGGCGGAAGTCGCGGCCCTGGTGACGATAGATCAACTGCTCGTGATTCATGCCCATCAGGTGGAGCATGGTGGCATGCAGGTCGTGCACGCTGACGGGGTTCTCGACGATGTTGTAGGAGTAGTCGTCGGTTCGACCGTAACTGATGCCCGGCTTGATGCCGCCACCGGCCAGCCAGAGGCTGAAGCAGCGGGGATGGTGATCACGACCGTAGTTGGTCGGAGTCAACGCTCCCTGGCAGTAGACGGTCCGCCCGAACTCCCCGGCCCACAGCACGAGCGTGTCGTCGAGCATGCCCCGCTGCTTGAGATCCTTCAACAGGGCGGCCTGCCCCTGGTCCACTGCCTTGCACTGCTTCTGGATCTCCGTGGGCAGGTTGCCATGGGCATCCCATCCCCGCATGTAGAGCTGGATGAATCGAACCCCACGCTCGGCCAGCCTACGAGCCTGGAGGCAGTTGGCCGCGAAGGTCCCGGGTGTCTTGACATCATCGCCGTACATCGAAAGTACATGCTCGGGCTCACCGGAAATGTCGGTCAATTCCGGGACCGACATCTGCATGCGGTAGGCCATCTCGTGCTGGGCGATGCGAGCCATCGTTTCAGCATCACCGCTGCGAGCGTACTCCTCCTCGTTGATGGCCGATGCCAGGTTCAGCATGGTCCGCCGATCCTCGCGGGAGACACCATCGGGATTCCGCAGGTACAGCACCGCATCCCGGCCGGCCCGCAGTTTGCACCCCTGGTGCTCGCTGGGCAGGAAGCCGCTGCCCCAGAAGCGGGCCGACAGCGCCTGCATGTTGCCGTAGCCCTGGGTGATCATCACCACGAAGGCGGGAAGGTCCGAGTTCTCCGAACCCAACCCGTAACTCATCCAGGAGCCGAATGAGGGCCGCCCCGGCTGCTCGGACCCGGTCTGGAAGAAGGTGATGCCGGGCTCGTGGTTGATCGCATTGGTATGCATCGAACGGATGAAGCAGATCTCGCCGGCCATGCTCGCCGTATGCGGCAGCAGTTCCGACAGCATCACGCCGTCCTCCTTGTTCTCGTGCCGGTTGAACGCGAACCGACTCGGGGCCACGGGGAACCGGTTCTGGCCACTGGTCATCGTGGTGATGCGCTGTCCCTGTCGGATCGAGTCCGGCAGATCCTCGTTGTATCGGTCAATCAATCCGGGCTTGTGGTCGAAGAGATCGATCTGGCTGGGCGCCCCTTCCATGTGCATGTAGATCACGCGCTTGGCCTTCGGGGCGTAGTGCGAAAGGTTCTGCAGAACGTGGGAGGCCTCGTCGGTGGTCGCCACGGACGCCGCCGCCTCGGACCCCAGCAGCGAACCCAGCGCAGTGGCTCCCAGCGAGGCCCCGAGCGTCGACGCAACCGTGCCGAAGAATCGCCGGCGCGTCAGGTTGCGCAGGTACTCCTCCAGTGGGTCGGCGGTCTGAGGTCTGATGGGTCTTCGGGACATCTGGTGTTCAATCCTTCACGATGGCGGCGTCGGAGGACAGCACCGCATTGGCAAGCATCGTCCAGGCAGCCAGTTCATCCATGGCCATGCCCTCGGGCATGGAGGAGTCCCCGATCATGACCAGGGCCTGGGCCGCGTCCTCGTCACCACGGTACCGTTCCGTGAAGCGGGCGAGGGTGTCCTGCATCAGGATGGTGATCTCCTTGCTGGGACGGGTCCCGGTGCATCGACGGTAGAGGTCCACGATGCGATCCGGCTCCGGTGTCTCCACCAGGACCCGCGCCGCGGTGGCCCGGGCTGCTTCCACGAACTGCTCGTCGTTCCACAGTACGAGGGCCTGGAGCGGAGTGTTCGTGGTCAATCGGCGGGTCGCGCAGTATTCACGGGTGGGTGCGTCGAGGGTCAGCATCGCCGGGGGAGGTGCAGCTCGTTTCCAGTAGGTGTAGAGGCTCCGTCGCCACAACGAGTCTCCGCTGTCACGCTCGAAGACCCTCGTATTCGACTGGGGCATTGCAACCTCGCTCCAGAGGCCCAGCGGCTGGTACGGCTTGACGCTGGGACCGCCAAATCGCTCCACGAGCAGGCCCGAGACATGCAGCGCCTGGTCCCGGATCTGTTCCGCGGTCAAGCGCTGGCGTGGGTACCTGGCGTACAGGGTGGCGTCGACGGGGGCGGCACCCTCCGAGGACTGTCGATAGGTGCTGCTGTGCACGATGGTGCGGATCGAATCACGCACGTCCCAGCCACGATCACGGAACGAGGCCGCCAGCCAGTCCAGCAGGACCGGATGGCTGGGCCAACTGCCCTGGAACCCGAAGTCCTCGACGGTTTCCGACAGCCCCTGACCGAAGAACATCGCCCACATGCGATTCGCGGTGACACGGGCCGTCAGCGGGTTCTCGTCCCCCACAAGCCAGCGAGCAAGGTCGATTCGTGTCGGAGTCCCCTCGACATCCAGCGAACCAATCGCCACGGGAATGGCGCGGGCGACGCCGCGTTCCTCATCCGGTGCGTCGTAGAGGCCTCGCATCATGACATGGGTGGGTCGCACCTCTGACCGTTCCTGCATCACCATCGTCATGGGCAGCGTGTCCTGGTATTCGTCACGCTCCTTCGTGGTCGAATCGATGGTCTCCGTCAACTCCAGCCAGCGGGGAGAGTGTGATGTCCGCCAGGCGAGGCGGGCTCGTTCGGCCAGGCGTTCACCAGCGGCATCCGGCAGGGCCCATGCCAGCATGTCCGGCGCAAGTTCGCCGGCAGGAATGGTCTCCTTGTAGTACATGGCCGCCGGGCCGCCGGTGTTGACGATCTTGGTGACGTAGGTGCTGCGCCCCGTCGGCAGGTCGATGGTGATTCGATCCTGGTCTGCAGCGACGCCACGATCGATCCGGTTTTCGTGCACGAGCGATCCATCGAGGTAGACGAGAATGCCGTCATCACTGCCAAGGGAAAGTTCCACGGTCCGCGGACCGGGGGCGTAGAACTCCCGGGCGATGTACTCGGCTCCAACTCCCTGGGCGAGAGCGACGTTCTGCCCCTCAAGCACCAGTGGTGCGTACCGCCATGCCTGCCCCTCGTAGGCCCTGGTGAAGTCCAGCGGACCTGCTTCCTCGGGCCCGAAGGCGGTGTCGTAGCTTTCCTGGGAGGTACCGGGCGAGAACGGCCCCGTGATGTACCAGTTCGTGTGGGCAAGGGGCAGGCGGGCAAGCGCCGGCTCGCCGACACTGCCAAGGTGCAATCGCACATTGCCGAAACTGTGCTGCGCGTAGACGGAGTGGAAGTTGAGCGTGACGACGACGGTGCTCCCCCCCTCGTATCCGAACGGCGCTGCGGCCAGGAAAAGTGCAACCCGGTCGTCAGGATCCTGGTGGGCATTGATCGCCCACACACGCCCATCGTCCGGCCGCAGGGCATTGACCACACGGAAGTCGGCGTTGGGCTGCTCGATGTCGGCCCAGGCCCAGGCCAGTTCCACGTCCCGCCGCTGGGCGGGGTCGTTCCTGGAAATCACCTCCACCGTGATCCCGCTCAATACGGCGTTGCCGTTGGGAGCACGCCCGGCCCGTCCCTGCGGCATGGATTCGTGCTGCAGAACATCCAGAGCAATCGCCCGCAGGTCGGTGCGATCGGTCTCCAGCAGGATCGTGTAATCGTCGTCCGTGGGTGCCTCCGATGTCGCAAGCACCGATCCGTCGTCCTGGATCTCCAGCACGCTCCCGTTGCTGCTGACGGCGGCGAGAACCGGTGGAAGCGACCAGCGCCACCCGTCATCACGGACGTCGGCTTCGGATGCCGCGATCTGCTCGTCCTCCAGCGGGTCCGGCGCATCACGTTTGGCTTCCAGTTCCTGGAGGCGAGTCGTCAACGCGTCGATTCGCTCCTGATCGCCCGCCGTGGTGATCGTGTAGCTGGGCTCCAGGGCTCGATTCGGGTTTGGAGACTGGTTGTAGAGCCCGGGCTCCTCGTTGTTGTTGAAGAACGCCAGCAACCCGTAGTAGTCCTCCATGGACACCGGGTCGAACTTGTGGTCGTGGCACTGTGCACAGTTGATGGTCAGCCCGAGGAAGACGCTCCCGAGGGTGTTCGTACGCTCCACGGCGTATTCGAAGAGGGCCTCGTCATTGATGGAGCCTCCCTCGTCGGTCGTCACGTGGCAGCGGTTGAACCCGCTGGCAACCAGTTGCTCACTGGTGCGATCGGGCAGGAGGTCCCCCGCCAACTGCTCGACGACGAACTCATCGAACGGCTTGTTGTCCTTGTAGGCCCGGAGCACCCAGTCGCGATAGGGCCAGATCGTCCGGCCTGCGTCCATGTGGATCCCGCTGGTGTCGGCGAAGCGGGCCAGGTCCAGCCACGGAGTGGCCATGCGTTCGGCGTGCCGGGTCGCGTAGGGTTCCTCGGTGAGCAGTTGCTCGACGAGTTGCTCGTAAGCATCGGGAGATTCATCGGATACGTAGGCATCGATCTCACCTGGAGTGGGTGCCAGACCGGTCAGGTCCAGGTACAGCCTCCTGGCCAGGGTGGCCCGATCCGCCTCGGGCGAGGGCTGCAGCCCGTTCTTGCGCAGGTGAGCCAGCACGAACTGGTCGATCTCGTTGCGGATCCACGGGTCGTCGATTTCCGGAACTGCCGGCGCGACGAGCGACTGCATGGACCAGTGATCCTCGTACGCAGCCCCCTGCTTGATCCACTGGAAGACAAGGTGGCGTTCCGCCTCGCTGAGTTGCGGCCTGCCACTGTCCAGTGGCGGCATGACGTCGTCCGGATGGCTCGCAGTCAATCGCTGCCAGAGCAGTGACGCGTCGGGGTCACCGGGGACAATCGCTGCACCCGCGCGGCGCATCTCCGTGGACGCCTCGAAACTGTCCAGGCGAAGTCCAGCCTGCTGCTGGGCTCGATCCGGACCATGACAGAGAAAGCAGCGGTCCGAAAGGATCGGCCTGACATCGCGCCCGTAACGGATCTCCTCGGCGGCGACGGCGGGGCACGACAACCAGAGTGCCATGGCCACGACGCACATCGATTGCTGGGACGAACCCTTCATCACCTCACCATATCAGGATGGAATCCGCGCTCAACACCTATTCGTTCGCACTGACCAGGCCCCTGTTTCAAGAGCCTCTCCACCGTGTTGAACGCTGCCATGGGACCGTCCAGAGCCGCTATCCGAGCACGCGAAGGCCAACCCCGGAGGCCCACACGATCCCCAGGCATTGCGGAAGGCTCGTCCATCCCGAGCAACTGATGCGGAGAGCCCGGCTCAAACCAAATACCCACCACTGGAATCGTGTCCACATTCGTAAGAGCCAAGGAACTCGCCATCAGTGGGCCAGAGAGCCCAAAAAACAAGGCATAGAGTGCTTGTCAGACTGGCTTTGCCGAGTTATCCACATCTTCTGCACGTTCGGCCGCAAACTGCGATGAAGGGTCCGTGAGCCATTATCAGCCCCCGAGGAGCATTCGAATCAATACGAGAATGACCGCCCTCAGCCGCCCTTCAGGCGGTCTGCCACCTGGAGGGCATTCAAGGCAGCACCCTTGCGAAGTTGATCCATGGTGCAGAGCAGTTCGAATCGATTCCCTCGACCATCAGCATCGATCGTTGCATCCGCAGCCATTCGGATGCGACCCACCAGCACGAGATCTCCATCGCACGCCTTCAGCGGCGTCGGGAAGTCATTGGCGGCGCGATCATCAACCAGCGCAACACCCGGGAACTCCGCGATGGCCGAACGCAACGTTTCCACTGATGCTGCTGATTCAAGTTCAACGTGAATCGACTGGGTGTGCGATCGAAGCACGGGAACACGCACGCACGTTGCGCTGACGAGTACGTCGGTTCCCCAGATCCGCTTCGTCTCCTGCAGCATCTTCTGCTCCTCCTGGTTTCGCCCAGTCACCTCGTCGACCGGCGAATCATGGCTGAAGACGTTGAAGGCGCACGGCTCATCAAAGCAGTCACTGTCCAGTGGCTGCCCGTCGAGCACCGCCCTGCTCTGTCGGCGCAACGCCTCCATCGCCTGGGAGCCGGCTCCCGAGACCGCCTGGTAGGTGCTGACGATGATGCGGCCGCACCCGAATACCTGCTGCAGCGGAGTCAGTGCCATCAGCAGCAGGATCGTCGAGCAGTTTGGATTCGCCACCAGTCGAGGCGATGCTCCCAACCGATCCAGCACTGCTCCGTTGACCTCGGGAATGACGAGTGGAACACCAGGATCCATCCGGTAGGCCGACGAGGTGTCGATGACATCACACCCCGCTTCAAGAGCGATCGGAACCCAGGTGCGTGCTGCCTCGGCTCCCGCGGCCATGAAGGCCAGGCACGCTTCGTGAAAGGCCTCCGCCTCAACCGGTTCCACCGGGATCATGGCCTCTCCGTAGGCCACCATCGTGCCGCCAGAGGATGCCAGGGGCCGGATGCGTTCTTCCGGAACCCCACGGGCATGAAGCAGCCGGAGCAACTCGCTCCCGACCGCCCCCGTGGCCCCCAGTACCGCGATTGAACCTGCCTCGATCACCCGTCACGCCACTCCTTCAAAGCCCGGTAGCTCGACCACAGGGGATTGTACGCATGGATGGCGTGGCTTGAATCCATGATTGGAGGCTTGTGAACCTACCCGGTGGCACCTAGGTTGAAGGTGTGCACCCTTGCTCCCCGTGGATCCTGGTTCTGGCCGTTTCGGCAACCGCACCCTCGGCCACCCTGCTGGCTGCCGAGAGGGTCGACTTCAACCGTGACGTGCTGCCGATCCTTTCCAACAACTGCTTCGCATGCCATGGCCCGGATGCCGCGGCTCGACAGGCGAACCTTCGGCTGGATACGCGCCGCGGCGCGCTGGCTCCACGACGTGGTGGACCCGCCATCGTTCCGGGGCAACCGGAAGCCAGTCGACTGGTCGCGAGGATCCACGCCGAAGGCGAAGATCGAATGCCTCCGCTGGATTCCAATCGGGAACTCACTCCACGTGAGATCGACGTACTCGAGACCTGGATCCAGCAGGACGCCGACTGGAGTACGCACTGGGCCTTCGTCGCTCCGAACTCCCCCGAGATCCCCGAGGACACGGGTGAGCACTGGTCTCGAACCTCCATCGATCGATTCATCAATGCTCGCCTCGCAAGCGCGGGACTGGCACCCAGTGGCGAGGCGGAACGACGCATCCTCATTCGTCGCGTGACACTCGATCTCACCGGACTGCCCCCGACGCCGATGGAGATCGACGACTTCCTTGCCGACACGGAACCCGCCGCGTACGAGCGGGTCGTCGATCGACTGCTGGCGGACCCCGCCTACGGCGAACACATGGCGCGACCCTGGCTCGATCTCGCCCGCTACGCCGACAGCCAGGGGTTCGAGAAGGACAACCCCCGCACCATGTGGAGGTACCGGGACTGGGTAATCGACGCGTTCAATGCCGACATGCCTTTCGATGAGTTCACCCGTCAGCAGCTGGCCGGCGATCTCCTTGATGAGCCGGCTCTGGCCGAGCTGATTGCCACGGGATTCCATCGCAACACGCAGACGAACACCGAGGGTGGAACCGACAACGAGGAATTTCGATCCGCAGCGGTGATCGATCGCGTCAACACCACCATGTCGGGATGGATGGGACTGACCATGGGCTGCGCCCAGTGCCATACCCACAAGTACGACCCCATCGAGCACCACGAGTACTACGCCCTCTATGCATTCTTCAACCAGACGGAGGATGCCGACCTCGACGACGATCGCCCCTTCATCAAGGCTCCGACCGCCGAGCAGGCCGTGCGGCTCGATGAACTCGATCAGGCGGTGGCCACCTTCAACCAGCGGCTGGCTCCGCCGGACGAGGATGTTCAGGCTGCCGTCGAAGCCTGGATTGCCGCCGGAACCGATGCCGTCGACTGGGAGATTCTCCCGCCGACGACAGCGGGCACCACGACGGACCAGGTCCTCGACTGCGATCCGGACGGCATCCTCACCGCCGCGGGTGCTATCCCCGCAACGGACATCTACACCCTCGTGCTGCACCCCGAACGTCGGCGCATCGGTTCCCTTCGACTGGAAGTTCTCCCGGGGGCCGACCAGCCAGGGCCGGGCCGGGCCGGCAACGGGAACTTCGTGATCAACGATGTCGAGGTGCGAACCACCGCACCGGATGCGCCGCGGATCGATCTCGATCGGGCCGAGGCGACCTTCAACCAGGCCCAGTACCACGTGAACTCGGCCATCAACGGCGACCTCCAGCCCACCTCCGGGTGGGCGATCATGGGTGGCACGCAGCAGGCGCAGCAGGCGGTGTTTCGCCTGAGCGATACCGTGGAACTGGAACCCGGCGAAGGGATCGTGGTGACGCTTCACCAGACCCACGGCACCAGGCACGTACTCCACCGGTTCCGCCTGGCTGCAAGCGATCGACGCGAAGCCGGGATTCCCATGCCCACGGACATCTCGTCGATCATCGCCACCCCCAGGGCGCAACGCAGTGATCACCAGTCCGAAGCCCTGGCTCGCCATGTTCTGCCACGCAGCGAGTCGATGGCCACACTCAACGAGCAACTGGAAACCACGGTTGGTGATCGGGACGCCTACCGCGACACCATCCAGTCGACCCTGGTGATGCATGAACTCCCACCCGATGGACAACGGCGCACCCACCTGTTTCTCGGAGGCAGTTTCCTGAACCCGGATCTCGACGGTGGTGAGATCGCCCCGGACACCCCGGCCATGCTCCATGCATTTCCACCGGCGGCGCCCCGGAACCGGCTCGGGCTTGCCCACTGGCTGCTCCAACGCGACAACCCGCTGACCGCCCGCGTCCAGGTAAATCGAGCCTGGTCGATCTTCTTCGGGACGGGCCTGGTCTCGACCCTCGATGACTTCGGTATCCAGGGCGAGCGGCCCTCGCACCCGGAACTTCTGGACTGGCTTGCCCTGCAGTACGCCGGGGAACTCGACTGGTCCATGAAGCGACTGGTTCGACTGATCGTCACCAGCGCGGTCTACCGGCAGTCTGCGAAACGCACGGACCAGGCCCGGGCGATTGATCCGGACAACCGGCTGCTGAGCCACGCCCCTCGGCTTCGACTCAGTGCGGAGCAGCTGCGCGACCAGGCCCTGTTCGTCTCGGGCCTGCTGGTGACGGATCGACTGGGTGGCCCCTCGGTGATGCCCCACCTGCCCGACGGCATGCTTCCCCAGGCCTTCACGACGCTGGTCCTCCCCGAGAGTTCCGGTGATGACCTGCATCGACGCGGGCTCTACACCACGTGGCGTCGTACGGGGCACTACCCGAGCTTCGCCACCTTCGATGCACCCTCACGCGAATACTGCACCGTGCAGCGGACTCGATCGAATACCCCTCTGCAGGCGCTCGTGCTGCTCAACGATCCGGTCTTCATTGAAGCCGCCCAGGCCCTGGCCCGGCGCAGCATGCTCGAAGCCGGGCAGGACATCGACGATCGCCTGGATCTCCTGTTTGCGTACACCCTCGGCCGTGAACCACGGGCCCGGGAACGGGATGTGCTGCGAACACTCTACGATGCCGCCCTCGAGCATGCCCACCGTGATTCCGAAGCAGCCCACGCCTTGGCGACGAATCCATGCGGTCCGCTTCCGGAAGCGATGCCACCCGATGATGCCGCGGCCATGACCACCGTCTGCAATGCGATGCTCAACCTGGATGAGGTACTGAATCGCCCATGACCAGTCGCCCTCCCCATCACACGCTGCAGGCCGCCGGCATCGAAGCGATGACCCGGCGCCATTTCCTGGGCCGCACCACCTGCAGTTTCGGAGCCGCCGCCCTGGCGGGCCTCCTCAGCGAGCAGGCCTGGAGCACCGCACCGGCTGCCGACGCAAGCTTGCTCCCGCACATTGCTCCCCGGGCCAAGCGGGTGATCTACCTCCACATGGCGGGTTCGCCACCCCACCACGACATGCTCGACTACAAGCCCCTGCTGAACAAGCGCCATGGCGAGACCGCTCCGGCGGACTGCTACGCCGATCGTTCCGCCTTCGTAGGCCCCAACGAGAAGGTGCTCGGGTCGCCGTACGCCTTTGAACAGGTTGGATCCAACGGCGCCTGGGTGAGTGAACTGCTGCCGCACTTCAAGCAGATCGTCGATGACGTCTGCATCGTCCGCTCGATGCACACCGACCAGTTCAACCACGCACCGGCCCAGTTGATGCTGCAGACGGGGCACATGCTGCAGGGACGACCGTCCATGGGGTCCTGGCTCTCCTGGGGCCTCGGCAGTGAGAACGACGACCTGCCCTCCTTCCTGGTACTCGTCTCCGGCGGCAAGAAACCCTCTGCCGGTACGGCAGCCTGGGACAGCGGCTTCCTTCCTACGGTGCACACCGGAGTCCAGTGCCGCAGTGGAGGTGATCCCATTCTGGCCGTCAGTGATCCCGCGGGAATGGATCGTGACCTGCGTGGCGACACCATCGACGCGATCAACCAGTTGAACCGGATGCAGGCTGATGCCTTCGGTGACCCGGAGATTCTTGCACGGATCCAGCAGTACGAACTGGCCTATCGCATGCAGACCGCGGTTCCGGATGTGATGGACATCTCCAGGGAATCCCCGGAGACACTGGAACTCTATGGAGCGGATCCGGGAGCGAGTTCGTTCGCCAACAACTGCCTGTTGGCGCGGCGGCTCTCCGAATCGGGCGTGCGCTTCGTCCAGCTCTTCGACTGGGGCTGGGATGTACACGGAACGAATCCCAGCGACGACCTGATGACCCAGCTGCCGTTGAAGTGCCGGCAGACGGACCAGGCTGCGGCGGCGTTGATCCACGATCTGAAACGACGCGGCCTGCTGGAGGAGACCCTCGTGATCTGGTCCGGCGAATTCGGCCGCACCGTCATGAACGAGCGACGCAACGGCAGTACCTTCCTGGGACGGGACCACCACCCCGGGTGCTTCACCATCTGGATGGCCGGCGGGGGCATTCGGCAGGGAGCCGTGATCGGCGCCACCGACGAATGGGGCGCCCACGTGGCGGAGAATCCCGTCAGCATCCACGATCTGCAGGCGACCATGCTGCACACCCTGGGCATCGATCATGAACGGCTGACCTACCGGCATCAGGGACGTGACTTCCGTCTCACCGACGTCCACGGTACGGTGCGGACCGAACTGCTGGCGTAGACCGTCCATCCCCGTCCCCTGGTCCCCTCATCGCATGTCCACCCTCGCCGACAACCTGATGTGCAAACTTCGCGAACTCGATGCCCAGTACGGGGATCTCGAGGCACAGTTGCTCGACCCCGATGTACTCGTGGATCATCGACGGGTCCGAACCCTGTCGATCAAGAAGTCGGCGCTGCACCCGATCGTGGATCGGTTCCGGCGTTTGAACCAGAGTGAAACACGGCAGGACGAAGCATGCCAGGTGATCGCGTCGGAATCCGAAGCGGAACTGGTCGACCTGGCCCGCGGCGAACTGGAATCGGCCCGCGGTGAAGCCGAACAACTCGCGGAGGAACTTCGCGGTCTCCTGGTCACCGCGGAGGACCGGTCCATCTCGGCCCTGATCCTCGAAATCCGCGCCGGTGTCGGTGGTGACGAAGCCGCGCTCTGGGCCGGCGACCTGCTGGAAGCGTACCGACGCTATGCAGCGGACCGCGGGTGGACATTCAACGTGCTCGATCATGCCGCCGGCGATGTCGGTGGATGCAAGGCATGCATCATCGAAGTCGAGGGCGAGGGAGCCTGGTCCAACCTCTGCTTTGAAGGCGGCACCCACCAGGTCAAACGCGTGCCGGCCACCGAGGCCCAGGGCCGGATCCACACGTCGACGGCGACGGTGGCCGTGCTGCCTCAGCCCGAGGAGGTGGAAGTGGACCTCGACCCCAACGACGTCAAGGAGATGATCACCACCTCCACCGGCCCGGGTGGACAGAACGTCAACAAGGTCGCCACCGCCGTGCACCTCATCCACGGGCCCACCGGCATCGAAGTGCGGATGCAGGACACCAAGAGCCAGGCCCAGAACCGCCAGAAGGCATGGCAGCTGCTTCGTGCCCGGCTGTACGAACAGCAGAAGGCAGCTGCGGATGCCGAGCGGGCCGAAGTACGCAACAGCATGATCGGCTCCGGTTCCCGTGCCGAGAAGATCCGGACCTACCGTGCCAAGGACAACCTCGCCGTCGACCACCGTCTTGGCAGCTCGTTCAACCTCGACCGGGTTCTCGCCGGCGACATGCAGCCGATGATCGATGAACTGGTCGAACTGGAAACCGCCCGTCGACTGCAGGCTCTGTGAACCGCCTCGAGCAATGCACTGGTCCCCGGCGGGCTTCCATGCCGATCTGACTGGTGGCCACACCATGAGGACCCCACCGTGAGCACATCCCCCTTCAATCCCGACATCGCTCCCGCACCCCATCGCCTGCTCCCGATCGTCGTCGGAGCCGGCCCTCGCAGCGAATTGTCCGATCGTCCCCTGGCGAATCGCATCGCAGACGCCATCCGGGCCGACGAAGACTTCGCCGCTGCGGATCTGCACTCCCTGGTCGTCACCGACCTCTGGTACCTCAACGACCGCGACCTGATGCTCCAGCCGACGATCTCCCTGGGCGATCCCGAGCAGAACGCCGCATCGGCCTTCTACGGCAGTCGATTGCCGACGATGCTCATGGTCGAAGGCCAGTACCGGGTCCTGCTGGACCAGGATGCCGGGATCGGGCATGCCTGCCTGTGGGGCACGAACCACGCCGCCACCGAAACGGCAGTTGAAGCGTTCATTGAACGGGCCCTGGGCCCATTTCTGCACCGAGCAGCCCTCCGGGCCTCCGCCGCAGGTGGTTCGTGACCACACCACGCGGTTTTTTCGCCACCCCGCTGGATCCGGCCCCGGATCCAGTTACACTTTTGAAGGCAGCGGACATGCGGAACGGGAAAGAGCACTGAACCGAGTGGATTGTCCACTCGGAAGTCGATGTCGTACCTGGATCCGATTTTCATGAACCGCATGCACCGACAACACACCCCTCGTCATTCTGCCTTCACCCTTGTGGAACTGCTGGTGGTCATCAGCATCATCGCCGTTCTGGCGGGCATCCTCCTGACCGCCCTCAGCAGCGCCACCAAGTCCGCCACGCGGAGCCAGACCGGCGCGACTCTCACATCCTTCGCCGCCGCCATCGACGCCTTCGCACAGGAACACGGCCGATACCCGGGTGTCGTCCCGACCCACGTACTGGGAGACGGCGAGGAACTCACCGCCACCCAGAACGCCCTGCTTCACCTGATGGGCGGCTACCGGACGCGAACGTCGGATGAATCAGCCAACAACCCCAACTTCCTGGAGTACGAGCGATTCAAGAACGCCGCCCGTGATCCTGTTGAAATCTCCCTCCAGGATCCCAACAACACGTCCCGTACCTGGCAGGTCATCGTCGATCGCACCCGCATCAGCGAGGGACCGTACATCGACGGAAAGCCTCACGCTCCCTACTTCGCCCCCAAGGCCTCCGAACTGATCAACCGCTGGCTGGTGTCTTCCGACCCCTCCGACAGCGTGGCCAGGCAGCAGGGATTCAACCAGTTGCCCGATCTCTACGACGCCTGGGGCACCCCGGTGATCTATCTGAAGCGCGATCGCAAGGGCGGTCCCCTCATCGAGGGCCCCTCCTGTCCCGACAGCAGCACCTACGAGCGAGGACAGTTCTCACCAAAGGGACTCGGCCTCTACGTCGAAGCCACCGCCATCGGCACCGACCGGATCCGGCAGAAGCAATACACCTTCGCCGACAGCAACTCGATCACCGGCAGCAGGCTCGCCGGTGCAAACGGCGATGGAGACCCCGAGGAACAGCGGCAGTGGCTGACAAGCCTCGTGGCCCACCCCGCGTTCTACGACTCCGACGGCCAATGTGAGAAGTTGTTCGGCACCGCCGTGGGCAACTACGTGCTGGTCTCCGCCGGAGCGGACGGCGTCTACCTCTCCCACCAGGACGGTCCCGTCAACGAAGACGGCGGCTACGTCCAGGAGTGGGACGAGGCCCACCCCGATCAACTCGAAGATTTCGATGATGTCGTCCGCACTGGCGGTGGTTGATCCGCGACCCGCATGACGATCAGAGCAAACGAAAACAGGGCCCCTTGCGGGGCCCTGTCTCATGAATCGTCATCGGGAAACTCAGCCCTTGAGCAGGCCTCGCTCCTGAAGGCAGTCCAGCACGGCCTTGACCGACTCTTCGAGTGAGAGCTGGTCAGTGCGGATGTGCAGTTCCGCTTTTTCGGGAGCCTCGTAGGGATCATCGATGCCGGTGAATCCCTTGATCTCGCCGGCACGGGCCTTCTTGTAGAGGCCCTTGGGATCGCGCTCCTCAGCGACGTCGAGGGGGCAATCCACGAAGCACTCGATGAAATCGATCTCGCCATCGACGTGCAGTTGGCGGGCAAGGTCCCGGTCTTCGCGATAGGGACTGATGAAACTCGAAAGCGTGATCACACAGCCGTCTGCGAACAACTTGCAGACTTCGCCGATGCGTCGGATGTTCTCAGCACGATCCTCAGCCGAGAAGCCGAGGTTCTTGTTGAGTCCCATGCGGACGTTGTCGCCATCGAGTCGATAGGCGACGTGCCCCCGCTGGAAGAGGACCTGCTCCAGCGCGACGGCGATCGTACTCTTGCCGCTGCCGGACAGTCCGGTGAACCAGACCGTGGCACCCTTCTGCTTGAGGACGTCCTGTCGTTCCTGGCGGGTGACGGTACCGTCGTGCCAGGTAATGTTCGTTGCAACCTGTTCAGCCATTGTTCTGGTCTCGCTTCCGTTCTGGTGTAGATGGATCAGGCGGTGGGAGCGGCGGCTTCGTTCGTCGCCCACTCGATCAGGACATCGGCGACCTCGGGTCGGGAGAACTCGACCGGGGGACGTTCGCCCTGGGCCAGCAGTTCACGAACCTTCGTGCCGCTGAGGAAGACCTGATCTTTCTCGTACTTCGGGAATGTCTTGCTCGACACCATGCCCTGCGCCTTGTGGCTCCAGGCGGCATGCTCGAACTTCAGGGGAATGACGTCGATGTCGCCCTCGTCGAACTCGTTGAAGATGTTCTGGGCGTCGTAGGTTCCGTAGTAGTCACCGACACCGGCATGGTCGCGGCCGACGATGAAGTGCGTGACACCGTAGTTCTGCCGCACCAGTGCGTGCAGAACGGCTTCACGGGGACCGGCGTACCGCATGGCGGCCGGCATGACCGTGAGCAGGGTGCGTTCGTCGACGAAGTAGTGCTCGATGATGGTCTCGTAGCAGTTCATCCGGACATCCGCGGGGATGTCGCCGGGCTTCGTCTCGCCTACGAGGGGGTGAATCAACAGCCCGTCGCAGATCTCCTGGGAACACTTGCAGAGGTACTCGTGAGCACGGTGAATCGGGTTCCGGGTCTGGAACGCCGCCACGGTGCTCCAACCGCGTTCGGAGAATGTGGCTCGTGTCTGGGCGGGTGCCAGGCGATGCTCGGTAAACTGTTCACCGGGTTCGTTCTCGGGCGTGACGGTCAGTACGTGGATCGGTCCACCTACGCACCAGTCGCCCTCATCCATGACGGCCTTGACGCCGGGGTGGGCTTCGTCCTCGGTCCGGAAGACGCTGGGAATCTCGAGTGCCTTGTCGTGGGCATAGATCGACTTGACGTCGATGACGGCCATGAGCGTTCCATCACGGTGGTACAGGGCAGCCTGCCCGCCCTCGGAGAGCGTGGCCTTGACATCATCATCAACGGAGAGGGTGATGGGAATCGGCCAGGGCGTTCCGCCCGCGGTCTTCATCGTCTTGCAGATGGACGTGAAGTCCTCTGGACCGACGAACCCTTCCAAGGGGCTGAAGGCACCGATGGCGATCATCTCCAGGTCACAGGCCTGCTTGTCGGTCATGGTGATTGAAGGCATCGATCCAGCGGCATCGGCCAAGGCCTTGGCCTGGTCACCGTGGACCATTCGATCGACGAGGGTGCCACCGTTGGGTCTGATCAGTTCGTTGGACATGAACATCGCTCCTGCGGAATCCTCCGAACAAACTCGGAGGCATGAAAAAGGTCATGGAGATCAAGCACGGAAGGTCGAGGTGGAGCCCGAAAGGTGCCCCGGAAGACCTCGGAAATCCCCTTCAATGGGGAAAGAACCGTGAAAAGAGGCGATGGTAGCGATCTCGCACTCACGAATCAACGCTTCCTCGCTGTCTTTGTCGAAATCGTGCGTCCCCCCGCTGTTTGCAGGCACTGAGGGGGGGGCATCGACGATTACATGACTCGCTCGTAGATGCCCACGAGATCCTCGACGAGGTGGGACCAGTTCCAGCGACACGCCATGTCCTTCCGAGCCGCCTCACCCATCCGGAGTGTTCCTTCCGGATCGGCAAGCAGTGCATCCAGGGCCCTGATGAGATCTTCGGCGTCCCCGGTACGCACCAACCGCCCCGTGACCCCGTCCTGGACGAGTTCACGATTGGAATCGAGATCGGATGCCACCGTGGCAATGCCGGCCACGAGGCTTTCGGCGATGACCAGTTGGGGATTGATCGACAAGTGGCGCATTGGCTGAAGCACGCAGATCGATTCCAGCAGCAGGCCCGGAAGCGTGGTGCCTTCGGGGTACGGGAACCGGTGGACATGGACGTTCTGAAACTCCGATTCAAGTTCATCGATGCCCGGTACCTGGTCCCAATGCGGACGAATCGCGAAGTCGAAATCGATGTCGGGATACTTCGGGGCCAATACGCGATAGGCGGTCACGGTGAGATCCGCACCGTTTTCTACCGAAGGATCCCGCCAGAAGAGCACCCGCTTGCGAGGTCCGACGGGCTGACCACCGTGTTCCGCAAGCGGGTCACGAATGATTCCGTGCCGGAACCGGTCGACGTGGATGCCCTCGCGGCCGAAATGCTCCACGACGCAATCGGTTCCCGCCACGACGGCGTCGAGCCGCTTCCAGAGGCGCCGCGTCACCAATGAAAATCGTTCCGGGAAGTACGCGGCGAACACGGTGCAGACCGCGGGACAGGACAGGCCGAGCATGCGCAGTCCTCCACCGAGGTGCGCGGTGCGGTTGTATCCGTGCAGGTGCAGAACATCGAACTGCTGCTCCCGGCAGATCCGCTTGATCTGGGCGACCTGGCGACGGAGGTCGCCGAGCCGAGTGCCACGCCCCTGGTCCGCGTCGCGGGTAAGAATGCCGCCGCGTTTCCGAGAATCGGTGACGTGGTGCACCGGGATGCCTGGATCGAGGCAATTCGGGAGGCTTCGACCCTCCCCGTACTCATTGGTGATCAGGTGCACATCGTGTCCGGCATGCTTCAGGTGGGCCATGCCCTCGAGGGGGACCTGGATGTGCCCGGACACGTTGTTCTCGAATCCCATCTCACCCGCGACCACCGAGATGAAGTTGCCGATCTTCATTGGTTCCAATGATCCAGGTTCCGGCCGGTCAACTCGGCCAGCCGCTTGTTGTGGGGACGGAACTCGTCGAGCAATCGCTGCCGGAGCGCAGGCTTCATCGTCGCATATCCTCGTTTGCCGGACTGTTTCTTGACCCGACGCACCGTGTTCCCGATGGCACTGCGACTGAGTCGATCAAGGACCGGCCGCAGGCCCAGTGCGGTGAACGTACGCCGAACCCGCGGAAACATCGCCGAGTTCTTGATCTGGCCGAACTGCCTGGTCTCGATGTCGGCATCCACGCCGAGAAACCCACAGATATCCTGGAAGTAGGATCGATCATCGCGGGCCAGGTCCTCCTGGAAGAAGACCTTCACCTGCTCACGGGGCCAGTACTCAAGCAGCGCATCCAGCTGCTCGGCGTATCGGCTCCGTGCCAGCAAATCGGAATCGGCCTCCATCGCCTGCTCGAGCGAGGACCAGCCCTGCTCCTGCTTGCGCACCTGGTAGTTGCTCATCAGGCGATCAACCGGGTGCCGCACCACCATGAGGATCCGGATGTCGGGAAAGTGCCGGGCCACGAGCGGGATCACGTCGAGGAGGCAGTAGCCGGTTGCGATCTCTCCCACCGCCACCTTCCCGGAATCGACGGACGAAAACTTCTCGAGGTACCAGTCGATGCCCTTGTCGTAATTCCGATCGAAGAAGTAGGACTGCTTCTCGGCAGGAAGGAAGACCTCGGGATGGTCACGAAGCGCGGCATCGATCCAGGTGGTTCCACAGCGCTGGCACCCGACCATCAGGAACGTGAGGTGGCCTTCGTTGGATCCGTTGGTCATCGAGCGTCCAGGCAATCAAGGTGGAGGGGAACTGCGTTGGTTGATGATAGATGGCGTGTGAACGGCTCGTCCACTCCCATCGGGCTCAGGGCTCGCACGGCCCCCACCATGAGATGATCTGCAGCAGATCGTCCACCCCCACCATTCCATCGAGATTGATGTCGCCAGGGTGATCGGGTGTTGGCCCCCAGCCGGAGATGACGCCCAGCAGGTCATCGACGCCGATCTTTCCGTCGCAACTGATGTCGCCATCACACGTGGTCTCCACGAATGCCGTGGTGTTCCGATGAACCGTCAGGGTGCCCCAGTCGGAACCGGGCTGGGAATCGGCCGTGACCACGTCGGGAGCTCCATCGAAGTCGAAATCGGCAACGGCCAGAAACTTCGGCCCAAGCCCGGTCTGCATCGTCTCCTCGGACATGAAAGTGCCGTCGCCCTTGTTCACGAAGATCTTGACCTGATTCAGGTCCTTGATCACGATTCCAATGTCCGGCAGTCCGTCCTGATCGGCATCCAGTGGCTCGGCGAGTTCGGCGCTCAACGGGATCACGTGTTTCGACAGGGTCAGGGCACCGGTTCCGTCGTTGTACAGCAAGGTCATCAGAGGATTCGTGCGATGACAGATGACAAGGTCCTGGTGGCCGTCGACATTGAAGTCCGCGGCACGGATCGAACAGGCTCCGTGCTCGATGAAATAGAAGGTGTCGTAGTACAGGCCGCCCCACTGGTCTTCTTCGTTCAGGCCGGCATTGGCGAAGTAGAAGATCAAGTTGCCCTCGATCCGGCTGCTGACCACCACGACCTCCGGAAAGGAATCGCCATCGAGATCCTCACCGATGATCGAATAGCAGCGAGCATCGAAACCAAGACTGATGAAGAACCCTTCGTCGAAGGTGCCGTCACCCTGATTGAGAAAGTAGTAGAGCCCTCCCACATTACCGGGCAGGCCGTGGTCGGCCACCAACAAGTCCATGTCCCCGTCCTGGTCGATGTCGGCCGAATCGACCCAATGGGGATCTTCGCCAGCTGCGTAGAGCACGGTAGGACCGAACCCGAGCCACTGCGTCGAATCTCCGGCACCGAGATTCAGGGACACCACCAGGCCTCCGAAGGAACTCGACGCCAGATCAGGCCAACCGTCACCGTTGAAGTCATCGGACATGATGATCCGGTTCCACTGGGCTCCGGTTGCGTGCAACGATGGCCCCTCGACGAACCCACCGACCCCGTCGTTGAGCTGGATCAGGATGTCGTCGTCGAACCGATCGCTGGCCGCGATGTCGGGAGTTCCATCGTTGTTGAAATCAGCGGTCACCACGCACCGGATGAAGGCATCGAACTGACCTTCGGTATCAACCACCAGGCTGTTCGTGATGGTGTAGTCGACATCACCACAGAGTTCCCACCCCTGGACAGCGGCAGCAGGCACGCCAGCCAGGACGATGGCGAACAGCACTGGTTGCATCGGGCGATCACGCACCGCAATCGCCCCACATATCGAGAACCAGCAGCAGGTCCAGCACGTCGACGATCTCGTCCTCATTGAGATCAGATGCCCTGCAGTCTCCCCCCTGGCAGGGGCCCCAGTGTCCGATGATCTCGAGCATGTCCAGGACGTCGACCCGCATGTCGCAGGTGATGTCGCCCACGCAGGTTCCCACGAAGCCGGTCGAGATGTTCTCGTGCACGGTGATGGAACCGAAGTCGTAACCGGGATAGGAGTTCGCCGTCATTCCGTCGAGGTCACCATCATCATCGAGATCGGCGAATGCCACGAACTTGGGGTCTTTCCCGGTCTCCTCGGCGGCCACTGTCGTGAAGAGTCCGTCGCCGTCATTCAACATGATCTGAAGCTCGTCGATATTCCGGATGACCACCGCCAGGTCCATCGCACCATCCCCGTTGATATCCACGGGCTCGGCCAACTCGATGTACGGCGGAACGGCGATCTCTTCGACTTCCAACTGGCCTGTTCCATCGTTGACCATGAAACTCATTGTCCGCCGGGAGCGATGGGCGATGACCAGGTCCGTGTCGCCGTCATTTTCCCTGTCCATCGCCCGGACAGAACATACGCCGAAATCCATGAGGTGAGCGACGCGGTAGTCGAGGCCGGACCAGACCCCCTTCTCATCGTTGCCTGCATTGTCATAGACGTGGGCCAGGGCCCCGGCGGTCAGCGTACTGCAGACGACGACGACCTCGGGGTATCCATCGGAGTCGAGATCGGTCCCGATGATCGAGATGCACCGTGCATTGAGGCCCAGGTTGTACAGAATGCCGTCGGTAAACGTTCCATCGCCATTGTTGAGGAAGACGTGGAAGCCGGTGTCGAAGCCAACTTCACCGAAGTCGGGAACAAGCAGATCCAGGTCGCCATCGAGGTCGAGATCCGCTGCATCGATCCAGTGCGGCTCGTAGCCGGAAGGGTAGAGGTTCAACTCGCCGAATCCGAGCCAGTTGCCCGAGGAATCCTCGCCGAGATTCAGAAAGACCGCTGCGCCGGCACTGGCGCTGGAAGCCAGGTCGACCCAGCCGTCCCCGTTGAGATCTTCAAGAATGATGATTCGGTTCGCCTCGCATTCGACCGCAAGAACGCTCCCACCGGGTACCAGTCCACCGGAACCATCATTGAGCAGGATGCCGATCTCCTCGCCATACCGATCGCTGGCGAGGACGTCGGGGGCACCATCACCGTCAACGTCAGCCGCAGCAACGCATCGAATGAACGCGCTGAACTGGCCGACGGCGGTAACGTAGTATTCCTCGGCGGCTTCGAAATCGATGTTGTCGCACGTATCAGCAAGGACGGACGTGGAGGCGAAGATCGAAGTCGTTGCAAGGCACGTCGCCAGCAATGCATCCCGCATGGGCATGTGTTCAGCCATCGCAGACCTCCCACTCATCGAAGACTGCAGGCATGTCGATGACTTCATCACCGACCAGGCGATCCGTCCCGTCAAGACCGAACTCCACTGGGGTGATGCCCGTGCAGATCCAGCCACCAGTCACGCAATGGGCACCGGGCTCGAAGTCCAACTCGCCCATGGCGGGCTGCACCAACAGCCATGTCAGCAGCCCGGCTGCCAGAAACTTGCCACCAATGACACGTGCCTGGATCCCCATAAAACACTCATATTCCCTCACTGAGAACGTACTCCAGGTCCACCCGGGGGGCCAGAAATGGATCCTGATTTGAGTGATCTGGGCCCCCTGAAGGGTGGTTCTGGAGGATTTCGGCGCCCAGAAGGGTCCGAAATGCCCGGTAGATGAAACGAAATTCCGGGTCAGGAGCCCGCCCCTACGATAGATGGGGTTGCACGGGCAAGAAGCCCACGGAGAACCCGGCGAACATGTCAGAAGCACGGCGAGGCCTCATTCGAGTCACCACCAACTATGGCCGCCTCATGGCGACCCTGGTGATCGGGGTGATTCTCACACGGGTCCAGTTGGAATGGGTCGGGATTGATGGGTTCGCCCTCATCGCCGCCATCATCGCATCCAGCGGCCTCGCGGCGATGTTCCAGGACATCATGCGTTTCTCCATGGTGCGGGAACTCGGCACCGTCTGGCACGACATGAACGCCTCCGGCCACGATGAAGAGTCCGAGCGGCATTTTCGGCGAGTCTACGCTTCATCGTTCGTGCTCTGCGGTCTGATCGCCCTGCTGAGCGCGATCGTCTTCGCACTGTTCCTGTGGCTCGTCAGCGATTCCATCTGGCCGTTCGACACGCTTGCCGCGGAGTACCGCACCGCCGCGAAATGGATGCTCGTCGCCGAAGGCGTCAAGACATGCCTGCTGATCCTCCTCGCCCCTGCATTCAACATGTATGTGGTCATGGAACGGTTTCCAGAGAACAATCTCTGGCTCACCCTCAACCGACTGACCTATCTCATCTCAGCCCTGGTGCTGTTCGCTGTACTCGGAAGCGATCAGATCGAACTGAGTCTGATTCTCTACGGAGTCAGCGTTGCCGTGCTCCTGATGCTGATCCTGCTCGTCGCAGTCGGACGCATCATGCTGGGCGACCCCAGACTCCGCCCGAATCTCCGCCTGGCGGATCGCGGTGCGTTTCGCGAGATCATCGGCACCTTCGGCTGGAACAGCACCGTGATCACCGCCATGAACCTGCATGAACGCGTGGGCGCACTGATCATGCTGGGATTCTTCGGACTCTGGGGAAGCGGCATCTTCAGCCTCGCCATGCGACTGGTCAGCTACGTCCGCATGCTGACGCTCGGCGTGACCTTCGGCCTCGATGCCGTCAGTGCACGATTGAGCTCCAGCGAGAACATCACTGCATTCAGATCCGTCGTACGCCTTTCCACCCGTTTGAACGCCTACATCTCGATTCCCGCGGCCATCACCGTGTTCCTTCTCGCCGAACCGCTTCTGGAACTCTGGGTCGGCCAGGCCGCCAATGAGCCCGACCCGATGACGGGACGAGGATTCATCTCCGCCACCGCCGTACTCACCAGGATCATGATCATCGGCATGCTCAGTCGTGCGATCTCGGACGTCTGGATGAGGATGCTCTACGGGGCAGGACACATCAAGCGGTATGCGCCGATGATCCTCGCCGGCGGAATCGCCAACCCGATCATCGCCTGCCTGTTGATAACGTGGATGCCGCCATCCATGAACTGGATGGGCGCCGCCCTGTCCTTCAGTGCCGTGCTGTTCGTCGTCCATCTGATCATGCTGCCGGTGACCAATGCACGCTATCTCGAGATGAACTGGCAGGATCTGCTTGGATCGCTCTGTCGACCGGCGGTCCTCGCTGCGATTCCCGCCGCGCTCTACGCCATCGTCCTGCTCTGGACGCAGCCTGCTCCATGGTGGGTGGTCTTCCCGATCTGCATCGTCTACGCCGTTGCGTACGGCGGTCTCGGATACGTGTTCGGCCTTGAGCCGCAGGAACGGAAGCAGATCTACGCGATGATCGCCCGCGTGCGGAACCGACAGACTCAATAGCCCTGAACTGCGGGCTCCTCGAGTTCTTCGTACGCATCCCACTCGGCCTCGTGGTCCCAATCCTCGTCCTCAAGATCCGGAAGCACCCAGGCCGGATCCTCCTCCTTGAGAGCGGTGCCCACCGTGATGAAGAAGATCGCCAGGATGACGTGACAGAACGACCACGCATAGGTCGGCCAGTAGACGACCTGGTTGAAGATCCCCTGCGTGTACATCGCCACCAGCAGCATTCCGAGGATGCTGATCAGGAACGGATCGACACCGATCTGGTGACGCATCCGCCAGGTCCGGAATGCGCAGCTCAGGGAAGTGCACAGGAGGATCATCATGGGAATCAAGAGGGAAAGTCCCCCCATGTACATCAGGTTGAAGTACGCACTGTGGGGATGAGCCTGGACCACGGAACTCCGGAACGCCAGTTCCGAGTTCACGCCGAAGAGGCCGAAGAGTGGTCGCTGCGTGTAGACATCCCGCGTATAGGCCGCCCAGACCTCGAACCGGTTGGATTCGAGATCCGCAAATCGATCGAAGGCCGTGTTCTCCGCCATGCCGATCACGTAACTCACGGCGGCAAGCCCCACCGCCAGTCCGATGATGGTGATGATCGGTCGACGACTGAGTTTGAAGATGATCGGGATGCCCACCATGAGGATTGCCAGCAGCGTCTGGCGACTCGCCGTCAGCAGCGCCATCCCGATGGTGATACCGATCGCGGCGAAGATGATCGGTTTCAGCGACACGGCCCGGGTCGTGATCGCCTTGTAGTAGAGCAGTGGAATCGACAGCGCAAAGAGCATGCCGATCTGATTCGAGTTCACTCCATAGGGCTGGAACCGCCCGGCGCCACGAAGAAACGAATCACCCGGGAACAGGATGAGCCCCGACAGGGGAAGCAGCAGCGCGAGGAAGCAACCGAAGGCGAGTCCGTTGATGATCCGCGTCAGGTCCTGGACGTGCACGACCGTCCGAATGAGCATGATCGCGGCAAAGACGACCATCAGCCATTGCATGCGCAGGATCAGCGCCAGGGTCCGGTCCTGCACCTGGAGCACGTACAGGAACATGACACAGGCCATCACCATGTACAGCCAGGCAATGGGAGGCACCTGCCGCCTGGGCCCCGGGTGCAGGAACGCACCCAGTCCCACGAGGAAGAACACCATTGCCGAGGACACCTTGGCCGCCTGCGAGATGATGCCCAGATCGGGGAGGCGACCGACCGTCAGCCAGATCGGCACGATGGCCAGGGCGATGACGAGGCGGTACTGGGCCGGGACCGCCAGATAGACCAGTACCGCAACCATGGCCCCGGCAAGCAAGATCGGGATCGGGACGATATCCAGATAGAGTTCAATACGGTCCATCGGGCTCCATGCGACCTGCAGGTCTTCATGCCGTGTCGGCAATCACGGGGTGGGCTCTGCAGCCCGATTTTCCCCTCCAGATCGGATCGCTCCCTCAATGCAGCCCCGCTTTGTTCAGCCTAGACTTTCTCCGGACAGATGACGCGACTTTTTTGCCATTCCCTGCTGCTTCTGCTGCTCGCCCTCGGAGCCGCCCAGGCTCCACCGCCCACCCCGGAGCCCGCCACCAAGCACCCCCCCCAGCCGGAGCCGGAGCCGACGCCCCGCTCCGCCGCGATCATCCTCGACGGCATCAAATACACCGACCTGGAGAAGCAGGGATCCCTGACCAGGAAGACCTGCCGAACACTGGACATTCCCACGGTCCCCATCGCCTACCACGGTGGCGTCGACTTCAACCAGGACGGCACGATTACCCCGAAGGACATCGAACGGTTCCAGCGGTGGGCGGATCTCTCCATCCCCCGCACCAGTACCTCCCTGGCGGTCCTCGACTACGAGCAGCCCTGGTGGGATGAACTTACCGCCCGCGAAATCACGCTGGAGCGACTGGACCAGATTCTCGGTGTCTACGCGCAGGGACTGGCCATCGCCAAGGAGACCCGACCCGGTGTCCGTTGGGGATACTGGGGCCTGCCCACCATGCGCAATGTCTCCGCCGGATGGAAGGAACAGGATCTCTCCGTCACATCACTGATGCTCAGGCAGGGAGCCGTCTTCCCAGGCGCCTACGACTGCAACCCCGACAAAGGGCCGGACGAATTCAAGTGGTACGTACAGCGGGTTCTTGAATCGATCCAGGGCCAACGACCACTGTGGGCCTTCATCAATACCCGCTACTGCGGCCAGGGCGGAGATCGATCGAAGTTCATTCCCATCGACGTGGTCCTCGCAAATGCAGATGCGATTCTTCAGGCGAGGTGGGTTGATGACGAAGGTGTTGCGCATCGAGCTGCGGGGGTGGTGCTCTGGGATACCTATGGATGGAGCGACGAGGCCGACTGGCCTGAACTGGATCGCCACAACGCGAAACTGTTCAGCCAACTGCACGCCCTGGCTCAGCACCTGCAGGAAGACGAAGTTCAGTCCCGACCGGGACCCCCGTCACCGCCCGAGCCCTGATCACGCCGCCGCGATCGCATCAACTCGCGAAGTTTCCGCTGCTCCTCGGGTGTCAGCGTGCTGGGCCTGCCACCTTCAGCACCCCGCCTGCCACCTTCAGCACCCTGCATGCCACCCTCAGCACCCTGCATGCCACCGCGGCCACCGCGATTGGCACGATCGCCACCCCGCCCCTGCGGATTCGACTGGGCCGCAGCCAGCAGGGTCCGCATCGCATCCTGCTGGTCGGGCGTCAGCGCCGACCACATTTCAGACTGGACCGCTTCCACCTGCTGCTTCATCTTGTTGATCGCGTTCAACTCCGCCTTGGCCTTCTGGATGTCCTCGGCCGTGACTTCGCCGGATGGTTCCGATTCGGTGATCTGCTTCAACTCGTTGATCCGCTGACGATGTTCGCGCTCGAAGGATCGGGTCGACGACTGGAATGCCGTGATCTGCTCCCTGGCGATCGTCTGTTGCTGCTGGTCGAGGTCCAGCCCCATGTACAGTTCGAACCACTCCCGGGGACGGACCCGGTTTTGCCGACCGGACCGCTGCACGTCCGTGGATGCGCCGGAACGGATCCAGGTCTCGATGACCTCGACCTCGGCCTTGCTCAACGGCTCGCCTTCCGGAGGCATGATGTCTTCATGGCTCGAGGCAAGCGTGATCCGGCGAAAGAGTTCACTGGACTGCGGGTCACCGCGGCGGACGACCCAGTATTCCTCTGAACCGGTGAAGAGTTGATCAAGGGGCAGTATCTGCAGTCCACCCTTCTGCTTCAGGGCCCCATGGCACCGTTCACAATGCGTCGACAGGATGCCGGTCACATCGGACCCTCTGCGTCGCATGTCCGGGGCCGCATCCGGTGCACCCGGAGCGCCGCGAAGGCCCGGGCCCGGACGGTTGGGCTCCACATCGACTTCCGGACCCGACAGATCCGGTTCCCCTGATCCCTTCTCTTCGTTGCGTTCAGCGACATCTTCAGGAGACGTGGGATCGAACGGCGGATCATCCGCCAGGGCCCAGGGCCCCATCGCCATCGAAACCACCACCAGGGCACGCCATGTGCAAAGACCAGTCATGCAGCCACTCCTTGTCAGGGTCCGCAGTCGGTATGATTCTACGTTCCCACGATCCCTGACATCCCCGGAACCCTTCACCAGGCTGATGAAACCATGCCCCTGACCCACGATGCCGTCCTCCAGGCCCTTTCCACTGTTCAGGATCCAGACCTTGGTCGGGATCTGGTCACTCTGGGCATGGTCAAGGATGTGCAGATC
This sequence comes from Phycisphaerales bacterium, assembly GCA_029245245.1. Lineage (GTDB taxonomy): Bacteria > Planctomycetota > Phycisphaerae > Phycisphaerales > SM1A02 > UBA854. The sequence continues at coordinate 197,086 of JAQWPT010000034.1, forward strand.
GACGGATCCAAGGTGACGGTCGGCATCGAGCTGACCACCCCGGCCTGCCCCATGAAGGATCGCATCCAGTCGGACATTGAAGCGGCGATTACACAGGCAGCCCAGGGCGACCAGGTGCACATCGAGATCGAGTTCACCGCCAAGGTCCGCGCCGCCGAGCCGGCAGACACCGAGACTCCAAACCCCCTGCCCGGGGTCAAGCACGTGATCGCGGTTGGAGCCGGAAAGGGTGGCGTGGGCAAATCGACCGTCTCCACCTTCCTGGCCACGGGCCTGGCGCGACTCGGAGCCAAGGTCGGACTGCTCGACGGCGACATCTACGGTCCTTCGCTGGCGACCATGCTCGGGCTCGATGAAATCCAGCCCACCGCCAACGGCAACATCCTTGATCCTTTCATGGTCCATGGCATCAAGTCCATGAGCATTGCGAAACTCGTCGATCCCGAGAAGGCGATGATCTGGCGTGGGCCGATGGCGCACAAGGCATTCTCCCAACTCGTCCTGCAGACGAACTGGGGTGAACTGGACTACCTCATCGTGGACCTTCCCCCGGGAACGGGCGATGTCCCCCTGTCCCTGGCGCAACTGCTGCCACTGACGGGATCGGTCGTCGTCTGCACGCCGCAGCGCGTCGCCATCGACGATGCCCGCCGCGCCGTTCGCATGTTCCAGCAGTTGAACGTGGGAGTCCTCGGCGTGGTCGAGAACATGAGCTGCTTCGTTGGTGACGATGGCAAGGAATACGATCTCTTCGGCCGCGGAGGCGCAGAACGCATGGCGGAAGGAATGGGCATTCCCTTCCTCGGAGCGGTCCCGCTGCACATGAACATGCGGATCAATGCGGACGAAGGCACGCCGCTGAAGAACTTCGAGATCAACGAAGACATCACCAGCACGCTGCTGGAAATCTGCCAGCACCTGGCCCAGCAGGTGTCGATCACGACCATGAATGCCCCGGAACGGCCGACGCTGACGATCAGCGGGCAGCCAGGACCATCAGCGTAATCACGATTCCGTTGCTGCACCCATGCATGACCATGGGCGCGATCAACGATCCACGCCACTCACGCATCAACGCGAGCCCGACGGCGATGGCCGCCAGGGCCGGGATCCCCAGCAGCCCCTGGGGATGAATGGCCGCAAAGACCAGGGACACCACCAGGATGGAGATCACCACGCTCCATCCGATGCGCCATCCACCGGTCGCAGTGCGAAGTTGGCGGTAGAGCACGCCCCGGAACAGCGTCTCCTCCAGGAACGGCGCGACGATTGCGGCCACGAAGTAGACCTGGACGATCGCCCAGATCGATCCATCGGCGACCATCAGCAGGATCGGGTGCGATGGCATCGGTGCCGGCGAGAAATCCGTACCGGGGTTGTCCGGCGCCGTCACCAGCATCAGCAGGTAGACGAGCAGGACGCCGATGGCCAGCAGTGGCAGCATCATCAGGTACCCACAGACACCCCATCCGAGTTCACGCCACAGCGAGCCGGATCCTTCCGGTCCCGTGGTCCACCCGATCGCTCGGCGGGTCTGGGCCCACGTGTTTCCTCGCAGCACCGGCCAGAAGACGATCAATACGGTCGAACCCTGCACGATCCCCGCCAGCAACAGTGCATTGCCCGAAAGTGCCGGCACCAATTCCACCAGCAGATGCAGGCCGTACTGCACGAGGAAGAACACCACCATCCACACTGCAAACGCTTCGGCCAGCAGTCCATCGCGGTTCGAACTCGGGCCGAGCCCGTGATACAGGCGGCGGGAGCAGGCAAGGACGATCACCAGGATCAACAGGATGAGACCGATGACCAGCCCACCCATGAATGCCGATCCCATCACGGCGAGCGCCACCAGGACGACGACAGCCTCATTCTGCATGCGCCGGCGAAGCTCGCTCTCCCCGGAACCAGCAGGATGAAGAGCCAGTTCTCCGAACCAGCCCAGCGAATCGATGAGCGTTTCCTGTTCACCCGCATCCAGTCCACCGGGCACCTCGCCCGGCACCGGTGACGCGTCATAGATTCGAGACAGGTCGTGGAAGATGCGGTCCTGCTGGCTGGTCGGCACATAGCCCGCCTCGCTCATCTGCACTTCCATCCGCATGAGCAGAGCCCTTGCGGCATCGGCGCCTTCAAGTTCTCCCGCCAGCACGACTCCACGGAAACGATGCTCGGGACTTCCGACCTCGAACTTCTGGAGTCCCGTGGTGGCCGAGCCACCCCAGCCGACCGCATTCATTCCGACCAGGAGCCGTCCTTCCATGCGATCGGTGACGTGATCTGCAGCGGCCTGAATGTCCTTGCCGCCGTCGGTTGATTCGCCGGCGATGTTCAGCAGGATGATCAGCAGAGCGACAATGATGATCACTGCCCACGCGACGAGGGCGAATCCCATCGGCGGGCGCGGGTCGCCGGCGACGACAGGTGGTTCGTGCTCCATGCCCGGGCTCATCGGTTCACTCATCCTTCACCATCTCCAAGGCCGTCTTGGACCACAAGGCCTACGATATGCCCTCAAGGCCAACCCGCTTCAGGACCCGAAAAACCCACTTCAACCCCCCAAAGCAAGGCGCCAAGGGGCCTCGGGATCTTGACAGGAATCCCTGTCTTTGTATCCTCGCTCTTTCGCCTCATGGTCGCAACCCACGGGGCGGTGTTTCATGCCCATGCAATCAACACGCAAGAGGAACGGTGGCACCATGCCTCGCCAGACGACATTCATGAAAACAGGTGAGATGACACGGCAGTGGCATCACATCGATGCCGATGGCCAGATCCTTGGTCGACTTGCGGCCAAGGTCGCTCCCATACTCATGGGCAAGCATCGACCCGAGTTCACCCCCCACGTCGATACCGGCGACTATGTCATCGTGACCAATGCTGCGAAAATCGCTCTCACCGGTCGCAAGGGTGAGCAGCGAATGCACATGCGATACAGCGGATACCCGGGCGGCCTCAATGTGAGGAGCACGAACGATCTGCTCGCAAAGCACCCCGAGCGTGTCGTCGAACAGGCGATTCGCCGGATGCTTCCCAAGACCCGGCTCGGACGAGCCATGTTCAAGAAACTCAAGGTGTACCCCGGAGCGGATCACACCCACGGTGCCCAACCCATGCAGGAGCTGAGCGTCTGACTCACGTCAACGCGATGCACAAAGACATTCAATGACCGACGAGACCACACCCAATACCGATCAGACCCCTCCTGTCGCCGACACGGCACCGGAAACCCCGGCCGCCGCAGCGACGCCAGAAGCCACCGAGACTCCGGCCGCCCCGCAGGCGACCGAGACTGTGGAAGCTCCTGCCCCGGCCCCGATGGTTGCTCTGGATTCCGTCAAGGGTCCCGATCCCCAGGGATGGTGGCGTGGAACCGGTCGCCGAAAAGCGGCGGTCGCACGGATCCGTATCAAGCCCGGTGAAGGCAAGTTCGTCATCAACGACCGCACCCTCGATACGTTCTTCACCGAGGAACGTGACCGCAACAACATCAATGATGTCCTGAAGAAGACCGAAACGTTCGGCGCCATGGATATCCATGCGACCGTTCGTGGTGGTGGCTATACCGGACAAGCCGGTGCCATCATCCTCGGCCTCGGACGTGCCCTGCGGAACTACGACATCTCCCTCGACTCGACTCTGCGCAAGAACGGGTACCTCTCCCGTGACCCCCGCAAGGTCGAACGCAAGAAGCCCGGCCAGCCCGGTGCCCGCAAGCGATTCCAGTTCTCCAAGCGTTGATCCACTGCTGATCACCAGTGGCCAGAACCGCTCCACCGGGAGCGGCGTTGTTCACGTGCGCCCGATCTGTCGCTCGATGGACGAGGCGGTTGTTCCTGCATCGCGTGCTACGGCTTCCAGGGTCCTCGGAGCATCGCCTCCGAGACCGTATCGCTCCATGACACGCTCGCGCAGCGGAGATTCCAGTTCTTTCATCCGGCGACAACGAGCCGGTGTGGGAATGAGCCACTCCCACGGAATGCTGTCGCGGAGCATGGACGCCAATCCACTTGGTGCCGCCTGGTACCGGCTGGTGGCCCGACGCGGCTTGACCGGTATCGCATCCTGTTCCAGTGCGCGATCAAGAGCAGCCATCGCTGCCGCAGGAAGCCCATCCCCGGCATCGAGCTCTCCCTCGTGGATGGACTGATCAACGAGATCAACGATCAACTGCATCACCGCTCCACGCTCACGGGTTGGAAGACCGGGAACCGGCTGCCCCACGTGATCCTCGACCCGCCCCACCAGGGCGGGAATGCACTCAAGCATCATCCGCAGGTGCAGCATCGCGGCATGCCGCAGGAGCGTCTCCACGGTATCCAACTGCTCCGAGGTCGGAGCGTCTGCGGACACGGCCAGTCCCTTGGCCGCATCGGAACAGAGTTCGGCCCAGGCGCGACGATCGATCTTCAGTCGTGCAAGATCCGGCGTCGCCTCGGCACCCTGTTTCAACAGGGACACTTCATCGATGTCGGCATGGTGCGGCAATCCGGTTCGAATGGACTCGGGCTGCACGGTGGATCGGACTCCATCCCGCTCGGTTCGCCAGACCAGCGGCAGACTGGACAGACGCTGCCGGCGATATCGAAGCAGAGCCCGATGCAGGGCGGGGATGCTCTTGTCGAACCGTTCCGCCAGCCGAGCCATGGCCACGCCTCGGCCTCGAGCCCGCTCGATCATCCGCGCATCCCGCCTGGTCAGGGGCCCATGCTCACTGAAGATCGGATCACCGGAAGCACGATCATGCTTCCGCAGGACACCACGAATGGCCTCATGCGATCGCCCCAACTCCAGGGCGATGCGGCGCGCCGCCTCGTTCATGCTCACGCTCTCCTCCGACGCCAGAACGCGAGCGTGTTCAACGATTCCCGAGCGCTGCTCGGGTGGGATCCTGGAAAAGGAGGCCGCAGACGACAATCGACCCGCGGAATGCGCAAGGAAGCGTTCCAGTGCATCGGGATAGCAGGCAAGACGCCGCTGTCCATCGTCCTGCCGAACGTAGTGCAGGACAAGCCCGTTGTTTCGACATCGCTGCAGTGTGCGGCGCGACACTCCCAGCCTTCCAGCCAGTTCATCCATCTCCACCGCAACACCCCGTGATCGGTCCCTGGGCAGATCCAGTTCCCAACTCAATGACTGGATGAACGTGACCAGATCACGCTGCAGGGCTGCTCCCACGACCGATGTTCGCGTTCCGGGCCGATCGGAGCGGTATCCGGTGATGCGGAAGGTGATGAAATCCTCCGGGTAGAGCCGCTGCGGAAGCAGGTCGTCCAGCAGGTGTTCCGCCGCATCCATCTGGCGAAGGTGCGTCGAATGCGGAGCGTATTCCAACTGCCGCAGCAACTCCTGCAGAACGCCGCTGGTGAACGCCGCGGTGCGGGGCATGATCAGGGATCCAGCCAGCGGATCGGAGTGCGTACGTCCACCAGTCCATGCTGACCGGCGCATTCATAGAAGCGTTCCAACCCCGCCCGCTGGGACGGCCCGAACTCGTACCGGATGCCGTTGGACAGGTATTCGCGAGCCAGTTCTCCAGGCCATTTGCGATCCACACCCGCTTCGGCGATGACCCCCTCCAGGTGCATGCGGTTGTACCGGTACTGGCGATCCAGCACGGTGCAGGCAAGTCGCAGGGCGTGCGGATCTGCATCGGCTCTGGCCAACCAGGCTCCGAAGATGAACGGCAGACCCGTCAGTTCCTTCCATGCCTCCCCCAGGTCGAGCTGGTGTGGCATGAGATCCCGATCGGGAGCAGCCGAAACGACCTTGTCCCCGATCAGCAGGACCGCCTCCGGCCAATCCGGCGAGTGCCCAGCTTCAAACGGGATGACCTCGATTCGCCGCCCATGGCGTTCCTGCATGATCACCTGCAGAAGCACGACGGACGTATGACTGTCCGTATCGCAATGCACACAATCGATCGTCTCAAGGGGACTTCGCGAATACAGACGGACGGTGTGCGTGGCACCGTCGCACCCCAGAGGCGGTGCGGGCAGAATCACGAGTTCGTGCCTGGAGCGGTGGTAGTCGATGGATGAACAGAGTGCCGCATCCACCGCACCTTCATCGAGAAGGTGAATGAGCCGACTGGGGACCGCCGATCTCAACTCGATGCCATCGAGAACATCCAGCCCGGAGATGATCGGCTGGGTGTTGAGAAACTCGACCACGCCCAGTCGAAACGTTTTTCCGAGTGCAGACTGCACACCAATGTCATCCGTTTCCGGCATGCACACAGTATAGGTGGGGAGCGGTCCGCAGCGATCTCAGGAGACGCGCCGACCGGATGCCGCGGTGAAAACCATCGAACCCAGGAAGCGCCGGAAAAAAAGTGGGTCGGCCATGCTGGCGGTCCCTCGAATACCGTCTCGCTTCCGGGGTTCGATGGTTCACCCCCGACGTGGACAGAACATCGGTCCGATCGGATTCGTGCATGACAAAAACAGACGCTTCACCCAGGTTCCGATAGTCCTGCTGGATGCAGGGCCTCAGACCGCACTGGCTCCGCGTTGGGCGTGGTCACCGGCCGAAAGGACATTGCCCTGCGGCACCTCGCCGTGAATGACACGGCGAATACGGGGGTGAAGGCGGGAAATGATCGCATGGGGCTTGGTGGCCCCGGCCATCGCCAGGCTCTGGATGTCGTTTGGTGCTCCCTGCACGTTGGAAAGCAGTTCCACACGGCAGTTCGTGGAAATCGAGTTCACCTCGCATGCATCCGTGAGATCGATGGTGAGCTGGTCCATGCTCACCTTGCCGACGACCGGTGCATGTCCGAGCAACTGATCGTTCCACAGCAGGCCGACGACCAGGGGTGTGCAGGACTGCTGGTGATCCCGTGGTGGAGTGGGATAGCCGTCGACGTACCCCACCGGCACGATGCCGATCGTACTGTCGCGATCCGGGCACCAGTCACCGTCGTAGCCGACCCGTTCCCCCCGGGCGACATGACGGACCTGCACGATGCGACTCGTCCATCGCAGCACGGGTGACAGTCCACTGATGGCGGAATCCATTGTCGGATTGGGACTGGAACCCGACCACCCGAGTCCAACCCGGACCATGCTGCGGGCATACCGATCACCAAAGTTGAGAGAGGCCGTGGTTGCACAATGGATCAGGCAGTCCGAATCGATCAGATCCGCATTGGCATCGATGAAGGCATCGAATCGATCCATCTGCCGGTCGGTGGTTTCACGGCAGGTGCTCGAGGAAGAAAAGTGCGTGCAGATGCCCGCAAGGTGGAGAGATGGACAATCCATGATCCGTTCGATCAGGTCCGCTCCATCGCCCGGATCACAGCCGCCACGATGCATCCCGGTGTCCAATTTCAGATGGACATGCAGCAGAAAGTCGAACTCCATCGCGAAGGACTCGAGCAGGTCGAGATTGGAGACATCGTGGACGACCAGGTGGACCTGCCCGGTTCGAAGGCCCGGGTACATGGGATCGACCATGGACAGTTCACGCACCGGCATGAGAACCAGGATCGGAAGACGGCAACCCGTGGCCACCAGCTCTACGGCTTCCGCGGGGGCATACACGGCGAACATGTCCGCACCGCCCGCTTCAAGTGTGCCAGCTACCCGGTGCAATCCGAGGCCGTATGCGTCGGATTTGACCACCGGACAGATCCTGCAGTCATCACCCACGATCTGGCGGATTACGCCGAGATTGTGTCCAATGGCGGGTAGATCGATGTCAATGCGGCTCAGTTCGTCCATGACGGCCCAGTTCAGTGGAGCTTCCCTGCTCTCTGATGGTTGTATCGACAACGAACTGATCCTACCATGATCCATCCTCGTCGTCGTAATGGACTTCGAGCACTCCATTCCAGAGCACCACCCCGCACCATGCAAGATATCTTCGCAACCACCACATCGTTTGCCGATCTCGGCCTCTCAGATGCCCTGCTCAAGGGCATCAAGGACCAGGGATTCGAACACCCGACAATCATCCAATCCCAGTTGATCCCCCTGGCCATCAGCGGCAAGGATGTACTGGGACAGTCCAAGACGGGCACCGGCAAGACTGCAGCATTCGGACTTCCGGCCCTGCACCTGCTTGACGGCTCCGTCCCGTTCGCCTGCCTTTGTCTGGTCCCGACCCGGGAACTGGCCATCCAGGTCACGCGGGAGATGCGGGAGCTCGGTTCACACTCGAAGTTGAAGGTTCTGGCCGTCTATGGTGGCCAGTCGATCAACACCCAGGCCGAGCAACTCAAGAAGAAGCCGCACATCATCGTCGGCACGCCCGGCCGGGTCATGGACATGCACCAGCGGGGACTGCTTCCCTACGACAAGATCCAACTGGCCATGCTCGACGAGGTCGATCGGATGCTGGACATCGGCTTCCGGGAAGACATCCGGAAGATCCTCGGGGGAATCAAGCAGAACCACCAGACGATCTTCGTGTCCGCAACAATCTCCGACGAGATCATGCGACTGGCCAAGAAGTACATGAACGACCCCGTCGACCTCTCCCTCCGGGAAGCCAAGAGCCTGACGGTGGCACAGGTCAACCAGGAATGCGTCTCGGTCCCGGACTGGGACAAACAGCGGATGCTGCACCATGTCATCAAGATCGAGAAACCGGATCTCGTACTGGTGTTCTGCCGCATGAAGGTGACCGTCGACCGGGTGGCGAAATCGCTCCAACGGAAGAACATCGACGCCCTCGTCCTGCATGCCAATCTGCACCAGGGCAAGCGGGACAAGGTCATGGATCGACTTCGAAAGCGGGAAGTCCGCGTCGTGGTCGCATCGGATCTTGCCGCGCGAGGCATCGATGTCGACAACATCACCCACGTGATCAACTACGACGTCCCAGAGGATCCGGAGGTCTACGTCCACCGGATCGGCCGCACTGCCCGCAAGGGACAGTCCGGAAAGGCGATCATGTTCGTCACTCCCGAGCAGAGTGAACTGCTGATGGGCATCGAGCGACTGACCAACGTGGAGATCCCGACCCGCGTCTTCGATGACTTCAAGCCCGGGCCGGAACCAGATCGAATCCAGCAGGATCGTGCCCGACTCGAAAAAGAGCGGGAGGCCATGCGAAAGGCCAACAGCCGAACCATCGATGAACTGCCCGCGGAAACGCTCGGCGATGATCCCTCGAAGTTCCCAGGCGGACTGGTACCCAAGGAACTTCCCAAGAAACGCATGGGCGGCAGGCTCCGCACCAGACGCCGATGACTGCCATCGTCCTCCAGCAGGAGGTCGAAGCGGGCATCCGTCGCCACTCACCGATCGTTGTGCTGGAATCCGCCGTGCTCACCACCGGACTTCCGGACCGCCCCTGGGCTGCCGACTGGGACCGTGATGCGCTTGCCCACGCCGTGCCCGACTGGGACCCCGATGCCCCGCTCGCAACACAGTTGCAACACCGCATGGAACAGGTTGTCAGGGAGCATGGAGCGATTCCATGCACCACGGCCCTGGTCGATGGCCGCCTGCATCTGGGCCTTGATGAACGCAGCGCCAAAACACTGATGACCCACGGTGCGGGCCGGAAGGTGGCCTCGACCACCCTCGCCATCGGCATGGGGTCCAGCATCAGTGCCGGTACAACCGTCTCGGCGGCGCTGACGGCCTGCCGCCTGCTTCGCAAGCATGCCGACGAGCCGCACTGGACACCGGTCCTTGCAACCGGAGGAATCGGTGGCGTCCACCGGGGCTGGTCCGAACGACCGGACATTTCAGCTGACCTGTTGTCACTGGGGACCACCAGGGCCTGTGTCGTCTCCGCCGGGAGCAAGTCGATCCTCGACATGACTGCGACGCTTGAACTGCTCGAGTCGATCTCCGTCCCCGTACTGGGCTGGAGAACCGATCGGTGGCCTTCGTTCACCTCGAGCACGCCGCCGTCGAATCCATCGATCAACCTCATCGAGGATCTCCAGCACCTGGGACGAATCTGTGCCCACCACTGGCAGGATCTCGACCAGGCCTCCGCGGTACTGCTGGCGAATCCACTGGACGACGAACTGGCCCTCGACCACGAAGCCATGGAGCACCTTGTCGAGCAGGCCGAACAACTGGCGACGGACCGGGGACTTGTCGCGGCAGACCGAACCCCGTTTGTACTGTCCACCATCGCCGATGAAACCAATGGTCGATCCGTCGCTGCAAATCTGGCCCTGCTGCTGGGCAATGCGAAGCGAGCAGCTGAAGCCGCCTGCATGCTTGTCGGGCCACACCTTGTCGGCGAAGACGGCTGAATCCTTGACATGCCACGCCCCGCGTGGTCTACTTTCTTCAGCCAAAGAGGTGGCGGTCCGTGACCGAGCCGACCCTCGTGCTGTTCAGGAACATTGGAAGATGCGCCGTCCCCACCGGGATGGCGATGGGCGAAGATTTTCTGGCCGGAACTGAATCCACCAGGAACCCCGCCCCTCAGGACATGAGCATGACAACCATCAGCGGCATCCTTGAATGGCTCTCGGAGACGGAGTGTCGCGTGCGACAGGTCGACAATGGCATCGTCAAGAGCGACGATGATCCTCTGGTCCCCCAGCAGCTCTCGGAAGAACTCAAGCTTCGCCCGGGGCAGGAAATCACTGCAACCGTCAGCATGAAACGGCCCCGCCGACGCAGTGGCCGCAAGCGTGGAGCCCCCCGCCCGGTGGTCGAGGAAATCATCACCGTCGAGGGACAGCAACCCGGCACCGCCCAGAAGTTCACCACCTTCGATGAAATGGAGGCGGTCGATCCCCACCCTCGCATGACCCTGGAATACCCGGGTTGCCCGCCAGCGTGCCGACTCATCGATCTCTTCTGCCCCATCGGATACGGAACACGTGGACTGATCGTGGCTCCCCCGAAAGCCGGAAAGACCATCCTTCTTCAGAACATTGCCTTCGGGATCAAGAAAAACCATCCCGACGTGGAACTCGTCGCCCTGCTCATCGATGAGCGGCCCGAGGAAGTGACGGACTTCCGCCGGAATGTTCCCGCCCATGTACTCGCCTCCTCGAACGATCAGGACATCGATCGACACATCGAACTGGGCATTCTGGCCATCGATCGAGCCAAACGCATGCTGGAAGCCGGGCGGGACGTGGTGGTCCTCCTTGACTCACTGACCCGCGTGGGGCGGGCCTTCAACAACTCCAGGACCTACGCCAACAGCGGACGCACCATGTCGGGTGGACTCGATTCCAAGGCCCTGGAAGTCCCCAAGCAACTCTTTGGATCCGCGCGGAACGTCGAGCAGGGTGGCTCCCTGACGATCATCGCCTCCTGCCTCGTGGACACGGGGTCGCGGGCCGACCAGATCATCTTCGAGGAGTTCAAGGGCACCGGGAACATGGAACTGATCCTGGACCGGTCCATTTCCGAGCAGCGACTGTTCCCCGCGATCAACCTCGCCGCCTCCGGCACCCGCAAGGAGGATCTGCTCATGGACGAGCAGGAACTCAAGACAGTCACCGCCCTTCGCCGCCGACTGATCAACATGAAGCCGACGGTCCAGATTGAGCAACTGCTCGGCGCCCTGCAGCGGTTCGAAACGAATGCGGATCTCGTCAAGGGATGATCAATGGCCTCCAATGAGGACATCAGCCAGATCACCGAGATGCTGTATGCCGTGGGCAACGCGCCTCGGGCCCAGGAGATGGCCGAGGAGTTTCTTCAGAAGCACCCCAACCACACGACGGTTCGAGCCATCCTGGGACATTCACTCGCTTCCCAGTTGAAGCACGAGGAAGCTCACGTACAGATCATCCGGATTCTCAAGGACGAGCCAAGGAATCCCAAATTCCTCACGCTTCTGGCCGAGTTGTCAATGAACACCGGCCGGTACCGTGATGCCCTGGGACAGTACGACAAGGCCCTCAAGTACTTGCCGGATTTCGACGCCGCCATTGGCGGCAAGGCCGAAACCTACCTTCGCATGGGCAAGCCCAAGCAGGCCCTCCGTGTTCTGAAGGCCGCTGGAGTAGCTGTCGACAAGTTGAATCAGCCCTCCATGAGCAAGACGATGGCAGATGCGTTCATCCGTACCGGCCAGGAGGAAGAGGCGATCACCCTGCTTGAACACATGCTGCCGCTTGACCCGAAGATCCCCCTGGAACAACGACGCGCCCTCCTGTTCAGCCTTGCGACCGCCTTCATGAAACTGGAACGGTTCGATGAAGCATTCGATGCCTTCATCAATGCCAATGGACTCGTGGCCGGCCGATGGACTCCTGACCGGGAGATCGAACGCCACGAGCACGCCAGGTCCACCGTGACCAGGCAGCGACTCGAGGCCGTACCAAAGCCGGACATCGACGCCTCCAACATCGTGCTCATCGTCGGCCTCCCGCGATGTGGCTCCACGCTGACGGAGCAGATCATCGATGCCCACCCCCTTGCCCATGGCGCCGGTGAATCCACCAAGTTGCCCGAGATCGCAAACTCGATTCAGGATCGATTCAATCTCGAGAAACCATGGCCGTTGTGCCTGGACTCGATGACCTCCGATCAACTCACGGAACTCGCCCGGGACTACATCGATCACCTCTCGTTCAAGGCTGGCGGCGCTCGACTCCTCGTCGACAAGCAACTGGGGAACTTCAACTGGCTCGACCTGATCCAGGTCATGCTGCCGGGAGCGAAGGTCATCCACTGCATGCGGCATCCCATGGACCTGGGCCTTTCAAACTGGACCAACCGGTTCGCCGCCGGCCAGTGCGCATGGAGCGACACCCTGGAGGACATCGCCGGCACCTGGCATCGATACGAGGCTCTCATGGACCACTGGCGAGACGTGTGCACCATGCCGATGCTCGAGATCCGCTACGAGGACCTCGTGGCAGACACGGAGGGACTGGCCAGGAGCATCATTGAGTTCTGCGGCCTTGAGTGGGATCCCGCCTGCCTTCGCTTCTGGGAGACAAAGCGGACCGTGCTGACCCTCAGCCAGGATCAGGTCCGCCAGCCCATCTACACCCGGGCACGAGGCAGGCATGCTGCCTGGGGGGATCGCCTGGCCCCCCTGCGAGCCGCCCTGGGGCCCTCCATCGACCACTACGAGCAGCCCTGAGAGAGCCACACAAACGGCCGAGAACGAAAGACACCGCCGCAGGCAAGCCTGCGGCGGTGTTGTGTGTGTGTGTGTGTGTGCAACCTCAACCCGAAGGCGTTGGTTGCGGATCCAAGGCCGAAGCCTTAGTTGCGGCGACGCCGGCGACCGGCGATACCCGCAAGGCCCAACAGGGCAAGTGCCCCAGGAGCCGGAAGCCACTTGTCAGTTACCTGCCAAGTGGATCCATCTGCATTCTTACCCTGCAAGTTCACGTTGCCGTACATGGAGTCAACGCCTCCAGTACCGTGATCGAAACTGAACTGGCCGATGAGGACCCGGCCGTCGAGGGCCATGCCTTGGGCATCATCAGGAGTTACTGTCCAGGTACCGTTGTCAGTCCTAACTTCAGTGTTGAAGTTGCTGAAATCGACAGCCTGGACAAGCAGAGCATCACCAGCGGAATTAGTCTTTCCGATGGTGACAAAGGTGTCATGCTCTAAGGAGTTATACACCGCGAACAGTGCAGCATTGATCTGAAGCGATGAATCGCCGCCAGCTGCTACTTGGAAAAATGAGCCTGTGGTTCCGATGACAAGTTCGTTGTCAACAGAACCAAAGACAGAGTCAACTCGATCCATGCTATCGGACAGGTCAACATAGAGGCGGACGACGTCCACATGCCATGACTGACCAAGAACGTTGGTTCCCGAGTGGGTTTGCGTATCCGCCGACAAGCCAACGTAGCCTGCAGACGCCGTAGCAGCGAGGATCAAAGATCCCAGACCACCACAAATTGCCATTGAGGTCTTCATAGATTTGCCTCTCTTCCTTTACTCCATAATTCACGTGAAATATGGTGCACACTTCTCATTCTCAAACGGCGCTTCTCCCATTACCTTTCTCCTGACCCACCACACAGCAGATCAGGTTGGGGCAATAGCGCCACACTCCAAGGGCGAAATTACCAGATTCCACCGGCTCCGCTACCCCTTATTTCTCGTTTTAATGCCCCAGATTACCACTGTTTCCGCCCTGGATTCGAAGGGCGATCGAGAGGCTGCTGAGCGGCCCTGATGGGCTCTGTGAGCGGCCCTGATGGGCTCTGATGGGCCCAGGAATCATTGAGAAAGAACGAGAACGTCGCGGGGCACCGCCCCACGTCCCCGTGGATGGAAATCATCCACATTCCCTGCCTCATGTGAACACCGCCGCGGGCAAGCCCGCGGCGGTGTCGTGTGTGTGGTTGGTGCATGACCATGCCCATCCTGGGCGGGATCACGCCTGTGTGAATCGGCTTGGGCCGATTCGATCAGTTGCGGCGACGCCGACGGCCGGCGATACCTGCAAGGCCCAGAAGAGCCAGAGCACCCGGAGCGGGAACCCACTGGTTCAGAGCGGTCCAGTTGGACCCATCAGCGTTCTTGCCCTGCATGTTGACAAGGCCATCCATGCTGTCAAGACCGCCAGTGCCATTCAAGAAACTGAACTGACCGATGATGACACGGTTGTCGCCATCACCGAGCCCCTGAGCATCGTCAGGAGTGACGGTCCAGGTGCCGTTGGCGGTGCTGACTTCGGAACCGAAGTTGCTGAAATCGACTGCCTGCACGAGCAGTGCGTCACCGGTGCTGTCCAGCAGGCCGATTGTGACGAACGTGTCGTACTCGACGGAGTTATAGACTCCGAACAGTGCAGCATTGATCTGCAGCGAAGAATCTCCACCAGCAGCGTTCTGATAGAACTCAGAGCTGGTATTGATGAACAAGGGGTTGTCAGCGGAACCATAGACAGCATCGAGCCTGTCGCCAGCATTCTCAAGCTGTGCGTACAGACGGACCACTGTCAGATCCCAGGACGTACCCAGAACATTCGTGCCGGATTGATTGAACTCCTCTGCAACGAGGCCTGAATAGCCAGCGCTTGCAGTGGAGGCAAGGATCAGTGATCCAACTCCGGCATACATTGCAATTTTGGTCTTCATTGACCGTCTCCTCTTCTTGTTTTTGACTGCTTAAGCTGTGCGAACAAGTCCTTCTCTCGTTCGGTGTCCCTCAATCGCCTTTCGCTCCGACGTCGCACTAATCGGAGGAGGGAGGTGACAACACCTATCGCTTCCAAGCGTAAATGTACTCCCAAGGTCGACCCGGTCAAGCAGGTTCTGAAAGCGATCCGCCAGCAAAAGAGGAAATACCTGAACAGCCCAAAAGAACAGTCCTGCTGTAGCAATAAACAGTATTCATCTGTTTATTTGAATGAAAGAAAGCACCGGAACACGTCCACTCGATGCACACATGCCACCCACATGGAGGACCAGAAAGAAGCCTCCTGGGCACCTGCCTGCACAGCGTACGGGGAACCTGCGAACGGCAAAAAGACAGCCGCTGCGGAGAATCCGCAGCGGCTGAAGTTGCTTCGATTGAAGCGGCCCTCAAGGAGGACCTGCAGTCATCGAGTCAGACCGATCAGGCCCGACGACGACGACGACCTGCAAAGCCTGCGAGGCCCAGGAGCGCGATGGCACCGGGAGCTGGCTTGGCGAAGTCATAATCGACACTATCGGCGTTCCAGTTGGCACCGGATGCATCCTTACCCTGCAGGGAGATCGTCCCGTAGAGGTGAGAATCATTTCCGTAGGTGGTGAACTGGGCAATGAGAACCTTGCCGCCGACTTCCTGACCCTGGGAATCGTCTGGAGTGACGAACCAGGAGCCATCATCGGTGGTGATTTCATCATCACCGAAGTTCATTCCGATGGTACCAAGAGCGTTATCACCGGAATCTTCGAGGCCAATGGTCACCCAACTGTCATACATCAGTGAGGGGAACGCGCCGTAGAGAGCAGCGTTGATCTCTGCGGAGGTATCGCCACCGTAGATGTTCTGATAAAGACCGCCTGTGCTGGACATCATCAGAGGATTGGCGCCGTTGCCGTAGATGGCATCAACACGTGAACCTGCGCTGAGGTCAGCGTAGATGCGAGCAGTCCAGGTACCCTCAATCAGACCATTACCAACGAGTTCGGCACTGAGGCCGTAAAACTCTGCGCTGGCGACAGTCGTGGTCAGGAGCGCTGCTCCACCCGCGATAGTCATAAATCGCTTGACATTCATAATCGTTACCTTTCTCTTCTCTATTCGAACCTTGGATCCAAAGTGCACTAAACCCATTTAACCTCAATCTCGAGTTGAGCACGAAGCCCAGTTGAGGTTCCCCATCCATGCCGATCAGCGTGGTTCGTACAACAAACCAATCAGCATGAAACGAGAAGGGATATTGGAGACTGTTATTTACTTCAAACTCATATCTTCCAAGAGTTTGCAAAGACGCAGTTGCCTGCTCTCCCACCACAAACTCCACGATGAAATTACCCGACAGACATGGTCAGTCAAGTACGATTTGTCCCCCATTCATGGTCTTTTTATGGAGCAAACTCTCTCTACCCCAAGTTCACATCCAAGGGACAACCCTGCATTTCACACTGTTAAAGCCGCCTGAGCCGATTCAAATACGCCCGTAAGCAGCCTGGGAGCAGATCCAGAAATACGGACTGGGAGGATTTTGCCGATCAGTGACTCCGGCGGAGTGCCTCTGGGGGCATCGAAAACCGTAATCAGATCGCCAGGCGTGCGACCCGAAAACTGCATGCCAGGCGATTCCCAGCCGAGTTCAATCCCCCCCGAGGCCCGCTGCTGCTGGGGGCTCACGCGCTCGACAAAGACCTGCTGGAGGGTGCCTTCCAGGGCCTTGTGCACGGTTCCGGATACCTCGCTCTGGATTGCAAGAAGCTCGTTGATCCGTCGTCGCTTCACGGGACCTGGAATGTCATCCTCGAAACGGGACATGGCCGCCGTCCCCGGGCGAGGAGAGTACGTGAAGACGAAGTTGTTCTTGAATGGGATACGGCGTACGAGATCACAGGTCGCCTGGAAGTCCTCTTCCGTTTCTGTGGGGAATCCCACGATCAGATCACCGGCGATGGATGCATGGGGAAGGTGGTGCAGGACGCGATCGACGAACTCCAGGTAGGTCGCCACGTCGTAGCCACGATTCATCAGAGACAGGATCCGATCCGAGCCCGATTGCAGCGGAACGTGCAGGTAGGGGCAGATCCGCTCCGAAGACGCCATCACCTCGAGAATGTCATCCCCGAAATCCCGTGGATAACTGGTCACGAAGCGAAGCCGGAGAATCCCGGGGACCTCGTCGTGAATTCGCCTCAACAGGTTCGCGAAGGTCGTAATCCGCTCCCCGTCCCCGGACTGGCCGGACCTGAATGCCGCGGCACCGGGGCCAACCTGAGGCAGTTCCCGCCCCTGCTCGTCCAGGGCCATGCCGTGCACGTAGCGATAGTGATTGACTGTCTGGCCCAGGAGCGTGACTTCGACCACCCCCTGGGCAGCAAGGGATCGGCATTCCTCCACGATGGCATCGGGCGGGCGGTGCACCTCCGCACCCCGGGTACTGGGAACCACGCAGTAGGTGCAGAACTTGTTGCAGCCCCTGGTAATGCGAACGTAGGCGGATCGCCCCCCCGCGGCAGCGGAATCCGGGTCAAAGGACCTTGAGAGATCCAGGGACTCGAGATGATCCTCGGCCGCGGCCAGTGTTCCGGTGCGTCGTGAGCGATTTCCCTGCAACGCGAGCCGGTCCTCCCGGGAGACGATCTCGTTGCGACGCGCATTGTCGATGAGCATGGGCACGCGATCGAGTTCGCCCGGCCCGCAGAGAAAATCGATCTGCGGCATCTTCGTCAGCAGGCCCGCACCCTCACGCTCGGCCATGCATCCAAGTACGCCGATGATGAGTTCACGTCCCTCTTCCTTTTCACGGCCAAGCAGGCCGAGCCGACTGAGCGCCTTGTTCTCCGCCTGCTGGCGTACGGAGCACGTGTTGTAGAGCAGCACGCCCGCTTCGTCCGGGTCACGAGTAAACCGATAGCCCAGGGCCGACAGGTGACCTCGCACGAGTTCACTGTCCAACTGGTTCATCTGGCAGCCGAAGGTCTCCAGGTACACCAGTGGCCCGGAATCGGCCAGGGCTTTGTTGATCGTAAGTTCAACCATTGAATTCCCCATCGTACCGTCGCGTCACGCCACCATCCATGATCACCCCTGCAGGTGGCAGGAACCGGTTTACCGTCCGAGAACATGCCATTGGCGCCAGTGGAATCCTTCCTTGCATGAAAATTGAAATCGAGATCCATGCAGAACCGTTTGCCTGACGATGACGTACATGGAGTCAATACCGTGCCTCATCTCCCACGAGATTCCAACTCGATGCGCCTCCGCCAAATACTGGTGCTGGCTGCCGCCGCGCTGGTCAGCCTTGGTGGTTGCCAGAGCGTTCAACTCGCCGGCCGGGCCCCCACCGCACCGACCCTGCATCCCGTGTCCAGCTCGACCTACCCGGTAAGCCTGGGGACACGTGAGCGGCTCAAGAATGAGCGTGGTGAGGTGATCGAGTTCACCGCACCCCGGACAACCCGAGCCGAACCCTAGGAATCACGAGTTCCACACTGAAATCTGTGCCGGCCGGTACTGGGACGTCGATGTTCTGTTGATGCTTCGACCCGGCCAAGCCCTGATGCTCATCCTCGCCAGCCTCCTGGCCATCGGAGTCGTGGCCGTGCATTCCGCGGGGGTTGATCTGGGCTCACCCCGATCCTACGAGTTCCTCGAACTGCTCACGGCACGCACCACCATGCTGGCACTCCTTGCCGGCTTCGTCGCCTGGGCCGCATCCCGCCTTCCCATTCAATCGCTGGCCGACCAGGTCACTGGACGCCGTGTCGCCGCCATCATGCTGGTGCTCTCCATCGCCCTGCTCGCCCTGGTTCATGTCCCCGGCATCGGGCGAGAGGTCAACGGGGCAAGGCGATGGTTGACCATCGGGCCCATCGGATTCCAGCCGAGCGAGGTTGCCAAGTGGAGCCTGGTGATCATCATCGCCTGGTACGCCTCCACGAATGCCATGGTTCTGCACCGCTTTCGTCGCGGCTTCCTTCCCGGGATGGGCCTCGCCGTACTCCTGGTCCTGCCGGTAGTCACCGAGGACCTGGGCACCGCGGTCCTGATGCTCATCGTCGCCCTCAGCCTGCTGGTCGCCACCGGCTGCAGGCTGCTGCACGCGGCCACCCTGCTGCCCTTTGCTGCGATGGGGTTCGTCGCCGCCGTGCTGGTCAGCCCCTACCGCGTCGATCGGCTTCGGGCCTTTCTCGACCCCTACTCGGATCCGCAGGGCATCGGGTACCACATTCTCCAGTCGATGTCCGCGATCTCCGGCGGAGGACTTGCCGGACGCGGGCTTGGCAACAGCGTCCAGAAGTTCGGATACCTGCCGGAAGACACGACCGACTTCATCTTCGCCATCATCTGCGAGGAACTCGGTGTCGCCGGTGTCCTCGTGATCGTCACGCTGCTGATCGCGATGCTGGTGGTGGGACGACGAATCGCGCGCGACGCCCGATGCATTCACCAGAAGGTACTCGTCCTGGGCATCATGCTGACCTTCGGCCTGCAGGCCCTCATGAACCTGCTCGTGGTCACCGGCCTGGCTCCAACCAAGGGAATTGCACTCCCACTGCTGTCGTGGGGCGGAACGGGCTGGCTTGCCACCAGCGCCTGCCTCGGACTGGTCTGGGCCGTGGATCGCAACACGGCTGCCGGGGAACGCGAGAACACCGAATCGCCAGCCCTGCTCACCGAGGGTCTCTGAATCCCATGCCCGCCGGATCGACTGCCAGTGAACCTCTTCCGTCCGTGTTGTTCGCCGGTGGAGGCAGTGGTGGGCACATCAGCCCGGGACTTGCCATCGCGGAAGCACTGCAACGCATCGATGCTCGAATCGAGTGCCTCTTCGCACCCTCCATGCGTGAGATCGATCGCTCGATGCTCCAGCAGGCGGGAGCCGAGTTCGTCCCCATGCCGGCCCGCCCCTTGATGCGATCACCCCGTGGCATCGTGGACTGCTGGCGTGGCTACCGGGCAACAATGAACGCGACCAGAGGCCTGCTTGCTTCACGACGCATCGATCGGGTCGTGGCCCTCGGTGGATTCGTCTCCGCACCCGTGGTGAGCGAGGCCAGGCGGGCCGGACTTCCCGTCCTGCTGCTGAACCTGGATCGCGTACCAGGACGAGCCAATCGAATGGTCGCGAGAAAGGCGACCACCGTACTCAGTGCCGTGCAGACGATCCGACATGGCACCCGATGGCCGGCAGTGGGCCTTCCCATCCGACAAGCGGCGCAGGCACGAGCGACCCCCGAGGCGGCGCGAAGTGCACTGGGACTCGATCCAGGACGTGAGACGCTGCTGATCACCGGAGCCTCCCAGGGCGCACGAACGATCAATGAACTGGTACCGCGGATCGGCGGGAATCTCGCCGGCGCGCTTGCGGCGTGGCAGGTCCTGCATCTCTGTGGCGATGAGCACCTGGTTCCCACGCTGCAGTCGCAATGGGACAAGGCCGGTTTCCCGGTACAGGTCCGTTCGTTTCTCCACGAAATGGGGCTGGCCTGGGCAGCGGCGTCGCTGTGCATCAGCCGTGCGGGTGCGAACTCGGTCGCGGAAGCATGGGCCGGTGCCGTCCCGACGATCTTCCTCCCGTACCCCTACCACCGCGACATGCACCAGCAGCACAATGCGCAACCGATGGTGAATACGGGTGGCGCCGTCATCGTCGAAGACCGGCGTGATGGCGAGTCGACCCGCCTGGCCCTGGAGCCACTGCTGCTCCAACTGCTGGCTTCCCATGAAGACCGGACCAGGATGCGGGAGGCGCTGGTCCGAGAATCCCCGGGCAATGTTGCTGCCCAAGTGGCCCAGACGGTCATCCAACTCAGTTGACCCCCCCCAAATCATGCAATTCCAATGGCGTCGATGCCCGTGGCGGGTAGAATTCAGGCCACGGTGGAAGGCGATACACGATGACGAGCGCTCCATCCTCAACCTCGATGGCGCCCTGCGTGGTTCTGGCTCCGGCCGACCAGGCACTTGGCGATCGACTGCCCACCTGCATCGCTGAAATGGGCTGGTCCTCACGGATCGAGCACGACGCCCGCATGGCGTTGGCGGAAGCCTGCCTGGTCCGTCGCAACCTCCGGCTGCGTCACGCCTGGGACGATGAACTGGTTCCGCTGCCCGGCCTCCTGCTGGTGAACCCCGATGACATGGAGCACCTCGAAGCGCTCCGCGCCGCAGTGCATGAACATGTCCCCGACCTTCCACTCTGGCGATGGGATGGCGAGGCGATTGTCCCGCTTGATGCGATACGGGAAGATCCGGAACCGACTTCGGAACCCCCGATCCCCGCCTCGCTCCCGTTTCGCCCCGAACCCCTGACCCACGATGAAGTGTCGATGCTTCTCCATGGGCGACGGGATCCGGACACGCCATGAGCACGGCACCATCATCCCGCGCAGCCCGGCGGCGAATCCTCGCCGTCGGCCCCGTCGACTTCGGAAGCGACGTGCAGATCGAAACCACCCGGGCAGAGTCGATCTTCCAGGCGCTGGGCGCCATCGCCATCTGCCCCGCCGGCAAACCGATCGAGGCCGTCTTCATCTCGCCCGAACACGAAGACATCGCCGACCTGGTGCATTCCGCCGATGCGATTCGTCGCCTCGACGCCACCATCCAGATCGTGCTCGTACGCAGCGAAACCGTGCCGCCTTCGATCGCCGGCCACTTCGACCAGCAGATGGCTCCACCGGTCAGTGACGCGAACGTGAACCAACTGCTCGACGCACCACCCGCTCCGACACCATCCGCCGCTCCGACACCCGAAGCCGTATCCGTGGACACGAGTTCCTCGACTCCGGTCGAGGCGGCACCAGTGCACAGCACCCCCACCTCCGGCCCGCGAAGCATCGAAGCACTGGGCGACACCGATCTCGTTGAGTCCATGCTGCACGATGCCCGTGGTGTCCGCCCCCTCGCCCTCCAACTGGTGACGCAGCAGACCGGCTGGGCCAATGTCCGCATTGAACCGGACGACGCCGCCGTCGGCGTTCCCATCCAGTTCGGTGGCCGGAGTTTCGGTCGGCTGCACGCCCAGGACGCCACGCAGGAATCCCTCCGCCCCTGGGCCCACTGGATCGCACGGTGGCTGGCCCTGGATGAAGCCCAGCGTGAACTGCGGGAGATGGCGTTCCGTGATGAACTGACCTCGGCCTGGAATCGTCGGTACCTCAAGGACTTTCTCGCCGATGCGATCGCAGAGGCGCGTCGCATCCGCCGCCAGTTGACGGTGATGGTCTTCGACATCGATGACTTCAAGAGCTACAACGATCGATTCGGGCATGCTGCCGGCGACACGATTCTTCGTGAGACCGTCCAACTGCTGGGATCGACCATCCGAGATGGTGACCGGGTCTGCCGGATCGGCGGCGACGAGTTCGCCGTGATCTTCGCCGACATGCAGGCTCCTCGGAATCCCGGATCCGCCCACCCGGAATCCGTCGAGACCATCGCACGCCGATTCCAGGAACAGATCTGTGCCATGCGGTTCCCGGAACTGGGACTCGACGCACCAGGCACGCTCAGCATCTCCGGCGGGCTCGCCTCGTTCCCATGGGACGGGCAGGAAGGTGATGAACTGCTGCACATCGCCGACCAACGTGCCCTGGAGTCCAAGCGTCGCGGCAAGAACTGCCTGACCATCGGACCCGGCGCCCGCACGCAGTGGCCTGAGCACGAGTAACCTGCGGCGGTGCGCACCCCGTCCATTCTCATTCTGTCCGACCTGCACATGGGCTGTCGACCGGGCCGAACGCCGACGGCCGCCATGCTGCGCCCGCTCTGGCAGGGCGTCGACCAGCTGATTCTCAATGGCGACACGGCGGAACTGCACGAAGCGCGGTGCGTGGAGGAAGCGGAGATGCAGTCTCGTGCCCTCGTGGATGCCTGCACCGAGGACGGCGTCGCGGTCTGCGCCATCGCAGGCAATCACGATCCATTCATCAGCCGACTGGCACGCCTGTCGCTCCGCAATGACCGCGTCCTGGTCACCCATGGGCACACCATCCACCGTGTCGAACCCCGCCCCCTCGTGCAGGGCCAGGTCCTGGAGCCCGGGGACGAATCCTCGATGTGCACCACGCATCGACTCGACCGCGAAACCCTTGACGCGGCGCTGCA
This sequence comes from Phycisphaerales bacterium, assembly GCA_029245245.1. GTDB lineage: Bacteria > Planctomycetota > Phycisphaerae > Phycisphaerales > SM1A02 > UBA854. Next base: position 220,236 of record JAQWPT010000034.1, read on the forward strand.
ACGGGCTCGATCGCTCCAGCCTCCACCGGAGGAGTTCGACACTCCCCAGACCTTCATGGGATCGATCGGCTACGGCCTGTCACGTCCCATGGTGCTGGTGAAGATCATGAAGTACTGGCGCAACTTCCCGCGATGGAGCATTCAATACGCGGAACGGGTGCAGCCGCAGGCCCGGGTCGTCGTCATCGGTCACTCCCATCGCCAGGGACTCTGGTCAGCGGGATCGAGGCTGGTGGTCAACACCGGCAGTCCGACCTGGCCCGGTCGCCCGTGGGCGGTGCGCATCACCGGCAACGAGTTGAGCGTCCATCGCATCCTGCGCAGCGCCTCGGAGTGGCGACTGGCATCGAATCCCGTTCGCACGGTCGATCTGGGATCAGGCTGAACACGAGCCGCCGCGGCAGGACAAGGATCGGCCGATCGCGGATTCGATCGTGGCACTGGCCTGCATGATTCCATCCAGATCGACGTTCGTCTCCACTCCGATGGCCCGGCACATGCCCACGAGGTCCTCCGTGGCCAGGTTGCCCGAAGCACCCGGCGCGTAGGGACACCCACCGAGACCACCGCAGGATGCATCGAAGCGCCGCACGCCGCACTGCATCGCATGCAGGCAGCAGGCCAGGGCACCCCGGCCCGTGTCGTGCAGGTGCAGGCTGAGTTGCGATGGCTCGACGATCGATGCACAGGCCGCCAGCAGGCGATCGATGTCCTCGACCACCGCAACTCCGATGGTGTCGCCAAGGTCAAGTTCGTCGATGCCCAGATCCAGCAGGGCCGCCGACACGTTCCGAACCGCCTTCGGATCGACGGGCCCTTCGTACGGACAGGCCACCGCGCAACTGACATAGCCACGTACCCCGACCCCGGCTGCTCGTGCCGCCTCCACCACCGGTGCGAACCGCTCGAGGCTCTCGGCGATGGTGCAGTTGGTGTTGCGCTGCGCAAACGTCTCACTGGCCGTGGTGAACACCGCGATCCTGTCCACTCCAGCCGCCCGGGCGCGTTCCCATCCCTGCATGTTGGGAACGAGGGCGGAATAAGTCACCCCATCGACCCGCTCGATGCCCGCAAACACCTCGGCGGCATCCGCCAGTTGCGGCACCCACTGTGGATTCACGAATGAACTGACTTCCACCTCGGCCACGCCACTGCGAGCAAGGCGGTTGACCAGATCGATCTTGGCTTCGACCGAAAGCGTGGTCTGTTCGTTCTGCAGACCGTCACGCGGGCCGACGTCCGTGATGCGAATCGAGGATGGAAGTGACATGCCTGAATGGTACGAGGATGATCCCGACCGGAGAAGTCAGGAGTCCTTGCCATTTCTGGCCGACTTGACGATGAGAACAACCAGGCCCAGCACCATCAAGATGGTGATGAGCAGTCCAAATCCAAGCAGGAGCAGTTCCGAGGACGTGATGGCTCCCAGGTCTCCGTCCTTGAGAGAGGGCATGCTGGCTGAAGACACCATCACGAATCCGCCTCGGAACCGAGAAAATCGAGCGTTGCCGTGACCGCCGGCCCCCCCGCCCCCTCATCGTGCACGCGAACACTGGTCCCGGGTTCCGACACGGTGGTCCTGAGCATGGCGAATGCGATCGAGGCGGACCCGAGCATGGGCGAGAGGCAACTGGAAGTCACCACGCCGATGGGCTGCCCAAGGTCGCCCTCACCCTCGGGAAACACCTGGCTGCCCGCCACGGGAAGGGTGTCGGAGGACATCTTCAATCCTCGAAGGACCTGTTTTGGTTTCCCCAGGTGCTCAAGCCGGGCGACGATCTCCTGGCCCGGATAGCACCCCTTGGTGAAACTCACCCGGGTCGAGATCAACGACGTTTCGTGCGGAAGCGTACCGGGGCCGAAATCGATGTTGCACATCGGAGTTCCACCTTCGATTCTCGCCATGTTGTAGGCGAACCAGCCGGTGGTCATGCAGTCCAGCGCCGACCAGACCTCGGCCGCATCGACGGTTCGCACGAACAGGTCGTACCCGGGAACCCCGAGCCGATCGTGCCGCAGCACATGCACGGTGTGATCGGCGATGGTCACGGTATTCGCCTGGAGCGGCTCCAGATCGCCGTACCCGTCTCCGGCATCCGGCCCGTGCAGTTCGATGCGATGCCACTGGTCGCTCTCGTCCTTGACGCGCACGTCTTCCGTGAAGATGAACCCGTCGAGCGTCTTCGCAGTCCCTGCCGCCTGATGCACATCGACATCCACGAGCAGGCCGTCACCAATGTCGAGCACCTTCAGATCCGCCTGCAGTCGGCCGGTGCGATCGACCAGGAAGGCCAGTGCACCCCGGCCGGGCACGAGGTCCACCAGTTTCTGGGACAGCATGCGATCCAGGAAATCCCTGGCATCCTCGCCCTCGACCCGGATCGTGCCTCGCATCGCGGCATCGAAACGGGCACGGTCACGCCGGACATGGGCGTACTCCACCTCGACGGAGCCGAGCGTGGAGAGAATCTCGCAGGACACGTCGCCCTGTTCATCGGGCGGCCCCCAGGGGATGAACTCCGCCGCGCCCTCGCCACCGGGATGCCCGGTCGCGGCTCCGGGCCGATGCGCATCGGCATCGGGCGAACGGTCCTGGTTGCGCGTCGCGGCTTCGTGCTCGAGCAGTAATTTCAATGGTGTGTCATGCAGCATGGGGTGCCTTGCGGAATCACACCATGGTACCCGTCAACCATTCCCGCCACGGGCCTGGTCGACGAGGCGATGAAAGAGGCCCATTCCCATCTGCCGATCGTCAGTCCGTTCGGGATGCCACTGCACTCCCAGGTACATCGGACGTTGTGTGCTGGCGATGGCCTCGATGACACCATCCCCGGCCCGGGCCACGACCTCCAGTGAGCCGGGATCCGTCATGGCCTGGCGATGGCGGCTCCAGACCAACCCACTGCCAAGGGGGCCTTCCACGGAGTGCGTACGACCGTCGGCGTGATCCGCCGCGGTGGCGAGGGTGTCGGGCAGGTGCTGGTCGAGATGCCCGCCGGCGTGCAATCCCATCAACTGCATGCCGAGGCAGACGCCGAGCACGGGCAGATCAGGTCGATTCGCCACGGCCTCCAGCAGGGCCAGTTCAAACTCCTGGCGGCCGGCATCGATGCGGCATGCCTTGGGATGCGTCGGAACACCGAAGGACTCCATGATCGGATCATCCCCACCAGTCAGGACCAGCCCGTCAAGGTGCTGGATGATCGCCGGGACATCCTGCAGGCAGCCCGAGAGCACCACCGGAAGGCCACCGGATGCCCGGACCGCGTCCAGGTAGGTGGACCGGACCTCGACCCGCTCAAGTGGGCGGTCCGGGGTGATCCCGATCAGAGGAAAGGAGGGTGGAGGGGTGTCCATGCCAATGCATCATCGGCGATCGGGCGGAAAAACCTGCCGATTGCCCGCCTGGTTGTTCCGTGGTGGGGATCAGGTACACTGTTCCGTTCGTCGCCCCCCCGCCCCGGAGGGGCTGCCGGTTCCCGGTGTCCACGACGCAAGGAGTACCAAGCGTGATCGGTCGCAAACCACAACGTTCGAACTTTCTGAAGCGCGGAGTCAAGGACTGCGTCTGGGTCGACTACAAGCAGGTCGACGAGCTGCGGCGTCTCATGACTCCCAACGGCAAGATCTACTCGCGAAAGCGACTTGGCACATCGGCCAACGAGCAGCGCAAGGTCGCCCAGGCGATCAAGCGGGCACGGTCGATGGCCCTCCTGCCCTACACCAGCGGCACGCTTTGATCTGAAGAAATCTTCTTCAATGCCCACTACCGGCACGGGTCGATCGACCAATGCCGATGTGGCGAAGTATGCGCTGCGCCCAGCAGCGGATTCGAAGTCGCCGCAGGCCCTCATCCCGGGGATGGGACGCCAACCCGCGTCGAAGCCAACTCGCAGCATGCACGAGACGGCCCTGCATCAGTGATGCGAGTACCAGGTTGTGCATGGAACGCAGGCAGGCTGCATCCGTTCGGAGCACGGCGCGACTGGCCCTGCTGCCCCCCTCCATGTCTCCACTGCGGAACCGGGCCATCGCCAGGCTGCGCCAACGATCGACGGTCGGTGTTTCCCGCTCCATGCTTGCATCCAGAACGGTCGCGGCCTCCGCGTTCATTCCTGCCGCCAGCAGCAGGTTGGCAAGGTGGTCGGTCTCCCCGATCGCGATGGACGAGCTGAGCTCAAGGAATCGATCCCACTGCTGCAAGGCAAGTTCAAGCAGTTTTCGGGTCTCGATGAACCGCTGCGTGGCAACGAGGGCGTCGGCAAGTCCCAGCAGGGCCGTCAACTGCATCGGGTGCAGCCGCAGGACCAGTTGGAATTCCAGGATCGCGCGATCGTAGTGATGCGATCTGAGCGACAGGTTCGCGAGCAGTTCATGCGCCTCGAGGTGGATGGGTTCAATGCGAAGCAATCGATCAAGCCGGCCCATGGCCTCGGGCAGTCGTCCGAGCTTCACGAACAGTTTCGCGGAGGCGAGCAGTGTCGGCACGTCATCGGGCCGCTCACGAAGCAGGTCGGAGAAGATTCGAAGCGCATCGTTGGATCGACTTGTTTCCGCCAGCAGCATGGCCAGTTGAACCGGCGCCTCGGGAATGTCGGGAGCCAGGCGGATCGCCTTGCGAAGGCACCACTCCGCCCGCGGATACGAACGCCGGGTGATGAGGCTGGTCGCGATGGCCTGGAGGCACATGGCGCTGGAGTCCTCCATCGCCATCTCAGCAAGATAGAAGGCGGCTTCCGCCTCGTCGTGCTCACCGGCACCGCACAATGACTCGATGCGACCGGCGTGCGCCTCCTCGCAGGAGGACTCGATCGACAGGATCATCTCGAATGCCGCCAGGGCCTTCGGCCACTGGTTCAGGCGGATGGCCATCGCGCCCACGGCCAGGTTCGGATGCACCTGGTCCGGAGCCAGTGCCGCCGCCCGTTCGAACTGCTCCATCGCTTCCTGATCACGCTGTGCCGCTTCCAGGGTCAAGCCGAGATTGAACTGCCAATCCGCCTGCTCGGGCTGGATCTCCAACGCCTTGCGAAGTTCGGATTCGGCTTCCTCCAGGAACCCTCGATCAAAGAGATCCAGGGCCCGGTCGGCATGTCGTTCGGCTCGCTGCCATTCGTTCATCAGGGGGGGGGCTCCCGTGGCGGTCCACGAACCCACAGTGTACCCGGGCTGCGAACCCCGAGCCTCGTGGGCTCTCTTGGCGGATCCCATACGGCCTACAATGCCCCCGACGATGCCGGTCACCACGATTGGATCAACCAGGGTCTGGAAACGATGCGCGATCGCGGCGTGCCTCAGCGTGACCGCATGCGCACCGATGGCGATGGCACGTGCCGCCCTCGAACCCGACACGTTCCATCGAACGCTGACCCGCGCCCAGCAGCAACAACTGCAGGCGGAAGCCTCGATGCTTCTGGACCCGTACGTTGCCGGCAGCCTGCAGGCACGGACCAAAGCGGCCACCTCGCTGCTGGAACTTGGGAGTCTTGAGAGCATCGCCGTCCTCAATGACGCGCTTCGCAGTGATCGATCGGAACCGATTCTGGCCGTACTGATGGCCGATGCCAGTCGGGCCCGGCCTTCCCCGGATCTGCTGCCATCACTGCTCGCCGTTCTTCCGAATGCTCCAGCGGACACCGTCGGCCCCATCGGCATTCTGCTGGCGCGGTACGTGGCCGGTGGCACCGCCTGCTTCGATACGATTTCGACCATGGCGCTGGATGCGGATCGGACGCTCGATGCACGACTTCGAGCGGCGGAAGTCCTCGGCGCCTTCCTGACCGAACCATCACGATCGATCCAGGTACTCGTGACGATTCTCCAGCGCACCGAAACGCCTCCGGAACTGGCCGAACGTTCGATGCAGTCCCTGCAGCAACTCACCGGACGTTCGATGTCCCGCGAGGAATGGGTGCAGTGGTGGTCCGGGCAGGACGGGGACTCCATCGAGCGGCTCCGCACATCCATCGATGCCCTGCACCGATCGACGGTGGACCTGAACTACCAGTTGCAGCAGGCTCGATCCGAAGCCAGCCAGTCCTCCATGCGCATGATCTGGGCGTACGCGGATCTGCTTCCGCTTCTTTCTCTGGAACTGCAGCAGCAGAAGGTGCTTGAGCTGCTTGATGATTCCCGTGCAGATGTCCGTGCATTCGCAATTGAACGCGTGGCCCTGATGCTCGGTGATGCGCACGACACCCCGGAACTCCAGACCGCCATCGGCCGCCTGCTCGCGGATCCGGACACCACCAACCGCCGACGCGTCGCCACCCTGCTCAAGGAACTCGACCAGGAAGAAGTCGAAGTGATCGTGCTCAATCGACTCGAGGTGGAGGATGACCAATCGGTTCTCCAGTCAATGCTTGCCTACCTGCAGGCGCGTCGATCCGTGGCCGCGGTGGATGCGACACGCACGCTGCTCGAAGATCCCGGCCTGCGGGAACAAGCCGCGAACACGCTGCGTTCCATCCTGCTGGCCAATCCCGAACTGGACATGCACGAACAGGAGAAGATCGCCCGGGCGGCACGGACCGCGCTGGCTCCCTCGAACTGGCAGAGCATCGCACCCCTGCTCGTGCTGACGGGCAATGAGGATGATCTTCGATCGCTGGAGGTGATTCTCGACAACCCTGATCCGGCGGTGCGTTCCTCCGTGGCCGAAGCCTTCCTGCAGCGTGGCCGCAGCGAAGCACTGCTGGCACGAGCTTCGGACGAGGAGATCTATCCCTACGCATTGAGCGCAGCCCAGGGCAACGCCCGCGACCTTTCGTCGCTGCGACTCCTGCTCGGCATGGCGCCCCCGCCCCCCCATGCCGACGCATGGTCCAATGCAGTTGCCGACGCCGTGGACATCCAGGAACCACATCGCATCCTCGAGATCGACGACATGATCGGCGCCATGCCGCACGCGGAAGACCTGCTGCGCATCCGGATCCTCAACGCAAGCCTCTCCAGGGGAGAACTCGAGGTGCAGCTGCAGGCTCGCATCCTCAAGCGGCTGGTTCCAATGCTGCTGGAGCAGGATTCCCCCGCCGCCGCGTTGACCCTGATCCAGGGGCTTGATGACTCGATGCTGGACGAAGAACTGCTGGACATGAAGTTCATCTCCGCGATCCGGGCCCGCCTCTACGACGACGCGGCCGGGATCCATGACGATCCGGACATGTGGATCCGGGCCTACCAGGACACCATTGCCAGCCGACCCGAGTCGGCATCGGACCTGCTCAACGAGATCGTCCGTCGTTACAACGAGGCATTGACCCCGCAACGTCGGGCGCTGCTGGGCCTGGCCGAAGATCCGCTGATGCCCAACGAGGATGAAGTCGCGCCACCCGTCGACGAGGCACCAGCCGAGACACCCTGAATGCTGCACGACGCACGAGTCATCGTGGAGGCCGCCTCCCGGATCACGTGTTTTTCCGGCGCCGGACTGAGCGCCCCCAGCGGGGTCGGCACGTTCCGCGATCCCGTCGGCGGCTGGTGGACGAAACACGACCCGATGAAACTCGCTTCCCCTGAAGGCTTCGCCGAGGATCCGCAACTCGTAATGGACTGGTACGCCGAACGCCGGCGACAGATCGGCCATGCCGAGCCCAACGCCGGGCATCGTGCACTGGCAGCACGAACGGACATCATCGAGGTGACGCAGAACACCGATGACCTGCTGCAGCGTGCTGGCTGCCATGACGTGATCCAGGTGCATGGCGACATCAGTGCCGATCGATGCCATGCTTCGTGTGGACACGTCGTATCAATCGACCTGCGTGACCCTCCCGGGCTGCGCCCCTGTCCCTGCGGCTGCGCGGACCTGCGGCCATCGGTGGTGTGGTTCGGCGAAGGACTCGTCGCCGAGACCTGGAACCGGGCCGAACAGGCCTGTACGCGATGTGACCTGCTGCTGGTCGTGGGAACAGGAGCCACCGTCTACCCCGCTGCTGGCCTGATCACGATGGCCAGGGAGCATGGTGCACGCATCATCGTGATCAATACGAACCCCAGTGAAGCCAGTGGCATCGCCGACATCGAGCTCACCGGGTCCGCCGACGAGGTGCTGCCGCCCCTGCTGGCCTGAGGCCCACGACGCGGGTACCCTTCCCAGTCTTCCAGCACGCCTCCAGGAGCACCCCGATCATGGCAAAGAAGGTGAAAACCCGGACCGAACACGATTCGATGGGCAAGATGACCGTTCCAGCCGATGTGCTCTACGGCGCCAGCACCCAGCGTGCCGTACTCAACTTCCCCATCTCCGGACGGGCCGTCGGCCACGAGGTCATTCACGCCTTCTCGCTCCTGAAGCACGCCGCCGCGGATTCGAACCATGAACTGGGCAAGTTGACCCAGAAGCGGCAACGACTGATCGTCAACGCCTGCAAGAACATCGCCGCCGCCCTGGAAGGTGACGACGAGCAGCGGACGGCGATGATGCGGAACTTTCCCGTCGACGTCTTCCAGACCGGCTCGGGCACATCGAGCAACATGAACACCAACGAGGTGGTCTCGAACATGGCCTGCCTCGCCGCCGGTGCGAAGGTCGGCGCCCAGGATCCGGTCCATCCCAACGACCACGTCAACATGGGTCAGTCCTCCAACGACACCTTCCCCACCGCGATGCAGGTGGCGGCATGCGTGCAGATCAAGGAAAACCTGCTGCCCGCCCTCAAGAATCTGGCCCGCGAACTGCACAAGAAGAGCCGCCAGTTCGACAAGTACGTCAAGATCGGCCGCACGCACCTGCAGGATGCGACCCCGATTCGACTCGGACAGGAGTTCTCCGGCTACGCCACCCAGGTCGATCACGCCATCAACCGGGCCAAGCGGGCGATCGAGGCCATGGCGACCAACCTGCCCATCGGCGGCACTGCTGTAGGTACCGGCATCAATACGCATCCACGGTTCGGCCGACTCGTCGCCTCGCGACTCTCGAAGATGACCGGGATCCGCTTCAAGGAAGCTGCGAACCACTTCGAGGCGCAGGCCACCCGCGACTGCGTCGTGGAAGCACACGGGCTGCTTCGCACGATCTCGATCAGTCTCTCGAAGATCGCCAGTGACATCCGCCTCATGGGATCCGGACCACGAGCCAGCTGGTTCGAGATCATCCTCCCGGAACTGCAGCCGGGATCCTCGATCATGCCCGGCAAGGTGAACCCGGTCCTGGTGGAATCCGTGATGCAGATCACGGCCCAGGTCGAAGGCAACGACGTGACCGTCGGCGTCTGCGCCATGGGCGGTGTCGGCTCGCTGATGGAACTCAACGTGGGCATGCCCTGCATGGCCGAACGACTCCTGGAAAGTATCCGGCTGCTCTCGCATGTCTCCAATCTCTTTGCGGACAACTGCGTTGCCGGTCTCAAGGCCAACCGCAAGCGCATCGACGAAACCGTCGAGCAGAGCCTGATGCTTGGAACGGCGCTGGCACCGGTCATCGGCTACAACAAGGCGGCCGAGATCGCCCACCACGCCTACGAAACCGGGCAGACCATCCGAGAGTACTGCCTGGCCCATGACATTCTCGACGCCAAGACACTTGATGACGTGCTTGATGTCAGCGAGATGACCCACCCCCACTGACATGCTGACGACCATCCTGGATATCCTGGTACCCATCTATTCGATCGTGGTATTGGGGTACCTGCTGGGGCGAGGCAAGTTCCCGTGGGCGAATACGCATATCGCACCACTGGTCTTCCACGTCGCCCTGCCCGCCCTGGTCATCCACAACCTCGCCAACGACCGGGCTGATCCGAGCAAGATGCTCTGGATGATGCTGGCACCCCTGCTGATCATCCTCATTGCGATGGGCGCCAGTTTCGCACTGCTGCGATTTCGAAAACTGCCATGCCGCACCTACATGGCGCCGATGCTGCTGAGCAACATGGCCATCTGCCTCGCGCTGGGCCAACTCGGATTCGGCCCCACCGGCTTCGCCCTGGCGATCGGGTTCGCATCGGTCGTCCTGATCTTCCAGTTCAGCGCCGGACCGAGTTTCATTCTCGGCACCTTCAGCCTGCGTCCCTTGATGAAGCAGGTCTTTCCCTGGGCGTTCCTCCTGGCCCTGATCCTGATGTTCACCCATATCCACCTGCCCTCGTACGTGGATCGATCTCTGGGCTTCCTGGGCTCGCTGACGATTCCCCTGATCCTGCTGTCACTCGGGTTCGCGTTGGCGGATACGACGTTCTCGAACATGCTGCGACCGATGATCGGAGCGGGAATCCGGCTCGCGATCTTCGTCGGCATCAGCTACTGCGTGGTGCTGCTGCTCGGCCTCGAAGGTGACAGCCGGAAAATCGTGCTGCTGGCCTCCGTGCTGCCCGCGAGCACCATCAACATCATGATGGCCAAGAACTGCGGCTGCGACAATCCCGACATGACCCGGTTCGTCTTCTGCACGAACATCTGGATGACGGCGGCACTTCCCGTAGCGATGTGGCTGGTGCTCTGAATCACCACCACGGTGCGTCGACCGCACCGGCGCTGTCGGATGCCGCTCCCGGCATCTCCTCGATGCGAACCGGTGCGCCCGCCGGGACGAACTCCCTGAATGCCTCCACCCCGGAACCGGTGAACCGTGCCAACACGGGCACATCCGGCGCCGAGGGCGGCCACTGCAGTTCAAGAGGCGACTGGCTTCGCAACCACAGCATGACCAGGGCGAGGTCCGCAACCGGGAAGACGTGGTACCCGCTGTCGCGCAGGTCGCGGCGGAATCGCTCGCTGCCACGTACGAACGGATCCAGCGCGAACACTCCCAGTGGTTCGACCTGTCCCTGCATGACCGCGTTCAGCGCCAGGACCGCCCCGAATCCTTCGCCCGCCAGGACGAGCGGCTCGTCTCCGATGCATTCGAGCATGGCGTGCAGATCCTCGGTTTCACGTGAGCCCAGCGAACAGGTACCCGGAGCGTCACCGTGTCCGCGAGCATCGAAGGTCACGATGCGACCACACCACGCCGCCCAGGACGGCAGCAAGGGTAGAAGGCCGAGCTGGGACCCGCTCCAGTCATGGAGCCAGAGCACGGTGGGACCATCGACACCGGTGCGGGCATCCCAGGTCGGAAGGTCCAGTCCATCGCGGGTTCGCAGCGGCCAGGACTCCTCGGCCAGTCCTACCTGAGCGGGTTCGGTCGGGCGTCCCTGCGCCAGGGCACGCCCAATGCCGTCGCGGGTGGGCTTGTGGGCCGCATGCAGGATCACCGCAACTCCGCTCCAGAGGAGAAAGCACGCGGCAAGGATCAGCAGCAGGATCAATCCCATGTCCCAGGTTCCCGTTCTCGCGCCACGTGGCGCACCGGTACACTACCGCCCATGCAGCCGGGCCTGAAGGTCGGAAATCGTGCGGAGGTCGAGATCGAGGTCACGGAGGCCATGTGCCCGGCCTTCGACGGCATCGTGGTACACCGGGTCTACTCCACCTGGTCGATGGCCCACCACATGGAACTGGCGGCCCGCAAGGTGCTGGCCGAGCACCTGGAGCCGCACGAAGAGGGCATTGGGGCCCACCTGTCCATCGACCACCTCGCCCCCTGCCCCGTGGGACACACTGTCCGGGTCGAAGCCGAGGCGGTGGAACTTGAGGGAACGACCCTGGTCTGCCGCGTGGCGGCCTGGGACGGGCCGCGACTGCTGGGAGAAGGACGACAGGTCCAGCGTGTCCTTCCGAAGGAGACACTGGCAAAGATCATCGAGCGGGCGGACACCGCCAGCGAGGAGCACGAGGCATGAGCGATGCACCCATTCTTCTGACCGAGCAGGACGGCCACGTTGCCATCGTGCGGATCAACCGCCCGAAGGTGCTCAACGCGCTGAACCTGGAACTCATGGAGCAACTCGCCGCACTGCTCGAGCAGTGGGATGCGGACGACGGCATCCGCGTCATCGTGCTTGCGGGCAACGACCGCGCCTTCGCCGCCGGAGCCGACATCGGTGACATGGCGGAACTCGACGCCGAGGCCATGTCCACACGCGACCAGTTCGCACAGTGGGAACGGATCAAGAACGTGCGGACCCCGATCGTCGCGGCGGTCAGCGGCTTCGCCCTCGGCGGCGGCTGCGAACTGATGATGCACTGCGACGTGATCGTCGCCTCCGAGACGGCCCGCATCGGCCAGCCCGAAATCAACATCGGGGTCATGCCCGGCGCCGGTGGAACGCAGCGGCTGACACGGGCCCTCGGCAAGGCCCTGGCCATGGACGTCGTGCTCACCGGACGGTTCCTCACCGCGGCCGAGGCCGAGCGACACGGGCTCGTCAGCCGGGTGGTGCCGCGGGAGCACTGGTACACCGAGGCCCTCAAGGTCGCCCATCGGATGGCGACGTTGGGCCCGATCGCCCTCAAGAACGCCAAGGAATCCGTCCTCAACGCCGAGGAGCAGTTTCTCTCCGACGGGCTCAAGCGGGAACGGCGACTGTTCTACGATCTGTTCGACACCGAGGACCAGAAGGAAGGCATGACCGCCTTCCTGGAGAAACGACGCCCCACGTTCAGTGGGCGATGAGAAGGAGCGGACCATGACCGCCACTGCGACCGAGTACACCGTCATCACCTGCGACACCGCCGACGGCGTCCACACCATCACCATGAACCGGCCGGACGTGCTCAACGCGTTCAACGGACCACTGCTCTCGGAACTGACCGCGGCCCTGAAGGCGGCGGAGAAGAATGCCGATGTGCGTGTCGTCGTCATCACCGGCTCAGGCCGCGCCTTCAGCAGCGGCCAGGACCTCGGCGACCTCAAGGAGAAGTACGTCCCGGGGCATGTCCCGGAACTCGGAGCCGATCTCAAGAAGCGCTACGATCCGTGCATCAAGCACATCCGCCGCATGAGCAAACCCGTCATCGCCGCGGTCAACGGCGTCGCCGCCGGGGCCGGATGCAGCATCGCCCTGGCCTGCGACTTCCGACTCGCCTCTGAACACGCCTCGTTCATCGAGGTGTTCGTGCACGTGGGGCTTGTCCCCGATTCCGCCAGCACCTGGACGCTGCCTCGACTGGTGGGCTGGGGCCGCGCCATGGAACTCTGCTGCACCGGACGACCGGTCAAGGCCGAAGAGGCCCAGGCCATCGGGTTGGTGTCGACCGTCAGCGCCGCCGACGAGTTCGAGGCCGCGGTCGCGAAGTTCGCCGGACGCCTCGCCGCCCTGCCCCCACAGGCCATGGACCTGACCAAGCGCCTGCTCAACGCCTCCTACGGCAACAGCCTCGAGGAACAACTGGAAGCGGAAGCCTTCGCCCAGGACACCGCGGGCAGAACCAGTGATCACTTCGAGGGCGTCACCGCCTTCCTTGAAAAGCGCCAGCCGGCGTTCACCGGCCAATGAGTCGCGTCACCGTCATCGGGGCCGGGGCCATGGGCGCCGGAATCGCCCAGGTCGCCGCCCAGCACGGCTGGGACGTGCACCTGCAGGACGTCGACGACGCGGTGGTCGATGCCGCCATCGAGGGCATCGGGAAGCGGCTTGATCGCCTCGTGCAGAAGGAACGCATCACCGCCGAAGCCGCCGAGGCGGCCCGAAGCCGACTGCATCGACTGGACGACGGGCTCGGCAAGAGCGACCTGGTGATCGAGGCGATCGTCGAGGACCTCGACATCAAGACCAGCGTCCTGGGCGACCTTGTCCCACGGATGGCACCCGAGACGATCATTGCCACCAACACCTCTTCACTGTCGGTCGGTGACCTCGGCGAACGACTGGGCCAGGCCCATCGATGCTGCGGCATGCACTTCTTCAATCCGGCCCCGATCATGAAACTCGTCGAGGTGGTCCGCGGACGCGGCACCGACGAGGCCGTGGTCGATCGGGTCGCGGACATCGCCGCGTCCTGGGGCAAGCAGGTCGCCCGCTGCGCCGACACGCCGGGATTCATCGTCAACCGCGTCGCCCGCCCCTACTACCTGGAGGCATTCCGCATCATCGAGGATGGCATCGCCACTCCGGAGTTCATCGACGACACCATGAAGACCATCGGTGGCTTCCGCATGGGTCCGATGGAACTGACCGACTTCATCGGTCACGACGTGAACACCGCCACGACACGTACGGTCTGGGAGCAGTGGAACCAGTCGGCACGACTTGCCCCGAGCTGGCTGCAGGAATCACTTGTCTCGGAGGGACACCTCGGCCGCAAGAGTGGACGGGGCATCTACGACTACGAAGCCGATTCACCCACCTGCGTCATCCAGGTCGCCCAACCGGCTCCGCAGCTGCCTGATGCACTGCGTGCTGCCGCGATCGAGTTCACCCGCCACGCCGTGGACACCGACGCCACCGCCGAGCAGGCGGTCGTCTTCGCCCGGATCCTCGCCGCCCTCATCAACGAAGCCCGTTGGGCCGAGCACGATGGCGTGGCGGCCCCAGCCGACATCGACACCGCCGTCCAGTACGGCATGAACTATCCCCGTGGCCTGCTGGCCTGGCGTGATGCGATCGGGCCTCCACGGGTCTCCGCCCTGCTGGAGGCACTCGACGCGGTCGCGGACGACGACCGGTTCATCGAGCCGGCGTAGAAAAAAGAAACGGGCCCGCCATGAGGCGGGCCCGTCTGCACGCATATAAAATACTGGTTCAGTGGCGGCGGCGGCGTGTTGCCAGGCCAGCGAGGCCGAGCAGTGCCAGAGCGCCGGGAGCGGGAACACCCGTCCACTGGATGTTGTCGATGAAGATGGCTTCGGAGCCGGAGTTGGAATCCAGCGAGATGCGGAGCTCACCAGCACCACCGTTGAACGTCGTCCAGGCCTCCTCGAGGTGGCCGAAGTCGTCGTCGATGTCGTGGCCGGTGGTGTCGAGAACGACCACTCCACCGATCTCGATCTTGATCAGGTCGTCGCCTTCCCAGCCGGTTCCATCGACGAACATGTCGAAGGAGACGCCAGTCGCGCCTTCGACAGCATCGAAGACCATGGTGGCCATGCCGTCGACATCGCTCATCTGGAAGCCATACTCGCCATGGGTGAAGCCGCCCACCGCACCGGCGTAGGAGGTGACACCGAAGTAGTCGCCATCACTGAGGCCGGAGCCATCGCGGGTGTTGGTGTAGTAGGTTCCCCAACCATCTCCGGAGACGGTGTGGTCGTCGTAGTTGACCAGCCAGTGATCGGTCGCTGCATCTGCATCGACGTAGTACCCGCTGCCAGCCGTGTAGGCTTCAAAACTTTCGGTCTGGATGACGGCACCGAGGACGGTGCTGCCAAACGCGAACGTGGCTGCGAATGCAGCGCATGCATGCATGGTTTTCATGGTTCTTTCCCTCTTCTTCCCAAGGTGAGGACGGCCCAGCCGGCCCCACGGTGTTTCTCTTTCCGCCGCCATACTACGGGGTACGTTGGCCCCCTCAAGCGCCGAAGCCCCATAATTCACATGTTTCTTAGTACGTCAACGGACCCCGTGAACCTCGGATAACACCCCTCAATCCCTGCTAGAATGCCCTTCCAAACATGCCTGAACGCCGTGCTGCCATCGTGACCGCCCTCCGAACGCCATTTGGCCGCTACGGAGGAGCCCTCTCCAGCGTCCGCCCTGACGACCTGGCGGCCCATGTCATCAAGGCCGCGGTCGATCGCTCCGGAATCGATCCAGCCTCGATCGCCGACGTCTACATGGGAGCTGCCAACCAGGCCGGCGAAGACAACCGCAACGTCGCAAGGATGGCCGCCCTGCTGGCGGGCCTGCCCGAGACGGTGCCCGGCAGCACCGTCAACCGCCTGTGCGCTTCGGGACTTGAAGCGATCAACATCGCCGCCCGCATGATCGAAGCTGGATGCGGCGATGTCTACGTCGCCGGTGGGACCGAGAGCATGAGCCGCGCCCCGTTCGCCATGGCCAAGTCCTACACCGCTTTCAACCGGCAACCCGAGATCCACGACACCACCATTGGCTGGCGATTCACGAACCCGAAACTGGCGGCGATGCACCATCCCTACTCGATGGGACAGACGGCTGAAAACGTAGCCCGCATGTTCAACATCGACCGTGAGCAGCAGGATCGCTTCGCCGTACTCAGCCAGCAGCGATGGGCCCTCGCCAACGAAATGGGGTTCTTCAACGACGAACTGGTTCCGGTAGACGTTCCCCAGCGCAAGGGTGACCCGGTGATCGTCGACGTGGACGAACACCCCCGCCCCCAGACAACACTTGATTCCCTCTCGAAACTCCGCCCGGTCTTCGCCGACGACGACCAGGGCACGGTGACCGCCGGAAACTCGTCGGGCGTCAACGACGGTGCCGCCGCGCTGGTGCTCATGGAAGCATCGCTGGCGGAGAAGAACGGGCACGAGATCCTCGCCCTGGTTGGACCGCATGCCGCTGCGGGAGTGGATCCGGCCACGATGGGACTTGGCCCGGTACCGGCCACGCGAGCGGCCCTGCAACGAGCCGGACTTGAGCCCAGCGACATCGATCTCTTCGAACTCAACGAAGCCTTCGCCGCCCAGTCCATCGCCTGCGTGCAGGAACTCGGACTCGACCTGGAGCAGGTCAACGTCAATGGCGGCGCCATCGCCATCGGTCATCCCCTGGGCGCCTCCGGTGCACGGCTGGCCACGACGCTCGTTCACGAGATGAAAAGACGGAAATCAGGCCGGGGGCTGGCTACACTGTGTGTCGGGGTCGGGCAGGGACTGGCCACCATCTTCGAGCGTCCCTGACCACCATCCCCTGGACAGCAACGGGAGTCCCACCCATGAGCGGTGCCGCCAATCCAGTCATGACCATCGATCCCTCGCAGGAGGATCCCGACAAGCTCGCCGAGTTCGAGTCGCGGATCGCCTCCGGCGTACTGATTGAACCCGGCGACTGGATGCCCCAGGCCTACCGCACTGGCATGCTCCGGATGGCCGAGCACCACGCCAACAGCGAGATCGTCGGTGCCCTGCCCGAGGGCGAGTGGATTACCCGGGCCCCGAGCCTTCGGCGCAAACTCGCCTTGACCGCCAAGGTCCAGGACGAGGTCGGACACGGCCAGATGCTCTACCGGGTGTCACAGGACCTGGGCAAGTCCCGCGAGGACATGCTGCGTGACCTGTGTACCGGCAAGACCAAGTACCACAACTGCTTCAACTACCCGGCCCCGACCTGGGGCGACATCGCGATGATCCAGTGGCTCATCGACGGCGCCGCGATCATGAACCAGAAGACGCTCGCCGACGGAGCCTACGGCCCCTACGTTCGCACGATGCATCGCATCAACATGGAAGAAGCCTTCCACTTCAAGAGCGGCGAGGACATGGTGCTCACGCTCATGAGCGGCACGAAGAAGCAGAAGGCGATGACCCAGGAGGCGTTCGATCGCTGGTGGGGCCCATCCATCATGTTCTTCGGTCCACACGACAAGCCGGGCTGTGAGGACATGCCCCCGATGCGATGGCGGATGAAGACCGAGACGAACGACTCGCTGCGACGACGCTTCGTCAACCGGTTCGCACCCGCGGCCACGGACCTCGGCCTCGTGATCCACGTCTCCGAAAAGGACGAGCACGGGATCATCACCAGCAAACGCGTCGACGAGCAGTGCGTCCCCGGGGAGGACGGCAACTGGGGATTCACGGATCCGGACTGGGACGAGTTCTTCCGTGTCATCCGCGGAAACGGCCCCTGCAATGCCCATCGACTGGCCTTGCGTCGATTCTCCTACGAACAGGGCGCCTGGGTCCGACGGGCCATCGCCGGTGGCGACACCACCCTGCCCCCGGCCGCCTGAGGACGAACGATGTCCAAGATCCGCCAACGCGACTTCACCTTTGCCGATGAACTTCCGCCCCACGCCGACGGCGTGATGCACTCGTACATCGTCTACACCGCGCGCAAGGACGATGCACCGCATCGCTACGCCGGGTACATCAGCGCACCCGACATCGACCTGGCAGTGGAGTACGCCTGCGAACACTACGGGCAGGACGAAGTGTGCACGAACATCTGGGTCCACCTCGTCGAGGATCTCGCCGAGACCCCCTGCGCCGAGGAGTCCATCGACCCCGCTTCCGGAACCGACGGCGACGACGACGACGGCGACCCGGCCTGGATCGTCTTCACCCAGAAGCACCGCGGTGACATCCACGTCGAGACCGCATCACTGCACGCACCCGATGCGAAGACCGCCCTCTCCAGGGCCGTCGCTCGCCACGGCGCCTCCACCGTGCAGGTCCGCGTGGTCGCCCGCGAACGAATCGACACCACCGAGCCCGGCCAGTTGATCTGGCGAACCCATGACCAGACCTACCGGCTGGCCCGCGGGTATTCCAAGTCGGTCCGCGCCAAGTGGGCCGCAGTCCGCAAGACCGAGGACATCAACGAGTACCGCAAGGACGACATCGAGAACCACTTCTAGAAAGACGCCGCCCGATGACCGCCATGCAGGACATGATGAAGGACCAGGACGCGAACCTCGTGCTGTCGCTTGCCGACGACCTGCTCATGCTCGGGCACGTCCAGGGCGACTGGACCGGCCTGGGCCCGATTCTCGAGGAAGACATCGCGTCCTCGTCGATGTCCCAGGACGACCTGAGCCATGCACTGGTGCTGTACGA
>JAQWPT010000008.1 GCA_029245245.1 Phycisphaerales bacterium
ACGCCAGGTGCGATCTTGTCGGGATCGTTGGGACAGCCGTCTTCGCAGTCAAGCACGCCGTCGGAGTCGGAGTCGACATCAGGCGTGCCGCAGCCACAGACGCCAGGTGCGATCTTGTCGGGATCGTTGGGACAGCCGTCTTCGCAGTCAAGCACGCCGTCGGAGTCGGAGTCGACATCAGGCGTGCCGCAGCCACAGACGCCAGGTGCGATCTTGTCAGGATCGTTGGGGCAGCCGTCGATGCAGTCGGGGGTTCCGTCGGAGTCGGTATCGGTGTCGGGAGTGCCGCACCCGCAGACGCCAGGTGCGATCTTGTCAGGGTCATTGGGGCAGCCGTCGATGCAGTCATATGTGCCATCCGCATCACTGTCGCAGTTGATGCTGATGCAGTTGTCGCCGAGGTCGGTCCAGGCGCCATGGATCGGATCCTGTGGCGTGTCGGTGGTATCCGTGTTGTCGCAGATCGTGGAGGACTCGATGGCGAGCAGGTTGCCGGAAGCGTTGTAGAGCGCGTGGGTACCAGTTGCCTGATTGCCAGTCACCGTGCAGCCGATCAATGTGATCTCGGTCGGCGCTCCATCGGTGCCCAGCAGACTCCCGTTGATGGCGCTGCCGTCACTGCCAATGGCAGCGTTCTGCACGAAGGTGGTGTTTGTGGCCGTCATCACCACTCCATCGAGGAAGGCACCACCACCAAGGCAGGCCTGGTTTTCTTCCACCATGCAATCCAACAGTGTCAGCCCTCGACCATCTGCAGCAAGGCAGTCCTGTGCGAAGAATCCACCGCCATAGGCGCAGCCGGTGGAATTGGTGGCGACATTGTTGGCAATGACACAGTTTGTCATTTCCACGAGGCTTCGTATGAGGAAGAGTCCACCACCGAACTCGCTGTTGGCGATGTTGCCATCAACGGGGTCATCGAGTGATCCGATGACGCAGTCCAGGAATTGTGCTGTTGACTGGTCAAGGTAGAAGGCTCCGCCAGAGACATGAGCGGTATTGGATTGGAACTCACAGTCCGTGAAGGAGTGGTCTGCTTCGGTCAGGTATACGCCGCCCCCGCTGCCAGCCTGGGCATCGTTGGCACTGAACGTGCAGTTGGTGGCATGAATGCTCGATTCATCACTGCTGATGGCGCCGCCGAATCCCCAGGTGCCATCCAGGTTGACACGGGCATGGTTGCCCGTGAAATCGCAGTTGGTCAGCGTCGTGGTACGGCGGAAGCAGCGGATGGCGCCGCCGATGGTGGCGTTGTTGCCCGTGAAGGTGCAGTCCGTGAACTCGGTCTCCACGTCGTGGAGGTACAGAGCGCCGCCCCATTGGTCCTCGGTCGAGTTGTTCTCGAAGATCGCGCCGGTGACCGAGAGAATCGGGCCATCACCGTCGTCATGCTCTGCTGCGAAGCTGCCGTCATCGATGGAGATTGCGCCGCCGCGATCGATCTCGGCAATGTCGCTGGTGCCGGCTCCGGTGGTGTTGCCACGGAAGACGCATGGACTGCCATCGTCGCTGGGTTCAATCGTGAGGGGCATGCCGGCGTAGTAGAGCGCGCCGCCACGGCCATTGGCATGATTGTCGTAGAACCCGCCGCCATGAATCGAGGCCGTGAAGTTCTGGGTAGTGGAATACGAGGCGTTTGGAAGGTTAGAGAACCGTATGGCACCGCCATACCCAAGAGATGTATTGCCAGCGGTGGCATCGGTCGGGTCGCCGAAGGTGCACGAGTCCAGGTTCAAGTCGACCTGGTAGGACCAGATTCCGCCACCAGTATTTTCTGCATGATTTCCTGTGAACGTACAGCCGGTCATCGTCAGTTCCGACGGGAGTTCCTGATCTGGCCACGATCGCAGGTACATTGCGCCTCCAGCTCCATTGCTTGCGGTGGAGGAGTTGGCGTCAAAGTCCGTGTCGTTGATCGTGATCGTCGAGTCGTGTCCAACGAAACCGCCGCCGGTGGCTGCGTCGTTGTTCGTGAATCGACAGGACTGGATCGAAACGCTGTGCCCGAGGCTCTCGTGGCAGTCATTGACATAGACCCCACCGCCAATGTTTGAGTCGCCATAGTGGAACTGGCAGTCAGTCGCCATGAGCGAGCATCGTTGAGCATTCACAGCGCCGCCATTGCCTGGAGTTGTGTTCCCTGCCGAATCATCTTCAGCATCTCCGAACCTCGTGCCATGAATCTCTATCGTGGAGTCGAGGCAGGCAAGGCCGCCTGCATAGTTGGCGGCTGTGTTGCGAGTAAACACACATCCGGTCATGTTCAGACTCGAGTGGACATCTACTGACCGGAAGTAGACGCCTCCGGCAGCGCCGTCGCTTGCGGTGCTGTGATTGTCATTGAACACGGTGTCAGTGATCACCATCGTTGCATCGGATGACCAGATGCCAGCACCTGTCAGGGCCGCATTGCTCTCGAACCGACACGACTCGATTGTGACCGAGTGATCGTCATCTTCGTGGCAGTCCATGACGTACAGGGCTGCGCCGCTGGTCGTTGTGGTGTTGTCGATGAACCAGCAGTGATCAAACAGGGCGGATGACTGGCTTACGTAAGCTCCAAAGGCACCATGTTGGATGAGCAGATTCTGAAAGATGCTCGTGCCGGAGGAACCGTTCTCGACAAGCAGTCCATCCCGAACGCCTTCGCCATCGATGATGCTCGTGGGAACGCCATCTGTCCCAAGTTGCCCGACGATCGTGATCTCCTTGCCACCAGTATCGAGGACGGCTGCCGCGCCGGAAGATGCCGTGTAGGCGCCCTCGTCCAGGGTGATAGTGTCACCGTCGACGGCATTGTCCACCGCCAGTTGCAGGCTGCCGGGGACGCCGGGGTTGGGGCCATAGAGCCAGGAGTCCTCGTTGTCGTCGATGCCATCGTTGTCTCCGTCGCAGGAGTCGGCGATGAAGGTGCCGTTGATGTTGGTGGTGGAGCCGATGACCTGATCTGGGCTGTTGCTGCAGACGATGGAGTTGTCCAAGGTCACCGGTGTTCCAGTTTCGACCCGGAGCCCACCGCCGTTGTGCGTGCTTTCATTGTTGATGATGGTACATTCGTGCAGAGTGCACGGTGACGATTCGAACAGAAGCAACGCGCCGCCACTTGATGTGAGCGAGGGGTCTGACGAGATGGTCGCGCTATTGCCACGGAACTCGCAGTTCGTGACCGTGGCGGGTTGAGCGCTCAGGCCGTGACGGACGGCGCCGCCACGCTGGGATGAATTGTCGAAGAATTGACATTGGTCAAGCGTGAAGGAGGCAACGTTGTAGGAGTAGAGTGCGCCGCCGCCGACCCAGCTTCCCGCGTAGCCGCTGGTGGTGTTGTCTTCGAAAAGGCTGTTGTAGGCGTCGAAGCTTGTGCCATCACGGACGATCACGGCGCCGCCACGGCGACCAGCATCGTTGTCCCGGAAGACGCATCCAATCAGCAGAAGCTCAGTATCGGTGCCGGTGGCATAGATGGCGGCACCGTCGGCAGGGCACGTATTGGAGTGTTGCCCGTCCGTTGGCTGGCCATCGTCCGCACCAAAGGTGCAATTGGTGGCGATCATGTTACTGCCATCAAATGCGTAGATGGCACCGCCTGATGAAGGCGTATTGTTCATCTGGAAGAGTGAATCAGTCAATGACACCATGCTCGCGCGACTGAGAATCGCGCCGCCATCATCCACCGCGGAGTTGGCGACGAAGGTGCACTCATCCGCGACGAGGTCCGCGTTCCATGCATAGATGGCGCCACCATCTCCTGCCTCGGGGTTGGTCGCCTCGTTTCGTTCAAATGTGCAGGTCACCAAGTCGCCCCGGCAGTCCGTGTGAGCGTACAGCCCGCCGCCGTAGAGGCCTTGGCAATCTTCGAAGCGTGTGGCGGTGGCATCCATGCTTGCGGCGCTTGACAGGTAGGCGCCGCCGCCGTCGTCTTCCGAGATGCAGCCGTCGAACTGGCAGTACTGGAGGTCGGGGTGGGCATTGTCCGCACGCAGGCCGGCGCCGCTGCCGGTCCAGTAGCAGTCACGGAAGATGCAGTTGACCAGTTGTGGACCGGGGTCGGTGGTGTTCTGCATGTAGATGCCGCCAGCCGTGCCGTCGCCATCGATGATGATGTTCTGCAGCAGCGATGACGAAGTCAGTCCGCCGGTCATGGTGAAGGTTCTGCTGCCTGCACTTGGAGCATGGATCACGGTCAATGGGTTGCCGTACGTGTCGACGCGGCCGATGAGTCGCAGGTCCCGGCCATCGAATGCCAGCGTGTTCGGCAGGTAGTAGTCGCCGCCGGCGAGCAGGATGGTGTCGCCGTCCTGGGCGATCTTGAAGGCCGTCACGAAGCCGTCGACCGTGTCGACCTTGGCCGGTCCGCCGACGTTCGGTGTGACCGTGCCACCCACGCCGCTTCGAAGTGCCGAGCCGCTGGACAGGATCACCGCGTCGTCGCCGACCTGGCTGGGATCGCCGCCGGCTCCGACATCGTCCACGTCACCGGCGACCACGATGATCGGTTCGCCGCCGGAAGGAAGTTCCGTGCCGGTGTCGGCGAAGGTGAGGTATTCGAGGTCGACGAGCACGCCATCGATCTCCACGATCCGGTCGTTTCGCCAGATGCGGGTGACGCGTGTGCCGGCCTCGTTGTCGAGCACGATGGCGATGTCCATGTCGCCGTCGGTGTCGAAGTCACCGGTGGCGACGGATCGCGGGTTGCCCGTGGCGAGCAGCCCGACCGTGGCGCCGCCGAGCACCTCGGGGTAGCCGTCGCCATCATCATCTTCCCGCAGGAAGATGTCGAAGGAGTTGCCGTCCTCGTTGATGACCACGTAGTCTTCGACCTCGTTGCCGTCGAAGTCCGCGATGGCGATGTCCACCGGAGTCGCATCCGTGGTGAGTACCGACGCGACTTCCAGTGCGCCGATCCTGGAGCCGATGCCTCTTCGCATCGAGGTGGCCTTGTTCGAGGCCCTGCTGACGATGAGCACGCCGGCGTTCTTGGAATCCTCTTCCTCGCTGGGATCGATCTCGAAGGGTGGGGCTTCCGTGAAATTGATCACTTCTTCTTCCGCTGACCCGCTTCGGAGTCCGTGCGCCAGGATGCGCAAGGTGCCGTCGTTTTCGCAGGCCACGAGGATTTCATTGGTTCCATCATCCTCCACGTCGAACAGGCAGAGGTCCGTGGGTTCTGGCTCGTCCAAACTGTCATCAAGTTCGATCGTGGATGCCGAGGGTGAACCCCCGAGATCCCTGATGACCGTCACGTTGCCGCTTCCTTCATTGGAAACGACTGCATCGAGTGTTCCCGTTCCATCGACATCTCCGACGTCCACGCCAGATGGGTCGACGCCAACGAGCACCGTGATGCTCGCGACCGGTTCGAACCCGTCCCAGAATCCGTCGCCATCGAGGTCGTCGCCCTGGTTCAGCATCACCACCAGGTTGCCGCTGCCACTTGAACTGGGAAGGGTGAAGGCGAGATCGAGAAATCCGTCAGCGTCGACGTCGGCGAGTTTCGCGTCGGTGGGCACGGCAGTGATGGGGGATTCAGCGGCCTGGTTGAGTCCGAAGACCTGACCGACGGTCGTGATTTCTCCCATCAGGGCGTAGAAGCTTCTGTCTCGTTCCTGAACCTCCTCCAGGGAGACCTTCAGAAAGGAGCCGGGGGGAAGTCCCAGCGGCTGGATCACGACATTCTTGGTTTCACCAGCGCTGGAGGAGTACTTGAGAATCTCGATGATGTCCCCGGCCTTGGGGTTCGTGCCATCGAAGTCGATGACCACGGTGCCACCAAGCGTGACGCCGCCGTTGATGATGGACAGGGTGTCACCGGCGTTCTTGACGAGCGTGCCTGCGGAGGGGTTGCCGTCCAGCGTGCCTTTCTGGCGGTACTGTCCAGAGTTGCCATCTTCATTGCCACCGAAGGTGATGTCGCCCTGTTGCTGGAAGACCCCATCGTAGTTGCGTACGACGCCGGCGACATCCGCTCCATCTGCGACCACCAGTCGTCCACCTCGAAGCAGCCACCAGCCGGTGTTCGAGTTGTCGAGAATGGCCAGTGCACCGCATTCGGTGCCTTCGCCACTGAGTTCGACGACTCCCTCGCCGTCACCGTCGACAATGACTCTGGAGGTCAGGAAGCTGGCTCCGTTGGTCATCTCCAGTCGTGCGGGCGCATCGCCCTGAATGGTTCCGACCAGAATCTCTGACCCGTTGTTGTAATTGAGCAGGAAGCTGTCTCCGGCTCCGTCGAACGTCCAGGTGCCCGGTCCGAAGATCATGTTCTGGACTTGCAACAGGGGGATAGAGTTCGGTGTGTCTTCGACGGGCTCCTCGCCGGACGATTGGAGCCATTCGGAACTGAACAAGGCGCTGTCGCCAAGATCGGGAGATTCCCAATCGCCGTAGTTGTACCAGTTGCCTGGGAATGTCCAGAAGTTGTTGTTGTACGCCTGATTCCGCCACACGAACAGCCGTGGGTTGCCAGCGCTGCCGTCCAGGAGTTCGTAGCACCCCAGGTCGGGCCAGTATCCGCCACCTGGAACCCCGATGTCGCTCTCGAACATGGGGTCGTCGACCTGGTGATTGGCCCCGTCGATGTCCACCAGGGCGCTGATGTACTCCATCGCGTCAAGCCAGGGATTGAACCAGTTCCAATATTCGGTCGCCGTAACTTCCGCCCACCCGGCGTCAATCGCAGAGGAGCCGGGCAGCAGGTCGTAGAACTCCCCGTCATTGGTGCCGGGCAGATCGTCCGGGCCAAGTGGATCCCTGAAGAGAGGATCCTTGTCGGTGAGATTGTCGAGTTCAGCATCGTTGTCGACGAGTTCATTCTGCTCGATGATGCAGTTGAGGACCACCTCGGCTGGCAGGCATTCGCCAGCATCGTCGTACTGGGCACGAAACGTGCGGCCATTGGCATTGCGGTTGCCCCAGAAGATCGAGTTGTAGATCCAGTGTCCAAACCCGCCGCAGGCATTGTGGTAGAGGCCAGCTCCGAGTGGCCCCGGGCTGGAGTTGTGCGCGATGGTTGAGTGGAGAATCGACAGGTAGCCGTTGTAGCAGTGGATGCCGGTGTTCGTGTTCCCGGCGATCAGGCAGTTGTTGACGATGGCCCAGGCCCCATAGGCGTAGACGAAGTCGTCCAACTTGATGCCATAGCCTTCGTTGTAGGAAATGCTCGATCGATGAAGGTGGACCAGAGTTCCTTGGGGATCCGTGGCATTGAAGAACAGGTCAAGCCCACCTCCCTGATTCTCCTCGACGACTGAGTCCCGCATGAAGAGGCTGAAGTTGCCGTAGATGCCGCCGCCTCGATCAGCGCTGTTGCCCGTGAGCGTGCAGCCTTCCATGTAGAGTTTCGGCGAAGCACCGGTCAGAGGAACCGCGGTTCCGATGGCACCCCCGTAGTTGGCGGAGTTGTCGCGAAGGATGCATTGGTAGAAGAAATAACGGCCGATCGCACCGCCGGTGGGCTCGGGAATGGTGATCGCCAGGGCGCCACCAGATCCAGTCCCGCTGGAGTCATTCTGGCCGTTCTGAAGTGTGAGATTCCAGAGTAACACCCAGTCAGTCTGTCCTCCCGCGGTGATCACCGGTCCGACATTGCTGCCATCGATGATGACTTCGCCATATCCCTGGATTGCAATCGATTTGCCGGTCACGTCCAGGTTCTCGTAGTACGTGCCTGATTCAGTGATGAAGATGGAATCGCCATTTGAAGAAGCATCGATCGCACCCTGGATGGTCGTGTAATTGCACCCACTCGAGCAGACAGTGATCGTTGCCCCCCGGCCGCTTCGCGGATCCATGCCCGGGGGCAGGTCCGGCAGACTCGGCCCGTGGCTCGGCAGCAGTTCAGCATCCAGCCGCCCCGTGCCAGCAGCTCCCTCGACGCCGCCGCCGAGGCGGATCAGCAGGGCGTCGCCCATCCGTACCGGTAGTCGCAGTTCCGACGGACCGCCAGGGCACCCCGGGGCGTCGTCGTTGCAGCCCAGCAGTTCCAGTTGTTCGCAGCCGCCGCGGTAGATCGCCAGATCCGTGTCGAAGTCGCTGTATTCGCAGGTGCTCAGGCGCAGCAGGCCCGTCGTCGCGGGGGTGTAGCGGTACCAGATGTCGCTGGAGATGGTGCCGGCGTCGCCCTCGAGTTCGCACTCGGCGTGTCCGGGACGCTCGCTCGCCGCGCACACCGTTGCGAAGGGCGTCGAGCCATCGACCAGTTCCAGCGCCTGCGTGCAGGTGTCGGGCAGCTCCTCGATCAGGTTCGACGCGTTGGCCACCGGCCAGTCGTCCACCTTCGGCTGCGGGCAGTTGCCCGTGAAGCGGCAGTCGAGCACCAGTGGCGTGCAGTCGATGCCGCAGGAGAAGGTCTCGCCCTCGCCGGCGGTGTTGCCCAGGAACAGGCAGCCCACGAAGGTCGGTCCGCCGCGATCACCCGCCCACGCTGCACCGTCGGCCAGCGACTCGTTGGCCTCGAAGATGCAGTCGCGAATGGTGGGGGTGCTGTTGCGCGTCAGGAGGCCGGCGCCGCGCTGGGCCAGGCCGCCGCGGATCACCAGGCCCTCGATGATGGTGTCGATGCCCTCGCCGCTGGTGCAGCGGACCACGCTGCCGGCGCCGGCGGCGTCGAGGATCACCTCGCCGTCAAGCGGCCCCAGCACGATGGCCTTGCCGAGCAGGTCGATGGTCTCCTGCCAGGTGCCCTCGGCGATGAGGATCTCGTCGCCGTCACGGGCGTCGTCGATGGCCGATTGAATCGTGGGGTAGTTTCCGGGCAGATCGCCGACCACCAGTTCCGCGGCCGAGGCCGGGCATGGCGACAGCAAAGCCATGATGAGCATGGCTACGATCGCACCGATATAGCGGATATTCGGTCTATTACCCATCCGCTTTCTCAACTCCCAATCCACATGATCAGCCCCAAAGAAGGTTGATGCAAGAAGCAATGCCCGAACATGGCAGGATGCTTCAAGTTTGCCACTGGAAGGGCTGGAAAGAGCGGTTTATCGCCCTGTTCAAGGCGTAGTGCCCTGCGGCTCCTGAATGGTGTTTCGAAGGGTGCTGCAGAGGTCCAGGGTCCCCTTGATGCGGCTGGAATCCGTCCAGGGGGCCAACTCGATGTCCACTTCATCGAGCACGACCAGGGCTGCGCCAGGATCATCTTGCCGCGTGTAGGCCAAGGCCAGGAGATACCCACTGGCCCCGAGCCCCTGGGCATTGATCACCGAATCTGCATCGTGAACGGCCAGTCGACGCCAGGCACCCCTTGCCTCCACGAGCAGGGGGACCGAATCACCGGTCCGCTCGCCATATAGAAGGTATTGGCCATGGGTCTGGAGGGCCTGAGCGAGGTCGACCTCTGCCCGCATGTCCGTCGAGCCATCCCCGGTTCGATTCAGTTCCACCAGGACCCGGGCCGGGGCGATCACGTGGTCGGCCGAACGCTGGATGGCTTCATCATGACGGCCCTGCTTGAAGAGGAGATCGGCGATGTAGCGTTGCTGCTTCATCAGGTCGCGCCGCTGGGTGTTGTTGGCGGGACGTGCTTCCAACTGTTGTCGGCAGATCTCAAGCGCCTCTGCGTAGTGCTGGTGCGCCAACTCGTAGTCCGAGCGAGCCTGGGCCAGAGCGGCCAGCCGATTGAGGACAAGCCTCATGTCTCGATGCACCATCAAGTTCTCCGGCCAGCGATCGTGGCTGGACCGGGCATGCGCGAGCAGCCGATCGAGCACGACAAGTCGTCGTCCCTCGTCGCCATCGAGTTTGGCCATGGCGGCTTCGTCCATCATGACATCGAAATGCAGTCGGGCCACGTCGGTGGTCTCGTACGGGTCAACGAAGAACCGCACCAGGACCACGGACTCACCACTTGTTCGCCGCGCTTCGTCGAGGCGGTCGATTCTCCGGTAGGCATCGAAGAGCAGGGTACGAACCGTGGTTGCTGCGAAGACGGTCCGTGGATCATCGGGTCGGGTCGACAGCAGGGCATCAAGCTGCCGGGCCGACATCTCCCAGGCCTCGATGGCCAGCAGCAACTTCCCACGACTGCCCATACGCATCGACCAGTGGTTGTTTCCGACGGCCTGCAGGCCCTCGGCCAGGATTCGCTGGAGTTCCGGATCGTCGGCCGCGTCCTCGCGGAGGTCCTCGAGGTACTCGAGACTCCGCTGGATGATCAGTTCCCGGGCTGGCTGGCTGCCCGCCAGCGGCGAGATGGCCTGGAAGTGATCGACCATGTAGAAGTCGATCAGTTCACCAACCATGCGATTGCGTTCCTGCCGGGCCGCGTCGGCCCGGGACCATTGCCACCCGGCCACGAGGGCCACGATCCCCACTGCTACCAGCAGCAGGGCAGCCACCACGCCTACCTGGTTGCGGCGGACGAACTTGTGGACCCGGTAGAGCACGCTGGGGGGAACGGCCGTGATGGGAAGGCCCGTGAGGTACCGTTCGATGTCCTGGTCGAGCTCAATTGCCGACTGGTAGCGTCGGCGCTGGTCCTTTTCCATGGCCTTGAGGGTGATGATCTCCACGTCGCCACGCAGTCGGCGGTCCACGGTGCTGGGGCGGCGGGGGTCTTCCTCCTGGACGATCCGGAGGGCTTCCTGGAGAGCCTTCTGCTGGATGTCGTAGGGGAACTGGTCGGTCAGCAACTGGTAGAGCACCACCCCGAGACCGTAGATGTCGCTGCGGGTGTCGATTTCGGCCGGATTCGCCCGGCACTGCTCGGGACTCATGTACTGGAGGGTGCCGATGAGTGCGCCCACGTCGGTGCGCTCGGTGGTGATCGCCACGTCAGAGTCCGTGCTCTTGGCGACACCGAAGTCGATGATCTTCGGGTTGCCTCGTTCGTTGACAAGGATGTTCCCTGGCTTGAGATCGCGGTGAATGATGCCTTTCTGGTGACCGTGATGTACCGCGGCGCAGACCTTGCGAAAAAGCTCCAACCGCTGTGCAGTGGAGAGCCGTTCGCGATCCGCGTAGTCGGTGAGGATGCTGGCGTTGGGGATGTACTCCATCGCGAACCAGGGGACGGCACCGCCACCGTCATCCCAGGTGCCCGCTTCGTAGATCCGGGCGATGCCCTCGTGCTGGAGTCGGGCCAGGGCCTCGGTCTCGTACTGGAATCGCCGCAGCATGCTCGGGCTCGCCATGCCCGGGCGCATCATCTTCAGGGCCACCAGCCGATCCGGTGATTGCTGGCGAGCCAGGTACACGGTGCCCATGCCGCCTGCACCGACCACGCCTGTAATGGAGTAGCCGTCGATCGTGCGACCGATCATGCCCGCTCCCAGTGAGCGGTCCGGTCCCCCGGGGCCCTGGATGACGGTCTGATCGTCATCGCCGCTGCGAAGGGTCTCTGCCTCCTCGAACATGGCCTGGGAGTCCGCATCGCCTGCGGGGGTGCCCTCAGGGCCCTGTGGGGGCTGATCGCCTCCGGAGGGGTCATCACCGGAGGGCAGGTCGGGATCTCGGGGGTCGTCAATCAAGAAGGGTGTGTCCTCTGAAGACAAGTTAGACCAAGAAGCCGAGTCCGTGCGCGATGTTGGGGATATGAAAAATCACCTCCAGGCGGTGGAGCCTGGAGGTGACGGAAGAGAAGAGAAGGAAGTCTGTTTGGGCGGACGGCTTTCTGGGGTTTGATGCAGCGGGAACTGCTTGGTTCCATCAGGGGAGTCCGTCCACCCGAAAAATCGGTTTATCGGTCGTTCATTCTTGAACCTATTTGAACAAATTTCGCTGCTCAATGGCCAAGGAAAGCGGATGAGTCGGGAAAAAACAGCTGGGGGCAGGTTGGAAGATCATGGCCTGATTCTCAATTCACTCACTGGTGGGGAGTTAGCAATTTTCAGCTTCTGAAGATCGCGGTCGCGGATTCCACGGTTTCCCCTTGGTTGCCTGTGGGTGACTTGTGAGCAATCATGCTCCAACATCACCCCGGCGATCATGCCGGGCTGGGAGGGAAGCAGCCGCATGGCATATCTCATGGCGATCGACGAGGGCACGACCAGTTGCCGGACCATCATCTTCGATGACCAGTGTCGGATCATCTCGGTGGCTCAGCACGAGTTCACCCAGCACTTCCCGCGGCCTGGTTGGGTGGAACATGATGCCGATGAGATCTGGGAGACCCAGCGGCGGACCATGGCCGAGGTCATGGACCAGGCGGGGCTGGAAGCCGGCGACATCGCCTCCATCGGCATTACGAACCAGCGAGAGACGGTCGTGCTCTGGGATCGGCGGACGGGTCGCCCCGTGCACAACGCCATCGTCTGGCAGGATCGTCGAACCGCCGACATGATTCCACGTTACGACACGCCTGCGAACCGTGAACTGGTGCACCGGCACACCGGGCTGCTCCTGGACCCATACTTCTGCGCAACCAAGATCAACTGGCTGCTCGAACACGTCGAGGGCCTTCGTGCCGATGCCGAGGCCGGGCACATCGCCTTCGGCACCATCGACTGCTGGTTGTTGTGGAATCTCACCGGTGGCACGGTGCACAGCACGGACATCTCCAATGCCTGCCGAACACTGCTCTACGACCTGCACAAGCAGCAATGGGACGAGCAGTTGCTGGAACTCTTCGAGATCCCCGCGGCGATTCTTCCCGAGGTGAAGCCGACCAGTTGCGACTTCGGCGCCACCGAGGAGTCACTGCTTGGTGCGCCGGTGCACATCGGGGGGATGATCGGTGATCAGCAGTCTGCGCTTTTCGGCCAGGCCTGCGTGGAACCGGGCATGGCCAAGACGACCTACGGGACCGGTTGCTTCCTGCTGATGAATACGGGTGAGACCGCGATCACCAGCGAACACAACATGCTCACCACCGTGGGGTGGCAACTGGAAGGTCACGGTCCAATCTACGCGCTCGAGGGCAGCGTGTTCATGGGCGGTGCGTCCATCCAGTGGCTCCGCGACGGTTTGAAAATCATCGACGAAGCGCCCGCCGTCAACGACCTGGCCGCCACGGTGTCCAGCAGTGAGGGCGTCGTCCTCGTGCCGGCCTTTGCCGGGCTCGGAGCTCCCTACTGGGACCCCTTCGCCCGCGGCGCCATTCTCGGCCTGACGCGGGGAAGCACCGATGCCCATGTGGCGAGGGCAACGCTGGAAGGGATCGCCTGCCAGGTCTGTGATCTGCTGCGTGCCATGGAAGGTGACTCAGGAGTACCACTTACGGAACTGAGGGTCGACGGGGGGGCTGCGGCCAGTGACCTGCTGATGCAGATCCAGTCGGACCTGCTGGACCGGCCGGTCCTGCGGCCGGAGGTCCTGGAGACCACGGCCCTCGGGGCCGCCTTCATGGCCGGACTGGCCTGTGGGGTCTATGAATCCCTGTCCGACATCAGTGCCCACTGGACCCAGGAACATCGATTTGAACCAGCCATGGACGAGGCGGACCGTGAGGTTCAGCTCGGACGCTGGGCCCGAGCGGTCGAGCGTGTCCTTGGCTGGATCCAGGAGGATGAACATGAAGCGTGAAGATCTGATTCAACAGGTTGCGGACCAGGACACCTGGGACGTCATCGTCATTGGCGGCGGAGCCACCGGCCTGGGGACCGCGGTGGACGCGGCTGCCCGTGGCTACCGGACCCTGCTGCTGGAGCAGGTGGACTTCGCCAAGGCGACGAGCAGTCGATCGACCAAGCTCGTCCACGGCGGGGTGCGCTACCTGCAGCAGGGCAACATCTCCCTCGTGCGTGAAGCGCTGCACGAGCGGGGACTGATGTACAACAACGCGCCGCACCTGGTGACGAACCTCGCCTTCATCGTCCCCCGCTACAAGTGGTGGGAGGGGCCGTTCTACGGCATCGGACTGAAACTCTACGACCTGCTGGCGGGCAAGCTCAACCTGGCCAAGTCGCGGCAGTTGAACCATGCCCAGACCATGGCCGCGATTCCGAACCTCGAAGAAGACGGGCTTGATGGCGGTACCGAGTACCACGACGGCCAGTTCGACGATTCACGCATGTGCTCGACCCTGGTCCGCACCGCGATGGACCACGGTGCGACAATGCTTAATCATGCGACTGTCACCGGACTGCTGCGGGACGACGTCGATCACGTCGCGGGCGTCTGCTTTCGCGACGAGGAGACCGGTGACGAACTTGAAGCTCGCGGTCGCGTAGTTGTCAACGCCACCGGCGTCTTCTCCAACGCCATCCGTCGCATGGATGATGCCGAGGCCCAGTCGGTGGTCGAACCAAGTCGCGGTGTGCACCTGGTGCTCGATGCGTCCTTTCTCAAGGGCGACACGGCCATCATGGTGCCCCATACCGACGACGGGCGGGTGCTCTTCGTGATCCCCTGGCACGAGCGGTGCCTGGTGGGAACGACGGACGAGCATGCCCCGGAACCGATCCTGGAGCCCCGGGCCACGGACGATGAGGTGGAGTTCATTCTTCGCAATGCCGCGCGGTACCTGGAGAGGGATCCCCAGCGCAGCGACGTGCTGAGCGTCTTCGCCGGCCTGCGGCCGCTGGTGCGGCACGAGGGAACGGCCACCAAGAAGATCTCCCGTGAGCACGAGATTCTCGTCTCCCGTGGAGGACTGGTGACCATCATCGGTGGCAAGTGGACCACGTACCGACGCATGGCGGCGGACACGATGGACCATGCCATCGACGTCGGTGGACTCGAACGACACGACTGCGCAACCGAGCACCTCCAGTTGCATGGCTGGCTGGATCGCGAAGATCCCGCCATGCCGAGTGAGAACTGGCTGCGGGTCTACGGGGCCGATGCGCCGGAAGTCATGGCGGTCTGCAAGGAGATCGAGGGTGGCATGGATCCGCTGCACGAGCGGCTTCCGTATCCCCGCGGTGTCGCCGTGCACGCGGTTCGTCACGAGTTGGCCCGCACGGTCGAGGATGTCCTGGCCCGGCGTACACGCGCCCTGCTCCTGGATGCGGCGGCTGCGGCCGAAGTGGCCGAGGATGTCGCCGGCCTGGTTGCGGCGGAACTGGGGCGGGATGCGGACTGGGCTTGCAAGCAGGCGGCCGCGTTCCGGGAACTGGCCGCGGGCTACCAGTTGTCCTAGGCCTTGATGGCGTTGGCCACGAGGTCATCGAGGCGGCAGTGTTCCAGCGCGCCCTCGTGGGTCGCTTCAACGACCACCATCGGTGCGTAGCCGTTGACGAATGCTTCCTGCCAACGCGGTGCGCACAGGCACCAGCGGTCCCCCTCGCGGAGGCCGGGGAATCCGTACTCGGGCATGGGCGTGGACAGGTCATTGCCGGCGGCCCGTGAAAAGGCCAGGAATTCCTCGGTGACGAGTATGCAGACCGTGTGCGAACCCTGGTCGTCCGGTCCGGTTTCGCAGCACCCGGTCCGGTAGAAGCCGGTCATGGGGTCCAGCGAGCATGGCTGCAGGGCACCGCCGAGGATGTTTCGATTGCCGAGTTCCGGTTCCATTGAGCGAATCATGGCCGCAAGCCTACCAGTTCGGTTCAATGCTGGCGGGTGGGGACCCAGGCAGTGGTGCGACCGGCCACCGTCAGGTGTTCGATCACCGTGCCGTCGTGCAGGGTCGCGTCGCGGTCACGACCCCATCGATGGTGGAACAGCCATGTCCTGGGGAACCGACTCTTGTCTGCATTCACCCGCACCGCGGTGCGGATGACCCTTCCCAGGCACCGCCGGAGATCGCGGATCTCGGTTGCGTCCAGCGAGGCGGCGGTGCGGCGTGGATCCAGCCCCGCCTGGAAGAGCACCTCGTCGGCGATCCAGTTGCCCACGCCGGCGGCAAAGGACTGGTTCAGCAGCAGCCCCTTGAGGGTCACGCGTCGGCCCTCGATGAGGTGGGCGAAGGCGGTCGGAGTCGGCATGTTCAGCAGGGGGTCGAACCCGAGTTTCGAGAGCGGCGGCTCGTGCATCGGATCCTGTCGGAGTCGGATCCGTCCCAACCGCCTTGCACTGGTCATGGCCAGTCGCCCTCCATCATTGAACTCCAACTGGATCTTCCAGAAGCGAGGTGGCCACTGGCTGCCGGGGTCGATGCCTGCTTCCAGGGGGAGGTGCTCCGAGCCGGGGACATGGAAGGCGCCGGTCATCCCGTAGTGAAACAGAGGCATGGGCGGGGCATCAAGTTCGAACCACAACTGCTTGCCGTATCGATGCACGGTGACCACGCGGCGTCCGGTGAGCGTGCGGGCAAGCGTGCGTGGAGCCACATCCTCGATCACGATGCGGTCGTCGGCGCAGCGGACGCGTTCGATCACTCGACCCTCGGCAACCTCGGCGGCCATGCGTCGTCCTCGTTCCACTTCCGGCAGTTCAGGCATGGGGGGCACCCTAGCCCACGATGGCATGGCATGCACTCGTCTACAATCCCGGTTCATGCGACGGACCCTCTTCATGCTCGTTCTCTGTGGAATCATCACCGGCTGTGACGATCCGACTCGATCCACATCCGGAACCGTTGATGGCCTGCCGAACCTGCAGCGGGTCGATCCAGGCCTGGACATCTGGGTTGGTGGCCAGCCACATCCGGGCATCGGCCATGCAGCCCTTGCTCATCTGGGGGTCCGATCGATGCTGGTCGTCGACGCTCCGCCGCCGCTGGATGGCGCAGGGC
>JAQWPT010000003.1 GCA_029245245.1 Phycisphaerales bacterium
CTCCGGCAGCGCGTACATCTACGGTCCTCCTCCCACCCCGGCCACCGGCGCGTGCTGCGTGACGAACGGATGCACGGTCAACACTGAAGTCGCCTGCACCGAACTCGGCGGCACCTGGACCGAAGGCGGCGTGTGCGCCGACTGTCCGGCTTCATGCGCCGGCGACACCAACGGTGACGGTGTCATCGACATCTTCGACCTGCTGAACATGCTCGATGACTGGGGCACCTGCCCGTAAGCAGCACCGGCGGGCTGAACACCTCCCTCGCAGCGTACCGAGGCCGACCGCGGTATCCTGCCATCCATGGCCGGCTCCTCCCACGTCTACCAGGCCCCACGCGGCACCCGGGACTTCCTCCCGGACGACATGGCCGTCCGCCTCCACATCGAGCGGGCCTGGCGCGACGCCGCCGTCAGCCACGGCTTCGACGAGATCGAAGGCCCCACCTTCGAACACCTCGAGCTCTACACCAGCAAGTCCGGGCCCGGCATCGTCAATGAACTCTTCTCGTTCAAGCGAAGCGGCGGCGAAACCGACTTCGCACTCCGACCGGAGTTCACCCCGACCCTTGCACGCATGGCCGCGGCCATGGGACGGGGACTGGCCGTGCCCACCCGCTGGTTCTCCATGCCATGGCACTACCGGGCAGAGCGACCACAGCGAGGGCGGCTCCGCGAGTTCCGGCAGTTCAACGTCGACGTCATCGGCGACCCGTCCCCCGCCGCCGATGCCGAGACCATCGCCGTGGCCCTGGCCGCCCTGGGCCGACTTGGACTCGGACCCGACGACGTGCAGGTGCGCATCAGCCACCGCGCCGCCGTCAACCGGATGCTCGCCGATCTGGGCATCGCCGAGGACCGCATCACCGACGCCCAGGACCTGCTCGACAAGCGCGACCGCATCGAACCCGACGCCTTCGCCGCCAAGGCCGCGGAACTCGGACTCGACGCCGACGCCGTCGCCCGACTGGGCGCCCTGGGCGGCGAGGCCGTCCCCGCCTCCACCGACCCCGCCACGCTGGCCGAAGCCTGGTCCGTGCCCGCCGACACCCTCACCGAACTCGTCGCCCTGCGCAGCGAACTCGAGGCCCGCGGCCTGCTCGACTTCTGCCGCTGGGACATCTCCATCGTCCGCGGCCTCGCCTACTACACCGGCTGCGTCTGGGAGATCCACGAGATCAGCGGCAAGGAACGGGCCATCGCCGGCGGCGGACGCTACGACACCCTCGTCGAGAGCTTCGGTGGACCCTCCCTGCCCGCCTGCGGCTTCGGCATGGGCGACGTCGTGCTCGAACTCGTCCTACGCGACCGTGATCTGATCACCGGCGGCGCCGACCTGCTCCCGCGCCCCGACGCCTTCCTCGTCTCGATGGGCGAGGACACCGACGCCGCCGTCGTGCCGCTGCTGACGCGACTCCGCGCCGCCGGCCTGCACGCCCGGGCCACCGACAAGTCCACCCGCAACCTCGGCAAGCTCCTCAAGGATGCCAGCCGGTGCCGAGCCAGATTCGCCGTGATCCTCGGCGAGGAACTGGCCCAGGACACCGTCGTGCTCAAGGACCTCGACTCGGGCGACCAGACCGAGGTGCCGCTGGCCGAACTCGAAGCACGACTCGGAAACGGCTGACCCGTGCGCTGCCTCATCGTCACCGCCGTCGATGCCGAGGCCGAGGCCATTGGCTCGATTCCCGACACCGTAGTCGTCGCCGGTGGTATCGGGCGTACCAACGCCGCTGCCGCCACCACCGAGGCCATCCTCACCCGCGGCCCCTTCGACCTGGTGATCTCCGCCGGCATCGCCGGCATGCTCCCGGGCGTGGAACTGGAGATCGGCAACATCCTCGTAGCCGAAGCCTGCGTCTACGCCGAGGAAGGACTGCTCACCCCCAACGCCTTCCTGGACATCCAGGGCATGGGCTTCTCCCTCGGTGACTTCGACGGCAACGCCGTACCCATCGACCCGGACCTGCTGGACCGCCTGCCCGAGGCGATCCGCATCGGCCGCATCGCCACCGTCGCCACCTGCTCGGGCAGCGATCACCAGGCCGACCTGATCGCCCGCCGCACCTCCGCCGTGGCCGAGGCCATGGAAGGCGCCGCCGTCGTGCACGCCGCCCGACGCCTCGGAGTTCCTGCCATCGAGGTGCGGGCCATCTCCAACACCACCGGCGACCGCGACCGGCAGCACTGGGACATCAAGTCCGCCCTGTCCAGCCTCGCCGAGAGCCTTCCCGGCATCATTGCCCACCTCGACGCAGGCTGAACAACTCACCCAGAGCGAACTTCGCGCCCGCGCCACCCGCGCACTGGTCGCAGGTGGCCCCCCCCTGCATCCAGTCACCGGTTCGACCTGCAGAAGCCCGCCACGTGGACCGACATCCAAGGTGTGAACGTACCTGGAGGTCACCCATGTTCCTGAGGCGAAACCGGACAAGGCCCATCGCGGTCGACATCGGATCCGGATCCCTCAAGCTGGTCCAGGTCGGGGGCACCAACGATCGACAGATCATCGCCGCCACGGAACGCGCCGTGCCGGCGGAGGTGACCGACGACTGGAACTCCATGGTCCAGTGGCTCTCGACCGCACTTCCCGAATGCCTCGACGAGGTCGACTTCATCGGCCGACGCATGGTCATCGCCCTGCCCTCGAACTGGACCACGGTGCAGCACATCCAGGTCGATCCCGAGGACCTGCCCCTGGCCGACCAGATCGCCGCGGCATCCCTTCCGGAACTCGAAGAAGAGCCGATGACACGGATCATCCACGTCGGCGATTTCCTGCGCAAGGAACGCATGCGATCCGAGATCATCTGCATGGCGTTTCCCCGGCCGTTCATCTTCAACCTCGTGGAACTGCTGCACCGGCGTGGCATGGAGATCATGGACCTCCGCACCCAGGTGTGCGCAATGGTCGGCGCATTCGATCACCTGCATCGGCGCACGGAAGACGCAGCCGTCGCCACCATGTACGTGGACCTCGGCACCGGCGGCACCAACTGCGCCATCACCAACGGTGCCGACCTGGTCTCGGCCCGCCGCATCAACATTGGTGGACGCCAT
The DNA here is from genome assembly GCA_029245245.1 of Phycisphaerales bacterium. GTDB lineage: Bacteria > Planctomycetota > Phycisphaerae > Phycisphaerales > SM1A02 > UBA854. The sequence continues at coordinate 3,061 of JAQWPT010000003.1, forward strand.
TTCGATCAGGCCGTGGCCAGGCACCTCGGGTGCGACCTGGAAGCGGCACGGGCCTACCGCATCGCCCACGACCTGTCCGAGCAGCATGAAGCCGCCACACACAGCGAACCTCCCCTGGCCGGCGGCGAGCACCTCGCGGATCGTCGACGAAACATGCGTCCCTCCTCCCTGGGATCGCCCATGGCTCCGCTGGGTCTCGGCTCAGGCGGCGTGGTACCGGACTGCCCTGACCTGCTGGAGACCATCGTGGATGAACTCCGCATGGCCATCCGCTACGACGCGGGCCTCTTTCCAGATCGTTCCCTGGAACGCATCGTGTTCCTGGGATCCGGCGCCCAGTCCGATCGGACATGCCGCCACATCGTCCAGGCCCTGCAGGTTCCCGGGCAACGCGGTGATCCCCTGGCCAGGTACGACTGTCCACCAGGGACTCGATGTCCATCGAACTGGAATGGGAACCCCCGCCCCAGCTGGGCCGTCAGCGTCGGCCTGTTTTCAAAGTCACGACGCAAGGAGCACCTCCATGCCTGAGCATGAATCCTTTCTGCCACCGGAATACGTCGAGCAGCGGCGTGACCATCGCACCACGTTTCTGGCCATCGGCCTGTTCTGCGTCATCGTGGCCGCGATTCTTGCGGCATTCCTGCATCGACAGTCCCAGTTGCAGCAGGTCATCGATGTACAGGAGCATGTCATCAAGCGCACCGATGAAGCGGGACTCCAGGTCGCGATGCTCACCGCGCTCCAGCAGTCGCGCCTGCAGATGCTCGAGCGAGCCGAACTGGCGGCCGCCCTCGTTGAACGCGTACCTCGATCGGTGCTCATGGCGGAGATGATCAACCGGATGCCCGAAGGACTCGGGCTGACCGAATTCGACCTCGCCTCCACGCGGATCCGAACACCGCCGCCGGCAGCCGCCACGGCGGCACACGGCCGCCGCGCAGCACGCGGCGAGACGACGGACAAGGATTCGCCCAAGGTCGAGGTGCCACGGTACATGGTGCGAATGAAGATGAAGGGCATCGCGCCAACCGACCTTCACGTGTCCCGGTTCCTCTCCTCGCTCAACGAGTACCAGCTGCTGCAGGATGTACGACTGGAATCGACCGAGGAGGACCTCGTCGAGGATGACATCGTCCGACGATTCGAGATCACGTGCGCCCTGAAACCCAACGCCGATGTCCGATCCAGCGTGGACGGACACAATGCCGTACAGGATGTCGTGGAACAACTGCGACGAAACGAGGTGCCCTGGTGAACGGAATCGTACGTCAACTTGGTTTCATCATCGTCATGGTCGCCGTACCACTGGTCTGCTGGTACTTCGTGTTCCAACCCCAGAATGCTCTGATTGATTCCGTCCAGGAAGACATCCAGACCCGGCAGGAGAAACTCGACGAAGTCGAGGCAATGGCGGCGGACCTGGAGGACCTTGAGTCCATCGTCCAGAACGGCCTGCATGCCATTGAACTGATCGAGTCGAAACTCCCTCGGCAGCAGGATGTCGAAAGCATTCTCGAACAGGTCTGGCAGACCGCCCGTTCCAACGGCCTCGTGGTCAAGTCGGTGCGAAGCAAGAAGCCCGTCACCGCCATGGTCTACATGGAACAGCCGCTGGATGTCGAACTCGAAGGACCGTTCGAGGGGTTCTACGCCTTCATGCTGGCGGTGGAGAAACTTCCCCGTATCACGCGCATCTTCGACCTGGAACTGGCCAAGATCACCCACCTCAGCGGGCCCTCGAAGGACGAACTTCCCCTGGGCTCGGTCCGGGCTGATTTCACCCTGAGTATCTACTTCTCCACTGGCAGAAGGACCGTGAGCATGGAGGCCACCAGATGAACGAGCACCACGACAACACGGATGACACCAGGGCTCATGACCAGGGATTCGAACCCGGCTTCGGCATGGAACTGCCCGTGGAGTACGACGAGGATCCAGGTGGTCTTGAATCCATGCGGAACGTTTCGCGCCGACGGCAGCGGATGCTGCTGGTGGCCGTCATCGTCTGCGGCATCGGCGCGGTGTGGGCACTGAAGATCCTGGGTGGCGGCATGCAGGAAGCCAGTGGCGACACCGTGATGGAACAACTCATCGACCACTTCATCAGTGATTCACAGCAGGTCGACGAACACGCAGATTCGACCGGTACCGTTGAATCAAGCGAACAGACGTTGCTGGTCCTGCAGGAGAGTTATCAGCAGCAGCAGATTCCCGTCGAAGGCCTTCGATGCAATCCCTTCCTGCTGAGCGTCTACCTCGCCACCAGCAGCAATGACGGCCACCCTGCGCCTGACAACACGGAACTTCAGCGAACGCGGCGGATGGAGGAACTCCACTCGCTCGTTGCGGATCTCGCCATCGACTCGACGCTCACCGGGGCGAGGCCGATGGCACGCATCGGTGGCGAACTGGTGATGGAAGGATCCACCCTTGCTGGAACTCCGGACAACATCGTCGTCACCCTCGTGCACGTCGATCGCGGGGTCGTCACGCTCGAAGCAGTGGACCCCGTACTCGGGCTGACCGGTCGATGGCAGCGAAACGTAGGACGCTGAGGAGACACCAGCATGCGATCCGAACTCGACTGGATTCCCAACTCATCCGATGCCATCCCGGCAACTTCATCCCAGGAGCGGTCACCGACTTCCGATGGCACCGGTGCTGCATCTCCGGCAACAACTGGAGATCTGGGCACGACGCTGATCAAGCGGGGACTTCTCGACAGCAACACGCTGGCCAACGCGCAGCGTGTCCTGCAGCAGTCACCGGGGCGTTCCCTCTCGAAGGTACTGGTCGACCTGGGCGTGGATGAGCACGCCATCATGCAGGTCATTGCCGAGCAGCATGGCATCACTCGCATGGACATCGGTGGTGACGATGTGGACACCCAGTTGGTGGAACGACTCGGCAGCGAGTACTGCCGAGAGCACCTGGTCCTGCCGATTCGTCGTGAGAAACATCGCATGCTCGTCGGAACCGCCGATCCGGATTCGATCTTCATCCTCGATGAGATCAAGGTGCGGCTGGGGGCCCATGCGATTCGTCATGTCCTGATCGATGCCGCAAACATCGTCAAGGTGCTCGACGAACTCGCCCACGAACTGCACGATGACTACGATGTTGAATCCATCCTCGCCGATGTCGAGGCTGACGACGTTGAACTGCATGAGCAGAAAAGCGACAGTGATGACGATGCACAGTCATCACCCGTCGTTCGGTACGTGAACCACATCATCCAATCCGCCGTTCGTGACGGCGCATCGGACATTCACATCGAACCCGACGAGAAATCACTGAAGGTCCGATTCCGAATCGACGGCGTGCTCTACGAGGTGATGAGCCCCCCGCGGAGCATGCACGCCGCGATCACCTCGAGAATCAAGATCATGGCGCAACTGGACATCGCGGAACGCCGACTGCCGCAGGACGGACGGATCCGGGCCACCGTGCTCAGCCGCCCGCTCGATCTGCGTGTGTCCACCGTGCCGACTCCGCACGGTGAAAAGACCGTCATGCGACTGCTTGATAACCGGTCCATCGACGTGCCCCTCGACGCCCTGGGCTTCCAGAGTGACACCCTGGAGACCTGGAAACAGGAGATCAGCCGACCGCATGGCATCATTCTCGTCACCGGACCGACCGGATCTGGCAAGACAACGACGCTGTACGCCTCGATCCAGCAGATGGACATCAAGCAGTTGAACGTATCCACCGTCGAAGACCCGGTGGAATACCAGCTCAACGACATCACCCAGATCCAGGTGCACGAACGCATCGGGCTGACCTTCTCGGGCACCCTGCGCAGCCTGCTCCGCCAGGATCCGGACGTGATCATGATCGGTGAAATCCGTGACCAGGAGACGGCGACCATCGCAACCCAGGCCGCCCTGACCGGCCACCTCGTGCTCTCCACGCTCCATACGAATGATGCGCCTTCATCGGTGACCCGACTGATCAACATCGGCATCGAACCGTTCCTCGTTGCCGGAGCCCTCAATGCAGTGCTGGCCCAGCGTCTTGCGCGGCGGATCTGCAGCCAGTGCCTCGAGGTTGAACCGGTCAGCAGCGATGTGGCCGACATCCTGTCGCGGTACGGGCACCATGCCGAAACACTCCCGGTCGGAAAGGGCTGCCGAGCATGCCGCGGCACCGGGTACAGCGGACGACTCGGACTCTACGAGTTTCTTCGGATGAACGACACGCTTCGCGACCGCGTGGCCTCAAGTCCCTCCGTCACCGAGTTCACCCGGCTCTGCCGGGAACAGGGCATGAAGACCCTGCGCGAAGAAGGCATTCTTCGAGTGCTCGATGGCTCGACGTCCGTTGAGGAAGTCCTTCGCGTCACGGATGACTTCGGCCACTGACGGCCTGCTTCAGGCAGACAGCAGGCCGTAGGCAAGGACCGCCCAGACCACGACGGCGATCAGGACCTTGCAACTGGTTCCGAGCACACGGCCCAGGGTCGCACCGATCGCCGGCTTGATCGACTCACCAGCCGACTTGGGATCCTTGCCACTCATCTCGCCGATGAGTGCGCCGAGGAAGCAACCGACCAGGGCTCCGATGAGCGTCCCGAGAATTGGAATGGGAATCACCCCTGTCAGCACGATCGCTCCGACCAGGCCACCGATGATCGCCCCCCAGGCCGAACGCTTGGAACCTCCACCAGCCTTCGCGCCGAGCGCACCGGCCCCGAACTCGATCAACTCTCCGATCAATGCAATGGCCACCGCGATGCCGATCGCCCACCAGCCCCGTGACGGATCGGTTCCAGTGGGAAGGAACCACGCGTCGTCGGCGAGGTGAATCAGCACCGCGAGGATGATCATCACCCAACTGCCGGGCAACTGGGCCACGACCAGGAGCAGGCAGAAGAAGCCCAACACGATGAACAGGCCCCCGAGCAGGTAGTAGACGATCAAGACGAGCGCTCCTCAGGACGGTCCACGATCATGATTTCCTCCAGGGGCTTGCGGTGAATGTCCGGCACGGTACATCCCTCGGCCGGCCACCCTACCGGAATCAACAGGTAGGGGCGCTCGGAATCGGGGCGATCGAGAATACGGGCCAGAAACTTCATCGGGCTCGGAGTGTGCGTCAGTGCCACGAGCCCCGCGTGGTGAATCGCGGCCAGCAGCAGCCCCACCGCGATGCCGACCGACTCGTTGACGTAGTACACCTGGTCGGACATGGCGTCGGCGCGATCATCCTTCATGCACTTGAAGACGACGATGAGCCAGGGGGCCACTTCCAGGAACGGCTTGTGTTCATCAGTCCCCATGGGATGCAGGTCGCCCAACCATGTTTCGGAAGCACGCCGGGCATAGAACTCGCGTTCCTCGATCTCCGCGGCCTCGCGGATCTCCCGCTTGATCCCCGCGTCCTGGACCGCCACGAACCGCCACGGCTGCTTGTTGGCACCACTGGGTGCCGTTCCTGCAGCCGCGATCACCTGCTCGATCACTGCACGAGGAACCGCTCGATCGGAAAACATTCGAACCGAACGACGACGAGCCATGAAGGAATGGAACCGGGAGGCGGCCTCCAGCGGATCCTCCGGGGCAGGAGGTGGATCGAGAGGAATGAATGGAAAATCGTTGCTCACGGATGACAAGGGTACCGCGATGTGGAGGAATTGGAGTTCACCCCCCCGGGGGACTAGGCTGCAGCACATGATTCGCACGAGCATCCTGCTGGCTCTGGTCGCATCAACGACGGCGATGGGAGATCCCAATGCCGCCGAGGCCTACCGCAAACTTCTGGCGGAGTTCGAGGCGATCCCGATGCAGCAGCGCCATGCTCTGATGGACATGCCACCCTACCTTGAGCCATGCGACACGACGCTCCAGGTCCGCATCCGATCGATCGAGGACCGACTTCACCGCGCTGCACAGTCGAAGGTCAGTGACTTCGAGCTCGACTTCTCGCAGGGGCCGGAACTGCTGATGCCGCACCTGTCGCCGATGCGAGTCATCACCCTTCACATGGCCGCCGAAGCCCGGCGGCAAACACTCGCGGGCAACGAACCGGCTGCCGCCCGACTGCTGAACACCATCAACCGCATGGCACTGCATCTGACCCAGGACCGCCTGCTGATCAGTTCACTGGTGGGGATATGGATGATCCGATCATCCATCGAGGCGACCGACTTCATGATCGAACAGGGACAGCTGGCGCCACGGGACGCCTCCATGCTGCTGAGCGGATTCAAGGATCTCGACGATCGGGATCCGATGGGACTCCTCGACGCCCTCGATCATGAACGGCAGTACGTCGGAGACTGGATCCGGGCCCAGCTTGCTGAGGACATGGGAGAGATGAAGGCCCTGCAGAAGCTTGGGCTTGCCGTCGACAACGCCGAGGAACTGGACACAGTGTTCGACATGGACGGCTATGACCGGGCCATGCGGGACACGCTCGACGCCATGGGCATGGACGATCTCGATGCAGCGACGACACAGCTCAATTCCATCGAAGAGCGACTGTATGCGGGCGACTACGGCCCCTTGGCGTCGATGCTGTCGGTTTCATTCCACAACATGCTCGTCATGCGATTCACACTTGAAGCCGAACTGGCCTGGCTGCGAGCAGGTCTGCAGCGGATCGCCGCAGGCGAGGAGGTCGAAGACGTCGAACCCAACGCCGCCTGGACGTACATCAAACTGGCCAGGGCGATCGACGCGGCTGCGCAAGTCGACACCGTCGATGAAGCGGCCCGCACCGCCCTCCTGGATGAATTGATGCTTGCGGCATTGATGGAGCACTGCGAGTTTCCCATCGACGAGTTCGCCCCCCGCCCCGTGGTTCCCGTGTGGACGACCGGGCTCCATCGAGGAGGCCGCTGGCTGGTCGAGGACGCAAGGCGACGCTTCGAGGGGGCCGACATCGAAGGGGCTGCAAGCCGGATCATGACCGTGCTGGGACTCGCCGCAGATCTTTCCGCCACGACCCACCTGGTCGACTCGGCCATCGCCCAGGACATGACCACTGATGCCATGGCACTGGTCGAAGAACTGGATGAACTTGAACTGCTCGATCCCGACATGCGGCGTGCACTGCTTGTCGCGCTGCGGGAGATCCCCGCCGGCGACCCCTTCGGCTACGAGCAATCGGCGCGGGACTCGCGACGGCTGCTGGCGTCCTACCTGCAGAAGATCGCGTGCAAGGTGCCCGACTCCATGCCCGGTGATGCCGATGGAACGGCCTACCTGCTCGTATTCCACGAACTGTTTGCGTACCTGGGGTACCCCCCGATCCACTGCTGGCCGCTGGAGATCGACTTCGACGCGCTGGAAGGAATCGTCGATGCCACCATGGTCCAGGAGACCAGGCAGCATGGACTGGACATGATGGAGGCCGCGAAACTGGATGTCTGGATCCCGATGGAACCGGCACCTGGAATCGTCACTCCATCCATCGCGGATCGAAGGATCGCCGCCGCCTCGCTGCTGAAACAATGGAAGCGCCGACTGGGCAACTGATCCTGGTCAACGGATGAAGCGGATCCGCCCGAAGTCGGGGATCAGGCCCATTCCACCCTCGCGCAGTGAATACGGAGCCGGGTAGTAGACAAGCCATGCCTTGCCGATGAGCAGTCGCCGATCAACGACGAAGGGCGACGGATCCAACTGCTCAGCCACGTAGGGATGCGGCGGGCCCCAGAGCCGCGAGTCGAGGGACCGGGCACTGTTGTCGCCAAGCACGAAGTACTGATTGTCCTTGAGGACCGCCAGCTTGCGAGGCGATGTTCCGAATCCCGGCGTCCCGGATTGGACAAGTTCCTCAAACCCCGGTGCCGGCGCATTCTTCATGGAGCGGGCCTGGAGGATGGCGCTGCGATACGCGAGATCACGGGCCATGCTCATGTTCGTGAGGTGGAACGGAGATCCTGAGAATGACCACCGCACGATCGGGGCCGCAGGCGAATCGCCGGCATACGCCTTGCGTTCACGCGGAGTCCACTCCCAGTCCAGTTCGACCCGCCTGGTCCCATTGATCCAGATCGACATCGACTGGTCAATGCGCTGGAAACGCAGGGCGGTGGATGAACCCGCGGCCAACTGCGACACCGAGGTCGACTTCGATGTCACGTCTGCGGGGCGGGATTTGTGCCACATCGAGACCGTGGCCTGCCCGTCCTCGACCTGGAATCGAAAGACATGCCCGTCCGCCTCGAGATCAAGGTGTGTCTTCAGTCCCTCACTGCCCGGGCGGACTGTTCCCTCGATGCGAAGATCGCGGACGGAAAGCAGGTACCGCTGCCCCATGGGCGAAAGCATGTTGTAGGCCGTCCAGTCGTCAAGCGGATACCGGGTGGTATCCCATGCCAACGATGCGTCCTTGTCGGTGCTGCAGATGAAGGTGCGATCATCGGCAAGATCCCAGTCGTCCAGCGGCGATGCCTTCCATGGCGGACCACCCCATCGACGTGGAAGTTTCGACGGTTCCGTGGGAACAGTGTTGCTGTCCCAGATCGGCTGCCACGTCGCATCCTGGACATGATCGGGCTTTCGCTGGATGCTGAACGCATCCTCGCCGGGTCCCTTGACGAAGACATCCCCATCGACGAGCCAGATCGTTTCACCGGGAAGCCCGATCACCCGCTTGATGTAGTTGCCCGAGGGGCCCTCCGGCTCGGTCGGGTTCTTGAAGACCGCCACGTCGAATCGATCCGGCTGGAAGAACGGCCAGGCGTACTTGACCACGAGAATGCGATCACCGAGGCGGCGCTTCAGCGGACCCGAACCATCCAGTGGCTGTCCACGTCCCAACGCGGCGTCTTCAAGTCGGCCGGGGTTGGGGCGCCGGCTGCCGGATCCATCGAGGCCCACGGAAGACATGTACCCGGTCTGCTCCGACTGCACGAGCCAATGCTCGCCCAGGAGCGTCGGTGCCATGGAGCCCGTGGGAATGACGAACCCTTCGACCACGAACCCTCGGAAGGTCATCGCCAGGACGAACGCGAGAATCAGCGACTGGATGGTGTCGATCCAGCCTCCCTCCTCGACCGCGGTGTTGTGGGTAACGTCGGTATCCATGAGCATCCAGTGCAGAAGGCTGGGAACAGGACCAGAAGTCTAGTCGACGAGATCCCACGTCGTCCGCCGGAAATTGAACGTTCAGGATCCGCCTTTGCCGGATGCCCCGGATCCGCCACCCTCGGAGCCACGCCCACCACGCCGACGGCGGCGGCGGCGTTTCTTCCTGCCCGTACCCCCGGAGGACCCGGCACCATCGGCCTGGGCCGAGGGAGCCGGCTTGGATCCTGCATCCGCAGTGCCAGTTTCCGCACCCTTGCGTCCTCGACGGCGGCGGCGGCGCTTGCGACCCTTGCCCTCGGATTCGTCGCCACCCTTCTCGCCACCCTTCTCGCCCTTGCGGGAGGAACGGGATCGCTTCTTCTTCGGCGGCGGCTCCAGTTCCGGAAGTACCTGCATGGCGGCCATCCGCTTGGACTCCACCTCTTTCCTGGAAGGGCACGTGTCGGGATCGATGAGTTCCTCCAGTGGAATTGCAACTTCGCGATTGTCGTACTCGAGTTTCACGAGCACCAACTGGGTGAGGATTTTCGAGTCCACCACGATGCCGGGCCCTTCACTGGTTCCGACGCGGGTCTTGCGATGGGGAAGGTTCTTCTTGAGTTCCTTGTAGGTCTGGTCCTCGTAGCGAAGGCAGCACATCAGTCGACCACAGCGACCGGAGATCTTCAGCGGATCGAGCGTCGCCTTCTGCACCTTGGCGGAACGCATGGAGACCGGCTGGAGTACCTTGAGAAAGTTCTTGCAGCAGCAGTGCTGTCCACATCGTTCATAGTCGGCGACCAGCCGGGCCTCATCACGGGCGCCGACCTGGCGCATCTCGACCCGGGCCGTGAACTCCGCCGCAAGGTCCCGGACCAGTTCCCGGAAATCGATCCGGTTCTCCGCCATGTAGTAGAACGTGACCATCTCGCCACCGAGAATCGGTTCCGCTGCGACGAACTTCATGTCCAGGTTGTAGAACGCCACCAGTTCCCTGAAGACCTGCTCGTAGCGGGGCAGATCACCCTGCAATGCCGTCTGATCGGAAAGGTCCTCGGTCGTGGCGACACGAAGAATCCGCCCCCTCGTGTAGAAGGGATACTCGCGGCCACCGGAGTTCTCGATGTAGCCGAGCATCTCCTTGCGTGTGACCGATTTGCCGCACCCGGCATTTTCACAGGTGGTGGTGATGACCTCGGTGAGTTCGACGCCACGATGAGTTCGGACCACGAGTTTGGAACCGCATCCGGGAATCACCCCGATCGCGTTCTTGTACTCACCGACCATCTTCATGCGGCCGAACCGCACCGCGATGGTCTTGGGCTCCTCGACCTCGGCCAACTGCTCCTCGAGAGTCAGGGCATCGCGATTGGCTGGATCGACGTCTTCTTCAAAGACGGGCAGGGGCAGAATAGGCATGTGATGATGATGCGCCCGTGGCCCCAATGCCTGGGGTCACGGAAAACCGGGCTCGACTTGTCTCCAGGAGTGGTTTTTCAGTCCGTCCACCGGCCTGGTCCGGCAGCGGCTCAAGACGCATCATGCGAACCAAAAGTCTACCATGGACTGCATGAGCAAAGCCAGAATCCTCAAAGAAGCCGAATTCGATCCCAAGGTCTGCAGCTACTGGCTCCTGGCAGGGGGATTCATCCTGCTGGTCACCGTGGTCTGCATCCCCCTGATCCCCATCTGGATCCTTGTTGGGCTGATCATCACCAGGAAGTACCTGGAGCACATGAGTTGCACCCTGACCGAGAAGAGCCTGATCGTCCGCAAGGGCCTGCTCAACCGGATCGAGAAGACCGTGCCGCTTGAGAAGATCACGGACCTTGCCCTGAAGCAGGGCCCCATCATGCGGGCGATGGGACTCCACACCCTGACGATTGAAACCGCAGGGTCAAGTGGCAGCGCCGGCGGCGCCCTGGTGGGCCTCACCGGCATCGTGGATGTGATCGAGTTCCGCAACCAGGTCCTCGCACAGCGTGATCTGCTGGAGGACCGCAAGTCACACGCCGGTGCGGCACCCGCCGCAACGGGCCCATCCGATGCAACGGTGCTCGAGGAGATCCGCGACACCCTCCAGCGCATCGAGCAGCACATGGCGAGCAAAGACTAGCGCCATGCGAGTCCTCCTGCCGGTCGCCGATGGAAACGAAGAAGTCGAATTCGCTTCGCTGTTCAACATTCTTGCCCGCGCGAACATGGAGATCGTGGTCGCCAGCGTCGAGGGGTCGATCGAACCCGTGACCCTCCAGAAGGGACTTCGCATTCTTCCCGAGTGCACGCTGGAAGACACCCGGGAGACCCGGTGGGACGCCATCGTGATGGCCGGTGGCATTCCCGGGGCGATGCACCTCGGGGCATCGTCACTGCTGCGGGAGATGCTGCAGCAGCAACATGCCCAAGGACGTCTCATCGCCGCGATCTGCCTCTCCCCCGCCCTGGTCCTGGAACCAGCCGGTGTGCTTGCCGAATCCGATCGGGCCACCTGCAATCCCATGCCGATTCGTACTCCCGACCATGCCTGGCCACCGGACGAGTTCACCCGCCGCCTCGGCGACAAGTTCGACCCCGACGCCAGGGTCTGCATCGATGCCGAGCACCAGGTCATCACCTCCCAGACTCCGGGCACCGCCATGGAGTTCGCCCTCGCCATCGTCGAGCACCTTGCCGGGTCCGATGAAGCCGCGAAGATCCGCAACTACATCCTCCCGGCATGACCCCGCCGCATCGGCGACGTACACTGCCGTGATGGCCGATGCAATCACCCAGGACCAGGCACGATCGCTGATGCACGAGTGGGTCGAAAGCGACTCGCTGCGGATCCACATGGAAGCAGTTGCATGCTGCATGGGAGCCTGCGCCCGCGGCATTGATCCGGAGCAGGAGCAGCGATGGCGCATCGCCGGCTTGCTGCACGACTTCGACTATGAAAAACATCCCACCGAGGCCGAGCACCCCTTCGTGGGAGTCGAACATCTTCGGCAACGAGGAGACGTCGACGAGGAGATCCTCGAAGCGATTCTCGGACACGCCCAGTACAGCGGCACCCCACGAACGACCAGCATGGCACGCTACCTCTTCGCGGTCGATGAACTGGCAGGCTTTCTCGTGGCATGCTGCAAGGTCCGGCCCAACGGGGTCACCGACCTCGCACCGAAGTCCGTGAAGAAGAAGCTCAAGACCGAGAACTTCGCCGCCGGCTGCAACCGGCAGGACATCGCCGAATCCATTGCTGACCTGGAACTCGAGCCGACCGAGCACATCCAGCACTGCATCGACGCCCTTCGGGATGATGGCGACCGGCTTGGCATCACCCCGGACGCCGGGAGCTGACCGCTCTCCCCCATGGTCGATACCATCTCCTTCATGCATGGCACACTCCTGTTCTGGTGTCCCGATCGTCCCGGCATCGTCTCCGCGGTCTCCGGCCACCTGTATGCCAACGGGTGCACCATCCTGCATGCCGACCAGTACTCCGATCCGGATACCGGGCTCTTCTACCAGCGAATCGCATTTGAATCCGGTGACGAGGCTCCCGATCGCGATGAACTCACGGAGGGCTTTGCCGCTCTTGCCGCAACGCAGGAACTCGACTGGCGATTGTCCTGGAGCGACCAGCCCAAGCGGGTCGCCCTGCTGGTCTCCCGACAGGATCACTGCCTCTGGGACATCCTGCTGCGACGTCGATGGGGCGAACTGCCCTGTGAAATCGCCTGCGTGATCAGCAACCACGAGGTCACCAAGGATGTCGCTGCCACCTTCGATGTCCCCTTCCACGTGCTCCCCGTCGACGATGGCAACCGCGCCGAGCAGGAAGGCCGGATCACGGAACTCCTGGCACGCGAACAGATCCAGCTGGGCATACTCGCCCGCTACATGCAGATTCTCTCACCGGAATTCATCGAGGCCGCCCCCTGCCCCCTGATCAACATCCACCACTCATTCCTGCCCGCGTTCAGTGGCGCACGGCCCTACCACCAGGCTCGACAGCGTGGAGTGAAATTCGTCGGCGCTACCGCCCATTACGTCACGAGCGAACTCGACGCCGGGCCGATCATCGCTCAGGACGTCATCCGCTGTTCGCATCTGGACTCGGTCGAGGATCTCACCTGCAAGGGGCGCGATGTCGAACGCCTTGTGCTCGCACGGGCGGTGCGATGGCACCTCGAGGACCGGATCCTTCCGGGACCCGGCCGCGTCGTGGTCTTCGAATAGGACTCAGAAGCAGCTGCCCCATGTCCCGATGACCAACAACAGGTCATTGACATCGATCATGCCGTCACCGGTGAGTTCCCCGTCGCACCAGGGGCAGGGACCCCAGTTCATCAGGACGGCCAGCAGATCATCGATGCCCACGATTCCGTCATGATTGAAGTCGGTCGGGCACTGGCACTCATCAGGAATCCCATCGACATTGACATCGACACTGAATCCGCTGAGCAGATCGCAGTCATCAGGACGACCGTTGCGGTTGCAGTCGATGGCGGTGCCGGGCATGAAGTCGAAGCCGGTGGGTTGCCACAGGTCCGTATCGTGACCGGTCACGTAGGAGCGGATGAAGATGCCCGAGATGCCGTCGAAGATGTACACGCGGGTCGAGTTGATGTGCAGGTCCCCGGTGTCCTCGCCCTCATGCATGTCGCCGTCGACGTCACCGTCGTCGCCTTCGTGGTCGTGCCCGTCACCATCACTCTCCTGGTAGGCGCCATGGCGAGACACGTAGAGGTTCCGATCGGGTCCGAGCCGAAGGCCCCATGGCTCATCCATGGTCAAGGCTGTCTCGGTGCCGCCATCGTTGAACACGCCCTTGAAGTCGCCGTGCTGCCCATCAAACCGAAGCACCTGCCTGGTTCCCATGCTGGCGACGACGATGTCTCCGCCGACCAGTTCCGCGATACCACGGGGACTGGCCATGCCGCCGTTGTCGTTCTTGCTGATGAGCGTACCCAGGTGCTCACCGGTGGCCACGTCATAGGATTCGACCATGCCGACCGCCGAGACCACGAGGGCTCGTCCGTCCTGGGTCACGTGGATGTTCAGCGGAATGAAGTTCCATGGGGTTCCGGATGCGAAGACACCGAGGAACACCCCGGTCTCCGCATCGAACTCCATGACCTCGTTTGAAGCCGTCGAACTCACCAGGATCGAACCCTGAGGAGTCAGGGCCAGTCCTGTCGGAGATTCGAGGCCGGCGGACGCGGGCACCAGGTCCTGCACCCATTCCCCGTGGTCGTCGAACTCGACGACGCGGCCGTCAAGGGTGGACGTAGCCAGGATCCGGCGGTCCCCGGTGATGGCCACTTCCCACACGGTCGGCACGTCGCCGCCATGCCCACTGCCAATTCGAGTCCCGACGATCGAGTGCATCTGTGCCAATGCACCACCGTGCTCCTCGTCGCGCCCCTCATGGGGCGGCGCATCGGATCCGATCCAGGTTGCCCAGGCACCACCGAGTTCCTCGAGATCGGTCTCACCATCGTCATCGCAGTCCTGGCAGGAATCCAGCACGAGGTCGCGGTCGAGGTCGAGTTCGGCATCAGCCTGGATCTGGTTGTAGTCCGACTGCCCGTCACCATTGCAGTCCACTTCGCATTCGTCGGGAACGCCATTGCCCCAGAGGTCGATGCTGGTGCCGTTGAGAATATCCAGGTCGTCCGGGAATGCGTTGCCATTGCAGTCGGGTTCGCATTCATCAGGAATCAGGTTGCCGTTGAGATCCAGAAGGGTGCCGGCAACCTCCTCCGGGTCCAGCAGTCCGTTGTCGTTGCAGTCCTCGCACTCGTCCGGCACGCCGTTGGCATTCACGTCGGCACTGGTGCCGGCGAGGATGTCCCCGGTATCCGAGACGGCGTTCCCGTTGCAGTCGCGGTAGAAGCAGTTGGGAAACTCGTCGTTGGCCTCGGCGAAATGCTCACGCATCGCCTGACGGATCACGGTGTGGAATCGCACATCGGTCATCGCGTTGCCGCCACTGTTGGTCTGCGAGCAGTAGCTCATGATCGGACCGCGGATCGGGGCCGATGCGAGGTCGTCGCACTCGTCGAGTTCGTAGTTGTGGGTGTGCCAGGCTCCGCAATTGTGGCCGATCTCGTGGGCCGCGACGTGCACGTCGTAGTTGAAGACATCGGGACGGGTGATGTCACCCGTAAAGCCCAGTGCGTAGCCCATGACCGAGTAGCCGTAGCCCCGGCAGATCGCCGACAGCCAGGCCACGCCCCCGTAGGGCATGTCCCGCCGACCGGAAAAGAACTGGGCCAGGTTCCGGGGCACGTCGTCCATGTTCTGGTTCCAGTACTGCCGGAACTCGGACAGTGGGTCCTCGATATTGAACAGATCGTCCTCGGTCTCCCAGAGCCGGAGGTAGGTCATTTCCAGTCGCGTACCGGCGTCGCGCATGTAGATGTCGGCGATGAGTCCGTAGCAGAGGACGGCGTAGGCCGCAGCCTCGTCCGTCGACTCGAAGAGCTGGCGGTACTCCCAGTCCGTCTCGACCGCGATGCGCAATCGATACATGTCGGTGTCGGGCCCCGGCTCCTTCTCCTCACCGCTGCGTGGTTCACCGACCGCATGCCGACTCGGATCGAGCCCGCACATGGGCAGGTGGGGTGGGCGGGAGGATGTGAGTTCTGGCGAGTCCGTCTCGGCGAGGTGGTAGATCGAACCATCGCCTCTGTGCACGCGACCTCGCAGGTGGTTGCCATGCACGGCGATCACGACATGCGAGTTCGGATCATTCTCGATCTGACCACGGAGCAGCCGGACCGAGGCTGGATCGAAGTCGAGCTCGACATCGACGCCACCACGATTTCCGATCACGAACCTGGTCTCTGCAGTGGCCACCGAAAACGGAGCCAGGACGCAGGGAAGTGTCGTACCACTGGGCAGCGGCACCTGGAGGAGAACGGCCTCACCCACTTCTCCCGGCACGGTGTCGGCCGCCAGGGGCAGCAGCGTGGGGCTCGATTTTCCGGGGGTGACGGGGCCCGTGGGGCTTCCGGCAGCCAGGACTGCAACCAACGCAAATACGATCGTCATGGGGGCTCTCTCCTGCTGGGGTCGAATCCCAATTGGAGCATACCCCCGGTCTCAGGCAAGGCGGAAACCCCGTAGAAGATGAAAAGGACCAGGCCTGGTCGCCCACTGGTGCCACCGGGCTGTTTTTATTCCGACCTGTTCTTGCCTTCCTTCAGTTCCTGCAGGTCGATGCGTTTCCGCTTGGAGAAGATCAGGCGGATGGGAACTTCGGAATAGGGCAGTTCTTCTCGCAGGCGGTTCATCAGGTACCGCTCGTAGCGGCCCCGGAACAACTGTGGCCGATTCACGACCAGGGCGATCGTCGGGGGTCGAACATCGACCTGCGAGGCGAAAAGCAACTTGGCCTGGGTGCCAAGCCTTGAGGAAGGACCACGCTTGCGAAGAATCGTGTCGACGACCGTGTTGATGCGACCGGTGGGCTCACGGTGTCCCGACTGCTCGTAGAGATTGAAGGCCATCGCCACCACATCCTCGAGCCCCTTGTTCTCCAGGGCGCTGATCATGACGATTGGTGCGAAGTCCAGCCCCCTCAGCTGCCGCGTGAGGTACTCGAGGAAGTCCTCGGGCTTGGTGCCATCCCCGACCTGGTCCCACTTGTTGACCACGATGACGGTGGGCTTGAATTGGCGCTGCAGTTCCTGTCCAAGTTTCTGGTCGACCTTGGAGATGGGTTCCGTGGCATCCACGAGGAACAGCACCACCTCGGCCCGCCGGATGGACTGCAGCATCCGATGGTAGGCGTAGTAGTCGATGTCGCCGGCAAAGCTCTTTCGCTTGCGAAGACCGGCGGTATCGATGGCCAGGAACGAACGATCCTTGATTTCAAACCGGACATCGATCGAATCCCGCGTCGTTCCGGCGATTTCGGACACGATGACGCGTTCTTCCCCGGCGAGAGCGTTGATGAGTGTCGACTTCCCGGCATTGCGTTTGCCGACGATGGCGAGCTTCATCTCTTCGTCTCGCTGGTCGAGAATCTCCACGTGCTGCAGGCCACGCCAGATGCGGTCGTTGAGTTGTGTCGCCCCGTACCCGTTGTGGGCGGAGAAGCAGATCGGTTCGCCCAGGCCGAGGGTCGCCGCCTCGAAGGCATGTGCTTCCCATGAATCGCTGTCGGTCTTGTTGGCCACGACCACGACCCGGTCCAGGAGATTCCGTCGACGCAGCAGGTCGGCGACGGTCTGGTCCAACGGCATGAGTCCAGCCTGCGCATCGATGAGGAACAGCACCAGGTCCGCCCGCTCCATCGCCTGGGCGATCTGGTGCTCGATGTCCTTGCGGAGAGATCTCAGGTCCTTGCCTGCATCATCGAATCGCCCCTCCTCGGTCGTATAGATGCCCCAGCCCCCGGTGTCGATGAGTTCCACCGGCATTGACGTCGTCCCCACGCCGGCATCCAACGGAGGGTCGACATCGATGATGACCGAAACACGATCGCGCGTGACACCCGGCGTCGGATCCACGATGGACACACGCTTCCTGGCCAGCCGATTCAACAGGCTGGATTTCCCCACATTGGGGCGACCCACGATGGCAACCTTCGGCATTGACACGAGGCGGGCATTGTACGCGGGACTACTGAACCGCACCGGCATCTGTCGTACACTGCGGGGCATGTCCGATTCAGGCTCAACCGGGCTCCTGCTGGTCCTCTCCGGCCCCTCCGGGGTGGGAAAGACCACCATTGCGCATCGGGTCCAGGAGCGGTTTGACGGCATCTTCAGCGTCTCGGTGACGACCCGACCCCGCGGGCGGGACGAAGTGGATGGCAAGGACTACACCTTCGTGGATTCCGATCGCTTCAAGGCCATGCTTGAAGCGGGTGATTTCCTGGAATCGGCCGAGGTCTTCGGCAAGCATGCCTACGGCACACCCCGCCAGCCGGTCCAGAATCGACTGGCCGAAGGCCGCCTGGTGATTCTTGACATCGATGTCCAGGGAGCCGGCCAGGTTCGTGCCTCCATGCCGGATGCCTTCATGCTCTTCATCCTTCCTCCCAGCGAGGAAGAACTCCACCGCCGCCTTGAATCACGTGGTCGAGACGAAGAGGAGGCGATCCAGCGACGATTCGCCGAGGCCCGGCACGAGATCGAACTTGCCACCACCCACGATCTGTACGACGCCTTCGTCGTCAATGCCAGCCTCGAACAGGCCATCGAGGAATCATGCGAACTCATCGCCTCACGCATGCACAGCGGGCCACGGGAATCGCTCGCGTGACACGGTGGACCTCCTGCTTCGCCCTGCTCGCAATGGGATTCGTCAACGGCGACCTGCATGCGGAACTCGATGCGCGAGATCTCAAGGTCATCGAAATCAGCAGCTACCCCACGCTTGCTCCACGCGGCGGCGTACTCCTGGCCCGACTTGCTTCACGCAATGACACCTCGGGCTGGCCCACGACACTCACCGTTGAACTCGATGATGGCGAGGGCCGGATCGAACTGATCGGTCACGTGGGTTGGGTGGAACCGCTCACCCTGCCGGGAAACCCGACCTGGAGCAACAACCGCACGGGCAATGTTATGCGACCGACCACCGCAGCCGACGACACCGCGGCCCTGCCGCAGGGCGAGCCGGGCAGCGGACCATACCTGCTCCTGGAACTGCCCTCCGACGGCTCGGGTGATCTGCTGGTGGGTCGACAACGCATCCCCCTGTATTGGACGGAACTTCCACCGGACCTGCCGTTCCAGCAACCGGGCCGCGGCGTCACGCCCGCCGGAACGATGGTCATGGAGAATGCCCCGAATCGACCGCATGCCGACAATGCGTTCAGTTGGTGGCGCTGGACACTGCTGGCCAATCGGCTGAACATGAATCCGCCCCCGGCCCCGAATGCCAGCACCGTGCAGCGACTGCTCTCGCACCACATTGCGCAAGTATGGCGCATCGGGTTGCATCGGCTCGCTACGCAGAGCCTCGACATCGCATCACAGTGCCGTGATCTGCTGACCTTTACGTGTCACGATGAACAGGACGAGTTCGCAGCATGGGTGAGCGATGCGGTTTCGATCAACGAACTGCTCAACATCCTCCTCGATCCGTCGGACCAGGACACCATCACCGAGCGTGCGCTGGCCTGGGCGGACCGCCAGGTTCCGATGGTGGCCTGGATCGAACAGGCCTACGGCAGCGAGATCGTTCTGGCCATCGGAAATCCATATCCAACCAGCCAACTGGCCCAAATACTCTGGCGCAACCAGGGATCGGTCCCCATCGGCGTTGCGCTGGATCCGGGACTCGTGACCCGGGTGAAACTGCCCCGTCCACCAGAGAGCCTCATCACCACCTTCTACCCGGAGATCGATGCTCGAGAACTCCTGCACCTGAACCTCGTGGTGCGTGACCACGTCATGACCCTCGCCTTTGGACCAGAAATGATTCCCGCGGAACCTCCAGGCCCCCTGCTGGGCCCATTTCGTCCGCCGATGACCATGACCGCCGCCCGGACCCAGATTCCCCTGGTCGAGCCCGAATCACGTTCCACGTGGTGCCAGATCCGGCGACTGTCCAATCGCTGGGAACTGTTCATCGAGTGCCAGCGTCCGCAGACAGGCACCGACAGCCATCGCCTGTCATCCTTCATGCGATCGCTGGATCAACTCCGGGGCATCGAGGCCGTCACCGTGCTGGTCGGTCCGCCACGCCACGAACGTGCTCCGGCCAGTTTCGGAATCTGCATTCCGGAACAAGGAGATCCCCGCATCATCATCGGGCCCAGTGACGATGCGCCGGAAATCCACATCCGCTCGTACGAAGATCGATGGCTGGCACGCTTCGTCATGCCCAGCCACTGGCTGCCGGGCGGTGCGAATCCCCTGCTGCTTTCACTGATCCGAACCCATGGGGACAGCCGGAGCTTCGAAACCTCACCGAACACGAGCGTTCCGTGGTCCATGCACGTGGACCCGGTTCACCTGGACATCTCGGCATGGAGCCGGAGTGATTTCCAACTGCCGGTGCCGCGACGGCGGGAATAGCCTGTTCAGAATGAGATGGTGCCCTGGGCACCGAGCAGGAACCCCATGCCGTAGTTCACACTGGCTGCCGTGCTGCCGTTGCTTCGAACCGCCTTGAGTTCACCGTAGGTATTGACACCGACGTAGAGGGACGCATTGAAGGCGGGCAGAGGATTCCAGTTGACGAAACCGAAGAATGGCAACGCCGTGAACTCACCGACGCCACCGGCAATCGGACCTTCATCGTTGATGCGGAATCGCTGGTAGTCGTACGCGGCGCCGATACCCACGTCCCAGTTGTCGGTCCAGTGGTAGACGAGTTCAATGCCTGTCTCGTTCGCCCAGCCGGTGGAAACCCGTGTCGTGAGAACGAGCCGGTCGATGATTTCCCAGTCCACGATGATGATCGGGTAGAACAGCGGGTCTTCCTCGAGTTGGGTGATGACTCCGAGCCCACCACCGATGGTCAGCGTGTCACTGAATCGATAGCTGACCGCGGCAGCACCACCGGCTTCAAGACTGTCACTCCAATCGGCCTCGCTTTCCCGGGCGAACCGGAATACGCCGCCGGCAAAGACAGACCAGTGGTCATCGAGGGACCAGAAGCCACCGAAATTAAACTGCACGGTGTGGATGTCGCTCCAGGGCTGACCGGCCCCGAAGAAGCCACCCTCGGCAAAATTGAAGCCATCGTACTCGTAGCGAAATCCGTAGGACAGGCTGAAGTCGTCCGTGATCGCCGTGCTCCCCTTGACTCGGAATCGGAGCTGATCCATGTCGAACTCACCCATGTCGTCATCGATCTTGCTGTTGAAGAGATGCGCGTAGTGGAAGGTGAACGACAACCGGGTCCCGAGGTTCCCTTCGACATCCTGTGCGAAGTTTGGAACATCCTCCTCAGCCACGGCGATCACGCTGCCATCACCGTCTTCTTCCATCATGGACAGCGATGGTGCCTGCAATGAGGCGAGCATGTCCTGATCGACTGCCTGGGGCATGGGTGCGAAAGCGGACGTGGCGAGTACGGCGGCAAGCAGTTGAAGCATCGGGGAGTTCCGGGATCAGGAGTTGAGCACACCGATGTCGGCGGGCAAGGTGTCAATGAGATTCTGCAGAACACTGTCGGTGGTCAGCCCTTCCGCCTCCCCCTCGAAGTTCAGGAGGCAGCGATGACGCATCGCCGGAAGTGCGACGGAACGGACATCGTCGGTCTCCGCCGTATCCCGCCCGGCAAGCAGGGCCTTGACCTTGGCGGCAAGAACCAGTGCCTGGGCCGCACGCGGGGACGCACCGAAACGGAGGTAGGCGTTGACCTGGGGCGTGGCGAGCTCTCCGCCGGGGTGCGTGGCCATGACGATCCGTACCGCGTAGTCCTGCACGGAGGGAGGAATGGCGACCTTGCGCACCAACGCCTGGTGCTTGAGAATGGACTCGGCGTCGAGTACCGGCTCAAGTTCGATCGACTGCCCGGATGTCGTGCGGTTGAGAATCTCGGAAAGTTCTTCACGGGTTGAGTATCCGACCTGCAACTTGAAGAAGAAGCGGTCGAGCTGGGCTTCGGGCAGCGGGTAGGTCCCCTCCTGCTCGATGGGATTCTGTGTTGCCATGACGAAGAACGGCTTGTCGAGCTGGTAGGTTTCACCCCCGACGGTGACGGACTGCTCCTGCATGGCCTCCAGCAGCGAGGACTGGGTCTTGGGCGTGGCTCGGTTGATCTCGTCGGCAAGAACGATCTGAGCGAAGATCGGGCCACGACGGAAACTGAACTCCCGTCCGCCCTCGTTCTCGACGACGATCGTCGTTCCCGTGACGTCCGCCGGCATCAGGTCGGGCGTGAACTGGATCCGGGAGAAATCAAGACGCAGCGCTTCCGACAGCGAACGGATCAACAGGGTCTTGCCGAGACCGGGGACACCCTCGAGCAGGGCATGGCCACCGGCAAAGAGGCAGATCAGTACGCCATCGACGATGTCCTCGTGACCGACGATGGATCGCTGGATCTGCTCGCGAGTGCGGCGGTGGTCATCAAGAAATCGAGTGATGTCGGCTTGGTCGAGGCCCATGCCCCACATGGTAGCGGGCGGCCGGGATCACCACAGTGGAAGCAACGCCGGGGCTATTCGTCGGCCTTGGCGATCTGCCAGTACTCCAACTCCACAGGAGCCTGGCGACCGAAGATCGTCACGAGCACGCGAACGAGCCCCTTCTCCGGCATGACGTCGTCGACCGTGCCGTCGTAGTTCTCGAAGGGGCCTTCCTTGATGGTGACGTTGTCGCCCTTTTCGAACTCGAGCTTGACCGTCGGGTCTTCTTCCGGCATGCGGGAGTCGAAGAGCATCTTCTCGACCTCACCTGCGGACATCGGGGTCGGACGACCCGCGGTTCCGACGAAGTCGCCCACACCAGTGGTCTCCTTGATCAGGAAGAAGACGTCCTGGGGGATCCGCCCGGCCGGATCGAGTTTCATCTCGACGAAGATGTAGCCCGGGTAAAGTTTGATCTCGGTGATTCGAGTCTTGCCGCCCTTGAGCGTCCGCGTCTTCTCGGTGGGAACCATGATGCGGCCCACGGCCCCTTCGAGGCCCTCGATCTGCACCTTCTTCTGAAGCGTGTCGCGGACGTAACTTTCCTTGTTGGAGGCGACGCGAAGCACGAACCAGTCCATGCCTGAACGATACATGGGCATGTCGACTGCGGGATCAAATGCTTCTTCTTCACCTTCGATCGCCGAATCGGCGTTCGGGGTCTCGGTTGCGGTCGTTGTGTCCGCCTTGTCCTCGAGCTGGGAATCCGCAGCAACCACGCCATCGACCGACGGCGACTCGGTCGTCGCGTCAAGGTCTGCCTGGCCTGGATCTCTGGGTTGATCGTCGATCATTGCATCCGGCTCCCGGATCAGTTGGAGGCGTCGAGGACGCCTGCGGAGTAGAAGATGTAGTAGAAGACCTGGTCGAAGACGAAGCAGAAGAACGCCAGAGCGAAGGTCAGGAAGATGACGGCCCAGGTCGATCGCTGCAGTTCACGCTTCGACGACCAGTTGACCTTCTTCATCTCACCCTCGGTGGCGATCATGAACTCGACGGTCCGTCGCTTGGACCCGATGAACCAGAATCCGATGAGGCCGAAGACGAAGGCACAGACAAGCAGCGATCCGACCTGGACGTAGGCAGGCTCGATGCCGCCGAAGGTCTTGGTCTTGAGAAAGCCCAGGAGCCACATCAGGCCCATGGCGACCAGCACGCCATACGCGATGGCGGACATCAGTCTGACCCAGTACCCCTGGCCACTCTTGTAGATTCCATTTCCCACGATCCTGACTTCCTTTCCTGGCACTCCCGCCCACAGGGGCGTTTCAGAACACGCCGGGAGTGACTCGAACACTCAACCTGCGGATTTGGAATCCGCTGCTCTGCCAATTGAGCTACCGGCGTCCGGGGACGGGAAGCCGGACTTCCCGCCGCCATGTTGACTCACTTCCGCTTGATCTTGTGAAGGGTGTGCTTTCGGAGACGGGGGCTGAACTTCTTGAAGCCAGCCTTGACCTTCTCGTCGATGCCGCCCTTCACACGGATGCTCGTCCGGTAGTTCAGGTCACCATTCTCGGTGCACTGGAGCCAGACGTATTCGCGATCTGTCGACTTCTTGGCCATCTCGATTCCCCACGGGCTGAGCCCGAAGAACATCTGGCCCTGGAGTGCCTCACCCGAACAGAACGGGCGAGGCACTCCGGACCAGCTGAAGACACATCAGCAGATCACTCCACGACCTTCGTCACGACGCCGGATCCGACCGTACGACCACCTTCGCGAACTGCGAAGCGGAGGCCTTCCTCCATGGCGATCGGCTTGTCGCCGAGATCGATGTTCATCTGGACATTGTCGCCAGGCATGCACATCTCGGCACCGACGAGTTCCAATGAACCCGTGACGTCCGTCGTTCGGAAGTAGAACTGCGGCTTGTAACCGGTGAAGAACGGCGTGTGACGGCCGCCCTCTTCCTTGGTGAGGACGTAGACCTCTGACTCGAACTTGGTGTGCGGGGTAATGGAACCGGGCTTTGCAAGCACCTGTCCACGCTCCACGTCTTCCTTTTCCACACCACGCAGCAGGCAGCCGACGTTGTCGCCAGCCTGGGCGTCTTCGAGGATCTTGTTGAACATCTCGACACCGGTCACGGTCGTCTTGCGGGTCTCATCACTGAGCCCGACGATCTCGATCTCGGTTCCGACCTCAACCTTGCCACGCTCGATCCGACCCGTGACGACCGTGCCACGACCCTTGATCGAGAAGACATCCTCAATGGACATGAGGAAGTCCTTGTCGACGGCACGCTCAGGCGTGGGGATGTACGAGTCGAGGGCTTCCATGAGCTCGTCGATGGGTGCACCAGCGGCATCATCGCTACCCTCACTCTCCATCGCCTTCAAGGCCGAACCCCGAATGATCGGGATGTCGTCGCCGGGGAAGTCGTACTTGCTCAGAAGTTCGCGAATCTCCATCTCGACGAGCTCCAGGAGCTCCTCGTCGTCGACCATGTCGCACTTGTTCATGAACACCACGATCTTGGGCACGCCGACCTGACGGGCAAGCAGAATGTGCTCACGCGTCTGGGGCATGGGGCCGTCCGTCGCGGCGACCACCAGAATGGCGCCGTCCATCTGGGCGGCACCGGTGATCATGTTCTTGACATAGTCAGCGTGACCTGGGCAGTCCACGTGGGCGTAGTGCCGGGCTTCCGACTCGTACTCCTGGTGGCTGGTGGCGATGGTGATGCCACGGGCTTTCTCCTCGGGCGCGTTGTCGATCTGATCGAATGCACGCATTTCCCCGAGGCCCTTATGGGCCTGACGCATAGTGATGGCCGCAGTCAGGGTCGTCTTTCCATGATCGATGTGACCGATGGTGCCGACGTTGACGTGAGGCTTGTTGCGGACAAAGGTATCCTTGGCCATTGCAGTCTGTCTCCGAAATCCGAGTCCCACTGTTCATGCGTCCGGCGCACTCGAGCGGGCGTGTCTTCAACATGTCCGGGTCCCATGACCCGAGATCGCATGCCACCGGGGCAGTACGACCTGTCATTTCTTCATCTCGCCGCAGAACGACCACGACGAGTTCTTGAAGCCACCGACGGGACTTGAACCCGTGACCTCACCCTTACCAAGGGTGTGCTCTACCACTGAGCTACGGTGGCGGGATTACCGTCCGTGACCCACCTGATGTGATTCACATCACACCATTGACCCCGCCAAGCGGGATCTCGGGAAACCGGCGAATCATCGTACCGGGTTCCCGAATAAAAACCGCCCCGGATACGGGACGGAAGATGGATGAGTGTAGTCAATTTCAACCCCGGGGCAAGCCGGGGAGCCCTCCCGCGGCCCTGAGAGCCACGGAGCCCCGCTGGTGGGCTTCAGGGGCTGATCCCCCCGCCGCCACCGAGAATGACGGGCCGGGCCTGCCGCTTGTCCAGATCAAGAATTCGAATGCCTCGCCCAGGCTGCTGGTCATTGCGACCCTCGAGGTCCCAGAGGGAGGACCACTGCTCCTGCTGATCGACATGACCGTCGAGAAACAGCATCAGGCACTGGCCGCCATAGCGGAAGTCAACTTCCTGTTCGCACGATCCACTCTGCTCGGGCTTGGAGGATTCGCCTCCAACTGCATCCCTCAGTTCGGCAGCTACCTGGAAGGACCGAACCGTGTCGACGTAGTAGTCGGCTTGTTGTGTCGTGTAGTCGCTGGTGCCCAGGAATCCGGGGGTCCCACCGATTGTCTCACCCGCAAAGGAATCGACCAGGAACAGCGAGCGAGCCGGGGCCTTGATCTGGCCTTCCGACCAATAGCGATCCGCCTTCGAATCTTCCTGGTCACCGCTGACATCACGTGCGCTTCGAGCGTCGAAGAAGTTGTTCGCGGCGAAGAAGCCCGGCATGCCGCCCTCCCAGGCCCCATTGCCTCGCGGCAAGGGGAGGCCGACCGGGCCATTCTCGCCGTCGGTTCCGGCCAGTGCCCTGTTGAAGTCCGTCTGGTCGCCGCTGCCATCCCACCGAGGCCAGTTCCAACTGTTGACCACGACGCTTCGCAGCGGGTTCTTCTCCCAGCGAGGATTGTCCTCGTAGAACGTTCGATCCGGCGGGGTGTACTTGAAGGAACGGTAGAGATCGCCGCCACCACTGCCCCAGTCGTCGATGGGCATGTCCGCCATGGCCATGCTGTCGCCGAGGTTGCTTTCGGCCCAGAGAATGTCAGCCCAACTGCCCTTGTGGAGCAGTTCCGTACCTGGTTCCTGGGGTGCCTGGTAGGGATTGTTGTTGTCGATCCACTCGACGCGGTCATCGTTGAGTTCGTAGGCCATCCGGGAGGCCGCTCCACCGATCGAATCGCCTTCCTCGTCGGAGCGGTCGAACTGGCTGGGAACGATCCTCGCATCATGCGAGTTCGTGTAGTGCTGCATGAACTGATTGATCTCACGCAGGTTGTTCTGGGAGCGAAGCAACGCATCGGACTGGCTGAAACCGCTGCTGGCATAAAGCACCAGCGAAATCAGGATCGCCAGCATCATCATGACCACGAGGACCTCGGTCAGCGTGAAGGCATGTCGTGGATTCGATGTCTGCATGCGTACGGCTCCAAAAAGGGCTCACATGTCCCCCAAGAAGCATATCCCCATTCCTGCCGAGGACCAGTGCCAGACGCGGAATGGCCCCGTTCCATGGGGGCGAATCAGGGCGGAGAGGGCCTCAGTTGAGGTTCATCGTCATCAGGAACTCGGCATTGGACTTCGTCTTGGCGAGCCGGCCCCGCAGGAGTTCCATGGCTTCGACCACGCTCATGTCCGAAACGACCTTGCGCAGTCGAATGACGAGATCCATCTCCTTGGGATCCAGCAGCAGTTCCTCGCGTCGCGTACCGGACGCCGCGATGTCGATCGCGGGCCAGATGCGTTTCTCGACGAGCTTGCGCGTCAGGTGCAGTTCGGAGTTGCCGGTCCCCTTGAACTCCTCGAAGATCACTTCGTCGGCCTTGGAGCCGGTGTCCACGAGGGCAGTGGCGATGATGCTCAGGGAGCCCCCGTCCTCGATGTTTCGAGCCGAACCAAAGAACTTCTTGGGCTTGATCAAGGCCGTGCTGTCGACACCACCGGTGCCGATCTTGCCGCTGTTGGGCGTGGCATTGTTGAAACCGCGGGCGAGTCGCGTGATGGAGTCGAGAAGCACGACGACGTTCTCACCGAACTCCACGAGTCGGCGTGCCTTCTCCATGACCATCTCGGCCACCTGAATGTGGCGGGAGGCGTGCTCGTCGAAGGTACTGGCAACGACCTCGACCTTGTCGGGCGTGTTGCGGCGGAAATCAGTGACTTCCTCGGGCCGTTCGTCGATCAGCAGCACGATCACGTGCACGTTGTCGTGGTTCTGGGCGATGGCCGACGTGATCTTCTGCAGCAGCACGGTCTTGCCGGTCCTCGGCGGTGCCACGATCAACGCCCGCTGGCCGAATCCCAGTGGTGCCACCAGGTCGATCACACGGGTCTCCAGCGGCTCGGCTCCGGTCTCGAGCATGACCCGGTCCTCCGGGTGCAGGGGCGTCATGTTCTCGAAGGTCGGGAGGTTGCCGAGTTCCTTGGGATCCCGGCCATTGACCGCCTCGACCCGAAGCAGCGCAAAGTAGGTTTCCGACTCCTTGGGAGGACGGATCACACCACGAATGACCTGCCCGCGTCGAAGACCGAAACGCCGGATCTGCGAGGGACTGACGTACACGTCGTCGGCCGACGGCTGGTAGGAGTACTCGGGACTGCGCAGAAAGCCATAGCCGTCGGGAAGCAGTTCCAGGGTGCCCTCACCGATAAGCAGGCCGTGCTTTGAAGCCCGCGCCTTGAGTATCTCGAACACCAGTTTCTGCTTGGGCAGCGTCGATGCGTCCACGATCTTGTGCTTCTTGGCGACCTTGGCCAGCTCCTCCCCCTTCATGTGCTGCAGGGAGGCGAGGTCGAGCCCTTCTTTCTTGGCATCGTCGAATCGCTTCTGGGTCTTGGAATCAAGTTCCTTCTCCAGTTCGGCGGCCTCCAGTTCCAGTTGCTCGTCGGTTGGAACCTCTCCGGGACTGAGGGTCATGACGGCAACGCCGCCACCTCCACCGGATGAACTCTTCTTACGACGTCGTCGTTTCTTCGCCATTGGTCTTGCTCGTGTATTCATGGATTCGATGTGGCCATCCGCCGGGGGGCGGTTCATGTTTGAGGGGATGAGGGGTACGGAACGCGTCGAACGCGAATGAAATGGGAGGTTGTCCTGATCCGACACCGCCAAGGGGTCGCTCGATGCCGGTGGCGAGTATGCCAGTGGCTCGAGAAGCATCAAGGAAACGATTCACCGTCGACCGAGTTTTCCCAGAAGGGAGTCGATCTGCTCACGCAGATCCTCGACTCGACCGTGATTCGATACCACATGATGGGCCATGGACCGCTTCTCGTCAAGCGGCATCTGTCGAGCTTCCCTGCGGGACACCTCAGCCTCATCCCAATTCCGTGAATCCGCCACACGCTGCAGTCGCAACTCCAGGGGGGCCTCCACGAAGACGATCATGTCACATGCGGAAGCCAAGCCCGCCTCCAGCAGCAATGGTGCATCGATGACCAGTGCAGGGACCGAGTCCGAAGCCTCGTCGAACGCGGCTTGCCGCATCACCTCGACGCGGGGATGCAGCAGCTTTTCGAGGCGGTCCAGTTCAGCCCGATCGGCGAAAACGCGATCGGCCACCACGGCACGATCCACCCGTCCCTGTGCATCGAGCACCTCCGCCCCCCACCAGGACACGAGCACGTCACGAATGCCCGGCTCATTGATCGCCTGCCTGGCCAGGGCATCGGCATCCGAGACGAGGCACCCTGCCTCGGACAGCAACTCGGCCACGATGCTCTTGCCGGAACCGATCCCACCGACAATACCGATGACCGGTGGTCGGTTCCCCCCGGTCATTGGATCACCTTCGACCAGGTCGTTCCCTGGGCACCGTCCTTGATGGCGATGCCCATCTCGAGCAGGTCGTCTCGAATGCGATCGGCCTCCGCCCAGTCCTTGGCATCGCGAGCCGCAATGCGTGCGTCGATCGCGGCCAGGATGGCGGCTTCGTCGACATCGCCACCACCGGTCGACTCGAGGGTCAACACGCCCAGCACGGTGTCCATTCGATCCAGGGCCGCAAGATCATCGGCCCACGTGCCGTCTCCCTCGGCGGCACATCCGTCCTGCATGGGCAACTCGCCGATCGCCTCGTTGAGCACACCCAGGGCTCCCGCGACGTTCAGGTCGCTGCAGAGCGCCTCCTCGAACCGCTGCAGCCCGACGACCAGCGGACCAGGCCCCGGACGCGGCGAGCTCGCGTGTTCAGCAAGCCAGGCACGGGCCTTTCGCCAGCGATCGATCTGCCGCTGTGAATCCTTCAGGCCCTGCATGGTGAAGTTCGAATTGGCCCGGTAGTGGGTCTTGATCAACTCCAGTCGGATGGCGGCCGGCGACACGCCTCGATCGATGAGGTCGCGAATGGTGAAGAAGTTCCCAAGGCTCTTGCTCATCTTGCCGCCATCGACCATCAGGTGGCGGGTGTGGAACCAGTAGCGGGCGAAACTCGGTGACCCGCTCGCGCAGCGGGACTGGGCGATTTCACATTCGTGGTGGGGGAAGATGTTGTCCTCGCCCCCGGAGTGCAGGTCGATCTGATCATCGGTGTCCGAACCAAGCAGGGCCGACGCCATCACCGAGCATTCCAGGTGCCAGCCGGGGTACCCCGCTCCCCAGGGGCTGTCCCACTTCATCGTGTGCGATGCATCCGGTTTCCAGAGCATGAAGTCCGCCGGATTGCGCTTGACCGCCTGCGTCGACATGTCGACACGGCCACCTTCGCCGCTGCGAAGGGCATCAAGTGTGTTTCCGGACAAGCGTCCGTAGTCGGGGAAGGAGTCGACGCTGAAGTAGACGACACCGTCATCCGCGACGTAGGCATGATCCGATTCGATGAGCCGCTCGATGAGTTCGATCATCTGCCGTACGTACTGCGTTGGCCGAGGCAGCAGGGTGGAATCGGCATCGGCATCAGTGATCACCTTCATGCCCAGTCGACGGGCATCTTCGATGAACGCATCGGCGTAGAAGGTCGCGATCGCCCAGGGGTCGCTCGGATCGATGTCGACGCCCTCGGGCAGGGAGCCGGACTTCTTCGCCTCCAGCAGCCTCCGCGATGCGAGTTCCATCTTGTCCTCGCCCCCACCATCGGGATTCGCATCGTCCGTCATGTGCCCGACGTCCGTGATGTTCATCACGTGCCGGACTTCGTAACCGAGCAGTTCGAGCGTTCGACGCAGGACGTCCGCATTCAGAAAGGCACGGAAATTTCCGACGTGGGAGTAGTCGTAGACCGTCGGGCCGCAGGTATAGAAGCGCACCACTCTTCCCGATGGATCAAGCGGTGTAAACTCATCCTGTTCGCGCGTCAGCGTGTTGTAGAGACGAAGTGGCATGGAGATAGGCTGAAATGCTCGGTACGGATCATTCTACGAAGATCGGCGAAGGGGCGTTCCACGATGTGGAGGTTCTGGTCACCGGCGGCGGTGGCTTCATCGGGTCGCACCTGGTGGATCGTCTGGCGGGGCACGGTGCACGCGTCCGGGTACTCGACGACTTCAGTACCGGCTGGCGAGCGAACCTCGAGGGACTCGATGTCGAGATCATCGAGTCGTCGATCCTGGACGAGAAGGCCCTGAGCCAGGCCGTCCACAACTGCCGCTACGTGCTCCACCACGCCGCCTTCGTCTCGGTAGCAGCCAGCCATGAGCAGCCCGATGCCTGCCATCGGATCAACGTGGAGGGCACGGCCAGAGTGCTCGAAGCCGCCCGGGCCGCCGGCGTACAACGACTGGTCAATGCTTCCTCGGCAGCCGTCTACGGTGAGCAGGGATCCGATCCCGTCGGCGAAGGGGCGGAACTCCAGCCGGCCTCGGAATACGCACGCAGCAAACTCGCCGCGGAGCAGCTGGTTCGCGAGCGCCGCGGCGATCTGGACACCATTTCTCTCCGCTACTTCAACGTCTTCGGCCCACGGCAGCGAAGTGATTCCAACTACGCGGCCGTGATTCCTGCCTTCGCCTCGGCACTGCACTCGAATCAACCCCTGCGTCTTGATGGAGACGGCGGCCAGACGCGGGATTTTCTGTCCTGCCGATCGGTCGTCGATGCGGTCCTCGCCTGCTGCCTGCATGATGAAGCCCTTGGCGGCATCGCGTGCAACATCGGATCCGGCCGACCCCAGAGCATCCTCGATGTGCTGGAGACGATCGCAAACCTGCTGGGAGTCAAGCCCACCATCAAGCGGGGACCTGCTCGCCCGGGTGACATCAGGCATTCCTGTGCGGACATCTCCCTGGCAACCTCGTTGCTGGGATTTGCACCCCGGGATGCATTCGAAACGGATCTCCAGGCACTGCTGGCCTGGATGGCTCAGTCCTCACCCTGCTGAGCACGAGCCCGGATCTCCACCGCCGGATTTCCGGAGTAGATCGTCCAGGGCTTGAGGTCACGCATGGCCACCGCCCTGGCCCCGAGCACCGCCCCGTCTCCAACCGTCACTCCCGGACCGACGAAGGCCCCCGCCGCCACCCAGGCGTCATCACCGATGCAGATGGGACGCACGTGCAGAGGCATCGAGGGATGGTTGAAGTCATGGGTCCCGGCACAGAGTTCGGCATCCTGGGAAATCGAGGCCCGGCGTCCGATCGTCACGACGCCGAGGCAGTAGGCGTTGACCCGGTCACCGAGGCAGGCGTTGTCACCCATCACGAGATTCCACGGACACTCGACACGAACGGTGCGGCGAATCACGCAGTCTCGACCGATGGACGCACCGAATCGCCGGAGCAGGAATCGTCGCCATCCATAGCAGTTGTGGAAACTCAGTCGGAACACCGTCGCCTGCACCATCGACCACAGCACACGTGCCATCTTCTGGCGCGACGAATACGGGCTGACATGACGATCGGTTTCGAGGCTCATGCCGCACGCTCCCTGCGAAGTTCCGCGAGCTTGAGACCGATGTGCAGTTCATACGAAGAGATGAAGAGGCAGAACCGGAATCCGGTCAGCCCGTCGAGCACACCGAGGCGCAGCACGTACATGTAGAGGAATCGAAACAGCCACTTCGCGGGAAGTCGACGGTACACGTGCCGCTTGATCCACCGTCGGCGTTCCAGGGCGTTGCCCGTCAAGGAGGCATCGAGGTCGCCGTCGTCATCGGCAATGGCCCTGGCCTCGAGGGTCGAATAGTGGTTGTGCTTGGCGATGTAGTCCTCGAGCCCGCGGTGGTCCTCGTGCAGCATCGGCGTCTTGATCCACCCGACGGGTTCCTCCACGAGCAGATGTTCGTGTACGGCGCGATCCTCGTATCGGCCGCATCCGCGCTTGAAGAAGCGAAGGTTCCAACTGGGGTAGTACCCGCAGTGCCGGATCGGCTTGCCCAGAAAGTAGAACAGGCGGTTGATGTAGAAGCCGTTTTCAGGCACCTCGGCCGCGGGCCGTTCGGCGATGCCCACAAGCCGATCCCGCAACGCGGGCGTGATGACCTCGTCGGCATCGACGATGAGCACCCAATCGCCTTCCATCGGCAGGTTGTCCAGCGACCAGTTCTTCTGCGCCGCGTAGCCCTCCCAGTCATGCTCCACCACCTCCGCCCCGAGTTCGCGGGCCAGGTCACGGGTGCGATCGGTGGAACCGCTGTCGACAACGAAGATCCGGCTCGTCCAGCCCGCCAGCGCGCGGAGGCAGTACGGAAGGTTCGCCTCTTCATCCTTGGTGATGATCAGAACATCGATCATGGGGTATGCGTCATGGGGCTGCCTGGGGTCGGAAGATCGTAGACCTGTTATCGACTGGAGACACTGCGCGATCCAGCCTCCGTGGCAAGGTCCGAGAATGCACTGTGCTCAGGTCGACGAGTGCAGCACCCGCTCATGCCTGGCCCGGGCCGGCTCACCTGTGGCGATGTGCCATGCCGGGAGGCGGCCCTCCACCAGCCCACGCGCCCCCACCACGACCCCGGGCTCCAGGGTCGTACCCGGCAGCACCAGGGAATCGGTTGCGATCCAGCAGTCCTCACTGATGGTGATGGGCCCCTGCACCGGAGGATGCCCGGGCGATCCGGGATCCCGCACCGATGTCAACAGGGAGCAGTACTGGCTGATCACGCACCGGGATCCGATGTGGATCGGTGAACCGGCACGAAGGAGCACGTCGTCGCTGATCATCACCAGGTCATCAAGCCGGACATTCCACGGCTGGTCGATGTCCACCGTCCGCCGGCAACGCACCCGCCGTCCCAGTTGCATTCCAACAAGACGAAGCAGGAACCGCCGGAATCCATACGCGGGGTGCGGACTCCAGCGGAAGAGCGGGCGGGCACACCATGTCCAGATGAACCGACGGATCGCGATCACGAGGCATCCGCCGAAGGACGCGCCGGATTGCCTTCCAGCATGGTGCCGGCCGGAAACGACTTGTAGACGCTGGCACGATGCAGCACCCGGCAGCGATCGCCGAGTTCCACATCGGGAGCGATGTAGGCATCGACACCGATGAAACACTCGGCGCCGATCGTGATCGGCGGCCGTGTCAAGGGAAACCGCGTGTCGCGCATGTCGTGCGAGCCGGCGCAGAGGTGGGCACGAACATCGATGACCGTACCCGGGCCAATGGTGATCGGTCCGAGTCCGTAGAGGATCACGCGTTCTCCGACCTGCACGCCGTCGCCAAGCGACACGTTCCACGGAATGATGATCTCGATCGTTCTGGCCAGTCGACAGCCCCGACCCACCGTGCCTCCGAAGAGGCGGAGTACCGGAGCTCGGAACATCGGCACCTGCCAGCACAGTCGCCCGATGGTGCCCCAGGCCATGCGCAGGATCTTCTGGCGGGCGCTCCAGGCCGAGCGGCGTACCGGGGGCGCCGATTCCATGGCGGCCTGCTGCTGATCGCGTGTCTCGATCCGGGGCATTGGTGCTTCCTCGAGGTGGACTGAATCAAGCGTAGGCGGACTCCGCGCCCGGGGGAAGGGGGGGAATCCCGGTGATCCGCCCCCGGGTCACATCGCCCGTAATATGGCCCTTAGACTGGGCTCCGGAGACTCTTCGGACCGATCGACGTGGAAACAGCCACATTTCCATCGAAAGTCGTGGCAGAAGCCGCCGGTTGAGCCAACAGTACGAATGGCAGCCAAGGAGCAAGGCGTGAAGGTCGTCATTCTCAATCAGTACTACGCACCGGACGTGGCATCGACCGGTCACCTGCTGTACGAACTCGCCAACGACCTCTCCGCCAACGGGAAGAAGGTGCACGTCATCACGTGCCGTCCGTCCTACGGCCCCCCCGAGACCTGGCAGCCCTGCCCACGCAATGAAACATCGCCCAGTGGGGTCAGCGTCCACCGGATGCTGGCCACCCGCTTCAACAAGGACCACCTGCTGGGTCGCATCGTCAACTCCATCACCTTCCTGCTCCCCCTGGCGGGGAGAATGCTCTTCCGGCTCCAACGCGACGAGGTGTTCCTGTACACCACGAATCCCCCCTACCTCGGCATCGTCGGGACCATGGTGGGCCTGTTCCGAAGACATCGGTACGTCGTGCTTCTCCATGACGCCTACCCGCAGATGGTGGTCTGGGTCGGCAAGATTCGCAAGGGTGGAATCATCGATCGCGTCTGGCACCTGCTGAACAAGTGGATGTACAAGCGTGCCAAGGAAACGATCGTGCTCTGTGAAGCGGCCAAGGACCTCGTCTGCGACACCTACGACATCGACCCGAACCGCGTGCACGTCATTCCCAACTGGGCCGACGGCGAGTTCCTTCACCCGATTGACAAGGCCGATTCTCCCTTTGCCAAGGAGCACGATCTCGTCAAGCCATTCACACTGCTGTACTCGGGCAACATGGGCCTCTACTACGACTTTGACACGATGCTCAATGCCGCCACCCTTCTTCGAGATGAGGACATCCGGTTCGTGTTCGTCGGGGGCGGTGGTGTTCGAAACCGGATCGAGCAGGAGATCGAGCAGCGCCAACTGGACAAGGCGCTGATGTTCGCCCACCAGCCCTTCGAAACGCTCAATGAATCACTCAATGCCTGCGATGCCTCGTTCGTGACCATCGCCAAGGGGATCGAGGGCATCAGCTTTCCCTCGAAACTCTATACGTCACTGGCCGTCGGCAAGGTGATCATCGCCATCTGCGAACCCCACTCCTCGCTGCGAACGATCGTCGAGGAAAGCGGCTGTGGCGTCTGGGTTGAACTGGGAGATGCCGAGGGACTGGCCCGGTGCATCCGTGAACTCGCCGCCGACCCGGAACGCACTCGCCGCATGGGACAGGCCGCACGCGAACTCTTCGAGCGGGACTACACACTGCAGGCCTGCGCACGCCAGTATGCCCAGGTCCTCGAGCGGGCCCAGAGACGCCACTGATTTCGCTCAGGATGTGTGGCGGCGCATGATCTCGGCCGGTGGCTGGTTCCACTCGGATGATTCTTCCCGACCACCATCGAGGTACCACTTGACCATGCGCTGCAGGCCCTCGGCCAACGTGATCTCCGGCGTGAAGCCGGCCTCTCGCGCCTTGTCGGACTCGAACTTGGTCTGGTCCACGAAGAGCTTGCGAACCCGTGCCGAGGACACCGGAAAGTTCTTGCCGGTGATGGCGATCATGATGTCAAAGGGCTTGGCCATCGCCAGGGCGATGAACAGCGGAATCCGCAGGTAGGACTTCCCGAGGGCATCGGCAACGGTGCGACTGATCTGCGCACTGTCCATGTCCGGCTTCTCAACCCAGTTGTAGATGGCGAAGGCGTCATCGTCACCGATCCGCTCCCAGAGCCACAGGGACGCCGCCATGATGTTCTCGATGTAGGAGAGGCTCTTGATGTTGGTTGCATCGCCGGCCTGAAAGAACTGCTTGCGATCGATCTGCCGTATCAGCGAATACATGTTGGCGAAGTTGTGCGGACCGAACGTGACCGTAGGACGGATGACCAGGCAGCGGCGATCATCGCCGGACAGGGTCCATGCCTCGAGCACCTTTTCGCCGGCCAACTTCGATCGGCCGTAATGACTGACCGGCTCGGGGTGGGTCTCCTCCGTCAGCGGTGGGCTGGCAGTGCCGTAGACGGCGACCGTGGAGAAGAAGCAGATGCGGCGAATGCCCACTTCATCCATGCCCTGGCAGAGCACGGAGGCGCCTTCCTTGTTGACGGCGAAGAACGTCGGCTCGGTGATTCCGAAATCGTGGTGGGCCGCCGCCAGGTGCAGGACCGCATCGCACCCGGACAGTGCATCTCGAACCGCCTCGATATCCCGGATATCACCTTGGACATAACGGGCATGCGGCAGATCGACCGCGGGCTCCACCAGGTCAATGATGACCACCTCGACGCCGCGTCGGGCGTACTCCTGGCAGAACCAGGAACCGATGAATCCAGAGCCTCCCGTAATGCAGATTTTCACTTTCAGGCCTCCTGGTCCGCAACACCGGCGGGGTGTTCCTCTTTGATTTGGAGCGTTCGAAAATGAACACGCACGACGTTGATCCACAATAGCGACCCGTCAGAATGTGAGTGATTCCAACGTCACGACTCGAAAAAGTGGAATTTGGGGGGCAAGATCAAGCCCCATGCCCGTTTAGCCCGCCACATCAAGGGGGCCGGAAGTATTTTCCTGCTCACCCGGAGTGGACTTCATCAAGTCCACGGCAGTCCGCCAGGCGTCCCGCTGCTGCTGAAGGATGGTGATGGGATCGTCCAGATCCTCGGCCCTGCTTGCACAGGCCACCTGCTGCCACAGCCAGGCGTGCAGGGAAGAGAGCTGCTCGGCGAGGTGGCGGTCCGATGACGCATCCAGTTCCGTCATCAATGCGATGAGAATCGATCGGCAATGGGAACCCTGCTCCGAGATGCCATCGAAATCACGCTCACGGTGCGCCATCTGCAATGAGGTGGCCGCGGCGAGAGCGCCCTCAAGCAGCATCAGGCGTCGCTGCGAGGGCGATGCGGTCTTCACGTCGGTTTCACGATAGGTGGCTGCATTTTGAAGCATGGCAGCACTGGGTATCGGTTCGGAATACGACAACTG
This sequence comes from Phycisphaerales bacterium, assembly GCA_029245245.1. Taxonomy (GTDB): domain Bacteria; phylum Planctomycetota; class Phycisphaerae; order Phycisphaerales; family SM1A02; genus UBA854. The sequence continues at coordinate 40,244 of JAQWPT010000003.1, forward strand.
TGCAACAGTGGGTTGCGACTTCCGATAACCAGCGAAATCATCAGAGCATGGAGGACTGGAAGGAGAGCAGCGCCGAGTTCTGTGACTGCAGGGCCGCAAGCGCCCGTTCCATCGCGGCGAACCGCTCGATCAGGATGACCCGGCGGGCCTCGATGCGCATGTCGATCTGCTCGATGCTCTGGGCGGCAAGTTCTATCTGCGACTGGAACCGGTCGTCGGCGATCCCGAGGACACCCCCCGCTTCCGTCGTAAGCGACTCAAGCAGATCATCGAAGCGCACCGCGAAACCCTGCTGCGACTCCTGTTCACGATTGAAGAGTGCCTCGACCGCATCCGGGTTCGACGCCAGTGCGTTGGACAGCGATTCCTCGTCAACCTCCAGTTGCCCCGAGGATCCCATTCTGATTCCAATCTCCCAGAGCCCCTCGAATCCTTCGATTGATTCCTCGGAATCCAGCCGTTGCATGGCCAGTGCGGCCATGGCCCGGCTGATCCTGGCCACGGTCGGGTCACCGAACAGCGCTCCTCGCATCCCGGTGTCAACGTCGTAGGAATCAACACTGCGGAGCAGATCGGCAACCTGGTTGTAGGACTCGACGAATGCCGTGACGGCTTCCCGCGCGGCACCGGCATCGCGTGACACGGACACGGTGACCGGAGATGCGGATATCGCGTGAAGGTCGATGACCAGTCCGTCAATGACATCGCTCAGCGTATTGGTGTGCGATTGCAGCACGATGCCATCGGCCGGATCATCTCCCAGCACGATCCGTGCATCGGCGCCCGTGACCACGGTCTCGACGCCCATCAGGCTTCCGCCTCCAAGGCGACCATCGACCATGAATCGTCCGCCACGCCCCTGCCGATCGCTGGACAGGCCCAGTCGCCAGGCGTCGGGCCCGTCACCGGCGTGCACCAGCGAAGCGGTCACGGGAATCCCGGCCTCCAGGATGAGTTCCTTGAGCTGGGCAAGGGTCGTCGATGCATCGACGGCGAGCACGTGCTCCGAACTGCCGTCGATGAAGGCGCCGGCACCATGCACGGCGGTCGATTCGCCGACAAGGTTCAGGTCCACGGCGGTCGTACCACCGGCCGCTTCGATCCGAAGCGTCACGGTCGATGCCGTCTCCGACGCCGTTGATTCAAGCAGGATGCCGTCACCGCGATCGTTGACACGAGCGGTCACGGCCAGTCCTTTCGATTCGATGAGATCGATCAGGTCGGCGACGGACTGCACGGATGCTCCCACGTCCACGGTTGCAACCTGACCCGTGGCATCACGAATGGTGAACGCGCCAGTCCCGACACCCTGTCCGCCGTTGAGGTTCGACAACAGCGTGCTCTCGTCGACGTATCGATGCTGCAGATTCGCACCCTCGACCAGCGACACGGCGGCATCGTGCTCGATACCCAGCGCATTCGCCAGCGCTCCGTTGATCGCCAGCACCGCAGCAGGATCCTCGATGCCCGTGGTGTCGACGACACGCAGGCCATTGCCGGCACCATTGAGTTCGAAGCGCACGGACACTCCAGCCTGGGACGCCTGCTGGTTCAGATCATCGACGAGTTGTCCGAACGACTCGATGGAACTCGACAGGGTGAATGCACCCGTGGTCCCGGCGCGATCGGATACCTGCATCTGTTGGCCGGACACCAGGCCCGCTCCCCCGTTGAGGTTCGACAGCAGCACCGAATCAAGACCGGCCAGCAACCGGCTGCCACTGATGGTCGAGCCCGCCACCGACTGTTCGATGCCCAGATCCGAAGCCGCGTGGGGATTCCCTCCGGTTGACGCCACCGTGAAGGAGCCCGGACCGAGCGTCGTATCCGTAAACTCGAGCCGAAGCCCGTCGGCGGCGATGCTGACATGCATGCTTCCGTTGTTGGCGATTCCGTTGGAATCCACCGCGTTGTTGATGGCGTCGATGACATCCTGAAGGGTTGTCGAAGATGCGGGAATGTCGACGTCGAAAACCCGGCCGTCATGCGTCCTGATTCGAAGATCCGGCGTACCTTCACGCAGCAGCACACCGCTGCCGTCGTTCATGGACTGCAGCAGGGTCTCACCGCCAAGTACTGCGATCGCTTCTCCGTGCAGCACGCCCGTCGAACCGTCACCGGTGAGTCCGAGATCCTCCGCGGTCGTTGCACCATCGAGACTGCGTACGCTGATGGATCGTCCGTCCGTTGTTTCAAGTTCAATGGCCGCATCATCCAACGAAGCCTGCAACTGGGAATCCACCGACGCCAGGCGGTCCATCACATCCTGCACGGTCGTGATGCCGGTGCAGTCCACAACGTGCGTCGTGGCTCCCGCACCGGTACCCAATGTCACCTCGATGCGACCACGATCCACACCGGTGCCACCGTTGAGCACTGACAGTTCCATGTCGGAAACGAGCGCACCCCCACCGAACTCGATCGAGAATGCATCGAGCCCCAGCGCAGCATCCTGCGACACCGAACCACCGGCGAGAACCTGGTGACGTGATGCAAGGGCTTCGACGATGAACGTCCAGTCACCGGCGGGCGCACCGCTGGAAGCGGTGGCGGACAGCACATCGGCATGGCTGCTGCTTACCTGCATGGCGCCGAAACTCGAACCGGAACGAAGCAGGGAAACCGCCGACTGCAGACCGAGCAGGCGCGCGTTCACCTCGAGCATTGACGACTGCCGCGTCTGCAGCGTTGCGATCTGGCCCTGGAGCCGGAGACGACCGCGTGATTCGCCAAGAAGTATCTGTTCGATCAGGGATGCGGAATCGAAGCCGCTGATGATCCCGATGCCGGTAGAGAAACTGCCCATGCGCGTGCCATTCCTTCATCGAAGGACTGCAGCACGCACCAACATCCACACGGATGGGTTCAGGCGGCGGATCGGTATTCGGGCTCCAGGCCCGAATCCTGCCAGGTCATTTCAAGCTGACCTGACTGGCGAAGCACCAGCAGGTCCCCGACCCAGTTGCTCAGCGTGCGTCGAAATAGGGCCTGGGCCGCTTCAATCGACTCCTGAACATTATTGGCGTCCGGTGCCGTCGGGAGCTTCGTACTGTCACCTGGTGCGTAATGCATGTCCGATCTCCTGTCAGCAAATGCCGGGCCGGAATCGATCCCCTCGGGATCGGGCTTCCAAGGCCGAGATCGGACCAATGAGCACCCCACTTTCCTGTTCCTGCGCTCTGCAGCGCAAAAAAGGAAGGTGGGCCTCTCGTGGCCAGGAGACTGGATCAGGAGTTGTTGAAGCCCATCTGCCCGAGCAGGCCGTCGAACTGGTCAAGATCGAAGAACTCGATCACGAGCCGGCCTCGACCAGGATTCCTTGCCTGCTGCTGGATCTGCACACGCGTACCAAGGTGCTCACCCAACTTCTTCTGGAGATCCTCGATGTTGGATTGGCGAGGGTTGACTTCGGTCTCCCCCTTGGTTGACTTGCTGCCTGAACCGTCGGAACTCTGACGGACTTTTCGTTCCAACTCACGTACTGACCAGTGTTTAGAAATGCATTGGCGAAGCAGCCGTGCCCTCGACGTCAAGTTAGCAACTGCTAACATAGCCTTCGCGTGCCCCATGCTCAGGACCGCGGTTCGAACCGCCTGCTTCGTTGCTTCGTCCAGCTCGTTGAGCCTCAGGTGATTGGTAACGGAGGAACGATTGAGCCCGACCTTCTCAGCGATCTCCTGGTGCGTCAGCCCGAACTGATCCTGCAGGTGCTGGAATGCCTCAGCTCGCTCCATCGGATTGAGATCTTCACGCTGCACGTTCTCGATGATGGACCACTCTGCGGCGGTCCGATCATCGACATCCTGGACTACAGCTGGGATACGCTCGAGCCCAACGATCTCGGCAGCCCGCAACCGACGCTCACCAGCAACCAACTCGTAGCCGCCTGATGCGGCGGGCCGCACGACCACTGGCTGCATGACGCCCGCAGTGCGAATCGAATCCGCCAGAGAGGTCAGGGCCGCCTCATCGAAGACCTTTCGGGGCTGGTACTGGTTTGGCTGAAGCTGGCCCAGGGGGATGTGAATCAGGCCACCATCCGAAGCATCCTCAATGGCAGCCACTGGCTCCATGGTGGCAACGGCAACATCACCCGAGGGCTCCACCGAACCGGGAACCTCGACCTTCACTGGTGAGTTGATCATGCTTCCAAGACCACGGCCCAATCGACGCTTCTTCTTCTTTGTCGCCATTGCCACAAGCTCCCGTTCTTCCATGGGGCACGGATGTTCCACGTGGAACAGCGTCACCCAATTTCACCAGGGATGTTCCACGTGGAACATCCCCAATGAACTCGACACCTTAGCGAGGCTCCGATAAGTTTTTCATCGTGAATCTGAACCAAGAGCAGGGGGGAAGCCACGCAATAAGGTGGCTATGGACGGCAATTGCATCGAACGCGCGGCCATCTGCGTCGAACGTGCTGGCTTCTGTTGTCTATTTTGCCTAACTTGCCCTAAACTCGCCTAATCCTTGAGGATGACGACATCTTCTGGCTTCACCGAGACCGTAAGCTCACCCTCAGCAGGATGGGCCGGGTTCAACTGCAAGGTCCTGATGACCGATCCATCCTCCAGCCTCAGGTGGTACTGGGCCTGGTCACCGAGAAAGACATGACGATCAATCTCACCCGTGAAGGCATTGGCCTCGCCCGGGCTCGAAGCCTGCAAGGCCTCGGGGCGAATCGAGCACGTCACGCTGCCATGATCGGGGACTTCACCCTGATAGGAAGACGCAAGCACTTTCCCAACAGGAGTTTGCAACTCCACGCCGGCTTCGCTCTTGCCAAGCACCTCTGCTGAGAGGAAGTTCGTCTCGCCGAGAAACTCGGCGACGAAGCGGGTAGTAGGGCTCCGGTAGAGTGACCGTGGATCACCAACCTGCACGGCCTTGCCATGGCGAAGAACCGCCACTCGGTCTGCCATGGACAGCGCTTCATCCTGATCATGGGTCACGTAGACCGTTGTAATCCCTGTTTCCTTGCAGATACGGCGGATTTCACTTCGCATATCAAGCCGAAGCTTGGCATCGAGATTCGAGAGCGGCTCATCAAGCAGGAGAACTCCAGGTTCAACCACGAGAGCCCGAGCCAGGGCAACCCGCTGCTGCTGGCCACCAGAGAGTTCATTGGGCTTTCGCTGGGCGTACTGTTCCATCTGGACCATGGCGAGGGCCCGCTCCACCCGCTCCTGCTTCTGAGCGGCCGGCACCTTCCGCAGCACCAGCCCGTAGGCCACGTTCTCGGCCACCGTCATGTGCGGCCAGAGGGCGTAGCTCTGGAACACCATCCCAGTATTACGGCGATTTGGAGGGGTCTGGGTGACCTCACGCTCGTCGAAATGGATGGTTCCATCAGTGGGCTCGATGAAACCGGCGATCATCCGCAGCAGGGTGGTCTTGCCACAGCCGGATGGGCCCAGCAGGAAGAACAACTCGCCTGGCTCGATCTCAAGGTCGATCCCGTCGACCGCGACGGTCGAGCCGTAGCACTTGCGGATACCAGAAAGTTTGATCGAGTTCATGGGCAGCAAACGATACCAAGTACAGGCGATCTCGGGAGAGGGGTCCCACGCATGCGTTAGGATACGTCCCACCCCTGAGGGGTCCATGGAGGTGTCCTCGGAATGTCGATGATGACGCTTAATCACCTGCAGCAGTTGAAGGAATGGCGTGGCCCACGCTCCCGGCCTTCGATCTACCAGGGCGCCATCACCAGAATTCATCGCGATGCCAAGCGGACCAGTCGACACCTTGGAGACTTCATCGAACACTGGCAGGCACTGCTGCCCCGTGAGATCGCTGCGGGAACCTCGGTCGAATCGGCGCGCGGCGGCACCATTCACATACGAGTGAAGAACTCGGCGATCGCCTTCGAAGTCGATCGACTGCTTCGTGGGGGCGTCCTCGCGAAACTGCGCAGTTCGTGCTCGATCACCGTTGCCGACATCAAGGTCCGCGTCCGCTGACTCAGTCGGCGGGCACCAGCGCATCAGGCAGCGGCCGGGGCCGACCATCACCATCAAGGCACGCGAGCACCGTTCGTCCGGTCACGAGCTTGCGACCGTCGAGTGACAACTCGTATGCATGCTCGAGCTTGACCCGGCTTCCGCCTGACAACGTCGTTCGAAGAGACAGCAGGTCGTCGTACCGCGCGGGCGCGTGGTAACGCACCTCGAGACTGATGACCGCCAACAGCACGCCTTCGGCTTCCATCTCCCGATAGGAACCGCCGAGGGAACGCAGCAGTTCCGTGCGCCCCATCTCGAACCAGACTGGGTACACCGTGTGGTGCACCACACCCATGGGATCGCATTCCTGATAGCGCGCCCGGACTTCGATGACGTGTTCCATGCCCGACAGGGTAGGGGGTGTTACTTGCCGATGCAGAACGACGAGAAGATCCGACCCAGAATGTCGTCGGGAGTCAACACGCCGGCGAGTGATGCGGTCGCATCGAGGCTTCGGCGAAGGGACGACGCCACAAGTTCCGGGTTCTCCAGGGCACGCCGGGCACGAGCCGGTTCGACCAGGGCCTGCACCTCCCCAAGGCCCTCCCATGCTTCCCTGAGCTCCGCTTCGTGCCGCGGCTGAAGCGCCATGGCGTTCGCCTCCAGCAGGGCGTGGCGATCTTCCAGTCGACTACGGATCGCCACACGCAACGAGTCCATGCCGTCTCCCCGCTGCGCACTGACGGACAGCACTCCGGGCTCGTCGCCGACTTCGGACAACTCGCACTTCGTCTGCAGTTGCAAGGCTCGCTCATCCTCGATGGTCCCTGGGCTCGAGCCAGCTTCATGACACACCAGCAGCAGGTCCGCGTGCTCGATGGCCTCGTGGGCCGCCGCCTGCATGTGGTGATTCAGTGGTGACGGGTCCATGGCATCAAGTCCCGCAAGATCGACAAGCATGACCTCCTGCGGAGGCCCGATGCCACCGGAGAGGTCCAGTGGCTCTCGCAGCACGTCGCGGGTCGTTCCCGGCGATGCGGAAACGACGGCACGGTTGGAACCGAGCAGTGCATTGAACAGCGTGGACTTTCCCGCATTGGGTGGACCGCAAAGCACGACATGCGGCAGGGCCTGCAGCATTTCCATCCCGATGGAACGCTCGAGCACTTCTCCGACGCGCTCCCGCACGGGTGCGAGACGCTCCAGCAGTGCTTCGGGAGTGATGGCGACCACGTCCTCCTCGTCGGTGAAATCGACCCCGGCTTCGACCAGCGACAGCATGCCCGCAATGGACTCAGACAGTTCCATCGCCATGGTCCCGAGTCGGCCGGTACGCAGCATCGATGCGGCCTGCAGTTGCGCATCCGAGCAGGCTGCAATGGTGGCGGCAACACCCTCGGCTTCCGTCAGTGAACAGCGACCGTTGAAGAAGGCACGGGCCGTGAACTCGCCCGGCTCGGCAAGTCGAACATCCAGCCCGGCACCCGTTCCGACTTCGATGAGCCCATCGATGATGCGAGCCAGCAGGTGTGGATTGCCCGGGGCCTGGAGTTCCACGATGTCCTCGCCGGTTGCGGTTGCAGGACCTGGCGCGGTGAGCACGAGGACCGGCAGGTCCCCGACGCCGAACTGGAGGCGGGTCGGAATGATGGTGCGGGGCACGCCCTCGTCGGGCGGGCACGGATCGAGTCGAAGCCGCATGAGGGCGAATGCATCACGACCACTGATGCGGACAAGGCCCCGGGCCGAGCGACCCGGTGGAGAACTGACCGCCAGGATGGTGGCGGTGGCATCCACGTGGTTCAATTCCTCACTTGCGTTTCTTGAAGGACTTGGACTGCTTCTTCTTGGCCTCGCTCTTTCGGCGGTCAAGCATCTTCGCGTAGGCACGACCCTGGGGGTCCTTGATCTTCTGCTTCTTGTCCTTGGATGGCGACGTGCCTTTCACGACCTCGACATCAAGATCTTCTCGATCGACCTGTCGGCGGATGTGCCGGCTCTCGATGATGCCGATGGAAGATGAAGTGAGGATGTAGAGCGTCAGGCCTGACGGTGCCGAGTACAGCATCAACGGGAACATGACGATCATCATCAACCGCATGATCTTCTGCTGCGACTCCTGCTCGGGAGACAGGGAGGACGTGGGCGGTGTCATGTACTTCTGCTGCACGAAGAAGAGAAAGCCCAGCAGGATCGGGAGCAGATTCAGGCCCGTGAGATTCCAGAAGAGGAAACTGACCGGCGTCTTGAACTCGGTGAAGAAGTGATCCGGACTGCTGAGATCTGCAAGGAAGGGCCAGTCCCAGAACAGCTGGAAGAAGCCCCAGAATGCCGGCTCCTGCCGCAATTCGAAGGCAAAGTACAGCACCGCATACAGGGCGATCCAGATGGGCATCTGGAGGAACAGCGGCAGGCATCCGAGCATCTGCAGGGGATTGACCCCGTGCTCGCGCATCAGTTTCATCTGTTCCTGCTGCTTGCGTTTCGGGTCGTCACCGTACTTCTGGTTGATCTTGTCCATCTGGGGCTTGAGCTTGCCCATCTTGCGGGTGAATCGCTGCATGCCCACCTGCGACTTCTTCGTGATCGGGTGCATCAACGTCCGCACGATGACCACGAGGCCGATGATGGACAGGGCCCAGTCGAAGAGGATGTAGTGATCGAGGAAGGACAGGACCACCACGAGGATGTCGGCCAGCCACTGGAAGGTGCAGATCGCGCAGAACGACGACATCTGGTAGAGGATCAGTCCCCGCATGTTCAGCGCCCTGTAGGGCTGATCATCCTCGAGCACTTCCCGTTCCAGCGGTCCGGCGAAGACCCCGATGCTCAGGTCATGCGTGTCGCCACCGGCCACCTTGATGGCCGGGCTTTCCAACGTACTGATGATCATGCGGCTCTGGTCGTCGCCCTGGATCCACTTGCCGATGGTCTGCACGAGCGGAGCCAGTGAACGGCTGCCCTGGCCCTCGGGCCCGAGCACGGGGTGCACGGCCATGCCGAAGTAGCGATTGGTCGAAGCGAACCAGGAGAGGGTGAACCCCTCGGTTTCGCCGAGTTCGTTGGGCCAGAAGCCCACGCCCACTTCGGACGCATCGGTCAACTCAAGGACCATGTCCCCCCCGGCGATCACATCGGCGACGTGATTGGGATCAAAGGACTCGGGATACTCGTACCCGAATCGAAATCGCCTTCGGTCCATGTACCGGCTGCGGTCGGGAATCAAGGAAGGGGGGCCGTACTGCGCCCAGGAAATCGTCATCGATTCGGAACTGAGATTCTCGAAGGACTGCTCCAGGGTGATGTCGTAGCCGGAGCCGAGTTCCCAACGTCGATGCACCCGGGCAACGGGCTTCTCGTCATCGTTGAGCACCGTGGCCGTGAACACGCCGGGGCTGGGCTGGGCCCAGTGATCACCCCGTGTCAGGTCGAGCACCGCGCCGTTGATGACCACCCGGTTGGCGGACAGGATCGAAACGACTCGCTGCTGCAGATCCCCCTCGGGATCATTCCACGTGATCATCTGCTCGTTGAGCAGGATGTAACGTTCCGACTCCGGCGGAAGGCTGTAGCCGGTCGTGTCACCTGCCGCCTTGGCGCTGAAGTACATCGATGCCTGGCGACGCGACGCGGCGGTCTGCCAGATGTTCGAGAACGGGATCTGGGTGAGCCCCGCGCCCTCACGGGTAAAGATCAACTTCATGGACCACTGCCCGGGGTCGTCGAGATCTCCGACGGACTGGAGTGGTTCATCACCGGCGTACGGGTGCGCCTGCATGTGCAGCGACTCGATCGATGACTGCTTCGCAGGAGCTGCCTCGGTTTCCGCCTTGGCGGTGGTCTCCGATGGCTTGCTGGTCTCCGATGGCTTGCTGGTCTCCGCCGCCGTGGCGGGGGCCGCGGGAGCCTGCTCCTGCTCCGTCGAAACAGGAACGTCTTCCGTGGTGGGAGGCGTGGCTGCCGCTGCCGGGGCCGGGGCCGGGGCAGTGGCCGGCTTATTGAGATAAGCCGAGGTATCGACATTGTTCGATCCACCCTCGCCGGTAGCCACCAGGATGATGATGACCAGTGCCAGCGCACCGACCACCAGTGGCACGATCAATCTCAGTCTTCTCGATGGCTGCGGCATGCGGGGAGGAAAATCGATTCAGGAAGGTGAGGAAACGGGGGACAGGAGGATCAACGCCCTTCCAGGAGTCGATCACCAAGCCAATTGCTCAACTCGGGTACCGCGTGAATCTTCTTGACCACGCTTTCGACATCGTAGGGCAGGCGGAAGAACTCGACGTGCCGCTGGTCCTCGTCAAGCACGGCGTAGCTGGACCGCGGATCAAGGTCGCGTGGCTGACCAACCGAACCGGGGTTGATGATCAACCGATCCGATCCGTTGAGTTTGTAGACGGATTCAACATCTTCGGGAGGGTAGAAGTCCGGTTCATCCGTGAAGACGCCGGGGACGTGGGTATGGCCCACGAGGCAGTAGGTCTGCACCCGCTCGAAGATCTGCTGCATCTTGACCGGAGAGTTGATCGCATCCTCGGGGAAGATGTACTCGTTGATGGGTCGCCGGGGCGAACCGTGCACGCAGAGGAAATCTCCGAATCCAACCCGGACCTTCAACCGGCCGAGAAACTCCCAGCGACGTCCCGCCGCCTGGTCATCCTCTTCCTTCTCGAATTGGGCTCGGGTCCAGTAGGCGGCCTGTTCAGCGGCGACGTTGAAGTTCGTCGGCTCGTAGAGTGCCCCGTAATCGTGGTTGCCCAGGAGGGACCAGTCACAATGCTCGGCGATGAGGTCCACGCAACTGACTGGATCCGGGCCATAACCGAGGATGTCCCCGAGGCAGATGATCCGATCGCAGTTTCGTTCCTTGATGTCCCCGAGAACCACCTGGAGTGCCTCAAGGTTGCCGTGGATATCACTGATGATGGCCGTTCGCACGGGGTGCTCCCAAATGGTGAACGGTGGATGCTAGGGGGGGGCCCGTGGACCGTCAACGGGATGGCGCGCCCAGTCGCTCTCCATCTGCCTTCAAGGACCCGTGGCGGGGACTTCCCGAGGCAGGCACCGGGGTCGGAGCCGGACATGGCAGGCCATGACCGGCCGTGAGGGTTACAATGCCCGCCTTCCTCGACACCAGATACGGGAGTGTGAAGCGTGGCAGATTCAGCGCAGTACGACCTAGTCGTCATCGGTACCGGCCCCGGCGGCTATGTCGGAGCCATTCGAGCCGCCCAACTGGGCATGAAAACCGCCGTCATCGAGCGAAACCGGCTCGGAGGCGTCTGCCTGAACTGGGGGTGCATTCCCAGCAAGGCGCTCCTGCACAATGCGGAGCTCTACTCGGAAGCCGTCCACCACGGCGACGAGTGGGGAATCAACTTCGAAGGAGTCAGCATCGACTGGGACAAGATCATCGGTCGATCCCGGGGAGTTGCCGACAAGCTCAACAAGGGCGTCGGCTACCTGATGAAGAAGAACAAGATCGACCTCATCGAGGGGCATGCCAGGATCACCTCCGGTTCCGCCGACGGTTCACCCTGCGTCATCGAGGTCACGAAGGCCGACGAGAACTATTACCACGGCACGGGCTCGGATGTCATCGCCACCGTGACGGCGAAGAAGATCATGATCGCCACCGGCGCCGCCCCAAGGGAACTTCCCTTCGCCCCGTTCAACGGCACCACGATCGTCGGTTCACATGACGCGATGATCCTTCCAAAGCAGCCCAAGAAGATGGTCGTCATCGGCTCGGGCGCCATCGGCATGGAGTTCGCATACTTCTACAACGCGATGGGAACGGAAGTCACCGTGGTCGAGATGGTCGACCGGATCCTGTCGGTGGAGGACGAGGACGTATCCGCGGCCGCACTGAAGGCTTTCAAGAAGCAGGGCATCACCTTCCATCTCGGTGCCAAGACCACCGCGATCGAAACACGGGACGGCGGCGCGACCGTGACCATGGTCGATGCCGCCGACGAGTCGAAATCGCAGCAACTGGACGCCGATGTGGTCCTCGTCGGCATTGGCGTCGGCGGCCGGTTCGACGGTCTCTTCAACGACGACCTCGGTATCGAGATCGACCGTGGCCACATCAAGGTGGACTACCACTGTGAACAGCCCACCTACGAAACCAGCGTGCCCGGCGTCTACGCCATCGGGGATGTCATCGGCCCCCCATGGCTGGCCCATGTCTCCTCGGAGGAAGCGGTCACCTGCGTCGAACGCATCGCAGGCGAACACACGCTCGGTGTGGACTACGCCGCCATCCCCGGCTGCACCTACACCAGCCCGCAGATCGCATCCATCGGCATGACCGAGGCGAAGGCGAAGGAAGCCGGCATCGAATACGACACCGGGACCTTTCCGCTGAGCGCACTTGGAAAAGCCATCGCGGTCGGACAGACGGAGGGATTCGTGAAGATCGTCACCGCGAAACCCTACGGTGAGATTCTCGGCGCGCACATCATCGGCAAGGACGCCTCGGAACTGATCCACGAGTTCTCGCTGGCGATCCGCCTCGAGGCGACCGCCGAAGACATCATCTCCACGATGCATGCCCACCCGACCATGGCCGAGTCCATCCACGAAGCGGCACTGGGCACCGAGAACCGCATCATCAACGCCTGACCCGACTCCAGCAACAAGCCTGATCGCCATGCCCGTCACGTACTGCGAACACGTCCTCTCCAACGGCCTTCGCATTGCAGCGGAAGTCGATTCGGAAGCGCACTCGGCGGCCATGGGCTTCTTCGTCCGCACCGGGGCCCGGGACGAGGATCCGGCCCGGATGGGAGTCAGTCATTTTCTCGAGCACATGATGTTCAAGGGTACCGAGCAACGTACCGGGGCCGATGTCGATCGGGAGTTCGACGACCTCGGAGCACGGCACAACGCCTGGACGAGCGCCGAGATGACGGCATTTCACGTCACCTGCCTGCCCCAGTACCTGCCCGACGCGGAGGAGATTCTCTCGGACATCCTGCGACCGTCCCTTCGCGAGGACGATTTCAACGACGAGAAACCGGTGATCCTCGAGGAAATCGCGATGTACGACGACCAGCCCTTCTGGGGACTCTACGAAAAGGCCCTGGAGAAGTTCTACGGTGACCACCGTCTCTCGCACCGGGTCCTGGGAACAAAGGAAACGGTCAGCGCCCTGTCCCGCGATGCCATGAACGAATACTTCCAGCAGCGGTATTCCGCGGACAACACCGTGGTGTCCCTTGCCGGGAACATCGATTTTGCGGCCATGGTGCAACGCATCGAGGACCACTGCGGGCACTGGACCCGGACCGGAGCGGAACGAATCTACGACCCACTGGAGCCATGCCGATCGGAATTCCGGGATGAAACCGACCGCATCAACCAGCACTACATCTGCCTTGCCGCTCCCGCCCCGCCCCTCCAGGACGATCGCCGCTATGCCGCAGGCATGCTGGCCCACATCCTGGGAAATCACGATGGATCGCGTCTCTACTGGGCCCTGGTCGAGACCGGCCTCGCCGAGGAGGCCCAGTGCCACTACGACCCCCGTGACAATGCCGGTGAATACCTGACCTGGTGCTCCTGTGCCCCCGGCGATGCCCAGCAGTGCCACGACACGGTGCTGGCCGAGATCGACCGGGTACTCGAGAACCTGGTCGAGGAGGACCTGCTGCGAGTCCGAAGCCTGGCCGCCACCGGCCTCACCCTGGCCGGGGAGCTGGCCGGGGATCGCATGCAACGCCTGGGCCGATTGCTCACCAGTACCGGCACCTATCGACCGCTGGAAGAGGAGCTCGACTGCATCCAGGCCGTGACATTGGATGATCTGCTCGCCACGGCCGAGGCCTGGCCTCTGGCCCCGGTCGTCACCGGACACCTCGCGCCGAGTGCGGGCTGATCCACCTCGGATTCGAAGCGGGCTTCCCGTGAATCACCCGGGGACAGGCACCACCGATCGCACAACTCATGTATTCTTCATGCACCTGCAATGACCTCAGTACCCACCAAGAGGGGCATGCAACCCGCCGACACGGATGTCGAGCTCGATGAATACGCCTTCATCGATGCCATGCTTCCATTGCAGGAAGCAATGCGCCTTCCATCCGATGCAGAAGCAGCCTGGCATGAACTGCTCGTCACGGGCTACGACCTGTGCTTCGCACTCCTGCATGATCGACGAACGCAGCGACGCATGAAGCCGTTCTCGCCAGTGGCGGAACTGTTCCTGGACAAGGTGTTCCGCGAGCAGGGGGGAGTGGCCCCCAACGAACATTCCCTGGCGAGAATGCACGAGCGACTGCTCGAATTCGTTCCCGTGCTCGACCCGATCACCCATCGACTCGAGGTCCACGAGGCGACCCGGGAGCGCCGCCGACATCGCGGAGCCTTCTATACACCGGACTCGATCATCGACGGCCTCCTTGATCGCGGGCTGGATCCTCTTCTGGATGCAGCCGAATCCGCCGATGACCCACTGCAGGCCATCCTGTCCCTGCAGGTGTGCGATCCGGCCTGCGGCACCGGCCACTTCCTGGTCCGGGCCGGAAATCGAATCGTGGATCGGGCCATGACACACGTGCCGCAGGAGGACCTGCAGCGCATCCGGGTCCATGTCCTGCGCAACTGCCTTCATGGATCCGACATCGACCCCATCAGCACCCACGTGTGTCGACGACGTCTCTGGAGCCTGGCCGGGGACTGGGAACTCCCGCCATCGCTGCACGAACAGCGGATCCACTGCGGATCCGGCCTGCTTGGCGCCCCACCCCACATGCGGTCTCTCGAGGAAGCGGACCGCTGGTGCCGGGCGCATCTTGGCGATGACGGTGTCACGGCCGTCAAGCCAGTGCACTGGCACCTGATCTTCGAACCAGGGTTCGATCTGGTCGTCGGAAATCCACCGTTTCTCAGCCAACTCGGAAGTCGAACGAGCCTCGCCCGAAATGCGGCCGCCCTGCTTCGTGAACGATTCGGCGACTCGGTCAAGGGCTACACCGATCCCGCGGCCATCTTCCTGCGTCTCTCCATGGAGTTGGCCAAGCCAGGGGGGCGTGTAGCGATGATCCAGCCCCAGTCGATGCTGGCCACCCGCGACGCACAGGGCATTCGCCGCGACCTGGCCCGTACTGCGCGACTGACGAACATCTGGCTGGCGATCGATCACGTCTTCGATGCCGCGGTCCATGTCTGCGCACCGGTACTGGAACGCACCAGTGAACGAACCACCCGACTGCGCCGTTCCACGGGCGCCGACTTCCGCCAGATGGACGAACTCGATGTCGACATGGACCAGCTCGCCGACGAAGCAACCTGGTCCTCCCTCGTCAGCGACCTGGTGGGAATTCCACGCATCTCCACCACGTCATCGGGCACGATTGGAGACATCGCCAAGGCGACTGCCGACTTCCGAGACCAGTACTACGGCCTCCGAGGCATGGTCAGTGAAGCACCCAAGGAGGGGCCGGATGCCGGGCATGTTCCGCTGGTGACTACCGGATTGATCGATCCAGCCGTCTCGTACTGGGGACAGCGAAGCCTTCGCTACGACCGTCAACGCTGGGAACGACCGCAGGTCGATCTGCAGTCTCTTGCCTGCAAGACCACGTTGGGCCCCTGGGCCGATGCCCGACTGGTTCCCAAGATCCTGCTTGCAACCCAGACCCGGGTCCTGGAAGCCTACGTCGATGAAATCGGTGAACTGTTGCCAATGACGCCGCTGATCACGATCGTCCCCCATGAGGACGATCGAATCTGGCACCTGGCAGTGGCCCTGGCCTCGCCGGTCACGACGGCCATCGCCGCCGGGCGTTATTTCGGCGTGGCCCGTTCCACCCATGCCATCAAACTGGCTGCCTCCCAGGTCCTGTCCCTGCCACTGCCCGAGCCCGGCCCGCACTGGGACGAAGCCGCCAACGCATTTCATGCCGCCAACGATGCCACTGATGCGGACACGCGCAAGAAGTTCCTGCAGGAAGCCGCCACCGCTTCCTGCCATGCGTACGGCTGCTGCAACACAACGACCAGCCGCTTCATGGACTGGTGGACTCCCCGGGCAGGATTGCAGGACTGAAGACGGAACACGCCCCGCGTCAGGCGGCGTGATCGATGCGGCCAAGCACATCACTGCGACCGGACTGCTTGTCTTCGTACATGGCCTGGTCGGCCTGATCGATCAGCTCCTGCGCTGGACACGGGGCGTCCAGGCTCGAGCAGGCGACCCCGATGCTCACGCTGGCCTTCAATGGCGGCCAGCCCTCGCCAGCAGGGCATGGCGTGGTGGTGATCACCTCCTGCAGACGCTGTCCGACCTGGCGTGCGGCGTCCAGGGCACAGTTTGGCAGCACGATCACGAACTCATCGCCTCCGTATCGCCCGACGATGCTTTCCTCGCGTGTGTGGGTGTCGAGCAGGGACGCAATGTGCTTGAGCACGGCATCACCGGCAAGGTGCCCGTGCTCGTCATTGACCAGCTTGAATCGATTGGCGTCGCAGAAGAGCACCGCGACCTGGCGACCGGTGTCCTGCGCCGCCTGCAGTCGCATCGACAGCGTTTCCTCCAGGGCGCGGCGTGACCAGGCCCCGGTCAACGGGTCGGTCATCACCTGTTCCTCAAGGTCCGCCTTGGCCGACTGGAGGGCCGCGGTCTTGCGATCCATGTCCAGTTGATGAGCGACGAGTTGTTCCTCGGCTGTGGCCAACAGGCACTCGGTACCGGTTGAACTTCCCGTGTTGATTGCCAGGAGAGAGGAGATCGCCTTGATGGCGTCACTGACCTCGATGATGATCGCCTGCAATCGCTTGGCATCGATGTCGAACCAGTTCCTCGCCAACGCCCGGCATTCCGCGAGGGCGGATCGGGGGGTGGAACTGTCCATCGCCGTGGACAATCGCCCGGCAAGATCAATGATGCGTGAATGAGCTCGGAACTCGATGGGGGCGGGGGATGCGTCGTGGTGATGCCGGATGGCCTCGACCTGAGCGCGAGGGAGTTGCCAGCGTTCGGCGATCGCGGCACTGAGCTGTGCGTGATCGCATTCCCACTCCGCTCGTTCCAGCGCTGGCACCATCGCGTGATTACCGCGAGCCGGTTCGATCTGATCGAGATACGCCGGCCCGAACTGTCGATACAACGCGATGACCCCGACGTCCTGCATGAGTCCGGCAAGGAAGGCTTCCTCCGGATCCCAGGCTCCGGTCTTCCGTGCCAACTCGCGAGCTGCGACGGCACAGTGGATCGATCGCCTCCAGTAATCGGTGAAGTTGAATCCGTTGAGGTCGGCACCACGACCATCGACCGTCTCCACGAGGCTGAAACTCAGTACGAGTGTCTTGACGGTATTGAGACCGAGGTAGACCATCGCCTGCCGAACGGTCCCGCACGGACGGGAGAGTCCGTAGAAACTGGAGTTGACGGTGCGCAGCACCTTGGCCGCAAGGGCCTGGTCCATCTGCACGACATCGGCGATGCGCCGAATATCGATGTCGTCTTCCGAGGTCATCTCCAGCACCTGGGCCGCGACCGCCGGAAGGGTGGGCAGCCGATGGCCGTTGATGATTTCCTGGATGGTCTGGAGACTTGACACGATGCGTCCCTCGCATGGATTCACATGGGACCGATAACCACTGGATGGCCATGGCCCGCTACGTCTTCAATCGACGGCATCGCGAGCCGTATCCAGCCCGATCCGGGAGAAGGTGCGAGGCGAAGTGGACTCAGCGGGCTACGAACTGCGTTCCAGGGGACAGATCCGGAAACGCCCAACGCATGGCCGGAGGTTCCTCGCCCAACAGCTCCCGCGCGTAGCAGGCGAGCAGTCGGTTCGCCTTGTCCAGCGAATCGGTGTCCTCGATCGACGATCCCGACGCCATGGAACGGAGGAGATGAATGGTGGTCGGACGGACCCGCCAACGATCGGGATGACCGGTGTCCTCCACCGTACCCCCATGCAGGGCACTGAAGCCGATGGCCTCCGACGATTCATCCAGGGGTTCACCGGTGACGACATCATGCTGCAACTCGGGGCGGTAGCCACATGCCTCCAGAATCTGCCACTGGAAGGCCAGCAGGGCACGGGATGATTCGCCAGGAAGGCCACATCGCTTCAGCGACGAGACCAGTGCATCGAAGACATCCGGGTGCGGATCCTGATCCGTCAGCATCCGGTGGGTGAGATCCGCCATGTAGAGGGCCGCACGGTTGGCGGCAAGGTTCTGACGCAGGGCACGGAAGACCTCCTGCAGATGCCAGGCAGTCAACAGGGCCAGTTCCCGGCCGGGCTTGATGATCGCGACCAGTTGCCCGCAGGTCAGTGGATCGAATCCGCCTGAAAACGAGCCACGGGGACGCTTGGCCCCCTTGGCAATCCCACGAAGCATCCCCCGGCCACGCGTCAGCAGGCTGACCGTCTGGGATGTCTCGGAGTAATCCCAGCAACGAAGGCAGATGGCCATTTCAGTGATGCTCGACACGCTGCTGACTGTAGCACGGAGCCCCGCCAGAGAGTTCATCCACCGCCGGGGCCTCGACGACTCGGCTCCCGCTTCCGGATGGGCTGGGGGCTATACTCGCTTTCATGCCCCGGGTGATCGCGATGATGAACCAGAAGGGTGGCGTGGGAAAGACCACGTCAGCGGTGAACCTCGCGGCCGCGCTGGCCGCCTCGGGTCAACGCGTCTGCCTGATCGATCTCGATCCACAGGCCCACATGACCCTCCACGTGGGACTCGATCCCGACGAGATCGAATGCACGGTCTACGACCTCTTCTCTGATTCCACGAAATCCGCCGCCGACGCCATCGTGCAGGTCGATGAGCGACTCGATGCCATCGCATCCGAAACCGATCTGGCCGCTGCCGAATCCGAACTGGCACAGCAGGATGGGCGAAGCGGCCTGCTTGCGGAGGCCTTCAAGCCCGTCGCCGATCGCTACGACGTCGTGATGATCGACTGTCCCCCCAGTCTCGGCGTCCTGACGATCAATGCCCTGTCGATGGCCGACGAGGTCCTCGTCCCCATGCAGGCGCACTTCCTGGCCCTGCAGGGAGTCGGCAAACTGCTCGAGACCGTCGGCCTCGTCTGTCAATCGGTAAACCCGGACCTGCAGGTCACTGGCATCATTCTCTGCATGCACGAACGACATACCAACCTCGCCAGGGAAGTCGTCGAGGACCTCGAAGGTTTCTTCACCGAAGCCCGGGGCAGCGATGTTCCATGGAAAAACTGCCGGGTACTGCAGCCACCGATTCGACGAAACATCAAACTGGCCGAGGCGCCGAGTTTCGGACAGACCATCTTCCAATATGAACCCGCAAGCCACGGAGCATCGGATTACGCGGCGCTCGCGTCATGCGTACTTGCCGGCTGGAACGGTGACCCGGCACCTTCACCACAGACCGAACCCCCGATCGCTGAAACACTGGATGCACCCATCGCCGCCGATTCGACTGGCGCACAGGGGACCCCGTGACACGCATCGACCTTTCGGATCCCGCCGCTATCCGCCGTGAAGGTGCCGCCTGGCCATGGCGCATCGCGTTCCTGCTGTTCGGCGTGTTCCTGCTGATTGCCACCCACTGGCCCGGATCGGACCAGCCCAGCAGTGGTCACGAATCGCCCGACAAACTTCTCCACTTCCTGTGCTTCGGGGGACTGGCATTCCTGCTCTGGATGACGGACTGGATCCGTCGCTTCTGGATCGTCTCCATCCTGGCCATCGGATTCACGATTCTCGATGAACTGACGCAGTCGTTCTTCTCCATCAACCGGGAAGCATCGGGCGCAGACATCGCCGCTGGAATTCTCGGCGTCCTGACAGCCAGCGCCTGGATGTCGACCTTCAACTCCGCGGAACAACTGGTCACTCGACAACAGGATCGCCGTCTCCACTACATCCTCGACGAGATGCTCGCACGCCCCGCCAACTGGTTCCTGCTCGGCGCGGCCTTCGCCCTGCCGATGGTCCTGCTCTTCGTGGTGATCTACTTCCTGACCTGGAACTTCCTTGGATTCAGCATCAGCAACATCGCCCTGACCATCGGCGTGGTGGCGGGCATGGCCGTCGCGCTGGGCATGCTGCTTCGACTGGCTCCCCCATTCATCGAGTCCGTCGAAGTCAATCATCCCTGCTTCGACTGCGGGGCGAGCCTGGTCGACCTTGAACTGGATGAACACGGGCATGGTCACTGCACTTCCTGCGGGCACCCCGTCCATGCATCACAATGGCACCAGCTTCCTGCTCCGAACATTCCGGTGTCGGTCCTCCTCAGTACCGACGGCCCGCTCGGCTTCGCATGCATGCTCTGCTACCTGGTGCTTGCCATCATCGCGGGCCCCTTGCTGCTGCTCGCCTCCGGGCATGCCGGCCTCGCCACCGCGATCTTCTATACCGGCATCGGGATTGCCGGGGCCATGTTCTGGCAGTGGTACCGGATCCAGCGAACGGTGATTCTCAATCAAGGCGGCGATCGCTGCATCCGGTGTTCAGTCGATATCGCTGCCATCGAGGCAGAAGGTGGCATTGGGCACTGCCCGAACTGCAAGGCGATTTTCGCGCGAAGCAGGTCGAGCGTGGACGATGAGCAGAACAGCGACCGCACATGATCGCACCCCTCCGAACCGCCCCCGAATGACTGATCGGCTTGAATCCAATACACGGACCATCATGGTTCTCACGGCAGCCAGCCGTGTGACGGGACTGGTCCGTGACGGCGTCCTCAGCAGGGCTTTCGGTGCCACCGAGCTGATGAGTGCCTTCTGGTTCGCCTTCCTGATTCCCAACCTCTTCCGGAAGCTCTTCGGCGAGGGAGCATTGTCCGCCTCGTTCCTGCCGGTATACGCGAAACTCCGTGACAAGGATCCAAGGCAGGCCGCACAACTGGCCAGCATGCTCGTCGCCGGACTCATGGTGCTGCTGGGCGTGCTGCTGCTGATCGGGGAGTCGATCCTGTTTCTCGTCTCAGCTGCCAGGGATCATGGTGACACCGCCATCTGGCTGATGATGGTCACCCTCCCGTACATGCCGTTGGTATGCCTGGTCGCGATGCTGGGCGCCATGCTGCAGGTCATCGGTCGCTTCGGCCCACCGGCAGCGGCACCGATTCTGCTCAACGGCTGCATCATCGTCGTCGCGATCGTCCTGAGCCTCGTGCTCGTCGACAGCGAGCAATCACGACTCATCAGCATCGGAAGCATCGCCGCATCGGTGTTCCTCGCCGGACTGCTGCAGGCAGGGTGGATGCTCTGGGCACTGCGCTCCGATGCAGCCTGGGAATGGAATCCCCAGGCCGCCATGGGACCTGCCAGCACGGTCGTGCGCAAGGCGATGCCGATGCTCCTTGGACTGGGCGTCCTGCAGTTGAACACGTTTCTCGACGGCATCATCGCCAGCTACCCGGCCATCATGGGCACGGACCAGGTCTTCGGCACAACCTACCCGCTTGACACCGGGGCGATGACGATCATCAGCTATGCCCAGCGGCTGTACCAGTTCCCACTCGGAGTCTTCGCAATTTCCGTAGCCACCGCCATCTACCCGATGCTGTCGCGGCAGTCCGAAGATGATGCCGGGTTCGCCGATACGATTCGGCGTGGCCTGCGGATGATCCTGTTTCTCGGCGTCCCGGCCAGCGTCGGGCTGGCCCTCGTGCGTGAACCCCTGGCGGCATGCATTCTCCAGGGTGGCGAGTTCACCGCCGACGACGCGAGCCGAGTCGCTGCCGTGCTGCTGGGGTATTCGGTCGCCATCTGGGCCTACTCGATGAATCAGGTGCTCACCCGCAGTTGCTACGCCAAGATGGACATGATGACTCCGGTGCGGATCGCCGTGGGGATCGTGGGCCTGAACCTCGTGCTGAACCTCGGGCTCATCTGGACTCCGCTGGGTGAAACGGCCCTGGCCTGGTCGACCGCAATCTGCGCGGTGCTCCAATGCCTGCTCCTGCTGCGTGCAGCCGGGCGGCATGTCTCACGTCCCATCGACGCCCAGGTCGGAACCTGCGCCTTGCGCGTGATCCTGCTCGCCGCCATCATGGGCGGCCTGGTCTGGTGGGTGCATTCGTGGTTCGAACAGGCCAACCACTTCGGCGAACTCATCCTGCAACTGCTGGTGCTGGTTGCGGTGGGTGGAATCACCTACGGATGCGGCGCACGGCTGCTGGGGATGCCTGAACTTCGCTGGTCACTGGGACGCCGCTAGTCGCAGTTGTCGTCGACGACCGACCATTCGCGGCCGTCACGCTGCACGGGCCGGTAGAGCGTGTCACGCTCCACGGGGTGGAAACCGGCTTCCCGAGCCGCCCGCTGAAGATCGCGCTGCGTCACTTCCTGGTGCGTCCCGGCTCCGTCAACCTTCGTGATGTCGTACCACACCACGGTGCCGTCGATGTCGTCCGCCCCGTTCTGAAGCATGAACTGGGCCATCTCCAGGGTCTGCATGATCCAGAACGCCTTCACATGCGGGAAGTTGTCGAGCATGATTCTCGCGACGCACATGGTCCGAAGATTTTCGAGTCCCATCGGCCCCGGCAAGTGCTCCAGCTCGCTGTCGTCGGGAATGAACGGCAGTGGAATCAGCGTCTGGTAGTACCCCGTGTCGCAGGTCGACGGCAGCGGCTGCAGGCGGGACTCCGCCGTGTCCGGGTGCGTCAGGATCACGGCCTCGTGCTCCTGACCCTCGTGATCCACGGCCGTCTGTACCTGGGCTCCATGCCGCCGGGCCCACTCCAGCAGGGTCCGATCCTGTTCCTGCCGCAGCAGTTGCATGTGCCGGATGCGGTCTGCGAACGTCTCCACGTGACCATAGAGCATGGTCGCGTTCGTATTGAGTCCCTCTTCGTGCGCAATGCGATGCACATCGAGCCAACGATCGCCGGTGATCTTGCCTCGGTGGGTCTCGGCATGGACACGGTCATCGAAGACCTCTGCGCCACCACCGGGCAGCGAGCCGAGGCCGGCTTCCATGAGCTCACGGATGACCCACCGAATCCCCTCGGCGCCGTCACGTCCTCGCTTGGCGATACGGGCGAGGTGTACCACTTCGACGGCAGTGAACGCCTTGATGTGGACCCGGGGAGCCGTCTCGCGGATCGCACGCAGCATGTCCACGTAGTACTCGAACGGAAGCCAGGGATGCAGTCCCCCGACGATGTGCATTTCCGTGGCACCGGCCTCGATGGCCTTGGTCGCCTCGGCACGGATGTCATCGAGTGAATATTCGTATGCACCGTCCTGTTCCCGCTTGCGGTAGAAGGAGCAGAACTTGCAACTCAACGCGCAGATGTTCGAGTAGTTCAGGTGCCGATTGACGTTGTACCAGACGACATCACCGTTGAGCCGCCGACGGACGAGGTTCGCCAGCGAGCAGACCGTCCAGATGTCCGCAGTGGTGAACAGGGTCATGCCCTGGTCCGCATCAATCCGGCGTCCCTGGAGCACGGCCTCCACGATGGGCGCAAGCTCCGGATCGCGCACATGCTCGAGCAGGCGATCGGAGGAGGTATCGATGGTAGGCAGGGTGGTCATGGACATTGCGATTGTATCGATCATCGGGGTCGTGGAAACTCCCCGGCTCGCATGCGCCCGACAACCGCTCCAGAGCAACGCCACAGGACCGCTGCATCGCGGATTTGCCGAAATGCCCCCTTGAGGCGATCACGGAGCGGGCCGATGAATTGGGTTGCCGGGGAGGCACAACCGGGGCGACCCGGGGAGACGAGAATGTCCCCGCACGTTGATTCCAAGCACGCCGGAGACGGCACTCCCATTCACGAACCGGACGAGGTCATGGACCTGCTGGCCCAGGTCGAATCGCAGTTCGATCGAATCCGCTCCCTGCGCAAGACGCAGGACGACACGGTTCGCAGTCTTGCCTCCCGGAACGAGGAACTGGATGAGGCGGAAACACGCCTTCGCCAACGGGAGACCGAACTTCAGGATGAGTATGCCCAGCGTGATCTCGACCGCAGTGATGAACTCGATACGCACCTCGCTGCCCTGCGAACGGCATCGGATGCCGTAGCCCGCCGTGGCCGGCGAATGCGTGAACTTGAAGCCTGGATGCAGGGGGCCCAGAAGGACCGGCACCGATTGCGCCGCCGTCTCATGGGTGTGCGACAGGCGGTTCGCCGTCTTCTGCGTGAACGCGACGACTGGAAAACCAGGCACGAATCACTGGCTGAATCCACCGAGGGTGACAAGGAGACGGTACGCCAGCAGCACCAACGACTCTCCATCGCCACCAGCAAGATCCGCGAGTTCTCGAAGATGCTCCAGGAGCAGACGGAACGACTCGAGGAGGGAGCTGCGGCAATGGTCGAGGCCGATGAACTTCGTACCCGCGTACGTCGCCTTGAAACCGAATTGGCCCACGCACGCACGGAACAAGTGGTTGTAGAGCAGCCAGCGATCCAAAGTCCGGCACCAATCGCTGCTCCAGAGCCCGACGCGGCCGCTGATGAGCACCTCCTGCGCCGCCGGGATCGCCTCCAGCGATGTCGACAACTCATCAAGGAGCAGGCTCGACGTCTTCCGCAGGTCGCACAACTGGAAGCCGCCCGCCGTCGACAGGAAACACAGTTGATGGAACAGCAGCAGCACCTCGACGAGGTTCGGCGAGTCTTGACTGCTTCCGAGGAACGGATGATCCACAAGTGGGCGGCATCACGATCGGTTCAGATCACCGGGTGGGTCGTCCTGCTGGCGTTGCTGATGGGCGCCGGGAGCTGGTGGGCCGCCGACAAGTTCGACCCACCGAGCATGCGGTCCATGGTCGTCATCAACGCCGCCGTGCCGGAAGGCAAGACCGTGGAGCCCGAAGCCATGAGGGCATGGAAAGACTGGCATGCCAGCCTCGTCACCAGCGAGGGGTTCCCGGAAAAACTCGCCCGACGCTACACGGAGCAGACCGGCGTAGCCATCGATCCGGTGCTCGTCCAGCGGCGTATCGAGGAGTCCGTCCAAACCGGTGGGACCGAACCGGACTCGATTCAGTTCTCCATGGTCGGCAAGAACCATGACGGCACGCGTGACTGGCTGGATGCATTCGCGAGAACCCTTGTCAGCGAATCCGCGAGAACGGCACGGAGCCGTCCGAATCCGATCCTTGCGCAGGTGCGCAACCGGTACATGGAAGAGGGCCACCAGCGACTGGCCCGCAGCGACGGTCAGCCCATCGATGACACCAGGCTGCGAACCAGCCTGTTGATCTTCTTCCTGGCGATCATCGCCTGCATGGTGATCGGCGCGATCGTCTTCGCCCATCTCTCCAGCACGGGAAGGCTCATCAACGGCATGGACGAGGAACTGGCGGAGAGCGGGGCCCTGTTATCGGACTGAGTACGTGTCCTGCGGGTCCTGCAGGCACCGAGTGAACGTTTTTCACCCATGTGAAGGACCCGCCGAAGTGATCACCCCTTCCTGTCGATCGTCCTTGTGGAGCAGGATGATGCTTGAACAGCGTGAAACCCGGACCCCCGACTGGATCGACGGAAATCCCATTCCGTTCCCGGGAATCGCATCACGCGATGGGAACCCCGGCCCGACTGTCGATTCCGTACAGTTCGCCCACAGAGCGATGGCGATGGCTGACCGGCGCATGCAGCATCTTGCCCGCATGCTGGATTGCCTTGGTCATTTTGATGGGGACGAAGACGGCCCCCGAGCCGCCTGAGCCTGCACGACCAGCGATTGCATTCGATCACGTCGATAGGCCTCGTCCATGAGGAAACGAACCTGGACGAGTTCAATGTGCCGTGATGGCTGCCGCCCCTGCACGAGTGGACGAACCGGATCCGGACGTTCAGTTTCATTCGCAGCGAATCGCCCATCGCTCGCTTCCGCCCTGATCGGATTCAGAACCAGCAACTCGGTATGGACTGGGGATCCATGTGATTCCGACTGCATCCGATGCTCATCCGCGATTTCGCCCTGCTGCGTCGAAGAAGAGGCGGCCTGGCGAGGCGGCCCGATATGAAAGTACGTACCGGCCGGCCAGGTTGCGATGTACCCGCCTTCCGTGGCCGCGTATTCCGATCGGGGAAAGACGGCCCACAGCCCCGCCGCACGGCGGACAAAGCGGCCATCGGGTGTATTTTCCCGCATCAACTGCTCAAAGTCGTAGGGCACCTGGATCCCGTATTCCACCTGGCGAAGACTCGTGGAGAGATCGGAGGAATCCGCCACGAAAGCGTCGACGGGCACGAGCTCGCCACTGAGGGCTTCCTGGGCTGAAACACTGGACACCAGAGCGAGGGATGCGCCCAGCAGGGCAAATCCAGCCAGCCAGCGGTTCGTGGTTCCCCGGTTGTCCCGTAACGATTCGATCATCAGGTTGCTCCACACTGCACGATGCAATGCATTCCCAAGAGTACACTCATCGTCCTCCGGGGCCACCGGACATCGTTGATTTCTCAACCCGTGGCGTCCCCACGAGGGGCGAGGCAGCCATGAACGACTCTCTGACACCAATCACGGCGGCAATTCTCGCCGGCGGAGCCGCCCGACGCATGGGGCGGACCAAGCACGACCTCTCCCTGGAGGACGGTCGCATGATGGTCGAACTGGTCCTGGAGGCATGTCGGGTGGTCACCGACCAGGTCGTGGTCTGCGGCCCGGAAATCATCCTTCCCGACCTGCCGCACGTCACCGACCGGGTCGAAGGAGGCGGACCGCTGTCGGGGCTCGACGCTCTGCTGGCCAGCGGACTTGGTGATCGCTACCTCGTGGTGCCCTGCGACATGCCCGGCCTGCTCGGCGAAGATCTCCTTCGCCTTGCCCGCACCGAAGGTGACCTGGTCGTCTTCGCCCACGACGCGAAGGAACCGCCACGCTCACTGCCCGCCGTGTTGCACGCGCGACTGGGTCCATGCATCACCGAGCGCCTCGAATCCGACGACCGGTCCCTCCATGGATTCATCGCGAACTTCGACGCCACGTACGTGGAACCGCCGCCGGCGGAACGCCTCGTGAACATCAATGACCCGGACGACTGGTCGAAGTGGTGCGGGTCACGTGACGACGGTTGAGCAGCGTTCGATCCGAACCGGAACACCCTTGAATGCCGGAGTGCGTGACTGGGGATCCACCCGGCGCGGAATCAGCACGTTCGCCTCCGGGTAGTACATGACGGCGTTGCCGCAGCGGATGTCGATGGCTCGAGCGTGGACCTGCAGGCTGCCGGTCCCGGTCGATACGGTGACGAGATCGTCGGACTCCAGACCAAGGCGTTGCAGGTCATCGGCATGCATGAGAATGACATCACGGCGATCCTGGCCGCGATAGAGATCTTCTTCCTCGTAGACGACGGTGTTGAACTGGCCCTCGCTGCGGATGGTCATCAGTCGCAACTGATCGGCCTGGAGATCGTCCTCGCGCGGCAGGGGCACGTCATGCACCTGCGCCCGCCCGCTGGGAGTAGCAAAGGTCGGCGCATGGAACGTGCGACCTGAAATATGGAACTCGCGGCGGGACGCCTCGATGCCGCCGATGTTCTCGTAGCCGGGAACGACCCGGGCAATGAGATCTCGAATGGCGTCGTGCGAGCGAAGTGATTCCCACTCGATGGACCCCGTGGTGCCCAGCAACCGCGTGGCGATGTCGCTGATCACGTCGACCTCGCTCCGTGGACCGTCGTGACGCGATGAGCCGCCGTCACTGATGCGGACGTAGTTGAACATCGATTCCTGGGTGGTGGGCTGCGACTCCTCGTCGCGTGGAAGCACCGGCAGGATGATCGTCTCCCGCCCTCGCCCCCAGGCGTGGCCCGTATTCAGGGTGGTGGAAAGATGCACGACCTGGTCGATGCAACCGAAGGCCTCTGCGGCGAAGGCGGCGTCAGGATTCGATCCGTAGAGATTTCCGCCAAGGCACAGTGCGAAACGCACGTCACCCTGCCGCGCGGCCTCGAGGCAGGCGAGGGTGTCCATGCCCGGCGTGGTGGGCATCGGCACGTTTACGGCGTGCTCCAGTTCGCGGAAGAAGGCATCCTTGAGCCGGGGCACGACCCCCATGGAACCGATGCCCTGCACGTTGGAATGACCTCGCAGGGGCAGCAGCCCGCAGCCGGGTCGCCCCAACTGGCCCATGGCGATGGCGAGGTTGGCGATCATCTGGACGTTGCCGACTCCATGGGCGTGGTGGGTGATCCCCATCGCCCAGCAGAAGATCGTCCGCTTGGATTCGGCGCAGATCCCCGCAAGCCGGTCGATCGTCTCCTGGTCCACTCCGCTTCGCTGGACGATCTCATCGGGATCCATGGCCGTAATAGACGCAGCCAACGCATCCCAACCATCGGCATGACTCGCGACGAACTCCTCGTCGACGGCTCCACGATCCATGAGTGCGCGGATGACGCCGGCCAGCAGCCAGCCATCGCCGCCGATGTGCCCCTGGACGTAGAGATCGTTGATGCGCGACGCGCGAAGCATGCTTCGGAAATCCGATGGCACCTTGAATCGATCGAGGCCGAGTTCGCGAAGCGGGTTGATCACCACGACCTTCCCACCACGCCGCCGGAGATCCACGAGTGATCGCATCAGCCTCGGGTGGTTCGAAGAGGGGTTGGCTCCCACGAGCACCACGAGATCACACTCGTCCAGGTCCTCGAGCACCACGGTGGCGGTGCCCGAACCAGTGACGGAACCAAGGCCCACTCCCGATGCCTGATGGCAGTAGAAGGAGCAGTTGTTGATGTTGTTGGTTCCCCAGCACCGGGCCAGCAACTGCAGGAGAAATCCGGCTTCGTTGGAAGACCGCCCCGAGAAGTAGAAGAAGGACTGGTCCTGAGCCGTGGCGCGCAGTGTCTTGACGATCCGATCGATGGCATCGTCCCAGGACAGTTCTCGATAGTGGTTGTCCAGCGGGCCACAGCAGACCGGACGGGTCAGTCGCCCGGTGGCCTCGAGTTCGCGCGGCGTCATCGCCCGCATGCGTTCCACGGAGGAATCATCGAAGAAGTGTTTCGGCACGGCGCCCTGCAGGTCTGCCGCCATGGCCTGCACCGACTTCTTGCAGACCTCGGGGAAGCGACCGGCCTCGTTGACCATGCCGCCTTGCTGCCCACCCATGCCCAGGGCGCAGGTCTTGCAGGCGTTGCGGGAGCGCATCGCCTTCCACATGCGTCGCAGGCCTCCTGAGGCCCGGGCACGCTTGAGGGTGTAGAGGATGGCGGGCCAGCCGCCGGCCGCCTTGACGCGTCGCACAGGTAGATCTCCACGCCAATGGTACGCCAAGGCGGGGGGACGGGTCGGTCCTCCTCGACTAGCATGCCTGCATGGTCGACACCGACCCGACCACGGGTACCAGTTCATCCACCAGTCGCATCCTGATCATCGATCCGGGCGATGTCAGTCGCGCCCTGCTCAGTGAATTTCTTGCTGGACACGGGTTCCTCGTGGAGGTCGCCCAAGGCGCCAAGGAAGCCCTCCAGCGATTGGCCAGCCACGAGATCGACCTGGTCATCCTCGATACCGATCTGGACTCGGGACATGGATTCACACTGCTCAAGCAGATTCGCGAGCGATTCCTGGCCGCAGCGCTGCCGGTGATCATCGCCTCCTCCCGCGACCAGTCCGAGGTCGTCGTCGAATCATTCCGTCACGGCACCAACGACTACGTGACCAAGCCGATCAATCTGCCGGTGCTGCTGGCGAGGATCCAGGCACTGCTGGCGGTCCACAATATGCCCATCCCCAGTGATGAGCCGGACTCGACCGTGCAAATGATGACCGAGCTGGACCTGCCGGGCATCGACCAGCGTCTGCAGGAGGCCGCCGGCGGAGCCCGGAAACTTCGGACGATCTGCGACATTCTCCGCGACAAGCTCGATGCCGAGCGGGCCACCGTCTACCGCTACGACGCTCCACGCAACGAACTGCTGACCGTGGTCGCTCACCGCGACGAGGTCTCCACCAGCGATGAATCCCTGCTGATCCGCATGCCCGCTGATCGCGGGCTGGCCGGCGCCGCCCTCGGTGGCGATGAGATCATCCGGGTGGACGATGCCTACGACGACGATCGGTTCAACAGCGACATCGACCATCGCACCGGCTTCCGCACCCGCAGCGTCATCGCGTTCCCGCTGCATGCCGACGACGGGCAACCCATCGGCGTGGCCCAGGTACTCAACCAGCGCGATGGCGTGTTCCGGTTCGAGCACCTGAAGATGGTCAAGCAACTGGCACCCCGGTGCGCCGGCGCACTCTCCCTGGCATTCTTCGAAGACGACGACGAACTGAACCTCGCAGAAACCATTGTCGCCAGTCCCGCGGTGGATTCGCTGGCCGAGACCGTGCTGCCGGCGATTCCCGCCCACGCGGACGACAGCCATGCCTACGGATCGACCCAGAGCGACAAGCAGAACCCCTACGCACTCGTGGGTCGGACGATCGGCCGCTACAGCGTCACCGACGTTCTGGGCATCGGTGGCCAGGGCTTCGTGCTCAATGGCCGTGACGACCTGATCGGACGCGACGTGGCCATCAAGATGGTGAACATCGACGTCTCTCGACACCCGATGGCCCGCGACCGCTTCATGCACGAGGTTCGCACGATGGGCCAGATCAATCACCCCAACACCGTGAGCATCTACGACGTGGGGGAGTTCGAGGACTCCCTGTTCCTGGTCATGGAGAAGGGTGAAGGGGGAACGGCCTGGAAACTCATCGAGTCCAGCGACCGTGTGCCCTGGGCCCGCGCGGTCGAGATCATCATCGATTGCTGTGAAGGACTCGATGCCGCACATCGGCGCGGACTCATCCACCGTGACATCAAACCCGACAACATCCTGCTTGCCGAGGATGGCACGGGAAAGCTCACCGACTTCGGACTCGCCCTCGCTCCCAACACCGAGGACGTGGCCGGCGCGGGACGAATCGTCGGCACGCCGCACTACATGAGTCCCGAACAGTGCAGCCAGAGTCAGGTGGACCACCGCAGCGATCTCTATTCACTGGGGGGAACCTTTCATCACCTGCTGGTCTCGCAGCCACCGTACCCCGGTCGCCCGAAACTGCACGACCTGCTGCATGCCCACCGGGAGGACCCCGTCCCCGATCCGCTGTCGATCGATCCGCAACTGCCCCCCGACTGCGCCACCATCGTGCGCATGGCCATGGCCAAGGATCCCACCCAGCGGTACCAGAGTGCTACGCAGATGCGGCAGGACCTCGCCTGGTTGAGTGAACTCGCTCAACGCACAAACTGACGTTTCACGAAGAATGCATGGTGCTCGCAGCGACCATTGGTACACTGAAACCGATGGAACGGGAATCCACCGCCAAGTCGATATTCGTCACGCCCCGCGTCGAAGGGCGAGGGCTCTGGCTGCGCCTCCGCGGTCCTTCGATCAACGAGCGTGAAGCCCAGATCATCACCAGCGAAGCAACCATCTCCATCGAGCAGGCCGACGATGTCTGCGTGTTTCTCGTGCTCGACATGCAGGAGGTGTCCTTCATCTCCAGCATGGGCATCGGCATGCTGCTGGACCTTCGGAACCGCGCCGGCCAGCAGAACATGAAGATCGTGCTCGCCAACGTCACCGACCAGCTCAACACGCTGCTGAGCATCGTCAAGCTGGAGAAGGTGCTCTCGATCTGCACGAGTGACCGTGACCTCAAGCGGGCCCTGCGCTGATCAACCCAGTTCGCGTGCCGTGGCGGCGATCCGCTGCCAACTGGCCTGCACGTGCTCGGCCGTGGTCCGCCACTGACCGATGCTGATTCGCAGCGCGATGCGACCGTCAAGGTCGCAATGCGAAAGGCTCATCTCACCTGAATCGTTGAGGGCATGCAGAAGTGCACGCGTCGGTTCGTCACCGCCGGTGTGCCGGAAGCACACGAGGTTGAGCGATCGCGGTGCCGCGAGTTCCAGGTGCTCGTCCGCCTCGATCCATGTCGCAAGTTCCGCGGTCAACCGGACGTGTTCACGAACCATGCTGCGAAGTCCGGCCAGGCCGATGCCGCGGTACAGGAACCAGAGTTTCAGGGCCCGGAACCGCCGGCCCAGCGGGATCTGCCAGTCCCGGTAGTCCACGACCTTGCCGCTGTCGGTGGGTCGGTTGCGCAGGAACTCGGGCATGATGCTCATGGCCGAGATCAGCGATTCGGTGTCACGCAGCCAGAGGCAGTTGCAATCGAAGGCAGCACCCATCCACTTGTGCGGATTGAAACTCCAGCTGTCGACATGCTCAATGCCCTCGTGCATGCCACGGAACTCCTCGCACAGGGCGGCGGTGCCCATCATGGCTGCATCGACGTGCACCCACAGTCCGTGCGTGCGTGCGATCGAGCCGATCGCGGCCAGGGAATCAAAGGCACCCGAGGCCGTGGTCCCGAGGGTGAGGTTCACGAAGAACGGCTTCGCACCCGACGCCAGGTCGGCCTGCAGCCGTGTCTCGAACGCATCGGGGCACATCGCGTACTCGGCGTCGCCCTCGATGAGTCGAAGGTTGTCGCTGCCGATGCCGCAGAGGCGGGTGCTCTTCTCGATGCTCGAGTGCGACTGCAGCGAGGTGTAGGCCACCAGCGGGGAACTGGACTGGTCCAGGCCGGTTGTCGCGGTTCGGCCTTCGGTGGCCCGCTCGCGCGCAGCGATCATGCACGCGAGTACGGCACTGGAGGCGGTGTCCTGGATCACCCCGCCACCGGGACCATCCACGTCGAATCGGAAGGCATCGGGCAGGCCCAGGGCGTGAGCCGTCCAGTCGAGCATGCGCATCTCGACCTCGGTGCAGGCCGGGCTCGTCGACCAGAGCATGCCCTGGACACCCAGCCCGGTCGAAAGCATGTCGCCCAGCAACGACGCCTCGGCGGCATTGGAGGGAAAGTACGCGAACCAGTTCGGTGATTGCCAGTGCGTGAGGGCCGGGACGACCAGGGCATCCACGTCGGCGAGAATGGCGTCGATCGCCTCGGGGTCTTCAGGGGCCTGCGCCGGCAGGGCGTCGTAGACCGAACCGGGTTCCACGGACGCCATCACCGGCAGGTCGGCGACGTTCTGCCGGTATTCGGCGATCCAGTCGACCACCTTGTGTCCCGATCGGCGGTACTCCTCGAGGTTCACGACATCATGGGGCAGCGACGGCATGCTCAGGCCGGCAACGCAGCCAGTTCACCCTGAACCTCGTCCATGAGCCGCTTCATCGTTCCGGGGCCGAAGTCGAAGGTGAGTTCGGCGGCCTCGAACAGTTCCGGCAATGGGCGTGATCCACCGAGCGTCATGGCCCGGCGATAGTTCTCAATGGCCTGGCCCCGGTCCTGCCGGTACTGCATCCACAACTGGAGAGCACCAAGCTGGGCGATGCCGTACTCGATGTAGTAGAAGGGCACGTTGAACAGGTGCAGTTGGCGATGCCAGGCCTTGGCCCGCTGGTCCTCGAAGCCGCTCCAGTCCACGCTGGGTCCGTAGAGGCCGTCAAGTTCGAGCCAGTAGATGTCGCGTTGATCCTGCGTGTGGTTCGGATGGGTGTAGATCCAGTGCTGGAATGCGTCGATGGTCGCAATCCAGGAGAGGGTCCGCACGATGCCTTCCAGGTGCGCCCGACGGGCACGATTCGCCGCGTCCTCGTCGTAGAACTCGTCGAGGTAGGGATGCGCCAGCAGTTCCATGCTCATCGACGCGACTTCCGCGAACTCGATGGGCAGGAAGTGGGTGCGGTAAGCGACAAGCGGTTCATCCCGCGACAGCATCGCGTGGAAGGCGTGGCCCGCCTCGTGCACCATGGTCTCCAGGTCACGCTGCATGCCGGCAGCATTCATGAAGATGAACGGCACACGCCTGCGATCGCGATCGTACTGGTAGCCGCCGGGTGCCTTGCCCTTGCGGGAGTCGAGGTCGAGGCAGTCGCTGCCGCGCAGCGAATCGAACATGGTGCCCAGCGACCCATCCATTCGGTGGAACAGGGACGACGTACGTTCGACCAGTTCATCGGCCGTCTTGAAGGGGCGCAACGGTTCACGGCCCTTCAGGTCCACGTCCAGATCCCAGGGCCGGAGGGTATCCACTCCGAGGGCCTCCGCCCGCTGCGCATTGAGCTCGTGGTAGATGGGCACGCAGATGGTCCGCGCCGCCTCGTGGAACTGCTGGCAATCGGACGGCGTGTAGTCGAAGCGGTGCATCGCCGCGAAGGCGTACTCCATGTAGTTCTCGTGGCCGGCGTTGGCCGCCATGCGATCCCGCAACTTGACCATGCCGTCGAAGTGACCGTCAATGGCCTCGTGGTCGCGGTACCGTCGCTGCACGATCGCGGTCCAGGCGTTCTCGCGGACCGAGCGATCGTTCTCCTGCACGAAGCGCGCCATCTGCGGCATCGTGTATTCCTCGCCGTCGTACTCGACGGTCATGGCCCCATTGATCTCGTCGTACTGCTGGCCAAGCTTGGTGTCCTCGGTCTGCAGCGGGATGTTCTCTTCGCGGAAGAGGTTCACGTCGGCATCGAGGTTCCGCAGGTAGACGCCGTAGCGTTCCTGATCGAGGTCATCGGCGAAGGGGCACTGGACGATCCGGCGATCGAGTTGGAAGGACACGTCCTTGAGCTTGGGCTCGACGTGCTCGACGAAGTTGAGAAATGCGTTCTTGGCGTCCTCGTCGTCGGTGTGGCAGGTCATGCGGATGTAGACGTTGGCCTGGGCCTCACTGGCGGCGGCATCGAGTTCACTTCGATCCAGCAGCAACTGCTCAAGGCAGCCGGCGCACTTGAGGTCGCGATCGATGAGGGCCTGGTAGAGCGGTTCGAGCTGGTCCCAGTCGAGGGCGTCCAGTTCGGTCGGCATGAAGTCGTTGGGCTGTGGATAGGTGGTCATTGGATCTCTTCCAGGATGGGGGACTCGAGCCCGCGGGCGGCCACGGGGACGGCAGGCAGTTCAAGTTGGTCCTGCAGCGCGGTGGCCAGGTGCCCCGCGTGCAGCGCATCGGAACAGGGTACGAAGAGGGTGGACCCGCTGCCACTGACATGCACGGGTCCCTCGGCAAGGACGGCCACCCGCTCACGCTGGTGGGCCAATTCGGGCACCACCCGCATCGCGGGTGCCGCCAGATCGTTGAAAAGAGCCTCGGCCGCCGGAATGGTGCCATCAAGCCCGCGGACCTCGCCGCTGCGACTGGTGGGCGGCAGGTCCTGATCGAAGGCGGCGTAGACGGCCCCGGTGGGGCAGGTCAGTTCGGGCAGCACGAGCACGGCATGGAACACCGGTACTGCATCGTGGCGGGTCATCGTGTCACCAACACCCTCGACGATCGCGCTGCCACCACGCACGAGAAACGGCACGTCACTGCCAAGGGTCATGGCGATCGACTCGAGCGTCGAGTCGTCCAGTGCAAGTTCGTAGAGTTCGTTGACGGACCGAAGCATCGCCGCCGCGTTGGATGAACCACCACCGAGTCCGCCCCCGACCGGGATGCGCTTCTGGAGTTTCATCTGTACCGGCAGGGTGTGGCCCACGTGCGCCTCGATCGCCTGGTGGGCGCGGACGGCGAGGTCGGAGGTGATCGGCCAGTCGATGTCGCTGGTGCGACGGGCGTCTTCATGCCAGAGAATCGCGTACCGCGAGAATCGATCCGGCTCCAACTGCGTCACTTCGAGATCGTCGACGAAGTCGACCGTGACCATCCACGACGCGATGGGATGCATTCCATCGTCCCGCGGGGGATCCACGGCCAGCACGAGGTTCAGCTTGGCCGGGCAGGTGGTGGTGATTACGCGCCGAGTCGACATGCAGCATGCTCCAGACCATGAATGGTACTCTAGTCCCAATGGGCGAAGGAACCGAACATCCAGAGAACGGACCGAGGCCCGATGACGCGACCATCATCGGTGACCAGGCCTCCGCCCACTTCCCCAGCACCGCACATCCCGCGAATATCGGTGGCTACAGCATCAAGAGCGCCATCGGCTCAGGCGGCATGGGCACCGTCTACCTCGCCCGGCAGGACAGTCCCCAGCGGGATGTCGCCATCAAGGTAATGAACGCCGGGGTCGTTTCCCGCAAGGCAATGCGTCGCTTCGAGTTCGAAGCACAGACGCTCGCTCTCCTGCAACACCAGGCCATCGCACAGATCCATGAAGCCGGGACGTACGACGATGGCAGCGGCGCACGCCCCTTCTTCGCCATGGAATACGTCCCAGGCGCCAGGGAACTCGGCGACTACGTCAAGGAGCAGAACCTGGACACCACCACGCGACTGGAACTTTTTCGCGCCGCCTGCGACGGCGTGGAATACGGCCATCGCCGCGGAGTGATCCACCGCGACCTCAAGCCCGGCAACATTCTCGTTGATGAAGGCGGCAGGCCCAAGATCATCGACTTCGGCGTTGCACGCTCGACCGACAGCGACGCGGTGAGCGGCACCCTGGCCACGGAAGCCGGTCAACTCATCGGCACACTTCAGTACATGAGCCCCGAGCAAGTGGACCTCGACCCGGCCGAACTGGACACGCGAAGCGACATCTACGCACTCGGCGTGCTTCTGCACGAGATGCTGACTGGTGAGTTCCCATACCTGCTCACCGGCGCAAGCCTCACGAAGGCGGCGCAGCTGATCAAGGAGAGCAGGCCCCGGCGACTTGGCGAGATCGATGCGAAGTTCAGGGGTGATCTTGAGACCATCTGCCTCAAGGCGCTGGAAAAGGATCGCAACGACCGCTACCAGTCGGTCGGTGAACTGTCGGAGGACATCAGGCGATTCCTTGCCGACGAGGCGATCATGGCCCGGCAATCGACACGTACCGAGCAGCTCCGCCGCTTCGTTCGAAAGCACCGACTGGCGACGGCCGCGACGGCCGTCGTCTCCCTGGCCCTGCTGTCCCTGACCATACTGTCTGTCATTCTCTACTTCGATGCAAAACGCGCACTCGTGCAATCATCGAAGAACTTCGAGACCGCCATGAGTTTCAACGAGTTCCTGACGGAGGGATTCGGCAGCCTCAACGCCTCGGATGGGGGCGAGAAGCTCAGGAACACGATCCTGAACGAGGCGAATGGTACGTTTGCTCGCACCCTGCCTCCGGACGAACGTGACAGGCAACTGGCCATGCTGGACAGTTCTCTCGACCCGGTGAACTTCACCAATGTCACCATCACGCACATGACCAACAGCATGATCCTTCCGATGATCGAAGGGATCGACATCGTATTCAGTGACGATCCCTACTGGCATGGCGCCATGCTCTCGAAGATGGGGTCGCTTCTGAGAAGCCTTGGCCAGGACGAACTCGCTGAAACGCAATACCGCAGGAGCATTGCTCTTCTCGGCACGACGAACAAACCACTTTCCCGGGATTTTCTCAGCACACGAGGAGCACTTGCGGTGCTTTTCTTCAGAAAAGGGCAGCTCAAGGAGGCGGAGGAAATCTACCGTTCATTGCTGCCGGGCTACCAGCAAGTCTGGGGGGCCGAAAACATCCGCACACTTGAAATCAAGGATTCAATAGGAAACTGCCTGCTCGGCCAGGGTCGGTATGAAGAAGGATCCGCTGCCATTGGCGAGGGTCTTGAAACCCGGCGGCGACTGTTCGGTGATGACGATTACAGAACACTCAATGTCATGGACAACTACGCAGCGTCACTGACGTTCCTTGATCGGAATGAGGAAGCCGAACAGTACGCCCGTGAAGCGTGGCTGAGCAGGCGACGGAACAACGGTGATGACAGCGGGGCCACCATGAGAGCCCAGTCCTTTCTCGCCGCAATGCTCATCCGGCTGGAACGATTCGAGGAAGCCGAGGAACTCATGCAGCCGGTGCTCCCGGTCCTTCGCCAGCGTCATGGCAACGACCATGCGTACACGCTTGACGCGATCAATTACTGGGCCGGTGCGCTCGCGGGGCTTGAGCGGTACGAAGAAGCCGAAACACTGCTGCAGGAACGCGTTCAACTCTGCCTCACGGGATGGGGAGACGATCATGTGCAGACGTTCGAAGCACGAGACCAGCTCGGCGAGCTCTACATCACGATGGAGCGATTCGAAGATGCGCTGCCCCTTGCCAAGGCCAACGAGCGCACCTTGAACGATGCAGCGTGGGCGACCCGCAGCCTGGCCCTGGAACAACTCGTTGAACTGCACGAGGCCTGGCACGGGGTCGACCCGGAAGCCGGTCACGATGCCACTGCTGCCGAGTACCAGGCGCAGTTGAACTCCATCGAGGCAGTCAAAGCCGAAAATCCCGCTCCCACGTCTCCGTAGAACTCAGGCTTCTGTCCAGGGTGTGCGGTCGCGGGTCGACACCGTGAACTCGCAGCCGGGCATCGCCGCCACCAGTCGATCCCGCAGGTGCGGCAGGTAGCCCCGCTCGCTGTTGGTGTG
>JAQWPT010000013.1 GCA_029245245.1 Phycisphaerales bacterium
GCAGTCGGTTCCTTCGTAGACCACCAGGTCGGTGTCGTAGTCGGCACCGCCGCCGAGATCGCCGCAGGTCGAGACCAGCAGGTTCCCATCGCCACAGG
Organism: Phycisphaerales bacterium; assembly: GCA_029245245.1. Taxonomy (GTDB): domain Bacteria; phylum Planctomycetota; class Phycisphaerae; order Phycisphaerales; family SM1A02; genus UBA854. Next base: position 99 of record JAQWPT010000013.1, read on the forward strand.
CGATGTAGCTGTACCAGATGTCATGGTAGGTCTGGCCGTCGAAGTCACATTCGGAGTGAGCGGATCCGTCCGTGGTCGCCGACGTGGTGTCGAAGTCCCAGATGCCGTTTCCGATGGGTGCGGCCTGGGCGCAGTCGTCCGGGTTCGGCACGGCGCCGACCTGGATGGAAACGGTCGCGTCCAGTGATGACAGGTCGCCGTCGGTCACCTGGAATGTGAAGTCGTCTGAGCCGATGTAGCCCGAGTCGGAGTCGTACTCGACGATGTTGTCGGACATGGCGAACGGAACCGCATTGATCGGCGTTCCGGTCGACGAGGCCAGTGAGCCGTCCGTGGGCAGGCTGGTGATCACGTAGGACAGCGGGCTGCCGTCCGGCGATGCGCCATCAAGCACGATGTCAATGTCGGCATCGACATCGACAAAGACGGACTGGTCATACGCCACGGGTGGGCAGATGTCGCCGGATGAGGCGATCTTCATCGTCCATGCGTTGAGGCTGCCGGTGTCGGCACCGGCGTTGTCGGAGAGGGTCAGCGTCCATGTGCCGGCAACCAGTTCGCCGTCGAAATCGGCCAGGGAGCCGGGTCCGTCGGGAGCGGTGCCGTCGCCATCGTCGTCATAGGTGACGAGGATGTCGGAATCGCCGCCACCACTGCGGTCGTGCAGTCGGACGGTGGTTCCCTCCGGCGAAGTCAGGTCGATGATGAGGTCGCCGATGAAGGTGTGGCTGATGTCCATCTCCACGTCCACGTCACCGATGCAGTAGGCGTCGCCGACTTCGATGTCGGACGTGATGGTGGCGTTGTCGGTGATGGGAATGGGCGTGTCATAGGCCGTGTAGGTGAATCGGCCGACGTCCAGGACGACGGTCCGGGTGGTGTCGCCACCGTCGCCGTTGTAGTTGTTGAAGGTCACCGTGCCCTCGACGATGCCGTTGGGCAGGTCGTTGGCGGCATCGGAGAACCCGATGGTCACGATGGCATCATCCCCCTCGTTGAGCAGGGTGATGGAGTCGCTGGAGCCGCCGTTGATGGAGATCCAGTTTACGTCGGACGTGATCTCGATCAGCGCATCCGTGGGGCGAAGGCTCGTGACCACGTAGTCCTGGGTGGACGGGAAGGGGCCACCGAGGGGGCCGCCGGCCACGTGGCCATGATCGGGGTCGGTCGTGAAGTCGGAAATGCCGACTTCAAGCGTGTGAACCAGTTCACGTTCGTTGCCGTTGGTGAGATCCTCGATGAGCAGGGTGTTGGTGTACACGCCGGCAGGCAGGGTTGCGGTCGTCGCTCCCAGTGCGACCACGACCACGACCTCTCCGCCTTCGGGATCAAGCGTTCCATTGACGGGGAACGTGTTCCCGTTGGTGTTCAGTGTGAAGGTTCCATTGCTGGAGACGCGGTACTGAACGGCGTCGGGGGAGTTGTTGGTGAGCGTGTAGGCGATGCTGTCCTCGGTGAAGGGGCCGCCGGCCTCGCCGTAGTGCAGGACGTCGATCGCGGGATCGACGGACAGGCCCTTGCCGAGGGTGTCGACGAAGACGGTGCCGGTGCCATCGGGGTCCAGTACGTCACTGAGTCCGGCGTCCCAGGAGACGGCGATGCGGCCGTACCAGTCCTCGAGGTCATTGCCGCACGCGGCGTAGCCGCCATGGAGCTGGCCGACTACGCGGTGGGTGGTGCAGTCGAACATGGGTGAGCCGGACGAGCCGGGCTCGGTGGTGCCGAGGTCCCAGTCGATGATTCGAAGGTGGGTCGTGCCGGGCGTGTTGTAGCCGTAGATCTCGGAGGCGTCGTAGTCGATGGACCATCGCTTGGCGTCGACGCTGGGCTGGTGGATCGCCACGGAGCAGTCGGTGGCCAGATCACGGGCGTCCCAGCCGCAGTAGGCGACCTCGTAGGTTTCGTCGGGCTCGTTGTAGAACTCGACGATGGTGAAGTCTGATGCGCTGCTGCCGGCGCGGAAGGTCGAGCCGGTGGAGAACTGGTCAAGTGTTCCGGTTTCGCTCGAGTTGCAGGGGCAATCCAGGGGGGCGTCGAAGTCGTCCTCGAAGTTCCAGAACGCCACGAGGGAGGAGGCGTTGCTGGAGCTGACACCGCAGTGGTTGGCGGTCATGAACAGGGGACTGCCGTCCTGCCGCACGTTGTTGACCATGAAGCCGGTGCAGAAGAGGGAGCCGCCGGTGGAGATGGCGGCAACGCAGGGAATCTCGTCCCGCCACTCGTCAGCCTCGGCGCAGGCCACGTCGTAGTTGCATGAACCCGAGCGGTTCGGCGAGGCGAGGTCGTAGAAGCCGCGGTAGCCCACGTTGATGCGGGTCAGGGCCATCGACTGCTCGACGAAGTCGCGGTCGCGTTCGTCGACCTGGATCTCCACGAGGATGTCGTCACCGGGGATGGGTGGGGTCCAGAGCTGGTTGTCAATGTTGTTGTCATCGGTGGTGAAGGGCCGGATGAAGACGTCCCCGTCGGTGGTGGACACCGAGAGCAGGCCGTTGGTCGGCAGTTCAAATCGCTCGAAGGCGAGGTTGATGGAGGTCGCGTCCTGGGAGATCACGCGGAGCCGCCACATGAGCGTGGTGTCGTCAAGGCGTTCCCATGTGCCGGCGGTGGCGGGGGTCACGCTCACGTCATGGGGGATGGCGTAGCGATAGGGGTCGCCGTCGGCCAGTCGCCGATGATCCTCGGCATCGATTGCCGCGAAGTCGAGGCGGGGAATTTCCACGATCTCGATCGCCTGCACGGGCAGGGCGGGGTTGGCCAGGTTGCCGGGGGCGGCAAGCGTGGTGTTGATCGAGCAGGCAATCGCGGCAGTGGCCGCGCCGATGGCGAGCGTTCTGGTGAACATCGTGTTCTTTCTCCCTGGGGCCGAAATGGCCGTTTCTCCACTGCTCAACGTACTGGGCAGGGGGGTGCATGGCAATGAGGGATTGGGGTTTCGGGCCGGAAATCAGGATGAGGCAGTGGTTTGCGGCTCATCGGGGGGGGTGTCCTGCATCTTCTTGACCGCTCGCATGGCGATGCGGGCCACCACGGCGCTGGCAAGGATGGCGAATCCGAGCCCCACGTAGATGGAGACTTCCTTGACCCAGCTGGTGCTGGTCTGGTGCGCGGCCACCTCGGTGACGTGTCGGGCGGTGAAGCCGAAGTACACGGTGGAGATGTTGCCGGGGAACATGCCCAGGCAGGCCAGCACGTAGGGGCGGAACTTCGCCGAGGACACCGAGAGCACGTAGCACAGCAGCGAGTAGTTCAAGGGCGAGAGCCGCAGCAGGAACATGAGCCTGAAGCCTTCCTTGCCGGCGGCCTCGTCGAAGGCCATGAGCTTGGGATGCTTCTGGAGCTGCTTGCGGACCGGGGAGTAGAAGACCTTGCGGCCGATGAAGAAGATCAACATGGCTCCAATGGTTCCCGCCACCACGACCCACAGGATGCCCATCCAGAAGCCGAAGAGGGTGCCTGCGGCGATGGCGATGATCGATTCGGGGAAGAAGAAGCTGGTGAGCACGATGAAGATCAGGCAGTAGACCAGCGGGCCCCAGAGGCCCAGTGACTTCACCCATTCGCGAAGGTCGGGCATGAAGGGCTTCATGAAGTGGATCAGCACGAAGAGGACCGCAAGAATCGCCGCGCCGATCGCGCAGCGGAAGAGGGCGCGTCGGAGGGTGTGCTTGGCCGGCTTCTGGGCATCGGCTTCGGCCCGGGCGGCCTCGTGGAGATGGACGTGTCGCAGCAGCATCGAGAGGATTGTCGGCTTGAACCCCCCATGGCGTCCAGTCGGAACCATGTGGTATCCTGTGGAAACTGCGGGTGTAGCTCAATGGTAGAGCGTCAGCCTTCCAAGCTGAATGTTGACGGTTCGAGTCCGTTCACCCGCTTTCAATGAAACAGCCCCGCGCCGGAGACCGGTGCGGGGCTGTTTGTTTCGGGTTGAAGGATCGACTCAGTTCGGGCAGGGGCCCCAGTTTGCGATGACGATCAGCAGGTCGTCGACTCCGACGACCTCGTCGCCGTTGATGTCCTCGTCGCACGCGAAGCAGGGGCCCCAGGCGCCGATGATCGAGATGAGGTCATTGACGTTGATGAACCCGTCGCCGTTGACGTCCCCGGGGCACTCGCATTCATCGGGCACTCCGTTGCCGTTGTTGTCGGTCGAGTCGCCATTGGCGATGTCGCAGGCGTCGTTCACCCCGTTGTCATTGCAGTCTTCCTGGGGATCGCATACGTCCGGGACACCGTTGCCGTCGCAATCCTCGTAGGTGCCGTCGGCAATGTCGCAGGCATCGGTGACCCCGTTGCCGTCACAGTCCGGTTCGCATTCATCCGGGATGCCGTTGCCGTCGCAATCGACCGAGCTGCTGTCGGCGATGTCGCAGGTGTCGGGGATGCCGTTGGCGTTGCAGTCGATGGCGGTGCCGTCATTGATGTCACAGCCGTCTGGAATGCCGTTGCCATTGCAATCCTCGTCGCAGACATCCGGCACGCCATTGCTGTCGCAGTCGGCGTAGGTGCCGTCGGCGATGTCGCATTCGTCGGGAATGCCGTTGCCGTCGCAGTCGCCGCCGTCGGCGATGTCGCACTCGTCGGGCACGCCGTTGCTGTTGCAGTCAAGGCTGTAGCCGAAGATCAGGTCGTACTCGTCGGGCAGGCCATTTTCATTGCAGTCGTCACCGCAGGTTTCGCTGAAGGTGACGTCGCCGTCGTCATACCAGCCGCCGGCGATGTCGCCCTCGCTGTTGGCGCAGAAGAGGGTGTCGCTGACGGTCGGCCAGGCCGGGGCGCCGCCGGTCGAGTAGATGCCGCCGCCGGAGGGCGCGGTGTTGCTGTTGATGATCGAGCCCGTGATCACCGGGTAACTGCTGTCTGAGTAGATTGCTCCGCCACGATCGGAAGCCGTATTCGCCGTCAAGTTCACGCTGAGCATGAAGGGCGACGCGGTGCCGTAGGTGTAGATTGCGCCACCATCCTCGGCCGAGCAGCCGACGATCGAGCTGTTCTGCATGAAGGGGTTGCCATTGGTGTCGGAGTAGATGGCGCCACCGCGAGCTCCAGGTCCACTGGATTCCCCATCTCCCAAGTCTATAGATGCGCATCCAGTGAACGTGCAGTTGTTGAACTGGACTGCCGCACCATGTAGGTAGGTCGAACCTCCATAAGAGTAAATATCAACGTCTTCTCCACAGCATCCAGACCCAGCTGCCGTTGTACTTGAGTCGGCGAAGTGGCAGTTTGTGACTTGCCAGTTAGAAAAACTACTCAAACAGAGATCGCCGCCGAAAGCAATAGAATCCGGATGATTCGGGCAACCATCACCATTAATTTCGGTGTAAGCGTATGCATGATTGCTAGCAAAGTCGCAGTTGGTGACCGTGGCTGTCGAGTTATATGATGAAATCGCGCCGCCTTCAGATCTCCGGCTTCCAGGATTGCACTCTGTCCTAGATGTAGATGTCTCGTTGTTGGTGAAGTTGCAGCCAGCCATCGACAGGGAGGAGTCGCTCATGTACATGGCGCCGCCCTTCGTGTCGCTTGAGGTGCTGGTGCGATTGTCCTGGAAGTCGCACGAGTCGATGCCCAAAGCGGTTCCGCTCGAGCAATGAATCGCTCCGCCGTCACGGCTGGCCACGTTTCCTCGAAGAAGCGTATTGGACATCGTCAGCGTGCCGCCGGTGAGGTGCATGCCGGCGCCGTCGGAGGCGGAGTTGTTCTTGATCTCACAATCCTCGAAGACGGGGTCGGAACTCACCGCGACCACGCCGCCGCCATTGGTGGCGGAGTTGCCGATGATCTTGCACGAGAGGATGGTGGGGGCCGAGCCATTGAAACTCAGGCCGGCGCCGTTGGGCGCGTTGCGGACCGTGAAGCCCTCGAGGATCGCGTTCTCGTTCTCGGCCGTGTGGAAGGTCACCAGCGGGCCCGACGTGCTCTGGCCGTCGATGTAGGTGGCGATGGCACCAGCCTGGGAGTAGATGTGGACCGACTTGCCCAGGAAGTTGATCTGCTCGAAGTAGACGCCCGGTTGCACGGAGATCTCGTCACCGTTCTGGTTCGCCAACTCGATCGCCGACTGGATCGTCGGGGTCTTGCCGGTGGGCACGATGAAGGTCGTTGCAAGTGCGGGGACGGCGAACATGGCGGCGCAGGCCGCGGCCAGGACGGTGTTCAGTCGAGTCGACATGTGTGGGCTCCGGGTTCTTCTCTTCCAGTGAACCAGCCACGTTCTCCAGACGTGGCCGTCTCGGGAGGGGCGTTCCCCGGAGTCATGAAGCCCAACTCCCGATGCCACAGGATGATAGGAGAAATGGAGCCGCTGGGTGCTCGCCCGGTCCAATCGGCCGTGAGGCAGCTTGGAGGGGGGGCTACTTGCCGCTGCGGATCCAGGTGCCGCTGGTGTGCTCGGGGATGATCACCTTGGTGATCGTCTGCTTGAACACGGTGGCGATCCAGCCCTGGTCCTTGGCGTAGTAGTCCCAGGTATCGCGCTTCACGGTGGCCAGGCCCAGGTCGGCGTCGTAGTCGGAGTAGATCCGGGTGCAGTCGATGTCCGTGCCGTCGATCTTCAGCGTGACGTCCGCATCGTGGAGGATGGAAATCGTCCAGGTGCCCGAGGCCATCTTCGAGGACGGGTTGTCGGTGTGGGTGACTGTGATCCTGCCCTTGGCCTTGACCGGCTTGCCGGGTTCAAGGTTCCTGGGGATCACCGGCAGCGGGGGGTCGAAGGTGCTCGTGCTGCCGCTGGGTGCGTCGACGGTGACTTCGCAGTGCAGGCCGTCGTCGGTGAGTTTCCAGGTGTAGGCGACGCGGTCGACCACATTGAGCTTCCAGGTCGAGTCACCCAGCGATGTAACGTCGTACGTGACCGTCTTGCCGGAATCGGTGCCGTCGATGATCGAGTACGTCGTCGTGCCCGGACTCTGGATGAAGGTCTTCTCCCAGTCATCGATGGACCCCTTCTCGACCAGGTCGCCGACGCGGTAGGTGTCGAGCGTGGGGCGTGGCTTGCCGGGGGGGACATCTGACATGCAGCCCATGGGAAGGCACAGCAGCGGAACCAGAATGGCCAGGATGGCGTTACGCATGGGGTTCGTTGTACAGGTCGACGTAGAACTCCAGGAGCTTGTGGCCCTCTGACTCGCGCGTGCGGGAGTGGAAGAAGCCGAACTTCTTGAAAAGTTCGATGGCCGGACCACGCTCGATACGGACGTCCAGGACGATCTTCACGTACCCGTGGTCGCGGCAGAAGCCGATGGCGTGCTCCATGAGCGACGTTCCGACGCCGAGTCGCCGATGGCCTTCCTCGACACGGAGTCGCCGGACCTCGGCCACGTCATCGCGAATCTCCTGGACGCCGATCATGCCGACCACGTCGTCGGTGGCATCCGCGATCCAGAACCCGCTGGTCTCCGGCCCCTCGATGTAGGCTTCGTTGAAGTTCTCGATGTCCGCGCCGGTGTCGTTGATGCGTGTCTGGCCCTCGTAGACGCTGGCATCGAACAGCCGCCGGATGTCCGGCAGGTCGTCGATCAATGCTCGTCGAATGGTGGGGCTGGCCACGATCGGCTCCGGGAACGTTGGATGTGCTCACTCGGCCGCGGGCGGAAGTTCGAGCACGTCGAGCGTGTCTTCGTCCGTATCCAGCAGCGCCACAGTATACCGCGTCGCCCTTTGCAGCGCCCCGGGGTTGATCAGTCGCGTGCCATCGATGCATTCGTCGCGAAGTTCGTGGGTGTGCCCGTGCAGCAGCCACGTCACGCGGTCCGCCATGGCGACCTGCAGCAACTCGTTGCGATGACCGTGCGTGTACGCGAGGGTGTGTCCGTCGATGTCGAGGCGACCAATGGGATGATCCACCACCAGCCCGTGTTCCTCGGCGCGGCGGCGCAGTCCCGCCTCGTCCCAGTCGCAGTTGCCGAAGACCATGCGCACGTTCCGCTTCGCCATCACGTCGATCGCATCGACGTCGCCGATGTCGCCCAGGTGCAGGAACAGTTCAGCACCACGGGATTCAAGCAGTCGAAGCGCGGATTCGATCCGGTCGACGCGGCCATGGGAGTCCGAAAGGATGCCGATGCGCATGGGGGCCTCAGCGCCATCGCATTCGGCGGCTGGTGAGTTCGTCGACCCAGGTGTCGTAGCCGGCGGCGAACTCGTCGAAGTCGTCGTTGAAGAATGCCTCGATGAACACCACGCCGGTGGCGCTGTCGGACGGGTCATCCCGTCGTGCCGCGGCGTCGGAGCGAAGCAGTTGGCGGAACAGGTCGCCCTCGATGGCGAGCATGAGCACGTTCTGCAGGGCGGGCAGGTAGCGGGCGTCCTCGGCTTCGGTGAGGTAGCGGGCGAGGGCCCAGACCTGCGCGTAGTAGGTCAGCAGGTCGGACTTGCCCTGGCCGAGGAAGACGTGGGGGTCGCCGTCGAGCAGGTCGCGCAGGGGAATCAGGGTGCCGCTGCGCTTGGCGGTGCGAAGCCGGTAACTGCGTTCCCGGTTGGCGTCGACACTGAAGTCGAACGTGCTGCGGCGAATGCGGAACCCTTCCATCATGGTGGCGATGCCCTCGTCCAGCCACGGGGGCAGTTGCTGCTGGAAGGTCGTCTGGGCGTACTGGTGCCAGCCTTCGTGGGCCGAGAGCGCCAAGGTGTCCCGGTCCCACATGCTGTTGTCGATGTCGTAGAGCACCGCTACCCCGTCAGCGGTAAATCCACCGCGCCCAAGGCCTTCGAACGATGAAGCCAGTTCCGGGAGCATCATCCGGGTCTTGTTCTTCCACTGGCGACGATCTCCGAAGAGGTAGGTCGCCATGGCGTGCGGTGGGGGAGGCAGTTCGCCGAGGGCGGAGCGGTATCGTTCCAGGGCCGCCTCGTAGAACTCGGGAAGGAACCCCACGAATCGCTCGTTGTCGATCGTGGTGTAGATCTCCCAGTGGGGCGTTTCGATCAGTTGTCCCTCGACGCCCATGAACTCCCAGGGCTGGGCCGATGACCAGCTGCCGTCCTCGTTGAGGGACCAGCTTCGATTCGTCGTATCGCGGGGACCGCCGGCATGCTTGGTGTGCAGGTAGGAGGAGGCGCAGCCGGAAAGAAGGGTTGCGGCTGCGACGAGCAGTATCGTGATGCAGGACGCGGAACGCTTCATGCCTTCATCGCCTCCTGGATGCGCAGCAGTGCTGCGTTGGCTGCCTCAAGATCCACTTCCGCTTCGACCAGTTTCTGCCTGGTCTCGTTGACGACGTGTTCGGGAGCCCGTTCGACGTAGCTGGTGTTGGACAGCCGCTTCTGGAACCCCTCCACCGCCTTGGCGCACTCGGCGACCTTTGCGGCAAGCCGATCCTGCTCGACAGTGAGGTCCACGGCACCGAGGCTGGAGGCGCCCTGGACGGAATGGCCTTCAAACACGATCGACCAGGCCCCCTCGGGAGTGTCCTTGTCGTCCTGGATCGTCTCGATCATCAGCATGGCCTGCACGGCGTCGGAAGCATGATCGACGAGTTCCCGCACCGCGGCGGGCGCGAAGAGGTCGATTCGATCACGTGGGCCAAGTCCCTGGTCTGCGCGGGCACGACGGACCTCGTTGACCAGTGACTGGATCCGCTGGAAGGTGTCACCGGCGGCGGCGTCGATGATCAAGGGATCGATCGACGGCCAGTGCCCGTCGGCAAGGAGTTCGGACGAGGGAAGTCCCAGCCCGTTCAGTCCGGTCGGGCCTGCGTCCTGGACATGCGGAAAAAGTGTCTCGGTGACGAAGGGGCACAGCGGGTGCACGAGCCGGAGGATTGCATCCAGGACCGACCGAAGCACCTGCTGCTGGGCGGGGTCGTCGGCCACGGTGGGCTTGATCGATTCCAGGTACCAGTCGCAGAAGTCCCTCCACACCAGGTCATAGACGGCTTCGGCGTAGCGGTGCACCTGGAACTCGGCCAGGGCGTCCTGGATCGAAGTGATCGTGGCATGCAGTCGGTGCAGCATCCACTGGTCGACGAGTCCGAGCGTGGAAGGATCAACGTTCGTGGCCGGTGACTCGATGCGTCCCAGCGCAAAGCGGGTGGCATTGAACAGTTTCGTCGCGAAGTTGCGGCCAAGGTCGAACTTCGAGGACGAGTTGATGCCCATGGGGCGTTCGTCCGTGACCTCGGTTTCTCCCGAGAGCGTGCCGTAGACGGTGGCCATCTCACGGCCGGAGCCGTCGGGGCTGGACTGCACCGGGGCGGTGACCACGTGCCCGGCGGCGGTGGTGATGAACTCGGGGGTGAACGTCTTGCCGGTGTGGGGGCAGATCAGATCCAGCGGGAGCCGGACGTCCTGCGTCGCGGTGGCGATCGTGGCCATGACGAACCGCAGCGCGTCGGCGCTGTGCGTGCGGATGATGTCACGGGGGTCGACGCCATTGCCAAGTGACTTGCTCATCTTCTGCCCGTGGCCATCCTGGATCATGGGATGGATGGCGACGTCACGGAAGGGAAGCGTGCCGCCACGGAAGTAGCGGTTGAACATGACCATGCGGCTGACCCAGAGGGTGATGATCTCGCGGGCCGTGCAGAGCACGGAGGTCGGATTGAACGTGTCAAGCAGACCTTCCATGTCGTCGAAGGCGGTGGGGTCGGGCCATCCCATGGTCGACAGCGGCCAGAGGGCGGAACTGAACCAGGTATCAAGAACGTCCTCGTCCTGGGCGTAGCCGGCCTCGACGAGTTGCGACTCCAGGCCTTCGTGGCCGTGGTCGACGCAGGCGAACACGGTGACCTCGTCATTGGGCCGGTCGATGCGGAGCATGGTGGATCGCCCGGCGATCGAGCCGTCGGCGCAGGGCAGCGGGCATCCATCGGTGTCACGGACCAGGCCGTCTCCGGCCACGTCGCCGGCCTCGGCCAGGGTGAAGGTCCGGGACCAGACCGGGATGCGATGGCCCCACCACAACTGGCGGCTGATGCACCAGTCGCGCAACTGCTCATGCCAGTTCTGGAAGGTGCGGGCATACCGCTCGGGCGTGAAGGCCAGTTGCCCGTCGTGCTCGTGTGATTCGCCGCCGGCGCGGGGCGGGGGATCTCCCTGGCGCTGATCCGGGCGCATCGCACGCAGGGCTTCGCCGCCAAGGCGGTCGTCGGTCACGCGGACGTACCACTGGTCGCTGAGGTAGGGCTCGACGGGGACGTGCGATCGATAACTGTGTCCGACGGAGTGCTCGTAGTCGCGGACGCGCTCCAGCAGGCCTTCGTTCTTGAACCACTGCACGATCGACTCGCGTGCGTCCTCACGGGACAGGCCGATGAACGGTGAGCAGGCGTCGACGGCATCGTCCCAGCCGTGTCGATCCGAGATGCTTCCGTCGGGGGCCATGACGTTGATGACGTCCAGGTCGTGTCGCAGCCCGAGGTCCCAGTCGTTGGGGTCATGGGCTGGTGTGACCTTCAGGAATCCCGTGGCGAATGCCGCCTTGGGGTCGTCTCCGACGCCGGGCATGATCACGTAGTCGTCCTCGACGATCGGGATCTCTCGTCCGACGATCGGAAGGATGACACTCTTGCCTCGAAGTTCCTCGGCGCGGGGGTCGGCGGGATTCAGCGCCACCGCCGTGTCACCGAGCATCGTCTCGGGCCGCGTGGTGGCCACGGTCACGTGTCCGCTGCCGTCGGACAGCGGGTATCGAAGTTCGTACATGTGGCCCGCGACGGTCTCCATCTCGACCTCGTCGTCGGCCAGGGCGGTCATGGTCACCGGGTCCCAGTTGACCAGTCGCTTGCCACGATCGATCAGGCCGTCATCGAAGAGGGTGAAGAAGGCGGTACGGACTGCGGCGGTGCAGACCGGATCCATCGTGAAGCGGACCCGCGGCCAGTCGCAGGAAGCGCCCATCAGTCGCAACTGCTCGATGATGGTCGTCTCGTACTCGTCTTTCCATGCCTGGGTTCGCTCGACGAATGCTTCACGCGTCATGTCCACGCGGCGCGTGCCTTCAAGAGCCAGTCGCTTCTCGACCACGGACTGCGTGGCGATGCCGGCGTGATCGGTTCCGGGCATCCAGAGCGTCCGATCACCTCGCAGGCGGTGGTACCGCACCAGGATGTCCTGCAGGGTGTTGTTCAGGGCGTGGCCAAGGTGCAGGGGGGCGGTGACGTTCGGCGGGGGGATGAGAATGCAGAAGGGCGTGCCATCGCCGGGTTCGGCGTGTCCCAGCGTTGCCGCGTCCCAGCGGGTGCGGATTGCAGGCTCCGCCTCGGCCGGCGAGTATGATTTGGCGAGTTGATCTGGCGAAGTACTGGAACCCATGCCCGGCATGATACTCGCGTGTTTCCATTTCCTGCGACGCCTTGGCGTTCTGCTCATGCTCTCGCTCCTGATCGGGTGCGATGGCTCGGGCGATACGTCGTCCCCGGCCGCGGCCCGGCCCGACGCCGGCTCCATGAAGATCTCGTTGGAGGCGGCCGAGCAGTACCTCGTCGGCGGCGATCTCGTCGAGGCCGAGGCCATCGCTCGACGCATGGCCGAGTCGGTCCCTGATTCCCTGGAGGCACACGAACTGCTGGGTCGGGTCCTGATCGCAAGGGCGATCGGGCTTCGCGACAGCGGGCGGCCTGGCGAGGCCCGCGAGCAGTGGATCGCAGCCAGTGAGCAGTACGAGCAGGTCGTCCGGCTTGCGCCGGAATCAGCCGGGCTTCACCAGAGTGGTGGAGAGGTGGCGCAGATGGCCGGTCGCAACGGCCTGGCCATCGAGTTGTACCGGCGGGCCGGCGAACTGGATCCGGATGATCCCAGGCCAGCCCTCTACATCGCCCAACTGCTCGTTGCCGATGGATCGCTGCGTGAAGCACGCACCTGGATCAACCGGGTGCTTGCGCTGCAGCCCGACCAGGCGCATGCCCTGGCCACGCTGGCGGTGATCGAGATGGAGGAGGGGCAGTGGGACCAGGCGAAGGCATCAGTCGCGATGGCCCTTGCGGCCCAGCCCGATGACCTCGGCATTCGAACGATGCAGACCAGGATTTATCGTCGCAGTGGTGATCCGGAGCGCGGGCTGGAACTGCTGCTGGGTCTGCCGGAATCGGCACGTGGGACCGAAGCGGTCACCGAGGAGATCGCCGGGTGCTGGATGGATCTCGGTCGTCCCGACCAGGCGGCGAAAGCCTGGGAACGGTGCCATGGCGCGTCGGGTGAGCGAGCCGGCTCCATCGCCGTCCGTGCCGCCGAGTCATGGTTGGCGGCCGCTCGCCCCGTCGAGGCGCAGGCCTGGATCGAGCGGGCTGAACTTGCGGGTGTCCCCCGGGAGCGGATCGAATCGCTGCGGGAGCAGCTGGCTCCCTAGTCGTCATCCCCGTTGATCGTGTCCGGGTCGAGTCGGCGTGCGGATTCACGCCATGGATCAACTTCCGCCTGCTCAAGCGGATTCAGGTCCGGTTCCGCTGGCGATTCCGTGAATCGACGATTCGATCGTCGGCGGAAGACGGCCAACTGGATGATGATGAGCAGGGCCACCACCAGGCCCAGCAGAATGCTGCCGAGCAGAAACACCTGCCGTGCGGCCCCCTGGTCCGCCGGGACGCTCGTGGCCAGCGGCAGGAGGACAAAAAGCGGGCTCATGACCTTCAAATGCACCATTGGGTCCGAGTATAGGCGAACCTGAAGCATCTGCTGGCCGTATTCACTGGTGTCAGGCCGATGATCCGTGGCTGAAATGCCCTGTTTCGTGCCTGAAACGATGGAGGATCGACCTTGACTGGTCGATCCTGTTGTGGGGCCTGCGAGGTTCTGCATGCTTCAGTACCTATGGTGCTCATTCGGTCATCAATCAGATCGGCACCGGCACGGACCAGCAAGGAACATCACCATGAAGATTCGTCACGCCTGCTATGCCGCTTCGCTCCTGGTCATCGCCACCACGGTTGGTGCGCAGCAAGGGGAGCAGGGTTGGTCCAGCAACGTATGGGAAGCGGCCATCGATGGCGATCGCGCCCGCGTTGACACTCTTTTGCAGGTCGGTCCCGACGGGCTTGGCACCGCCGATGATCGCGCGGCGTTCCGGAGTCGGTACGAACTCTGGATGACCCACCAGGCGAATACGAAGGAGGCGATGGAAGCCCGTCGCAACGAAGCGGCCCAGGACATGCAGTCTGCGCTGGCGGAGGACAGGCTGCTCGATGCGCTTCGAAGCGCCGTCGAGTACCAGACCCTCAGTGAGGACTACGACGAGGTGCTCAAGCAGGAGCTCGTGATCGAGGTCATCACGAAGGCCGAGGCGACGCTGCCGAAGGTCATTGCCGACCGGGACTGGCTGTATGGCCAGGAGATTCTCTTCCGGCTCCGTACGCTCTACGAGGATACGTCGGCCCGTGATCGCTGGGATGACTGCGATCGGCGCATCGATGCGAACTCGCAGCGACTCGGACTGCTTCGTCGATACGCTCGCCAGCGACTGTACGACCTGTACGTCAAGCGCAACGATCGGCTCGGTGAGGATCCGCCCGATGCCTTCAATCCGCAACTTGCCGACCGGTGGCGCAACGAGGTCGAGTCCATCGACCGGGCCATGGTCCGCGACGCATTCGACACGTCCGCAGCCGAGCACATCTCCTCCGAGGGGTGGCCACCGCTGTACGAGGGTGGATTCCAGTCCCTGGACGTCTTCGGCCACATGCCGTCGCTCTCGATGACCTTCCCGCACATGGCCGACGCCGGTCGCGTGGCGGAATGGGACGCCCGGCTCGACCACCTCCAGGCAGACGCCCTGGTCCGGATCAAGGACGGCGAGTCCTCCGGAAAGGTTGCGACCATCGTGTTCAACGAACTGGACCGGATCAACGACGAGACGCTCGATGTTCCGGATTCCGTGCTGTGGCGCGAGTTCGGTGATGGTGCGATGTCCGAACTGGATCCCTACACCCAGATCATCTGGCCCTACGACATCGAGCAGTTCAATCGCCAGATGGAAGGCAAGTTCATCGGAGTGGGCATCATGATCTCCGAGGACGAGGTCGGCGACATCAAGGTCGTCTACCCGCTCGAGGGAAAGCCCGCCCAGGCGGCCGGCGTGCAGCCCGATGACATCATCGTCACCGTCGACGGCCAGACCACCGCAGGGTGGACCGTTCAGGACGCCGTGCACCACATCACCGGGCCCCGGTTCACCTGGGTCAAGCTCGGGGTGATGCGCGAGGGAGCAGACGGCCCGATCGATATCCGGATCCAGCGCGATCTCATCAAGATGTACTCCGTGAAGGGGTGGCGTCGTGAGGCGCGAGATGAACACGGAGACGACGTCTGGGACTGGTACATCGATCGTGACAGCGGCATCGCCTACGTCAAACTGACCCAGTTCAACGAGGACACCTACATGGATCTCGGGCGGGCGCTCGAGGACATGCACGCCGTGAGTGCTCCGCGTGGATTGATCCTCGACCTCCGGTACAACCCCGGCGGCCTGTTGACCAGTGCGTACCAGATCAGCGACCTGTTCGTCGGTGAGGGCGCCATCGTCACCGGCGAGGACAAGAATGGTCAGCAGTCCTTCGATCTTCCCGCCAAGCGACACACCACGTTGCTGGGTGACCTGCCGACCGTCGTGCTCATCAACCAGGGATCGGCCAGTGCCAGCGAGATCGTCTCCGGATGCCTGCAGGCACACGAGGCCGGCCTCATCATCGGCGAACGCAGTTTCGGCAAGGGGAGCGTGCAGACGGTCCACCCGGTTCGGGGTGATGCCGACGCCAAGCTCAAGTGCACGACCCAGTACTACCGGCTGCCCAAGGGCGTGACCGGCGAACAGGGACGGCTCGTGGACAAGGAAGTGGCCAAGGAGTTCAAGCGCGCCGACTGGGGCGTGATTCCGGACATCGAGGTCACCATGAATGCCGATCAGATCGAGGAGGCATTGACCCTGCGACTGGAAGCAGACCGCCTGCCGGGCGATCCGCCGAGATCCGTTGCTGAGGAAGGTGCCGCCGAGACCACGGAAGTGGTGCAGCCTGACGTGGATGAACTGGTGGGCCGAGGACTTGATCCACAACTGGAACTGGCCCTGTTGATTCTCCAGGCCCGTGCTCTGGCCGCGGACAAGGACGAGTCACAGCGAGCCCTGCTCGATCCCTGAACCACGGCTGAGCCGCCACGGCTACACTCTGTCGCATGCGAGTTCATTGCCACACGATGCTGTTCGTCCTGCTGATGGCGGGAGCCGTCCGAGGGCAGGAGCCGGCCGGGACGACCTGCGAGGCATCGCCGTCACTGCGCGTCGCTACCTACAACGTGCTGAACCTCTTCGATCACGAGGATGATCCGGCGATCGTCGGCGACATCGATGACCTGCCGATGGCCACGCCCGACGGGCGATGCCGGTCCCTGGCCGAGGTCATTCGCCGCGTCGATGCCGACGTGCTGGCCCTGCAGGAAGTCGAATCAGAGGCCACCCTGCGGTGGTTCCGTGACACCTACCTCGCCGACATGGGCTACGACCACCTCGTCTCACTCGACGTGGGCTATGCCCGCGGTGTGGAGAATGCGGTCCTCAGTCGATACCCGCTGTCCAACGCTGAGGCCGTTGCGAACATTCCGCTGCAGGATGTCGTTCGCCACGGCGGGGGATGGGCCGAGCCTGGTGAAGGCGATGAATCGGCCGTCTTCCAGCGTACGCCGCTGCGAGTCGATGTCGCCGGACCCGACGGCTACGAGTTGACCTTGTTCGTGGTCCACCACAAGTCCGGGCGGCACAAGTATCGGCGCGAAAGCGAAGCACTGAAGCTCGTCGAGCTCATTGATGCCGTGGATGCCGAGGCGCCCGGACGCAACATCATCGTGCTCGGTGATTTCAACGCCGCTCCGTGGGACCGTTCGATGGACGTCTACGGCGAGGCTGGATTCATCGACATCGGCGCCGATCCCCGCAGCGAGCGACCCAAGACCCATGAGTCGGATCGAATCCTCGACTTCGTGCTCGTCAACAGCGCCGCGCACCGGGAGTACATGCCCGGGAGCATCACGGTGCATGCGTCCAAGGCGCCGCCGAAGGACTACGACTGGCGGACCGATCCGCGTCCCAACGAGTGCCCCTCGGACCACCGCGCAGTGTCCATCGACCTGTACGCGTCCGATCGCAACTGAGTGGAGTTCAATCGAGATCGCCGAGGAGGCGTCGAGCTTCCTCGGCATCCTTGTCGCCGCGCCCGGAGAGATTGATGACCAGGTGCTGATCCGGTGCCATGGACTTGGCGTCCTCGATCGCCCCGGCGATGGCGTGGGCGCTTTCCAGGGCGGGGATGCAACCTTCCAGCTCCGAGAGAAGGCAGAACGCTTCGATCGCCTTGGCATCGGGCACCGATCGGTAGTCGACGCGGCCCGAGGCATGCCAGTGGGCGTGTTCGGGTCCGACGCCGGGGTAGTCCAGGCCCGCGCTGCAGGAATGCACCACCGACGTCTGGCCGTCGGAGTCCTGGAGCACGATGCTGCGTGAGCCATGCAGTACCCCGGGTTCGCCATGGACCAGGGTGGAGGCGTGGTCGCCGGGCTGGTCGCTGCGGCCACCGGCCTCGATGCCGACCAGTGCCACGTCCGGATCCTCGATGAACTCGCAGAAGATGCCCGCGGCATTGGACCCGCCGCCGACGCAGGCCACGATCCGGTCCGGCAACCGGCCCAGCATGTCCATGCATTGCGTGCGGGTTTCCCGACCGATCACGGACTGGAAGGTTCTCACCAGTGAGGGGAAGGGGTGGGGGCCGACCACGGATCCGATGATGTAGTGCGTGTGATCGACGGTCTCCATCCAGTTTCGCATCGCGGCGTTGGTGGCATCCTTGAGGGTGCGCGAGCCGTCCTCGACGACGTTCACCTTTGCGCCGAGCAGTTTCATCCGGAACACGTTGAGGGACTGGCGGCGAACGTCCTCGGCCCCCATGTACACCTCGCACTCGAGTCCGAAGCGGGCGCACGCGGTGGCGGTGGCGACGCCGTGCTGGCCGGCGCCCGTCTCGGCAATGACGCGTTGCTTTCCCATCCGCCGTGTCAGCAGGGCCTGCCCGATGGTGTTGTTGATCTTGTGTGCCCCGGTGTGAGCGAGGTCTTCACGCTTGAGCCAGATGGAGGCCCCCCCGGCATGGGCCGTGAGGCGTGGAGCATGGGTCAGTGGCGTGGGGCGTCCGACATAGTCGCGGAGCAGGTCATTGAACTCGGCATCGAACTTCGGGTCGGCCTTGGCATCGGCCCAGGCCTCCTCGAGTTGATCCAGTGCCGCAACGAGGGTCTCGGGAACGTATCGTCCCCCGAACTCCCCGAACCATCCGGCAGCCTGGTCGTGCGTGTCCATCGACATCAGGATAGGCCCCCGAGCAGGTGCTGTGCGAAGAAGTCCCGTTCCCGCTCCTTGACCTCGGCACTGTGGGGCCCGAAGCCCACGTGTTCGTTGAGGGCACCGGTGGACTCGAAGAGGAGCCTTTCCACCGTTGCAGCGGAGTCGCCACGGGCATCCAGGGCATCAAGGAACCGGCACTGGCCCGTCCAGTCGACCCACTCGTCGGCGAGGCAGTGCACCGCGAGTACCGGCAGCGGCCGCCACGCCTCCAGATGGTGCAGGGGGTCGAGGGCCTGGATTTCCTCCGAGGTCCTGTTGATGAACATGGGCCGCTGTCGCTGGTCGGCCCAGGAGCCGGTGGTGGCTTCCAGCACGCAGCACGAATACGGGTGGGGTCGGGTGAGCCTCGAGGCGATGACCATGCCGCCGGCGGACATGCCGCCGATTCCCAGGCGGGTCGGGTCGGTTCCGAGGATCGTGGCCGATTCATTCACGGCTTCGTCCAGTTCGTCGACCATCTGGAGGATCACGTCCAGGACATGGTCATGGTGCTGGAGGGTCTCATCGAATCGATCGCCGTGACCCGGGAGGTCCAGTGCACAGATCGACATGCCGCTTCGCATCAGTCGCAGGTACCGCCCGGGATCGAGTTCCTTGCTCGCCGTTCGGCCATGAAGCCACACCACCATTGGAGGGGTCGGTTCATCGGATTCGGCGGAGATCAACAGAGCCGGAACGTCAGACGGACCCACCCGGGCCAGTTGCATGCGCTGCTGCAGGTCGCGGGGCAGGCGAATCGCCGGGTTGGAGGATTCGCCCTGGCTGTTCACGTTCAAGGCTCCATGGTCCCGGTTGGGGTGCACCGAGGGTTGACGGGATACGCTCGGAGCAGGATCCTGCTCCGATGCCACGGATCATCGCAGGAACCCATCGCTCCCGCGCCCTCGAGACGATCGAGGGCATGTCCACGCGCCCCTACACCGATCGGGTCAAGGAGTCGGTCTTCAACATTCTCCGGGGGCACATCGAGGGAGCCAATGTTCTCGACCTCTTTTCGGGCATCGGGACCATGGGACTTGAAGCAGCCAGCCGCGGGGCGGCATCCGTCCTGATGGTCGAGCGGGATCGCCGGGTCTTCGCCGCCCTTGAGCGGAACGTGGAGATGCTCAATGCCGATGACGTTGCCACTGCGATCCAGGGCGATGCATTGTCCTCGCTGCCGATCCTGCGTTCACCACGGCCGTTGCACATCATCTTCGTCGATCCTCCCTACGCGATGATGCAGGACGACGGGATCAGGGCCAGGATCCTGCAGCAGGTCCACCGTGTGTCGGAGTTGCTCGACGACGGAGGATTCATCGTGCTGCGGACACCCTTGAAACACCCAAGGGTGGACCATTCCATCGAGGGGCTGGCCGGGCCCGAAGTGCGTGGCTACCAGAAACAGCAGGCAGTGCTCTTCTACGGACGCGAGGATTCGTCATGACGAGTAGTCCGCGTCCCATCCGTGACGTCGCCGTCGACCTGGTACGTCGGCTGCAGGATGCAGGGCACGTGGCCTACTTCGCCGGTGGATGCGTTCGTGACCAGTTGCTGGGTTTCGAGCCTCTTGAGTACGACATCGCCACCGATGCGGTTCCCGATCAACTCAAGGCGATCTTTCCGGGATCCCATCTGGTGGGGGAGTCCTTTGGCGTGGTCCTGGTGCGTTCAGGTGGCCACACGCTCGACATTGCCACCTTTCGGGCCGAGGGCGCGTATTCAGACCACCGCCATCCGGATACGGTGAGTTTCTGCGATGCACGGGAGGATTCCGGAAGACGGGATTTCACCATCAACGGGATCTTCTACGATCCAGTGACCGACACCCACATCGACTACCACGAAGGACAGGCCGACCTCAAGCGGGGAGTGCTTCGGTCCATCGGTGTGCCCGGCGATCGATTCAACGAGGATCATCTTCGCATGCTGCGAGCCGTCCGGTTCGCCGCCCGCTTCGGCCTGGACATCGATCCGGATACGGCTGCGGCCATCCGTGAACATGCCGGTGAACTCGGCGGCGTGTCACGCGAACGCGTCGGGATCGAGGTCCGCCGCATGGCCGTGGAGGGGAACTGGGCGTCGGCCGTGGTCTTGATGGCGGAGTTGGGGCTGGAGACATCGGTGCTTGGTTGCGCCGCCGGCGTGGAAGCATGGCCGCGGTCAACCCACCTGGAAACGCACTGTCCGCGTGAACCTGGACGGCACCAGGCGGCGATCGCCGCCTGGCTGCTCGATCGCCACGGGTCGAATGCCGCGCTGGACGCGTCCCAACTGGATGATGTCGGTGATCGGCTGGTCAGTTCCAACCAGGATCGGGCGATGTTGCGTGACATCATCGAGACGCATGCTCTTGTGCAGGCGCAGTGGGAGGGTGCCTCGGTGGCCTTTCAGAAACGACTGGCAGTCCGTGGGGGGTTCCCCTGGGCCGTGTGCCTGCTGGCGGCGACATGTCCGGAGGATGCGGCACGGATCGATCGCCGGGTCGAGGAACTGGCTCGGACGGGGCTCCAGCCCAAGCCTCTTCTGTGTGGAGACGACCTCATTTCGGCCGGGCTGGTTCCCGGGCCTGGTTTCTCCCGGGTCCTGGATGCGGTCTACGATGCCCAGTTGGAGGGTCGAATCGGAACCATCGACGAGGCCTTGGCCCTGGTCCGCTCCATCGAGCCATGAAATCGGTGGGGAAGAGGGTCCCCAGAACAAAAAAACGTCTCCAGGCAATGAAACAACCGTTCCTGCTGCACGTCCTATACTGGGACATGCATGCAGTTCTGGCTGGTCCCGATTTGGGGCCATGGGCCATATCAGGCATCCTGAAGTCGTATTTCAGGCCTGGGCGGCAAGAGATTCGATGGGGTATTTCATGAACGTCTTCTCCAAGATTCGCGGCACATTCGTCCTTCTTGCACTGGTTCTTGCCACGGCGATTTCCTCGGATGCGGCTGCGGCAACAGAGGATGTGCTCCATATGGCTGACGGCCGGGTCCTGCACGGGCAGATCGTCAGCGAGACGCCGCAGGCCATTGTCTTTGACTACCTGAATGAAGACCTGGGCATCTCGGTCACCATGAATCTGCCCAAGGCCGCGATCCTGAAGGTGGAACGCGACGTGGAGGTGGCGGATCCGGCTGCTGAGCAGGCTCCGGAGACGAAGACGAGCTCCTCTTCGGGCGCCAAGGCGGCCAGGGAAGGCTCAACCATCACCGAGCGAACACGGGCTACCAAGGCCACCAGTGATGCCGCGAAGTTCTACATCATCGAGATGAGCGGACAGGTCGGAACCGACATCCGCGCGTCCGTCTACGAGGACGTGATCGAAGATATCAAGACCGTGCATCCCGACGTGGTCATCCTCAAGATCGACAGCAAGATGCTCGGCGACAGCATGCTTTCCTACTGGGTCGGCGCCGAAGTCGATGAGGACAGGAAGCAGGATCCGTTTCGCCGCATGGAAACCATCATGTCCGTGATGGACGACGAGCTGGAACTGGTCAAGTCCTTCCACCACGAACTGCCCAAGGACATCCGGCAGGTCGTCTGGGTGCATGATGCAACCGGTCCCGCTTCGCTTCTTGCCTTGGCCTGGCCGGACATGTACATGACTCCCAATGCAGATCTTGGCAGCATGGGTGAGATCTGGTCCATGACCCAGTTCCCCGACCTCGACGTTCGCAGCAAGATGGAGAAGGCGTGGTTCAGCACCGCCAAGGGAATCATGCAGTTCGGAAACCACTCCGACAACTTCATGGAAGGCATGCTTCGTCCCAAGTCTCCGTTCAGTTTCAGCTGCAAAGGCCGGAAGCCCATCTGGTACAACAGCTATCAGGGCGATTTGCCGATTCAGGCCAGCGAGTTCGGGTACCAGGCCGAGATTCGTAACTTCATCGGCGGCGGCGGCCAAATCGATCATGGCCTGGAGTTCTCCTCCAGGATCTGCGAGGACTTTCTCATCAGCGACGGAACGGCCGAGACCCTCGAGGATCTCGCCCTCCTGCTGGATGAACGCCAGTACCAGGTCTTGGAGACCAAGGCGATCCAGGAGTCTGCCGAATACAAGGAAGATTGGCGAGAGCGGTTCGAGCGAACTCGCAAAGCCTTCATGGACTTCCGCAAGTACATGGGGCGAGCAGATGGCGACTATGCCCTTGAGAACCTTCAGAAGGCCAAGAAGGAGCTCGCTCGAGTCATTGCAGGAGTGCGGACCAATGAGTCCGTCGCCGTTCGCTTCAAGAGCATGTTCCGTCTCGATCAGATCCAGCTGGAGATCGAGATGGAAAAGATCAAGTCGACGATCCGCCAGATGACTCGTGGCGGCGGAGGCGGTGGCGGTGGCGGAGCCCGTGGCGGCGGTGGTATTGGTGGCGGCCCACGCCCTTGATCAAATCTGGAACGAACGGACGAGGCACATAATTTCGAGTGGAACCAATGATGAAGCACTTCTTGATCGCATCCTGCCTGCTTGTACTCCTTGCCGCATCCGCGGCCTTTGCTGCAAGCGTGACCGTACTGCTGCCAAACGGGTCGACCTGGCGTGGTCATACTGATGACCACGTGATGATCGAATACACCGCCGGCGCAGTGAAGAACACCGTCAAGGGTGTTCTGACTCGATCCGGTGACCTGTACCTGGTCATCAAGAAGGATGACGGATCCGGCGAAGTGCCGATCTTCCGGAGCGATATCGTCGGCATTCAGGTGCTCGACGGCGATGCGCCTCCCGCTGCAAAGCCCGACACGCCGTCTGATGCCGGCTCCGATTCTGCAGGTGGGCCCAAGGCGGCTCCCGACGCACCGGTCGAGGAGACGGAGACGCTTGAAATCGATGACAAGTACGGCGTGTTCTACCTTCCGCTTCGTGAAATGGTCGGCTTGGAGTTTCGTCCCGAGGAGATTCAGATGATCGTGGCCGAGGCCGATGAGGCCGGGCCTGGCCAGACCATCATCCTGGACATCGAATCCGGCGGCGGCAGCGTATTTGAATTCATCGTTCTCGCAGAAGTCATTCGGGATGCCAAGAAGCGCCACCAGTTCGTGGCCTGGGTCGGGCATGCCATTTCTGCCGCGGCAGGAACCGCATTGTGCTGCGATCGGATCGTATGGAAGTCGCATGGGGCGTTGGGCGCCATCACCATGCACAGTGGCGGCCAGCCAGTCCCCGACGAGATGGAAGAGAAGTGGGTCACCATGCTCAAGGAGATTCTCCGTGAGAGTGGTCATTCACCACACTGGGCTCGGCCCATGGTCCGCAACGACAGCTGGATCTCCTACATCAAGGACCCGGTCACCGGCGAGTGTGAGTACTTCGGTACACCGCAGGGGATTCAAGGTGAGGTCATACTGTCCAATCTGGGTGAGAACGTGGTACTCAACAAGGAAGAGGCGATTGAGTGCTGCCTTGCCTATGGATTGGCGGACAACAAGGAAGAACTTGCGGCCGTGCTTGACCTGCCGGGCTGGAAGGATCTGGGCACGGGCGAGAAGATGTCCAAGAGCTGGCTCGATACCGTCGCCAGCTGCCAGGAAGACATGCGGCGTACGAGAGCAAAACTGGCTCTCCTTGGTGAGTACGAACCGATGATTGCGATCCGCAAGGAGATCGAGATCTACAAGCGATGGCTTCGCTGGTGGAAACGTGCTCCCAACGCGATGGGTGGTGCAGCGCCGCCTCCGGAGCAGATCGAACGCATGATCGAGGAACTCAAGCTTGAGCTGCGAAGAATGGCCGATGCCAACCGCAACTGATCGCAGGTTCAGATTCCGCTTTCGATGAACTTCAGAATGGCCGGGCCGACGCTGAACTCCATGCCGTCGACGATCAGGATTTCGTCGACGCGTTCACCGTCCATGTAGGTGCCACCAGTCGACTCCAGGTCGCGCAGCCACATGTCCTGCCCATTCTGCTCGACCGAGCAGTGTTCACGTGAAACGCTCTGGGCATTGATTCGGATATCGCATCCCTCGTCCCGACCGATGATCAGTTCGTCGGTATCGCCAAGGGCGAATGCCTTGATCATGTCCCGTGTCTTCTGATGGAGGACCTGCAGTTCAAGCATGGTGCCGTTCCGTGAAGCGAGTGACAGTCAGCGTGGCGTCCTGCCACGTTGAGAGAAGGATTCAAGCCCGGTGTGCTTGGGCATGAAGCCACACTCATTGTTACCGTTCCTGTGAGGGTTTCAAGTATTGCCTGCGGAAATGGCTCTCTGCATGCCTCCATGGGGGGTGCCAAAGACTTTTTCTCACCGACTTGAGTGCTGCCTCTGTACACTCTCCTCCCATGCGATGGCTCGTAGACGGGGTCTACCTCGTTGTTGTTCTGTTGACGATGCCGATCTGGCTCTTCCGGATGATCCGGACGGGGAAGATCCGTACCGACTGGCCGGCCAGGTTCGGGCGGGTTGGAGATACTGCGCGACGCGGTGATTCCCAGCGGCCACGCGTGCTGCTGCATGCAGTCTCGGTGGGGGAGGTCAATGCGATCCGCGGCCTGGTGGCAACCCTCGATGCCAGGGGCATCGACGTGGTGATCGCCACCACCACCGATACCGGAACCCAGCGGGCTCGCTCGTTGTTCCAGCAGCGACACCACGTAGTTCGATTCCCGTTCGACTTTTCATGGATGATCAGCAGGTTTCTCGGCCGTCTTCGGCCCGACCTGGTTGTGCTTGTGGAACTGGAGGTCTGGCCCAACTTTCTCGGGGCCTGCAATCGAGGGTCCATTCCCGTCCTCGTGATCAATGGTCGTCTGACGGCGAGAAGTCGTCGTCGCTACGGCATCATCGGGCCGTTGGTGCACGGCACGTTCCGGAAACTGGCCTGGGTCGGAGCGCAGGACGAGCAGTACGCCGGGCGATTCCGTGAACTGGGCGTGCGGCCGGATCGCCTGGAGATCGTCGGAAACATGAAGTGGGACAATGCGCGATGTGCCGAAGGCGTCGACGGCAGCGCTTCCCTGCGCTCGGAACTGGGCATCGACCCCGATCGTCCACTGGTCGTCGCCGGTTCCACCGCTCCTGGTGAACATGAACTCGTTCGCGATGCGCTGCCCCCTGGATGCCAGCTGCTGTGCGTGCCGAGGAAGCCGGAATGGTTCGATGAGGCTGCGGCGGCTCTACCCGGGTGCACGAGGCGATCGACGGGGCAACGGGGCAGCAGTGCTGACTACTTTCTGCTGGACACCATCGGAGAACTGTCCCAGGCCTACGACCTGGCGGATGTCGCCATCGTGGGGCGGAGTTTCATCGATCTGCATGGTTCGGACGTAACCGAGCCGATCGGTCTCGGCGTCGCGACGGTGGTGGGTCCTCAGGTAGAGGACTTCCGCCTCATGGTCGATGCCCTCGTGGCCGGTGGCGGACTGCGCCAGGTCACCAGGGAGGCGCTCTCTTCGGTCGTGTCCGAGTTGCTTGGAGACGAGCAGCTGCGACAGGAAATGGCCCGGCGGGGTCGAGCTGTGATTCTTCAGCAGCAGGGTGCTACAACCGCGTATGCAGACCGGATCATGTCCATGGTCGAATCCGCCTCCCAGTAAATACAACACTCCGGCTCTCAACGAGCCGGAGTGTTGGGGGAGAAAAGAAACAGATGGTTCTTGGGGCTCGAGCAGTCTTCCGTGTCGACTCGAGCCAAGGAGGGTCTGGGAGTCGTAGAACGGGAGGGAGGAGAGGGCTCCCGTTCCATGATTCAATACGGAGGGCAGGTCTCACCGGTTCTGTCTTGGTGCCCAATCAAAGGATTTTTTTACCATCACCGTCGGCCCAATTGGCCTCCAGGGCCATATTTACAGGTTTGAGGCTCTTCACAGGCTTCGTAGCCGGGGCGATAAACTCCCCGGATGCACGAACGTGAGTTGTTGAGGCGGATCTTTGATGTTTCCGCGGGCCTGGGGCCCGAGGTGGTGATCGGTCCTGGCGACGACATGGCCATGCTTCGTCCTGCGGGATGGTCTTTTTCACATGGTGGGGCCGTGGGGGAGGGCTGCGGGGGAGGCGTGCTGCTGGCTGTCGACCAACTGATCGAGGGCGTCCATTTCTCCCGCACGACTGCGAGCCTTTCGCAGGTTGGCCACAAGGCGATGGCCAGGTGCCTCAGTGATGTGGCTGCCATGGCCGGCAAGCCGCGGGCCAGTCTCGTATCTGCTGTGTTGCCGCCGTCGATGTCCGACGATGATGCAATGGAACTCTTTGACGCCATGCGAGCTACCGCTGACATGTTCCATGCTCCGATTGTCGGTGGCGACCTCGCCGCCCACCGATCTCAGGACCACCCGTTGACCTGTTCGATCACCGTCAT
This sequence comes from Phycisphaerales bacterium, assembly GCA_029245245.1. Lineage (GTDB taxonomy): Bacteria > Planctomycetota > Phycisphaerae > Phycisphaerales > SM1A02 > UBA854. The sequence goes on from JAQWPT010000013.1 coordinate 26,689, forward strand.
GGCCGAAGCGACCGACCGAGGTGCCGTGTCCCGATTCGGCGCCAGGGCTGGTGATCTCGTGTGTGTCACCGGTTCACTGGGAGGTTCGCTTGATTCCGGTCGGCACCTGGACTTCCAGCCTCGCATCGGTGAATCCATCATGCTGCATGCGATTCTGTCGAGCCGCCTGCACTCGATGATCGACCTGAGTGATGGCCTTGGCATCGATGCAGCTCGAATGCTCGAGGGAGCCGATGGCCTGCAGGTCCGCATCGATGCCGGCGTGTTGCCCTGCCATGACGGAGTGGACTGGAAGGCGGCAGTGTCAGATGGTGAGGATTACGAACTGCTGTGCATGGTGGCCCCTGGCGACATTCCAACATCGATCGTCGAGTGTCCATTGACCGTGATTGGAGAGATCGTCGATCGCCCCTCGCTGGAGATGCCGCCAGTGGTGGTCAGCTCCGGTGGCGTCGAGCACGATGTCTCATCTTCCGGATGGGAGCACCAGGGATGAAGGTCACTCTGCGGACTTCCACGGAGAAGGAAACGATTGATGCCGGCGTGCGACTTGCATCGTGCCTGCAGAGCCTCGATCTCGTCTGCCTCGAAGGCGAACTGGGTTCAGGCAAGACCTGTCTGGTTCGTGGCGTGGGCATCGGCCTGGGCCTGGACCCCCGTGCCATCTCAAGTCCTACGTTCACGATTGCTCATGTGCATGATCACGCTGGTGGCACGCTCTACCATCTCGATGCCTACCGGCTCGGTGGGATCGAGGACCTGGAGACGATCGGCTGGGATGAGATGCGATCCGATGCGAAGGGGCTGGTGATCTGCGAGTGGGGGTCCCGGCTCGCGGAAGCTCTTCCACGGGATCGAATCGAGATCCGCCTGCAGCACGAGGGACAGCAGGAACGTGGAATCGAACTGATCGCGCCCGACGAATGGTCGTCACGATTCAAGTCCATCTGGGAGTGAGCTGGCCTCAGTCCGAGGAAGGCGCGACGCCGTAGACCTGGAATCGATGGCCGACGGGTTCCCATCCGTGTTCGCGGCAGATGCGATCACGGATCTGGATGATTTCCTCGCTGGAGATGCGTACGAACTTTCCCGTTTCGACGCAGACCATGTAGTCGGAGGGAGCCTGCCCGTAGACCAGTTGGTAATGCGACTGCTTGGAATCGAAAAGTGCGAAGTTGATGATGCCTGCTTCCTGGAGAAGCTTGAGGGTCCGGTAGACAGTCGCCTTGGAGACGACATGGCCCCGGTCACGCATCATCTGCATCAATGATTCGGCCTCGAAGACACCATCGACTTCAAGGATTGCATTGAGAATGTCCGCACGTTCCGGCGTGTACTTGAGGTTCTGTTCCTTGAGATGACGGCGGAAGATGGCGCAGAGGGGCGCCATCTGGGCAAGGTCGGCAGGAAGTGCATTGGGGATGGACTCTGTAGGATCAGTCATCATGAGCCATGGTACCCGAACCGCCGACATGAATCCGCCATTGCGCGTACTCGCCTTCGAGTCCTTCGATCGCGGATCGCATCGGCAGGTTCGCGAGGCGATCGAACGCCACGGTCGCTTCGACTGGAGATGGCTTACGAGGCCTGGGCGGGCGTGGAAATGGCGGATGCGGATCGGTGCCGCGGACCTGGCCCTGGGGCTTCCCGGATCTCCCGGGGTGGTGTCCGGGGAGCGAGGGGAGCGGGGGGAGCGGGAGGAGTGGGGGCAGTGGGAGCCGGACGTGCTCTTTGCTACCTCCCTGTTGAGCCTCGGTGATCTCGTGGCGTTACTGCCGCGACCATGGAGATCATGCCCCTCCGTGCTGTACATGCATGAGAACCAGCTGGCCTATCCGGTTCGCGAGGAGTTCGCGGCCGCAGACGATCGTGACTTGCAGTATTCCGTGACCAACCTGATGAGCATGCTGGCGGCGGACCGGATCCTGTTCAACAGCCGGTGGAACCAGGAGTCATTTCTCGGAGGCATCCAGGAGTTGCTCGACAGATCGCCGGACAACATCCTGAACGTCGAGGGGCTCCTTCGGGATCGAAGCAGGATCGCCTGGCCGCCGGTTGATGTGCCCGAGACCGGAGTCGGCGGAGAGGGGAGAGTTTTACATAACGCACCGGTGGTCGTGTGGCCGCATCGATGGGAGCACGACAAGGGTGCTGCTGAACTGCTTGAAATGGGGCGGATGCTCCGGGGGAAGGGGGTGGGTGTGAAGTGGATCCTGCTGGGTGAGCAGTTTCCGGACATGCCCTCGGAGCTTCGCGTGTTCCTCGACGAGTTCAGTGGGGACATTCTTCATGCGGGACGCATTGATCGCCGCGAAGCGTACCTGGAGATGCTGTCGCGGGCCGACTGGGTTCTGTCCACGGCGAGCCATGAGTTCTTCGGAATCGCGGTTGTCGAGGCGATGCTCATGGGCTGCCTTCCATGGCTTCCAGATCGACTGAGTTATCCCGAGCTCGTGCCGGCGCAGTACCAGGGGATGTCGCCACTTGCTCCGCCGGATGATCCGGTCGCAGTACGCCGAGCCATCAGGGGGCATCTGGAGCCCTGCATGGCCGGGCAGGCTGTATCGAGAATCGAAAGTGAGCTGGAAGAGGCAGTGTTCGGGGATGTGTCGTCGCGGACTCGCGGGACGACGTAGTCGTCGCTGCCGCAAGGTGCAGTGGCGGGTCACCCGGTTGCAGGGGCTCGGAACGGAAAATCGACCTGCCAGTCGACATGCCGTTGGATACGGGAGACCAATCGCGGCCGTGAGTCGATTTCACGTCGGATCGTCGGCAGGGGCGCGCTCATGAGCCTGAAGCGGACCTTCCCGCGGCTCACTTCGATCCCATGATCATCGAGTCCGATACTTCGATAGATGGATGCAACCTCGGTTCTGCCGATCGCCATGAGTCGCTGCCCGCCGTTGGCTTCAGCCAGTCGAAAGGCGGCATACATCAGGGCTGGGGCAAGAATGGATCGGCGGCTTGAAGCGACAACCGTCAGAAGCCTGACTTCGAAGAGGCCGGGGCCCACCTCGAAGGGCCATTGGGAGCGGTCCAGGTAGCCGTCGATGGAGTAGCCGTTGCCGCCGGGTGGAGTCAGGCTGATGAACCCGGCCAGTCGCCCATCGATCGTGGCCGAGACATAGTGATTGAACCGGTCCAGTTCATTCTCAAGGCGTCCGGACTCGCTCGCCGGGTACTGGCCGAGCTCGACGGCATAGACGTCATGGCGAGAGTGATAGATCTCCTGGCGATCCTCTTCAGTGGCTTCTCGCAGGAGAGCCCTGGGGGGCGTATTGAGTTGGTCCACGAGAGATCGCTCCGATGCCAGTGGGCCACGGGTGGAATGGGCAGGCGGCGTTCAGTGCGGCCACGAGTGCCCGGGGCGATACGATACGCGACGAGCGACGAATCTCGACCTGGGGCACCCCCAACGCGCTTCGCCGATAATGCATATTATGTAAAACGGGCCTTTCAGCGGGGCCCATGCGGGGAAGCATGCGAACTGATGCTTTCCGTGATCCGGGCCATGTTGCCCTTGGACTGGCACTCGATCCCGTGCATGATGAGGCCATGATGCTCACTGTCCATCCTCGCCGTGCCCTTGCGTGCATGATCTGCTTGCTCCTGGCTGGCTGTGTGACCGACCCCGGTCACATGGATCCACCGGGCCCCGAGGTCCCCGGGGATGTCGAAGAGCCCCAGGGTGAGATCACCGTGAAGGAGGCCTACCACCGTCGGAATATCCACGGCTGGCCGGTCCTGGTGAATCCTCGCCTGATGGAGCACCCGGAACTCGAGAGCCGCACCATCGCGTTGCTGTCCGATCACCTGTATCGCATCACTCGATCCGTTCCATCCCCTGCCCTGGACAAGCTTCAGTTGGTGGAGATCTGGGTCGAGCAGGACACCCCCTGGACCAAGTGCATGTGCTACCACGTGTCGCCGGAGTGGTTGGCCGAAAATGGGTACAACCCGGAGAAGGCCGGCACAGTGGAGGTCGGCAACGCAGCGGCGTTTCTCGAGTGGACTCATGCCCAGCCCTGGATGGTGCTTCATGAGCTCGCCCACGCCTACCATTTCCAGGTGCTTGGTTCGGACAATGCCGACGTCAACTCGGCGTGGCAGGCCCGCGTCGACTCCGGTGACTACGAGGAGGTCCTCCATGTCAGCGGTGATCGCAGGCGACACTATGCGTTGACCAATGACATGGAATACTTTGCGGAAACCACCGAGTCCTACTTCGGAACCAATGACTTTCACCCCTTCGTTCAAGCCGAGTTGAAGGAGGTCGACCCTGGCGGATACGCCTTGATGAGGTCGGCCTGGCTTTCCAACACCGACTGACCATCGCCTGAGAGATGCGAATGACCTCCGACGAACGACGAGTCAAGTCGAGCCTGGTGATCAATCTCTCGGCTGTGATCGTGATCTGGGTCATGCTCTCGATGACTGGGGCCCTGCTCTTTCTCGTGTGGATCGTGCAGAATGCAGCCGAGGAACAGGTTGAACTCCAGGGAGCGGTCATCGGGTCCGTCGCCACCGCTGCCGTCATCGACCCCCTGCTCGTCAATGACTTTCCGACCATCCAGTCCCGGCTGCAGTCGCTGGTCGACACGTTGCCGGATGTCGTCTTCTGCCAACTCGACAGCAGCATGCCCACATCCGTCGGCGCCGAGGTTTCGGTCGGTGAACGGGATGCTCTGGCAAGATGGATCGGGGGCGAAGTCGAGGGATTCGTCGTGTTTCTCGCCCCAGTGGAAATCTACGATCCGGGCCCCATCCAGTTGGCGGAGATCGCAGTTGGATTCTCCCGTGAGCGGATCGACGCCTCCACGCGTGACCAGATCACGTGGGTGTCCATTGGACTGGGCCTGTCATTCCTCTTCGTGAGCGTTTCGCTGGTCTACGTACTGCAGCGTGTCATCGGCCGCCCCCTGTCGGTCCTCGGCCAGCAGGCGAGTGAGCTGGCCAGCGGTAATCTCGATGCTCCGATCCGGCTGGATTCCCAGACGGAGTTCGGACATCTTGCCCAGACACTTGAGGGTATGCGCATCCGGGTCGCCGAACAGATTCAGAGCCTTCAGTCGCTTTCGGAGGAGTTGACGCGTTCAAGTGATTCCCAGCGGATCCTGTTCCGCGAACTGGACCACCGGGTCCGCAACAACCTCGCGGGCCTTGCTTCGTTGATCTCCCTGAGTCAGCAGAACTCGACCGGCATTGATGACTTTGCCGAGTCGATCCGAGGCCGTGTCCATGCGATGTCGGTGGTGCATTCGATGCTCTCCCAGGAGCACTGGGATCCCATCGACCTTGCCAGCATGATCTCCCTGCTGATTCCTCCCGGGGCCAAGGGGACGCTGGAGATGGAGCAGAATCCAAACGTGCTCGTGCCGTCCCAGCAGGCCACGGCATGCGGCATGGTCTTCCAGGAACTGATGGCCAACTCGCTCAAGTACGGAGCCTGGTCAAATGGAGGCGTCGTCCACGTCATCTGGTCCCCACCCGAGGTCGAGGATGACGGGGCCAAGCGTCTTGCCATTCATTGGCGTGAGACCGGGGGGCCGATGATCGAGAAGGAAGTTACGCCGGGGACGGGAACGGGCCTCATCGAGGGGTTCGTCACCCATGAGCTGCGAGGCTCGTTGGAACTTCGCTACGAGACGGACGGCGTGCGCCACGACCTCGTGTTCCGATTCAAGATGGACCGTGGCCAGCAGGCTTGATGCCGCACGTCAGCGTGCAGACTCCGAATGTCAGTGGCTGGTGCCTGGTGTCCTGGAAGCCGCAGTCGGTCATGACACAGGCGAGCTCCTCGGCCGAGGCGAAGGTTTCCATGGATCGAGGCAGGTAGCGGTACGCCCCGCTGCGGTCGCCCGACAGGAGCGTCGCGGTCAGTGGCATGATGCGCTTGTTGTAGAGATCACTGCCGAATCGCACCAGGCGGTTCGAAGGCTGGCTGAACTCCAGGATGACCAGCCGCCCGCCTGGAGCCAATACGCGGTGGAACTCTGCGATCGCCCGTGCGGGGTCGAGTACGTTGCGAATGCCGAATGCGATGGTGACCACGGTGCAGCTGGCATCATCGAGTTCCAGGTTCATCGCATCGCCCTGCTTGAACTCAGGGGTCGGAGTCAGGTCGGCGAGTTTCACGGAGGCTCCCTTGCGATGGGCCACCGCCAGCATCTCGCTGGAGAAATCGACGCCGAGGATCGATGCGGGTTTCTTCCTGGCGAGGGCCAGTGTCAGATCGCCGGTGCCGCAGGCGACATCGAGTACGCGGTCCATCGGGCCGACCTCTGCCATGGCGACGGCGGATCGTCTCCACGACTGGTCGCGGCCAAACGAATGAAGCCGGTTGTTGAGGTCATACCGCCCCGCAATCGAGTCGAACATTCTTCGGACCCGGCCCGCCTTGTCCTGGGCCTGGTGCGGGTTTCCCCGAAGGTCCTCGTTCGACCAGGCAGGTGCTGGATTGTCCTTGTCAGTGGTCATGATTTGACGATCGTACCGTGGCCGACCGATTCGCAGCGACCTCGATACAATCGGCACGTGACATCTGCTCATCCCACCTCGTCAAAGCCCCCCCCCGCCCCCCCCATCGCCCCCCCCGCCGCCTCCCCTGCTGGGGCACGGATCGGGATTGCGGCTGCTCTGGTGCTGCTGGCATGGATTCCCATCAGTGGTTGCTCCTACGTCAACACGGCCTACAACTGGATCGGTGGCATCACCACCGGGATGCGAGTGGAGTCGGTCTCGGCCCAGCCGGTGCACCTTGCCACGGACTTCCCGACTGCGGTGTGCGCAACGGATCCCCACGTCGAGGGCACGATCTGGCTGACCGACATTCCAATGGGAAACCTCACCAGCGGCCAGGTGGAGACCGGTCAGATCCTGCACATCGAACTGCTGTGGACTCCTCGTCCCGGGTACACGCCGATCGACTACGAGGCGACGAACATCTCCGTGCGCTACATCCTCGTGTCCAATGGGGAATATGGCATCTACGAGGGAGGCGGCTTCGGATACCCGCTGGGAACACCTGAGAGTTCCTCGATGGTGCTCAACATCGAGGGCGTGACGCTCCAGTTGGCGGAATCAACGGATGGATTCATCGACCTGCTTTCGCCGGCGGAGCTCACGGGCACCTTCAACGGTTCCTGCGACGTGGGCATGGCAGTGCTCATCCGTGACGCCACGTCACAACTCGTCACGGACGCCTTCGGGCGGACGATGTACGTGCGATCCGATTGACGGAATCACTCCGCGTCGGATTCGGTCTTCTTCGTGGCAGTCTTCTTGGTGGTCTTCTTGGTGGTCTTCTTGGCGGTCTTCTTCTTGCCGCCGAGCTCACCGACCTTGACTCGAAGCAGCATCTGACGATGGCCTCGCTTGCGCTTGTAACCCTTGCGACGCTTGAACTTGATGACGTCGATCTTGTCGCCAAGGCGTTCCTCGACGATGTCGGCCGTCACCGTTGCTCCATCGATGTATGGAGTGCCGAGGGTTGCCGGACCGTCGCCATCCTTGATGGCGAGCACTCGTTCAAAGGTGATCGTCTTGGCCCCATCCGCGAGTTCACGTCGATCGACGTCGATGACGTCTCCGGACTGAACCTTGATCTGGGTACCACTGTCTTCAACGATGGCGTACACGGGTGACCTCCTGGGTCGTTGGCCTCCGGGGCGGAAAATCGCACTTGAGCCGGGGCGGGTGAATCGGCCATTGTAGCGAACCCAGCCGGGCTGCCAAGGGGGCTCATCACCCTTTGAGCCGCTGCAGACGCTCGATGGCCGCTTTCAGGACGGGCCTGGTCTTGCAGAAGGCGAAGCGGACGAGGCTGCGGGCCTCGGCGTGATTGCTGTAGAACGCGCTTGGGGGAATGGCAGCCACCCCGATCTCGCTTACGAGGTGGCGGCAGAAGGCCACGTCGTCCGGGAAGCCGAAGGCGGTGTGGTCGGCGAGGACGAAGTAGGTCCCTGCCGGCACGTACACGCCGAATCCCACGTCATCGAGAGCCTCGCAGAGCATGTCCCGCCGGGCTCGGTAGTCGGACAGGAACTGCTCGAAGTAGGAGTCAGGGGCCTCGAGGGCCGCGACCGTGGCATGCTGCAGCGGGGTCGCGACGGAGAAGGTGAAGAACTGGTGGGCGGCACGGATACCGGCCGTCAGGTGTGGAGGGGCAATGGCCCAGCCGATCTTCCACCCGGTGAGGGAGAAGGTCTTGCCAAGTGATCGAAGGCTGATGGTGCGATCGGCCATTCCCGGTCGGGATGCCATGTAGACGTGCTCGCCTTCGAAGACCAGTTGGTCGTAGACCTCGTCCATGATGACGATCAGGTCGTGCTCGATGGCCAGGGCCGCGATGGCATCCAGTTCTGCTTCGGAGAACACCTTCCCGCACGGATTGTGCGGGGTGTTGATCAGGATGAACCGGGTCCGATCGTTGATGAGTGCCCGCAGGGAGTCCATGTCCAGGTCGAATGCGGGCGGGCGGAGAGTCAGGAATCGGGGGATGGCGTCGGTCATGGCCAGGCAGGCCGGGTAGGAGTCGTAGTACGGCTCCATGATGATGACCTCGTCACCTGGATTGGTCAGGCCCACCAGGGTCGAGGCGATGGCCCCGGTGCAGCCGTTGGTGACGGTGATCCAATGATCTGGATCGACCACCAGTCCCGTTTCATCCTGGAAGCGATCGGCGATGGTCTGCCGCAGGGGGGGGATGCCGGCCATCGGTCCATACTGGTTGTGGCCGGCGTGCATCGCCTCGAGTGCGGCGTCCTTGACGAAGTCGGGGCCGTCGAAATCCGGGAAGCCCTGGCCGAGATTGACCGCAGCATGCTGGACGGCAAGGCGGGAAATTTCGGAGAACACGCTCTCGCCGAAGCGGGCGAGGCGAGTGGCCGTGGAATCCGGACGTGCGTGAGGCGAGTCGTGCATCGAGGGGGTAGTCTACACTTCGCAGTGCACAGCACGGGAGCCAGCCATGAAGACATCGCTTGCAGGTCGTCGCGCCCTCGTTTGCGGGGCGTCACAGGGAATCGGTCGAGCCTGTGCCGAGGCACTGGCCGGGGCGGGCGCCTCGGTCACCGTGCTGGCACGGCAGGCTGCCAGCCTCGAAGCGGTTCGAGCGTCGCTTGGTGATGGTGAGCACCACTGCCTCGTGGCCGACTTGTCCCAATGGGAAGATGCCGGCCGCATCGTCGCCGAGCACGTCGCGTCCACGGGGCCGATGCACATTCTCGTCAACAACAGTGGTGGTCCAAAGGCCGGGCCGGCCATTGATGCCGAGCCCGAAGACTTCCTGGCCGGACTCACTCCCCACGTGCTGGGATCACAGGTCATGGCCCGGGCCCTGGTGCCGGGCATGCGCAGCGAGGGATACGGCCGCATCATCAACATCGTGTCGACGTCGGTGGTGATGCCGATCACCGGCCTTGGCGTCTCCAACGTGGTGCGCGGAGCCATGGGCAACTGGATGCGGATCCTCGCGTCCGAGCTCGGGCCGGACGGCATCACCGTGAACAACATCCTTCCTGGTTTCGTCGGCACTGATCGGCTGGATTCCCTGATGCAAGGCAGGGCCACGCGACAGGGAACCACTGCTGCCGAGGTGGAAGCGGGCTGGAAGTCGACGATTCCCGCGGGACGGTTTGCCGATCCGGCGGAGATCGGAGCGGTCTGCGCGTTCCTCGCCTCGGAAGCCGCCTCCTACGTCAGCGGGGTGAACCTGCCGGTCGATGGGGCACGGCTCGCGGCAAACTGACGATGGACGATCTTCGCAACACGATCAACGGCTGCCAGGTCGAACCCGTCAACGGCCGGTGGCTTGACAACATCGAGCCGGCGACCGGGGCCCTGCTCGGCCGCGTTCCCGACAGCGATGCGGATGACGTTCAACTCGCCTGGGAAGCCGCCGCCGCCGCGAGCGAGGACTGGTCGATGTCAGGTGGCCACGCACGGAGCGAGCACCTGCATCGACTCGCCGACGCGGTGGAAGCAAACCTCGAGGAACTGGCTCGACTGGAATCCATCGACAACGGCAAGCCGATTTCCCTGGCCCGATCCGTGGACATCCCGCGGGCAGTGGCGAACCTGCGATTCTTCGCCGAGGCGGCCCTGGCCGATCGGACCGAGGAGTTCCTTACCGGTGATCGGGCCCGGAATCTCGTGCACCGCGATCCGGTCGGGGTCGTGGGACTGATCTCGCCGTGGAACCTTCCGCTGTACCTGCTCACATGGAAAATCGGCCCCGCCCTGGCGGCGGGCAACACCGCGGTGGCCAAGCCGTCTGAGCTCACGCCGGTGACGGCGGCCCGGTTGGGCGAACTGTCGGTTGAGGCTGGATTGCCGCCGGGAGTGCTCAACATCGTTCATGGGCCTGGCGCCGGGGCCGGCGAAGCGATCGTCGCGCACCCGGGCATTCCGGCGATTTCGTTCACGGGTGGGACTGTCACCGGTGGTCGCATTGCGGAACAGGCCGGACCGCTCTTCAAGAAGCTCTCGCTGGAGCTGGGCGGGAAGAACCCCAACATCCTCTTCGAGGATGCGGATCTCGAGGCAGCCCTGGCCACGAGCCTTCGCAGTTCGTTCGCCAACCAGGGGCAGATCTGCCTGTGCGGGTCGCGCATTCTCGTGCACGAATCCATCCAGGAGCGGGTCATCGATGCGCTCGTGGAGGGAGCGCGGGGTCTTCGCATCGGGGACCCGTTGGAGGACCGGACGCAGCAGGGCGCCCTGGTGTCCTCGGCCCACCGGGACAAGGTGCATGCCTGCGTGCAGCGGGCGAGGGAGGAAGGCGGCGAGGTGCGCTGCGGAGGCGCCCCCCCCACCACCCTGCCGGAGCGATGTGCCGACGGGTTCTTCTACGAACCGACGGTGATCACGGGGCTGTCCATGGATGCGGTGACGAACCGGGAAGAGATCTTCGGCCCAGTGGTCACGATCACGCCCTTTGAAACCGAGGAGGAGGCGGTCGCCATGGCCAACGCCACCGACTATGGGCTGTCGGCGACCGTGTGGACCACGTGCGAGGAGCGTGCCGCCCGCGTCGCGGGTGCGATCGATGCAGGAACGGTGTGGGTCAACTGCTGGCTGCTGCGCGACCTGCGGGTACCATTCGGAGGCGTCAAGCACAGCGGGGTCGGCCGTGAAGGAGGAGAAGAAGCCATGCATTTCTTCACCGAAGCCAAGACCGTGTGTACGGCACAGGGGACCACGTCATGACCAGCCAGGAACACAATTCGGATCGGGCGCCCGAGCCGGTCGGCGCGTATCCCCACGCTCGACGGGCGGGGAGCCTGCTCTTTCTCTCCGGGGTCGGCCCCCGAACTCGTGGGAGCAGTGAGATTCCCGGTGTCACCCTCGATGGTGACGGAAACGTCGTTGCAGTGGACATCGAGGCTCAATGTCGTTCCTGTTTCGCCAATGTCCGGACGGTGCTCGAGGATGCCGGCGGCCAGTGGACGGATCTCGTGGATGTTCTCGTCTTCCTGACGGACATGGAGCGGGATTTCGAGATCTACAACCGTGTCTACGCCGAGTGCTTTGCCGGTGAAGGCAACCCGAATCCGACCCGGACTACCATCGAAATCAATCGACTGCCGACGCCGATCGCAGTGGAAGTCAAAGCAGTTGCCTGCATGGCTTGATGAGAGGGGGCATGTGGCATGGCATATGGCGACCATCTGACCCAGGGGCAGCGAAAGCGTGCATTTGTGTCGATGCTGCTGCTGGTTCCGATGGCAGGAGCAGCCACCGACATCTACATCCCCTCGCTGCCCGCGATGACCGAGGCGTTCGATGCCTCTCAATTCGCGATCCAGTGCACGCTGCTGGTCTTCATGGCGATGTATGGAATCGGCCAGATGATTTCCGGGCCGTTGACGGATACGTTCGGGCGTCGAATACCGACGCTCGTGTGCACATGCGTCTTCGTCGTCGCCTCGATCGTGATTGCCTGTGCTCCCCCGCTCTGGCTGATGATCGCCATGCGGGCGGTGCAGGGACTGTTCGTATCAGTCGCCGCGGTTGCGTCCCGGGCCATCGTGGCGGATTGCTACGACGGAGCGGCGCGGACGAAGGCGGCAAACTGGATGACGATTGCCTGGGCGACCGGTCCGATTCTTTCCCCGGCCCTGGGCGGCTACCTGCAGGTCTGGTTCGGGTGGACGGCGTCATTCTGGTTCCTCTCAGGCTGGGGTGTCATTGCGGTCCTGGTCGCCCTGTTCGTACTTCCTGAAACAAGATACTGCCGGCCCGAGGCGGGCTTCATCAAGGCATTTCGAATCTACGGCACGATGCTTCGTGATTCCGTGTACCTGCCCACGGCCCTGGCCATGGCCTGCATGATCTCAGTGATGTACGGCTTTGAAGTACTCGGCCCGTTCTACATCCAGGCCGATCTGAAGCACGATCCTGTCTACTACGGGCATCTCCAGTTGATCCTTGGCTGTCTCTGGTTGAGCGGCAACTTCCTGAACCGAATCATCAGTCCGCACGTGAAGGTGATCAGGATCATCGTTGCTGCATCCGGCATCGGCTTCCTGGTGAGCGTCTTCATGCTGTACCTGGACTTCTCAGGAGTCTTTGGCGTCATGGCTCTGATGATTCCAGCGGGAATCATCTACTTCCTCATGGCGATGATCTGGCCCAATGGGTATTCAAAGTGCCTGGGTCGATTTCAACATGCAGGAGGCAGCGCCAATGCCCTGGTCAGCGGCCTGTTCATTCTTGTCAGTGCGATTCTCAGTGGCATGGCGTCGATCCTGCATTCATCGACGGCATGGCCGCTCTGGAGTCTCTACACCTTCGTGACCGGAATGACCCTGTTCCTGTTCCTGGCCTTCCTGCGCCGGGAGTTCAACTACAAGGTTCGCTGACTGGCGAAGCCGGGCTGCGAGGTGGAACTGGAATGGGAGGCGGGGCCGTCAGGGCAGGAGGTCGCAGTCGACGTCATCGCACGTCGTTCCGTTGCCGAGGTAGTCGCCCATGATCACTTTGCAGTTGAGTTCACGGGTAATGACGCAGATGCCCAGCGGGGTGCAGCATCCTCCGAAATCATCCGGCAGCGGCGGCGGGCAGGAGCCCCACGCAGCATTGACAATCAGCAGGTCCGAGACGTCGACCACGAGGTCGCCGTTGAGGTCAGCCGATGCCGGTGGCTGGGGAGGCTGGGCGATGCCGCCCCACTGTGAAATGACCTCCAGGAAATCGAGCACGTCAACGGAGCCGTTGTTGTCCAGGTCGGCGAAGCACTGGCAGTCGTCCGGAAGGAGATCATGGTTCAGGTCTTCTTCGCAGCCGTTGATGATCATGTCACCGTCGCAGTAGCAGTTGTCGGGCACGTTGTTTCCGTTGCAGTCTGAGGAGACCCCGATGGCGATTTCCCATGCATCAGGGATTTCATTGCCGTTGCAGTCGTTCTGACAGGCGTCGGGGATTCCATTGCCATCGATGTCGCTTGACGAACCATCGGCAATTTCGCAGGAGTCCGGTGTGCCATTGAGGTTGCAGTCGTCATCGAATTCGCAGTGATCCTGGATGCCGTTTTCATTGCAGTCCTCAAGCAGCTCGCAGTTTCCCTGGTGAATCACGCTCAATCCCCTGGCATCATTCTCGACGTTGGCCGTGATGATGTCCAGAAGTCCATCGGAGTCGAGGTCGGCGAGTTTCACCTCGGCCGGCCCGTCGGTCATGGTGATCAACTGGGATTCGGGAAAGTAGCCGCTGCCGTCGTTGAAGTACGCCAGCGATGACCATGATCCGACGTGGGTGATCACGATGTCTTCATCGCCATCGAGGTCCAGGTCCCCGGAGGCGATGGAGTGCGGCAGGTTGCTCGTCGGCCTGGTCTGCGCGAGGGTGAATGAGCCGGAGCCGTCGTTGTGCAGAATCCAGCATTCGTTGGTGTCCTTGCTGACGGCCGCGATGTCGATGTCCATGTCCCCGTCGAGATCACACAGCGTGAGGTACCGGGGGTATCCCCCCACGTCGATGGTGGCGGGTTCCGCCCAGGTGCGGTTGCCGGTTCCGATGAGGACCGTCAGATCGCCGGAGATGAGGTTGGCGGTGACGATGTCGGGGATATCGTCACCATTGATGTCCGCCGAGGCGCCGCCACGAGGCTGGAGTCCGATGTACGCCGATGCTCCTTCATCGAAATCGCCGTCGCCCCTGCCGTAGAACGGAGTCATCAGGGCCGGTGAGTGGCTGGGCGACTCCGCGGCCTCGTCCCATTGGAGGACGATCATGTCATGGTTGCCGTCCCGGTCGAGGTCGTCTGTCCAGAGAAAGACGGTCTTGCTCAGCGGGAACTGGTGGGTGATGGTGAAGGTTCCTTCGCCGTCGTTTCGGAGCACCGTGGCGGTGTCCGCGTAGTAGTCGGGGGTGCAGAGATCGAAATCCCCATCGCCGTCAAAGTCGGCTCCATCGACGTACCGGGGGCCTCCCCCGGTGGGCACGTCGATGCGATCGGGGAAGAACCCGAGGCCGTTGTTGAAGCGGATGGTGATGTTGTTCGTTCCCCGGTTGGAGAGAGCGATATCGATGTCACCGTCACCATCGAGGTCGGCGGCGACCACGCCGGTCGTGTACAGGCCGGTCGAATACTGGCGCAGTGATTCCAACGGGATCTCGGCCAATGCGAGCATTCCCGGGACAAGGAACAGCGACCCGAGCAGGACTGGGAGTAGATGCATCCAGATCAAGCGTACCGGGGAACCTGTGCGAGTCATTCGAACCATACGATTTGATCGTACGTGAACAGGTTGATGGAGCACTCGATCAAATGGTTCTTTGACAGAAAATCGCTGCCGGAGGCACGCCGCAGCCTCGGTCAGGGTGAGGTTCGGCGGAGAACGGCTCGGATTGGCGAGCCGTCGAAGCCGATGAGTTTCAACGGCTGAGCCAGCAGTTCGTATCGTCCGGGTTCTACCCCGGCGAGGTTCAGTGTTTCCAGAATGGCGATGCCTCGTGCGAGGCACCGGCCATGGGTTGGAATGTCGCTCGCATCGATGATGTCCACGCTCGGGCTGTCGAGGCCGATGGTGATCACGCCGTGATCGGCGAGATGATCCACGAGGTCCGGGTCGAGAGCGGCGAACTCCTCGTTGAAGACATCCATGGTGGCGAAGGTTCCGGTGTCGATGAGGATGCGCGGGGCATCCAGCGGGGCATCGCCCAGGTCGTCGATGGTGACGCGAGTGCGCGGAGAACCCTTCACGCGAATGACCCGGCAGGGCCCGATGTAGTGTTCGAGTTCGACCTCCCCCACTCCCTCGGCTCCCGATGCATAATGGCACGGTCCATCGGCATGGGTTCCAAGATGCACGGTGCTGTGCAGCGTTGAGAGTGTGACGGAGTCCCCGCGATCAAGGTGCAGCAGGATCTCCCGGCTTGGGGGGGTGTCGCCGGGCCAGGCCGTGGTGGTGCCGGCGATGATCGGGTGGGTGATGTCGATGATGTCCGAGTTCGAGTTCATGGTGCGGTTCCAGGTGCAGAGTGTGGCGTCCGTCGAACAAAGAAGATCAACACCGCTGCGAGCAGCAGGCATCCGGCAGCCATCCAGAAGCCGGCAAGGTAGCCCCATTTGAGGTGGATCATCGCTCCCATGGCCAATGCGCCGGCGGCCTGGCCGATATTGAATCCGATGGTGAGGCGTCCCCACCACTTGGTGTGGTGCGAGGGGCCGACGAGCTCCATGATCAGGTGCGTGGTGCAGGTTGCAATGCCCATCTGGGCCGCGCCGAGCATGGCGCCCGAGGCGACCACGAACCAGAGCGAGGCGGTGGAGAGCACGATCCCGACGGCGATCAGGGCAACCACGGCCGAGGTGATCAGGGCGTACCGAGTGCCGATGGATCGATCCAGGATTCCGAAGACCGGCCCGCCGACGAGGACGCCTCCCCCGTAGATCGCGTAGACCATGGTGCTGAAGGCCACGGGCTGATCCAGAACCTGGTGGATGTAGGCCGAGAGGTAGATCGAGTGCGGGACAATGCCGATGGCGGCAAGCAGGTAGGCGAGGAAGAAGATCCACATGACCCCGGTGGGAATCGGGCAGTCGTCGTCGCTGGCCATGGGCCGATCGGTTGCAACGCGAGGTGAGAGTCCGGCCCAGGCGAGAAGCGTGCAGACGAGGACCAGTGCCGCCGTGAAGAACCATCCGCCGGAGGGGCTGCTGGTGATGAACAGTGGAAGCAGCAGGCTCAGTCCGATCACGCCGACGCCGGCTCCGACGAAGACAGAACCAATGACCGTGCTTCGTGCTGACTTGTGGATTCCCGAGACGGCGATGACCGGGGCGAGAATCATCGCTCCCGCGGCCGTCAGGCCGGCGAGGAATCGGCACCCGGCGAGCCATGCGAAGCCGAAATCAAGGCCCGAGGCGGCGACACTCACGAGGCCGATGAGCAGTGCGGCGCGGCAGACCCTGCCAGCGGTGAAGCGATGGGCGAGCATGGAGCAGAAGATCGCGCCCACGAGGTTGCCCAGGAAGTTGACCGTCCCCAGGTACCCCGCATCGGATGCCGTGATCCAGTGGTGATCGAGCATCGAAGGGATCAGTGGAGAGTACGAATAGCGCACGAGGCCGATGCCCGCAAGCATTGCGAGCAGGCAGGACAGGACCCGGTACCAGTTGCGCTCGTACAGTGGCATGGCTGTCCAGTTCAGAAGCGGTGCCGGATTGCCCAGAGATCGGGAAATGCGGGTTCAAACAGGGACCGTTCAAGGTACGGGACCCCGGGGGACCCCCCTGTTCCATGCTTGTTTCCAATGGTCCGGCGAACCAGTTGGACATGGCGGTATCGCCACTCCTGCAACCCCTCGTCGATGTCGAGCATCGTTTCAAAGAGCATGTCCAGTTCCGGGCGGGACTCATGGGCAGCCAGCAGCAGGTCCTGCATGGTTTCGTCGGCTTCGTATCGCTGGTCCGTCGGCGCATTGAGAATGGCTTCGGGGACGTCGAGGCCCTGCGTGACCAGGAATGCATGGAAGTCGTCGATGATCGAGGGTGCGGCGTATCTTGCCAGTGCTTCATCACGTCCATGCAGGCCGTCGGGGATGTACTGGAGGACCTGTTCACGCTTGATGCCGAGTCGGAACTCGATGCAGCGGAACTGCATCGACTGGAACCCGGATGAGGTATCCAATCGCTCGCGGAACGAGACGAATGAAGAGGGTGTCATGGTTTCCAGGATGTCGATCTGGCTGACGAGCGTCTTGAGAATCATCCGGACCCGCTTGAGAACATGGGCGACACCCCAGAGATCGGCATCACGGAACCGGGTGCCCGCGAGGTCGAGTTCGTGCAGGACCTGCTTGAACCAGAGTTCGTAGACCTGGTGGATGATGATGAACAGGGTTTCGTCGTGCTCGGGCGGATCGGACTGCGGGACCTGGAGGTCGAGAAGATCCGCGATCTGCAGATAGGACGCGTAGTTCAGTTCGGACATCTTTGGTGAGTCTTGCATGGGTGGGTCAGATGATACCCAAGAGCACCAGGACGAACAGGGCGCAGATGCCTGTGGCACCGAGAGCGACCAGCGGGAAGGTGATCCGTCGTCGGGCGACTTGCCGCATGACATCGGCGTAGGGCACCGTGGTGAAGGAAACGAGGTTGTATCGGGGCATGTACCAGTTCGGAAAGTTCATGCTCAGCTGCTTGCGGATACGTTGCAGGCAACGAAAGAATGGAGAGGCGGTCTTGTTCCGCATTTCGATGAAGTTGCTCAATGACAGTGCCGCGATGGCATCACCGTCGGGTCGCTGGGTGGAATCGTAGTCCCGCAGCGCGGTCGGCAGGTCGTCGTGGGCGGCAAGGCACGACGCAAGGCGGAGGCAGTCCTGGAACGCGGCGTTCATTCCCTGTCCGAAGAACGGGACGATGGCATGGGCCGCGTCGCCGATGAGCACGGCGGTGCCTTCGTGGTGGTAGCAGTTGCATCGGACGGTGCCGAGCAGTCCCACTGGGTTGTCGGTGTACTCCTCGACGAGGCCGGGCATCAGCGCTGCGGCATCGGGAAAGTGTGAGCAGAAGAAGGTTCGGATCGATTCGGGTGAATCCACACTTGAGAAGCTGTCCGGTCCTTCGATGGGCCAGAAGCAGGTGCAGGTGAAGGAACCGTCGCCGTTGGGAAGCGCAATCATCATGTAGTGACCACGTGGCCAGATGTGCAGTGCATGGGATTCAAGTTGAAATGAGCCGTCCTCGGCGGCGGGAATGGTCAACTCCTTGTAGCCACTGTCGATGAACTCGGTGCCGTCATCGATCGGTGAAGCGTCATGCATGGCCTGCCGCACCATGGATCCAGCTCCATCGGCGCCGACGATGAGATCGGCGGCCAGGGTGCGTGGCGGTGCGTCTCCAGCGACGAAGGTCACGGTGGCGGTTTCAACATCGATGTCCGTGCAGTCGACGTCGAATGCCAGCGTGATGCCGGATCGCGACTGGGCCGCGTCGAGCACCATGCAGTTCAGGCCCCCTCGTGACACGGAGTTGATCGCTTCGCCGGGCACGTGGCTGTAGGGCGAGTAGGCGGTGTTGCATTTCTCATCGTGCATCATGCGCCCACGCATCGGCACGACGGTGTCGAGCACGACCTGCTTGAGGCCGATGCGATCAAGGGCCTCGAGGCCGCGGGCCGACAGGGCGAGGTTGATGCTGCGTCCGCCCTCGTAGCCGGCGGCACGGGGGTCGCCGCGGCGTTCCAGGACCGTCACCTCGTGCCCGGCATCGGCAAGCAGACAGGCCAGCAGCGGCCCCGCCAGTCCCCCGCCGATGATCGTGATGTGCCGAGACTGGGTCACGTGGAGGATCCGAAGGCGTCGCCCATCATGGTCGCGAAGCGGTGGCATTCCTCGAAGGTGTTGTAGAGCGGGGTCGGCGCGACTCGAATCGTGCCTGGTGGTCGGAAGTCGGCGACGACTCCCATGGCTTCGATCTCCCCAAAGGCCTGCTCCGCATTGCCATCGACCACGATCGAGAGTTGGCTGCCGTGGGCATGGGGTTCCGCTGGAGTGCTGATGCGGAAGCGACGTCCCGGAACCGATTCCAACTGGGTGCGCAGGAAGGTTGTCAGGCGGAGCGAGCGAGCTCGAAGCGCATCCATGCCGATTGAATCGAAGAGATCGAGAGAGGCTCGAAGTGGAGCCATGGCGAGCACGGGTGGGTTGCTGATCTGCCAACTGTCGGCGCTGGCGACGGGATTGAACTGGTCTTCCAGGTGCATGCGGAAGCGTGTGTCAGGGTCATTGCCCCACCATCCGGCCAGTCGTGGGATGTCCCGGTTCGTGGCATGCCGTTCATGCACGAACGCGCCGGCGACGGCACCTGGTCCGCTGTTGAGGTACTTGTAGGAGCACCAGGCGGCGAAATCCACGTTCCAGTCGTGCAGTTGCAACGGGATGTTTCCTGCCGCATGTGCAAGATCGAAGCCCACGATCGCCCCGGCTCGGTGCCCTGCTTCCGTGATGGCGGGGAGGTCCAGCACCTGCCCGGTGAGAAAGTTGACACCGCCCATCATGATCGTGGCCAGGCTGTCGCCTGCCGATTCAATCCTCGCCAGCACCTGCTCCATGTCGAGGCAGTCCTCGCCGGGCCGTGGTCCCACCAGCAGGATATGTTCGTCTGGATCAAGCCCGCGAGCCTGCAGGTGGGATTGGACGCAGTAGATGTCCGATGGAAACGCCGGGGTTTCCATGAGGATCTTCGTGCGATTCCCCTCGGGACGATAGAAGGAGGTCAGCAGCAGGTGCAGGTTGACCGTAAGGGAGTTCATGATCACGACTTCGCACGGCCGGGCTCCCACCAGCCGCCCCGCCTGTTCCCGGAACACCTCGTGGTAGGTGTACCAGGGGGTCCGGGCACCGCGATGGCCGTCAACCCCGAGACGTTGCCAGTCGTCGATGATCTCCTGGACATGAGTGGCGGCCGCCCGAGGCTGCAGCCCCAGGGAGTTTCCGCAGAAGTAGATGGATTCTCCGCCGGTTTCCATTTCTGGAATGGCGAACTGATCGCGCTGGGATGGGACGGGATCGCGTTCGTCGAGTTGTCGGGCGGCGACACGGTCGAGCCGGCCCGGGTCGGTGGCGGTCATGCGTGCCCCGCCTGCTCGCTGATGGGCAGGCCCAGTTCCTCGCGACTGATCCCGAGAAATTCCAGGGCGGTTTCCGAGAGCAGGCGCTTCCGCTGGCAGTCATCAAGTCCGGTGAGAAGTTCGATGGTGCTTCCCGGTGGAGACTCACCCAGTGGAAACGGGTAATCGCTGCCGAGGCAGACGCGGTCGGCCCCGAGTCGACTGATGACATAGCGAAGCGATTCGGGCCCATGGAGGGCTGAATCGACGTAGATGCGTTCGAGCATCTGGCTCGGTGGCGTGGAAGTTCGAGTCTGGCAGAGGTCCGGGCGGGCCTCGAATCCGTGCACGATGCGATCGACCGTGAGCGGGAAGCTGCCACCTCCGTGGGCGAAGCCGACACGGAGATTCGGAAGTCGTTCAAGTACGCCGCCCATGGCGAGCGAGCAGATGGCCAGGGTGGTCTCGGCCGGCATGCCGACGAGCCAGGTCAGCCAGTGGTCCCGGGTTCGATCCTGTCCGAGCATCTTCCACGGGTGGACGAAGACACAGGCATCGAGGGCCTGGGCCGCTTCGAAGATCGGGTAGAAGTCGTCATCATCGAGATTCCGTTCGTTGATGTTGGAGCCGATCTGGACACCGGGAAAGCCCAGTTCCTTGACGCAGCGTTCCAATTCCTGGATGGCGAGATCCGTGTCCTGCATCGGGATCGTGCCGAGGCCGATGAATCGGCCGGGGTGGTCCCTGGTGGTGTTCGCGATGTCATCGTTGAGCAGGCGGGAGAAATCAAGCGTGTCGTTGGGCTCTGCCCAGTAGGAGAAGAGCACGGGAATGGTGCAGAGGACCTGGGTATCGACGCCGGTCTGGTCCATGTCACGAAGGCGGGCTTCAGGATTCCAGCAGTTCTCATGGATCTCCCTGAAGACGGTGCCGCCGGAGTGCATCTCCGCCTTGCCGGGCTGATGGTGGTTGAGCTGGATCCACTTGCCGTAGCCGTAGCGATCGTGAAGATCCGGCCATTCCCTGGGGAGGATGTGGGTGTGCATGTCGATCCTGAGATCATGCTGCGGTGTCATGCAGACTCGTCTCCATCCCTGATGATGCGGACTTCGTCTGCATCCTCGATCCGAAGTACTGGTGCCGGCTTCGCAATGCGGGTGTTGCAGTGCGTGCAGGTCGAGCGGACCGGATCGGCCCAGAAGGCCTCCATGGAGTCACGGAAATGCTCGACGATGTCGGTGCAGTCGAACTCCTCATCCCAGGCCAGGGCATGGCAGGACGGGCAGTAGAATTGCTGGTGTTCCGTTTCGCCCTCTGGACGATTTCGTTCCACGACGACCCCGATCGTGTCAGGTGGACGTTGGGGGGCGTGGGGCACATTTGGAGGGATGAAGAAGGACTCTCCTTCCCTGATCAGGTGGCTGACGACCTTGCCATCCTCGATGGTCTGCACGCAGATATCTCCCTTGAGTTGGAAGAAGTACTCCTCGGACGCCGTCTTGTGGAAGTCGTTGCGGGCATTGGGACCTCCGATGACCATTACGAAGAAGTCCTGGCCCTCATAGAGGTACTTGTTGCCTACGGGGGGGCTGAACTCGTCAATGTGGTCCTGCACCCATTTATGGATGTTGATCGGTTTCTGGACCGTAGTGGTGGCTGAAGTGGCCATTCTGCTGCCTCCATCGGGGTTCTTTCGGCATTCTATACGCGGTGGGCCCTGAGCCGGGTCCCAGCACCCCTGAGGAGAGTGGCAAGTCCGAGAAGTCGGGAAATTGACCGCATTTCCTACCGGTTCTCGATCACAGTTCCACGGGGAAAGAGCCGATTGCTATTATTCGATTTTCCGTGGTTTCGACCAGTTCCCGGGCGATTCCGTTTGAACACAGTTTAAGGAAGAATGAGCCCATGTTTGAATACGATGTCTGCATCATCGGAACCGGCCGAGTCGGACTGCCACTTGGCCTGTCGTTGTCGGATGCCGGGGTCAAGGCCACCGGAGTGGATATTGATTCTGCCATGCGCGAGTCCGTCAATGATGGCCGCATGCCGTTCCACGAGCCTGGGTACGACGAGATCATTGCTCGCAAGGAGTTCGTGGTACACGGCTCCCCTGCAGACGTCGTGCCGCGGAGCGCAGCTCTGGTCATCACCGTCGGAACCCCCCTGCACAACCACATCGAAACGGACTTGTCGCAGATCCAGCGGGTACTGTCGAGTCTCTGCCCCCACCTTCGCAAGGGGCAGGCCGTGATCCTGCGGAGCACCGTGGCACCGGGAACGACCTCGTACGTCAAGAAATGGATCGAGCGGAACACCGACATGGTGGTGGGCAAGGACATCCTCCTCGCCTTCTGCCCCGAACGCATTGCCGAAGGACTGGCCCATACCGAACTGCGAAGCCTTCCCCAGATCGTCGGGGGGGAGGACGAAGAGAGCGTTGAGGCCGCCGCAGGGTTGTTCGGAAGACTGGCCCCGGAGATTCTCAAGACCGACTTCATCACCGCGGAGCTCGTGAAGCTCTTCAACAACATCTCCCGCTACATCAACTTTGCGGTCGCGAACCAGTTCGCCCTGATCGCGGATGATTTCGGTGCCAACATCTACGAGACCCGGCGCCTTGCCAACCACGACTACCCTCGTTGCAACCTTGCCATGCCCGGCTTCACCGCTGGCACCTGCCTTCGCAAGGACTTCGGGATGATCAACGAGTGGAGCGCCTACCCTGACATGCTGCTCTCGGCCTGGAAAATGAACGAGTTCACTCCGGCCATGCTCGTTGATCAACTGATGAAGCGGACCATGATCCATGACCATCGTGTCGCGGTTCTTGGATTCAGCTTCAAGGCGGATACGGACGACATCCGGGACAGCCTGGTCCCCAAGCTCTGTCGATACATCGAGCGGCAGTTGCCGCTTGAAATCCGGATTTCCGATCACAATCTTCCGGATCAGATTCATGAGCCCTCGGCATCGACCCCTCTGAAGAACTGGGCGGTCAACGATGCCATGGAGGACGTCGACTGCGTCTTCGTAGCCACCAATCACACGGGCTACAGCGATGTGCTTCACAAGCTCGGCAAGACCAGGCCGGAGGCCTGGGTCGCCGACATCTGGAACGTGGGTGGCCTCGACCAGATCTTCTACAAGGCAGGCGATCTCGTGAAGTCGGGGGTGACATCATGAAGGTTCTCCTGACCGGCGGAAGTGGATTTCTCGGCTCACAGCTCTGCGAAGAACTGTTGGGGGTCGGGCACGAGGTTGTCGTTTTGGATGACCACTCTCGAGGGCGCCCCGCCCGACTGGAGCGATTCGGTGACAAGGTCCAGCTCGTCGATGGCGACGTGCGTGACCCGGACGCTGTTCGCAGTGCGACAGCCGGCTGCGAGGTCGTCTGGCACCTGGCCTACATCAACGGCACCCGTTATTTCTACGAGAAGCCGGACATGGTGCTGGAAGTGGGCGTCAAGGGCACCCTCAACACCCTCGAGGCTGCGATGGACTGCGGTGTCCGTCGCTACGTGCTCGCCAGTACGAGCGAGACGTACAACAACCCAACGCACGTTCCGACGACCGAGTCGGAGCGGCTCATGATTCCCGACGTGACGAACCCCCGGTTCAGCTACGGGGGTGGCAAGATCGCATGCGAACTGCTGACCCTGCACTACGGTGGGTTCCGCGGACTGGAAACCGTGCTCTTTCGTCCCCACAACTTCATTGGACCGGACATGGGATTCGAGCACGTGATCCCCGAGATCACCGGTCGCATCGTCGAGATGACCAATGGGTTGGAGATGAAGGAACTCGATCTGCCTATCCAGGGTGATGGCAGTGAAACCCGTTCCTTCTGCGACATCACCGACGGAGCACGAGGTGCCTTCCTCTCCGGTGAGCAGGGCGAGAACGGAAACATCTACCACATCGGTACCGAGGAAGAGGTGTCGATCCGGCACCTCGTCGAGACCATCGGTGACGTCATGGGCGTGAAGATCAACGTGGTCCCGGGCGAACTTCGTGCCGGCGGTACGCCCCGGCGATGTCCCTCCATTGAGAAGCTGCGAGGACTCGGTTACGAGCCCAAGTACAGCTTCCGACAGGCTGTCGAGCGATGCGTGAGCTGGTACGTCGACCACTACCTGTCCCAGCGGAAGGGCAACGCATGAGCGGAACCGGGTTGGACCTGTCCGGTCGGCATGTCGTGGTCACGGGCGGGCGTGGTTTTCTCGGTCAATACGTGTGCAGAGCCTGTGAGCAGCGGAATGCGAAGGTCACCGCCCTTGGCTCATCCGACTTTGACCTGACAGAGCAGTCCGAGGTTCGTCGCCTCTACAAGGAACACGCGCCATCCATCGTGATCCACCTGGCTGCGGCCTGCGGTGGCATCGGTGCCAATGTCGAGAATCCCGCAAGGTTCCTGTACGAGAACGCACTGATGGGACTGACGCTGCTGGAAGAAGGTCGGAAAGCCGGTCTCGACAAGCTCGTCCTCATCAGCACGACCTGTTCCTATCCGAAGGATGCGCCCCTGCCCCTGCAGGAGGATTCCATCTGGACGGGCAAGCCGGTCGGAGCCACTGGTCCCTACGGAATGGCCAAGCGTCTTCTGCATGAAGCCTGCGAGACCTACGGGCGGCAGTATGACCTGCCGTGCGCCGTGCTCGTGCCAGCCAATCTGTATGGGCCCGGCGATCACTTCGAGGAAGAGAAGAGCCACGTGATTCCGGCAATCATCCGTCGGTATGTGGAAGCCCAGGATCAGGGGATCGAGGACGTGTCCAACTGGGGCACCGGAACTCCCACCCGCGAGTTTCTGCACGCGGCGGATGCTGCACAAGCCATCGTGCTCGCTGCCGAGCGCGATGTCCCCTGCGTGCCGATCAACCTCGGAACCGGGGTGGAAACCTCGATCGCGGATCTGACCACCATGATCGCTGATGCCGTCGGATACCAGGGAAAAGTGACCTGGGACACCAGCAAGCCCGACGGCCAACCGCGTCGGTATCTGGATGTCTCCCGGGCCAATGAACTGCTGGGGTTCACGGCGAAGATTGATCTGGCCGAGGGTCTCAGGGAGACCGTGGAGTGGTACCGGGGGAATCGGGTCACCTGAGCAGGTGCGACCCCCCCATCGACGCTCCGTGCTAGAATCCTCCTCCACTCATCACATGGACAGGTGACCGAGCGGCTGAAGGTACCGGTTTGCTAAACCGGCGTAGGGGTTTACCTCTACCGCGGGTTCGAATCCCGCCCTGTCCGCTACCGAAAACGCCCGCATTTGCGGGCGTTTTCCATTCCATGTCCAAGTGATGCACCGTGGGCCGCGGGGTGAAACCGCTGGCGCACCGGTGTTCAACAGGCAGCGTATCCCCCTCCCCAAGGAGCACGATCCAATCCATGATTCTCAGTGCAGGGGCAGATCAATGCAAGCAAATTAATGGCAAATAAGGGCTTACAGGCCAATGTGAGGTGGTTGGAGCTCCGCCTGGCTTCCTGTCGAGGAGGAATGGATGCACGTGGCCGTCGGCGGCACCGGTCTCTCTATGGCGAAATAGACTGCAAATCCAGTGGTTTCAAGGACGTCAGTCAGATCGGGCACAAAGTGTGAATCGCAAAAACCCTATGATTTCAGGGGCGAATGCCTTGTGGGCGGTGAATGGACTTCGTATCCTTCCGGGCGAATCGGATGTTCCGACGCTCCCAGGTGGGGGCAACCCGCGGGTGCGTTGAGGACCCCTCTCGTACCAGGCTCACTAGACCATTCAGAGGAAAGGATTCTGAATCATGGCAAAGAAGAAGACGAAGAAAAAGACGCGCAAGTCCTCCACCGAGGTGAAGCCGCTTACCAAGACCCAGATCTACGGCAACATCTCCGATGACACCGGCCTGACGCGCAAGGAAGTCGCATCAGTCTTTGATTCAATGGCTGGACTGGTCAAGAAGGAAATCGGCCGACGTGGCCCCGGTACCTTCACCGTGCCTGGTCTCATGAAGATCGTCAAGACGCACAAGCCGCGTCGCGCCGCACGCAAGGGCGTCAATCCCTTCACCGGTGAAGAGATGATGTTCAAGGCCAAGCCGGCTCACAACGTCGTCAAGGTTCGCCCGCTCAAGGGCCTCAAGGAGATGGTCTGACCCATCCCTTTGAACGTGTATTTGCCAGCCCGCCGCGTACTCCGCGGCGGGCTGTCTTTTTGCACCTCGTGTAGACTTGCTGCATGTCCCTGCCGCCGGATCGTTCACATGTCGTCACCGAGCAGCCGCACGATGCGTCTTCGAATCTCGATGCCATCGGTACGGCGGACTACATCGGTCTCATGGCAGCAGAAGGCCGCGAAGCGGCCGCAGCACTGGATCGCATCACCGATCCACTGGCGGGGTTCATCGATGAGCTCGTTTCGAGACTGGCGTCCGGTGGACGGCTGATCTACCTCGGAGCCGGAACATCCGGTCGGCTTGGCGTCCTGGACGCGTCGGAGTGCCCCCCTACCTTCCAGTGCGACCCGGGCCAGGTCGTGGGATTGATCGCAGGCGGAGATGCCGCGTTGCGACGTTCTTCCGAGCGGCGCGAGGACGAAGCCATGGACGCGATGGAACAACTCGAATGCATCGGGCTCGATGCGTCCGACACGGTGGTTGGCATATCTGCCGGTGGCACGACACCCTGGCCGCTGGGTGGATTGGCCCACGCGGCGAATGCCGGGTGCATGACCGCACTGCTCTGCTGTTCTCCTCCTGGCGAGGTCGAGGTCGATCACCTGCTCTGCCTGGACAGTGGCCCGGAAGTCCTCACTGGTTCGACCCGCCTCAAGGCTGGGACCGCGACCAAGTTGGCCCTCAATGCGATCACCACGATCGCCTTCACCCGGCTGGGCAAGGTGCACGGCAACCGCATGGTCGACATCCGGGCCGTCAATGAGAAGTTGCACGACCGTGCGATCCGAATCCTGGTCGACTACGACGAATCACTGGGCCGGGAGGAGGCGGACACGCTGCTGGCACGCTGTGATGGGGAGCTCAAGACGGCCATCGTCGTGTTGCGACTCGGGATGGATCCGGCAGCGGCACGAGCGGCGATCGAGACCGCCAACGGCGTGCTCTCGAAGGTCCTGGGCAGTTGATCAGAACGAGGTGATCTCGCGGAAGCGGTCGAACCTCGATTGCATGCTCTTGTCCGTGGCAGACTGGAGTCCGGCAAGACCGAATTCGGCGATGGTGTGGCTGGCCGTGACCGTGCCCCAGGCCATGGCTTCACGGATCGTTGCCAGATCGCTTCGGCCCGTTGCCGCGATGTGGCCCATCATGCCTCCGGCGAAGGAGTCTCCGCAGCCCGTGGGATCAACCACCTGGGCGGCATCGAGGGGCATTGCGGGCAGAACGGCCATGCCATCGGGATGATGCAGGAAGGCACCATGTTCGCCCTTCTTGATGACGACGAACGACGGGCCCATGTCGCAGATCTGCTTTGCGGCCTCCACGAGGTTTGCTTCGCCGGTCAACTGGGATGCTTCCGCGTCGTTGAGGACCAGGCCGTCGAGTCGCGCAAGGAGCGCCTTGAGTTCGGCCAGGGCGATGTCGATCCAGAGGTTCATGGTGTCGGCGACGACGAGTTCACGATCCGGAAAGTGTTCGAGCATCTCCGCCTGGACCGAGGGGTGGGTGTTGGCCAGGAAGATGAACCGACTGTCCGAATAGGTGTCCGGTACCGGGGGTGGGGACTCTTCAAGCACGCCCAGTTCCGTGAACAACGTGTCACGTTCATTCATGTCGTCGTGGTAGCGGCCGCCCCAGCGGAAGGTGCTGGAGCCGGACCGTCGTTCCAGCCCGGCCATGTCGATGCGGGGGAAACTTTCGAGCACGGATTCGTGTTCGGTCGGCCAGTCTTCGCCGACGACCGCGACCATGCGGACCGGAACAAGCAGGGATGCCGCGGCGGCGAAATACGTGCAGGATCCACCCATGACGCCTTCGGCGGCGCCGCTGGATGTTTCGACCGAATCGATTCCGATTGTTCCGGTTACTACAAGTGACATCGGACGAGAGTATAGAGAACGCCTAGACTGAATGCCATGACGACCGACACGGAGTTGCAGACGATCGAACTCGGCGACATCGGCGGGGAGATCAGGATTCTCGACCAGACCCTCCTCCCCTTCCAGGTGGAGCACAGGACACTCGCCAGCTGGGAGGAGGCGGCCGAGGCGATCAAGGTCATGCGCGTTCGCGGCGCCCCGCTGATCGGAGCAACCGCGGCCTGCGGAATGGCGCTGGCGATCCGTTCCGATCCCTCGGATGCCGCAATGTTCAAGGCCGCCGATGGGCTCAGAAAGACCAGGCCAACGGCGGTCAATCTTCAGTGGGCCGTCGAACGATGCCTGTCGATCCTTGCCTGCACGAAGCCGGAGCATCGTCTCGAGGTGGCGTGGAAGGAAGCAGCGTTGATCATCGCCGAGGACAAGGCTGCCAATCGGGCCATCGGTGAGTACGGGGTGCCGCTGATCAAGGCCCTTGCCGAGCCACTTGGAGGTGAGCCGGTTCGGATTCTCACGCACTGCAATGCGGGCTGGCTGGCCACGACGCACCTGGGAACGGCTACCGCCCCGATCTATCTTGCCCATGCCCAGGGCATTCCGGTGCACGTGCTCGTCGACGAGACGCGTCCACGAAGCCAGGGGGCTGCCCTGACGGCATGGGAACTTGAGCGTGCAGGCGTGCCCTGCGACGTCATCGCCGACAACGCTGGAGGCCTCCTGATGCAACGAGGCGAAGTGCACATGGTCATCACCGGAGCCGATCGCGTGGCTGCCAACGGGGATGTCTGCAACAAGATCGGCACCTACCTCAAGGCTCTGGCCGCCAGGGAGTCGGGTGTCCCCTTCTGCGTGTCGGTTCCGACCTCGACCATCGATCCTGCCATGGCCGATGGGTTCGGAATTCCCATCGAGGACCGGGGACCAGATGAAGTGCTGCATGCGACTGGACTGGATCCCGAGGGGACCGTTCGAACGATCCGCACTGCCGCCGAGGGCGTCAGCGCACTGAATCCGGCGTTCGACATCACGCCGGCGGGCATGGTGACGACCTTGATTACTGAACGCGGTCTCATCAAGCCCCAGCATGCCGGTCACATTGTGGGCTGAATACGCTGGACCTCGAATCATCCCTAATGCAGAAGTTTCAGATGGGCATATTCGGCCGCTTTGATAAACTGAGCCATACAGGAGATCAAAAGTGGACCGCAGGGACTTTCTGAGAACGGGCGCATTCGTATTCGGATCAATGGCGGCGTCGGCGCCGGTCATGGCTGCCTTCCGTCGCGCCATCGGCAGCGGAAACCTCAGTGACGCGTCGATCCAGGCCTTGTCGGATTCCCTGAATGGGAGCCTGATTCTCCAGACCTCCACGGACTTCTCGTCGGCAGTCAAGGTCTACAACTCACGGTTCAACGACATGAGGCCCATGGCCATCGCCCGATGCGCCGACGCGGCCGATGCTGCCACCTGCATGGAGTGGTGCATCGCACACGACATTCACTTCGTCGCTCGCGCAGGTGGCCACAGCTACTGCGGGTGGTCGACCTGCGAGGGGCTCGTCATCGACGTCGGTCCGCTGCAGGACATGGAGTACGATCCTTCGACCGGCATCGCCACATTTGGTGCCGGAGTGCAGCTCGTTGATGTCTACCACTACCTCTCCGGATTCGGTCGCGCCATCGCCGCGGGCACGTGTCCTTCCGTCGGGCTCACCGGGCTGCTGCTTGGTGGCGGCCAGGGAATGCTCACCAGGGGCCACGGCATGACATCGGACCTGCTCGTCAGTGCCGATGTGATCCTGTACGACGGTTCGACGGTCCACTCGGTCGTGTGCAGTGATGCCTCGGAGCATGAACTCTTCTGGGCCCTTCGTGGCGGCGGAGGTGGCAACTTCGGTCTCGTCACGAAGCTCCGGGTCCAGACGTTCCCGTTGGCCGGTGAGGTCGCGTACGGAGCCATGCGGTGGGACTGGAGTGTGGCCAAGGACATCCTGGACTACTGGATGGGCATGGGAGCAACGCTGGACCCGGCCGTCTCGATGAACCTGCTCCTGAGCCCCGCCGCTCCAACGGTCAGCAACTCCGAACCCGTGATCTACATGGTCGCGGCGAGCACCAAGCCCGATGACAGTCAACAAACCGAACTGAGGTCGATGCTGTCGGGCCTGGCCAACCATGTGCCGGCGTCCAAACTGCTTTCGTACACGACAGATCGCAAGTACTGGGTCGACCTCGCCCTGACATACAGCGGATGCAGCCACTTCAGCAATCCCTATGAGGATTGCCACTTCCCCTCAGACCAGTGGCCAAATGGCCAGCTCGTCCAGAAGGCCTTCAAGTCCAAGTCGGACTACTACACGGAAGCGATACCGCAGGAGGGCTTCGACAAGATCGATGAGTGGCTGCGCCTGCGGCACCAGAATCCATCGATGAATCAACAACGCGCTTCGCTCCATCTTGATCTGATCGGAGACGCCAGCGTGGTCAACCAGGTGGCTCCCGATGAGACGGCCTTCGTCCATCGCGACACGATCTGCTGCGCTCAGTACATCGCGTACTGGAGTGCCGGCGACGACTGTTCGCTCGTGAATGAGAACCTGGACTGGGTTCGCGGGTTCTACGAGGCCATGCGGCCCTGGGCCTCCGACCAGTCCTACCAGAACTACATCGACGACGACCTCACTGACTGGGCCCAGCGGTACTACGGGTCGAATCTGCCGAAACTTCGACAGATCAAGTCGAAGTACGACCCGCAGAACGTCTTCTACTTTCCACAGAGCATTCAGCCGCTGGACGATGGAGGCCGATCATGATGATGCGACGCATCCAACTCGGCATCCTGATGATCGGACTCGGGACCACGACGGGTGCTGCCGACGTGGGCGAGCGATGCTGGGTCCCGGACGTGGATCCTGTCCCGTCGGTTCAGTGGACCAGTGCCGAGAATGGAAATGGGCACTGGTATGCCGTGGTGCACAATGATGCCGCGATCTCGTGGGAACTTGCCCGGGCCCAGGCGGTCGCCCGCGGAGGCGACCTGGTTTCGATCACGGATTCGGCCGAGAACGCATTCGTCTTCAGCCTGCTGGCCGACGACATGTACTGGGAACACGATGGCCCCTGGATCGGCCTGAGTCGCGAAGCGGGTGGAACCGGCATCTCCTCGGGCTGGACACTGCCTGATGGGACCCTTGGCTCAAATCTGCAATGGGGCACTGGATGCCCCTCCGGCACCATTGAGGTCGACTGGAGCGTCCATTTCTCCGTTGCGCAGCGTGCGGAGATGAAATGGTCCAATTCGCTGCCGGGTCCGCAGACCGGAACCCACATCCACAGTTACGTCATGGAATGGGACAGCCTCCCGGACTGCAATGAGAACCAGACCGACGACCTGATCGACATCCTGTATGGAGTCAGCGAGGACATGGATGGCGACGGGCAGCCCGACGAATGCCAGTGCCACGCCGACGCGGATGACAGCGGCTCGGTGGACATTCTCGATGTCCTCAGTGTGCTCGATCAATGGGGCGAGGATGGCCCGAGTGGAGATGTCGACTACGACGGTGTCGTCGGCCTCTCGGATCTTCTGGCCGTGCTGCAGGCCTGGGGCTCGTGCGAGACTGATTGATCAGGCGTGTACGCCGGCCGTCATCAGTTCGAAGAGTCGATCGAGATTCGACTCGTGCTCCATGCCCATGATGACATCGCGGAGCTGGTTGCAGGTGTCCTCGCCGACCACGCTGGTGCCAAGGGCATTGAACTTGACTGCAATCTCTTCCTCGGTCATTGGATCGCGTGGATCGCCCTTGGGCACGTCGACGCGTTCCGTATGGGAGGAACCGTCCTGGAGCGTGATGGTCACCTGGCTGGGCTGGAACTCGGGGAACAGTGCCTCGAACTCCTCGTTGGGAACGACCTTGATCTTGTCCATGACCGGGATCAGTCCCGGGTCGTCGATGCGTTCCTGCTTGAACTGCAACGGGGTCACCATGCCATCGACGAGGCCGACGGCAAGGGAGTACGGCAGGGAGTGATCCGCAGTCTCCTTGGAGGTGGGCCGGTACTTGGCGGGGTCGCCGAGAATGTCCGCGGCCCGGGCGATGACTTCGACCTTGATCTCGGTGATCTGGTCCGGGTCGAGGTCGTGGGCCTTGACGATCTTCATCATCGCCGTCAGCGGCGCATGACTGAGGGCCTCGATCGGGAACGACTTCATCCCACAGTCGAGGATCTTCCAGTGGCAGCCTGAGCACTTGGGCAGGTTGTCGGTGAGCATCTCGAGGTTGAACTTCCCGCCGAACTTCTCGAAGCAGTGCACCAGCCCTTCCTTGCCGTCGATGACGTGCTCGGGCCCGCTGTAGCCGCGAGCGGCGAGCATGGCGGCTTCGACGCCGCAGCGTGTGGCCATGGGATCGACGGTGTTCTTCATGTTGGTGAGCTTGCCGGCCGTCACGGCGCCCAGGCACATGCTGGGGCTGGCGCTGATGCCGATGGCCTGCTGGATCTGGTCGGCAGGAAGGCCGAGCATGCGTCCAGCCACGATCGGTGAAGCGATGCAGGTAATGGTGGCGTGGTGCCATCCGTACTCGCGTACGCCCGGATCTCCGAACTCAGCCAGTCGCATCTCGATCTCGTGTCCGATGCAGGTACCGAGAATGAGGTCCTTGCCGGAGAGCCCGTTCATCTCGAAGATCGAGAGTGCAGCGGGAATGATGTCCGAGGGGTGGGCCGGGTCGGCCTTCCAGTAGATGTCGTTGTAGTCCATGGCCCGGATGCACAGGGCATTGAGCATGGCGGCCGTGACAGGATCGGTCCTGAACCCGGAGCCGAACACGGTGCAGGTGTCGGCGCCGCCCATCTGGCGGGCGTGGTCCAGGAACATCGAGACATCGTGCTGGTTGGAACCAC
>JAQWPT010000023.1 GCA_029245245.1 Phycisphaerales bacterium
GGACTGGTTGGGTGGACTTTCCATCATCATGAATGACAGCACTCCAGGGAACATCGCGCTGCAGGAGCAGATGATCATCGGCGTGGGTCAATTCCCACATCCACTGGTCATGTGTGATCTGAACATGGATTCAACCCCGGAGCTTATCGTTGGAAATCGTGAAGTCGAAGGCATGCGTATCGTGCATAACTTCCTTCCCGTTGACGCGTGCGTGCTCGATGGGGATATCACTGGCGACGGTGCTGTAAATGTCAGCGATCTGCTCGATGTGATCGCAGGTTGGGGAGACCCATATGACGTCGGCTCCCTGTTGTTGGTGATCTCCGAGTGGGGAAACACCTGCCTCTGACCCAGGTCACCCATAGATGAAACCAACCCAGCCCCCCGGCATCGCCCTCAGGCGCCGAACTTCGGTTCGGGCAGGCCTCGTACGCCCAGCCCGTGAATTGCAAACACGCTTCCAGGCTGTGGGTGCATTGCCAACTGCTCCGGGCTCACGAACGACTGTTGTGAGGTGACGTACATCGTTTCAAGGTTGTCTCCACCAAAGGTAACGCAGGTGGGGCTGGGAATCGGCATGTCAATTTCGCGATCGAGTCGACCTTTCGGATCGATGCGCAGGATCTTGCCTCCCATGTTCAAGGCAAACCAGTAATACCCCTCGGCATCGACCGTGGCACCATCGATGATCCCCGGCTTTCGATCCTCGAGCGAAAACAGAACCCTGCGATTGTCGATGCGACCTTCGTCAATATCAAGATCGAAGACATGCACCGCTGCACCCTTTGTGTCGCCGAAATACATCAGCGTGTCATCCGGGGAAAAAGCGATCCCGTTACTGCAGGCGAAGGAAAAGTCTTCTGCGCACCTGTGGCATGTCAGATCAGGATCGAGGCGATAGATGTACGACGCACGGTCCTGCAGTCGCCCATCCATGCTGCCGCACCAGTACCGCCCGCGTCGATCGATCTTTCCATCATTCAGACGGCTGTGTGGCAGGTCAGCCTCGGGATCGACGATCTGTTCGATCTTGCCGGTTTCCAGGTCGACGGTACAGAACCCCGAGTTCGTGCCTGCGATCAATCCGCCTTCTAGCCGGAAACCAAAGGAGCCAACCTGTTGAGACATCGGCCAGGTGTCCCGCTGCCCGGTCACGATGTTCAATCGCTTCATCGATGGCAGGCGCGGGCTGGCCTGCTCCATGGAAGGCCCCGCGTGATCTGACCAGTACAGGGAGGACTCATCCTGGCACCAGAGTGGAGACTCTCCAAGACCGTCATTGCATTCCCAGAGACATTCAATATCCAACATGATGTTTCCTCTCAAGCACCATTTGATCGTTGACGGCCGGCCAGGTCAACATGATGCGAATCAACCCAACCCCCCGGCGTCGCCTTGGGGGGGTTGTTCTTTAAAGACAACACCCCCGTGAAGACGGGGGTGCTGTGGGTTTGTATAGAAGGAGTGGGGCACATCACGATCCGGGATCGGATGCAAATACATCAACCAGCGCCGAGAGATCATGTTCGCCAAGACCCAGTCGCTCGCCCTCATCGAAGACGGTCTTCACTGCATCCTGGAGAACCAGGTTCGTCCCCAGTGATTGTGCAACGGAGCGGACCGCTTTTTGTCCTTCTCCCCACGAGGTGATCGACGCCTGCGTTTCCTGCGTGTTGCCATCCTGAATGGCCTCGATGAGCCTGCTCTTCTCTGCCGCCAGAATCGATCCGACGTTGTTGGCATGTTGCTTGAAGACATCGAGAGAGATGTCGCCTGCGCTGGCAAGCGCTGCGCCGTTGACAATGCCGATCAGCGTCATCCCGACATCGACCATCAGTGCTCGGCTCAGGATCGTGGGCTTCCTGATGTCCTCGCCCAGATTCGTCCAATTCGGAGCAAGGATGCGAAGGAGTGGATCACATGCCTCGAGCACATCTGGTGCACCCGCCATGAGCAGCGATCCGGCGTCGGTGCCGAGATCCCTGGGATAACACATGACGGCGCCATCCGCGATGCGGCCACCATGCTCCTCGATGAACACCGCGTGCTCCCATACCGCGTCAATCGTGCCGGTCGTCAACTGGATGATGCAGGTTCCTTCAAAGCAGTCGTTCAGGTCATTCGCCTCGATGATCGCCTTCCATGCCGCGTAGTCAGTGAGGCAGACGACGACATGCGTGTTGGCTTTGAGCGCATCGGCCGGACTGTCACAGGCGATCGCGCCATCCGAGACCAGCGCATCGACCTTTTCGCGGGATCGGTTCCAGACCGACACCTGGCAACCAGCTTCCAGAAGCGTGCGGGCAATACCCGATCCCATGGCACCAAGCCCGATGACCGAAACAGAGGGGGTCGATGCAGTGTGCTCACTCATGTGCTGGTGTTCCTGTGCTGCGAGTCGAGAAAGGTGCTCGAAGGGAGGGGCATGCCAAGTCAATTCCGCGTGGATAGTCGCATTCTGATTGGAACGAAGTTTAGCAGTCTTCGAAGGCATTTACTCAAAGCAGAAATAGATTGACTTCTTCGCGATTCCGCAAATCCTTTTGGCAGCACTTTTCATGGAGGTTCAGGCACCTCTTTATGGTTGAGAGTTCTAGGAGAGCGTCGGTACGTTATTGCCGACTTAGCAAAGGAGATATCCCCATGAACAAACGCAATGGATTGAAGTTGACTCTGGTCGCCGGCCTGCTTGTTGCAGGCCAATCGGCTGTTGCCAGCGAGTGCTGTCCAGCGGACATCACCGGCGACGGCATGGTCAACACGGAGGAACTGCTCGGCGTGCTCGCCGAGTGGGGCCCATGCCAACATCCGGATCACTGTCCCGCGGACATTGACCAGTCCGGTGCCGTCGGTGTTGACGACCTGCTGGCAGTGCTGTCGGGCTGGGGCATGTGCCATGACCATGATCACGGTGAGTACATGGATCTCACGGAGTGGGGGGACTTCCACGGTTCAAATGGCAACTCGCATGACCACGAGATGGTCGGCGGCCGGACGGCCATCACCACCGAAGCCATGGTGGCCTACAACAACCTTCGCGCATTCCTCGATCTGCCGGCGCTGACCTATGAAGATGTCGGCCAATGGGCGTTTGATGAAGCACTGACCAACAACAGCCAGGCCTGGGGGACTGATCTGCAGGGTGTCGGGCTCTGGTATGCCATGCAGGGCGCCAAGGTCGGCTGGATCACGGACGAAGGCTACGATCCGCAGATCCTGGCTGACATCCAGCGCACCGCGCGAACCGTCTGCGATCCGGTCAAGATGGAGGCCGAGGTGATGGACATGGTCCGCCAGTTCGGCATCGACGGCTACGCCGACTATCTCGAGCAGAACGGCATGGTGGACACGTTCATCAACACGCTCAAGATGGAGCCGCACTATGGCGGCTGGATGCACGGGCGTTGCCACGGCTTCCTGTCGATCGAGGGCGTGGCCATCAACCACGACATCAATCACCTCACGGTGCTCAACTGGGCGCAGACGTTGCCCTTCTACAACGATACGTTCGACTGGCCGCAGTGGGATGCCCTGGACGTATCCGATTCGGGCGTGATCGAGTACTACCAGAGCATGGTGATCCTCGGTGACCCGGTGGGTGACAACATGTGACGCGAGTACGATCGCAACTGCATGACGCACAATGGCAGCACCCCCGCGAAAGCGGGGGTGCTGTGGTTCTCTATATGGAGTGGGGGATGGTTCAGACGGTTGCGAGCCTCATGATCCCCAGGCGCTGATGACGGCCAGCAGATCGAAGATGTCGACATTGGCATCCTGATTGAGGTCGCCGGAGCAGATGCTGCAGGGGCCCCATTCGTTCAGGACGACAAGCAGGTCCAGGATGTCCACGCTGCCGTCGCAGTTGCAGTCTCCGGTGGATTCTCCGGCAAGTCGGACCTTGGCTGTGAAGGGCAGGGCGTAGCCCTCGTCATCCGATGGAAAGACCAGACACTGGACCACTGCGCCGTCGCATCCTTCCAATCGAGGAAGATGGTCGGCCTGGCCTGCCGAGATCGTGTTGCGGACGACTTGGCCGCCGATGGACCAGATGTATTGGTATCGAACGAGATCCCAGTCGAGATCATCGACTGGTTGGGCGTACACGCTGCACGTGAGGATGTCATCGGCAGTGGCGTTCAACGGGCCGATGCCTGCGATGATGGGCTCGGGGGAGCGGTTGGCGAGTGTTTCGCCGGACTCGAGCACCTCCAGTGAGAAGTCGATGTACGGCTCGCCGTTCACGATCATGTTCACCGTCCATGTGCCGGGCATCGTGTGCAGTCCGTCCAGATCCCACGCGAAATAGGTGTGGAAGTACCGGTAGGTGTTCCATGTGGAGTTGAACCATTGCGTGCCCGTGTCGTGGCTCAGGACTCCTAACGGGTTGTAGAACTCCATCTGATACGTGCTGAAGGGTCCGACGTCCGTGGACTGCGTCCACATCCACAGCAGATCGTGGTCGAGCGTGATGAATCCCTCCGTCGGTGGTCGCCACGAATAGATGTCGTTCGAGTAGAAGTCCGTCAGATTGGTCGTCGAGATTCCGAAGTCCCGACAGACGGGGTCGACCGGAATGTCGATCTGGTTCTCCCAGCCACTGGGGCCGGGGTTGCAGTCGCCCGTATACGGCTCGAGGTAGTCCCAGCCGTCGTCTTCGTTTGGTACCCAGGTCGAGAAGGCCAGGCCGGGCCAATCGCCGCCTCCGCTCGAGGCAGCCATGGCGATCTGCTCACCGGCACGGACCTCCTGGTCGACTTCGACGATGGCGCTGTCCTGCTTCAGGCTTTGATAATAGGTGTAGCGATCTTCGCCATGATGAATGCCGATGTAGTTGGTATGAGCATTGCTCACTTCCGCATTCTGATCCGGCTCGCTGTCGACAATGTCCGTCACCGTGCCGTCGAGCACTGCGAAGACTGGCACGCCGATGAGTTGATGATTGAAACTCTTCAGAAGCCCGTTGTCCACGTAGCTGCCGTCGTAGGTGTACGACCCGCAATTCCAGTCCTGAATCCCGCCCTCGCTGGAGTCGAGATCGACGTAGTTGTTCATGATCAGATCGACCGATTCCCTGGCCCCGACGGGAAAGATCGGAAAGGGTTCAAATGTTCCGCGGGTTCCGGATTCGGAAAATGGGCCAAAGCGTCGGGAGTATTCCCTGATGCTCTGCAGGATGCGTTTCTTTGCTGCTGCACTGCGATGGGCGGTGTGTGCACGGTTTCCCAGGTCGACGGCTCCGACGAGTCCGCCCTCGGGTGGCAAGGCAGGTGTCGGCGGCAGGGGATGCGCAGTCGCCTGCTGCTCCTTCGCCTCATGCGCGCGTTCGCCGTGTCCGGCATGGGCGGCTGCAAGGCCGGTGATGGCCAGCATGGCCACGATGACGGTGCATATTGATTGCATTGGTTTCTCTCCCCCAACAAGTGATGGCGGCAGGGGCCGCTGAGCACCCATTAGAGCGGGTCATGCTGGCAGGTCAACAAGAAATGGACAACTCAATGGCTGCAGCAGGCGTGCTGTGGTGATGTGTATATATGGAGTGGGGGTCCAGTCGCAGCCGCCCCAGGCCTGGATGACGGCGAGGTGGTCGGCGGCGGCATCGTCACCGCACATGCGGGGATGCTGGGGAGCCTTCATTCAACTAGTCGGCGCCTTCGCAGTCGATGAGGAGCGTACCGGTTCCACTGCTGGCATTGTCCCAGCCACCCAGGCGGATCAGGTACTGCGTACCGGCGACGACATCCATCTGCAGCAGCGACGTGTAGCCACCGCAGTTGTCATCGTCGTCTCCGTTGCAGGCAACCTGGTTGCTGTTCGCGCAGGTTCCCTGGTACACCACGAGGTCGGTATCGAACGACGCGCTGTTGCAGGTGCTGACAGTCAGCAATCCATTGCAGGTGGATTCGTATGAGAACCAGATGTCCGCATGCATGTCGCCGAGGTAGGTTCCGGAGCACAGGGAATCGTCGTAGGCATCGCTGCTGTTTGTTGCATCGAGCGTGGAGAACGCAGTGCTGCCATCCGTGACGACAAGCGCGTCGGCGCACTCGTCGTTGTATTCAGCGTTGCAGTCCACCATGGCACAGTCCGTGCCTGGTCCACGGAAGGAGCCGCCGCCATCGCTGCATGCATTGGAAAGAAGCACTTCACAGGTGCCGTCGCCCCAGCAGCATGCGCCGAGCTCCGGGCAGGTCGATGAGACACAGGACGTTGCGTCGCCATTCCAGGATCCAGCAAGTTCCTTGCAGTCATCGGAATCGGTGTAGCTGCAGGAGCCGTCTGCAAGGCAGCATGCGCCGCGTATCGTGCAGGTCGAACCCCAATCACCGATGACGATCAACAGGTCATTCACGTCGTACGGGTTCTCCCAGTCGGAGATGACCAGCAGGAGGTCGCTGACATTCACGACTGAATCAGCATTGAGATCACCGGGCGTGCATGGCACATCGGACAGCCCGTCGAAGAAGTTCCAGGCTTCGACCGTTGCATTGATGTCCATGTTGCCCCATTGTCCGGGCCAGTCGTGGCCTCCTCCGATGACGAGGTAGTACCGGAGTTCCAGGTTGTTCTGCTGTGAACTGTAGACATCGAGCCGAACGGTGCTTCCGTCATTCGGGTCAATGTCCGGCAGGTAGGTCCGATCGAATCCGGTCGTGCCGAGGATGTTCGCCCAGAGCGCCATGGTGTCGGGGATCGAGTGGTAGGCGCCCCAGCCGCCGCTGTTGTTCATGTCGCCTTCGTACAGAGTCACATCGTCGTCAGTGCCGTTCATCGTCAGGATCGGTCGCAGGACGTCCGGGTCACAGTTGGTGAAGAGTGAATCCATCATCATGCCGATGATCGGTGCAAATGCCATGAATGTCTCCGATTCACGACATGCGAGCTGAAAGCACATCTCGGCCCCGTTGGAGAATCCGGTGACGAAGGTGCGATCCGGATCAAGGCCGTGCTTCTCCTGCAGATGGACGGCGAGTGCGGAGAGAAAACCATCATCGTCGATGTCGAAGCTGCCGTGAAACGCGTAGTCGACGTCCCAGAACCGGTTGCCCCACTGGTCCTGTGTCCCGTTGGGGAACGCCACCACGAACCCGCG
Source organism: Phycisphaerales bacterium (assembly GCA_029245245.1). Lineage (GTDB taxonomy): Bacteria > Planctomycetota > Phycisphaerae > Phycisphaerales > SM1A02 > UBA854. Next base: position 7,094 of record JAQWPT010000023.1, read on the forward strand.
TTCGTCGGCCAGTTCGGTCCAGTCGTAGTTGTTCATCATCTCGTTGTTGTTGCCGCTGTAGCCATGCAGAGCAAGCACGAGGGCGGCGCCGTCCTGAGCCGTATCAGGAATGTGGATCCGGTACTGGCGATCAAGGCCGTCATGAGGAAAACCGATGTTCTGGGCTCCGGCCGTGGAAGCCAGAAAGATCGCAAAAATCATGGCAATGTGCTTCATCAATGCAGCATAGGTGTTCTGCCGCTGCATGCCAGTCACTTCTTCCGTATCACCAGAAAACGGGGGGATCACGGTCTATCCGTCCCTGTTACCAGACCCGTCAGAGTCAGTCACAGTCGCCCCAGGCCTGGATGACGGCGAGGAGGTCGGCGACGTTTACGGTGCCATCCTGGTCGACGTCGGCGGCAGCATCGTCGCTGCCCCATGCCGAGAGTACCGAAAGCAGATCCTTGATGTTGACGACTCCGTCGGTGCTCACATCGCCGACGCATTGCAGGTTGCCGGGCTTGCGGTGCGCCAGGAGCCAGTCGATCGCGTTGTTGGCAAACAGGTTGTCCGCCGGCGGATCACTGCCGCGGCGGAAGTTCGGAACATGTTCCGAGCCCGCCATTGACCAGAGTTCGACCGTGACTCCGTCGTCGCAATCCTGCTGGTAGATGGTGCTTGTCGTCTCGTTGCCCCCGACGTTCCAGTCGAGATTGAAGGCTGGCCCTCCATCCACGGGCACGAAATCGCACCCGTTGTAGTCGATCCACGTCGAGACCGATTCTTCTGCGCCGGGGTAGCAGTTGAAGATGATGCAGCCCCCGTCGTATTGAATCGTCGAGTCCGCCGTGCCATGCACGTGCAGTATGTGCACTGGCTCGGAGGGGCTGCAATCCGAGTTGTCCAGGAAGGTCGTGCCCGCCAATGGAGCAACGGATGCGACGAGATCCGCGTGCTCGCATGCCATGCGGTATGTCATGAAGCCGCCGTTTGAGATGCCCGTGAAGTGGATACTCAGTTCATCGACGGCGTACTGGGCCTGGACGAGTTCGACGATCTCCCGGAGGTAGCCCGAGTCGTCGATATTGGTGTTGAAGAAGTCACAGCAGGCATCGGTACCGTTCCAGAAGGGGGATCCGCCCGCGTCGGTCGTGCCCAGCGGAACGCAGTACAGGAATTCCTTGTTGTCGACCTGTGGCTCGAAATCAAAGTACCCATCGACTCCTGGATCGCTGTAGCCGTGGAGGGAAACGATCAGCGGAAGGGAAGTCGAGCCGTCGTAGCTCGAGGGCAGGTACAACGGCACCGGGCCTCGCCCGTTGTCGATGTACTCAACTGAGACACCAAACGCAGATGCAGCAAGAAACGTTGAAGCGATGAACGATAAGTGGATGGGGATATGCATGTACCTGAAGATACGATTGGTCTTTCGACAGGTTGCAAGCCGCTCGATTTCTTTTTCAGGCAGCATCGCGCCAGGTGGTACTGGTGGAACAAGTCAGATGATGTCGGCGACCGGCGGATTGTGAACAGACCTCATCGCATGACATGCCATTTGGAGCATCATGAGCATGCTTCGAGTTGAACATTGCCGGAGCAGGTGCCAGCGAGTCTCCCGTGCAGGCAAGACAGTCAGTGATATCCTCTAGCATTCATTCAAGCATCAGGGGAGGACGCTTCATGCTCGCATTCATTCTGCTCCAACTGATCCCGGTGGCGGTGGGAGCATTCCTGCTCTTTTGCGTAGGAAAGTCCGTCGCGAAATGCTCCGGGACCGCAAGGTGCCTGGCCGTGAGCATCATCGTGTCCGTCCTGGCTCTTGCTTTGGCAGAGGGCTCGCTGCTGCTGATCGGGAACCTGTCGTCGCAAGCTCTGCAGAACTCCGTTGCCTTTGGGCTCCTCCTGTGGAGTTCGTACGGAGTCCCCAACCTGCTGGTTTCATGGTTCGGATTGCGGTGTGGGTACGCTGATGAGGCAGGCGTTCATTTGTCAGCAGTGAAGAGTCTCCTGTTCGCGATCGTGTTCGTCATCGTGCAGTCTGCGACTGCATTCGGCGCAACATTGATATGGGTCATCGATTTCATGACCTTCACCATGCACTTTTGCTGAACCTCGACCCTGCGTCACCTCATGGAGGCCGCGGGTCAGAATTTGCTTGTGGTGATTTCGTGCATGTGGTCTAATGGAGACCAGGAGAGGGACCAGGATGCATCTGAAAATCATTGCCGCTTTTGCCGCTTTTGCAGCATCTACATCTGTTCTTGCTGACGGAGCCTGCTGTCAGGATGACGGGGCCTGTGTGGATCTCCCCGATGCGCAGCTCTGCGAGTTGATCTTCTCCGGCATCTGGCAGGGCGATGGGACCAGTTGCGCGACTGTGGACTGCACCACAGGCGCCTGCTGCATCGAAGACTTCGAGTCCATCTGCTACGAAAGCCAGACCGAGGGTGATTGCGAAGCGATGGGTGGCGACTTTCTCGGCATTCAATCCACGTGTGACAACGAGGGCGCGTATTGCAACAGTGTCTTCGGCGCCTGCTGCATGGACTGGTCCTATTGCAAGGACTGGCTCACGGAGGAGCAGTGCTGGAGCTGGGGTGGGAAGTTCATCGGTCCCGAAACCACGTGCAGCAATGAAGGTTCATGGTGCGCCATCAACTATGGTTCCTGCTGCTACGGCGACTACTGCGAGGACTTCATCGATGAGCCCAGTTGCGAAGCAGGGGGTGGCATCTTCTGGTCCGACGAGTGCTCCCTGCTCGAGGATATTCTCGAATGCGTCGATAGTTCCGGTGCCTGCTGCTTCGGTGGGTTCTTCTGCGAAGACGGCTGGGGCCAGGACCAGTGCGAAGGCGCCAACGGCGAGTTCATCGGAAGCTACACGACCTGCAGCGACCAGGGATCGGATTGCACCCAGGGGCCATTGGGCTCGTGCTGCCTGGAGGACGGCAGCTGCTTCATCGGACTCGAATACGAGTGCGATGACCTTCCTTTCGGCGAGTTCGAGCCCGACGTCTACTGCGAGGACAGCACCTGCGGCAGTTGCGACGGGGACACGAACGGCGACGGCTTCGTCGACGTCGAGGACCTGCTCGCGGTCATTGGCAATTGGGGTACGGAATCGCCCGAGTGCGACTTTGATGGCAGCGGGGTCGTCGACGTCAACGACCTGCTCATGGTCGTAGGTGGCTGGGGTGAGTGCGAATAGTCGTCAGGGCTTGAGCGCCTCGTACCGCATGTAGTCCAGTCCGACGCTGGCCCCGGCCATGAGTCCTGTCTGTGCACCCTGGTAGACCGCCACGCCATCGGTGAATGACGATGTGCCGGCTTCGCCCGCGTCGGCAGCGACGACGGTTGCGCCAACATTGCCAGTGAGCTTGTTTTTCTGGAATCGCTCCATCGTGGCCGAGTTCTGAAAGACCACAAGCATCTTGAAGCCCTGTGCCCCGATCTGGAGGCCGGCTGACGCCGTGTTGAGGTATGCCCAGCCAATCTGGTTGCCTGCGTTGTCGTATACGACGCCCCGCCCGAACCTGCCGCCGGTGATGATGATGCCGTACTGCCCGATGCCCGGGTAGACGATGTATCCGGCCGACTCCTCGAGCTGCATGCTCAGTCCGGACACGTTGCTCGTGAACCACTCGGTAGCCGTTTGGCTGTCGGCAATGACGGTCGCCTGGTCCTTTGCGTCGGGAGCAGTTGCGCAGCCCGGGCTCAGGCAAGCAAGGCCTGCAAGTGTCACGATGATGAGTTGAGAACGAATGAGTCCATACAGCATGTTGGATCCTTGTGTCTTTGCAGGCAGTTCATCGTGCGGGGTCATCAATCGCGATGTCCGCCGCGTCAACAGGAAGGTGAGCGTACTTGATGCCGCAGAGGTGGTCAAAGGTGTGCTGGCCGACCACGAGGATGGTGCATTGAGCCACGTGTGTTCCTGTCAGGGGGGTGCGATCAGTCCTTGTCGGGCTGCTGCTGAGCAGGGATCTCGGTCAGTCCGGCCCCGATGAGCATGATCCCGGCGCCGCCCTTACCGGAGCCCATGGCGATGTTCGGCGACTCGTTCTTGTCCATGATGAACATGCCGCCGTCTCCACCCGCGTCGGTCCCGATGGCGACCCGTGCCTTGCCCTGGAGATCCAGGAACCCGATGCCGACGCCACCGTCCGTGGGGTTGGTGCCCATTACGATCCGCGGCGTGCCATCCTTGGTGAGGGTCAGGCTCTCGAGCGTCATTTCCTTGGGGGACTGCTGGGCCATGCCCAGGAAGAGGGCCACGGCAAGACCAAGGCCCATGCCAGCCATGCCGAGTCGCTGGCGACGGAGGCGGGATTCGAGTGTGGCGACTTTCTCTTCAAGGGTCATGTGACTCTCCTGAGTAAAGGGGTGGTATCAGGTGAACTGTGGCACGAAGAATACTGCGTCAGCCGCCTTCCTGGCAAGCGTTCCTGTTGCCCGGACAAGCGGATCAATCAGGGATCGCTGAGCGATTCAATGACGAAATCATCAAACAGAACCGTCTCATCGGACGTGGTTGCCCAGCTCGAGTTGCTGCCCCCGAAGAAGGTGCTGAAGTACATGCCGTCGATCGCGAAGTCATCCACGTCCCGGAATCGCATGTTGGCGGCGTCCAGGGCCAGTTCGCCGTCGAACCAGCACGTGATGGAACCATCATTGAGACCCGGGGTGTTCATCTTGATCTCATGTACGACTTCATGCCACTGGCCAGGTTGGAAGAGCAGGGGGCCGCCTTCACCAGTCCAGGGAAGATCCTCTCCATGGGATTCAGGCTGATCCGGGTGGTAGACGTACTGGACGACCGCGCCCTCGGTTCGCCACATCATCCGTGCACTCCAGCCGTCCGTGCCATCGGGGATGCCGCCGCCCGTGTTGCCTTCTCCTCCGATCATGCCAGGCAGTTTGCCGCCGCGGACGAAATCGAACGGTGAGACGAACTGCAGCCGGTACGACAGGCGGACGTGTTCGCAGGATCCGTCGAGCATCACCTTCCACTGCGCACCGGTCTGGGAGGTGCCGTACTCGCCCTGAGGGTAGAGCACGGAGATGGCCTTGTTCCCGCCGCCATCGGTTTCGACGATGCTGACACGCCCGTCGTCCACGCCGTTGGACCACGTCGGCGCATTCCAGTCCTCTTCGAGCATGTCCTCGCTGTAGAGGCCGATCTCGCGTTGCTCGAGGTTCTGCTCGAACAGTACCTGCGTCTTGCCATCATGGCAGGGCCCCCAGGACCCGATGACCAGCAGGAGATCCGGAACATCCACGTTGCCGGATGCGTCGAGGTCGGCAGGACACGGGGTGTTGCATGCTCCCCAGTTCGAGAGCACGAAAAGAAGATCATCAACATCTACCCGTTCGTCACCGTTTACATCCGGGAGGCATGATCGCTCCGCGGCGTCGGCCGAGTCGAGCACTTCGCCCGGGAGGCAGCACATGACCAGGGCCAGGGACGTTCCCGCCAGTTGGTTCATTGCGTGGTGCATGGCATCCCTCCGCTGCCGGCACCCTACGGTGGCAGCAGCGGCGCTCCCGAGTTGTTTCGAGATTTCGCCACACTTCACGATTTGTCGAATCGAGCCACTCCAAGCATGGGCATCTGAAGCAGCAGGTGGGGAATCTTCAGATCCATTCACCAGAGGTCGTGCGATCCGATTCCGGCCCGTCGCCGGTGTTGAGCAGGCCAGATGGTTCACACAGCATGACGGCACACTCTTCCTTGGCGACCGGCCGGTGTTCAACGCCACGTGGAACGACGATCACCTGTCCCTCGTGTACGTCGACGGCGTGATCCCGGAACTCCATGGTGAACGAGCCCTTGAGCACGAGAAACAGTTCATCCGCATCGGCGTGGGCGTGCCAGTCGAAGGAGCCGGAAAACTTCGCGAGTTTGATGTCCTGCCCGTTCAGGCTCGAAATGATCCGGGGTGACCAGTGGTCGCAGAAGAGCGAGAGCTTGTGTTCGAGATCGATGCATTCCATGGCGGTACAGTACATGCACACCCGGCCAGCGACAATCGAGATCCGGTACAGGGGGTTGATAATCAGGCTGCCAGTGGCGATCGGGTCACCCGCTGCTCGATCTTGCTGGATTCAAGATTGCTCCTTGCAGCAGGAATGATACGATTGCATGTGATGCGGTTGAGCCTGCCCATCCTGTTCATCTGCCTGGTGACCTCGGCGTCGTCTGCGCAGTGGCCAGGCCAGGTTCCTCCGGATGATGTGCCTGTCTACGTGCCAGAAGCATACGACCCCGATGTCGCCATGCCGCTGCTGATCTTCCTGCACGGCTATGCCCCGTTGACGACCGCCTGGTATGACATCCTGCTTCCCCTGCAGGAGGTTGCAAATTCGCGTGGCTACATCTACTCCAAGCCTGATGGGAGCCAGGATGGACTCGGAGAGTTCTACTGGAACGCAACGGATGCCTGCTGTGACATGTGGGGAAACGACCCGGATCATGTCGGCTATCTACTGGCACTGCTGGACTCCATCGAATCCAACTACAACATCGATCCCCGACGCATTCATCTCATCGGTCACTCGAATGGCGGCTTCATGTGCCACCGAATGGCATGCGAGGTGTCCGAAAGACTGGCATCGGTTGTGAGCATCTCTGGTGCCATGTGGAATGATGAGGAGTCCTGCCAGCCTGCGGATCCGGTGCATGTACTGCAGATCCATGGAACGTTCGATCCCGTGATTCTGTGGCTCGGTGGATACATCGGGTTGACTCCGTATCCAGGGGCGAACACCACGGCCGAGTTCTGGGCCGCTCACAACGGATGCTCGGCGACTGCAACCAATGGTGGCAGTTTCGACCTTGATTGGCTGGTCTTCTTTGATGAGACGACCAGGTGGATCTACGGACAATGCACCGATTCCACGGCAGGATCATCGGAGCTGTGGGAAGTATTCGCGGGAGGACATTTGCCTTCCTTCTCGGACGAGGGCATCCAGGTGATCTTTGACTACCTGGATGCGCACGTACGCCCTCCCGGCGCATGCGTGGGAGATGCCAACGGTGACCATGCGGTTGATGTGACGGATCTTCTGCAAGTCGTCGGGGACTGGGGCGGCAGTGATTCCAGTGCTGATGTCAATGCGGATGGCGTGGTCGATGTGTCCGATCTGCTCATCGTCGTTGGCAACTGGGGAACGTGTTCCTGATTCCAGGGCACCACTTCCTGGCCTGTTTCCGGCCATATGACATTGTTTCATGGGTACCTGCAAGCGGTTTCGGTGCAGGACTGCTCTTTCGCCATTTGGCGTTCAAGCGATGTTCCGCAAAAAATCAGAATACTGCGATGAGGTGGAATACAACCCGGATGTAATGGGCAGCCAATCGACAATGGGTGTTGGTGGCGTCTCAATCAAATCCCCTCAGAAAAGGACAGATGCATGCGAACCTCACGCGGAATCCACGGTTTGATCGTGATGATGGTGCTCCTGCTTGCCGTCGTGCCTGCAACGGCAGAGGAGTTTGGTGAACCGGTCTGGTGGCCGGAGCCGACAGAGCTCACCATCGAGGAGTGCCAGGAATGGGCCTCGTACTACTGGGAGTGGTACGAAACGGGCATCATTCCTCCCGGGGCGGATAGGTTCGAGTTCAGCGAACCAGTCGGCAGCGGGATGAACCCACTCCAGTTTTCACTTGTCGTCTTCGAGGATCTCTATGCCGACCATTTGACCGACGACTATGAGATCTGGGAGTTCATCATGGATGAGCCGGCGATCTACGAGGCGTTCAAGCATCACAGCATCACGGGTGAACTCGATGCTCCATACGTGCTGGTCATCGGCAATGACAGCAAGGGCAAGAAGAAGAAGCCGGGCTTGAGTCCAGGTCTCGTCCCGGTGGACTCCTGCAGCAGCATTACCGACCCGATTCTCCGTGCCCTCTGTGAGCGACTGCACCGTGGTGTGGGTGATTCCAGGCTTCCGTACTCGCCGTGCTATCAGGAAGACGGAAGCTGGCCATGGAGCAGGCCGGGATTCGACTGCGATGACTATGCCGATGCCATGCGGTGGTGGCTGCAGTACTACCTTCGGGGCGAGTTCCCCGACGTCGAGATCGGGAAACTGTCGCTCTACTACGGGCGCAGTGGTCATGTAGTGAACTACATTTACTTGAACGGTGCCTATTGGCTGGTCGATGCCCAGACCGGCGAGGTTCGCGGCCCCTACGGAAGCATGGCGGAACTCAAGGCGGGGGCCTGGCAGCTCATGCGTGATCTCTACTGGGCCCCCGATTATGACCCCTGGCTCAAGCGTACCTGGGGATGGCCGATCATGGAGCCGTCACCGTGGTACACGGATCCTGAGCGTCGGCAGGAGATCATCGACCGCCTCAGGCTGGTAGATCCGACCAGGTACTGGCCACCCGATTTCCAACCGTGATACTGCTCACGCAACAGGACATTGATGCACAGTCATGATTGCACAGCCCCCCTCGGCATGGTTTGCGTGTCGGGGGGGGCGACTGTGTCAGGGAATCTCCTCCCGCAAATTTTCTGGTGGTCTGAAACAATCGGAAAGCTGGTGCGTCGTACCAACCGGTACGGTCGATTTCAGCGACTGTTACACGTCATGCTTTCGATCGCCTGCCCGGGTGGCTGGTTTGAATCGGCATGCGAACATCATCAGTTGAGGGCCGGCCTTTCCGATCTGCTCTCATGAAGGAGAACCGAGCCATGCAGAAACTTCTTGCAACGATGATCATCGTCCTGATCAGCACTATGAACGTATCCGGCCAGGATGTTGCCGCGTCGCAGCGCATCGAGATCGAGTCGCAACCGACGAAGGTCACTGCGTACCGGGGACGTGCCTGGGTGGAGCGTGCCGTGTCGCAGGCCCTGCAGCCGGGACTCTACAGGCTCGTCTTCTCCAATCTGCCACCTCGCTGGCAGCCCGAATCCGTGCAGGCCCGTGTTTCCGGGCCAGCCAAGGTGGTCGGGATCGACACGATGACGCGGCAGGTGTCGACGCCTCCGTCGAATCTGAAGGAACTTGTCGATGCCGTCAAGGTGGCGCAACGATCTGTTCAGAATGCCAGGGACGACGTTGCCGTGACGGATGCATCCATTGCCTATCTCCAGGCCATGATGAGCAAGGCGGCTTCGGGCGAGCAGCAGAACGCCGGAACCGCGAGCCTGGATATCGAGTCGGTGCAGAAGCAGATGGAGTTCTTTTCCGAGCAGATGCGGATGCGGTTGCAGGCAAGGTTGGAGGGAGCGGAGGATCTTGACGCCCGACAGCGAGCGTTGGATGTCGCCGAGTCCAACCTGGACAAGGCCGGGGGAGCAGTTCGTACGGAGCGACTGGCAGTTGTCGAGATTGCCGTCACTGAAGCGGGGAGTGTGGACGCGACGCTTGGCTACCTGGTTTCGAACGCGAACTGGCAACCTCGCTACGACGTGCGTGGCGATCTTGATGGCGGCACCGTTTCCGTTGAATACGGAGCCGAAGTCTTCCAGCAAAGTGGAGAGGATTGGTCGAATGTCATGCTCGTACTGTCCACGGCCCAGCCATCCCAGGCGGCAAATCCGCCGACGATGCACCCGGTCTACGTTGATGTGCGGATTCCACCGCCACCATCGGGCCCCTCCGCAAAACGCAGCGGGTCGAGAGGCGGGGGCGGGGCGTTCGCAGTGGATTCGATGGTCGGCAGGGGGATCACCGAAGGTGAGGCACAGGAGTGGTATGGCAGCAATGCGCAGATACAGGGTGGCGGAAGTTCCGTGACCTTCATGCTGCCACGGCGCATGACGGTCGAAACGGACTCCGATTCAGCGCAGCGAACGCGGATCGCCGACTTCAATGCTGAAATCGATTTCACGTTCGTGGCCATGCCGACGATGACCGAACAGGTCTACCTTCGAGGTCGCTTCGTCAATGCAAGCAAATACCAACTGCTTCCCGGATCCGCAGGCATCTTCATGGGTGGGGACTATGTCGGTCCCACGAATCTCAGCAGCACTGCGCCGGGTGCCAGGATGGAACTGTACTTCGGGGCTGATCCCTCGCTCGAGGCGACCCGATCCATGCAGGCGAAGAATACCGGTACGACCGGTGTCTTCGGAGGCTGGCTCACGACCAGTTACCAGTTTGTCATCAAGGTGGACAACGGTTCAAGCAGACCGGTGAAGATGGAGTTGTGGGATCGACGTCCCGTGTCTCGATCGGATGAGATCGATGTTTCGCTCCTGGACGTGGTGCCCTCATTGTCGACCGATGCCCGGTACATCGCAGATGATCAGCCAAAGGGGCTTCTTCGCTGGGACCTTACGGTGCCCGCGAATCGGACCGGTGACAACGCCTTCACCGTGACCTACGACCTCAAGGTCGAGCGCAAGGCGGATGTCGAGATGACGCCTCTCCCGGATTGACCGCACGCTTCATGCAGAACCCGGGCGGCCGCGCCGAGGTCCGAACGCCTTTGGAGATCCTCGCCGCTCAGGCCGTATTCAAATCCGTCGAATGCAATCGATGGCTCTGTGCCGAGATGCCGTTGTGCGTGACTGGGAGTTCAGGTTCATTCATGTCTGGGCAGACAGAATGAAATGCCTCCCATGGTATCCTCGGTCATGATGATTCGAATCAGGTTGATGTTGCTCGTGGTCTTCACGTGGTGTGTACTGCAGTCGCTGTGTGGATGTCGAGCCGATCACGACACCGTACTTTCCGGCGGCAAGCAGGCCGATCAGGCGTTTCTCACGGGCTACGATGCGGCCCGCCATCGTGCGCTCGATTCGATTCCGTTGGCGATCGTGGCCGTCGAAGGTGATCTGATCGTCGTTCGCCGCGGCGTGATCGGCGAACGGTACCCGGTCATCGATCCCGTCTACACCGCACTGAAGGATGTTTCCCACGTGGTTCTTGGCGTCTGGTTGTCGGTGTGGGATGCGGGACCCGAGTCGGCGATGAGGCACAGTGCGGCATGGAGTGGGCCGATCGATTCAATCGAGCGTGGACTTTCCCGGAGTTGTATCCCACCTGATCAACAACCTCGTCAAGAGCGTCTCTTGAGTGAATCGCGTGAACTGATCCTGCTGGCTTCCGGAGGGCATGGAGTCAGCCCCGAGCAGCTTGCAGACTGGTCACGTGCCATCAAGCCTGATCTCATGATGAATGTTCAGGAGGCAGCCAGGTCCCAGTTGCTGTCAGTGAATGAGAGTGTGAAAACGATCGCAGGCACCATGAGCACGTCTGAACGAGAGTCGTTTGTCGTCGTGGTCTGTGGTGTTCACCAGGCTCGCAAGGGAAACATCGAGATGCAGTACTTCACCAGGCTCCTTGGTCCGGAAGGAGTCGAGCACCAGAGACGCCTGCTGTTCGCCGAGTCGGTGTATGACCTCAAGGGCGCACTGAAACTGCTTGGGGCCCATCAACTGGATCGATCCATCTCGGAATCGTTCTTCGGAATTCCGGATCGAATGCAGCAGGACCTGCTGGAGGATGCGGCGAGCCGAATTCTCCCTGAACTCGGCATGCCCTCCGATCTGGGGGTGCACCCCGGCCCATGATCGATCAAGCGGGTAGGATGCTCCAACCATGGAAATACGCAATACCGCAAAACGCCCACTGAAGATCTCCCTGCCCGGCGGCAAACGCCTGTTCCTGGGAATCGGCGGAACGGGCCAGATCGTTCCCAAGGCCGCAGAACACCCGCCAGTGAAGAAACTCATTGATGCCGGAGACATCGAGATCATCGATGCCGGTCATGCCGGAACGGCCAAGTCCACCGGCAACGAGCAGGGCATCAAGTCCTCCTCGGCCCAGGCTGGCGGTCGAGCAAGTCGACAATCCGGCGATCGGTGATCAGCAGGCGATGTCTTACTTGGACTGTGTTTGACTGAGCATGATTGCTGCGCCGAACGCAATGCCGCAGCCGATTCCGACGCCCAGGTTGTCCATCGCAGCGCCGATGCCGGTGCCGAGGGCAATCCCGATTCCCATGCTGACCATGAACGTCGATTGCTTGATCGTCACTTTATCCTTTGGCGAGTCGTTCGGCATGGATCGATTATAAAGTCAGTTGATGTACGCCAGCATCGGATGATGTCGGAAGAGAACTCGACAGGACGAGTGCTACGGAGGACATGGGCCCCACTGGTTGATCGCGGCCAGCAGGTCCAGCACATCGGTCATTCCGTCTCCGGTGATGTCGCTGTCGGGGGTGCCCCAGTCGGAGATGATCTGCAGCAGGTCGAAGACCTCGATCACGCCATTGCCATCAAGATCCGCGGAGCATTCATCATCGATCACGTCATCGCATTCATCGGGTATTGAATCCTCATCAAGATCCTCGCATGACTCGGTGAAGCAGTTGCCGCCGAGATCTTCCCAAGAGCCACTGATGATGGGTTCGAGTCCGCAGAACGCGCTGCTCCCGATGGACGTCGAGATGGCGGAAGTGTAGGCGATGGCGCTTCCTTCGATGGCAGCAGTGTTGTTGAAGAACAGGCACTGGTCGATGTCGATGCCGTGGTCGTACGTGTAGAAGGTGCCGATGGCACCGCCATGGTTGGCGGTGTTGTCCTTGAAGAGGCAGTTCACAGCCACGGCTGAGTACTCGTAGATGCTCGAAGATGCTCGAAGACCGATGGCACCGCCCCGGTTGCCCGAGTTGCCAATGAACGCGCAGCCATCGAAGGTTGTTACATGGGCCGGGCCGGTCCCATGAAGCAGGACCGCGCCGCCACCGTCGTAGGCACCTTCGCCGGTTGCATGGCAGTTCTCGAACCGGCAGTTGATGAAGGTGGGGTTGCTGCGGTAGATGTACGCTCCACCGCCGTAGAGGGCATGTTGGCCAGTGATGACCAGTCGTTCAAGGATGGGGCTTTCCAGGGTTTCCACGATCGTCATCGCGCGGTCGCCGCCACCGTTGATGCTGCTGGCAAGTTGGCCAGATTCATCGATCACACCGCGGATCGTGAAGGAGTAGTCCGGCATCACCAGCCCTCCGGAGGGTGCGGTGTAGGTGCCTGGGGCCAATTCGACGACGGTGCCGGCCCGGATGAAGTCCAGGGCGGGCTGGATCTGGGTGCCGTCGGCAACATTGAAGGTGACCGTGCCGTCCTCATGATCAACCTGGGCGCAGTCCGACCATCCGTTCAAGTCGAGGTCGAACTCCGGCCCATCGCACTGGTCGCAGTCGTCGGGTCGAAGATCACCATCGGCATCAGACCAGGCGACCGACAGGCAGTTGTGGCCAAGGTTCTCCCAGGCACCGCTGATCAGATCTGCCGGATCGGCGCCGTCAAGAACGATGCTGCAACTGTGCAGTGACGTCGACAGTTCTGAAATGCCATGAAATGCGTGTCCGGTGTTGGTGGTGGACTGGTTGTTGATCAAGGTGCACCGATCAAGGTCGGCACCCAGCTTGCTGGAGTAGATACCACTGATCGCACCGCCAGAGTTGGCGCTATTGCCCTGGAAGTGGCAGTCAGCGAAGGTAGCCGAATACGAATAGGGCCCTGAAGCCGAGCGAAGGCCAACGGCGCCGCCCTTGTCAGCGGAGTTGTTGATGAATCTGCAGGCGTCAAAACTCGGGGTGTGACTGAGGCTTGTGCTGTAGATGTAGACCGCGCCGCCGCCGTCGTGGGTTGAGGTTCCATCTGCGTGACAGTTCTCGAATCGGCAGTTGATGAAGGAAGGATTGCTGCGGTAGATGTACACGCCGCCGCCGGTATTCGAATGTTGACCGCTGATGACCAGGTGCTCGAACTCCACGCCCTTCATGTTGTTCTCGATCGTCATGGCCCGATCGGCACCACCGTCAACGCTGCTGGCCGGCAATCCGAGTTTGTCAACTGCACCCCGGAGTGTGAGGACGTGGTCGGGAATGACGAGATGTTCCTGCCAGGATCCTGCAGACAGTTCGACGACATCGCCAGCAACGGCAAGATCAATGGCAGCCTGGATGGATTCACCGGGGGCTACGGTGATCGTATCCGCCATTGCCGCCTCGGCGCTGAGCAGCACGATTGCCAGACTGGTGATGAGTTGCTTCATGGTGTTCCTCCAGGCTCCATCTTTCATTAGAAATCAGTGTGACGGGCAGGTCAACGAAATGCAGTCCAGATGGTGAAAATGCGTGGCCACGGCGGACTCAGAGCGATTGAATCATCAGTCGAATCACGTTGGTTTCATGGTCCGGGAGGACCCAGCGTGATCGTCGCCCGGTATCCGTACCGTTGGTACGTGGAGAACGTGTCCGGGACCGAGACGATGACAAGGAACACCTCGTCGTCATCCGACGTCACATCGACCCAACCGCTGCCGTGCAATGCGTCGGTCATGTCGATGTTCGAGTACCTGGTGCCGCCCTCGCCCATGGCCACGATTCGGCCGCGGAATGTCGCCGGTGCGCCCTGTGTGCCGATCGGATCACCGTCCAGAGAGAAGGTCATCCGTCCCTGGTGGCTGTTGTCGATCCGAATCACGTTGTAGGCCCAGCCCCGTGGTTCCTGGCAGTCCGGGTCCGGTCCGTCTGGTGAGCCGATGCATGGCTCGAAGGTCCATGTTTCCTCGATGTCGCTCGTGGCGATCTCCACGATGTAGGGATGGGCGGTATCCGGATCGCCGACCCACTTCGCCTCGGCAATCGCCCGTTCGACCTGCTCCGGAGTCAGGTAGTCGAGCCCGCCGGTGTTCCGGGCCGACCAGTTGGCAAACTGCTCTCGAAACGCTGCCAGGCCGATCTGCTGAGAAAGGTATTCCTGTGGACTCAGATCCGTGCCGGCGTAGAACCCGTTGGTGATGTTCGCCGGACCGACACCTTCTTCCTGCACGAGGTAGTACAGAAGGGTGTGCATGCCGTACTGGCGTACCTGGTAGTACCAGTCGATGGGGTCGCCCGGTGCTTCGTTGCTGAAGCTGTGCCACAACGCCAGCTGCGGGTTGGCGGTGATCGCAGCAGCTTCGACGAACGCACTCACATCACCGGGCATGTTCCAGGCCATGTACCACTGGGCAGTGCTCTCGATGTACCACTGGCTGTCACCCGCGTAGGCAAAGCCTGGCGAACTCGCCTGGTACTGGAAGATGTGGAAGCCCTCGTGGAACGTGTTGGCGGGATCGGTGTTCAGTCCGGCGGGCAGCGTGAGGAACGGCATGCCGTTGGAGTCCGTCCCCTGGCCGTTGGCCCAGCCATTGGGGTAGTCGTCGGCTTCGCCGTGGTGCACGTAGATGTTGTAGTAGAAGCACGACTCCGGGTTCGGCGGGTCGCGCATGCCCAGGTTGTTGATGCAGTCTTCGCGGATCGCGTTGAGCTGCTCGAACATGATGGGAGTGTCGTCAAAATGGTCGAACTGGGGTGCCCACCAGACGGCAAAGATACCGTTGGTGTCGACTTCGGCGGGAACTGGCAGTTCGAAGGTGTCGTTGAAAAGGTAGTCGGTGCTGCAGGATCCCCAGTCGGCGATGACCATGAGCAGATCGCCAAGATCGACCGTGCCGCTGCAGTCGATGTCCGCGGGGTCGTCGGCCTGGGCCCACTGGGCGATCACCCGAAGCAGGTCATCGGTGTTGACGGCACGATCGGAGTTGATGTCGGCCGGGCAGTTGCATGGATCTTCCTGGAGCTGGATCGACATCGTCAGCGTGCCGGGTCCGCCTTCGCCGCTGGAGTACCCGCCGATTCGAAGGAGGTACTCGGTGCCGGCCGATGCGATGAAATCGACCTGGGAGTGGTAGACCTGGCAGGCTGCATCGGGCTGGGCATCGCCGTTGCAGGCGATGTACTCGAGTTCCTCACATGAGCCGCACTCGGCCTTGTAGACCATGATGCTGGTGTCGAACGATCCTGGATCACAGGTCGACGCGGTCACGATGCCGTCGACGGATGGTGCGTAGGTGTACCAGATGTCCCGGCTCATCTCGCCCATGTAGATGCAGTTGCCGAGTACCGGGAGTCCGCTGTCCGTATGTTCCGATGAATCGAAGATGGCGGTGCCGACTTCGCAGGGGATCGCATCGGCGCAGGTGTCTCCCAATGGTGAACCAGCCGAAACGGCTGTCACTGTCGTGAGCAGAAATACGAGAGTGGATTCGAGAGCGTGCATCGACCTTACGATCATATCCCGGTGCGATTTTGAATCCATGAATGTTCCATGAATCGAGTCGCCATCAGGGATTGGGGAGCATTCTCCAGCCATTCTGGTGCGTGAGGGTGTCCTCCGGAGTCGAGCCGACGGACCTGACGAGTCGCCGATCGATGCCACCATTGCTCCAGAGCCGGTAGATGACGACATTCGATCCGCTCTTGGTCTGGACACAGGAGATGCCGATCACCTTGCCAGGGTCCGGCTTTGTTCTCTCCTGCATCCCGCCGAGCATCAAGCCTGCGAAGCAGGCGGCAAGCAGGACCAGGAGGCATGCGGGCAGATTGCCATTGAACAGGCTGGGGGATTGATTGACATTCATGGGTTGAAATACTCCGTTGAAGTAGTGCCAGTCGTGCTGAAATGCTGGTGCAGTTGATCAAACTCTGGTTCGAGTATTTGTGGAGTGCCTCTTGATGCGACAAGTCCGTGGTTTGGGAATAATTGAAGTAACACAATATCACGGCTCCTTCCTATCAATCAGCTGCACAATGACTTAGGTTGAGTGGTGGCGACTTTCGCCACCACGAAGGGAGATCCACAAGCCACCTGGAGAGGAGGAATGCCATGAACCACAATGGTATTGCGAAGGGATTGGTGCGGCTTGTGGGGGTGGGATTGATCTGCGGACTCGTGGCGACACCAGCCATGGGCACGGAATCACTGGATGATCACGTTGGACTGTGCCTCGGCTTCACCGAGGTAGCGGCTCCATCGGCACTGGCGATCCTGCTGGTTGCAGGGTGTGTGCTGCGCCGGAGACGTGATCCCTGATCTCAGATACGCCCAGGGCTTCGACCACTGGGAGGTACCTCTTGTATCAACCGCCCCGGCACCACACGGTGCCGGGGCGGTTTTTTACATCCAATACAGTACTGGATCGCCTGTTTTTGTCCGAATGACATTAACTGTTTGAACCCTGTTGGTATTGGTGATCCAATGGAATGTCCTCGTTTCAGGAGCGGTTTTGAGAGCATTTCGTTCCTGCTCATGGGGTAAGTGGGTGTTTGATGAAGAGCAGACGTGCTTTCCAGATTTGAAGAGTACAAACGGCATGCACATTTCAATGATGATCACGTCGCTGCTGATGCCCAGCACCCTTGCTCTGGGCTGGGTGCCGCATGAGCCCTTGCCATCAGGCAACACCCGATCCTCAACACTCGTGTTTCAGGACGGTCTTTCCGGGTACCAGGGCACGGTCGACACCTTCATCGAAACAGGCGATCCACTGAGTCAAAACGGTGCACTTGAAGAGTTGAT
Organism: Phycisphaerales bacterium; assembly: GCA_029245245.1. Lineage (GTDB taxonomy): Bacteria > Planctomycetota > Phycisphaerae > Phycisphaerales > SM1A02 > UBA854. Next base: position 24,454 of record JAQWPT010000023.1, read on the forward strand.
CTGTGATACCGACGAGCCCGATGGAACGGGGAATGACAATTATGTTCTGCTTCGATTTGAAGATCTCTTCGGGGCTGAACCGGGACGAATCCCGCTGGATGCCGGAATCGTATCGGCGACATTCTCCTTCGAAGTGCTGACGGGCTTCAACGGTGGGCCATTCCAGGAGGTTGCAGTCGACTGGAATGAGGACACGACCTGGTCCACGTTCGGCCCGACACCGGGGGTGCAATCCAGTGATCGACTTTCAACCTTGATCGGTCAGGTCTGGCTTGGCAACGGGAATGGAACGCTGGCTCCACGCGAGGTCAATGTCCGGGAGAGCATCGTGCGATGGCAGGCGGATCCATCTTCGAACCGAGGATGGATTCTGCAGGCGTACGGGGCGCCGAGTTATGGAGAAATCCTGTCGAGTGAATATCAGGCGGACCCGCTCCTTCGACCCCGACTGACGGTGGTCGTCAATGAAAGCGGTCAGCCAGTCCTGATTCGGAGAGCCTACGTGCAGAATCCGACGCCCACGTCAATCACGATCATGTGGCAGACGGACCTGGCCTGCAGCAGTCGTGTCACGGCTGGCACAGCACCCGGTGAAGAGACCTTCGAGGTCGTCGACCCTGCGTTGGTGCGGAATCACGAGGTGGAGATCACTGGGCTGCAGCCGGGGCAGGTGTACTACTACACCATCGGTACATCCACCGAGGTCATGGATGGTGGTGATGAAGAAGCGTTCTTCAGGACATCGCCCGTCATCGGCGAGCCATCGCCTTGCACCATCTGGGCATTCGGTGATGCCGGCAGGAACAGCCAGGGGCAATACGACGTGCGGGACACGATGATCGAGTACCTCGGTGGCGAGTCGCCCGACATCATCCTGAACCTCGGAGATGTCGCGTACAACTTCTGCTCCGATGGCGACCTCACATCCAACATGTTTTCCGTGTACCAGGACGTGTTGAGGCGTGTGCCGATGTTGCCGACAACAGGATCGCACGAACAGCAGAACAACAACGTGTATGCCGGCCTCGGGCCGTACTTCGATGCCTTCAGCCTGCCCGCATCAGGTGGGAGCGGAGGGCATCCACCTGGCAGGGAGGCGTATTTCGCATTCAATCATGGTGATGTACACGTCATCTGCCTGACGGCCCTCGTTACCGTCTCACCGACATCACAGATGGTCCAGTGGTTGCATGATGATCTGGCGACAGCAGGGGCGGGCTGGGTCATCGTCTACTTCAACCATGGCCCGTACTCGGCCGGTCCGCACGATTCTAATCTTGACAGCAAGATGACCTCGATGCGGGAGGTCGTGATGCCGGTACTTGAGGAGTACGGAGTGGATCTCGTGCTTTCCGGCTATTCGCACAACTATGAGCGGTCGTATCTCATTGATGGAGCCTATGACACTCCGACGACGGCAGCCGGACATGTCGTCGATTCCGGTGATGGCCATCCATCAGGTGATGGAGCCTATGAAAAAGGCATCGGGATGGTGCCGCATGATGGAACGGTGTGCGTCGTCGCCGGCCATGGAGCCGGGGGTGGCTCCAGCAATACGCACCCACTCATGGGGTTTTCGACTTCAGGCCCCGGTTCCTGCCTGATCCGTATCGAGGACAACGTGCTCGAGTTCATCAATCTCCAGGCAACGGGAGAAATCACGGACGAGTTCGTCATCGTGAAGAAAGAGCAACTTGATTGCATCGGCGATTACACGCTTGATTCGCAGGTTGATGTCGATGATCTGCTTGCCGTCATTGCCGGCTGGGGCAATCCGCACGATGTCGATGATCTACTGGACGTGATCGCCGGATGGGGGGCCTGCCAGTGAACCTGCTCCTTGCGATTCCAGTGTTGGCGATGGGCGGTGGTGCGTACGATGGTCTCACGCTCTACAACACGATCCAGGGAACACAGACTGACCGCACGGTGTTGGTCGACAATACCGGCACCATCGTGCATCAGTGGAACTGCGTCGATACGGTTGCAAGTACGCCATACCTGTTTCCCGGTGGTGAACTTCTTCGTCCTTGCAGGGTCAGTGGTACCCCGGCCATGAATGGCGCGGCGTGGGGTGGTCGGATCCAGCGGCTCGACATCGATGGCGGAGTGCTGTGGGAGTACATCTTCTCCGACGAGAACAATCAGCAGCACCATGATGTCTGCACCATGCCCAACGGCAACGTGTTGTTGGTGGCCTGGGAGCGCAAGACGCAGGTGGAAGGCCTTGCCGCTGGTCGCCAGAATCTCCAGGGAGACATCTGGCCGACCCAGATCGTCGAGGTGGAACCGACGGGAACCTCCGGCGGTGAGATCGTCTGGGAGTGGCACATCTGGGACCACCTGGTGCAGGACGTGAATCCTGCACTGCCCAACCATGGCGTGGTTTCCGAGCACCCTGGTCGCATGGACATCAACAAGGGCAACATCAATCCCAACAGCAATGGCGACTGGATCCACGTCAATGCGCTGGACTACCATCCGGAACTCGACCAGATCGTCTTCAGTTCCAACAGCCTCGACGAGATCTACATCATCGATCACGGCATCACGACCGAGGAAGCGGCCGGTCCTGCTGGCGACTTTCTCTATCGCTGGGGCAATCCCGCAAACTATGAGCGCCCCGGGGACCACGTGCTCTGGAACGTGCATGGTGTCAACTGGATCGATCCCGGAACACCCGGAGCCGAGGATCTCATCCTGTTCAACAACGGCAACGACGACAACTCATCGGATCTCATTCAGTTCACGCCACCACTGCGTGCTGACGGGACCTACGACATCACCGCTGGCCAGCCCTACGAGCCACTGCCCGGCGACTACACCTTCTTTTACGAGTCCTCCGACTTTCATGGCGACCACCTCTGTGGGGTCTACAAGCTTCCCAACGGAAACACGATCGCCACCGACGGGCCCAATCGCGAGATCCGAGAACTTGATGCCAACGGACAGGTGGTGTGGCAGTTCATCACTCCCCAGCGTGTCATGCGTGCAAACAAGTACCCACTGGACATTCTCGATCCGCCGTGCACGGGTGATCTCAACGGGGATGGCACGGTGGGAGTCGATGATCTACTGGCTGTGATCGCGGCGTGGGGCAGTCCCTACACCGTGGATGATCTGCTGCTGGTCATTCAATCCTGGGGGGAGTGCTCCTGAAGCCTCAAGGGCTGATTTCCGGGGCACAGTTTCATTTCGGCGGGTTTCATCTTGACTGCTGGAAACGGGCTGATTCAATGAAGTCTGGTTTCGAAGAGGAGATGCAATGCGACTGATTGGATCCATATTCGTGTCGTGCATGCTGGCGGGCACCGGCTGGGCTGCAACCATCAATGTGCCGGGCGATCACCCGACCATCCAGGATGCCGTTGATGCAGCGGTGGCTGGGGACGAAGTCGTCGTTGCTCCCGGGAACTGGACCGGTTCCGGGGACAGTGTCATCGATCTGCTCGGCAAGTCGATCACGGTTCGCTCCAGCAATGGCCCCGGTACAACCATCATCGATGGGCAGGGAGCCCGACGTGGTGTGTCCTTCTCTGGTGGCGAAACGGCTGACACGGTACTCAAGGGGTTCACCATCACCAATGGTCTGGGGACGGGATCGTTCTTCGAGGGCGGAGGCATCCTGTGCGCTGCGAACACCTCGCCCACCATCGTCGACTGCACCGTCACCGGCAACCTGGCCTGGCGAGGCTCAGGCATGATGATCCGCGGCAGTGCGAGTATTACCGGCTGCCAGATCACGGGCAACAATACCCATGACAACACCTCACCCAACAGTTACGGCGGGGGCATCTACTGCCTTGGCGAGGCAGTGATCACAAACTGTGACATCAGCGACAACGGGAGTTACTGGGGAGCGGGTGTCACCCTCCAGGACTGCGATGCCCAGTTGGTCGACTGCACGATTTCAGGCAACAGCGCCGTACAGGGGGGTGCTGTGTATGTGCGGAACCAGTCGCCGGTCATCAGTGGGTGCAGCCTGCACGGCAACAACGCTGAGTACGGCGGTGCGACCTACCTGTTCACCGACAGCAGTCCGAGTTTTCTTGACTGCTCCATCCACTCCAATACCGCCTCGGGATTCGCCGGTGCGGTGGCGGCCTATCTCCACGGGGCTGCGATCTTCGACAACTGCAGCATCAGCAGCAACAGCAGTGCTGGCATTGGTGGTGGTTTCTGGATCTATGGTTCCAGTGCCAACATGGAGATCACCAACTGCGCCATCACGTCCAACGCATGCATCGGCACCGGGGGCGCGTTCTACAGTGATCTCGGCCTGATCACGATGACGGGCACCCTGGTCTGTGACAACACGCTGGATCAACTGGACGGTCCCTGGACCGACGGTGGCGGGAACGACATCACGGAGTTCTGCGTGGTGGGCGCCTGTTGTGACGGTCTCGATTGCAGTCTCCTGACCCAGGTCGAGTGCGATGCCATCGCCGGCAGCACCTGGCTGGGCGATGGCTCGATCTGCGATGACTGTCTTTCCATCCAGGAGGGAGCCTGCTGCCTGGTGGAGGGATTGCGTGCCGGTGCCTGCGTGATCGCCGACCCGGTGTCCTGCGAAGATCTTGATGGTGACTGGCAGGGGGCCGATACCGATTGCACCGCCTGCATCCCACCACCGCAGTCCGGCGCATGCTGTCTCATTGGTGGCTGTATCCAGTTGTGGCAGGATGAATGCCTGGCCATCGGAGGGAATTGGCTCGGTGACAATACGGGGTGCGACACGTGCCCCGAACCCGGTGCCTGCTGCCTGTCGACAGGGTGCCTGCAGAGTTGGGAACAGGACTGCATCGCGGCCGGTGGCGACTGGTACGTCGGCGGTGTGTGCGATGACTGTCCGCCTCCACCGGAACCTGGAACCTGTTGTCTCGGATGCGAGCTCTGCCTGGTGATGTCGATCGACGATTGCGACGGGGCCGGCGGCCAATGGCTGGGCGTCGGAGGTGATTGTGCCGACTGTCCGCCGCCGTGCATCGGTGATACCAATGGCGACGAGGTCGTCGACATCCTGGATCTGATGAATGTGATCGGCTACTGGGGCCCATGCCCCTGACGCGTGGCCTACTTCGAGTGCAGGGTCAGGGCGAGTTCGCCATCTCCATCGATGGCTTCCGCCCAGTGCATGCACAGGCCATCGAGTTCCCTGAACTCACCCATGCGTTCAAGGGCTGCCGCGGCTGCAGTGCGATCCCCGGCTGAGACCGCCGACTGGAATGCGACGGCAGCTGCGAGGGCTTCGTCGGCGAATGAATCGTCCACGAGGGTGTGCAGCATCGTGGGCGTACTGCGGCCCACCACGATGACCGGGCCGATGGGAAGCGTCCGGATCGCATCACCTGCCTGCCGCTTCGTTTCTTCATCAATCAGCACGTTCGTCGCAAAGGCCTTGTTGGCACCCTCGATGCGGGATGCGATGTTGACCGTGTCGCCGATGGCCGTGTAGTCGTTGAGCTCCGGTGGCGCGCCGCAGTCACCGACGATCGCCTCACCGGTGGCGATGCCGAGGCGGACGTCCAGGTCGGTGTCCGGCAGCTCATGAATCGCCTTGGCGCAGGCGGCGGCGGCGATGCAGGCCCGGGTGGCCTGGTCCGGCTGCACTTCGAACGCTGACCAGAAGGCCATGAGGCCATCGCCGAGAAACTTGTTGACATAGCCGTCCTGCTCGACGATGTGTCCGGCAAGGGCAGACAGGGAGCGGTTGGCCAGCGCGACAGCCTCAGCGCTGTCGAGGCGTTCACTGATGGTGGTGAAGCCGGCCAGGTCGGCAAAGAGCACCGTGATCTCACGCCGCACCCCGCCCATGCTCAGGGCGGAAGGCTGCTCGATGAGGGTATCGACGAGTCGATCGGAAACCCGTGCCTTGAACTGGCGGGTGATCCGTGACTTGTCCCGCTGGATGAGGATGGCGCTGGTACTCGTACACGCGATCCAGGTGCCCAGCCCGCTTGCCGTGGGAGCGGCGATCGGGACGAAGAGATCCCACCATGCGAACGACATGAATGACGCAATGAGAATGTAGACCGCTACGAGCAACAGGCTGCAGGCGGTGGCTACCCACGGCGTCGTGGTACTCACCAGGAGCACGACGGCGATGCCCATCAGGATGACGAGGATGATGCTCCAGCCGGTAGCGTAGCCGTAGGCATGCCCGGTGAGCAGCATGTTCGCAGTCGCCGCGTGCACGACAACGCCCGGGGTCCGTGCACCGGCCACCGTCGGGACGAAGTCCGCGATCGAACCCGTTGCGCTCCAGCCGACGAAGACGAGGCGGTCATTCACCAGTGCGGCAAGAGCGGCTTCCAGGTCGGTGATCTCCTCGTCACTTGCGGCGATGGCATCGACGAGGTTCTTCCAGATGGCCAGGGCCTGGGCGTGGGCCAGGGAATCCTCGTCGGTGAAGACACTCGGCAGGTTCGTGTCCGAATCCAGTTCACCGAGCGTGAAGTCGTACTCGTCGGCAATCTCGGCCTGCATCGCGTCCGAGAGAGGATCGCTCACGACCAGTTCGGCATCCTGGCGCAACACCCGCAGGAGTTCCTCGCTCAGGACGGCGAGGGCTTCCAGGTTCTCGGCCTGCATCGCCCGACCCCGTACCAGTTCGGCGATCGTTCCGATCGAGAGGTGGCCGGTGCCTGCCGGGTCGTCGGCATCCTGGCGAAGCAGGTGCGTCCAGCCGGTACCGTGCTCGGTCACGGGCCAGGCGATGGGAAGACCACCTTCGTGCATGGGAAGGGTGGTACCGCCGGGGATCTCGAGGACCGGGTCGATCCGTGCAAAGGCACCGGCGTGCCGGGCATCGTGTCCCATGTAGTGCAGTGCGGCGGCGGCACCGAGCGAGGTCACGGCGCCGCTCCTTGAAGACTGGACGGGTTCGATCGTTCGAACCACGCCGTCGCTGTCGCGTCGTGAGATGTGCACGTAGCCGAGTCCACCGGCCCGCTCGACCAGTTGCGACATGGGCAGTCGATCCATGGCGGAACCCACCGAGCGATTCGTGGCATCGAGCAATCCGCGTTCGATGGCGATGGCCTCGGACCGTTTTTGCTGCCGATAGGCGGCCTGCAGGGCCTGCTCGGCGATCCCATGGGATTCCAGTTCCGGGTTGGACCAGAGTACGGATCGCTTGACGGCAAGTTCATTGTTCGAGAACGCGCCTCGATTCGCGGCATCAAGCGTCGTGGCTTCTTCGGGTTCAAGGTTGATGTTGCTCGCCAGCAGCGTCTCCACACGAACAAGGCCATTCAGAGTTCCACCGGCCTCCAGCCATCGCTGTTCAAGGCCGTCATCCTGGTGCAGCAGTCCAAGCACGGTGTCGCTGTCGATCGCTCGGGCCAGTGCGGCATCTCCTGCGGGATCAAGCCCCGGTTCCGTGAGGTCCAGGTCGATGGCGATGGTGCGGGCGCCGGCTCGTCGAAGTTCCTCGATGCATCCGGCGATCAGGGTGCGTGGCCATGGCCACCTGCCGATGCGCTGCAGGGCGCCATCGTCGATGTCCACGTGGACAATGGCGGTGGTCATGGGAACGGGGTCGCGGGAGACGTGCTGCTGTTGCAGGTCCCGGATCCGGGCCTCGATCGGGTTGAAGAGGCCGAGCAGGTAGAGAAGGATCACCACGAGGACCGAGAGGATGCCGACCTGCTGTACCAGCCCACGATGCTTCATGTGAGCAGTCTACGTTGTCAGTGGATGCGAGTGGGCTGGCGGGAGCCCCGGGTCATGGTGTGATTTCACCACCACCGCCATCCTGTCCGTCCCCGTAGTTCTGCATGAGGTAGTCGAAGTAGGAATTTGGTTCCAGCGGACCATCGAAGAATGCCTCGTACATGGCCTGGCTGTAGCATTCTCGGCAGATCTGGATCTTGATGTCGTCGCCGGCGAATGTCGAGCGACAGAATGTGTCCACGATGGTCAGGATGAGTCGCAGGTCTTCGGGACTTGCATCTTCTTCCCCGTGGTTGTCGCCGAAGGCGATGATCAGGTCCATTGTTCCGTTGATGGCCGTGGGATCGTAGTAATCAAGCCGCTCCAACAGCTTCTGTTCGAAGAGGTTCGGGATCAGGTACGAACCGGGATACGGAACATTTTCGTGGGTGGAATCGGTCACCAGGTCGAAGTAGATCGCAGCCGCGATCTCGCCCTTGTACATGTCAGGGATGTCGTTGAACTCGCCGAAGCCGGGAAGTTGCCAGACATCCAGGTACACATCTTCATCGTCCGTGTTGTCTTCCTCGAACTCGATGTCCTCTTCGATCTCCTCTTCGAGTTCCTCGACGATCTCCTCGATTTCCTCCTGGGTGGTGGCATCAGCCAGTGCCTGGAGGTCCTCGAGGAACTGCTCCTCGATGTAGCTGGTGATCTCGTCGTTTCGATCTTCCTGCTGGATGGCCAGGTCGATGCGGATGGTCTGGCTGATGGGGTTCGTGGTCGAAAGTGCTTCGCCAGCGGCGGTGTCGGCGTCGGCGGCATCCTGTTCCTCGGCCTTGTTCGTCGACGGCGGGGGCGCAGTCTCGAGCAGGGCGGCGAGAGTCGGGTTGGCCTGATCGGTGCTGGAAATCGCGCCACCGGACAGGTAGTAGGCGAGCTTGGTCGCGTAGTAGTGGACCTCGATCGCGTTCATCATGTTCTCGCGAGAACCGATGATCGACGTGCCGTAGGCATCGCTGCGAACGCCGAAGCCCGTCCCCTTGACGGCCAGTGCTCCGGTGGGGGTGACGACGGAGAAGTCATTGGTCAGGCCGACGCGATTGACCTTGATGTCGGCCTGTCCCCGGGTGACCTTCACGGCCGTCTCCAGGGTGTCGCCGTTGTGGAGCAGGTTCGGAAGGGTGACGCGCGAGTTGCTGTCGACGAGAATGGTCGCATTCAGGCCGACGCGGAGCGTCAGGGCGGACTTCAGGCCCGTGCGGATCATCGCCCCGGCCTTCATTTCGTGATCGACGGCGGCGCCCTGCCACGAGGCATCGGGCCCACTTCGCCACTGGACCTTGCCATGGGTGTACATGACGATGGCATTGAGTTCCTTCGTCTCACCCTCGGGCAGGGGCGCGACGGCTTCCAGCGCAGTGTCTTCGAGGGAACGGATGCGTTGCCGCACGAAGTCGATGTTCGATGACGGCATCGGCTGCAATGCCGGGGTGCCGGAGGGTTCGATCTGGCCGGTTTCCTGGGCCATCAGCGGTACCACGGTGACGAAACACACGAGGCAGAGAACGACCGTTGCAAGTCGTGCGGTATTCAGAGAAAAAAGGCGTGTCATGATGTCCCCCTTCACTTGGTGTCACTCTTGGCATCGGTGTTGGTCGTATCGGCCTTCGCCGTTTCCTTCCGATCCCATGCCCGTTGCAGACGATCACGTTCTTCCAGCGCGTCGATGAACGTGATGAACTCAAGCCCGGTGAGTGCCTCGTTGGGCGTCAAGCCCGGCAGGATGCCCAGTGCATTCAGTTCCCGGGTGCAGTACCGGGGTGAGTCACCGAAGATCATCATGGTGAGCCCGCCCTGGATCCCGAGCATCCGACATCCTGCCACGGAGAGAAGCCCCACGGACACTGATTCATTCGGATTCAAGGGGGTGGGGGTTCCCTCGAGCCAGCCTTTCTCGTTCGCAATGGCCGTACGACCCTCAAAATCGGCACTGGGGTCCCGTCCATCCTGCATCAGGATCAAAGCATGAAGTGCGTCATCGTTGGAAACGATCGGTTCCGCGGCCAGGTCGTCCCAGAACGCGAAATCATCGAGTTCCGACGGATGCCGCTGGAGCATGCTCTGCTCGACGGTGGAACGTTGGCAGCCCGGGCCGACGGCAAGCAGGCCCATGGCCATCATCAGCACCAGTGCAAGTCCGATTCGAGTTGGACGATCAGAAGGAATAGCTGATGCCTCCGTAGACGAAGTGGCGTGCGTCGTCGAGCCCCGATGGCATCGCATCGCCGGGGAGGAACACGCCGTAGCGGAAGTTGAGGTTCACGTCGGTCATGATGCGCCAATCAAGTTTCCAGTCCATCTCCCAGCCGATCCAGCGTTTTCCGGTGGTGGCGATCGAGTTGGGGCTGTCGGTATTGACCTTGCCGAAGAAGAAGAAGTCGGCACCGACGCGGAGCGAGTTGGGACGCTTGATGTCCAGTGGGATGGCGGTGCTTCCGCCGACGCGGAGCATCATGAGGTTGGCGATCTGCGGCGCCAGGGCCAGGCCGGTGTTGATGTAGCCGAGGCTGTTGAAGGACCTGTCGGTCGTATTGGGGCTGTTGCCACCAATGGTGCCGGCGGACGTGAGGCGATCATCATCGCCCGAGCCCGCGGCAAGACTCATGTCGATCCTGGCGTTGGTGTCGTTTCGGAAGGTATAGGCGAGATTCAGTACCCCGGCCCAGGCATCAATCGAATCGGTGGTCTGCGGGACCGGGTTGAACGGGAGCGTGAAGGGGCTGCTGAGCGTGCTGCCGGTTTCATTCACGACTTCCAGGGTGTAGGTCAACTGGGGACCGAGCGTTCCGGAGGCTCCGAAGGACAGGTATTCCGAGTCGTAATGGAAATCGGCAGGGCCGAAGATCGTGTTGACCGTTTCATCGTTGTTGTGGTCGCGTTGGACCAGGTAGCTGACGAAGGGGGCGAACTCGGGGGCAAGATCGGCTTCGAGCTTGATGCCCCAGTACACCCGGTCCGTGCTGGAGTCGTACTGCGGCCGGGACGGGTCGAAGTCGTACAGGCCGCTGCGGGCCGTTCGCCCGAAGAGGCCGGTGAAGCCGAGTTGGCCCCAGGTCGCGGTTCCCAGCAGTGCGTACATGTCGTTGCTGAATGCCAGGCCGGAGTTCCAGTTGATGAACTGCCGCCCGACGCGAACCTTGAAGTTCAGGTCGCCGGGCGTGCCCATGGTGTGCATGTTCAGAGCGCGGGTATCCAGCTGGTACCAGTACCGGTTGCCGTAGGGGTAGAGCCAACCGTCGCCGTCGGGCGAGTCGCCGTTGTTCCAGTCGTTGTAGAGGAAGCGGAGGTTTCCGAAGAAGGTGTGTCCCGCATCGAACTTCGTGACGAGGTACATGTTGGCTTCGTACTGCCGCAGCGTCCGGGAGTTGCCCTGGGCGTTGTCGATGCTGGCGAGACCAAATCGAAGCGAGGCACCGAAATCCAGCGTCAATCGCTCGGTCATCGACTGGGTTTCGCTGATGGACTGGCGGTAGGCCATGTCCTGTTCCTGCAGCTCCATCTCCAGTCGATTGACGATTTCCTCCTGGCGGCTCAGTCCGCCCAAGACCTGCCCAAGAACCTCGCTGGCGAGGAGGGTGGGCAGAGACAGGGTCAGGATGAGCAGTGGTGATGTGCGGGAGAGGAGTGACACACGCTGGCTCCACGGGGGGTTCGGGGATGCCGAAGCAGGCCGAATCGGAGTGTACCAAGGGAATCCAGTACAGGCCTGATGAAGGCACCAATGAAATCATCGGTTCGGACCCGCCCGGGGGATCGAGATTCGTATATGTATTCAATGGTTGATTTCACGGCCAAGATTGATGGCATGGTCACGTTGGAGATGGCATGATGTGGGCATGCACCTGCTGGTTACCGGCATCGGCGACGCGTTTTCCAACCAATTTCACGGCTCATCCGGGTTGGTGAAGGTGGAGAAGGGGTGGATCGCCATCGATTGCCCCGGCATGGTCCTGGCCATGTGGCGGAAGGCCGCGGAGCGGGCACGGATCCAATTGCCCCCTGATGACGTGGGGGACCTGGTGATCACACACCTCCATGGTGACCATTGCGGCGGACTGGAGACCATCGGGTTCCTTCATCGCTACATGATCCCGGGTGACACTTCCAAGCCGAGGCTGCATGCCATCGAGGAGGTTCTGGATCGACTCTGGGAGCGACTCGCCCCGGCCATGGATGGACATGGTGCCGGGCTCGACGACTACTTCACGGTCTGCCCCCTGCAGATGGGCACACCGGTGGAGATTGCCGGTTGCCAGGTGGAATGCCGCAGGACACGGCACTCGGTTCCGACCGCGGGGCTGCTGCTGTCGGATGAAGTGGGATGCCTCGGCTGGTCGGCGGATACCGAGTTCGATCCGGATCACGTCAAGTGGCTGGAGCGGGCCGACTGCATCGTTCACGAGTGTGGAGAGGGTGGGAATCACACCACCTACGAGCAACTGCGTTCCCTGCCCGAATCCATCCAGTCCCGCCTTCGACTGGTCCACATGCCCGATTCCTTCCAGCCCCCGGACAACGTGCTGGAGCCTCTGCGGGAAGGCGAATGGATCGAAGTTCGAGCACGAGCGGGGACCGCCCCGGTTCCAGATGGCTCTTTGGACTGATCGATCGTTGCCCCGCTGCGCCGGGGCGAATACGATATGGTTCATGTCGGAATCAGCACCAACCCACGATGCAGGCGGTCCCCCCCCCGCCACGACCGATTCCATCTTCGAGTCGTCGGACACCTTCATTCACCGGCACATCGGGCCCGATGGAATGGAGATCGCAGCGATGCTCAAGACGATCGAGCTCGACTCGCTCGACTCGCTCGTCGACCGGGCCATGCCTGCCTCGATCAAGCACGACACCTCGTTCAAGGTCGGCGCTCCTCGCGGCGAACATGACATGCGTGGTGTCCTGAAGGAACTTGCGGCACGGAACCAGGTGCTTCGTTCCTGCATTGGAATGGGGTACCACGGCACCATCGTGCCGCCGGTCATCCAGCGGAACGTGCTTGAGAATCCCGGGTGGTACACGCAGTACACGCCGTACCAGGCGGAGATCTCCCAGGGAAGGCTCGAGGCACTCCTGAACTACCAGACGATGATCAGCGACCTCACCCGGTTGCCGATTGCCAACGCCTCGCTGCTCGACGAGGGAACGGCGGCCGCCGAAGCGATGCTGATGTGCCGGGCGATCACGAGCATGAGCGAGGGTGTCTTCTTCGTCGATGAATACTGCCACCCGCAGACCATCGCGGTCCTGCGGGGACGGGCTCGCCAGCAGGGGATCGACCTGGTCGTCGCCGACCCGGCCACCTGTGATCCATCCGAGATGTCCTGCTTCGGGGTACTGCTGCAGTATCCGGATACACGTGGGCGGATTCATGATCATGGAAGCCTCATCGAGCGTGTCCACGACCACGGCGGCCTGGTGGTCATGGCTGCGGACCTGCTGTCGCTTGTGCTCATCAAGGCGCCCGGTGACCTCGGAGCCGACATCGCAGTTGGATCGGCCCAGCGTTTCGGCGTACCCATGGGCTACGGCGGGCCCCATGCGGCCTACATGGCCACCAAGGAGGCGTACGTTCGGAAGATGCCGGGTCGCCTCATCGGTGTCTCGGTCGATGCGACGGGTGCTCCGGCCCTGCGCATGTCGATCCAGACCCGCGAACAGCACATCAAGCGGGATCGGGCTACGAGCAACATCTGCACGGCTCAGGTTCTGCTGGCGATCATGTCCGGCTTCTACGCGGTGTACCACGGACCAGACGGACTGACCCGCATCGCCACCCGGGTGCACTGCCTGGCCGCGGCACTGGCTTCGGGCCTGCGTCGCCTCGGTCTCGACTGCGGCGACTGCCCATTCTTCGACACGCTGACGGTCACGGTCGATCCATCGAGGGCGGATGCGATTCATGCCGCGGCGGTCGAGCGGAGGATCAATCTTCGCCGGTTCGAAGGAGAGGCCTGCATCGGCATCAGCCTTGACGAGACATCCACTCCAGCCGACGTGCTCAACGTGCTTGCGGCGTTCAACGGCGGGACGGAGATCGACTTCGATCCACTTGCGGGTACCGAGAACGCCACGGACGCACTGCTCGGCTCGGTCGCCCGCCGCAGCGGATTTCTCGAGCACGAGGTCTTCAACAGCCATCACTCCGAGACGGAGATGCTGCGGTACATCACCTGGCTGCAGGGCCGCGATCTTTCGCTGGCACAGTCCATGATCCCGCTGGGTTCCTGCACCATGAAGCTCAACGGGACGACCGAGATGCTCGGTGTCACGTGGCCCGCCTTCGGAAACATGCATCCCTTCGCGCCGCTGGATCAGGCCGAGGGCTATCTGGAACTGATGCGGCAACTGGAGGAGTGGCTGGGTGAGTTGACCGGCTTCGACGCCGTGTCGCTCCAGCCCAACGCCGGTTCGCAGGGAGAATACGCGGGGCTCGTCGTGATCCGTGCCTGGCACGAGAAGCGAGGCGACTCCCAGCGGAACATCTGCCTGATCCCGGCATCCGCCCACGGCACGAACCCCGCCAGCGCCGTCATGGCCGGCTACGAGGTCGTGCCGGTCAACTGCGACAGTGGTGACATCAACCTCGATGATCTTCGCGCCAAGGTGAGCGCCTACTCGGACCGTCTCGGGGCGATCATGGTGACGTACCCCTCGACCCACGGCGTCTTCGAGGACACCATCGAGGAGATCTGTGATCTCGTGCATGAGCACGGCGGGCAGGTCTACCTTGATGGAGCGAACATGAACGCCATGGTGGGCATCAGCCGACCGGCGGACCTCGGGGCGGACGTCTGCCACCTGAACCTGCACAAGACCTTCTGCATTCCCCACGGTGGTGGTGGGCCGGGCATGGGGCCCATCGCGGTGCGATCCCACCTGGCACCCTACCTTCCCGGCCATCCGGTCACTCCGCCTCCGGGCACCGGCCCCGATGCGGTGGAGCCGATTTCCGCAGCCCCATGGGGCAGCCCCAGCATCCTGCCCATCTCCTGGATGTACATCGCGTTGATGGGTTCGGTGGGACTCAAGCGGGCAACCCAGGTGGCGATCCTCAATGCCAACTACATGCAGAATCGTCTGCGTGATCACTACGACATTCTCTTCACGAACGAAGCGGGATTCTGCGCCCACGAGTTCATCCTCGACTGCCGGAGCTTCGAGAAGAGTGCCGGCCTGCGCATCGACGACATCGCCAAGCGATTGATGGATTACGGCTTCCACGCTCCGACGATGTCCTGGCCGATTCCCGGAACGCTCATGGTCGAACCGACCGAGAGCGAGTCCCGCGCGGAACTCGATCGGTTCTGCGACGCCATGATCTCCATTCGAGCCGAGATCAAGGCCATCGAGGAGGGGACGGCCGACCGTGGTGACAACGTGCTCAAGAACGCGCCGCATACGATGGACATGATCGGGGTCGACGACTGGTCTCATCCCTATACGAGGGAGCAGGCCGCCTGGCCCCGCCCCTGGTTGCGTGGACACAAGTTCTGGACGGCCGTGGCCCGGGTGGACAACCCCCACGGCGATCGGAACCTGGTGTGCACCTGCCTCCCGATCGAAGCCTACGGAAAGGGCTGATCCTGGCGATCGGCTCCAAGGAGCATCCCATGCGCATCCGCCACGCCGTTCTCATCTGCGTTTCATTCCTGCTTGCGCCGACTGCGTGGGCGGAGCTGCGTGTTCCGTCGATCTTTTCCGATCACATGGTTCTCCAGCGGGGACAGGAGGTGCCGATCTGGGGATGGGCCCACCCGCGTGAGCATGTGCAGGTGACACTGCAGGGCGTCGATGGCGCATCGCAACGGGTGCGTGCGGATGCCGAGGGTCGGTGGATGGTCCGCCTGGGTTCGATGCCCGCCTCCGCGACGCCGCGCGATGTGGTCATTCGGACCATGCCGGAATCGGCCAACGTGCAGCAGGAGGAGGTCGTCATTCACGACGTGCTCGTTGGTGAGGTCTGGGTCTGCTCGGGACAGTCCAACATGCAGTGGACACTCGCCTGGTGCGAGCAGGACGACATCGACATGGCCACGGCTGATCACGATCAACTCCGCATGTTCACGGCGACGCGAGCGAGCCTGCCCGAGCCCCAGGATGATCTCACCGGCAGCTGGGTCCCCTGCAACAGGGAGACCGCGCCGGAACTCTCCGCCGTCGCCTACTACTTCGGTCGGGAACTGCAGCGAGAACTCGATGTCCCCGTCGGCCTCATCCACACGTCCTGGGGTGGCTCCACCGCGGAAGCATGGACGACACGACCCAGTCTCGAGGCCATGGAGGAAACCCGTCCGATTCTCGATCGATTCAAGGGGGTGGACCGGGAGGATCCGGATACGGAGGCGTTCAGTTCCATCACCTTCGACGATACGAAGTGGCGCACGGTGAACCTGCCGTCGTTGTTTGCCGACCAGGGGCACGACATCGATGGTTCCATCTGGTACCGGCGCCACCTCGATCTGCCTGCATCCTGGGTCGGCAGGGACATCCAGGTCTCACTGGGGCCCATCGATGATGCGGATCGAACCTGGTTTGATGGCCTGCTCATCGGGGAGACCGGAAACTGGCAGGCGCCACGGAACTACGTGGTGCCCGCTTCAGTCGTCAAGGCCGGCCCCACCATCCTCACGGTTCGGGTCACTGACTACCAGGGACCCGGAGGCTTCAAGGGGAAGGCCGACCAGATGCACATCGGACCGGTCGATGACCCCGAGGATCGCCGCTCGCTGGCCGGTCCCTGGCTGATGAAGGTGTCGGAGCGTCCCCTTGCACGCCCGATGCCGGAGAACCACCGGCCTGCACATCTCTACAACGCGATGATTCATCCGATCGTGCCCTATGGCATCCAGGGCGCCATCTGGTATCAGGGCGAATCAAACGTCAGCCGGGCCGACCAGTATTCCACGCTGTTTCCCGCCATGATTGAGGATTGGCGCCGGGTGTGGGGGGAAGGGGACTTCGCGTTCTACTTCGTGCAGATTGCTCCCTACAACTACGGCCGTCCACTGGAATGCGCCGAACTTCGTGAAGCCCAGGCCGATGCGCTGCGGCTCCCGGCTACCGGGATGGTGGTCACGATGGACGTCGGGAACCCAAAGGACATCCACCCCAGGGCCAAGGAGCCGGTCGGGCATCGGCTGGCCCTGCTTGCCCGCAAGGATGTCTATGGGCACGACGTGGAGGCCCGCGCACCGACGCTGCTCGAGGCGAAGACCATCCGCAATGGGACCGGTGCGGTGATGGTCCTGGAGTTTCATGGTGGCTGCATGCCGCTGAAGACACTCGACGGTGGGGCACCGACTCATTTCCAGATCGCGGGCGAGGACCGCGTCTTCCATCCCGCGCAGGTGACGATCGAGGGAGACCGGGTTCTGCTGACCAGCGATCAGGTCGCCGCTCCGGTCGCTGCTCGCCATGGTTGGGATGATGATGCGGAACCGAACCTCGCCGGGGCCTGCGGTCTGCCCGTCGGTCCGTTCAGGACCGATTCGTGGCCGCGGGTCACCAAAGACAGGTGGTAGCGATCACTCTGGGCGCAGGACGCGCATCCGGATCGTCTCGTCAAGTGATTCCAGTCGCTGGAGGGCATCAGTGCCCTTGAGTCGGCCGCAGTCCATGATCAGGTAACTCAGCGAACCGGTGGATCGCAGGTACTCGGCGGTGATGTTGACTTCATGCTCGGCGATGATCGCATGCATCTTGCTGAGCACGCCAGGTACGTTGCGATGGAAGTGAAGAATCCGAACCTGGTCGGCCGGCCGCACCGGCAGTTCCACTTCCGGAACATTCACGGCGGCGGTCGTGGTGCCGGTGTGGTCGAATCGGGAGATCTTGACTGCGACCTCGGCCGCGATCTGCTCCTGCGCCTCCTCGGTGCTCCCGCCGATGTGCGGGGTGAGAATCACGTTGTCGAGGCCGGCGAGGGGACAGGCGAACTCCACCGAGTTCGACCGCGGTTCCTCAGGGAACACGTCGATGGCGGCGCCGGCGATCGAGCCGGACTCGAGGGCGGTGCGGAGTGCATCGAGATCCACCACGCTGCCGCGGGCATTGTTGATCAGGGCCGCGGACGACTTCATGCGTTCGAGTTGCGCCGCTCCGATGAGGTTGCGGGTTCCCTCGGTCTCCGGCACATGGATGGTCACGACATCCGCGACTTCCAGGAGTGCATCGAGACTCTTGCAGGGGCGTGCATTGCCCATGGGCATCACCGGAAGGATGTCATGGAAGACGACACGCATGCCCAGCGACTCGGCCAGTACCGAGATCTGCGATCCGATGTGGCCGTAGCCGACGATGCCGAGTGTCCGGCCGCGTACTTCGTGAGCGGCGGTCGCCGACTTGTCCCACCGTCCCTGGTGCAGGCGCATGCTGCGATCGAAGAGGCGGCGGTGCAGGGAGATGATCTCCGCGAGGGTCATCTCCGCCACGGACCGCGTATTGGAAAATGGCGAGTTGAAGACGGTGACGCCGTGATCTGCGGCGGCCTCGAGATCCACCTGGTTCGTGCCGATGCAGAAGCAGCCGATCGCCTGCAGGTGCGTGGATCGCTCGATGATTTCCCTGGTGATACGGGTCTTGGATCGAATGCCGAGCATCCTGGTGGTGGCGATTCGATTCACGAGGTCGTCACCTTCGAGCGAGCCGTCGACCCGGCTGATGCGCAGCCCCTCCTGGATCAGTACCTCGTCGGCGGCGGGGTGGATCGATTCAAGCAGGAGGATGTCACTGTCAATGGTTGCCATGGGGATCGCTCGACTTCAGTTTGAGGCCAGTGCTTCGAGGGCGGCCTCGACATCCTTGATCATCGGCTCGACGCTGATGGGCGATCCAACCGCAGTGCGGGTCCACAGGTCAGGGGTCAGCCGACCGATGCTGCAGATGCGCCGGGTTTCGGCCGCCAGGTCACGTCCACGCATGTGGACGCGGATCTGCTGGCTCTGGACATGTCCGATCACGTAGTCCGGAAGATACAGGGCGTGGGCCACCATGTGCTGGTAGGCGGCGAGGATGTGATATGGGTCCTCTCCGAAGTCCTCGGCATAGAACCGGTCCCAGAGTTCAGCCGCGATGGAGATCACCTGGTCCCTGAACTCGGAGGGCGTGCAGTCCGGGTTCGCGTAGAGCCACCGCCAGGCGTAGAGATCGACGAGGGCGGGTCCGGCGATCTGGCATGCCGACAGCATCGCCTGGATCGCGTCGACGGCCCAGGGCTCAGGATCACCCGGCTCCGGCTGCAGGCCGATGACTTCTGCGGCCTTGGACTGGTAGAGAAAGGCGAAGGCCTCGGTGCATGCGGTGTTGGGAACATTCCGCAGAGCCGGGCGCGGGACCCAGTGGGTCGAGATCAGCTGCTCGAGGTTGTGGCCGAGTTCGTGCATCGCGGTGTCGAACCCGTCCCACCCAAGTTCGTCGGGCAGGCTGTTGGTGCGAAGCCATGCGGCGTACTCGGGCATGGCCGGTCGCATTGCATGTCCGGATCCACGTGCGATTTCCACCTGCACCCGCCGACCGAGAAAGTCCGCATCGTCGTCGGGGAATCCCAGTTGGCGGAGGATGTCCGGCAGTTTCTCCTGCATGCCTTCGTGATTTCCGATGCGTTCGCGAACCAGTCGGTTCAGTTCCTCGGCAGACTGCCCGGAGGTGATTTCGTCGAAGTAGATGTCATGGGCCTCGAGTGGTCGGCCGAGGATCGAGCGAAGCAGCTCGGCCAGTTGTCGACGCACGGGTGCATCGAGCAACTCGACCATGAGTGCCTCGACTTCCTCCTCCGGCATCTCCCGGGCCAGTTCAAACTTGCGAGCGATCGCCGTGGGGTGCTCGGGATGGTGCGCGTCGTACGCCTTGGCCACGCGGAAGTTGTCAAGCCAGCGTTCGTAGCGTACCGGTCCCACCAGCGGGCCCGGGTCGTTTCCATCGAGCGTGTTTGCCCGCGGATCCCAGGCGGAGGTGCTGCCATCCATGACGGCGGCGGGAATCGTGCCGTCGATCTGCCGTTTCATCACCCACATGAGGGCTCGCTGGCAGGGCAGGCCTTCCGCGTCGTGGAAGTGGGAACGGACTTCCTCCCGAATCAGCCAGTGGGCCAGCAGCCGGCGATCGTCCTCGAACCATGTTCGACCGTTCTCGTCGACCATGTGCCCGACTGGAACATGAAATCCTGCAACCCACTGGTTGGCTCGATGTCCGAGTTCACGGCCAAGATCGTTGACCTCCACGGGAATCCGGGGACCGAAGGCCTTGCCGATGCGGACCGATGCCCACTGGTCGACGGTCCAGTCGCCGCCATCACGGATCATGGTCGCCAGGTCCGGCCGGGGAAAGTTCAGCAGGGCGACGAACGCCAGTTTCTGCCGGTAGAACTGGTCTGAAAGATCCGGTGAAGGATCGAAGGTCGCCATGAGATCATCGAGTCCTGCGAAGTCATCGCCTCGCAGATCGCTCCAGCGACGCAGGTCGCGGCGAATCTCACCGAGGTGGCCGCCGACGGAAGAGAGCATGATCTCGAATCGATCGAGCAGCCGGGTCCGATCCGACGTGTCCGAGATGTACCACTCTGTACAGAAGCCGTCGAAGGCGGCCTGGTCTCCGTCGTCGGGGCACCAGCGCATCGCCACGCGGGTCACGCCCTCGCGGATGCTGGATTCCTGCTCTGGACCATGTTGTTGGACCAGGGCGGCGATGATGGAATCCGTTTCCAGGTTGGCCGTGGAATCAAGGGTTGTCGTAGTCATCGATCTGGGCTCCCGCTTCGTGCCGCCATGGCTGAAAGGTCGCCATCATAGGTCAACCGGGTGCTCAGGAATGGGGGGTCGGGTCGCTTGATCCTTCGGAGGAGTCGGCCTGGACGCCCAGTATTCGTCCCACGGTCCGCTCAAGCATGCCCAGCATGGATTTCACGACACCTGAGCAGAGCAGGGTCAGCAGTCCGATGAACACCATGGCCAGAGAGCCGGGGGGGAAGATGAACATCAGGCACAGGCCTACCCATCCCTCGAGAATGAGCAGTCCCATCAGCCAGTAGGGGAAGGATTCCCGGGTGGATCGGATCAACTGGTAGAGCCACATGCTCACAGTGTAGAGAGCCGGTGCCCGATGCAGGCGGAAATGTGCGGGATCCGCTAGCATCTCTCACGGCCCCAGGAGGCCGACTTCAGGAGGCACGGATATGGCTCTCAGTCGTAACAACTCGAACAAGATGATCGCCGGTGTCTGCAGTGGGATCGCTCAGGAATACGGTTGGGACCCGACCATCGTCCGGCTTCTCACGGTCATCCTGGCACTGGTGACGGCTCTCTTTCCGTTTCTGGTCGCCTACGTGATTCTCTGGATCGTCATGCCAGAGGCGGGCTGAGCCTCACCCACATCCTCACCGGCACCAAGCGCATGCTGCGGTCTGTGCCGGTTGTCGCATGCGCGATTTAACGGGTTTCCACTTCTGCATGAATGAGAACATCGCAGTTGTGGATTGACCTGTGTGAGAGGCCGGAGTGGGCACGGACGCCCCTCTCTGGCCGGGCTCATCGAGATGGCCGCTCAGCGGATCTCAGGAGCGAGAAAACGAGTGAGTTCTGCGGAAATGGTGAGGGCGAACGCCCTCGACTTTCGAACCCCTCAGACTCCCGAAGGACAAACGAATGAACAGCTTGAAGACCGGCGCCCCAGTCGCCGCCGTGATCTCTGTCGCCATGCTTGGTGCCCACGCAGCCGCCATCGGACAGGTGAATTCCCAGGATGCCGACGTGAACCAGGACGGCATCATCGATATTCTCGACCTCATCCAGGTCGTTTCATCCATCAACGTGCTCTGTGAAGGCGAGTGCCCGACGGACGTGGACGGAGACGGGACGACCAACGTCACCGACCTTCGCCAGGTCGTCATGTTCTGGGGCGAAATGGTGTCCCATGACGAGCCGGAGATCGACGACACGGACTCGCCCGAGGAACCACAGGAACCAGCCGATCCGGTCTATGCGGGACCGAATCCCATCGTGCTCGATGGTGTGTACTACGACGCCAACTCCCGGCATGTCTCCAGGGCGCAGTTGGGGGTTGCACTTGACCAGGGATGGCGCACACGCTCCCAGAACCAGCAGGACGGCATCGATGTTCTGCCCTATGCCTACGGTGGAGGCGTGGATTACAACGCCGACATGCTGTACACGTCCGAGGACCTCGCGAGTTTCGAGGCCTGGCTCGATGAGAACGTGCCGGAGGACTACACGGGCCCGGTCGTGCTCGACATGGAGGGGGCCTGGTGGGCTCAGATGTCCGTGGCATCGACCGCGGAGATGGAAGACATCATGGATTTCTACATCCAGGGGATCGAGTACGCCAAGGTGATGCGTCCCAATGCGAAGTTCGGTTACTGGGGCCTGCCCAAGAAGCACATGACGACCGATCACTACACCGGCCCATCCATGGCGAGACTGTTGCAGGCCTCGGGAGCGATCTTCCCCGACAGCTACGAGACCAACCCCGATTACAACGACAGCGTTCGGCTTCGTCGACACGTGGAGCGGTGCATCGAACTCGTTCAAGGCGAGGTTCCGGTCTACGTTCAGATGTGCCCTCGCTTTCGGGACGAGGAGACGGGTCAGTGGCGGTACTACTTCCATGACGAGGAGTTTCTCCGCGACCAGGGAGAGGCCTCGCTTGATGCCCGGTGGGTGGATGCGTCGGGTCGAACGCATCGAGTGGCCGGAATCGCCATCTGGGACTGCTACAACTACGCCAAGCTCTATCACGATGACTGGTCCAGTCTCAATGACGATGAGATCATCGAACTCTGGGACGAGATCGACTTCATTCATGCCGACCTCTATCGCTCGCTGAAGGATCTGTCCACGGAGTACGCGGTGGCAGGTGCTCCCGAGGCCCCCGCAAAGCAGTTGACTCCTGTCAGTACTCGTTCATCGCGCCAATCGAAGAAACCCATCGTGAAGAAGAATCCCGTGGGCAAGCCCCGGGCAAGCAAGGCGTCCTCTTCGGGACTGGGTTCTGGTCGCAGGTAACGCTGAGCCTGTGTCCATGGCCTGACGCGGGGCGGCTGGAAGTCAGTGGGGGCTTCCAGCCGCCTTGCACATCCGGGCAAGGTGTGCATGGCGCTGGTAGGTGGCGGAGGCCACGTCGATGGAGAGGGTCAAGCCCTTCCAGCCGTCGAGGAGACCGCCCTTGAGCAGGAATGAACGAGTGAAGGCCCATGCGCCACGGCCCGCCGCGGAGGCCCGGGTTGCACGCTTGCCCGACTTGAAGGCTGCCTCCGCTCCAAGTTGTGCATACCGGCGCGACTTCTCATGCATCTCCGAGCGGGTTCGAACCGAGTAGTGGAGGATGCGCCCGCGCAACCGGCCGATCCTTCCCTCCATACGGATTCGTTCATGCACCGGGACATCATCGAACCGCCCGGCTTCGCGACGGAACAGTCGCAGTTTGCGTTCCCCACTCCACTCGCCGAATCGCATGAACCGGCCGCAGTAGCTGGATCTGAACGGGATGAGGAACGCGGCACAGTCGGTTGAAGGCAGGGTCGTGGTCAGCTCCTCCCGGAGTTCGTCGGAGACCCGCTCATCGCAGTCCAGGGAGAGGACCCAGTCCTTGGTCGCCAGGTCCAGGGCGTGGTTCTTCTGCGGTCCGAATCCCTTCCAGGAAACCTCGTGGACCTTGTCGGTCCAGTTGGCTGCGATGTCCCGGGTTCCATCCGTACTGCCCGAGTCGACGACCACGATCTCATCCGCCCAGGACACGCTTCGAAGGCACGCCTCGATGTCCCGTGCCTCGTTGTGGCTGATGATGATGATGCTGATCGTGGCTGCGGTCATGGCTTTGATTCCGCCCGAAGTGTCCTGTGGGTGGGAGGCAGTGTCAAAACAGACGAAAAGCCCTGTATCATGCCAGCCCAGATCCAGGAGAGCCTCATGTTGAAAAAGACCCTTTGTACGTTGATCACGACCAGCCTCCTGATGTTGGGAGCCTGCCAATCTGCCCCGAAGGGGCCCCAGCCGGCTCCCCCGGCAGGGCGTGATACCGTCACCATCAACCAGGACAGCAATGGTGGGCAGGTCGCACTCAAGCAGGGACAGACCCTCGTGGTGCAACTGCCCAAGTCGACACCACGCGGCATGGTCTGGGAGATGGATTCCATGCCGGACCAGGGCGTGATCATGCCCGATGGGCAGCGGCGGGTTCGCACTGGCGAACAGATCAAGTACGACAGCCTGCTGTCGTACCAGGAGCTCCGTTTCCAGACAGTTGCTCCGGGCATGACGACACTGAACCTCGCCTACGACCGCCCTGGTGGCGGTGAAGGCGAGGTCCAGTCGAGGTTCACGGTCGATGTGATCGTCGAACCATCTCCGTGATTCCTGATTGAATCAGCTGCTGACTTCAATCGTGATCGTGTAGCTCTTGTTCGAAGCAGATGGTTTCTGCCCTGGGGGAACGAGCACGTACTGCAGGGTGCAGATGCCCTTGGTGATGGCGTGGTATCGGAAGATCCGCATGCCGCCGACGCCAACGGCGCCCTTGGGGTTGTCATTGCCTTCGTAGGTGCTGCTGACCTTTGCAATGACGTTCAGGCCCAGATCACTTGTACGCTGCCAGGTGTATCCGGTGCTCGGATTTTCCGGCAGTTTGACTTCGACATCACTGCCTCGCTGCACGGTGATGCTTCCCTTGTTCATGGACTCGGTGGCGACGCCGCCGATCTTGCCCGAGGGCTGGCAACCGATCGTGGTCATGGCGCCTACCGCCAGTGTTGCTGCAAGCAGCAGGACTCGTGTTGAATGCTTGAACATGTAGGTTCTCCTGTAGAGGGATGTGGCAAGCACGCCACTCTACAGGAACGCCCCTTCCCGGTGAAGAACGAGAGGTCGTTCAGGGGGCCTGCAGTTCCAGGACCCAGTCGGGCTTCCATGCTTGGTTGGACCATCGCCGCATGTCCGAGAGGTCCTGGAGCCGTTCGAGGTCCGTATGGCCATCGAGCATGGCCGTGGCCGCCTGTCCCCGGTGCCGAGCCGACACGAAGCCGTTCCTGGAGGGCTCCGTGGATGTTTCGTGGAGTGGCTCGTCGGAATCATCGGTGTTCCATCGCCAGCCAGTGGTGTGGTAGTGGGGGCTCAGCAGGTAGAAGTAGCCTTCGACCGTGCCGGGGCCTTCCAATTCCGGACCTCGGGAGGAGGCGAAGACCAGTTGGTCGGCTGGTCGCCGGACATCGGCAAGGCGCTGGGTGTAGTAGCAGTCACCGGTGAACTTGCCCAGCGTGTGGAGGTCTGCGTAGGTCGCCCCCTTCATGCCACCAAGCCATTCGGCATTGAGCCCAAATGAGGGGTAGACGCTTGCAATGTAGGCATAGTCATCGTCGCCACGGAACCGGTCGATGTACTCGTTTCCCTGGTTGACGAAGAGGGAATCGACGCTGTTGCCCAGGTAGGGCAGGAGCCGCCAGGTCCACCGGCGTTTTTCCCGGCCCTCGAGCAGGGAGCCATCGGGGCCCTGGACCGTGTACTGATCCTCGTGGTCTTCGTCGGTTGGATCCTGGGACAGGTACCCGGTCATCAGTTGGCCGTTGTTGTCCGTGGAATGGCTGACATAGCCCACGGTGAGTTGCCGGGCGGCAGCGAGTTCCGTGGCAGCATCGGCCTGATCCATGGTGGAGCTCAGGGTCGGCAGCAGGACCGCAAGGAGTACGCCTACGACAGCAACAACCGCCATGACCTCCACAAGGGTAAAGCCGCGTTGAAATGGCGATCCAGCAGGGTTTCCTAGGATCCGCCGAGATGGTTTGGGAGTACTACTTGTCATGGGCAGCACGAGAAATTACATCAAATGTCTGGATCAGTCGTTGAAATTGGGTCTCAATTACAATAAAAGGTTGTCTATGGAAGCCCAGCTATCCAACAGTACGCACCTTCTGGCGGTAGTGATCCCCGTGTTCTGCATGGGAGGCCAAGTCCTTTCCGGGCAGTCCATTACAGCCCAGTTGGATGCCCCCCTGTACGACCGATGGGTGTACCCATTCAACAGTGTGCCGGGTGAGCGGGCCATTGCATCAAGTTTCACGGCCTACAACTCGGAGTACGACTTCTTTGATGACCGTGATGGCCAGATCCTGCTGGGATTCGAAACCCAGCAGGTCATCCCCTCGGGGATGGGTGCCGGTGCCTACCAAGTGAACTCCGGTCGCCTGACCCTCGTGATCGAGAGCGATGACATCGTGTATGACTCGACTCCTGATCCCTGGCAGACATTTCTCCTCGATGGCCCTGCTGACGAAGATCCGGGCCGGGCGACCATCGTCTCGGGTGGGGCATTCCGGGGCGGATTCGACGGCTGGAGTTTCGGCGAAACAGGCGAGTTCGGTGCGGTAGAGATCAGAGGGCGGAACGTCTACCCAATCGATTTCGATGCCCAGGGCATGCCATTGGACATCTCCAACAACATCACCGAGGGATTCGATCCAAGACCATTCGGCATCGGACGGACCACCGAAGTCCTTGAGGGCGAACTCATGCCCTCGTTGACGACGTTGACCTTCGAGTTGGATGTCAATGATCCGGACATCCAGTGCTACCTGCGGGGCGCACTCGAGGAGGGACTGCTCAGCCTGGTGGTGACATCGCTGCATCCGGCCAGCGAGCAGGGCAGTGGTGGCGAGCCCTACGCGGATTGGGTCATGAAGGAAAACTCGCTGGTCTTCTTCGGGTACGCCGAAGCGTCCGGGCTCGAACTCGATGTCGACATCGCAGATCCCTCTGGATCCACCGGGGATATCAATGGCGATGGCAGCGTTGATGTGACGGATCTGCTCATGGTGCTCAACGACTGGGGATGTACGTGCTGTCTTTCGGACATCAATGCTGATGGTCTGACCGACGTGGCGGACCTGCTGGCAGTCATCGGGAACTGGGGCAGCTGAACAACTACTACATGTGCAGGCCAACGTGGCTTGTGTTTCAAGTACAGGAAAGGGAAGAAGAATGAAGATCAAGTGTGCACTCGCCGTTCTGGCGGCGTTCTCGGTTTCATCGATCGCCATGGGCGATTTCACGGTGGAAGACATTCCCACATGGCGTGGCGATGCCAACACATCTCACTTCGAGTGGCAAAGCTTCGAGCATGCTGGTGGCTCGGATCCGGTGAATTTCGCATTCCCCAACATGCCCACTTCGTCGTCCGGCGCCGGCTCCGCCGTCCTCTACAACTTCGCTGATGGCGCCATGATCGCAGGCGATGGCAACATCTATGGGTTCGGTGGTCCACTGGACATCCATACCTACGCGTACACCGCTGCGGATGCACAGGACGCCGTCATCAACATCTCGATGGCTGGCTCTCCCATGAACTACGAGGGCCTCTACCTCGCCTGGAACGGAGCAGATGGGGAGTCCGGACTGATTGCCAACGACGGCTTTGCGATGAATTACCTGGAGGAAGCCGACTTCGGCGGATTCCCCGGTGTCTTTGCCAACGTCAGCTACAGTTTCGATCTTTCTGCCATCGAAGCGGATGTCCGTGAAGTGGGCATCATCTTTGGAGGGTTCGCCCCGCACATGAGTCTTGATGCGGTTTCACTTGATATTCGAACCGCCGCCATTCCCGCTCCGGGCGTCCTCGCCCTGCTGGGTATCGCCGGTGCGGCTCGCCGTCGACGGCGTCGCAACTGAGGCCCGGTTCCGCGTCATGAGAGTACTTCTCGACGCCTCGATCACCCCCCGGTGGTCGAGGCGTCGTTCTTTGGCACGCTGAGTTCCGCCTCGCCACCCGTGAGCGTTCCCAGCAGGAAGCAGCACACCATGATGAGAATGGCCGCAACAATCGCGGTGGCGATCATCGCGGGGTGCCGAGCAGCCAGGGCCCGCGCATCGGTCATGAGGTCCGGGTTGCGGGCATCAACCGGTTCGCCATTGCGAGCCCGCAGCAGATCGTCGGCGAAGGCCGTGGGCGAGTCGTAGCGGCGATTGGGATCCAGTGCGACTGCCTTCAACAGCACGGCATCCATATCGGTACCAAGTTCGGAGTCGACCGGAGCCGAGGCGGCTCGTGCCAGCATGGCTTCCTTTGCGGAATCCAGGGTGTCTGTTTCGCATCGCCAGGGAAGTTGTCCCCACAACATCAGGCAGGCCAGCATGCCCAGGGCGAAGACATCGTTGCGGGTGTCGACGGGACCCTCGTGGGATTCCGGACTTCGGAACATCGAAGCCGCGATTCCTTCGGACATCCCGGATGATCCGGCGATGCTGCGCTGCAGTCCGATCGTCCGTGCCACTGCAAAATCAAGCAGGCGAAGGTTGCCTGATGTATCGACAAGGACCGTGCCGGGTCGCAGGTCGCCGTGGATGATGCCTCGGTGGTGTGCGTGGGTGATGATGTCGCACATCTCAAGGAGCAGAGCGATCTTCTCGTCCCGTGTTCGTGGAGTCCGGTGCAATGAATCCAGCAGTGGGGTGCCGTCCACGTATTCGGCGACCACGAAGTGCTGCATGCCCTTGCCGGTGTTGGCGGTTCCGGTTTCGACGAGCTCGACCACGCCAGGGTGGTCCAATGCGTCGATCTGGTCACGAAGGTGCTGGAATCGGAGGCTGCGTTCATCGCTGCGACTTGTCGGGGTGTAGATATCCAGGCAGAGTCGTTGTGGTGGATCATCCTGCTGCACGAGGTAGATGGCTCCACGATCCGATTCCTGGAGGACCTGCAGGATCCGGAAGGATCCGATGAGGGTTCCCGGCCCTTCGCTGGCGATGGACAGGTTCAGGGCATCGTCCGGCCCGGTCGTGATTGCGTGGGACACCGTGGTGGATTGGTTGAGCATGCCCTCGGCCGTCTCGTAGTGGGCGATGAGGGATTCGACTTCATCACGGAGTTCCGTGTCGGCGCGGCAGACGTCATCGAGGTACAGCCCCCGGGCGGAGCTCGGTCGCTCGATCGCCTCGTTGAAGATCACCTCGGCCTGTTGATGCAGATCACTGCTCATGTTGGCTCCCGCTCACGTCCCGACTGCTGATGATCCCGCTCCGGCGAGGGCGAGTCAAGGAACAACACCAGGATCGGCTCCTGCAGGGATGCGGTGGGGGTGTCAGTAGGGAAGCGGGGGGACTTCAGTGCTGCCAGTGGGTACCGAGAGATATGCCCAGACCAGGGCGACCAGGCAGCACAGGGCGACAAACCCGAAGGCGACGAAACTGTGTCCCTTGTGCCGCAGGTCGGACAGCAGGGCTCGGATGATCGCCGCCGCCGGCAGTGCGAGCACGGGGAGGAACCAGCATGTCATGGGGATATTCCGGTCGATGTCGTAGGCACTGCCGCAGGCCGCCAGGATGACGGCGAGAAATCCGATGACGTTGGAACTTCCAGCACTGATGGTCGCGGGCCGGCGTACCAGGACGCAGACGGCGATGGTTGCAGCCATCATCGAGGCGGCGCCGGCAATGACGGTCAACTTCGCAAAGTGGGTCTGGAAGATCAGCAGCGACAGGGTTGCGAAGATCAGCCAGGCCATCGATGGCAGCAGGACCGATGGGCGGCGCAGCAGGAAGGTTCGTCCCGCCATCGTGGCCAGGAGGGTGGCCACGCCGATCACGAGGCGTGATTCCAGGCTGTCCTGCCCGGGAAACTGGATTGCGAAGGCGGCGATGAAGGCCGTGGCCAGCTCGGGAATGAACCGAAGGCTCCGGCGGCGGGGAAATGCCCGGTGAGTCGCCCCGATGATGGTGACCGCGAAGGTCGTCGGCAGGAGCCAGTGCCACTTGGAAGAGAGTGGCATGGAAGGCCAGCCTTCCTGTATCAGGAATGCGAGGCAGACGCCGAGCCCGAGGGCAACGGGTGGTGGCCAGTAGGGCGGCTTGGCGTGCCGGGGCTTCTCCCAGAGTTTCCAGCCGATCACGAGCACGACCACTGCCAGCAGCAGCGGAAGGCCGAAACTCAGGATGAGCATCCCCGGGCTCATGGTGCTCTTATCGGGCCGCTGCCTCAAGGCTCACGATGATCTGTACCGAGTTGCCGAGGGCGCCACCCTCAACACCATAGGGCATGTCGAATTCGCTTCGCTTGATGGTGAAGACGCATTCAAAGCCGATCCGTTCGCCGCGACGGGTCACTTCGTGTCCGACGTGCACGACCTCGACCGAGATCTTCTTCGTGACACCATGGATCGTCAGATCGCCTTCCACCTTGTAGACGTCACCATCAGCATGTTTGGTGTCCGGCTCGAGCGTTGCACTGGTGCTCTTGAAGGTCATCTTCGGGAACTCGACGGCGTTGAAGAAGTCCGGGCTCTTGAGATGCCCGTCGAGTCTCTCGTTGCCGGAATCCACGCTGTTGACGTCGACCACGAGGTCCAGTGCGAGCCCCTTCTTCGTCGATGTGTCGTACTCGATGGTGCCCCCGACATCGTTGAACCGGCCGTAGAACATGCCGGCACCCATGTGGTGGACCCGGAAGATGGTTGTCGAATGGACAGCATCCACGTCAAACGTGTGCACCCCGGTCTTGTCCGTGGCTTCACTCGTCGTTTCCTGGGCTCCTGCGGACAGTGCAAGGGTTCCCGCCATTGCGATCAGCAGGCTGGTCATCATCAGTCGAAAGGTGGTCATTGTGAACTCCATCAATCAATATTCGTCCAGTGGAAGACCCATTCCACTTCGATCAGGATCAGCAGGTCGTACTGCAGGCACGAATGGCTGGTCTTCGATGGCCTGCAACATTTCAGCGATGGCGCGATCAAGCTGCGGGTCGCCACCATCGATCATCAAGGATGGATCGGCGATGACCTCGATGTCCGGGTCGACACCGTGCCCTTCGACGCCCCATGTGCCGTCATTTTCATAGAAACCGAAGCGGGGGACCGCGATGAAGCCGCCGTCGATCGGGCTGGGATTGCCCGAGATTCCGACAAGTCCACCCCAGGTCCGTGTACCGATGAGTGGCCCGAGTTCCGCCTGGCGGAACAGCCAGGGGAACATGTCACCGCCGGATCCAGCTCGGCCATTGATCAGCATGCACTTGGGACCGGAGTGACTTGCCTGCGGCACTTTCCAGTCCTTTCCATCACGCAGTGCAAACCAGTTGGTGATCGGTCGGTTGAGCAGTTCGATGAATCGGTTCGGCAATTGACCGCCGCCATTCCATCGCTCGTCGATGATGAGGGCGTCCTTGCCGCTCTGGCCGTAGAACTGACGGTAGAGGTCGTTCTGCCCGTTGACTCCGGTATCGGGAACGTAGATGTACCCGACCCGGCCACCGGAGGCTTCGTCGACATACGCGCGATTCTGCTCGATCCAGGCGCGATACCTGATCTGTCCGTCATTGCGAATCGGCTTGATGATCACCCGTCGTGCATCATCATCAAGAACCGGGTTCGCACTCACCGTGAGCTCGGTGTGCTGTCCGGCGGTGCCGATGAATGCATGGTGCGGATCCACCGTGGTATCGACCGCAATGCCATTGACTTCAAGGAGGAAGTCGCCTTCCTGCACATCCACGCCCGGCATGCTCAGCGGGCCGCGGGCATCCGAATCCCATGGGCCGCCGGTGTGAATGACCTTGAATCGATAGGCGCCATCGGCGAGTTCGAAGTCTGCCGCCAGCAGCCCGACCAGAACGGTGTCTCCGCCAGGTTCCATGTCGCCGCCACCACGGTAGGCGTGGCCGACATTGAGCTCTGCGATCATTTCACCGATGACATGGTTGAGGTCGGCGCGACTCATCACATCGGGCAGCATGGCTGCGTACTGGACCCGTACGGCATCCCAGTCCACGCCATGCATGTTCTCGACGTAGAAGTAGTCCCGGAACGTGCGCCAGACATCGTTGTAGATCTGCATCCACTCTTCGCGTGGATCGATGACGACGACCATGCCTTTCGTCCTGGCGCTCTTGGAACTTCCGCCCGATCCTGCGTTTCGAATGGCAACGGAGCCTCCCCGTCGATGCGCGATCTTCTTGCCATCGGCGGACAGTTCGAATGAGCCCATCGAGGCATTGGCGGACGATCCCTTGTCCTCACTGTCGGTGATGTCATAGGTGTGGAGTTCGCCGTTCTTGAGGTACAGCAGCTCGTTCGAGTTGTTGACGGCCAGGTTTCCGTATGAACCGACTCCCGTCGGCAGGAGAATGGCACGTGACTCGATGCCGTCGAAATGGATCTCGAGTGGCTCGTCCTCTTCCTTCTCGTCGTCCTTCTTCTCGTCCTTGCCGCCTGCGTCGCTGCTGCCTGCGGAGTCCGTGCCGCCGGCACGAGTGGCGGTCATGATCATGGTCATGCCTTGCTCGCTGCGCTCACCGACCATCGTGTTGCCGTCGACTTCGAAGACGGTCTGTTCATCCGTGTCATCACTCGACAAGGTCAGCTCACTTGCCGATGGATCCCATGTGCCCTCGAGATCGTGGTTGCCGACCATGTCGATTTCAATCTCGCCGGTGACCGTGAGATCTTCGGACATCTTGAGCGTCATGGTGAAGCTGATCTGGGGAACTTCGCCCGGTGCGCCGATGACTTCGACACTTCCGTTCCAGGTTCCACTGATGGGATCATCGAAGAGCAGGAACAGCGAATCGAACACCGGGGTGTCCCGCATCAGCTTGAAGCGAGTCGATTCCTCGTCTCCATCGTCATCCTTCTTCTCCTCGTCGTCCTTCTGCTGCTCGTCGTCCTTCTTTCCATCGTCGTCCTGCTGC
The DNA here is from genome assembly GCA_029245245.1 of Phycisphaerales bacterium. Lineage (GTDB taxonomy): Bacteria > Planctomycetota > Phycisphaerae > Phycisphaerales > SM1A02 > UBA854. The sequence continues at coordinate 56,842 of JAQWPT010000023.1, forward strand.
TCCTCGTCGTCCTTCTTTCCGTCGTCGTCCTTGGAATCTTCTTCCGCGTGTTCATCGGACGATTCCTCGCCATCAGCGTCTTCATCACCGTCCGTATCTTCTTCTTCCTCTTCCTCTTCTTCTTCCCATTCAACCTCGTCAAACTCGACCGTCCAGAGCGCATCCATGTCGTTTCGCAGCGGGATGGCGTAGAGGTTGCCGGGCTCCGTGTAGATGAAGGTGCCGTCGACGGGAGAATATTCAGGACGGAACGTCCGACCGCTCGTGAAGTAGAGGTAATCACCTTCGCGATCGAAGGCGGGAGACGTATCGTTGAACATCTGACTGGTAATTCGATGATGCTCGTCAGCATCCAGGTCGTAGATCCAGATCGAGGACATGCCATTGTCATCCAGGCGATCGTAGGCCAGCCACTTCGAATCATGGGACCAGCTGGTTGACGGTCGCTGCGCATAGGTGTCCGTGACGACATGCCGCCGATCACCGGATTCGACATCGACCAGGTGGACATCCCCCCCCTTGCCTGTGTACAGCAGTTTCGTGGAGTCGGGGCTCCATTCGGTCGCGTGCTTGAAGGGTGACCCGTCGGCGGTCAACTGCCGGCGTTCGCCCTTGCCATCAGATTGAACAATGTAGAGTTCGTATTCGTCGGTTTCGTCGCTGAAATACGTGATCCACTTCCCATCAGGGCTCCACATCGGATCGCGCTCCGCGATTCCAGCCGTATTCGTCATGTTCCTTGCCACGCCCGTTTCGCTGGGCAGCGACCAGATGTCGCCGCGGGCTTCGACCGACACCCGCTTTCCACCAGGAGAGATCGCGTAGTTGCTGATGCTGTCACCCGTATCAATGCGGCGGGTGCGGACACTCGGCCGATCACCTGGGATAGTGACTTCAACGGTTCGCATGTCGCCCGTGCTCAGATCGAGCACGAGCAGATCAGCGCCGTTCTGGAAGATGATTTCCCCGTTGCCGTCCAGCCCGGGTCCGTTCGATGGCCAGAGGACATCGAATTCCTCGAAGTTCGTCATCTGCGTTCGAGTGTCAGCGGCGAGGTCGTATTTCCACAGGTTCAGTCGGTGATTCGGCCCTGCATCCGACAGGTAATACAGCGAGTCGCCATGCCACATCGGTTGCGTATCGGTGCCTTCCCAGTCGGTGATCTGCTTCGCCTCGAGGCCGTTAAGATCCATGATCCACAGATCCGATGCCATGCCGCCGCGGTAGCGTTTCCATGTCCGGCCATCCCGGGAATGTGGGGTATAGGCCAGCAGTGAACCATTGCCGTGGATTGCACCGGCTGCGCCGTACGGGACGGGCAGTTCGGTCGGCAGTCCACCTTCGGCGCTGACGGTGTAGAGCTTCTGATCCTGGCCGAGTCCCTGGTAGTTGTAGCCGGCAAACAGCAGACGATCTCCAGACCAGTCGCAGAACACTTCACGATTGGGATGGTGGGTGACTCGAAACGGCTGTCCGCCACTCGTCGGGATCACATACAGATCCTGGCCGCCGTCGTAGTTTCCGGTGAAGGCGATGTGCGAGCCGTCGGCATTGAAGCGGGGGCGTCCTTCGCGACCCGCGGGGCTGGCCAATGGGCGGGCTTCACCACCCTCGCGAGGCACGGTCCACAGGTCGTTGGCATAGGAGAAGACGATGCGATCCTGAGAAATATCAGGGTATCGAAGCATGCCCGCATGGGGCTGGACATCTGCAGAGGCAATGGCTGCCGGGAGCAGGGCACAGAGAATCACCAGGGCGGATCGATGCGTGGGCATTGTCTTGCTTCCTTCTTCCTTCGTGGTTGGGTGAACACCACTACCTGATGTTCCGAGAAGAGGCAGGATAGGTCACAGCTGCGGTGGTTTGCATCGTGTGAAGCCATCTTCCTGCTCGGATTCGATGATTCTCGGACCAGTCTTGCCGTCCTTCCCCCTGTACAGGTGGACCAGCCGGCCCAGCCCGAACTTCAGGATCCTCGGATGCAGCCATTTCAAAGTCGGCACTCGACATCTGCCGTGCCGGAGGCAGCCTGTGGTGGCTTCAGTTTGAATGCCGACGGATCTCCTCTCCATGCAAAAAAAACGAAGACCGCGACGAAATGCTTTGCTCACCATGCTCCTGCTGGCCGGTTGTGCCCAGGGGGTGGCGGCGGCAGTCATCGGCGTTCCCTCGGATGTCTCGACGATTCAGGCCGCCATCGATGCTGCCAAACCGGGAGACATGGTGCTCGTGGCCGCCGGGACCTGGAATGAAACGATCAATGTGAGAGGAAAGTCCATCGTGCTGCGCGGCGCCGCGGGCTCGCGAGCGACGACGCTTGATGGACGTGGATTGAAGGGGAGTGTCATCCGCTGTGTCGGGGTAGAGACAGCGGAGACCCGGATCGAGGGATTCACCATCACCAGGGGGAGCGGTGATGTGAATGACTACGGTCCGGATTCGACGATTGGTGGTGGGCTGCTGGTTGTGGGCAGCAGTCCCACCATCCTCGACTGCGTGTTTCGGGAGAACAGGGTGACGCTGCATGGCGGAGCCGCGTACTGCGGAGAGAATGCGAACGCGACGTTCCAGGACTGCGTGTTCCAATCCAATGTCGGGGAGAAGGGTGGTGCGGTCTTCAACATTCGCAGCAATCCTCGCTTCTCGAAGTGTTCCTTCATCGGAAACCTGGCGGGTTACGGTGGAGGTGGGATCTACAACGATCGGCAATGCTCGCCATCCCTCATCGGGTGCCATTTTGATTCGAACGAGGCGATCTACAACGGCGGAGCGATCTACGACTACGAGAGCAGTGGCAGCATCTCGGAGTGCTCATTCGCCCGCAACACGGCCGCGTTCAAGGGTGGAGCCATCTACATCGGCTATCGGAGCGACTCGGTCATGGCCAACTGCCGGTTCCTGACCCAGACCGACGATGTCGCGGGGCGACGCGGGATCATTTCCATCGCCTCGTCGGTTCACGGTGCCTGCTGCATCGGTGGCGGATGCATCATCGCCTCGGAGGCGGATTGCGTGAAGGCGGGTGGTGCATTCTCCGGTGTCGGCAGCACGTGCGACGTCAGCGTGACGCGATGCTTGAAAGACGTTCGTGGCGACTTGAACCAGGATGGCGAGGTCAACCACGCCGACATGGCCGTACTGATGCTGCTCTGGAAGTAGCGTCGATCAGTCCAGCAACAATCGAAGCATCAGATCCCGGATTGCCGTGGCCGGTACGGTTTCAGGCAGGTCGTCGAGGGATTCCGTCGACAGGAGCACCGGAGTGCGGTCCGCACCAAGGTCGGTTCGTCCGTGAGAACCGCGGACCAGGGACGTATCCAGCGGGATGACGTCCATGAGTGTCCGGAACCCCAGTTTCTTCTTCAGCAGTTTCCAGCCGATGCGGAGTCGCGGCAGGGTGCGCTTCGGGTCGAGAAAAAGTTCTCTCGGGTCGTAGCCGGGCTTGCGATGGATATCCACGGTTCGCGCGAAGTCGGGAGCTCTGCGATCATCGTTCCAGTAGTCCCAGGTGAACCAGCGTTGCGGTTCACTGGTGCACAGAAGGTCACCTCCACGCTCATGCCGCGCGCCGCGTGCCGATTGACCGGCTTCGTCGAGCACCTCGTCGATGCCATCGGCTTCAAGGAGCAGCGTGCGGACCGTGGCGTGATCCGTACCCGGAGCCAGGTAGACGTGGGCGATCTGGTGATCGGTGACGGCGAAGGCTCTTGAGGCCCCCGGGTCGAGCAGTTCGCGGCCGAGTTCCTCCCGCACCGCCAGCAGGCCGGCGTTGCGCAGAATGCGATTGATCTCGACGGCATCCTCGACGGGGCCGATCCCGTATTCACTGACCACCAGGACCCGGCAGCCGTGTTGCCGGTAGTGATCCACGAGGTCACCGGCGAGGTCGTCGATCTCACGCACGTATCCGGCGATGGCCGGATCGTCGGGTCCCAACTGCTGCAGGGCGTAGTCCAGGTGGGGAAGGTAGATCAGCTGGAGATCGGGTGCGTGTGATTCGTGCACGATACGGCTGGCGTCGGCGATCCAGCGGCTGGATCGGATGTCCGAGGCCGGTCCCCAGAAGTGGAACAGGGGGAACGGCCCCAGTTCCCGCTGCAGGCGATCACGCAGATCCGGGGGGTGCGTCCAGATGTCGGGAATCTTGCGCCCATCGGCCGGGTACATCGGTCGCGGCGTCACCGCGATGTCCGCACTGGAGTACATGTTGTACCACCAGAACATGTTGCAGCAGGTGAAGTCGGGATCTCGCTGCTTGGCGACATCCCAGACCTTCTCTCCCTGCACGAGTTGGTTGGCCTGTTTCCAGAACCGGATTTCGCCGGACTCCCGGTCGTACCAACCGTTGCCGATGATGCCGTGATCGCCAGGGGTGAGGCCCGTGAGCATGCTCGACTGGGCGCTGCAGGTCAGAGCTGGGAACACGGGTTCGATGGTCCGTTGTGTTCCCTCCTTCGCCATGGATCGCAGCCGAGGAGCGTGGTTGCGCAGCAGCCCCGCATCGAGGCCGACCACGTTCAGGACCACCGTTGGATGCGCCATGGTTCAGGTTCCGGAAATCGACTGGTGGAGCAGGGACACGATCGCGAAGCAGGCGAAGGCCAACAGGGCCAGGGCCACCCATCCGAGCATCGCGAGAAAGAAGGCGTCCAGCAAGGCCATTCCAGCCAGGAGCCCCAGAACGCTTCCCATGACTCGTGGAGGTGTCCTGGTCAGCAACGTGAGGCTTCGGGCGATCCAGATGCCCAGCAGGATCCCGGTGACCAGGAAGGCCAGCCAGGGAAGCACGCTCCACTCCAGGGGATGGTCGGCCGCGAGGATGCACGCAGGACCGAGCACGCCGACCCCGATGACAACGGTGGGCCAGTTTCCACCGCGGGCATTGGAGTCTTCGCCCCGAGCGATCCCGGTGACACCGGCCGTGTACAGCCCGAGTCCCGCGGCGAGGGAGATCAACAGCAACGGTTCCGGAGCACTGGTCACGGCGAATGCCGCGACCACGTAGACCAGCGCCCGGCAGAGCCCCATCAGGATGATGGCGGGCCAGGTCGCACCATGAAGCAGTTCGTACAGCAGGATGGAGGCCAGCAGGGCGGTCGCCGCGATGCCACCGTGCCATCCCCCGCCCAGGGTGCAGCCGACCCAACCGATGATGAGCAGTGCGCCCGCAACGATGCCGGCGACCCGTCGATCGATGCGACCGGCGGGAATGGGGCGATGGGGAGAGTCCTTGAGATCACGTGTCGCATCGACCACGTCATTGAGCACCATGCCGCCGAGGTAGAACCCGAACACCCCCACGAGCACCAGCACGAAGCGTGCCGGGTCGATCCATGGTCCGGGATCGTCAGCGGGCAGCGAGATGATCCCGATCGCACAACCGGTCATCACGTTCGTGACGCAGGTCGGCAGGTTCGAGATCCGCATCAGGCGGAGCCAGTCATTGAGCATGCTCATCGAGTTCCTTCATCGGCCAGTCGTGACCGGGCCCATTGCAGTTCCGAGGCGATGCCCTCGGCCAGGTTGTCCGGCTGCAGAGAGGCCGGCAATGCCGACCAGGCGTAGGTCTCGACCTCCCAGTCCAGTGGTTCACCACGGGATCGGAGCAGGTTGATCGCATCCTCCAGCAGTTCCTGGGTCGTTCCCAGGGGTCCGATGCGATCGACGTGGACCGGGACGTGGAAGTGAATTCGCCATCGTCCGCCCGACTCGGCATCCATCGCGAGACCGAGGTCCTCGTGAAAGCGTGTTCCGGATTCGTCACGCACCATGACCTGGTGCAGCCAGCGTGGATCGCGGAAGTCCTCCAGCGCCGTGCGGGCGGCTTCCGGATCGGTGGTCATGTCCACGTCCAGCGCGTTGGAGACCTGGACCTTGCCGATGCCGATTCCTCGATCGTCGAGGGCGGCCAGTCCATCGGCGAACTCCTCATACATCACCGCGGCGTGGCAGCAGTCCACGCAGGCCCGCAGGTATCGGCGGATACGGTCGGCATCGTCACCACCGAGCAGGTGGGTTTCGAAGAAGGTTGCAAGCCCGTCCAGTCGCTCGATGGCGCAGCCGGGCTCGGGTTCGATGTCGACATGGATGCAGCGGCCGGTCCGTTCTTCGAGCATCTCCAGTTCGGCGGCAAGCGAGCGAAGTCGTCCTGCGGCGGTGGTGACCGCATCGGCATCCATGGCCGGCCCCCATCCCAGTGGAACGGTGGAGACGCCACCGGATCGTCCCGGTTCAATCAGGTCGGCCAGCAGTTCGGCAAGGGTGAGCGTGTACTCCATGCGTCGCGAGTCGGTCCAGTCCGGCTGGTAGACGGCGTGCTTGACCACGTCTCCGTGGAAGTCGCCGAACGGAAATCCGTTGATCGTGAAGACCTGCAGGCCCCGCGCATCGAGCCAGCCTTTCAGTTCACTACTGCCGGATGCACGCACCGATTCCAGTGCCGAGGCGGGCAGCCACAGTCCCAGTGGGAGGTTGCCGTCGATACCAAGTCGTTCACGGATGGCGACGGCGTGGGTCGACAGCGCAGTTCGCACCTGTTCGAGTGTCGTGGCGGCGTGGACGTTGCTGCAGTAGCCGAGCATCACTCGCCGGCGTCGAATCGCGGGCACTGCCCGAGGAAGGCCACGGGGTTGCCCCAACTCACCTGCTCGATGGAAGCGGTGTCGTGTCCACGGCGACGCATCTCCACGATGGCCTTGGGTACTGCCAGGGGATCGCTGTCACCCCAGTCGCCCGCGGAGTTCATCCACAATCGCTCCGTGCCGTGCATCTCGATGATGTCTGCGGCCCGCTGCGGCGTGCACTTGGTATCCGGGTACAGGGTCATCCCGGCCCAGAATCCACGATCAAGTACTTCCCGAACCGTGTGTTCTTCGACGTGATCGATGAGGACGCGCCCGGGATCCAGTGACGTGTTCGCCTTGATGGCGTCCATGATCAGCCGGGTTCCCTTGAGCTTGTCCTCGAGGTGGGGGGTGTGCACCAGGACGAGTTGATCATGCTGTTCGGCCAGGGCGAGGTGCTCTTCGAGAATCACCAGTTCGTTACGGCTGTTCTTGTTCAGCCCGATCTCGCCCACGCCCAGGACGTTCTCCTTCTGGAGGAACTCGGGAATGAGGCTCATCACCTCCCTGGCGAACCCGGCGTCTTCCGCCTCCTTGGGATTCACGCAGATCCAGCAGTGGTGCCGGATGCCGTACTGGGCGGCGCGACGTGGCTCGGTGTCGGTCAACTGGCGGTAGTAGTCAAGGAAGCCCTGGGGCGAACTTCGATCGAATCCGGCCCAGAATGCAGGTTCGGTGATCGCAACGCAGCCGGCCAGTGCCATGCGACGGTAGTCGTCGGTGGTACGAGAGACCATGTGGATGTGTGGATCGATGTACTTCATCCGGTTCCCGGCGGCGGCGTGCCGCAGGCACCCTTCATGCCGGCCTGGTCGATCGGTTCGGTGCTGTGATCGCTCATGAGGTCCAGGACGCGGGCGGTGCGATCCCCTGACCCGTCGATGAGCAGGGCAATGGCGTTCCGCAGGGCGGTGAGGCGGAAGTCATCCGTGCCGGTGTCGTCATCGGCCCGATCGTATCGATCAAGAAATGCTGCAAGGTCCAGCAGCCTGGCCCGGTGCTCAAGAAAGTAGAGATCGGCGATCTCGGTCCTGTTCATGGGGCTTGGATTGGCGGGTGACGTCATGGGGTGATCCGGGGCCCGTGCACGCGGGCGGTGCCATGTTACCCGGCCCGGCTCGACTCGTTGATGTCCGCCTTCTGGATCGCCTCGATGGCGCGGCGCATCACGGACAGGTCGATCTCGTGCACGTCGATGGGGCGACCGATGTCCTGCACCAGCGTGATGGTGAGCCGTCCGCCGAGGTGCTCTCGAAACTCACGGAGTCCTTCCAGCAGCGTCTCATGGTTGTTCATGGCCTCGTGGGAGAGGCGGAACCCCATGTCCAGCAGGCATCGACGGGTGCGTCGAAGAATCGATTCGGGAAGGAGTCCCATCATGGCGCCGTAGGCGAGGTCGAGGGTGAGCCCGATCGCAACTGCTTCACCGTGTGCGAGGCCGAAGTCAGTCATCTGTTCGAGCTTGTGGGCGGACCAGTGTCCGAAATCCAGGGGTCGGGCAATCTCGAGCTCAAAGGCGTCTCCACCTTCGATGATGTGATCCATGTGCAGCCTGGCGGTGTTCTGGACGACGTGTTCCATCGTGTCCAGATTGCGGCTCCGCAGCTGCGGAGCGACCGAGCAGAGCGTGTCGAAGAAGTCCGGGTTCTTGAGCAGGGCGACCTTCACGGCTTCACTCAGGCCCGACCGCCAGTGTCGATCGGAGAGGCTTGTGAGCAGATTCGTGTCGTTGACCACTGCCCACGGTGGACTGAACACGCCCAGGAAGTTCTTCTTGCCAAAGGCGTTGATCCCGTTCTTGACCCCGACTCCCGCATCGGCCTGGGCGAGGGTCGTCGAGGGCATGCGAATCACCCGGACGCCACGGTGGGCGCTGGCGGCTGCGTAGCCGACGGCGTCGAGGACAGCACCACCACCGGCGACGAGTACGAACGACTTGCGGCAGATGCCCCGCTCATTGATGGCTCGGGCTGTCTGCTGGAAGACGTCGAAGTCCTGTTTGCACTCTTCACCGCCGTTGACGGTGAGTGGCTCACCGACGAGTCGCACCAGGGTCGGATTGGCCTCCGCCCAGTGTTCCACCTGGGCTGGAAGTTCCGGGCGGGCTTCCACCAGGCCGCGATCGAGGATTGCGATCATCCGCACCGGACCTTCACCATGGGGAAGGAGATCGGTCAGCACGGGGTTGGAGGGATCCAGCGTGTCGCGAGAGGTCCGAAGCCGGTGGTTCCAACTCACGCTGAACCGACCCTCGTTGCGATGGTCGACGCTGAGAGGGTTGCTCGGGAAGGGTGGTTGGCCGGGGATTTCGGGTGCAGGCACGTGGTGCTCCTGAAGAGTCGGCTGTGGCCGACCCTTTACAGTACGACGCCTTGGGGCCGGGTCAAGCCAAGAGCAGCAGGGAGAGCATTGGAAACATGCTTCATGCCGCTCCAGGGGAGGGAGAGGCCGATTTGGTGCGTTTCAGGGCGAGGACCGTGATGTCATCCGCCTGCTCGCCATCCTGGTAGTGGTCGATGAAATCAATGATGGAATGACAGAGGGTGGAGCTGTCTTCGCTGCGATGGGTTTCAAGCATCTGGAGGAAGCCCTCTTCATCGAGCATCGTGCCATCGCTGGATTGAGCTTCGGTCACGCCATCGGTACAGAAGACGAGCATGTCTCCCTCGGCTATCTGGAGGGTTCCAACTGTCCAGGTGGTGTCGGGAATCGCACCCAGCACGGTGCCGGTGCTGCTGCCCACCGTCTCGATGGGCTTGGAGCCGGAAATCCGCGCCGGGGGCAGGTGCCCTGCGTTGACGTAGTGCAGTTGGCCCGTGTCCAGTGCGTAGATCCCATAGAACAGCGTGACGAACATCGATCGCTTGTTGCTTTCCAGCAGCAGTTCGTTGACCGTGCTCATCAACGCATCGGGCTCCTGGTCGAGCTTGGCCAGGTTACGGATCAGGGTCCTGGCGATGCCCATGAAGAAGGCGGCTGGTACTCCCTTGCCCGAGACGTCGGCGATGAGAAAGGCCATCGTCGATTCATCCTGCATCCAGTAGTCGTAGAAGTCGCCCGCTACCTGGCGAGCGGGCAGGTTGATGGCATCAAGTTCGAACGTGTCACGACGGTCGATCGCGTCTTCATCAGGAAGCAGGGAGGCCTGGATCTCACGGGCCAGGTTCAGCTCGACGTCCACGGCATGCCGTTCCGCCCGCTCGGTGGCGAGTTCATCGATGTTCGATCGGAGGTTCGCCGACATGTCGTTGAAGCCGCGGGCGAGGTCTCCGAACTCATCATGAGAATCGACCCCCTCGACACGGGCGTCCATGTCACCTTCGGTCACGGCTTCCATGGCCGACGAAAGGCGACGGATGGGGCGTGTGAACAGGAGTGCCACGAATATGATCGCGATCACATTCACCGCGAATCCAATGGCGACGATGACGATGTCGCGGAAGAGGTCCTCGTATACGGGTGCCAGTACGTCGTCGCGGGGAAATGCGGCGACGAATGACCAGCCGGTGCTTGGGATCGGCGCGTAGGCGATCCAGTGGGGAGAGCCATTGATGAACTTCGGAAGTTCGCTCGACCCCGTGTCACCGGCGAGCGCCGCGGCTCTGATCCTCGCGACGTCCGGATCGGAACTCTTCTCGGCGATTTCCCCGAGACCGGACGTCATGATCATTTCCATGACGGGATGGGAGATGAATCGATCGTTCCGACTTACGATGATGAAGGTGCCCTGGTCGAGTTCATCAAGGGACATCGATTCCTGCAACTGTTCAAGATGCAGGTCAACCGTGGTGATGGCGATGATGTCGCCTGCTTCGTCGAAGATCGGTTCGGCGTAGGTGGACATCAGGATGTTGCCGGCACCCTCGTCGAAGTACGGTTCGGTCCAGGTGCCGGTCTTGACACTGATCGGCATGGTGTACCAGTCGCTCGTTCGGTAGTCGTACGCATCGGTGCCGATGTCCATGCGACGCATCTCGCCGTCGGGACCACGATGCACGTACGGGGCCGACAGGATCGTCCGGCCGTCTTCTTCACGAGGCTTCCAGGCCAGGGCCGCCCCGTAGATCAGTTCATTCTGCCTGATGTTCTGTTCGAGAATCAGCCACGACTTGTTGCGTCCCATCTCGGGATCGATCGCCAGGAACTCGGCCGTCGACCGTGCGACCTGGGCGATGGTGGAGAGTTCTCCGTCAAACTGCTGGGCGTAGAGCGTTGCCAGCCGGGTGACTCGCTCGTTGATGTCCCGGATCGCCTGGTCACGCAGCGTATTGAACTCGAAGAAGTTCAACGCGACGTAGATCCCCAGCAGTGGCAGGGCGATGGTGAGAATCAGTTTCCAGAGGATGTTCAGTCGCATCAGGGGCCTTCTGGGCTTGGAACCGGGGTCCTCAAGGTACCGCATCCTCCAATACGGGTTTTTTCCAGGTTCTGCTGCGTGAAGACTCGTCCTGGGACGCATGTCTGAGGGAAGCGGCTTTATATCCGACTCCTCGCGCATGGAGGGTTTCGGCATTCCTCTCTGCTGTGCGGGGGGCAGAAGCCTTTCGAGCCCCTGGGAACGTATTGCACGACACGAAGGACAAACCCATGTACCACACAGAGACTCAAACAGCCATGTACGACCATTCACGCATGGAATCAAACCTCCCGGCCTGGCCACGTGGGCCACAGGCCCTTCTGTTCGGGCCGGGTTGGCTGGTGCTGAAACTCATGGACACGATCCTGCAGTGCCCCGGTTCGGAAGCCTCGTGGCGTGATGAGGTCCGTCGCCAGTGCGGCAGCAGTTTCTACGGCCGGGTCTACGGCGTGATCCTCTGGCTCATGCTTGCCTTGATGGTCGGTGTTCTGCTGGTGTCCTGATCACTTCTTCTTCCAGGCCTCCAGGGCCGCCTCGAGAATCTGGACGCACCGCTTGAGCTTGTCCTGCTCCAGCACGTAGGCCATTCGGATCTCGTTTCGACCGAGTCCCGGAGTGTGGTAGAAACCATTCAGTGGCGCAACACACAGGCTGTCGTTGTCGAGTGTGAACTCCTCGACCATCCATTCGCTGAAGGCTTCTGCATCCTCGACCGGCAGCGCGACGGCAATATAGAACGCGCCCTTCGGCTTTGCGCAGGTGATTCCGATCGAGTTGAGTCCCTCGACGAGTACGTTCCGGCGGGCCGTGTATTCCTCGACCACGTCCTTGAAATACGAGTGCGGGGTCTTCAGGGCTCCCATGGCGGCGTATTGGTCGACGGTGGCGGGGGACAGGCGGGCCTGGCCGAAATGCAGGGCGGCCTGTCGCAAGTTGGTGTTGCGAGTGACGAGGCATCCAATCCGGGCTCCACAGGCGGAGTATCGCTTGGAGACGGAGTCAATGACGATCGCCAGATCCTCGGTTCCCGGTCGTGACAGGATCGAGGGAGCGAGGGTTCCTTCGGGCATGTCGTAGACGAACTCCCGGTACACCTCGTCGGAGATGTAGAAGAGTCCGTGTGTGCGGCAGAGCTCAGCCAGGCCGTCAAGCTGCTCTTCGCTGAGAACGACTCCGGTGGGATTGCCTGGTGATGGAATCACCATGGCGCGGGTGGATGGCGTGATGGCCGCCTCGACCTTGGCCAGATCGATGTCGTACCCGTCTTCGGGGGTGGTCGTGACGGCGTCCACGCCGAGGCCGAGCATGTTCGCGTAGCCCGCGTAGTTCGTATAGAAGGGTTCGATCACCAGGATGCTGTCCCCGGGGTCCGTGACCGCTGCGAACGTGAACAGAAGGGCCTCGGAGCCGCCGACGGTGACCATGATGTCATCGGCCGTGACGGAGTTTCCGGATTCCCGCAGCAGGTTGTTGTAGTACCCGGCCAGCTGTTCGCGGTACTCGCGATACCCGTCGCTGGGGGCATAGGCCAGCACCTGCTCATCCCATGCGTGATAGGCATCGATCATCTCCCGGGGGGTGGCGATATCCGGCTGCCCGATGTTCATGAACAGGACGTTGACACCCCTGTCGACTGCTCCCTGGGCCTTGGCGGCAAGGGATCGGATCGGTGAGGGTGGGCTGTTGAGGCCACGCTGGCTGAGAGTCGGGGTGGGCATGATCTGCTCCTGCTGTCACCTTGGATCCAGCTGAAAAGGGCGAGTATAGCACCGGGATCTCCGCTTCCCGCCACTGTGGAACATCACGGAACGGGTCCCCGCATCCCCCGCTATACTTGCCTGCCTTAGCAACAAGGAGGGCCCAGAGGCCCCCGGAACCCGGAGAAGACCACCATGCACTCCTTCCTGAAGACATTCGCCAGCCTTTCCATCCTTACCTTTGCGGTGACGGCTGATGGGCAGTTCAACAAGCCCGTATCCGTGTCAGGCCTGGCGCCGGCACAAGGTGCTCCTGCCGACGACGCATCGACTTCCACCGCGTCACCGGAGGAAACCCTCCGTGCTCTTCAGAACATGAATGAAGCGACGGGAGACCATCTCGCCGCTACGAACCAGCGCATTACCCAGATGACGGGATTCCTCGAGTCCAAGGGAATGCTCGAGGGCTTCAAGGCCACGGATGATCCTCCGAAGATGCTCCCGCAGGCGATGAGTTTCCAGGACGCGTTGAACGTGGCGATCCAGCATGATGCTGCGATGGGTCCGGTCGAATCGACCACTGATCCCGCCACCGTGCAGCGTGAGATCACTGCGTACACGAACATGGTCCGAACGACCTGGAACCAGTACCAGCAGGGCATGGTCACCGTCCAGCGCATGACCGACTACATGAACACCAACGGCGTCTTCAAGGAATACCTCAGTTGGGCCGACGATCAGAAGGCTTCGCAGCGTGAGGAGATGGTCAACTCGGCTCACGAGCGTGCCGAATCAGACGAGAAGAAGGCGGCCGAGCGGGAGGCCGAGACTCAGAAGGACCAGAAGGCAGCCTGGGCCACGTACAACAAGCATCATCAGGAGATGCTCAACACGGCCTGGCAGCACTACAAGTTCCGTGACAAGATGCGGCTGCAGTACTACAAGTACTCGCAGGAATACAGCCACGGCTACTGGAACAACTACGGTGACTCGTACGGTGACGTCTACTGAGCAGGGTCGGGGAGCACCGTGAGGCTCTCCCCACTGACTCGCTCGTAGCGGATACCAAGTTCAAGCGGGAATCGACCAAGGCAATCTGCCTGAAGGCGATCCGCGTGCTCGGAGTTGTAGGCTTCGTAGAGATCGAAAGTGGGGAAGTCGTAGTCCACACGGAAGGCCCAGGCGGGGCCGTCGATGCGGATGATCTCCGCCCGTGTTGCTCCGGCGGCCAGCACCTCATGCACGTGCTCGTCACGCAGCCAGCGGAGCCATTCACCGGCAACCTGCTCTCGGTCAAACTCGCATTGGATCGAATATCTGTGCATGCGGGGTTCCTCAGTCGGTTGGCGGGTCGGTGGTCTTGTCCCGGGTGATCTCGGCGTAGGCGTTGTGGGAGTGGATCGACTCGAAGTTCTCGCTTCGGATGTGGTACCAGGTGATGCGATCCTCGTTGTTGAGCATCACGGCCAGATCCCGGACGATGTCTTCCACGAAGCGTGGGTTCTCGAAGGCCACCTCCGTCACGTATTTCTCATCAGGACGCTTGAGCACCGGGTACACGCGGCAACTCGCTGCGGACTCGAGGTACTCGGCAAGTTCCTCGATCCAGAGCATGCCGTTGAACCGCACGTCGGCGGTGATCAGGCATCGCTGGTTGTGAGCTCCATAGTTGGAGATCTCCTTGGAACATGGGCAGAGGCTCGTGGCTTTGGCCGCCACCCTCATGATGAAGTCCTCTTGATCGCCGGATTCACAGGTGAAGCGGGCCTGGTAGTCCATGAGTCCCTGTCGACCCGTGACCGGCGCCAACTTGGGGATGAAGTACGTGAAATCCATCTCGACGTGGGAGACGTCCGCATCGAGTCGAACGCGAAGGTCGCGACAGAGTTCGCGGAGTCGCTCGGGTTGGATCCCGTCCTGGTACTCGTTGAGGATCTCCAGGAACCGGCTCATGTGGGTGCCCTTTCGGTCCGAGGGCAGTGACACGAACATGTTGATGTCCGCAACCGTGTCGAGCATTCCGCCGTCAAGGCGATTCAACGTGATGGGGTAGCGGATTTCCTTGACCCCGACCTTGTTGATGGGAACCTGCCGGATATCGACGTTGCTCTGCACGTCGGGCATGACTTCGGTCGAGGAAGACTCGTTTTCGGGGGGGTGTGGGGCCGTGCGGGACACGTTCAACTCTCCTTGCAATCCAGCGAAACCGGGAATGGCCCATTGTATTGGCTTCGGCGGCCCGGGCCAAGGAGGAATCGATTTCAACCCCCAGTTCCCGATTCCACCAGCACAAGGGGCTCGATTCGTGCGGTATTCTGTGACCTGCAATGGAACTGATCGCCCACGAAATCGATGTCGATGTGATGATCCTGTCCGCCGACGGGGGGTTGAACTCCGCCAACGCCGACCAGTTCGTCTCCGATATCGGTGAGTTGATCGATGGGGGCCTGCGGCGGCTGATCATCGATTGTTCGCGTCTCGACTACATCTCCTCGATGGGAATCGGGGTGCTGCTGGGTCTGAGCCGTCGCATGAAGGCTCGCGGTGGCGAGGTGAAACTCAGCAGTGTGCGTGGCCTGATCGTGCAGGCGCTCCACATCGCCAGGCTCGATTCGTTCTTCCAGGTGTATCGCGACGTGGACCAGGCCCGCCTGGCGTTCCGGTCGGAGTAGGTTCAGCAGCCTCCCCAGGCTCCGATGACGTCCAGCAGATCATCCACCGTGTAGGGATCATTCCAGCCGGCGATGACCGTCAGCAGGTCGTTGACGTTCGTGGTCCCGTCCCCGTCGTAGTCGGTGGGGCAGCTGTCCAGCAGCACGGTGTCGGTGGCGTCGACCTCGATTTTCAGTGCGTCTTCGTTGGCGAAGACCAGGTTGGACATGCTCAGCAGGGTGCCTTCCGGGGCCTCGAACTCGACCTCGATGAGAACCATTGGATCCATCGGGGGGGCGATGTAGTCATCGAGGGCCGTGGCGAAGGAGAGCACCATCGTGTCGCCCATGTGGGTCGACCAGTTGTTGTCTTGGGCAAGGCCACCCCCGGCTCCGGTGAGCAGGGTGTCTTCGAAGGCGATCTGGAAACCAGCCAGCGTTTCCTGGCTGGTGGTCCAGATGATCTCGGCAGTCCAGCGCTGGCCGTCGTACGAGACGTCGCCGAAACTGACCGTGTTGATGGCCCCGGCGGCGGATCCCAGTCCCAGGATCACTCCCAAGCCAGCCTTGAGGATGCAATGATTCATCATCTGCTCCTTTCTGCGATCGACCTCCATCGTCCCGGTCTCCGCCGGAAGTGTCAATGATCATCTTGGAAACCTCCCTGGTGGTGCCCCGAATGTGCAGGAACTCCGCCGCAGTGGTACAAACATCCTTTATGAACATCACCTTGCTGCTGCTGGCTTTCTCCCTCTGGCTCCCCTCCCCGGCACCATCGTCGATCCCGGTCGAGCCGGCGGTCAAGCCGATTCCCGACATCACACTGGTGCCGCTCTGGGAACACCAGTTCCGAAGGCCAGTGCAGGCAGTGGTACCACCGGGTGACGACAGCACCATCTACGTGGTCGAGCAGCCGGGTCGCATTCTCGCCGTCGAGCGTGGGGCATCCGATGCGGAGCCGCGTGTCTTCATGGATGTCCGGCCCCAGGTACACGACAAGCACAACGAGGAAGGGCTGCTCTCGTTGGCATTCCATCCGGACTACGGAACAAATCGGCGGATCTACGTGCTGTATTCCGCCAAGCAGCCCCGCCGGGGTGTGCTGGCGGAGTTCGCGGTCAGCGAGGATGGACAATCGGTCGATGTGTCATCCGAACGCGTACTCCTGGAAGTTGAACAACCCTGGGGCAACCACAACGGAAGCACGGTGCTCTTCGGTCCCGACGGCATGCTCTATGTGAGTTTCGGCGATGGGGGGGCGGCAAACGATCCGCATGGCAATGGGCAGGATCTCTCGACGCTCCTGGGCACGGTGGTGCGCATCGACGTCGACCAGAAGGATGAAGGCCTCGCCTACGCCATCCCTCCCGACAACCCGTTCGTCGGTGTCGAGGGCGCCCGGGACGAGATCTGGGCCTACGGACTTCGCAATGTCTGGCGGATGAGTTTTGACCGCGAGACGGGCGAACTCTGGGGTGGGGATGTCGGGCAGAACGCCTGGGAAGAGATCGATGTGATCACGCGTGGAGGCAACTACGGCTGGAAGCCGCGAGAAGGATTCGAGGCCTTCGACCTCCACCGTGGCGAGCCTGATCCGGACGCTGCGTACATCGATCCGGTCGTGGTCTATCCACGTGAAGACGGTATTTCGGTGACCGGGGGCTACGTGCAGCGAGGTTCGCTGCATCCGGAACTCGAAGGCATCTACTTCTACGGCGACTACGGCTCCGGACGCATCTGGGGCCTGCGGTGGGACGGATCGAAGATGACGGCCAACCGCGAGGTTTTTCATCGCCAGGCCTTCTTCATCAGTTCCTTCGGAGAACTCGATGACGGAACGATCCTGGTGTGTGTCTTTCGCAACACGTTCTCCGGCAAGGGGCGCGTCTACGCGATCCAGCCGGCAAGAATCTCAGGCTCATGACCGCATACGTCGTACATCAGCCGGCCGGGCAACTTGCATCACGGTGCGAGTCGATCCTTCGTGCCCTGCCGGACTGGTTCGGAAACGAGGGCGCCATCGAGGAGTACGTCGCCCACATCGACGATCTACCGACGCTGATGGTGACTGAGGGTGATGCCGACATCGGATTCCTGACACTCAAACTCCATGGGGACCAGTCGGCCGACGCCTACGTGCTCGGGGTACTCAGTGATCGGCACCGGGGCGGAGCCGGGAAGGCGATGTTCGAGGCTGCCGAACGCTGGCTGGCTGATCAGGGCGTCCGGTTCCTGCAGGTCAAGACGGTTGGGGCATCGGATTCATGTGTCAACTACGAGAAGACCCGCCTGTTCTACAAGGCAATCGGGTTTACCGAGTTGGAGACGTTCGACAAGATGATCGACTGGCCCTGCCCATGCCTGATCATGATCAAGACGATCGACTGATCACTTGACGTCGCTTCGCCAGGCGCTTTCATCCGGTACGGGCTCCCGGAAACCGCTGACACGTCCTTCTGCATCGAAGTAGACGACCCAGACACGATCGGGAGCATTTTCGGGAAAGAAGGCGCCGGTGGCGCGGGTGCTGAAGTTGTCGCCGTACTGCCACCGTTCTTTGTAGGCGTTGTCGACCTCGTTGCGGCTCTCCTTGGTTTCGTAGAAGGTCGCCGAGGGCTCTCCCAGGAGGTCGCGTACCTGCTGGTGGGTCATGCCGTTGTGCAGCGAGTTGAACGCCCCTTCGTGCGGCTGGGTACAGCCGCAGGGGATCAGGGCCACGAGGGTGATCAGGATGATCCGGGCAACATGCTTCATGAGGCTTGAGGCATGGTACCGGGGCAGAAATAACAGGGTCTGGTGTGCAAATGGGCGGCTTTTTTGACGTAGGAAGCCTGTAGTGAAAGGAAATGCCGCTCAGGAGCATCCTCTTCCTTGCCAGGGGGGGGAGTTCTTTGGATGTTGCAGCATGGACGAAAGGACTCGAATGACCAACCCGCGATTCCACACATTCGATACGAAGCGAAATCTTCCGATCCACTCGACGGGCAGTCTGGCCATCGCCAGTCTCATCGTCGCGGGGTGTGCAATCATCATGGCCCTGAGTCCACTGTTGCTGCCGGCATTCCTGCCCATCGCACTGCTGGGACTGGTCCTGGCGATTCTCGGTCTCTTCTCCTACCAGGACCGTTCCGCCCTGCAGGTCGGGGCGATGTCGATCAACGGATTGATTGTCCTGTTCGCGCTGCTCAAGGGCCCTGTGGGCATGCTGCAGCCGGCGAACGCCTCGGAGTTCGAGATGTGGTCATCCGCTGCATACCAGCACGGTTCGGACCACGCCATTCCGGGTTGGTTGCTCCAGCGTGAATACAGCACCAGCAACGGACGCAACAGCATGGATTTCGTGGTCCAGTGGGACGTATCCAGTGTCGCCGGTTGCTGGAACTGGTTCGATGGCACGCTTCGTGTCCATAGTCTCGTCGATGGAAGCGAGCACGAGATGGATTGGCACATCGAGGGACCGATCTTCAGTGGCGCCATGATCATGCAGGGGCATCGATTGACGTTCGATGACCTCGGTGGCGAACTGGACTGGCTCACCGGGACCAGCATGGAAGATCTTGAGATCACCTTTACGCCGATCCAGTGGGAGCACACCGCTCTT
>JAQWPT010000014.1 GCA_029245245.1 Phycisphaerales bacterium
CGCACCCCGGCGCGGTGCTGCCACTGGCGATCACGATCGAGGTCTGTCGGGACGTGCTGGTCGAGGCCGGCTTCGACCCCAACCTCGTCCTGCTCGCCTGCGATACGGCGCAAGGGCCCATCACCGCCGATCTCGTGACCCACCCCGGCGTCGGGATCGTCGACTACACCGGGGGCAACGAGTTCGGAGACTGGGTCGAGGCCAATGCCCGCCAGGCCGTGGTCTTCACCGAGAAGGCCGGGGTGAACTCGATGATCCTCGACGGCGTGGCCGACATGAAGGCCGTCAGCGGCAACCTTGCGTTCTCGCTGTGCCTCTATTCCGGGCAGATGTGCACCACACCCCAGAACATCTACATACCGGCCGACGGCATCGAGACCCCTGACGGACGTCTTGGGTTCGACAAGGTCGCCGGGGCCATCGTCAAGGCCATCGACTGGTTGTTGTCGGAACCGGCGCGAGCGGCTGAGATCCTCGGCGCCGTGCAGAATCCGGCGACGATCGATCGTGTCGAGGCGGCCCGGTCCGCGGGGGGGACGGTCCTTCGCGACGGCGGGCCCATCGATAACGAGCACTTCCCGGATGCTCGAACCTGCTCACCGCTGATCGTGCAGGTCGACGAGGGCGACGAATCGCTCTACCAGCAGGAGTGCTTCGGTCCCATCATCTACATCGTCCGGACGAAGGACACGGCACGCAGCATCGAACTGGCGTCTTCGGCCGCGATCCGCCTCGGGGCGCTGACCTGCGGTCTCTATTCCATGAACGATGATGTGATCAGTGCGACCGAGGATGCGATGGCGGATGCCGGTGTCGCCCTTTCGTGCAACCTTGCCGGCCAGATCTACGTCAACCAGTCCGCGGCCTACAGCGATTTCCATGTGTCCGGGGCCAATCCCGCCGGCAACGCCACGCTCTGCGACGGAGCCTTCGTCGCGAGTCGTTTCCGGGTCGTCGCCAGCCGCATTCACGTTCCTGCTCCTGTCGAGGCGACCACCTGATGCCCTGCTACACCTACGAGGGACTGACCCCGGTCGTGCACCCCACGGCCTTCGTGCACCCGACCGCGGTACTCATCGGTGACGTGATCATCGGGGAGGGGTGCCTCGTCGGACCCAACGCGGTGCTGCGGGGCGACATCGGTCGCCTGGAGATGAAGAAGGGCAGCAACATCCAGGACACCTGCGTGGTGCACTGCTTTCCCGGCAAGGATGTGGTGGTGGAGGAAGACGGCCATGTCGGACACGGCGCCGTCCTGCACGGCTGCCGCGTCGGACGCAACGCCCTGGTCGGCATGAACGCCGTGCTCATGGACGATGTGGTCGTGGGGGAGAACAGCATCGTGGGGGCCCTGTCCTTCGTGAAGGAAGGCACTGAGATTCCAGCCAACACCCTCGTGGCCGGTACGCCGGCCAAGGTCATCCGCGAACTCTCCGAAAAGGAGATCGGCTGGAAGTCGCGGGGGACCGACGTCTACCACCACCTGGCCCGGCGCCATCTGTCCACCGAACAGGAAGTCCAGCCGCTGTCGGAGGTGGAGGCGGATCGAGCCCGCGTGCCCGACGTGCTCTACGAAACCAAGGAAGCCAACAAGGACTGATCAGTCCGAGTTCGGAGCGACCAGTTCCATGCACCAGCGTGGGCCGATGAGGGTGTGCACGCCCAGTTTCACCGCCGTACCGCGTCGTCCGGCCATTGGTTCCATGGCGGACCATGGAATGCTCGTGGAAACGGCTCCCATCAATCGGATCAGTCTCGCCGGCCGCAGGTGCAGGAAGTGGTCATCCGCGGCCACGTGCACTGAGAGTCCGAGGTTTACGAGGCCCAGCGAGAAACTCTGGAAGTTGCGGCGGACGGCATCCGGGGCGGGATCAAGTGGTGGCCATTGCCGCATGACCGGATTCCAGGTTCCGCACATGATCAGGGCACCGAGTCCGAGCGATCCACCGAGGCTGACGACGATCAGCAAGGTGATGGCGGTGGGACTGTTCGTCGAGAGGACCCAGATCAGCAGCAGGGGGAACGCGATGACCTCGAAGAGCACCAGGGCCAGGACCATCGGCTTCATGATGCGCTGACTTCAAGCATCGCGGCGCGGGCGGCTTCGCCGAGCAGTTCGCTCCGGGTGGGATGCGCCGGCACGATGGCGGAAAGGTCTTCAAGGGTTGCGCCCATCTCGATGGCCAGCACGGCGGTCTCGATCAGTTCGCAGGCATCGAGACCGCAGAGGCCGACCCCGAGGACCAGGCCGGTGGCCCGATCCCAGTGCAGCATCGTCACGCCCATGGCGGCATCCATGCCGACGGCCCGGCCGGAGTGTCCCCATGGAATCGAGGTGATCGAGGAGTCACCGGAAGTCTCCAGTTCGCCGCACCAGGCGACGTTCGGATTGGAGTACACCAGGTGTGGAATCGCGGCGGGTTCGTACGCGCTGGGTTGCCCACAGATCGCTTCGGCGGCGACTCGCCCCTGGGCGAGGGCACAGCCGGCGAGCAGTTCCTGGCCGGTCACATCACCAACTGCGAAGATGCGTGGCTCGCTGGTGCGCTGCTGGGAGTCGACCGTGATCCAGCCTTCACCGTCGGTGTCGATTCCGACCTTGGCCAGTTGCAGGGAATCGCAGGCGGGTCGCCGGGCGGTGGCATCGACGACCAGGTCGGCGGTGCACGTGGCGGGATCACCTTCGTGCAACGTGATGCCGGCGGCCTTCATCGACCGCAGCAGTGGCTTGAGCAGGTCCCGTGGCAGTTCCGGCAGAGGGCCGTTGCCGCTGGCGAGGACGACCTGTACGCCTTCGGATTGGAGCATCGTCGCGGCTTCCAGGGCGAGGTACCCGCTGCCGAGGACCGCGGCGGCGGGGGGGAGCCCATCGAGTGTGCTGGCCGTATCAGGCGAAATGGCTCCATCGCGCACGACCGGTGAGGAGCCAGTGGCGATGATCGCCCGCTTGAACCGGGCGCGGGAGACTTCGTCGCCGGTGATCTGGACACTGCGGTTGTCCTCGAAGTGCGCAGTGCCGTGGATGCACTCCACGCCGAGGGCTTTGGCCTGCTGGGCCAGTCCGCGCGAGAGGGTTCCCACCGCGCCGGCTCCACGATCCCCGGGTTCCATGCCGCGTTCGCCGCGGTGCAGCCTGGTCTTGCTTGGAATGCAGCCGGCGTGGAGGCATGTACCGCCCAGTGCGTCGCGTGCATCGACGAGGAGGACCTGTCGGCCCAGTTGTGCGGCCCTGAACGCGGCGGCGTACCCGCCGGGTCCGCCGCCGATGACGAGCACGTCCGTGTCCTGGGTGAATTCGCCGACGACCATGGTGGAAGTGTAGTCGAGCCGGGGTGAACGACACGAGGCCCGCAGGGATGCGGGCCTCGTGGGAAGAATCGTTCAGCGGATGTCGGCTCAGGCCTTGTCCAGTGCGTCCTCGTACTCCTTGAGGGCGGGCTCGAGGCTCTCGGCCATGTCGGCATCGGCATGCTTGATGGCCTGCTTCTGGATCGCCAGTGCCTTCTCGACGTTGCCCTTGACGAACCAGCAGCGTGCCAGAGTGTCGAGGACCATCGGATCGGAGTTGTCCGTCAACTCGTCGGCCCGGGTTGCGGCCTTGAGGGCAAACTCCTTGCCGGAGTCGTTGAGGCGATCGTGGATGACCATCGTCCAGCTCAGGGCGTTGAGGATCTGGGAATTCTCCCAGTTCTGCTTCGCCAGTTCATCGCCGTAGGAGACGGAGGAATCAACCGGCATGTGATCGAGCAGGTACTCGAACTTGTACATCTTCATGCTGATGTTGTCGGGGTTCTCCTTGATCAGCTCGTTGAGTCCGTTGAGGGCGTCGGTCCGCTTGGCGGGGGTATCGGCGGCACGAAGGCTGTCCATGACCTTCATGGTGGCCTCGCGTTCCTTGTCCTGCTTGGCCTTCATCACCATGTAGGCTTCCCGGTCCCAGGTGTCGTTGACGATCTGGTCCAGCGGGTCGTCCATGTTCATGGGGTGGCCGATCCATTCCACGTCACCCTGCTTGCCCACGATGAATGCTGTGGGGATGCCACGCTGGCCGGAGGCCTTCATGTAGGAGGTGTGGGCCGAGCGATCGGGGTCCGTTACGAGGGTGTAGCGGATCTTCTCATCCCAGGTCTCGCCTTCCGCATCGGACTTCTTCAGGAATCCGGAGACCGTTTCGATGTCTTCGTCGGAAATGCCGATTACGTTGACCTGCTCGCGATAGGTGTCCTGCAGCGTGCTCAGGTGAGGCATGCTGGTCCGGCAGGGGCCACACCAGGTCGCCCAGAACTCGACGACGTAGACCTTCCCATCCTCGAACTCGTCGGGCACGTTGCCCTTGAGCACGTGGCTGAGTTCCACGGCGGGGGCCGGATCGCCTATGGCCAGTTTCTTGACTGGTTCAGTAGCGGTCTCAGGCTTGGCCTGGGCCGGCTGGAGTGGGGTTGCGGGGACGGTCTGGGCCAGCACGGAGGTGGCACAGGCGGCGATGATTGCCGACGTCAGCACGGTGTATTTCATGGAGATCTCCTTCTCGTTGGAAGAAGGCACGGTACCCGAAATGAAGCGTTGGTGAACTCCTCCCCGATGGCAGGTGCTTCTCGGCGTTTTTTGTTGGATAACTCCTCGATCACATCCATCCAGAAGGGAGCATGCATTCACGGCAGGGGGTGCGTCCCTGTTTCGTGCCGAGCGTTGAGCCCGGTATTCACTCGCCAGTCGTCGCCGCAACTGACTCCAGCGGCGAAGTGAACGATCTCATCTCGGCTTTGATACGTGCTTCCTGGAATCGCGTTTCGGTGTTTTTATCGCCGGACCATATTTTCAACAGTTACCGGTGTTGTTCCAATCCGGGTACAGTTCAGCAGCAGCGAGAAGTCCGCCCACTCAGTTCGCATATACGAAAGTCACCACAATGCTTTACACGATTGCAGTGATCCTGATCATCCTTTGGCTTCTCGGGTTCGTGAGTGGAACCGCCATGGGCGGGTTGATTCACATTCTGCTTGTCATTGCAGTGATCATGATTCTTGTCAGCCTGATTTCGGGCACCACGAAACGGTGACCTGCAAATCATGGGTCACGATTGAGATCCGGGAAAGTGGTCTGCCCGACCTGTCCCCGCTGGTTCAGAGCAGCTCCTCCGACAGCGGTGTCAACCTGGTTCCGTGCCATGTCGCCGGTACAGTCATCATCCAGTCCGCATTTCACCACTTCATGAGTACGTAAGCCATCGCATCGCCGACACGAGGTCAACGGAACTACTACTGGTGGTACGTGTTGCCGATCCAGTCGATGCTGCTGACGGCGTACATCATGCCGCTGTACGGGTTCAACTCGCTGATCAAGCCGTTCAACGAGATCTTCTCGCCCGCCGATCCGCTGACCGGCTGGGCCGGTGCGTTGGCCGGTGGGGCGATGTTCCTCGGCACGGGTTTCGGTGGACTGCTCGGCATGGTGCTGAACCGCTGCTGCCCCGATCCCAGGTGGAAATGGCTCGTGACCAACGTGCTCCTGGTGGCGTGCATCGTGCTTGGTGCGGTTGCGGGCTGGAGCCAGTCCTACCTGCTGGTGCTGCTGGGATTCGCGCTGCCCGGCGGCATCTGCACGGGCTTCTGCTTTGCCCAGTCCCTGGCGTTCCTGATCAGTTGGGCCCGGCAACTGCGCTGCACCGGCCTGCAGTCGGGCGTGTTCGGACTCATGTTCGGTGTCTGGGGCGCCATCTTTTCGCTGTCGGCACCGATGGTCATCGAGCGGTGGGGTGTGGAATGGACCCTGCTGGCGACCGGGGCTGTCCTGCTTGCCCTGGCAGTGGTGTCCTCCCTGACGCAGCGGCCGGCTCCGGTCCAGGAGCAGCCGGACGAGCCGCAGCGCCCGTCGTTGACGCAACGGCAACTGGTGTCGGTGCGTACGTTCTGGGTTTTCCTGTTCTTCTTCCTGATCTTCCTGGCGCCGGGCTTCGGGTTCAAGGTGATCGTCCAGTCGCTCTCCCAGCAGGTGTACCACGTGAGCGACCTGGAGGCCTCGCTGGTCGCCGCTACGTTCCTGATTTCCTACGGGGTGTCCCGGTTGATCTGCGGCATCATCGCCGATCACATCCGGCTCAAGCCGATGTACCTCTTCTTCACCATCGGCCAGATCACGCTGCTGCTGGTGGCGGCCATCGGGCTGCCGCACGTGCAGGGCATCACTTTTCTCGTCATCGTGATGTGCCTCATCGGTGGACTGTTCGCTGCCGGCAAGAGCCTCTGGGGAATGATGATGATCTCGATCTTCGGGCCATCGAGTTTCCGCACCACGATCACGACCGTGCTGCCCGCCTTCGGCCTGGCGGGACTGCTCGGGCCGCTGACGCTCAACTGGGCGCTTCGGTCCGACGAGGTGGTGACGACGACGACATGGTGGTTCTACGGCATGGCCGCCGCGATGGGCATCGCCCTGGTGCTCTGCTGGATGCTGCGGCGACTCGATTTCGAAGCCTTCGATCAGGGCCGGCGGCAGACCCTGCACCTGCATCCCGGATCGCACAGCGAACTGGACAGGTTCTGAAGACCAGATTCAGACCATGAACCGCATGGGGTTCTGCAGGTCCTCGATGAGGTGTCCGATGAACGGGATCTCGCGGCCACCGTCGACGAGCCGGTGGTCCATCGAGTGGCTCAATGGCAGGATCAGTCGCGGAACAATCTCGTCGTCGACGACCCATGGCATCTTCTTCGCCCGTCCCAGGGCCAGGCAGCCGACCTGTCCGGGCTGGATGATCGGAGTCGAGTAGCGGGTCGGTCCCATCGCGCCCGCATTGGAGATCGTGTACGTGCCGCCGCGGGTGTCGTTGACTCCGAAACTGGCGCTGCGGGCGTTGCTGGAGATGATTTCCAGGGCATCGGCGATCTCTCCGACCGTCATGCGGTCGGCATCACGGATCACCGGGGCCACGAGGCCGCGATCAGTCTCCACTCCGATGCCGATGTTCACGTATCGGCGGTAGATCACCTCGCCGGTGGATTCGTCCAGGGATGCGTTGAGGATCGGCACCGACTGCACTGCACGGCAGACGGCCCGCACCACGAAGGCGAGCACCGTGAGCCGGCGATCCGGATGATCCGGATCATTGAACTCCCGCCGCATGTGTTCGAGTTCGGTGATGTCCGCATCGTTGCAGTCGGTGACATGGGGGATGGTCATCCACGCCGTGCTCATCACGTTCGAGATCGTCTTGCGGGCCTGGGAGAGAGGTTGGCGGATGATGGCGCCGTAATCATCACTGTCCTCGACGCCCTCGATGGCCAGAGGGCTGGACGGGGCCCTCGCCGCGCGTGGTGCGAGCGGGGCCACGGGAGTCGCCTTGATCACCGGAGGTCGCTGGGTCGCGGTTTCCGCGGACATGACGTCGGGGGGGTTGGTGAAGGCGCCGCCGGAGGCTGCTTCCACGTCGGCTCGGGTGACACGACCACCGGGACCGGAGCCGTTGATCGATTCCAGCTCGAGGCCACGTTCACGGACGAGTCGTCGGACGGAAGGCGAGGCGGGCGTGCGTCGGCCGCTGTGGCCTCGTTGCGGAGCGGGTGCATGGGCCGCGACCGGAGTGGCTGCGGCCGGCACGGGTTCTGCGGGCCTGGATGCCGTCGCCACGTCGCCGGTGTCGAAGGTGAACATCACGTCACCCACGTGCACGAGTTGCTGTTCATCGACGTGGCACCGGGTGATGGTTCCCGTCACGGGAGAGGGGATCTCCACCGCGGCCTTGTCGGTTTCGACTTCCATCAACGGGGCATCCTCGCGGATCGATTCGCCTTCGCGCACATGCAACTTGACCACCTGGCCTTCGTGGACTCCCTCACCGAGATCGGGCAATTTGAACTCGACGGCCATGGTGGTGCTCATTCCCAGGCGAGCGTCTCCTGCACGGCGGCGATGACATCATCGGCGTCGGGCAGGAAGTGCTTTTCGGTCTGGAAGTAGGGGAACGGAAGATCCGGGCAGGTGACGCGCCGGATCGGTGCGCAGAGGTATTCAAAGACGTGCTCGTTGAGGCGGGCAATCACCTCCGCGGCGATGCCGCAGGACTGGTGTCCCTCGTGCACGATCACGCATCGGCCGGTGCGGGAGACCGACTCGGCCAGCGTGGCGGTGTCCATGGGGGAGACCGACAGCAGGTCGATCAGTTCCACGTCCACTCCGTGGATGTCCACGAGATCCTCGACGGCCTCGGTGCACACCCGCATCATCGCTCCGTAGGAGATCACGGTGATGTCCGCACCGGGTCGGACGATTTCGGCGACGCCGATGGGCATGGTCTCGTGCTCGTCGGGCACGTCCTCGCGGAAGGCCCGGTATACGGCCTTGGGTTCGTAGAAGATCACTGGATCCGGGTCCTCGATGGCGGCGGCCAGCAGGGCCCGGGCATTGCGGGGACCGGATGGAATGACCACCTTCAGGCCCGGGGTGTGGGCCCAGTAGGCCTCGCGGGATTCACTGTGGTGTTCCACCGCGCGGATGCCGCCCCCGAAGGGTGCTCGCATCACCATGCTGATGGGGAATCGCCCCTGGGTCCGGTTCCGCATGCGAGCCATGTTCTGCTCGATCTGGTCGAAGGCCTGCATCGTGAATCCGGAGAACTGGATCTCGGTGACGGGCTTGAGCCCGTGGATGGCCATGCCCACTGCGGTGCCGATGATGCCGCACTCGGCCAGCGGAGTGTCCATGACACGCCGTTGGCCGTACTTTTCGTGCAGGCCCTTGGTCACGCGGAACACGCCACCGTTGATGCCGACGTCCTCGCCCATGATGCAGACCGCATCGTCACGATCCATGCATTCATCGAGAGCGAGATTCAGTGCTTCGACCATTGTTCGCTGGGGCATCACTCGACTCCCTTGCGTTCAAGGCGGTCGAGGTAGGCCTGCTTCTGGGCCTCCAGTTCCGGTGAAAGTTCGCCGTAGATGTGGTCGAAGATCTCGCGTGGTCGGGCCACCGCGTCGGTACGGAACCGATCCCGGGCCACGATGACCTCGCCGTCGCATTCCTCGCGGATGCGGTCGATGGCTCCGGTGTCCAGAAGTCCCTTGCGCTGCAGGTATGTCTCGTAGCGGGTGATCGGGCACCGGGCCTCCCATGGATCCACGAGTTCCTGGGCCCGGTAGACGGTGGGATCATCGGCGGTGGTGTGCAGGCTCATGCGGAAGGTGACCGCTTCGATGAAGGTCGGACCGTCCCCCGCGCGGGCGCGCCGGGCCGCCTGGTCGACGGCCAGGGTCATGGCCAGGATGTCGTTGCCGTCGACGCGGATGCTCGGGAGCCCGAAGCCGGCGCCGCGACTGGCGAGGTTCGTGGTCGCCGACTGCTTGGTCAGTGGGGTGGAGATGGCCCAGCCGTTGTTCTCACAGACGAACACGACTGGAGCCTTGTTGACCGCGGCGTAGTTCAGCGCTTCGGACACGGCCCCCTGGGAGCAGGCGCCGTCGCCGAAGTTGACCACCATGCAGTTGGGTTCACTGCGGTAGTTCATTCCCATGGCGACACCGACGGCGGGCAGCACGTGCGAGCCGATCACGATCGAGAAGGGAAGGTCGTTGACGTCCGGAGGCGGGGGGAATCCCTCGTGGTACCCGGCCCAGAGCTTGAACAGTCGTTCCATGGACCAGCCTCGCCAGAGCTGCGCTCCGAAGGATCGATACGACGGGCTGTACCAGTCATCCTTCGTCAGCGGGATCACCTGGCCGAGTTGGCAGGCTTCCTGTCCGAGATTCGGCGCAAAGGTCCCCATCTCGCCCTGACGCTGCATGGTGAGCATGCGTTGATCGAAGGCTCGGGTCAGCACCAGTCCGCGATGGATCCTCAGCAGATACTCGTCGTCGTACCGGGGATCGAGGGACTCGTCGACCTGGGCGTGCTCGTCGAGGATCTGGAGCACTTCGATGCGGCCCAGGTCAATCGGCGTGGTGTCCATGGCGCTGCGGGTCCTCGTTGGCTGGACTTCGATGATCGAGTCGCTGGCAGTGCGTTCCGGGGTGGTTGATTCAGTGGTCTCGTGGGGCATCGCGAGGAATCATGGTACCAGACCTCAGCCGGCCCCCGGACTCGACGTCCCGTCCTCGGGATCGAGGCGTTTCATGTCCTCGAAGGTGTTGCGGCAGGATTCGCAGTACTGGATGGTCCGGCACCGCGTGGGTCCGAAGGGGCTGTCCAGCCGTGTATCCCGTGAGCCGCACCATGGGCAGGCGATGGCGGACGTGCGAAGTTGCACGCCACTGCTGGATGGGTCGCCACCACAGGTGGGAACCGTTACTCCATGCGCCTTGAGTGATGCCCGGCCGGCCTCGGTGATGCGATCGGTGGACCAGGGCGGATCGAAGACCCAGTGCACGCGGCAGGACTCGACTGCATCGAGATCGCCCACGAGGCGGGTGACGTCGTTGGCGATCATGTCCAGGGCGGGGCAACCGGTGAAGGTCGGCAGCAGCGTGATGTCGACGTTCCCATCCTCGTCCATCACCACCGCTTCGACCAGGCCCAGGTCGACGATGCTGCAGGGCAGTTAGGGGTAGTGTATATCGGCGAGCGTCTTGCGTTCCGAGGAAAGGA
>JAQWPT010000020.1 GCA_029245245.1 Phycisphaerales bacterium
CGACTTCCAGCCGATCTCCTTTTCGGAGAGTTCGCGGATGACCTTGGCCGGCGTACCGGCCACGAGGGTGTTGGCTGGAATCTCGGTTCCTTCCTTCACGAAGGACAGGGCACCCACGATGCTGTTCTCCCCCACGACAACGTCGTCCATGAGCACGGCGTTCATGCCGATCAGGGCGTTGCGTCCGACGCGGCAGCCGTGCAGAACGGCGCCGTGTCCGACATGGCCGTCCTCTTCCACCACGACGTCCTTGCCGGGAAAGCAGTGCACCACGCAGGTGTCCTGGATGTTGCTGCCCTTCTTCATCTCCAGGCGACCGATGTCACCCCGCAGCACCGCGTTGGGCCCGACGAGGCACCCTTCCCCGATGATCACGTCACCGATGAGTACCGCGGTCGGGTGCACGACGGCCGTGGGATGCACGACCGGGGTCAGTCCCTCGTAGGTGTAGCAGGGCATCAGGTAGTGGCCTCGACATGAGCAGGAACGGGAATGCGACTGGCGACGACGCGGAAACGACTCGCGACGAAGGCTCCGTCACAGAGCGTGGCGTTGCCGGCGGGATTGGCACCGGACACATGGAAATCACTGTAGGCCGCGGACTGGTTGACGTAGATCTGGCCGGCGAGGTTGCACGAAAGAGCGACACCGGCATCAGCCATCGCATCCTCGGTCGCACTGATCACATCGTCGTTCATGGAGTACAGACCGCAGGTCAGCGCCCCGAGGCGGGTCGCGGCCGAAGATGCCAGTTCGATGCTGCGTGCCGTGTCCTTCGTCCGGACGATGTAGATGATGGGGCCGAAGCACTCCTGCTGGTAGAGCGATTCATCACCCTCGTCGACCTGCACGATCAGCGGTGAGCAGGTTCGAGCATCCGGGAAGTGCTCGTTGTCGATGGGCCCGCCGTCTCGAAGGACCGTTCCTCCCGCGGACCGGGCCGCCTCGACACGATCGATCGTCGCCGGATTCTGCACGGCGCCGAGGATCTCAGCCGCTCGTGCCGGTTCCGACAACAACCAGTCGATGCCCTTGACGATGGCCCCGGCGACCTCGTCGAACCCGAGCCGACCATCCGGAGTCTCGATGCCGTCGGCCGGCACGTAGATGTTCTGGGGCGTGGTGCACATCTGCCCGGAATAGAGGCACAGCGAGAACGCAAGGTTGCCGCTGACGGCCCTCATGTCGGCCACGCCGTCGAGAATCATCGAGTTCACCCCGGCCTTCTCGGTGAAGACCACGGCCTGTCGGGCGTTGGCCTCGACCCAGTCTCCGAACTCGTTGCCACCGGTGTAGTCGACGATCCCGACGCCGGTATGCGTCACCAGGTCGGCGGTAATGGGCGTTTCCGCCGTATCGCAGGCGAGCAGGACGAGGTTGGGGTCGAAGCCGGCCTCGACCAGCACGTCCCGACAGACCTCGATCGTGATCGCCAGTGGCAGCACCGCGCCGGGGTGCGGCTTGACGACCACCGCGTTGCCGGTGGCCAGGCTCGCGAAGATTCCCGGGTAGCTGTTCCAGGTCGGGAAGGTGGAACACCCGACGGTCACCGCGACGCCACGGGGGACGATCCGGTACGTCTTGTTGAGGGTGATGAAGTCGGTCTTGGAGACCTGCTTGGTCCAGGTCGAGGTCGCCGGCGTCCGCGTCATTTCCGAGTACGCGTAGGCAACGGCCTCGAGCCCGCGGTCCTGGGCGTGCGGGCCGCCGGCCTGGAAGGCCATCATGAATCCCTGGCCGGTGGTGTGCATGACGGCATTGGCCATCTCGAAACTTCGCCGGTTCAATCGATCGAGGATCTCCAGGCAGACCCCGGTTCGCGTCTGGATGTCCGCCCGCTTCCAGGTCTGCATTGCCGCAGCCGAAGCCGCCAGCAACCCATCGAGGTCCGGGGTGGGATACGTGATGCCCAGATCCATGCCGTAGGGAGAATGCTCCCCACCAACCATGGAAGCCGTACCGGGCTGTTCGATCGGCCACGGCGTGTTCAACCGGGCCTTGAAGGCCTCGATTCCATCGGTCTTTGCCGTCTCGCCGTAGATCCGCCCGCTGGGCACCTCGGGAAAGGCGGCCCAGAACCCGCGGGTTGCGATGGCGTTCAGTGCGCCGTCAAGACGCTCACGATGTGCTTCGAAGAAACCAGTGGACACGGTTCGCTTCCTCCAGGGGTTCAATCAGCGGGGACTTCCCGCCCGGTCGTGGATTGTAGATCATCGTGGGGCCATGCACCCTGCGGAGCACGGAGGCCTCGGATACAATCGAATCCGCCAACCTGAGGCGGCCAAAGACCATGCCTGCCCCATCCAACGGACATCTCAAGAAGGACATCACACTCTTCGGAGCCTTCGCGATCGCGTTGGGCACGACGATCAGCAGTGGCTTCTTCCTGCTGCCGGGCATGGCCTTCGAGGTTGCAGGGCCGGCGATTCTCGCCGCCTACCTCATTGCCGGACTGATCATCATCCCGCCCCTGCTGTGCAAGGCGGAGTTGGCGACGGCCATGCCTCGAGCCGGCGGCGTGTACTTCTACCTTGATCGCAGCCTGGGTCCCATGGCCGGGACGATCACCGGCATCGCGACCTGGATCTCGCTGACACTCAAGACGTCATTCGCGCTGGTTGGTTCCGGCTACTACATCGGACTGTTCATGGATGATCCGCCGGTCCTGCTCATCTCGATCGGGCTGGCCGCTCTCTTCATGATCTTGAACATCCTCGGAACCGCCAAGACGAGTCAGGTCCAGAACCTCCTCGTCATCGGTGTACTCAGCATCCTGATCCTGTTCGTCATCTTTGGATTTCCGGAGATCCAGTGGAAACACTTCGAAGACTTCACTCCCCACGGCACCGACTCGGTGGTGTCCCTCGTGGGCGTGGTCATGATCTCGTACATGGGTATTTCGAAACTCGCGAGTGTGGCGGAGGAGATCCGGAACCCGGAACGCAACATTCCCATCGGCATCTTCCTCGCCCTCGGCACGGCCATCATCATCTACATGGTTGGGCTGGCCATCATGATCGGCGTTCTGCCCGGCGATGAACTCGAGGGAACCTACACCCCCGCCGCCGATGCAGCGACGGCGATCATGGGGTCCACCGGTCGCGTGCTGATCTCCATCGCGGCCATCGCCGCGTTCCTCTCGGTGGCCAATGCCGGCATCCTCAGTGCATCGCGATACCCCCTGGCAATGGCGCGTGACCACCTGGTACCACTGGTCTTCCGACGCCTTGGCCGCTACAACACGCCGACCCTCGCCATCATTGCCACCACGGTATTGATCGTGATCCAGGTGCTGGCTCTGGATCCGCTCGTGATCGCCAAGTACGCGGGAACCACCAAGATGGTCCTCTTTGCGCTGCTCTGTGTCGCGGTCATCGTCATGCGCGAAAGCGGCATTCATTCCTATGACCCCGGGTTCCGGACCCCCCTGTATCCATGGATTCCACTGCTGGGGTTCTTCCTGTGCATTGCCGTGATTGGATTTCTCAAGTGGGAAGCCGCCGTGTTCGCGATCGGACTCGTTGCGATCGGCGTCACCTGGTTCTTCTGGTACGCCCGGCACAGAGTCCGTCGCTACGGCGCGATCCATCACGTCTTCGCCAAGCTGGGCCAGAACCGGTTCGACCCCCTGGACATCGAGCTTCGTGAAATCATCAAGGAAAAGGGACTTCGCAAGGCGGATCCCTTCGACCGGATCATCGCCTCGGCCCCCGTCATCGATGCACCTGCCGGTTCGACATTCGAGTGGGTGACGAGCGAAGCGGCGAAGAAGATCGCACAGGCCACCGGACTGAATGCCGACACGGTCGCCCGCGATTTCATGCAGGGTACGCGCATCGGAGCGACGCCGGTCAGCGGCACCCTCGCTCTGCCTCATCTTCGTCATGCCGAGGTCGATCATCCGTTCGTGGTCCTGGCCCGGATCGAGGCAGGACTCGAGATCGAGTTCGATCCTGATGCCACCACGAGCCGGAAGTCCGCCCTGATCAACGCCATCTTCTATCTCGTCAGTCCGGATGATGATCCAGCCATGCACCTGAGACTGCTCGCGAAGTTTGCGGGCTGTGTCGAGGAGGAGGGCTTCGCGGACAAGTGGAAACAGGCTTCCTCGCCGGTCCAGATCCGCGACATTCTGCTGCAGACGGACCGCACGATGACACTGGAACTGCATCACGACTGCCCCGGCCGCCAGTTCATCGGACAGGCCATCCGGGACCTCGATCTGCCGCAGGGCTGCCTCGTGGCGGTGATTCATCGTGGCCCGCAGACCATCATTCCAAGTGGCGATACCATGCTCGACCACGGCGACGCGGTCACCATCATCGGCGAACCCGATGGAATCCACGCCCTCCGGCAACGACTGGAATCGGAGGACACGAACGAGACCCTCGACGACGACTGAACGTCGTCCAAGCACCGGTGAAGAAGACCATGATCGACACCTCCCCGGAATCGCTCCCCGCAACGGAACTCGATGTTCCCACACGCGTCCACAGGACTTCCTGGGGCATCGTCATCGACGGCTGCCTCCTGATTCTCCTTGCCGCGGTGCTGGTCTTTCACTCCAGGGCGGAAGAAACAGGGTTCATCTCCTTCATCGCAATTCTCAGCATCATCGGGGGGATCCTCCTGGGAATCCGACTCTGGATGGCATCGCGATTGAACCTCCACGCGATCTACTGGACCGTCACTGCGGTCCCGATCGTCGTCGGGCTGGTCCTGCTCATCTGGCCCGAGCAGTCCCTGGACGTCATGATCTACGCCGTCGCGATCACCCTGCTGGTCCGCGGGATCGTCGAATGCACCCTGGCCCTGTCCAACAAGGAACGCCCGGGCTGGGAACTGCTGATGGCCCACGGCGCCCTGGGCATCATTCTGGGCATCGTGTTCTTCGTCTGGCCCCTGTTCGCACCGGTCGTGGTCATCCTCTTTCTCGGCGTGGACCTGGTCGTCCGCGGCGCACTGCAGGTCAGCCTCACTGCGCAGATCAGAAAGAAGATGGACGATTCCGGACTCGCCTGAGTGAACATGAGCCGCTTTGATCACGCCATCTCGGTCATCACCACTCGCGTCTACGACGAAGCACCACCGATCGATCGTCTTCTGCACTCCATGGCCGGGGCCGCCTTCCTTTTCGGCCTCGAGATGCACTTCGGTGACGAGGACCACCTGCCGGAACTCCTGGAGCACGATTCCAGCCACGAAGCGATCGCCGGGCTGGACCCGATCATCGACGCGTTCCTCGTGCGATTCGTCTCCGAGGAATGCCAGGCCGCGATCGAGTCCGAAGCGTCCAGCGAGGAGTTGCCT
Organism: Phycisphaerales bacterium; assembly: GCA_029245245.1. Lineage (GTDB taxonomy): Bacteria > Planctomycetota > Phycisphaerae > Phycisphaerales > SM1A02 > UBA854. The sequence goes on from JAQWPT010000020.1 coordinate 5,311, forward strand.
CGCATCGACAGTTGCATCGCCCTGGTGGTGACCTCCTACATGGACCACCATGCCCGGGAGCGGGCACTGGAAGAACTCGAGCAGGATCGATTGAATCATGCCGTAGCAGTCACGACCTGGTCCTTGCGGACCTCGCTGCGACTTGTCGTCCACGACGAGGAACTCGCACGCGTGTACTGGATCGAAGCATGCGCAACTCGCACCGGGCGATGAAGATCAGGACGGGTAGATCTCGCCGATGACCTGGGCCGCCAGCGGCGACTTTCGATCTTCGAGGTACTTGAACTCGGCCAGCGCTTCTTCCCTGCGCCCCACGTCGAGGTGGGCGCGAAGCAGGTGAAGGTGGTAGGAATCATCTTCGGGCACGAGTTCGGACGCCCGCTTGAATGACTGGACCGCTTCAGGGTACTGCCCGAGTCGGGCATGGGCGGCTCCCAGCGTGCCGAGAGCCTCGGACATGTGTGGGCGGAGTTGCAGACCAGCTTCCAACGCCGGAATGGCTTCGGCATCCCGACCGACGCGGACGTATTCCCGGCCGATGCTGACATGGACCTTCGCATAGTCCGGTTCGAACTGGAACGCTGTCCGGTAGGCATGCATTGCTTCATCATGCCGCCCGGCAGCGGAATGAATCAAGCCGATGTTGTGCCATGCCTTGTGTTCGTAGCACTTGGAAGCGATGGCGGCCTTGAATGCCTCCATCGCCTTGAAGTCGTCTCCCTTGCATCGAAATGCAAGACCAAGCAGGATCCACACCTTCTTCAGAGAGGGATCCTTCTCGATGGCACGTTGGAATGCCGCAATTGCATCCTCGTGGCGGCCCTGGCGACCATAGAGCAGACCGAGGTTCAGGAAGGCCTTTGCATACCCCGGTTCAGCTTGAATCCCTCCCTCGAAGGAGGCGATGGCCCCGTCGATATCTCCGATCGCTTCGCACGCAGCTCCCATGTTCAACCAGGCGTGGAACAGCGTCGGCTTGAGAGTGATCGCCTGCCGGTAGGACTCGATCCCACCGATGTGATCACCCATGGCCAGGTGGGCATTACCGATGTTGTAGTGCGTCAACGCATTGTCGGGCCGGATGATGGCGGCCCGCTCTCCTGACTCCAGCGCCTCTGCCGGTCGTTGGAGATCCATGTAGACGCAGGCCAGACCGGCATGAGCCTGGTCACACTGGGGATCGATCTCGATGGCCTGCTTGTAGGCTTCAATGGCCTTGTCGTATTCCTCCAGCTTGTCGTGACAGAAGCCGAGGTTCGTCATGGCGATTGCACACTGGACATGTTCACGAAGCGTGTCCAGTTCCAGGCCGCTGCGGAACTGCTCAATGGCGTTGTCCCACTGCCTCTTCCGAATGAACTCGATCCCCTCCGTGAAGTACTCCGTGATCGAGACGACATCAATGGCTGGTCGGTACTCGCCGGATTCGTCGGAGAGCGGCTCAAGCCCCATTTGATCGATGGCCATCAACGCATCCGTATCGTCCGGAGGCGTGGCGTGAGCATCCGCCTGGGGCGGATCGGCATCGGTTTCATCGAGATTGCTGGCCATGATCTCCAGACTCATCCGCGGCTCCAATTTCCCCCGAGGGGCACCGCTGCACCGATGGTATGCCCCCCCTGCAGCAGGCTCAAGCATGCAAATCACCCCGTGGAGGTACCGGGACTTCTGGTACTACGCCATCCTTTCAATTTTTCGCCCAAAAAACAAGTTAACTCGCTGATTCAATCAATCCGGAAAGGCGAAAGATCGGCGTCCTGGAATCGATTCTCCGGGTGAATGGCCGACCTCCCGGGGACACCGAGGCTGGACCCGACACGAACAAAGGAAATCACCATGAAGACGCGCACCGCACGGACACACGACATGACCGACACCTCCCAGAGAACATGGCGTGAGCAGCAGGGCTGGAATGTACAGGGCACTGCCGATGCGGAGTATCCGGGCTTCATCATCGAAACCGTGGCCTCCCGGCCCGGCACATTGATCCAGGTTCCGTCGCTGCTCGACGAACTCATCGAGTTCAGTGGTGTCACCAAGTCACTCCTGGAAGCCGTCGAAGCCAAGGATGGCGCGACACGAGGCCATTGTGAACGCGTCGCGGAACTCAGCCGTCGACTCGCCATTGCTGCTGGATGCAAGGCCGACCTGGTTGAAGAGGCCACGGTCTGCGGCCTGCTCCATGACGTGGGCAAGATCGGTGTGCCCGACCATGTGCTGCTCAAGACGGATCGACTGAGCGACGACGAGTTCGAGGCGATCAAGAAGCATTCCGAGATTGGCGAACGCATTCTCGGCTGCATGCCCGAACTGGACCGCATTCGTGCCGGCGTACGATCCCACCACGAGCGGTGGGATGGACGGGGATATCCCGACGGACTCGCTGAGCACGAGATCCCGTTCCTGGGTCGGATCGTCGGCATCGTCGACGCCTACGACGCGATGCGAAGCAACCGCGTCTATCGCAAGTCGCTGAGCCGCGAAGATGCGCTGAATGAAATCGCCTCCGGGGCAGGGACGCAATTCGACCCGGATCTGGCGGTGTGCTTCCTCAGCCTGTTGAAGGTCGAGGAGGCGGGGGCGGCCTATCGGTTCCCGCGAGGAGCAGTCCCGACGCGGCGATCAGCCTGATCGCCCGACGGACGCACACCCGTGCCTGGTTTGTGGGGATGAGCCGCCACAGGTCCTGCCTCCGTCGATCGCTCCTGCGATGCGAAGCCGCCAGGAAGACCGCGAGCCGCCAAGGCGGATCGCGGTCTTCCGGTAGAATCAGGGATCGCCATCACGGCGCCCGTAGCTCAGTTGGATAGAGCATCGCTTTCCTAAAGCGGAGGTCACAGGTTCGAATCCTGTCGGGCGTGTTTCCGCCCTGGCCACCCCTCACGAATGAAAGCCCCTTGAAGAGTCCCCCCCGCAGCCGCGGTGTGGACCCGGGGGCAGCGATTCTGCTACGGTGCCGAGTCTGATGAGAACTCCACTGACTATCGCAATCGTGGTGCTGACGGCATGCGTTGCATTCCCTGCAACTGCTTCCCAGGACACCGAAACCACCCCCTCCCGGACGTGGCTCGACCACGAGGGACTCACCGCACGCGCCAACAGGCTGGCCCGCGCCCATCGCGCCGCCATCTCCTCCGAGATCATCGGAGAAAGCCTCGATGGCCGATCCATCATGGCCATGCGAGTGAGTCTTCCCGGCGACATCGAACCGGATGATCGACCCGCCATCCTGCTCGTGGCCGGAATCGATGCCGACCACCTCCACAGCAGTGATGTGGCGATGGACGTGGTGGAGGATCTCCTGGAACGCGCCGGCAATGAGGATGAGAATGCCACGGCATTCCTCACGAACAACACGCTCTATGTCGTGCCGAGGGTCAACCCCGACGGCACCGAGTTGATGTTGACCAGCCCGATCACGCATGCCTCACCGAGAAACACGCGACCCGATGATGCGGATCGCGACCGTGCCATCGACGAGGATGGACCGGATGATCTCAATGGCGACGGAATGATCACGATGATGCGCATCTACGATCCGCGCAAGGGCGACCGCATCCCCGATCCCGATGACGCGAGGCTGGACAAGAAGCCGGATCGAGCCGAGGGCGAACGCCCCGAGTTCTACCTCGCCACCGAGGGATGGGACAACGATGGCGACGGTCGGCTCAACGAAGATGCCCCCGGCGGCGTTGACCTGAACATGAACTTCATGCATGGATACAAGGCCCATGCAGATGGTGCCGGCCGACACCAACTCTCGGAACCGGAGTCGCTGGCCCTGCTCAAGTACGCCCTGGACCACCAGACCATCGCCGCGGTCGTGGTCTATGGCCGACATGACACCCTCTCCACTCCACCCAGCGAGAGCGGTCGGAACAAGGCCGGTGCCCCGAACACGATCGATGGCGACGATGCGGCCATGTACGACATGATCAGCGAACGCTTCATCGAGTTGACCGAACTCAAGAACGTCGATCAGCCCGACTGGTCTGGCAGTTTCACCGCCTGGGCCTACGGACAGTACGGCGTCCCTTCCTTCTCCACTCCATTGTGGACCATGCCCCAGATGGAATCGCCCGAAGAAGAGGAGTCGGATGACACTGCTTCGGATGACACTGCTGCCAGCCCCCGAGAAGGACGCGGGCCCCGCGGTGAAGGGCGACCTGGCCGATTCGACTCCGAGTCGTTCATGGAGGAATTCGATACCGACGGCGATGGCGAACTCAGTGATGATGAACGAACCTCGGCGCGGGAAGCCATGCGTGATCGCTTTGGCGGTGGCGGCGGACCGGGTGGGCGCGGCGGCCACAGTCACGGCGGCGGTGCTGCCGGTGGTGGTGGCAGCGACGACGCTGCCGGTAGCAGTGGACGTGGTGGACGCGGCGGTCCCGGTGGTGGTGGACGCGGCGGCCCCGGTGGTGGTAGACGCGGCGGTCCCGGTGGTGGTGGTGGTGGTGGTGGTGGTGGTGAGCAACTCACACCTTCCGGCATCGGTGACATCAGCATGGAAACCATGGAAGAACTCAAGCAGTGGGCTGTCGACCAGGGCTACCCGGTCTCGGACGATGACAGCATGCTGAGCCGGCTGACCCCTGAAATGGTCGAGGGCTTCGCTACGCAGGCCGGCATCGAGATCCGACGTGTCTCCCCTGACAGCGGCGGCGGCGAGCGAAGAAAATCCGGAGATGCTCCCACTGACGAAGATTGGCTGGTCTACAGCGACGAAAACCGCGACGGCAGCGGTTTCGTGGCGTGGGCCGAGGTCGAGCACCCGGACTACGACCGCGTGGAAGTCGGGGGCTGGAGCCCCATGTTCCGAAGCGTGCCCCCGATCGACGCCCTTGACGAGATCGGTCGCCGCCAGGCGGACTTCATTCTCGACCTGGCCCGGCACCTGCCGGACGTGGAACTCCAGGACATCGAGGTGCGGCGACTTTCCGAAGGCCTCTGGGAGGTCAAGGCATCACTGGTCAACGAAGGTCGACTGCCCGCCGGCACGGCCATGGCCAAGAGCAATCGCCGGGCCCGCCCCTGGGTTGTCCGCCTCGACATCGATCCGGACGACATCGTCACCGGCCGAACGACCCACAAGGTCTGGCGACTCGAGGGCGACGGTGGTCGCCACGAAATGCGATGGGTGGTCGAACGACCCGACCATGAACCACTGGAAGTCGAGCTCTTCAGTGAAAAGTATGGACAGGATCGCCGGTCGATCCCGTTGTCCGCCGATGAACCCGACGGAGGTGCCATGTGAATCGTTTCTTCCTGATGCTCCTGGCGCTCTGCATGCTGTCCCCCCTGGCCCGGGCCCAGTCCCCCGCTCCCAGCAAGGTCGATATGGCCTTCAACAAGTGGTACACCTACGACGACATGACGCAGTCACTGCGTGATCTCGTGCGTGCATACCCGAAGCTGCTGCAGATGGAGTCGCTGGGCAAGTCCGTTGCCGGCCGCGACATCTGGCTGGTGACGCTCAACGATCCCGAGACCGGTCCACCCGAGTCCAAGACCGCGATGTACATCGAGGGCAACATCCACGGCAACGAGATCCAGGCCACCGAGGCCGTGCTGTACACGATCTGGTACCTGACTCGAAGCCACGGCAACATCGACGCCCTGACCGAACTGATGCAGGAACGCACGTTCTACTTCGTGCCCTCTTCGAACCCGGACGGACGCATGTACTGGTTCGACGAGGCCTCGACCCCCAACGTGCTCCGTGGCGGCATCCGCCCCACCGACAACGACCATGACGGCCGATACGACGAGGACGGTCCCGACGACCTCGATGGCGACGGACACATCACGTCCATGTGGGTGGCCGACCCCACCGGTCGCTGGGAACGCAACGAGGACGACCCCCGCTTCTTCACCCGCGTCGGTCGCGACGAAGAACCCGGAGGCTGGACTCGCCTGGGACAGGAAGGCATCGACAACGATGGTGACGGCGAAATCAACGAGGACGGCATCGGCGGCTACGACCCGAACCGGAACTTCCCCAGCGACTGGCAGCCTGAGCACATCCAGTACGGTGCGACCGACTACCCGCTGAGCCTGCCCGAGTGTCGAGCCACCGCCACGTTCATCATGGCCCATCCGAACATTGCCGGAGTGCAGTCCTACCACAACAGTGGTGGCATGGTGCTCTACGGACCCGGGGCCTCGTACCAGACGTATCCCGGCTCCGACATGCGTGCCATGGAGAAGATGGCGACCAAGGGTTCCAAGATGATCCCCTTCTACGACGCACTGGTGTCGTGGAAGGATCTCTACACGACCCATGGCGATGAAACGTCCTTTACCTACGAGCAGGAAGGGATCATGTCGTTCGTCAACGAGTTGTGGTCGGAAGACAAGATGTTCGCCAACGAGGAACTGACTTCGCAGGATGACACCATCGAGTTCCGCGACCTGCTCCAGTTCGAGGACACCTACGTGCCCTACCACGAGGTGGAGCATCCGAAGTATGGAACCGTCCTCGTCGGTGGCACCAAGAAGCACTCCGGCCGCGTAGCTCCCCTGTGGGCGCAGGAAGAGGAATGCCACCGCAACTTCGCCTTCACCATGTACCACGCCGACGAGATGCCGATGGTCGAATGGGGCCTGCTGCAGGTTCGCCGTGGACCCGCCAACCTCTGGGAAATCACGGTGCAGGTCGAAAACCCGAAGGTCATCCCCACCATCCTCGGATGGGCCAGACAGAAACGCATCGGGCATCCCGACGAACTGGTCTG
>JAQWPT010000035.1 GCA_029245245.1 Phycisphaerales bacterium
CGCGGTCAGCCTGACCCACTCCGCATATGGAATCGTGGTTGTCGGCGGCAGCGACGGCAGCACGCACCACGACCAGGCCTACCTTCTCCGCTACGACAATGGATCGCTTCAGTACGAAGACCTGCCGAACCTGCCGGTCCCCTGTGCCGAAGGCACCGGCGTGCTCCTGGGCGACACGGTGTGCATCGCCGGCGGTCGCACAGCGCCGACCTCATCCACCGCCTCGGATCGACTGTGGACGCTGGACCTCTCGGCACCGAAGCGGATCTGGACCGAGCAGGCGCCATTGCCTGCAGGTGGGCGCATCCTCGCCGTTGCCGGCGCAAACAACGGCCGGCTGCTGCTCTTCAGTGGCTGCGAACTCGTCGATGGACGACGTGAGTACAAGGCCGACGCCTGGTCGTGGAATCCCGCCGACGACACGTGGACCAGGTTGGCCGACCTCCCGCATCCGGCTGTTGCCGCTCCCTCGCCTGCGATCGCCGCGGGACACGACGCGCTGGTGATCATCGGTGGCGATGATGGATCACAGGCCGGCAAGGTCGACGCGCTGCGGGACGAGCACCCCGGGTTCTCGGATGAACTGCTCGTCTACTCGCCCATCACCGACACCTGGCGCACCGGTGGCACGTTCCCACGCATCAACGAGGGAAGGTCCGGCGACCCCGCCACGAGTCGCTGGCCTACGGTGACCGTGCCGACGGTGCCCGTCGAAGGCGGTGTGATCATTCCCACCGGCGAGATGCGGCCCCGTGTCCGCTCTCAACGCCTGCTGATGATCCAGCCGGTCCTGCCCAGTGGGCAACTGGCCTCGCTGGACTGGATCGTCATCGCGATCTACCTGCTGGTGCTCCTGGGGATGGGCTTCTATTTCTCCGCACGCGAGCACGGCACCGACGACTTCTTCCTGGCCGGCCGGCGGATTCCATGGTGGGCGGCGGGCATCTCGATCTTCGCCACGGGACTCAGCGCGATCACCTTCATGGCCATCCCGGCCAAGGCGTACCAGACCGACTGGGTGTTCTTCATCGTGAACATGGGCATCCTGGTCGTCGCTCCAATCGTGGTCTACTTCTTCCTTCCGTTCTACCGACGACTGGGGCTGACCACCGCGTACGAGTACCTGGAGCAACGCTTCGGACTGTCGGTGCGACTGCTGGGCAGCGGACAGTTCATCCTTGCGCAGATCGGACGCGTCTCGGTGGTGGTCTTTCTTCCCGCCTTGGCGCTTTCGGCCGTCACCGGCATCGACGTGATCGTGTGCATCGCCCTGATGGGCATCCTCGCGATCATCTACACGGTGCTTGGTGGCATCGAGGTCGTAATCTGGTCCGACGTGCTTCAGGCGGTGGTACTGCTGGGCGGAGCGTTGATCGCAGTCTGGATCATGATCGATGGAATTCCCGGTGGCCTCGCCGCCGCGATCGAAACGGCTTCGGACCACGGCAAGTTGAAGATGGTCAACGAGGGATTCGACTGGTCGCAACCAGTGCTGGCGGTGGTGATTCTCGGAGCGATCTTCAACAACCTCATCCCCTACACGTCCGACCAGGCAGTGATCCAGCGCTACCTGACCACCCGGGACGAGCGGGCGGCACGGTTCGCCATCTGGACCGGCAGCCTCCTGGCGATTCCCGCCAGCATCATCTTCTTCGGCCTCGGTACGCTGCTGTGGGCCTGGTATCGGTCCCACCCCGACGCACTGGCCCCGCTGGCCGCGGTCGACCAGATCCTGCCGTGGTTCATCGTCACGGAACTTCCCACGGGAGTGAGCGGACTGATCATCGCCGCGATCTTCGCCGCGGCCATGAGCAGCATCGACTCAAGCATGAACTCGGTGTCGACGGCCTGGACCACGGACTTCCATCGTCGATTCCGACCGCAGCTCGATGACCGCTCTGCCCTGCGGGTAGCGAGGTGGACCACCGTCATCTTCGGCCTCGTTGGGACCGGGGCCGCGATTCTCATCGCCAGCCTCGACATCAAGAGCGTCCTGGACCTGTGGTTCAAGGTGCTGGGCCTCTTCGCCAGCGGGCTCTGCGGCCTGTTCATCCTCGGTATCTTCACGCAACGCCCCGGCACGGCGGCGGCCATTGCCGGCCTGGCGGCCAGCGCCATCGTGAACTTCGTGGTCGGCACGTGGACGGACATCAACGTGCTCCTGATCGCGTTCATTGGTGTCGGCACCTGCCTCCTGGCTGGCATCATCGTGGGCATGGTGGCGCCTGGCTCCAGGAATCTCGAGGGCCTGACCCTCGCCTCGCCACCCAAGGCGTGAACTGGACTTATTTCGCGTTGATTTGAACCGATGCTGCTACACTTTCACCCCGCACGGCCACGGACCAAACCGGCGGTCACGATGTCGACCCCGGGAGCCAGCCCACCATGACCAGCATTCCCACCAGCGAGCCTCTCACGCCGATGCGTCGTGGCGCCCGCATGATCGTGCTGGTCTCGGTCGTGCTCCCCCCACTGGCTCTTGCCGCCGTGATGTGGCTGGCCTGGGGACGTGGATTCGGCATCCTGGACCTGTCGATCTTCTTCGGCATGTACCTCTTCTGTGGCCTGGGCATTACGGTCGGCTTTCATCGCTACTTCACGCACAAGTCCTTTGACTGCCCCCGGTGGGTGAAGATCCTGCTGGGAGTTTCCGGCTCGATGGCCGTGCAGGGGGATCTCCTGTGGTGGTGTGCCGTGCATCGCCAGCACCACCAGCACAGCGACCAGCATGAAGATCCACATTCCCCCCACGTTGGAAGCGACAACCGCATCAAGCGGTTCATCTACTCGCACCTGGGCTGGCTGTTCCGAATCGAAAATCCGGACCTGCAACGCTACGTACCGGACCTCATGGCCGATGCGGACCTGCGGACCATCTCGAGGCTCTTTCCACTGTGGGTGTTCCTGAGCATGGCCGTGCCGGCCATCCTCGGTGGCGTCATCAGTGGGACCTGGCTCGGCGCCTTGACCGGCCTGCTCTGGGGCGGACTGGTGCGAGTCTTCTTCGAGCACCACGTGACATGGTCCGTGAACTCCGTGTGCCACGTCTGGGGCGCCCAACCCTATGAAAGTCATGATCACAGTCGCAACAACGTGGTCGTGGGTGTACTCGCACTCGGCGAGGGCTGGCACAACAACCACCACGCGTTTCCCACTTCGGCCCGGCACGGCCTGGCCTGGTGGCAGTTTGATGCCAGCTGGATCGCGATCCGGTTGATGTCCATGGTCGGCATGGCGAGGGAACTGAAGATCCCGACGGCGCAACGCATGTCGCGTGCACTGGCAAGCAACGTGACCATGGAGCCCGTCATCGCCAGCAGCACCGTGGAATCGAAGCCCGAGCCTGCCGAGCAGGCGATGGAAACCACGTCTCCCAAGTGACCGGCCGCCTGCGGGCCCCCTCCCGCACCCCCTTTGAGCAGCCGGTTTACCGGACCACCCGACTTTCGACCGGGACTTGCAAACAAGAACTAGACACTGCCTGATGGACAGCGGATACTCACAGTGCAATGCGAACGCGTTTCATGACATCACTGGTTCTCATCGCCATCCTGGTCCAGGGCGTCTTCGGCAGCCTTCAAGACAGCGTCGTCATCTGCCTCGGCGGTGGTCACGAGCATGAGGTCATCGAGGCGATCGAGCCCGTTCAGGCGTGCGCAGCGGGGTGCACCCACCACCATGACCCGCATCCGCATCCGCATCCAAGCCACCACCATCCCACGACGCCCGTCGAACACGAGCACGACTCCGGTTGCTGCCAGTGCACGGACATCGAGATCGGGCTGCTGATTCTGCAGTCGACGCCCCGTGACGACGCGACGACAATCGACCACCTGGAAGACCCCGCTCCTTCGACCGGCGAGCGGATCCTCGCCCCGGACTTCCATGTCCTGCGTGGTCCTCCGTTCATCCGGACCCACGACCCGGGTATTTCGCACCGACTGTCGATCGTGCGGAGCACCCGCCTCCTCGTCTGAATCCCGACCAGCGTACGTGACCAGTCCGCACGGCCATCGGCCATGCTGACCGCGTTGTCGTGGATCTCGACAGGAGAGACTTCTGATGTCATTCGTTGCGCCACCGCCCTTGCGGCGATTCATGTGGCGATCTGCAAACTCGATGCTGGCAGCCCTGCTGCTGGCTGGCTGCCAGTCCTATGAGCCTGCGCCTCTGGACATGAATGCCTTCGACGCGTCGCTTGATACGCGGCTGCTCGACACCGAGCCGGTGGCCGAGTTCGCCCGTCGCCTCGACGAGGCGGGTGACGACGTGCCCTTGGTGTTCGACCCCGCCGACGGCATCTCCTACGCCGAGGGCGAGGTGCTCGCACTGTTCTACAACCCGGATCTGCGCATCGCGCGGCTGGAGGCCGGGGTCGCCCTGGCCATCCGCGAGTACGCGGGACTCTGGGAGGACCCGGTCTTCGGCTTCGACGGGGCCGAGATCATCTCCCCCTCGAAGCCATTCGAGTACGGCCTCATGGGCTCATTCACCATCCCGATCTCGGGTCGGCTCGAGGTCGAGAAGGACCGGGCTGGCGCTCTCTACGAAGCACAACTGCGACGCGTCGTCGACGCGGAGTGGCGTACCCGAGCAGCACTCCGTCGCCACTGGTCGACCTGGACCGCCGCCGTTGAACGCGCACGGCTGCTCGAGGAGATGACCGGCCGGCTGCAGCGAATCGAAGAGATCGCCGAGCACATGAACACCTCGGGTGAACTGAATCGCGTGGAACATCGACTGCTTCGAATCGAACTGGCTGACCTGGAAGTCCGCACCTCGGAACAGGAACTCGATGTCCTCGTCGCCGAAGCGGCGCTGCTTGAGGTCATGGGACTCGGGCCCGACGCCGCCAGACTCCTGCAGCCGGCGTTCCCAGACATCGCCCTGCCGGATGTCAAGGATGTCACGACCCGGCTCATCGAGTCGAACACGGAGCTGGCCGTACTCTTCGCGGACTACCAGGTTGCGGAGGACACGCTCCGGCTCGAGATCCGCAAGCAGTTCCCGGACATCGTGTTCGGTTCCGGCTACGGCACCGAGTTCAACGATCGCCGGGTCATGTTCGGCGTCTCCATCCCGATCCCGATTCTCAATGCGAACCAGAGCTCCATCGCCGAGGCGAGAGCGCAGCGCGAAGTGATGCGGGCCCGGGCTGAGACAGCGTTCGCCCGCCTCGATCGTTCACTGGCCGCCGCCGTGGAGACGCTGGAAGTGAAGGGTTCCCAGCGCGAGCAGTACGAACAGGAAGTACTCCCCCTGCTGTCGGACCAGGACGCAGACCTTGACCGCATTGCGGCGCTGGGTGAACTGGACCTGTTCATTCTCATGGAAACCATGACCCGGATGCTCGACACCAAACAGCGCCTGATCGCACTGCGAGCAGGCGAAATCGACGTAACCATCACCGCCCACCGGATTCTCGGCCCCGGAACACGCCAGTTCCCCCTGCCAACCGAAGGTGGATCCGATCCAGACGCACCATCACCCGAGCACGCCGGCGAAGCCGGCGTGGGAGGCACCAAATGAAACGACATGCCGCACTCATCGCAGGAACAATTCTGCTCGCATCGATCAATCACGGTTGTGGAGGCGACGCCTCGAACGGTGATCCTGCCGGACATGACGCTGCACACGGTTCCGCGCCACCCACAAATCGAGTTGCCATTCCTTCTGCGGTCCGCTCCAACCTGGGCATCACCTTCGCGACGGTCGAACGCCGACGGATCCAGGACACGCTGCGTGTACCGGGTCGGTTCGAGTACCTGCCGACGGCGACCCGCGAGTACCGGACGATGCTGCCGGGGCGGATCGAACTGCTCGTCGAGCAGTTCCAGCCCGTCAAGGAAGGTACCCCGCTGTATCGCATCAACTCGCCGGCCTGGCGAGAGATCCAAAAGGAACTGGCCGAGGCGGAAATGACCATCACCCAGTTGCGGGCAACACTCCTCTCACACGAAGACCTGTTTGTAGCCCACATGCTGCAGGAAGAAAGCCTGCTGGAAAACATCGTGATCTGGTCCGAACGGGTCGCGAGACTGGAATCACTGCGAGAGGCCGGTGGCGGTTCGATGCGTGAACTCACGTCGGCTCGATCCACCCTGGCCGAGGCACAGACCAAGTTGGCTGAACTCAAGGAACTGGCTGCCAAGCACGAGGTCAAGCAGGACCAGAGCAGGGCCGCGCTCGAAGCAGCCATGGCACACCGTGAGTTGGCACTTGAAGCGGCCGCCTCCCTGACGGGACTGGCCCCTGGGGACCTGCTGGTCATCGACACGACGATACAGAGCGCCCCGCCGGCCTGGCTGACGATGACCGACATCGAAGTGCGGTCCACGGCCCCGGGCATCGTCGATGCGATCGACCTGACCAATGGAGCCTGGGCCGATGCCCGATCGAACGTCGTCACCGTCGTGCAGCCCGAGCGGCTTCGGTTCCACGCCTTCGGGCTCCAGAGTGACCTGGGCGTATTACAGGATGGACTGAACGCGACCATCGTCCCCCCTGCTCCCACCATGACCGGCAACGCGATCCCGATGGACCAGACCATGCAGGGCACGCTGCTGCTCGGGCCCTCCGGCAACGCCGAGGATCGAACCATCGACCTGTTCGTCACACCAGGTGAACTCGCCGACTGGGCCCGTCCCGGCGTCTCGGCGCAACTCGAGATCGTCACTGATGAGTCGAGCACGCTGGAACTTGCGATTCCACTGGCCGCCGTGCAGCGTGACGGCCTGCTCCCGATCATCTTCCGCCGCGCACCGGACAAACCGAACGAAGCAATCCGGATGGAAGCCGATCTGGGCATGAACGACGATCGTTGGGTCGAGGTACTCAGCGGACTCGGCGAAGGCGACCAGGTCGTGCTCGACGGAGGCTTCCAACTCATGCTCGCCACCAGCGGCACCATCCAGAAGGGTGGACACTTCCACGCCGACGGCACCTACCATGAGGGAGAGCACTGAGTCATGCTCAAGGCACTCATTGGATTTTCACTTCGACACGCCTCACTGGTGGTCCTCGCTGCCGTCCTGCTGACGGGCTACGCCGCGATGCGCCTGCCGGGAATGAGCGTGGATGTGTTCCCGGAACTCAACGCTCCCACTGTCGTCATCATGACGGAGGCCGGTGGACTGGCGGCCGACGAAGTCGAGCAGTACGTGACCTTCCCCATCGAGTCTGCTGTCAACGGCATGACCGGTGTCCGGCGCGTTCGCAGCGCCAGCGCAATCGGGCTGTCGATCATCTGGGTGGATCTCGACTGGGGTGCAGATCTGTACGACGCTCGACAACTGGTCGCCGAACGCATGGCCACCGTGCGCGAGCAGCTCCCGGACGACGTCGAGCCGTTCATCACCCCCATTACGTCGATTGCAGGCGAGATCATGCTGATCGCGTTGTCCTCCCCGTCGGGCCAAGCCACGCCGATGGAACTGCGCTCGTACGCCGAGTTCGAACTTCGCACGCGGATCCTCGCGGTGCCGGGCATCGCCCAGGCCGTCGCCATCGGTGGTGAACTGCCCGAGTACCAGGTCAACGTGGATCAGGAGCGACTGCGGTTGCATGGATTGACCATCTCCGACGTCGTCGAAGCCGCCGGGGGTGCTCACAGCACGGTCAGTGCCGGCTACCTGCCCGACGTCGGTCACTTTGAACTGCCCATCCGGCAGCAGAGCCGGGTCACGGGTACCGATGACATCGCCGAGACGATCATCACCTTCGATGATGGCGTACCGGTGACCATCGGGCAGGTCGCGGACGTGCGCCTCGGGCCGGCGATGAAGCGGGGCGAAGCGGCGGAATCCGGACGACCGGCGGTCATCATCTCGATCCAGAAGTCACCGGGCACCAACACTCTGGGCCTGACTGAAGAACTCGACGCCCTCTTTGACCAGGTGGAGCCCACTCTCCCCCGCGGCATGGAACTCAACCGCGACGTCTTCCGGCAGTCTCACTTCATTGATCGGGCCGTCAGCAACGTGACCTCGGTGCTCGTCGAGGCCGTCATCATCGTGGCGATCGTGTTGATTCTTTTCCTGATGAACGTGCGGGCCACGATCATCACCCTCACGGCGATCCCGGTGTCACTGGCGATCACCCTGCTGGCGATGGACGCCATGGACATGGGCCTGAACGTGATGGTGCTCGGCGGCCTGGCAGTGGCCATCGGCGTGCTGGTTGACGACGCGATCATCGACGTCGAGAACGTGCACCGGCGACTCCGGCAGAACACGGCGAGATCCGAGGGAACGCGACGCAGCATCGTCGACGTGGTCTTCGACGCGAGCAACGAAATCCGCCCCGCGATGGTCTTCGCCACGATCATCATCGTGATGGTGTTCATTCCCCTGCTCTTCCTGCAGGGGCTCGAGGGTCGATTCTTCCGCCCACTTGCCTTGACATACATGATCTCCATCCTCGCCTCGCTCCTGGTCGCGTTGACGCTGACGCCAGCCCTGTGCCGGATGCTGCTGCGCGGGCGTGATGACGGACACGAGGGCGACTCGTGGCTCGTTCGACACCTGAAGCGCTGCTACGAGCCGGCCCTGCGTCGGGCCCTGGCCCTGCGCGGGTGGGTCCTCTCGGGCGCAGCCGCGATCACGGTTGCGGCGCTGGTGCTGGCAGGGACCTTCGGAACTTCCTTCCTGCCCACGTTCAACGAGGGCACCTTCACCGTCTTCCTGATGGCTCCTCCGGGCACGTCGCTGGTCGAGAGCAATCGGCTGGCCACGCAGGTCGAGCAGCGCCTGGCGGCGATCGACGGCGTGCGGAATGTCTCACGTCGCACCGGTCGTGCTGAACGCGATGAGCACGCCGAGCCTGTCAGCAGTTCCGAAATCGAAGTCACCATGACGCCCCAGGGCAATCAGCAGGAGGTCCGAGAGCAGATCGACATCGTGCTCTCGGCCATTCCCGGCATTACGACGATGGTGGGCCAGCCGATCGAACACCGGTTGAGTCACCTGCTCTCGGGCACCCCTGCGGCAATCGCCATCAACATCTTCGGTGAGGACCTCGACGGCCTTCGCCGCACGGCAAAGAAGATCGAGACGGAACTGCGCACGATCCCGGGCGCCCGCGAGGTCAACGCCAACCGCGAGGTGATGATCACGTCTCTTCCCATCCGCTACCGGCACCAGGAGCTGGCTGCCGCCGGACTCAGTCCCGCCGATGCAGCCGAGCAGGTGCGCGAAGCGATCTACGGCGAAGTCGTGGACCGGATCAACCAGGGCGTGCGCCAATACGACCTGGTCGTACGACTGGATCCGTCCCAGCGCGAGACGGTCGAGCAGGTCCGCAACCTGCTGCTGCATGGTCGTGATGGTGCAATCGTTCGGCTACGCGATGTAGCGGACATCGGACCGGAACGATCGAGCAACCTCATCATGCGTGAGAATGCTCAGCGCAAGGCGGTGGTCTCGCTGAATGTCGGCGACGACACGAACCTCGGCGACCTGGTTGCGGTGGTCCGGCAGCGCGTGGACCCGATCGTCCAGCAGGCGGGCTACACCGCGACGTACGGCGGACAGTTCGAAGCCCAGCAGTCGGCATCACGCACGATCCTGCTGACGGGCCTGGTGGTGGCGATCCTGATGCTGATGCTGCTGCAGGTCTCGACCGGATCGATGCGGGCGGCGCTGCTGGTGATGCTGAACCTGCCGCTGGCGCTCATCGGCGGCATCGCGGCCATCTTCCTCACCGAAGGCGACGGCGCCTGGTCCAACGTGCTGGGCCTGGTCGGCGGCGGCTACGTGCCGCCGGTGATCTCGATCGCGAGCATGGTGGGCTTCATCACGCTCTTCGGCATCGCGATCCGCAACGGCATCCTGCTGATCAATCACTACAACCACCTGATGGACGTCGAGGGCGTTCCACTGGGCGAGGCGGTCGTGCGGGGTTCGATGGAACGGCTCGTGCCGATCCTGATGACAGCCATCTCAGCCGCTCTCGGGCTGCTGCCGCTGGCCCTGGCCGCTGGACAGCCCGGCAGCGAGTTGCTTGCTCCGCTGGCCATCGTGACCCTCGGCGGCCTGCTGACCTCGACGATCCTGAACCTCATCGTGGTTCCTGCCGGCTACCTGCTCGTGTTCGGACGCTGCACCCCGAGCACGGATACCCTCTAGAATACGACCTGCAATCAATACTCTGACCGAAGGATTACCAACCATGATCAACTTCACTCGCACCGTCCTGATCACCGCCACCACCTGCACGCTCTTCTTCGCCGCCTGCGAGAAGAAGGAAGCCGAGCAGCCCAAGGAGACGATCGAGGAGAAGGTCGACATGTCGATGGTCGACGAGTCGAAGTTCGGCAAGCCGGTCCAGTTCACTGATCCCGATGAGGTTCCCAGCGAGAAGCTCGGCAACGTGGACGTGGGTGGCAGCACCCTCTCGATCTCGATCGTCGGCAAGAAGGAACCCAACGCCAAACTGACAGTGAACATCGATCACGTCAGCGGACCTGTCCCAGGCACGATTCGCCTGTGGATCGGCTCACACTCGGGCGAAGGCTCGGTCAAGAGCAAGGCGGGCAGCCACGGCGACCACTGGCACGGCGATGCCACGTTCCCCGATGTCATGACGAGCCGTACGGCGTTGTGGATCGAGGTCGAAGACGAGAACGGCAAGCGCGTCTCCACGGGCATGCCGATCCACTGATTCGAACCGCTACCAAGGCTCCGGCCTCGACACGCGGTTCCTGCGCGGGTGTAGCTCAGTGGTAGAGCGTCAGCTTCCCAAGCTGAATGTCGAGGGTTCGATCCCCTTCACCCGCTTTCGACACAGGAACACAACTCCGTTCTTCTACCAAGCAGTCTCTTGATCAGTCCGAACCTGAAGGCCAGGGACCACCGATCATGGATGTCAGCTCACCCTTGGCATTCTTCGTCATGACTGTGCCGCCACCATCGATGTTGTTGTTCCACGGACCTAGCGAAACGATCTGCTTCCCCTCTTTGTTGAACAGGACAAGAGAGCCGGCACGCTCCCGCGAGTTGGCCGTGGCTTGAAGTGCCAATGTTCCCTTGTCATCAAAGACTACAAGTCCACCGCCAGTAAGTTCAAGAGTTCCACCACGAGTATCCGAGCTCAGGACGGCAACAGGCTTGCCGGTGGAATCAACCACCTCGAACTTCTTTGCCTGAATGACATCAGGCACCTTCTGGAGCGTCGTTGCTGCCAGCAGTCCTCCAACAATCACCACACCAAACACTCCAAAGAGCATTCGCTTGAGGGTGCGGACCTGGGTTTCAAGTGATTCGATTCGGGTGTCAGTGGACATCGTGGTGCTCCTCAGCAAAGTAGATGCACACCATGCAACCACGCATGGGACCGTTGCCATTCAGTTACGTCGGCGGCGCCGAGCGAGACCTGCGATGCCAAGCAGCGCGATGCCTGCGGGCGCCGGAATGACCTGAGCACTCCAATTCCCGGTCAACACTGTCCCGCCGAATCCCAAGTCGGGAGAGAGTGTCGCAGTGAACGTGCCCTCCCAATTGCCATTGAAGTCGTAGTCCCCGTTGATGTCGATCGTCATCGGCCCGTAGTCAAGCGGTGCTTCCGGGACATAGAAGGTCATGTCGAACAAATACAAGCCCCCAAATGTGTAGGTGATATCGGCCTCGGAAGTGACCACCTGGTCCCCGATCGCAAAGGTCATATCAATATGAGAGGTGGCGGTGGTCCAGACAAGGCCATTGGTTTCATCGTAGCTGAGCAAATCAGTGTGGGTGGTGGTCCACTGCTGTACCTCACTGCCTGGGAATTCTCCACTGGTGAAGTTGAAGTTGAATTCAACTTGATCCGTCGTTACACCAGCTATCGCGCCTGTAGAACACATAAGCATCAGACAGGCAGTCACAATCTTACCTTGCTTCGTTCTCATCAATCTCTCCTTGCTTGAAAAGGGTGCGGGTGCCTGGAAATCATCATGACTCCACAACTTGGTTCAGACTACGGCTTGCAGAAGTCTTGATCAAGCATATTTTCGTATTACGGTCCTCTGGATCCGTCGGGCCAGAGAAACCAGTACTTCCAGCAATTCTGATCGAATATCTCTTCGGTTTGCGCTTCATTTTGGGAGTCCTGATTCTGGCCGTCATCTTCGTGTGTAGTGCCCCGAAGGCCATGTTGCCGAAGCAGCGTCAGCTTCCACCAACTGCATACCGAGGGTTCGATCCCCTTCACCCGCTTT
>JAQWPT010000010.1 GCA_029245245.1 Phycisphaerales bacterium
CATGTCCGCCTACACACGCTTTAAGCCCAGTGATTCCGATTAACGCTCGGGCCCTTCGTATTACCGCGGCTGCTGGCACGAAGTTAGCCGGCCCTTCCTTTGAGTCTGGTCATTGTGTTCCTAAACTCTGACAGTGGTTTACACTCCGAAAAGCTTCATCCCACACGCGGCATTGCTCCGTCACGCTTTCGCGCATTGCGGAATATTCGTTACTGCAGCCTCCCGTAGGAGTCCGGGCAGTGTCTCAGTCCCGATACTGCGGGTCATGCTCTCACACCCGCTACCCGTCTTTGGCTTGGTGAGCCGTTACCTCACCAACTACCTGATAGGACGTTCCTCGCTCCAAAGGCGCCCGAAGGCTTTGGTCCGGAGACATTATCGAGTATTACTCCCAGTTTCCCGGGGCTATCCTCGACCTAAGGGTACGTAGGAACGCATTACTAGTCCTTACGCCACTTCATGTACCCCCGAAGGGGCTTTCATCGTTCGACTTGCATGTTTTAGCCATGCCGCCAGCGTTCAATCTGAGCCAGGATCAAACTCTTCAATTGAATGATTGTCGCCACCTGACGGTGACGGAATCTTCCGAAGAAGAAATTTGCCTTGGCATTCGACCGGGTCGAAACCCGGCCTAATGGTCTTCATCAAGTTCAGTACTTGATGCCAGGGTGTCGGCTAAGGCACCCTGGATTATTTTCAAACACCATCACCTTAGTTACCCGAAATGGGCAACGATGATCATGTCTACTGAATCGACGTGATTCAAGGTTCACTAGAGAATGTTTGACGAACCCCACGCTGTGAGTGGAGTCCGTTTGGGATCCGAACTGCATCGTCGCTAGTGAGACTTTGCAGTTCAGTCACATCCTCGTGGCTTACCAAACTGTTCACTTTTCAAAGAGCTCGTCAGCGCGCAATAGACACGCTGCCGTGCCCAAAATGGGCAAGAAGGGGAGTGTACCTACTTTCCTGTAGCCGTCAAGGTGGTCAAGAGGGGTAGATACGGTTTTTTGACCCCATGATCCGGGTCTGTCGAAACTGGCTCACTCACGGCCAGGACCGCAAGAAGGATCCTGGAAGGTCCGAACTGTTCCAAGGACTGCCCGGCATGTCTCGCCGTCCGCCCAGTGGTCAGTACATCATCAACCAAGACGATTGAAACCCCCTTCAGGTTCGTCCCAAGGCCAATAAACCTGCTCTTCTTCACTGATCCGCTGCCCCGTGACTGATCCCGCATTCGCTCCGTTCGGCCCACCCCGACCTGAGTGCGACCTCCACTGCTGGACAGCATTCCGCGACAAGGGCATCCCAGTTCGGCGGCCACGGCACTTGCCAGCAAGCCGGCATGATCGATGCCCCGAAAGAATCGCCGAGCCCGAGGCATCGGCATGGGGACCACAAGAGTCCGGTTCGGGTTGATCCCCACCCCACCAGGATTGAGGACCCCATCGCGAAGTCGGTGTGCCAGTAGTCGCCCCAATGGCCCAGCTGCTTCCCACCACCCCTGGTACTTCAGCCCCCCCACCAGTTCCCGTAACTGGCCCTGGTATGAACCGAGTCGTACCACCCCACCAAGCATGCCAGGGCGCCCACTGCACCTCCAGCACGCATCACCACAGGGAGCACCGCGGGTTCCCGCGCCGCACCGCTGGCACCAGTCAACCACCGAATCGACCAGGATCGGTTCAGACTCGATCGGGGGGCGGGACCAGCCGATCCAGTCCCGGGCCCAGGCATCCAACCCACGTATCCAGCGATTCCCGCTCAAAGGCATGAAATACATGATCACATGGATCCCCCGCCACCTCCCGGGAATTGACCTTCTTGCCGTAGACAAGGAGCATGCCTGTGTGCAGAACAGTTCACTTGAAACCTGGAAGTGGATCACCGGCCCCGATGCAGCCGAACTCCTGTCCGCCGCCTCCGGTGTCGATGCTGGTGATGTTCAATCAATCAGTCGCCTGCGGAAACGCTGGAATGCCGACCTGGTCGGCACGGCGCTTGAACTGCTGTCAGCACGACGACGGGCCGTGATGAAATTCCCCCTGCACCCTCCCACCGCCTGCGATCAGCCCGGTGTTGAGCAGGCGACCCCGGAATGCATCGCAGACTACAAGGCGCGCCGCATCCACGATGCGCTGTCCGGACCGGCCCATGTCCTGGACCTGGCCTGCGGCATCGGTGGTGACGCCATGGCACTGGCCCGGAGCCACCATGCCACCGCGGTGGATCTTGATCCCATCCGGTGCTGGATGACGGAAACCAATGCCGGCTGCTCGACCGTGCAGGGTGATGCCACCCGGATCGAAATCCAGGCTGACGCGTTCCACCTGGATCCAGGTCGTCGCGATGAACGGACCGGTCGGCGTCTCCGATCTCCAGCGTCATGGCAACCGCCACTTTCATGTGTCGAGGCGCTGGCCGACCGATTCCAAGGAGGACTCGTCAAACTCGGCCCCGGTATTCCGTTCGAAGACGTGCCCGACATCGAGGGTGCTGAACTTGAGTTCGTCAGTCTTGGTGGCCGGCTGTCGCAGTCACACCTCTGGCTGGGCACACTGGCAACGGCACCCGGTCACCGCCGAGCCACCATGCTGCCGCTGGGCCTGACGGAATCCGGCCCTCCTGATTATTCCGACCTGCGGCACGATGCAGGCTTCGATTCGGTGCTCTGTGTCCCGGATCCAGCCCTGGAGCGAAGCGGACTCCATGGCCCGGTGAGCAGACGATTCGGGCTTCAGGAACCAGTGGCGGGCCTGGGACTCTTCACCGGAGACGCTCCACCTTCATCGCCCTGGTTCACCTCGTTCCATGTCGAAGCGACCATGCCGTGGCGAGCTGACAGGGTGGCACACTGGCTGCGCCAGCATGACACCGGCCATGTCGAGATCAAGACGAGAGACCGGGCGGCCGATCCCGACCAGTTGCAGTCACGCCTGTCGGGTTCCGGATCGATCCCCCGCTCCGTATTCGTACTTCGAATGGGCAGGCCCGTCGTGGCCGTCATCACGAGACGGGTGGACAATTCCACTGTGTCGATCGAATCGAACCGTGAACCGGACGGGGATCCGGTGCTCGGCTGATCCAGTCCAGGGCCAGCAACGCCACCGCTTCCATGCACTGACGCCGCGGGTCTTCCAGAAGGCCGTGCAGTTCCAGGGGCGACAGGTCCAGGTCCTCGGCGCATTCAACGAACAAAACCGTGGCGACAAGCCGAGCCATGCTCGGCCCATCCGCCTCATACTCTCCGGCCTGCGCCTGCTCAATCTGGCTCCGGATTCGATCACCGATGCATCGGCACGTGGCGGGGGTGCATTGCCGAATCCACTGCAGTACGAGATTCTTCTGTTGCATGTCATGCCTCGCTTGTGGGTGGCGTCGGTCCTCCCAGCACTGTCCACCACTGGAAGGACAAGGACCTTGCAACCCACTGCCTTTCAAAGGATTCCGCACCCTGACGACTGGAATATCCGTCGGCTGACACTGGAAAGATCGGGCTTCAGGGCCCTTGCAGGCCCCTACCCGACGGAATCATTGGAAATACCACCAAAATCGGAAAGGAAGAACTCGGCTGTGGATTGACTGGATGACCTCACATTCATTCGAGGAGCGATTCATGGACAACCGGCCGGAGAACACCCCATGCACCTGGAATCGTGGATTCTGGCTGCCCCCGAAACCCCGGCCCAATGAAGCCCTCAAACGCCCCTCCTCGACACCCTCCGATTCACCGCCGGTGATACCGGATCGCAGTTCCAGCATCCACACGACTCACCCGACATCTGCTGCATGAACGACCACATGGGACCAACCCGGGAAATCGAGAAGATCCTGCTGCTCTTCGATGAACAGTACGAGGACCTCTACTGCTTTCTCCGTCGGTACACCCCGCCGCGTGAATCCGAGGATCTCTGCCAGCAGGTCTTCCTCGAACTCTGCAATATCCCCGAATCTGAAAATACTTCGCTTGGTCGGGATTCTCTGATCAAGATCGCACGCACACTGCTCCGCAGGCGGTACCGCCCCCTGCAACGCATTCACAGTGCCCTGATAGACCGAAACACGAAGGTAAAAGATGAAGAACACACTGACGGCCCGTTGCCGACGACAACCCGATGGCTCCGAAAGGTATCCAGAGAGTTGTCTTCACTTCCCTCGGACCTCCGACAATCCGTTCGGCTCGTCATTGCCGAAAGGAACTCACTTCAAGAAGCCGCTGAACGGATGGGAGTAACCTCCAGGCTGGTGGAAACATGGACTTCCACCGGACTGGACATGCTTACAAAAAGGATGTGCAATCATGATCAACACGCATGACTATCAGATGGAAGTGCACGAGGAGGCCCGACGAAGCAAGGAACGGGTTCGCCAACTGCTCACCATCCAAATCGAAGCACAGTTGAACCAGGACAAGGACTGTTCGGAAGATGCGTCCCAGACGACATGGTCTGATGTATCACGATCCGGCGAGTTTGAGACGATCAGCGTCTGAACGCGATTGAACTCCTTCGAAGTGGACCATGGCCGTCCCCTTCGAACTGGTTCTTGAACGGGCACACCCCGCAACAGCCGTCCACCTCCGCACGACCTGTATCAGGATGTCGCCATCCGTCGCAGGACCGTGTGCAGAATGCCGCCGTTCTTGAGGTACTCGATCTCAACCGGCGTATCTGCGCGACAGGTCGTGTCGAAATCCACCTTGGAACCATCGGACTTCACGGCGGTGACATGCACGGATTGCCGAGGCTGGAGATCGTCCCCGATCGCGATATCGAACGACTCGGTGCCATCCAGTCCCAACGACGCGGCAGTGGTCCCCTCCGCGAACTGCAACGGCACGACGCCCATTCCAACCAGGTTGCTTCGATGGATCCGCTCGTAGCTCTCTGCGATCACTGCGCTCACGCCCAGCAGGAAGGTGCCCTTGGCGGCCCAGTCGCGGGAGGAGCCCATGCCGTAGTCCTTGCCGGCCAGGACCACCAGGGGAATGCCGGCGTCCTTGTAGTTGCAACTGGCCTCGAAGATGGACTTGACCTTTCCATCGGTGAAATCAGTCGTCCAACCACCCTCCGTACCGGGCGCAAGCAGGTTGCGGACGCGGATGTTGCCGAAGGTGCCTCGGGTCATGACGAGATCGTTGCCCCGCCGGGAGCCGAAACTGTTGAACATGCTCACCGGCACTCCGTGTTCCTGCAGCCAGAGACCGGCCGGCGAATCCGCCCCGATCGCCCCTGCGGGTGAAATGTGGTCGGTGGTGACGGAATCGGCCAGGAGGCAGAGCACGCGGGCCTTCTTGACCTCGCTGATGCCCGGCAGTTCGGAGGTCATGCCGGCGAAGAATGGGGGACGGTGGATGTAGGTGCTCTCATCGGACCAGCTGAAGACCTCGCCCCCGCTGGCCTCGATGGCCCGCCACTCGTCGGAACCCGTGTACACATCGGCGTACTGCTCGATGAACTGGCTCCGGCCGAGATTCGCGTGCACGACGGCATCGATCTCCTCCTGGGTGGGCCAGATGTCGCGGAGGAAGACCTCGTTGCCATCGGCATCCGTTCCCAGAGCCTCCGTGGTGAGGTTCATGTCCACGGAACCAGCCAGGGCGTAGGCCACGACCAGTGGCGGTGAGGCCAGGTAGTTCGCACGCACGTCTGGGCTGATGCGTCCCTCGAAGTTGCGGTTACCACTGAGGACCGCCGCGGCCACGAGATCGTGCTCGTTGATCGCATCATGGATCGGGTCCGGCAGCGGCCCGGAGTTGCCGATGCAGGTCGTGCATCCGTAGCCGACGAGGTAGAAGCCGAGCGCCTGGAGATCATCGATGAGACCGCTCCGCTCCAGGTACTCGGTCACCACCTTGGAGCCGGGCGCCAGCGACGTCTTGACCCACGGTTTTCGGTTGAGCCCCTTCTCCCTGGCCTTCCTGGCCAGGAGACCGGCCGCCATCATCACGTCCGGATTGCTCGTGTTCGTGCAACTGGTGATCGCGGCGATGACGACATCCCCGTCACCCAGTTCAAACTGGGATCCGTCGCAATCGACCTCGACCGATGCGCCGGCGGCTCGATCGGGAGACAGCGATGCCTCCATGTCGTGCTTCCACTGCGACTGCATGTCCGAAAGCACGATGCGATCCTGGGGACGCTTGGGTCCGGCCATGGCCGGCACGACCGTCGAGAGATCCAGTTCCAGTTGCGAGGAATAGACCACATCGGCATCCGGCTCGTGCCAGAGCCCCTGGGCCTGGGTGTACTGCTTGACCGTCTCGATGAGTTTGGTATCCCGCCCCGTCAGTTCCATGTACTTGAGCGTCTGCTCGTCGACGGGGAAGTACCCCATCGTGGCGCCGTACTCGGGAGCCATGTTGGCGATCGTGGCACGATTCGCCAGCGGCATGGAGGCCAGGCCGGGACCGAAGTACTCCACGAACTTGCCAACCACGCCATGTTCTCGAAGCATCTGGGTGACTCGAAGCACGAGATCCGTCGCGGTCGATCCCTCGGGCAGTGCCCCGGTGAACTTGAAGCCCACCACCTCGGGAATGAGCATGTAGATCGGTTGACCGAGCATGCAGGCCTCGGCCTCGATGCCTCCGACCCCCCAGCCCAGCACACCCAGCCCGTTGATCATCGTGGTATGGGAGTCGGTTCCCACCAGCGAATCCGGGTACAGCTCGCTGCCGTTGTCCCAGGTCACCTTGGCCAGGTACTCGAGGTTGACCTGGTGGATGATCCCGGTCGCCGGGGGGACGACCTGGAAGTTGTCGAAGGCCGACTGTCCCCACTTGAGGAACTCGTAGCGTTCCTGGTTGCGCTCGAACTCCTTGTTCGAGTTGATGGTCAGGGCCGTAGCCGAGTTGAATGCATCAACCTGCACGGAGTGGTCGATCACCAGGTCGCAACGAACCAGTGGATTGACCTTGGAGGCATTGCTCACATCGCCGGTCATGTCCACGATCGCCGAACGCATGGCCGCGAGATCGACGATGGCCGGCACGCCGGTGAAGTCCTGCAGGACCACCCGGCTGGGAATGAATGGGATCTCGACCGGCTGCACGTTGCTGGCGTCGTACTGGCCGAGTGTCTCGACATCATCCTCGGTGACCGTGTGCCCATCGCAGTGGCGAAGGCAGGCTTCCAGCAGCACCTTGATGGAATATGGAATGCTCGAGAGATCCCCGGTCCGCCCCGTGGCCTGCAGGGCCGAAAGCGAGCAGATCTCGCGTGCCCCCAACGGGGTATCGATGGACTGACGGACGTTGAACGGGTCGTGCTTGGTCATGTGTGCCTCTCTGTGGTCGAAGATCAGGAGGCCATTCTATCGCGAGAACTCGAACTCGGAGCCAACTACCGCCCCGCCCCGCGGTCCCGCAGGGTGATTTCCACGTGCGGAGCCTGCACCACGTGGTTGGGCGGCACCGATTGGACGAGGAAGACGCCACCGTTGACCACCGAGTCGGTCCCGATGACGGTATCGCCACCAAGAATCGTCGCCCCGGCGTAGACCGTGACGTTGTCCTCGAGTGTCGGATGCCGTTTGACACCACGCTTGAGGCGCCCCCGTTCATCCTTGGGAAAGCTCTTGGCTCCGAGGGTCACACCCTGGTACACCTTGCACCCGCTTCCGATGATCGTCGTCTCGCCGATGACCACGCCGGTGCCATGGTCGATGAAGAACGATTCACCGATGGTCGCGCCGGGGTGGATGTCGATGCCCGTTTCAGCGTGCGCCCACTCATGCATGATGCGAGGAATCAGCGGAACCTCCAACTGCAGCAGCGCATGCGCGATGCGATGCACCGTCATGGCTCGCACGCCGGGATAGCAGAGGACCGCCTCATCGGTATGTCGAGCCGCGGGGTCGCCGTCGTAGGCCGCCTGGACGTCGAGGCTCAGGAGGCGGCGGATCTCCGGCAGGCAACCAAGGAATGCATCGGCGATCTCCCGTGCGCGGTCGGGTGTCTCCTCGTGGTACCGCAGCGCGCCGGCGACCTGAGCCTCCAGGTCGCCACGGACCTCCAGAAGCACGCCCTGGAGATGCTCCTGCAGGCTCTGCTCGGTCAGGTCCCGAGGACCGAAGAACCCGGGGTAAAGCACGCAGTGCAACTGCTCGAGAATCCAGAGCACCACATCCCGGTTCGGCAGATGCGTGGTGGAAAGGTGCTGAATGCGATCATGCTCGGTACTGGATGCCGCCAAGCGAGCCACCAGATTCGAAATGTCGGGTTCGCCTTCACGTGCCATGCATGAGATGATACGGTTTCCAGAGCAGGAGACCCTCATGTCCGCCCGAACGATCCAGGTTGATGACCGACTCCACGATTGGCTGCTCGCGCACTCGCTTCGCGACACCGATGTCCACCAGGAGCTGCGGGACCACGCGTTGGGGCTCGAGGACGGCGGCATGCAGACCTCGCCCGAGCAGGCTCAGTTCCTGTCCTTTCTCACCCGATCCATCCGGGCCACCCGGGCCATTGAAATCGGCGTCTACACCGGTGCCAGTGCCATGGCCATCGCGTCCGCCCTGCCCCACGAGGGCCGGCTCGTCGCCTGCGACATCAGCGACGAACACCTGCAGACCGCAATCGCGGCCTGGACCGCGGCGGGCGTACACACCCGCATCGAATCCCGCATCGGTCCGGCCTTGGAGACACTGGCCGCGATGCTCGATGAACCCGAAGCCGGACACTACGACTTCATGTACATCGACGCGGACAAGGAAAACAGCCTCAACTACTACGAGCACGGGCTGCGGCTGCTGCGGCCCGGCGGCATCATCACCATCGACAACATGTTCCGAGGCGGACAGGTCGCCGACCCCGCAGTCAATGATGAACCGACCGTGGCCACGCGTGAACTGGCGATGTTCCTGCTCGATGATGATCGCATCGACTACAGCCTCGTTCCCATCGGGGATGGGCTGGCGCTGGCCCACATCCGCTAGGGTTGATTGACCGACAATCGGTGCATGAGTGCCCTCCTCGCCCGGCGGTAGGCAGCAGGATCGGCTTCCCAGTCGTCGAACCCTCGGAAGACCACTTCGATGATCTCCTCACGTGTGCCCGGTGACCGGGCCTCGAGCAGCTCCAGCATCGCATGGTCCTCGAGCCCGATGCGATGCGCCTCGAACCGCAGTCCCGACAAGGGACCATCCGGCCCGGGATACACCACGTGCGTATCCCCCGCCGGCAGCTTGTTGGTCGTGTTGGGCATGGCCGGATGATCCACCACGCTCTGCTGAAACGGATCAGCCTTGTAGTGGTTCAGTCCCCAGTGCAGGAACCCGTCGAGGTCCCACTTCGCCGCCGCCCAACCGATCCATACCTGGCGCAACCGCTCCTGGTCGAGCAGGCGGTTGACCCACGGACCACCGGGCACGAGGCAGGTGTAGACCCACACCTGATCACCGGCGGCCTTGCGTTCATTGAAGAACTCGATGTTCTGCTGGTACTTGTGCACTTGAGGACACCAGATGTCCACCGCACCGGTCAGTTCACGCGTCATGGTCGCCTCGACGATGGGAATTCCCGGCATCGAGTCCCGCAGCGCCTCGGCGGCCAGCGCGTAGTCGGCGGCATTGACGTCGGTGGGTTCATCCGCAAGATGCTGCACCCAACGATCCTGCCATCCGTTGGCAATGATGGCCTCCATCATCTGCCCGGCCAGGTCCGACAACGCCGCCCGGCCTTCCTGGGAGGTCATGGGCAGTTTCACCATCCCAAGTTCCAGCCATGCCGTGCTCCAATCGCCCTTGGGCCGCCCCGCGATGGTGGCACCCTCGATCCAGGGAATACCCGCATCATCGAACATTCCTATGTACCGCTGGAGGCGGTCACGATCGAGTCGCCACGTACCGGATTCGTCCCGGGCAAAGAAGTCTCGCCAGTTCAGCCGGTGCACGTTCTGTCGACCACGGGCCATGAGGTCCGCGTACCGGCGAAGCATCGTCCAGTGCGGTTCACTCCAGCGATCCAGGTCATGCCGATCGGCCATCTCCCGGACGTTGAACCAGTTCGTGTAGGCCAGTGTCTGCCCCGACAGCGGAGGCACGAGCACATCGTGGACCTGGAGTTCCAGTCGCCCCGTGGCCTTGGTGGATCCCTGCTGCACGTCGATCGTCAAGATGTGTTCACCCGGAGACGCATCCGCCGGCACCTGGATCTCGAGTCGAAGCGCCATGGTCGTGCCGTCGACGACCAGTGGCGATGTCACCGGTTCGATCACCTCGTAGATCCGGAACGGGGCCCGACGAATGACATGCGGGTTGCGGTCACCCTTGAACTGCTCGGTGCGCGAGTCGAGGCCGGTGTTCTCTTCGACCGGCACGTCGATCAGGCGTGACCAGTGTGCGGGCAGGGACGGTTCGGTGCTGGACCGGGCCGTGAACGTGCACGACGACCCCTGCTCCAGGCCGCTCACGAGCACGTGTACGGCAACAGGGACACCGCGTGGAGCATCCAGCCTGAAATCAGTCGCTCCCTGATCGACCCGACTGTCGGGATACAGCGGTGCCAACTCGTCGAAGAGACCGACGGACACCGACCCCGGGACCACTGCGAAGACCAGCGACATGAACAGGCAATGCACCATGCGGGGCAGCATACCCCGCCGAGAGCCTCGATTTCAGTGGTTTCCATTGACAGGAAGCCGCACCGCCGTGACCATCGGCATTGGAGAAAGACCATGCTCGCAACCCTCGTACTTTCGCTCTGCTGCCAGTGCCCCGCGGACGTCGACCAGCCCCTGTCCACACCCGGGGGCTACACCGGTGCCAGCGTAGCCATGTACGGTGACCTCGCCGTGATCGGCGCCCCGCTGGGAACCGGAAACGACTGGGCCACCGGTGTCGTGCTTGTCTATCGCAACATCGATGGAACCTGGACCCGCGAAGCCGAGTTGACTGCCTCGGACGGACTGGTCGGCAACATGCTCGGGGTCAGCGTGGACGTGTTCAGCACCCGGATCGTGGCCGGCGCGTGGTTCGAGGACTCCGCGGGCACGGATGCCGGATGCGCCTACGTCTTCCGCTACGTGGACGGAGCCTGGACCGAGGAAGTGAAACTGACCGCAGACGACGCCGCCCCGTACGACTACTTCGGCCGCACCGTGGGCATCGACGGGGACACGGTCGTAGTCGGCGCCCCGCTCGATGACGACCTGGGGGAATCCACCGGCTCGGTCTACGTCTTTGGGCCGACGAACGATGGCTGGGCCCAGACCCAGAAACTGCTGGCCCCGGATTCGCTTGGATCAGACCAGTTCGGCCTGGGTCTCGATTTCCATGGCGACATCATGGCCATCGGTTCCCCGTTCAGCGCCGGTGGTCGCGGGCTGGTCCATGTCTACCGGTACGGGACCTCTCCGAAGGGATACAGCCATGAGCAGACCCTGAACGATCCCGACGGCAACAGTGAAGACTACTTCGGCTTCGAGATGGCCATCGATTCACAGCGGCTGGTCGTGGGTTCCTACCGGGATGACGACGCCGGTCTTGATGCGGGCCGCGCCCTCTCCTTCGATCGCATTGACGGGGAGTGGACCCTGACCCAGGAACTCCTGCCCGTGGGCACCGACGTGGAAGGCGACTCCTTCGGGGTCAGCGTGGCGATGCACGGAGAACGACTGCTGGTGGGAAGCCGCTACGGCGGACTTGGTGCCGGAGAGGTCACGGTCTTCCAACTCCTTGATGACAACTCATGGCTCCTGCACTCGGTGATCGAACCGCCGGATCCCGTCATGGAAGCAGAGTTCGGCTGGGCCGTCGCGGTCAATGGCCAGTACGCCCTGGTGGGTGAACTGGAAGCCGAGCCCGATGGCATGGCGTGGCTCTACGAGGGCATTCTCGAATCGTGCGACTGTCCCGGAGACTGGAACGGCGACTCCGCCGTGAACGTCGACGACCTCCTGCTGGTCATCGGCGGATGGGGCAACCCCTTCGGCGTGGACGACCTGCTGGAGGTGATCGGCGCCTGGGGCCTCTGCAGCTGAAGCACCGGC
This sequence comes from Phycisphaerales bacterium, assembly GCA_029245245.1. Classification (GTDB taxonomy): domain Bacteria; phylum Planctomycetota; class Phycisphaerae; order Phycisphaerales; family SM1A02; genus UBA854. The sequence continues at coordinate 11,994 of JAQWPT010000010.1, forward strand.
TGTATCCTGTTGCCATGACCAGCCCCCAGACCGATCCACGCTCACTCGCCCGTGCACTCTCCAACCAGAACCTCATCGGTGGCGACCTCGTCCCCGCCGCCTCGGGCCGCACCTTCGAGGTGATCGACCCGGCAACGATGAGCGTGATCGGCGAAGCACCCTTCAGTGAACAGGCCGACGTCGATGCCGCGGTGGTGGCCGCCAACGCCGCACGGCACGAATGGGCCCGGACTCCCGCCACGGAACGCGGGCAGATGATCACCGAATGCGGCCGTCGACTGGAAGAACACGCCGACGAGATGGCGAACCTCATCACCCTCGAAACGGGCAAGGCGATACGGACCGAGAGCCGCATCGAGGCAAACCTGCTGCGGGAAGTGTGGGAGTTCCACGGCGGGCTCGGCAGCGAACTCAAGGGCGAGACCATCCCCTACAAGCCCGGCATGCTGCCACTGACAATCCGGGAACCGCTTGGCGTGGTCGGCGCGATCATTCCCTGGAACGTTCCCGTCTACCTGATGGGCCTGAAGATCTGCCCCGCCCTGGTCGCCGGCAACACCGTGGTGCTCAAGTCCGCCGAGGAAGCGCCACTGTGCATCCTGCGGGCAGCCCAGATCATGTCCGAAGTCCTGCCCCCGGGCGTCCTGAACCTGCTGGCGGGCTACGGACCCGAGTGCGGCGCCCCCATCGCGGCCCACCCGGACGTGCACAAGGTCTCCTTCACCGGCTCCGTCGCCGCCGGCCGAAGCGTGTATGCCAACGCAGCCAGCCACCTCGCCCCGGTGGTGCTGGAACTGGGCGGCAAGAGCCCGATGATCGTCTACGAGGACGCGGACCTGGAGCGGGCCGTGGCCGGCGCGGTCACCGGCATGCGATTCACCCGCCAGGGACAGTCCTGCTCCGCCTCCAGTCGCATGTTCGTCCATGCTTCGCTGCACGACGAGTTCATCGAGCGCATGGCCGATGCCGTCGATGCGATGGTCATGGGCGATCCCTTCGACGAGGCCACCGACATGGGCTCGATCATCTCGCCCCAGCAATTCGAGACCGTCAACCGGTACCTCTCGCTGGCCCGCGAACTGCCCCATGCGACGCTGCGTGAGTGCAGCGCCCTGCCGATGGACCCCCGCTTTGCCGACGGTCTCTTCGTTCGACCCGTGATCCTCTCGGGCGTGACCAACGACGACATCGTCTGCCGCGAGGAAATCTTCGGCCCAGTCGCGTCGGTGATCAGTTGGACAGACGAGGTGTCGGTCCTCGAGCAGGCCAACGACACCGAGTACGGACTCTGCGGCACGGTGTGGACCCGCGACATCGGCCGGGCCATGCGGGCCGTCGAGCGGATCGATGCGGGGTTCGTACAGATCAACCAGAACCTCGTCGTACAGCCGGGCCTCCCCTACGGCGGCTTCCGCAACTCCGGCCTCGGCCAGGAGGCGTGCCGCGAGGCGATGCTCGAGCACTGCACGAAGCGCAAGACCATCATCATCAACACCGAGTAGCGCTGCCGTCAGGAATCGACGGGCGTGAAGGGAACTTCGACGAGTTCCCCGGCCTTGATGGTCACCGAGGATTTGATGGGCATGACCTGCACATCGTAAGCCTGCCTCCAATACAGATCGTAGGTACCCGGCGGCACCAGGAGCGGCTGATCCGCGACCTCGACCCAGGCCACACGCTCTTGCGCCGGATTTTCCGGCAGCGTCACGCCCCACCACCCGTTGTGCCCGAACTCGACTCCATCGGGCAGCACGAGGCGGACACCACTCTTGGCATCAACGGGCACCAGACTGTCCTTGACCGTCACATTGGATGCCAATCGAACCGGTGTGGCGGCATGCTTGTAGCCCAGGACACGGTAGACGTCATACGTCCCCGGCGGAAGCATCAACTCCTGGTCCTCATCCGTCCAGTCGGTGCGATCAGCGGGATCAGCACCTGCTCGCACGGCGCCCCACCACCCATTGTGTTCCAACTCCGGCACCCAGTCGGCGGCCTCAAGGCGGATACCCGACTGCACGGGCAGCGCCACCATCTGGTGCGGCTCAATCTGGATTCCAGAGAACAGGCGCATCGGCGACGCCGCATGCTCGTAGCTCTGCACCCAGTAGATGTCGTAGTTGCCCCCGGGAAGAAGCAGGGCATGGTCGGATTTTTCCCAGTCCACGCGATCATCCACTGATCCCCCTCCCGGCACTGCTCCCCACCAGCCGTTGTGCTTGAGTTGCGGCACCCAATCCGCCACGTCCAGCATGACTCCGCTGTCGGCGTGCACGATCGTCTCTGTTGCGGAACGAACTGTGACGCCGGATGCGAGCAGCATCGGATCGCTCGCATGTTCGTAGCCACGACTCCAGTAGATGTCGTAGTGACCCGGAGCCAGTTCCAGGGACGTGTCGATCGCGTCGACGGTCTGCTTCGTCTCAAGCGAAGCACCATCCGGTACCGCGGCCCACCAACCGTTGTGCAGGAACCCCGGGACCCACTCGGCCTTCTCGATCCGGATCGTGCCCGGCGATTGCTCGCCGCAGCCGACGAGAAATGCCATGGGAACGACGAGGCAGGCCATGAGTACGATCGAGCGATGATGGATCATTGATGAAGTATACGAACTCCCAATGACTCGATCACCGATCACTGATCACCGATCGACTCCCCCTCTTCCTTGCTATAGAATGCACGATCCCGGGACAGGTGGCGGAGCGGCTGAACGCGCTGGTCTCGAAAACCAGTATGGCCTCCGGGTCATCGTGGGTTCGAATCCCACCCTGTCCGCTTCAGGCGACGCCGGCTTCCCGGCGTCGCCTTTTTTGCATGCATGCCGCATGCGGCTTCGTATCGGACCCCAGGGGTCCACGGAACGCATCCAGCCAGATTTTCCTTGCATGCGAGCACTCAGGGCCTAGCCTGAACGGGTTCAACCCCATTTGAGGAGAGATCGAATGCGACTTCAAACCATGCTTGTATTGACGGTACTCGCCAGCGGCGCATCGACCATGACGGCGACCGCGGAGACCCACATGATCGGGTTGTACAACACCTCATTCGTACCCTCGGTCGTCGACGCCCAACCCGGCGACACGATTCGCTGGGAGTACGTCACGGGCTACCCCCACACCGCCACCTCTGGTGCGAACTGCACACCAGACGGCCTCTTCGACTCCGGATCGCTCAACAGCCCCGGCGACGTCTTCGAGTGGGTCGTCCCCGACGATGCACCCGCCGTGGTCCCCTTCTTCTGCGACCCGCACTGCATCAGCGGCATGGAAGGCGTGATCAACGTGGTGGGGAACATGGAGATCGGGCTGGTGGACATCAGCGACATCTACGAGGTGATCTTCTCCCACAACGAGGAAACCGGCTACAGCTCGATCTCGATCGCGGGAAACAGCATGGGCACCTACGCCATCGGCGTGGAGATCTCCGGGGCCGATATTCCCGTGGACATCAATGCATGGGCCGGAGTCAACTCGCTCTACGACCTGGACCAGGACCAGTCCACCTCGCTCTCCGGCAACCAGACCATTTCATTGGGTCACGGGAACAAGTACATCTTCTCCGGTTCCAACCCGGGATTCACCCTGTCGTGGCCCGATGAGCCGAACACCAGCGAGGGACTCGCATCCCTGGGATGCGGGGATTGCAGTGTGCACATGGCCGGCGACGGCTTCTCGATCCGGGCGGTTTCGGGAACGGTCTCGTTCAACGGCCCCGGCGAGCTGGCCATGACCCGTATCGGCGAAGGCGTCACCAGCAGCACGATGTCCCTTCCGCCCAACGGTGAGGAAGGCACGGTCTCGATTCCCGACACCGGCGGCGCCGTGATCCTCAACGAGGTCGGTGGCCCGGCCTGGCTGCTGATCAATACCAACAGTGGTGGCGGCGGAAACGACTGCCCCGAGGACATCGACAACAGCGGCAGGGTCGACGTCGGCGACCTGCTGGCAGTAATCGCAGCCTGGGGCACCATATGCCCGTAGATTTCACTCTGCGTTTGATTGGCACAACCAAAGGCATGCAGCGGGCTTAGGCCGCCATGGCGACATGACATTTGTTTTGGTCTTCAACTTCCCCTGTACAAGGATGCTCGGGCCAGTACGTTGATAGTGCGGGGTGGGGATGCAGGAACCCCTTGTCAACTTCATACCCCCGAGGTGAACCATGATTGATTCGATTCTTCGAATCTGTTCCCCTGTCGTCTGCGTCGCCCTGCTTGCGACGCCTGTCCCCGCTTCAATCAACCCCCACTGCTTCGATGCCGTCGAACTCGCTCCCGGTGCGCCGTTCACCGCCCAGGCCATGAATGACCAGGGCATGCTGGTAGGCACTTCCAATGACCGGATGGCCGTGCTCATCGACGGCGAACTCGCCGTTGTCACCACCTTCCCTGAAAGCGACGGCGCCGTGATCAACGAATCCGGCCAAGCCGCTGGACTCGGCAGTTACGGCATACTCCAGGACGACCGCCTGGTCCGCCGGAATTCCGATGGCAGTGTCCAGGTCCTGGCCGTCGTCACCGGCAGTGGCCCCTGGGCTCACCTCATGAACATCAACGAGTCGGGCTCCATCGTGGGCAACTACTCCCAGGGCAGCGGGTCCAGCGAGTGGACCGCCTTCATCTGGACCGACGACGATGGATTCCAGTTGATCGCGCCGAGCATGAACTTCAGTTATTTCACCGGCATCGACGAGGACGACCGGGCCTGTGGGTACATCCAGGTTGACGGCACGTACACCGCTGCCACCTGGCAGAACGGCGCCTTGACCACCTACGAGGACCTGCCGGACATGAATGGCTCGTCCGCGGCACTTGGCTTCGCCGACGATGGCCGGATCCTCATGTCCGGGCGTCCAGACAACGACTTCGTGTACTTCTGGTACGACACCGACACCGGGGTTCGCCAGGACATCCACGTGTTCCCATACCCCACCTACTCCCTGCGAAACGCCTTCTCCGGAAATGGCAACATCGCCTTCAGCTGGTCCGATACTTCGACTGCTCCCTACGCAGCTCGATGGTCGCCGGGCAACGGGTTCGAGGAGATCACGCTGGAGGATCCGATCGCCGGCTTCACGGTCACCGGCATCAATGACGACGGCATTGTCATCGGCACCTCCTTCGAACTGCCCTTCTATGACCAGCGTGCCAAGCTCTGGGCCGAAGCCCCATTCCTGATCAACCTGGACTCCAACCTGGAAGCCGAACCCCTCTCCAGCATCGCCCGCTCCATCAACAGTGCCGGCCAGGTCCAACTGGACGCCACCGGCGTACCCATGCTCCTGGATCCCCGCTGCGCAGGTGACCTCAACGGCGATGGCGCCGCCGATGTCAGCGACCTGCTGCAGGTCATTTCCGACTGGTCCACCGACGGTGGCGGCCCCTGTGGCAGCGACGGTAACGACGACGGCATCGTCAACGTCGACGACCTGCTGAACGTAATCGCCAACTGGAACAGTTGCGGCTGACCACGATCACTACGGACTCAGATCCAGCCACAGGCCTCCCGTGCTTCAAGCCCGGGAGGCTTGGTTGCATCTGGTTGCATCAGGCTGCATGCAGCCCAGTCCCCCGCCCTGCGGGGTACGCCGTGACAGCATCTATTTGCCATGTTTCCGAATTGCGCGCAGAAACAGGTGCGTCTGTCGTAGTGACCAGTGACAGATGGTCGCCTGGGACGAAATACACCAGGCAACATTCAAATCGGAAGAAGAACGACGCGCCTGATCAAGGAGAAATCATGCGAAAGGAACTGTACATCCTGACACTCACCTGCACGGCGTGCATCGCGTCGGCCGCCACCATCAACGTGCCCGCCGACTACTCGACGATCCAGGGGGCAATCAATGCCTCGAGCGATGGCGATGTGATCGAGATCGCCGCGGGAACGTACTACGAGTCGGACGTGACTTCCGCTGGCCGAGCGATCACGATTCGTGGCGAGTTGAACAGGGATGGCACCCCGGCGACGACGATCGACGCCCAGTACGTTGGAACCGTGCTGCGATGCAACTCGGGTGAGACGGAGTCGACCACCTTCGAACACCTGATCATCACTGGTGGATTCGGCGGGTGCGGCGGTGGGATGTACAACGAAAGCAGCAATCCCACACTCACCAATTGCGTGTTCAGAGATAACACGGCGTACTCTGGCGGCGGGATGGGCAACCAAGACGGCACCGCCGTACTCGAGCACTGCACATTCATGAACAATACGGCGGTCCATGGCGGCGCCGTGTACAACGCCAACAGCAGCCTCACGATGATCGACTGCCTGCTCACGGACAACACCGCAACAATAAGCGGCGGAGCGATGTACAACATCGAAAGCAGTCTCACGCTGGAACACTGCACCGTCGAGCACAGCAACGCTGTTGCCAATGGCGGTGGAATGCTGAACTGGGATGGCAGCGCCTCACTGAGCAGTTGTGAATTCTCCGACAACCAGGCCGGCGAACGAGGCGGCGGCATGTACAACACCGACAACCTCTCCAAGGACATTGTGTTGACTGACTGCACGTTCAGGGGAAACGAGGCGAATGAAGGCGGAGGAATACTGAACTCCAACAGCCAGGCATCACTGGCTGACTGCATGTTCGAGCACAACAGTGCGAACCTTGGCGGCGGAATGTTGATCGAGGACGAGTGCCCCAACATGACGCTCACTACTTGCACCTTTACCGGGAACAGGGGGCACTCTTCTGGTGGCGGGATCGCCATCAAGGACAGTTACGCCATGGTGATGGACTGCGCGTTCAGCTACAACACAGCTGCAGATCTTGGCGCTGGCATGTACAACACCCAAAGCAGCCCGACACTGAATGGGTGCACCTTTGCAAACAACGCCGCCAGAGATGCAGGCGGCGGAATGCACAACAGTGCCGGAAGCAACCCCGAGTTGACCGACTGCATCTTCAGTGGAAACTACGCAAAAGACGGCAACGGCGCCGGCATGGCGAACTCCGAAAGCAGTCCCACGCTCGTCAATTGCACCTTTGAGAACAATATCGCCTCAGAGTTTGATTGCGCCCCTGGGAACGGTCCTGCTGAAACAACAAAAGGCAATGGCGGCGGGATGGACAACTACCGCAGCAGTGCCTCGATGCTCAACTGCACATTCACTGGAAATGAAGGAGATGCCGGATCTGCCGGCGCGATGCGCAACAGGGAAAGCAACCTGTCAATCATCAACTGCATGTTCACAAGCAACAAGGCGTTTGTATCCGGCGGCGCAATACTGAATTATCAGGACAACTCGACACTGACCGATTGCTCGTTTGAGAACAACCTGGCCGGCTCCTACGGCGGCGCACTGCACAACTGGTCTGACAGTTTCTCCACCTCCACTCTTGAGAACTGCATGTTTACCGGCAATGCCGCTCTAGGCAACGGCGGAGGAATCTACAACCAGGGCATGGCCCTCCCCTCCCTGCACGGCACGCACCTCTGCAGCAACTCGACTGACCAGATCTATCCCGCGGGCAGCTACATCGACGAGGGCGGCAACTCCATTGCCGATGAATGCCCCGAAGACTGCCCCGGCGATCTCACCGGAGATGGCTTTGTCGGCATCAACGACCTGCTGGCCGCGATTACTGGTTGGCAGAACCCCTTCAACACCGCCGACCTCCTGCTGGTGATCGGAAACTGGAATGTCACCTGCCCGTGATTCCATCCCCTGCCTCCTGCACCGGACGTTCATGCCGCATGCAGATGGCCGGTCACCATGATCCGCCAGGCCGGGAGGCCCGGCGTGGCGTCGATGCGGCTACCCTGTGCAGCATCGATGCCCGACCCAGATGCCATCGCCGGTGACCTGTTCTTCATCGTGGGCGTGCCCCGTTCGGGCACCACGCTGGTGCAGTCGATCTGCTCCGCGCATTCGCGTCTGCACGTGCCCCCGGAAACGGCGTTCTTCTTCAAGCACCGGCCGCCCGACGAGGCGGCGACCGATGACGCGGCCTGGCGGCGGTGGCAGGCCCGCCTGCTTGCCGCCGAGGAATGGACGGACCAGGGGCTGGATCCCGCGGAGTTCACGTCCCGCATCGACGCCACCGATCGTTCCGCCCGCGCCGTCTTCCTCGTACTGATGCAGATGCAGGCCGAGACCAGCGGCAAGCCCCGCCTGGGTGAGAAGAGCCCCCACCACCTCAAGTGCGTCAGCGAACTGGCGACGTTGTTTCCAACTGCCAAGTTCATCCACATCATGCGTGATCCCCGCGACGTGGTCGCCTCGCAGCTTCGGATGCTGTGGATCAACGACTGCTACCTGCTGCGGGCCCGCAGTTGGCGCCGCCTCGTCCAGGCTGCCGCCCAGCGGGCGGACGAACTTGGCCCCCGGCGGTGGATCGACCTGCGCTACGAGGACCTCGTGGCCGACCCGGAGCCCCACGTCCAGACCCTCTGCACCTTCCTGGGCGAGTCCTTCGAGCCGGGAATGCTGGACTTCCACCAGCGCAGCACCCAGGGGTTCGAGGATCGCGAGCAGTCCTGGAAGGGACGCACCCTTCAGCCCATCGACCAGGTCCGCGTGGACCGGTGGAAGCACGACCTTCGACGAAGAAGGGTCCGGGGCATCGAGCGTGAGACGGCCCCGTGCATGCTCCACAGTGGCTACCAGCCCTCGGGGCTGTGCGATCGGCCGGACTGGTGGCTCCTGGACGCGGCGGAACTGGGCGGCTCACGCCTGCAGCGCGTGGGCCGGAGCCTGCGCAAGCGGATCCTCCCCTGATCGCCCCGAAGGCGGTAGAGTACGGTCATGAAGACCTTCCTGATGCTTTCAAGCGTGACCATGCTGCTCGTGGGCTGCGACTGCGGCCCGATGGATGGCGACCTTCCCGCCGCGTACCAGACGCCCTCGAACGCGGCCTACACCCAGCAGCAGCTGGAGCAGGCCGAGGAACCCGGCGAACCGACCTTCATGCTGCCGGATCAATAAACCGAGGACTGGAACCACGTTCACCACGGCGCCAAGTCATGGTCAATGTGCTCGCGTGTCGACTGAAATGATGAGTCCAAAAATGGACAACCCCCCGGCCTCTCGGCCAGGGGGTTGCAAGTGTCGGCAACGACCTACTTTCCCGCGTTGCAGTATCATCGGCGGCCCGGACTTTACTTCTGAGTTCGGGATGGGATCAGGTGTGACCCCGGACCTATGATCACCGACAAATCCGGCGAGCGCCTTTCAGCGCTCGCCGGGTGATGACAGTTTGTGATTCGTCTGTGCAGACCGAAGCTCGAAATGGTCACGGCTTCCAGCCTGCTTCTCCGCATGTCGCGGAGGACCAGGTGGATGACCAGGCCTCGACCATTAGTACCGCTTCGCTGAAGGCATTTCTGCCCTTACACGTGCGGCCTATCAACCCGGTGGTCTTCCGGGGGTCTCTCATTCAAAATGAACGTGCATTACTCATCTTCCAGAGGGCTTCCCGCTTAGATGCTTTCAGCGGTTATCCCTGCCCCACTTAGCTACCCAGCGATGGACCGAGCGGTCCAGCTGGCACACCAGGGGTGAGTCCCTCCCAATCCTCTCGTACTAGGGAGAAATCTGGTCAATAATGCAGCGCCCACAGCAGATAGGGACCGACCTGGCTCACGCCGGTCTGAACCCAGCTCGCGTACCGCTTTAATGGGCGAACAGCCCAACCCTTGGGACCGCCTTCAGCCCCAGGATGCGATGAGCCGACATCGAGGTGCCAAACCGCTCCGCCGCTATGGACGCTCGGGAGCGATAAGCCTGTTATCCCCGGGGTACCTTTTATCCGATGAGCTACGACCCTTCCACACGGGATCGCAGGATCACTAGAGCCTACTTTCGTAACTGCTCGACCTGTATGTCTTGCAGTAAAGCTAGCTTGTGCTCTTACACTCGACACGCGGTTTCCAACCGCGCTGAGCTAACCTTTGCGCTCCTCCGTTACCTTTTAGGAGGAGACCGCCCCAGTCAAACCGCCCAGCATACATGGTCCCCCGCCCAGCTTCATGGGAATCGGGGTTAGGCCACAAA
>JAQWPT010000012.1 GCA_029245245.1 Phycisphaerales bacterium
GGAGCGACGCTCGGCCTTGGTGGCGCCGAACTGGCCTTCAAGAGTGGCCCGCTCGGTGATGTCCTCGAAGTTGCTGATGGAGACCGTGGCCACGTACTTGACCCCGGCCAGTTCGAACTGGCGGGCGGTCTGTGGATCGGCTGGGTTCACGAGGCCCGAGGCCGCGAGGTCCTGTTCCTTGAGGATGGCGGCGAGGTCGCTGCGGCCGACCAGCTCGAACTTGCGGGTCTGCTGCATGGCGTTCATCAGCTGCCCGTCGGTCCCTTCCAGGACCTGCTCGAGCACCGAGGTGCCCTGGCTGGCTGCCTCCTGACGCATGACCGATGGCGTGGCGGTGATCTTGGTGATCGCAAGGCGAGGCTTGGAGGACTGGTTTGCCTCGGCGAGGGTGCTGGGGATCAGCAGGCCCAACATCAAGGCAAGCCCCACGGCGCAGCGGCGGACGAAGGGGAGACGGGCGGTATGCATGTTCAGTTCCTTCCCAGCCTGACCATGGATCTACGGTTGATCTGCGGTGTGCAGGCTCATTCGCATGATACGACAAGCGTCGAAGCATGGCGGTGAAACGGCTCAAACGCAGTCCATGGTTGGCTGGAAAGGGGGAAGAGGAGAGATTCGTCAATGCCAGTCGCTGATGACGGCCAGCAGGTCGTTCACGTTTACAGAACCATCCATGTCCAGATCCGGCCCGCAGGTCGAGCCGATCGGCCAGTCGCCCCATGCGGAGATCACCGCCAGCAGGTCGTTGACGCCGACGTTCCCGTCGCCGTCGACATCGCCGGGGCGGGCCGGGCTGAGAATCACGGTCTGCTCGTCCCCGTTCCAGAAGTACAGGTGCGCACTGATCTGTCCCGAGGCATTGAGGGCGGTGGGCAGGACCTGGAAGATGGATTCGTGGCCGATGATCCGGTCATCGAGCGCATGGAAATCGTGGCCGACGTGGGTGGCGAACGTCGTGAGTTCGTAGTCCTCGTCATGGCTCGTGCCCAGAACCCAGCCCGACTCATTGATGGCCGCGAGCATGATGCCGATCGTGCCCGTGGGAATCGACAGGTCGACCATCCCGTCCTGGGCGCTCCAGAGGCCGAGCCTGTGCACGTCGTCGACCGGTCCCTGCTCAACCCAGTACAGGACCACCTGGCCCGACTCATTGGCGTTCCATTCCCACGGGGTAGCGTCGACGCCGAGGGTGGTGATCGGTGTTGTCGTGCCATCAGTCATGTCGTACATGAAGAAGCTCGTCACACCCTTGATGTACTGGTACATGAGAATGCGGCCGTCGTTGTCGATCGCGTAGGCACGCGTTCCGCCGGGCCAGGCCTGTCCGAAATCGGTTCGAACACCGTCCTGGTGGTAGAAGGCAGTGCTGACTCCGCCGGTCTTGGAATAGCCGACCGTCACACCGTGGTCGTTGATGTCCAGGGCCCAGGAGTAGGCAAGGTCCGGGGTGATGTGGATGACGCCCAGGTCCGCATCCCAGGTGAAGGCCTGGAACACGCCGGCACCGAGGGGGCGGTATCCGCAGAACCCGCCGCTCTCGTTCATCTCCTGCATGTAGATGTAGGAGCCGAAGAGGTCCGCAAAGTAGCCAAGGTCGCTGATGTCGTCGGTCGTGCAGTGCAGCAGGTGATCCGCATCGAGATCGACGGCGACGGTCTGGCATGATTCATTTATGCAGTACGACTTTGTCCAGTAGGCGGTGGTAGGGACCAGGTGCATGGCGCCGTCGCGGTAGATGTAGGGTTGGTAGAGGATGTCCGGGTCCACGGCCCGGATGGACCCGGTGGCATCGCCGGCATCGTTGAGGTCGGAGATCGACACGGAGTACGCATCAGGATGTGCGAGTTCGGTTGCCGCCCATCGCTGTGGCAGTTCGTCGGCACCAGCGGCGGACGCAACAACAGCGCCAAGAGCCAGGGATGTGATTCGGATCATGGAATCAAGCATGGTTCACCTCATGGGGAAAGTGACATGTTGTCATTCCCCACCCCAGTGTGGACGTCACGGTCCAGTACACCGTAGAGAACATCCAACACAGTTCCACGGTACACAAGGCTCGATTCCAAATCGAACTGACTTCAAGAATCGCTTGAATTCACGTGCACAAAGGCTGTTTTTTGCAAGTGCAGTGCGCCATGGCACTTGCAGGAGATTTCTCGGCAAGGGTCCAGGACGCGCCGGGGAAAGAATCGGGCGAATCAGAGCAGGAGCATCCAGGCCGCGATGACCGAGCGAGCCGTCCAGCCGATGGTGCGCAGCCAGTTGGTAGCAACCAGTCGTCGGTATGCGTGTTCGTCCCACCCGCGTTCGAGTTTCCAGTGGCAGGGGACTTGCAGCACCAGGGTCGAGATCCACAGGATGAAGATCAGTCCCATGCCGATCCACGCCAGCAACGGGCCGGGGTCGGGCATGGCCAGGAAAAGCAACCACGCGGCCGCGGCAACCTCGATCAACATCAGCGGTCCGACGACGAACGTGATGCGCCGCATGTGCGCCTGCTGGTATTGGATGAACCGTTCGCGGTCGACGAACACCTGCAGCGGGTAGTGGGCCAGTTGCACGAGCCAGATGGTCCCGAGCATGCCGAACGTACCGATGGCCTGGGCCAGCAGGGCGATGTCCAGTTGCGTTGACAGTGTCATCAGCCTGCCGGCTCATCGACAGTGGTCACGGGGTCCTTGACGCCCCGCAACTTGTCACTGGTCCACTGCACGACCATGTAGAGCATGGGCACGGCCAGGAGACTGATCACCGTGGCGGCCAGCATGCCGCCGAAGACGGTGGTGCCCATGGCCTTGCGGCTCTCGGCACCGGCTCCCTCGGCAATCAGCAGCGGGATCACGCCGAGGATGAAGCTGAACGCCGTCATCAGGACCGCGCGGAAGCGGAGTTTCGCAGCGTCGAGGGCGGCGTCCTTGATGGAGGCCCCCGCATTGCGCCGCTCACGCGCAAATTCGACGATCAGGATGGCGCTCTTGGCCGAGAGGCCGATCAACAGCACGATGCCGATCTGGGTGTAGAGGTTGTTGTCCATGCCCCGGAGCATCAACGCCGCGACCGCGCCCAGGAGGGCGGTGGGCACCGAGAAGCAGACCGACAGTGGGATCGACCAGCTCTCGTACTGGGCGGCGAGGACGAGGTACACCAGGAGAATCGCGATCAGGAAGATGCCGATGGGGGAACCGGACGATCGCTGCTGGTAGGCGATCTCGGTCCACTCGTAGTTCATGGAGGCGGGAAGCAGGCGATCGGCCATGCCTTCCATGACATCCATCGCATCACCGGACGTGAAGCCCGGGGCGGGCCTGGCCACGATCTTCGCGGCGGGATAGACATTGTGCCGGTACACGGTCTGGGGTCCGAGGACTTCCTTGACGTCGACGAAGGCGCCCAACGGCACCATCGTTCCATCGCGCGTCTGCACCTGGAGTCGCCCGATGTCAGATGGCGTGTCACGGAAACGACCTTCGGCCTGGGCCTTCACCTGGAAGGTCCGCCCCAGGTAGGTGAAGTCGTTGACGTAGATCGAGCCGAGATAGGTCTGCAGCGTGCGGAAGATGCTGTCGAGGCTGACATTCTTGGAGAGGGCCTGGTCCCGGTTGATGTCCACGAACAACTGCGGGACATTGGCTCGGAAGCCGGAATAGAAGTTCGTGAGGGAGGTCTGGGTCATCCCGTCCTCGACCATGGTGTTGGCGATGCCTTCCAGTGAGGCCAGTCCGGCGCCGCCGGTGTCCTGGATCTGCATGGCGAGGCCGCCAGAGGTTCCCAGGCCAGGCAGCGACGGCATCGCGAAGGCCATGACCACAGCATCCTGGATCCCGAAGAACCGGCGGTTCAGTGATCCGATGATCGACGCCTGCGATACCTCGGGTTCGGTTCGATCATCCCAGTCCTCGAAGATCGCCAGGATCGTGGCGCCGTTGGAGGCGGCGGATCCGTTCATCAGCGAGTACCCGGTGATGTTGATGACTTCCTGGACACCCGGGGTCTCCATGGCCATGTCCGTGACGTGATTGGAGACGACGGAGGTGCGTTCCAGGGACGCGGCATCCGGCAACTGGATGTTGATCAGGCACCAGCCTTCGTCTTCCTGGGGAACGAAGCCGTTGGGCAACTGACCGAATCCGTAGATGGCGACGAGGACAATGCCGACGAATCCGAGCACGCCGACGACTGCGAGGCGCAGCAGGGTCCGGACCATGTAGGTGTACACCTTCGTCGTCTTGTCCAGTGCGCCGTTGAACCACCTCCACACGATGAACTGCTTCTTGGGTGATGGTCGCAGGAGAATTCCGGCCAGGGCGGGGCTCAGCGTCAGTGCGTTGATGCTGCTGAAGAAGGTGGCGATGGCGATGGTCAATGCGAACTGCTGGAAGAGCTGGCCGGCGATGCCGGGCATGAAGGCGGTGGGGACGAAGACCGCCAGCAGCACCAGGGTCGTGGCGATGACCGGGCCGCTGACTTCCTTCATGGAGCGGATGGCCGCTTCGCGCGGTGTGCAGCCGCCTTCATCGAGATGGCGGGTGACGTTCTCAACCACCACGATCGCATCATCCACCACGATGCCGATGGCCAGCACCAGTCCGAAGAGCGAGATCTGGTTGATCGAGAAGCCGAAGACGAGCATGACCGCGAACGTGCCGATCAGGGAGACCGGGATGGTCACCGCGGGAATCAGCGTGGCGCGGAAGTTCTGGAGGAAGATGTAGACAGTGAAGATGACCAGGACCACCGTGATGAGCAGGGTGATCACGACTTCCTTGATGGAAGCCCGGATGACATCCGTCGAGTCATAGCTGATTGAATAATCCAGGCCGGTTGGAAACTGGGGAGTCAATCCAACCAGCGTGGACTTGATGCCGTTGACGACTTCGATCGCATTCGCCCCCGGCAACTGGTAGACGGCAATGACGGCGCAGGGTTCGCCGTTGAAGCTCGAGAGCATCTTGTAGTTGTTTGATCCACGTTCGACGCGAGCGATGTCATTGAGTCGGACGATGCTGCCATCAGTGCCGATCTTGATGACGATCTGGCCGAACTCCTCCGGGGTGATCAGCCGCCCCTTGGTCGTGACGCTGTACTGGAAGGCCTGCCCGGGTGGGACTGGTGGCTGGCCGATCTGTCCGGCTGCGACTTCGACGTTCTGTTCTCTGACCGCCTGCAGGACCTGGTCGATGGACAGGCCGAGGCCGACGATCCGATCCGGATCGAGCCAGAGGCGCATGCCGTAGTCACCGACGCCGAAGATCGTGACGTCGCCCACTCCCTTGACTCGCTTGATGGGATCAAGCATCTGGAGGGTGGCGAAGTTCTGGAGAAACAGCGCGTCGAGTTGCTCGCCCGGGGAATAGACGGCGATGAACAGCGTCGTCTCGCTGGATTTCTTCTTGGTCTCGATGCCCTGGCGCTTCACGTCCTCGGGAAGTCCGGGCTCGGCGGCGGCGACGCGGTTCTGAACCAGCACGCTCGCCATGTCGAGATCGGTGCCGATTTCGAAGGTGATGCTCAGGTTCATCGTGCCATCGTCACTGCTCGTGCTCGTCATGTAGGTCATGCCCTCGACGCCATTGACCTGCTCCTCGATCGGAGCGGCAACGGTCTCCGCGATGGTGGTCGCGTTGGCGCCGGGGTAGACGGCGGAGACGGTGATCGTCGGGGGAGAGACCTGGGGGTAGCGGGCGATGGGGAGTTTGCCCATCGCGATCACACCGATCAGTACGATCGTGATCGAGATGACCGATGCGAAGATCGGCCGTTCGATGAAGAATCGACTGAACATGCGACAGCCCCGAAGTCAGGAACCGGCCTTGACGGCCTGGACGGGATTGCCGGGCTGGGCCCGCTGCAGTCCGTTGATGATGACCTGGTCGTCCTTGCCAAGTCCCGAGGTGATGACGCGATCCTTGTCATCCTGGACGCCGAGTTCGACATCCCGGCGTTGGACGGTGCCCTGTGCATCGACGACCATCGCGAACGGGCCGACCACGTCCCGCTGCAGGGCGGTTTCAGGGATGAGGAGGGCCTGACTGGTCTCGATCGGGATCATGGCTCGAACGAAGAGTCCGGGCACCAGTACGTGGCGGAGATTGGGGAACTGGCCACGAACCCGGATGGTTCCGGTCCGTGGATCGACGGTGTTGTCGACGAAGTTGACGAATCCCTCTTCCTCGTATCGTGAGCCGTCCGTGAGTTCCAGCAGCATCGGGATGTCGGCCTCGCGGCCGGCTCGTCCGGCGTCGCGTTCCTTCTTGATCATCTTGATCAGGTCACGCTCGTTGACGTCGAAGAAGACGTAGATCGGTTCCAGTTCGATGAGGGTGGTCAGCAGGGTGTCTCCCGCGCCCACCAGGTTCCCCTCGCTGACGAGGTTGCGAGACAGCCGTCCACCGATGGGAGCATGAATCTTGGTGTACCCGAGGTCGAGTTGGGCCTTGTCCAGTTCGGCATTGGTCTTGTCCACAGTGGCAAGGGTGCCGTCATAGCGGGCCTGGGTTTCCAGCAGTTCAACCTGGCTGCCGGCGCCACGGCGTATGGCCTCGGTGAGACGTTCCAGCAGCGCCTTCTGCAGGTCACGCTCGGCGATGGCGCTGCGGAGTGAAGCGGTCGCGGAGTTGAGGGCGGCGATGAACGGTTCCTGTTCGATCATGTAGAGCAGGTCGCCCTGTTCCACGCGGGTGCCGTCTTCGAACTCGACGGACTTCAGGAAGCCGGTCACGCGGCTGCGGATCTCAACCGTATCCAGGGCCGCGGTCTGGCCGGTGTAACTCATGTAGGTGGTGACATCGCGGATTGCCGGGTGTTCCACCGTCACCTTGGGAGGTGGCGGAGGAACGAACTCGTTCTCCGGGCCGCAGGCCGCGGGAAGAAGCAGTCCGAATCCGAGTACGACGAG